>JAGZEK010000001.1 GCA_018368345.1 Collinsella sp.
TTGAGACAAGGTGACGTGAAACGAAAGGGCGCTGACCTTCTGGTCGCGCCCTTGAAGTTGAACGTCAGATTGTCCAAATGCGGCCCGCGCAGCGTCGAGTAGTTACGCGGTTCGTAGAACCGCGTAACTAACAAATGAGCATCGCATCGCCAAAGCTGAAGAAGCGATAACGTTCTTCGATGGCAGCGGCGTAGGCATCCATGATCTGGTCGCGGGTGGCAAGCGCGCTCACGAGCATCATGAGCGTGGAGCGCGGCACGTGGAAGTTCGTGATCAGCGCATCGACCACGTGATAGGTCGAGCCGGGCATGAGGTAAAGCTGCGTCGTGGCGTTCTCGCGCACCACGATGTCACCGCGGCCAAGTGTATCGGCCCCGTCCTCGCGGCCCTCAAAATAGCGCGCCGTCACGGCCGGATCGGACACCGGTGCCTCAGCGTCAAAGGCGCTTTCGAGCGAACGCACGGCGGTAGTGCCGACGGCGATCACGCGGTGCCCCTCGGCCTTCGCCTTATGCACGGCGTCGACCACCTCCTGCGATACGTGGTAGCGCTCGGTGTGCATCACGTGCTGCGTGGGATCGTCCTCCTCCACCAGACGGAAGGTATCGATGCCCACTTCGAGCTCGACGGCAGCAAACTTGGCGCCCTTGGCCTCGATAGCGGCCATAAGCTCGGGGGTAAAGTGCAGACCCGCCGTGGGAGCGGCAGCCGAGTGCTCCTCCTTCATGGCGTAGACGGTCTGATATTTCTCGGGATCGCCCTCGTAATCGGTAATGTAGGGCGGCAGCGGCACGTGGCCGGCAGCATGGATGGCCTCGTCGAGCGTGCGCGGGTCGCCGGCGGCATTGCAACCGACCGGCTCAAAGCGCACCAGGCGGCCGCCGCGGCTATCGGTGACAAAGTCGATGACCTCGGCCGTCAGCACCACGGGCGCGCCCTCGGGCGCATGGGCACCGCCCGCACGATACTCAATCTGAGCACCGGGCTTCAGGCGCTTACCCGGCTTGACCAGGCACTCCCAAACATGACCCAGCGGGTCAACGTCCTCGCGGCGCTTGAGCAGCAGCGTCTCGACCACGCCGCCCGAGCCTGTCTTGCGGCCAATCAGGCGAGCCGGCATCACGCGCGTCTGGTTGATGACGAGCACGTCGCCCGGCTCGATATAGTCGATGATGTCACGGAAGATGCGGTGCTCGACGGTGCCGCCATGCTCTAGCGGCGTTCCTGTCTCGGAGCCTTTGCGATCAACCACCAGCAGGCGGCAGGAGTCGCGCGGCTCGGCAGGCGCCTGGGCGATGAGTTCTTCGGGCAGGTTATAGTCAAAATCATCGGTACGCATAGACACGTCGGATTCTCCTTATATAGCTAAAGTCCGCTCTACATCCTAGCAGGCTGACGTCCCAAGTGAACTACTTTTTGGCGGCTTTGCGCTCGTCGCGGATGCGGGCGCGGTCCATGGCCGCCTCGACAGCCGAGAAGCGGCAACCACAGTAGTTCTGCCGATACATGCCAAGCTCGCGCGAACGGCGTGTCGCCTCGGGGTAATACGGGCGAAAATCGCGAATCACCGGGGTGAGCCCATGTGCCGCCGCCAAGCGCTCAAGCACGTCATTGCAGGTATCGAACAGCTGGTACGGCGAGACGGCGAGCGTCGTGCCCACAAGCTCAAACCCGCGCTCCTGGGCCACGCGGCACGCCTCGGCCAAGCGCAGGGCATAGCACGCGCGACAGCGACGAGGCCGATCGGCACCCAGCGGTGCCACGCCGGTCTCCCAGCGATCGCGGTCCTCCCCTGCCTCGATGAGCTCGATGTCGCCATCGGCACACCACCGGCGCAGCTCGTCCAAGCGGCGCTGCCATTCATCGCGCGGTTGAATATTGGAGTTGGTCCAGCAAATCGTGGGCTCAAACCCCTCCTCGCGCAGCAGGCGAACCGGCTCAAGCGAGCATGGTGCACAGCACGCATGCAGCAACAACGACTTCATCGACATCTCCTCACCCAAAAAAGCGCACGCCAAAGGACGTATCCTCGCAGGCGATAATGCGGCGGTCGCGCAAAATGGTCCGCACGTAATACCAGTCGCCTACACAGCCCGACAAATGCAAGCCGGCAGCCAGATAGCACAGCAGCGGATAGCCCGAAAACGCAAACCCCAGGGCAAACGCTGTCGTCACAACAACCGTCGGCGCCAGGCAAATTGCCATATACCGCCGGCGCGAATACACAATCCCCTCGGCGCAGGCATAGATCATCGCCGCCTCGCGATTCGCCCCAAAGGTCACCTTCGCGCCCGCAGGCGCCAGCAGCTTAAAGAACACCGCGTGCACCAGCTCGTGCACGGCGAACGACGCCATTGAGATCGCAGCCAAGCCGACTATCCAGCCCACGACAGCCATCCAGCCGCCCGCGTCAGCCGCATCCAAGTCTACAGGCCCGCCCAGCAGCATAAACACCGGCACCAGGCACACGGCAAACACGCCGACTACGACCATTCCCCACACGAAGCAAGCGTGCAGAAAATCCTCGTCCTCAAACGCATGTATGTTGGAAATCTCATTCATAGCATCTTAGGATAGCGCCCCTGCCACGTACCCGTCCGCATGTGCGATAATGTCGAACGATATGCACGAATTGACCACCGCGTCGCCAGGCCTTGCGCCCGGCCGCGCTCTTACCATATGCGAAGGAGTCCCATGGCATCCAAATACTCCATGAACGACCGTCCCAGCTGGCCTCGCCGCGCCATCGTTACCGCCGGCGAGCCCTACGGCAACAAGGGTCTTCACTTTGGCCACGTTGGCGGCGTCTTTGTCCCTGCCGACTTCTTCGCCCGCTTCCTGCGCGACCGCCTGGGCCGCGAGAACGTCATCTTCACCTCGGGCACCGACTGCTATGGCTCGCCCATCATGGAGAGCTACCGCAAGCTCAAGGAGAACGAGGGCTACGACAAGTCCATTAGCGAGTATGTCGAGTCCAATCACTCCCGCCAGGCCGCGACCCTCAACAACTACAACATCAGCTGTGACATATACGGCGGCTCGGGCCTTGAGCCGGCTGCGCAGATTCACAACGAGGTGACCGCCGAGATTATCAAGCGCCTGCACGAGCAGGGCACCATCTCCAAGCGCTCCACGCTGCAATTCTACGATGCCAAGGCCGGCACGTTCCTCAACGGCCGTCAGGTGATCGGCCGCTGCCCCATCCAGGGCTGCAAGTCCGAGAAGGCCTATGCCGACGAGTGCGACCTGGGCCACCAGTTTGAGCCCGAGGAGCTCATCGCGCCCAAGAGTCAGCTCACTGGCGAGGTGCCCGAGCTGCGCCCGGTCGACAACCTCTACTTCGACCTGCCGGCCTACCTCGACTTTATGAAGACCTATACCGCCAAGCTCGCCCAGAACCCGCAGGTTCGCTCCGTGGTCTCCAAGACCATGGAGGAGTGGCTGCTGCCGGCCCAGCTCTACATCCAGAACAAGTTCCGCGAAGCCTTCGATGCCGTCGAGGATCAGCTTCCTGAGCACACCGTGCTGGAGCCCGAGGGCAACAAGAGCAGCTTTACCGTCACCTTCCCCAGCTGGAAGGAGCGCGACGACGCCCACGCGGTGCTCGCCAACGGCGGCGTGCGCTTCCGCAGCGGCAAGGCGCTCGTGCCCTTCCGCATCACCGGCAACATCGACTGGGGCGTTCCGGTGCCCGAGGTCGATGGCGTCTCCGACGTCACCTGCTGGTGCTGGCCCGAGAGCCTATGGGCGCCCATCAGCTATACGCGTACCGTGCTCGCACGCGATGCCAAGGCCGCCGGCGTGACCGAGGGCGTCGCCGCCCAGGATGCCGCCCTCATGGGCGAGCCCGCCGCCGACTCCACGCAGGTGCCCGCACCCACCTACCAGCACAGCTCGCTCGACTGGCGCGACTGGTGGTGCTCTGACGACGCTCAGATTTACCAGTTCATCGGTCAGGACAACATCTATTTCTACTGCATCGCGCAGACCGCCATGTGGGAGGCCCTGGGCTGGGACCTCACGCAGAGCACCGTCAGCGCCTGCTACCACCTGCTCTACATGGGCAAAAAGGCCAGCTCGTCCTCGCAGACGCCTCCCCCGCCGGCAGACGACCTGCTCAACCACTACACCTGCGAGCAGATGCGCGCGCACTGGCTGTCGCTCGGCCTGTCCGAAAAGCCAGTGAGCTTTAGCCCCAAGGCATACGACACGCGTGTGACTGGCAAGGACAAGGACGGCAACGAGGTGCGCGCCTGCGACGACAAGCGCGTCATCGATCCGGCCCTTAAGGAGAGCGCCCTTTTGACCGGCGTGTTCAACCGTCTGGCCCGCAGCTGCTTCTACGGCGTCGCCGTCAAGGAAGGCGACGAGAGCCCCTACCGCAACGGCTGTATCCCCGCCGGCGCGGCTTCTGCCGCCGTGGTCGAGGCCGCCGAGCAGGCTGCCCTCGCCTTTGAGCAGGCCATGTACAAGTTCGAGACGCACCGCGCGCTCGCCGTGTGCGACGACTACCTGCGTGCCGCCAACAAGCGCTGGAGCGATGCCTCCAAGGCCGCCAACAAGCTCGAGGGCGAGCCGGCCAATGCCGCGATGACGCAGGCGCTCGTCGACGCCTTTACCGAACTGCGCGTGGCGACCGTCCTGATGCACGGTATTGTGCCGGCCGGCTGCGAGCTCATCTGCGAGTACTTCGACGTTGACCCGGTCGCCTTCTTTAGCTGGGATAACATCTTCGCCTCCACGGATGAGTTTGTGGAGAGCCTGGGCGAGAAGCCCGGCGAGCACCGCGTAAAGCCGCTGCCCCCGCGCTTCGACTTCTTCAGCAAGCACGAGAGCCAGTACTAAACACTCGACATGTAATGGAATGGGAAGGAAAGACGGATGTCCAAGCCGCGTCGTCGTAAGCAGAAAAAGCAGGTCAAGGCCGAGCTCAAGCTCAGGCAGTTTGCTGCTACCGAGCTTTCCGACCAACTTGCCGCCCAACACTCCGCCGCCGACCTGCCGCGCTTTATGGTCGACACGGTCGCCGGCGCCTATGCGCCCGCCGATGCCGAGCTCATGATCGAGGGCTTCGGCGCCGCAGCTGCACGCCCGGTCACGCTGCGCGCCAACACGCTCAAGGCAACCGCCGAGGACATCGCTGCGGCGCTCGATGCCGCCGGCATCGCGCACCAATCCGTTACCTGGTATCCGGACGCCTTTATCCTGCCCGAGGCCCAGGTTTCCGATCTGTGGGATCTCGACATCTACCTCGACGGCAAAATCTATCTGCAGAGCCTGTCGTCCATGATGCCGCCGTTGGTCCTGGGCGCTCAGGCCGGCGAGGACATCCTGGACATGTGCGCAGCCCCTGGCGGCAAGACGACGCAGATCGCCGCCCTCACCCAGGGCCAGGCACACCTCACGGCCTGCGAGATGAGCATTCCCCGCGCCGAAAAGCTTGAGTCCAACCTCCACCGCCAAGGCGCCAAAAACGTGCCCGTCATGCGCATCGACGCACGCGAGCTCGACGAATTCTTCCGCTTTGACCGCATCCTGCTCGACGCTCCCTGCACCGGCACGGGCACCGTCATCAGCGGCAACGAGAAAAGCCTGCGCGGCCTCACCGAGCAGTTGCTGAGCAAGTGCGCCCGCTCGCAGCGAGCACTTTTGGACCGCGCCATGGGTGCCCTCAAACCGGGCGGCACGCTCGTCTATTCCACTTGTTCGATTATGCCGCAGGAAAACGAGGACGCCCTGCAAGAGGCCTTCGACAAGCATATGGACTGCGAGCTCATCCCCCTTGACGGCACGCCGAGCGAAAGTGAAACGCGCCGTGCTCAGGAAGCCGGCGAGGAGCCGCGTATCGAGTGCAACGCTCTCACCGAGGCCATTGCCGCGGGTCAGGTATCGGCCATCGCCAACGGCCTGCCCGGCACGCTCACCATTCCGCCCGGCCGCGAATTTGAGGGCTTCTACATTGCCCTGATCCGAAAACGCAGCTAGCGCACGGATCCAAAACTCAACAAGCTATCTCCGTGCGCGTTTGCCCTGCTGGTCGCGATGCTGTTTAAGCATCGTGCGCTCCTTGCGTTCGGCCCTTTTGCCCTTAATGGCCGTGACCACAAAGTAGATGACCGCGGCGGCTACGATTGCACCCACGCATAGGCCAATCGAGCCCAACATTGCCGAAAATTCCATACCGCGTCACCTCTCTTTTAAACGGGACTTTCAAGATAGCACCTCGATCACCGCCACCACAGCTCCTTCACGTTCGCCGCCCTTCGGTCTAACGGAGGACGCGGCGGGGAAAAATCAACTCGTCAAACGATTTAGCATTCGCAATTCCGGCTGCATCGCGCCGGCTGTCATCACATAGAATCGAGCTTCCATGGATACCCTCAACGATCTAAATGAGCGCGTCGACGCCTTCGTCGGCACCAGCTCCTTCGACACGCCTGCCGCGGCAAACGACCAAGCTCCCATCGATGTGCCCGCCGAGGTTCACGAGGACATCGTCGCCTCGGTCGATTTCTCCGAGGTCGAGCTCGCAGACGAGTTCACCGAGCCCCAGGTAGCCGTGACCCCCAACGGACTGCTCCCCATGGAGCCGCTGCCCATCGACGGGCGTTTGCGCAAGGCGGCCCTCCGCATGCCCGACGAGATCGAGGAGGCCAGCGGCTTTACGCTCTTCGGCCGTCGTATCAAATCGCTCATCTACACCACCGACGTGGCCGTCATCCGCAACTCCAACGCCGATGCCGTCTTTGCCGTTTACCCCTTCACGCCGCAGCCCGCCATTACGCAAGCGCTGCTGACCGTCGCCGAGTGCCCGGTCTTTGTAGGCGTGGGCGGCGGAACTACGACCGGTAAGCGCTCCGTGCAGATGGCAGCCGTCTCCGAGATGCAGGGCGCGGCGGGCTGCGTGGTCAATTCCCCCGCCACTGCCGAGATGGTCGAGCACATCACCAACATCGCCGACATCCCCGTCATCGCCACGGTCGTTCGCTGCGACGACGATGCCCGCGCCAAGGTGCGCGCTGGAGCCAAGATTCTCAACATCGCCGCCGGCAAGAACACGCCCCAGGTCCTACGCGAGCTGCGCGAGCACTATCCCAACCTGCCGCTCATCGCGCCGGGCGGCAAGACGCCCGAGAGCATCCGTGAAACCATCGCCGCCGGCGCCAACGCCATCATCTGGACGCCGCCTTCGGCCCAGCAGCTACAGACCGACATGATGCAGCGTTATCGCAAGATGAAGGAAGACGCCACACCCGTCATCTCGCGCGACGATGTGCCCATTATCGACCAGGTCGCCGCCGCCGAGGTCAGCCAGGTCGAGAACATGAATCCCGACGTGCCGATTCCCGACGAAGTCATCGAGCGCGTCGCTTCGATCCACGAGCGCGTCGAGGAGCATCGCGCCAACCGCGGCCTTAAGCCGTCATTGCACGGCTTTTTCTTCCGCGGAAAGAAACGCTAGCAAAACATCTTGGCCCGCCCCACAAACGTGAGGCGGGCCGTTTTCGTTTGAGCAATTACGCAGCGACGTGATGGGCCAAGTTAATCCACGCGCTTGTCGCCCATAAAGAAGAGCGCCACCGTACCAGGCCCGGTATGCGAGCCAATCAGAGTACCGATGTCATTGATCTCAATCTTGCCTTTAAGCTGCGGAACCCGTTCCTCAATCAGCGCCGCAACTGCCTCGGCATCCTCGCGGCACGCCGAGTGCGACATGATGCACTTACCCGAATAATCCGCACCGTCCTGCACGTGTGCCATCATGGTCTTAGCCATCTCGGAAATCGCTCGCTTCTTAGTGCGAATTTTCTCACGTGGCGACAGCTTGCCATCGCAATCGACCGTCATAAGCGGGCAAATCTTAAGCGCCGTGCCAATGATCGCGCTCGCGGCCGAAATGCGACCGCCTCGTAGGTAGCTCGACAGATCGGTCGAGAAGAACCAGTGGTGCTGGTTGAGTTTGTGCTCCTCGATCCAGACAGCCGTCTCGTCGAGTGAAGCCCCGCTATCGCGCACGTCGGCGGCATATTCCAGCAACAGGCCAAAGCCCGAAGACGCCGCCAGCGAATCGATGACGCGCACCTTGCCGCCCTGGGGATAGCGATCCGCGAGCATCTGCGCCGCAACGCAGGCCGATCCATACGTGCCCGAAATACCCGAAGACAACGTCAGGTGCAGCACGTCTTTACCCTCGGCAACAAACGGCTCCCAAAACTCCTCATACTCACCCACGCTCACCTGAGACGTCTTGGGCATGGCGCCCGCGGCAATCTGGGCAAAAAACTTGTCCGGCGTAATCGACTGATACAGATCGTCCGTATAGACAACATCGTCGATCTCGTAATGAAAACACACGACAGGGATATTGCGCGACGCAAAGAACTCACGGGTTCGGTCGGCGGCGGATTCACAGGTCAGGACAAAATCACTCATATGAGGCTCCTTACTCATTGCTGCGCAAATTATCGCACAGTGAGCCTACATGCGGTACATATGTCCACTATTTACCAAATCGAACCAAAAATAGTGAACATCTTTACCACCATCGTCTCCACCGGCCCCACGCATAAATATCTGAGAAAACACCCTCTGTCGTCTCCACCCAACCGACACATCTACCTTCACTAAATCGATTTACCAAACCGTTCGGCCGACAATTCAGCCGCTGGCGCAAAATCGAAACAAAAGCGGCGCATACTGATAAACGTTTGACGCTGTTTATCAGTTTTACCAGCTCCATCGGAAGGTGTTTCATGGTCGCATTCGATCGCAACCCGCAAGACTTCAAGTATCTGCGCCTGCTGTCGAGACAGTTCCCCACCGAACAATCCGCGTTTACCGAAATTATCAACCTCTCGGCCATCCTCAACCTACCCAAGGGCACCGAGCATTTTATGAGCGACGTGCACGGCGAGTACGAAGCCTTTATGCACATCCTCAATAACTGCTCGGGCGTCGTGCGCGAACATGTCGACGAGATCTTTGGCGACACGCTCTCCTTTGCCGAAAAGGGCGAGCTGTGCACGCTCATCTACTACCCGCGCGAGAAGATCGAGCTGGTCCGCAGCCAGCGCGAGGACTCGCCAACCTGGTACAAGACGATGCTTGACCAGCTCATCATGGTCGCACGCTCGCTTTCAAGCCGCTACACGCGCTCCAAGGTGCGTAAGGCCATCCCGCGCGATTACGCCTACATCATCGACGAGTTGTTGCACACGCACCCGGACGAGAACAACTATCGCGTGCGCTATCACGAGCGCATCGTGGAGTCCATCCTGGAGACCGCCAGCGCCGACGACTTTATCGAGTCGCTCGCTTCGCTCATCAAGCGCCTGGCCGTCGACCACCTGCACCTGGTGGGCGACATCTTCGACCGCGGCGGCGGCGCGGCCAAGATTATGGACCGCCTGCTCACCTACCATTCACTCGACATCCAGTGGGGCAACCACGACCTGCTGTGGATGGGCGCTGCGGCCGGTGAACCTGCCTGCATCGCCACGGTGCTGCGCAACAACCTTCGCTATGACAACTATGAGATCCTCGAGAACGACTACGGTATCTCGCTGCGCGAGCTTGTCGCCTTTGCCGATGCCACCTATACCGCCGGTGAGTCCATCACCCCGCTGATCAAGGCCATCAACGTGCTGCTCTTTAAGCTCGAGGGCCAGATTATCCAGCGCCACCCCGAGTTCGATATGACCGACCGCCTGTTACTCGACAAGATCGAACACGACACCGGCACGGTCACGCTCGCCGACGGCAGCGTGTGGCCGCTCATGACCAACGACTTCCCCACCGTCGATCCGGCGGACCCCTACACGCTCACGCCCGAGGAGCAGCACATCATCGACAAACTCGTGTCCGAATTTGTCACCGCCGATCACCTGCATCGCCATATCGATTTCCTCTATTCCCACGGCTCGATGTACAAGGTCGCCAACGGCAACCTGCTCTTCCACGGCTGCGTTCCGCTCAACGAAGACGGCACCTTTAGCAGCATGAACTGTCTGGGCACCTGGCACGCTGGCCGCGATTATCTCGATTTTTGCGACCACATCGCCCGCCGCGCCTGGCGCGTGGGCGACCGCGACGCCCTCGACTGGATGTGGTACCTGTGGATTGGCTTTAACTCACCCGCCAGCGGACGCCTGGTGCGTACCTTTGAGCGCGCCTATATCGCCGATAAGAGCACCTGGGTCGAGCCGATGGATCCGTACTTTACGCTTACCAAGTCGCCCTCGGTCTGCGATGACATCATGCGCGAGTTTGGCGTCGCGCCCATGGCATGTTCACCGACCGGCCACATCATCAACGGCCACACGCCCGTTAAAACCACCAAGGGCGAGCAGCCCATCCGCGCCGAGGGCAAGCTGCTGGTCATCGATGGCGGCTTCTGCCGCGCTTACCATCCCAAGACAGGTATCGCCGGCTATACGCTCATCTCGAGCTCGCGCGGCTGCCGCCTCAAGTCGCACCGGGCCTTTACGACGGTTGCCGAGGCACTCACGCGCAACGTGGACATCGAAAGCGAGACCAACCGTTTTGACCAAGCAGACCGTCGCCGCATGGTGAGCGACACCGATACTGGCGCCAAGATCCGCAGTCAGATCCAGGACCTGCGTCAGCTGCTCGATACATATAGAAACGGTGCTATCGAGGAGCGCGCCTAGCACCACCCGCGGGGATTGGCTAAACTTGCTGAGTTTGTCATCCCCGCGGCGCCCCGGCGCCACCCTAAGGCAGGTACCATGCAAAAGCTCCTTGCGCAGATCATGAAATTTGGCGTCGTCGGTGTCATTGCCACGGTTATCGACTTTGGCATTATGAATCTGCTCCACTACGGTCTGGGCCTCAACATCCTAATCGCCAACACCAGTGGCTTTATCGTCTCGCTCATCTTTAACTACCTCGCAAGCATGAAGTACGTGTTTGCGCACAAGGAAGGCATGAGCCGTCGCCGCGAGTTCATCATCTTTGTCGTGCTGTCCGTAATCGGCCTGGCACTCAACGACGGTATCGTGCTGACACTCAACACCGGTCTGGGGCTCGAGGCCAATATCGCCAAGATCTGCGCCACCGCGCTTGTCATGGTCTACAACTTTGTGACCCGAAAGATCTTCCTGGAGGGTGACGAGACCAAGTAACTCACAACCCTACGGCCTTACGATGCCCACGGACAATGCGCGCTCAGCACAGTATCGCCCGTGGGCATCGTTCGTTTACGGGCAAATTTTCAACGTTTGCGGATTAACACTTGAAAATTTGGCGAGTTCGTATTGTTCTTGGCAAAGACCTTACGTTTCCCTTGCAAAAGCTCTAAAGTATCCTCTGCTCGATTCATCAACGCATTGGATGTGATTACGTGCGCAAGGCGCTGGCACAACCTCATACCAAGCAGTTCCTCAAGTTCGCCGTCGTGGGTCTTATCTCCTTTGGCATCGACTGGGGCATGCTTATTGCGCTCGTCGAGCTGTTCCACCTCGACTTCTTGATGAGCACCACGGTCTCGTTTATCACGTCCGTCGTGGTCAACTACTGGCTCAGCATGAAGTACGTGTTCGACCATCGCGAAGGCATGAGCCGCAAGCGCGAGTTCACGATCTTCACCATCCTGTCGGTGATCGGTCTGGGCCTCAACGACCTGTACATGTTTGTGGGCGTCACGTTTTTGAGCATCGGCTACCAGGCCATGAAGGCCATCGCAACGTTCCTCGTCACCTGGTACAACTACTTCAGCCGCCGCTTCTTCCTCGAGGGCGCACGGTCGTAGTCGATTCACTATTTGCTTGAATGTATAACCGGTTGGAATTCCCGTTCCAACCGGTTTTTTGTTTGCCGAGAGACCCGGCTGCCCAGTCCCATTCGCATGAAAAACGGGCGGCCCGGATGTTTGTCCGGACCGCCCGTCTGGCGCGCTATGTCGAGACCTCTAGCCTGTCACGTAATACCAAACCACGTTGTCGCCGTTGGAGAGAACGTAGTTGCCGCACGCCGTCATGGGCGTTGCGCCGTTGACGGAGTACATCCAGCCGCTCGTGCCGCCGTGCTGTTTCTCGGCCAAACCACCAATCGCGGAGACATACGTGCCGTACGACGAGCCATGTGCGTTGACAGAAAGGCCCAGCGCGCACAGGGCATCGTAGACGGTAGCGCCTTCGTTAAAGGTAAAGGTGCCACCAGAGGACACAGGATTGCCCACGGCGCTCGATGTGACCGAAACCGTCACCGTTACGTAGTTGGACTCCTGTGAGCCGCTCTGGCCGCCCGAGGAGGCGTTTCCACCATTAGAAGATGAGGCTCCATCAAACGACTGGCCACCGCCCGAAGAAGCACCACCAGACACATTGGAAGTATCGCCGGCTCCCGTATTTTGGGCAGCGGATTTATCGCCAGACTTCTTGCCGTCCTGACCATCGGACTTCTTGCTATCCGAGCCCTTGCTTGATTCCTTGTCCGAAGACTCGGACTCCTTCTTAGAGTCAGATTTATCCGAACCCTTAGACTCGTCGTTCGCACCATCCGAAGATTTGGAATCCTTGGAGCCAGCTTTACCCGAAGCGACGGTCGAGTCAGACCCCTTGGCGTCCTTCGCGACGACGCTCTCCCCCGTCACGGTCTGAACGATCCAGTCAATGGACCAGGCGCCGCTCTCGGAAGGATGGACGAAGCCCAGCGATATGACAATTAGCGCAACGCACGCGGCGGTCAGGACGCCAGTAAGCGCCTTCCGTCGAGGGGCGGACGCCGCCGAAGCGACGCCCTGTTGCTTTGGATCATCGAGCTGGATAAACGAGGAATCTGGTTGCTTGGGGTCAGCGTCCTTGGATTTATTGGACACAGCCCTCACCTACCGACGTTTGGTGAACACGAACACGCCGACGATGGCGAGACCAATGACGCCGGCGGCAACGCCGACGATGGCGAGCGGATTGGTGCCAGTCTCCTGCTCGGAAGCACTATAGGACTTCTTAGCAGTGGTCGTGGAAGCAGCGCCCGTATCGGACTTGGAATCGGACTTTTTGTCGGACTTGCTGTCCTTCTTGTCAGACTTGTTGTCAGACTTCTTGTCGGACTTGTTGTCCTTGGTCTCGGTCTTGGTCGACACCGTCGTCTTGGTCACCGGCTTCTGACCCGGGGCGACAGCGCCGCCAGCCTGCTGGCCCTTCGTGCCGGAGCCGGAACCCGTGCCAGCGCCAGCACCGGAACCGTTGCCAGCGCCACCATTGCCGCCATTGGAGCCAGAACCACCATTGCCGCCAGGGTTAACGGCATTCTTGGTCCACTTGGCATACAGCGTCAGATCGGCCGTCACCGGCGTACTGAAGTCATACGCCTGCGTGCAAGCCTCATCGGTATACCAACCGCCAAAAGTGTAGCCATCGCGCGTCGGATCGGCCGGCTTGACCAGCTTGCCATCGGCCGTAGCAACAAACTTAGTGTCGCAAGCAGACCCGCCGTTGGAATTAAAGGCAACCGTCCAAGACTCAACGGCCCCCAGCTTGAACAGCGTGCCCGAGTCATTGATGTAATACAGGTTGCCAGATGCATCGGCAATGACCGGAGAGTCGCAGTGCTGGTGATGGCCAGCCGCATCATAAATCTGCGTCGCCTCTGCATCGCCGAGCGTATAGCGATATACGCCACCACCAGCAGAGTAGTTGACGTAATCCTTGCTATCCGCGCTGTTAACGGTGAAGTACACATAGGTCTTGCCGCCCTGAACACTCACCAGCGGAGTAGCAGCAATACCGTTAAATCCGGCCGGCAGTTCTTTACCGTCAGCAGCGGTGACCATCGTGGTCTTACCGGTCTTCAGATTATAGAGAGCCAGAGCAGAGCCAGTAGCCGTCTGTCCGCCGACAATCAAGTTTTCGCCAGCCACCGCCGGTGCGCTCATGTTATTCGTAAGACCCAGATCGACCGTCTTCTGCTCGCTCAGTACGCCCTTCGCCGAAAGCGAAATCACATGGAGCTTTCCGTCGTGCGTCATCTGATAGAAGGTCGAACCATTGGACGGATCGGCGACACAGTCGGCGTTCGCGAGAGCGCCGAGCTTCATAGTCGAAACGACATCGCCCGTCGTCTTATCAATGCACTTAAGCGTACCCGCGCTCGTAGGAACGATGGCATACTTATCCGTCAAAGCCGCACCAGTCCAGTAATAGCCCTCGGCAGGGTCGATGTTCTGCCAAGAAACTTCGCCCGTGGCAATCTTAATGCGCGCAAAGGAGCCGTTGCCGTAGGTCGCGTTGTAATTCTCGTCATACGAAATATCGACCGAGCCTACATAGACGTACTCGCCGTCCGAAACGACGGTGCAGGAGCTCTGCGTCAAGTCCGTCAAACCAGGCGTCAGCCACTTGCAGATCAGCTTGTCTGCAGTAATCGCCTGGACCGCACCGCCGTTGAGCGGAACGATGATAAGGCCATTGGTATAGATCGGACGAGAGGTATAGCTCACCTTGGAGGCAAGCGGCGCAGAGGCAACCTTTTTGCCCGTGGACGAATCGATCTTAATGAGCTCGTTCTCGGTCGCGATGTACACAAAGCCGTTAGCAATGACAGGCTCGCTGCAGTTGGCATACTGCTGACCAGACTCGGCCTTCCAATCGAAGGCCCACTTAAGACCGGCGGCCTGCGCAGGCGTCTTGGCATCCGTTACGGTCGAACCGTTGCCACTGTTGCCGTAGCCGGCCCACTCGGCATCCCAATCAGGAGTCGTCGCACTCGGGTCCACGACAATCTTGTCGGGATCGGGCATGGCCGAATCGTCGGTGGTATAGGCAAGCGTAACCTTATCGCCGCTCTTGAGCGTAATCTGATTGGCGCAGAGTAAGGAGGGCTCTCCGTTGATATACAGGTGCCAATATTTATTGGTCGCAGCATCCCAGGCATACGGCTTGTGATCGAACGGCGAGTTGATGGAATTGAGGAACCAGTACTCACCACTCTGGGAGCCGTTGTACGTAACGCCCTTGGCCTTCAGGACCGTCTCAATAAAGTTCTGGGCAGTAGAGCCTTCGAGCAAAGAAACATTGCTTGCCGAGCCCCAGCGAGTATTGTTGCCGTTGACATCGGGACCGATAACATCGACAGAGCCAAGAACCTGGCCAGGAAGGGCATCGGCGTCAGCACCATACATAAAGGTGACGGCGTCACCCTCTTGGAGCTCGTAGGCACCGGCGCCAACGTCGGCGAACTTGCCATTTACGTAAAAGCGCCAATAGCTATTGGTCGCAGCATCATGGCCACAATAGGACTCATCATCGAACGGCGAATAAATGCCGTTGAGGAACCAGCCCCGAGACGATTCGCCGGCATCGAGCTTAAGGCCGGTCTGCTCAAGGAGATCCTTGGCAGTAGAGCCCGCCTTGAGACTCGTCTGACCCGTCGAAGCCCAAACCTGCTGCTTGCCGTCCTTGTCCTTGCCAAGCACCTGAACGGAAACATGGACAGAATCGGACGGCAACTGGTCGCCCCAGCCACCGTAGAACCACGTGACGGTATCGCCGGCATGGATGGTGACATTGTCCGCCGTATAGTCACTCGACTTGCCGTTGATGAACAGCTGCCAATAGGTCGAATAATCGAGCGGCGTACCCAGCTCAACACCGTTGTACTTAAGGCTCAGAATGAAGGAGCCCGCAGCAACGGCGTCAATATCGTTCGCCTCGAGTGCGACCTTCGTAAGGTCAAGTGCGCTCGAGCCGGACGTCACCACATACTGCGCGTTATCGACCCAAGTCTGAGTCTTGCCCTGGGCATCGCGACCAATGACGGTCACATTTGCGGCAACCTGGTCCTTAACGACAGGGGACGAGCTACCAGCCGTATAGGCAAACTCAATCTTCTGCCCCTGGGTGAGCTTGACGCTGCTCGCGCCAACCGAGGAAGACGCGCCGTCAACGAACAGCTGCCAGAAGGCATAAGTCGTCGGATCGTAGGCTAGCGTGCGACCATCGCTCGGGGATGTGATGCTTTCGAGGTAGAAACCGTATGCCGTGTTCGGTTCGTACTTCGCCTTGAAGCCTGTCTTCTCCTGCAGCTTAATGAAGGCATCCGCAGCCGTCGCGCCATCGTCGAGCTTGAGCTGCGTAGGCGCCACCCAGGTCTGAGCCTTGCCGTCGGCATCGGTGCCGACAATCGAGAACGAGACCTCGACTTGCTTCTTGGCGACATCGCCAGTTTCTGTCGAGTTCTCTGTCTGGACGGCAGCCGCGGCGGCAGATCCTGCTTGGCCAGCGGATGCCGTCGAAGACTGCTCGCTCGTGGCGGGGCTCTCCCCCGTCGCCGAGCCTTCGTCGCCAGTTGCTGCCTCTGTTGTGGCGGCACTGGCTGCAGGCGCGCTCCCGGAATCCGAAACCTCGGCGCCGCTCTGCTCAGCGGCACCGCCCGCAAGCGCTGCGTCCTCGCCCGGCGTCGTAGCCTGAGCCACAGCCTCGGCAATGCCCTCGGCGCCCTCGGCCCACAGCTGAGCCGGCGTGGTGCTGAAGGCCATCGCGAAGGCCAGGAATGCCACCAGGCCGCGCTTGGCTACGCCGCGTGCAATCGCGCCACGGCGATGCAGCGAGGCGCGCTCGCGCTCGTCCTCAAACATATCCAGTTGTCCCCCATTGTCTGTACTTGGAGCATTGCCCAGCGGCTGCCCCACGTCATCGCGCATGTTACGCTCGAGTTCCCCCATCGGGGTCCCCCTTCCCTCCAGAGCCCTATGCACACCGGCGGCATACGCCGCAGCCGCATGCAAGATGGGAGGCGATCCGACTTAACCTTAACGGCTCAGGCGCGTCGTCCGATCTGCGACGCGAACATCCCGAGCCAAGAGGAATTACGGTTACTGGTACAGCCGGGGACTTGCACCCCGATTCTCCCAAACGCGCAGGAAAACCGCGCGTTCGTGCGTCTCCGCACCACCATCTAGGCCATCGATTATTACCGTCAAAATGGTATCACGCAAAAGGGCCCCGCACACAGGCGAAGCCCAAGGTAAAAGCTATTGTTTGCGATAGGAAAATGCGGTGACGGTCGCAGCCTCTAGTGTTTGCCGCCGTGGCTGTTGAGCCAGATATTGCGGCCCAGCATAAGCGCCAGCACCAGCGCGCTCACGTAGCCCATAAAGCCAATGACCGGGATACCAAACACAACCGGCTCGATGCGTGCGTAGTACACCACCGACGAACCGATAAACAGGCCGGCGATAACGATAGCCATCGACATGCGGTCGATAATTCCGCCCAGCTGTCGCAGTGCCTTATCGCTGCTCATGATCTGCGTGTTCACCTTAAGCTGGCCGCGCGTAAGCATGCGCGAAGCCAGCCCCAGGTACTCAGCCGCCTCGAGTGAACCCTTCGCCGCGCGATAGCTGCTCGCGGCAAGATCGCGCCCCATGTCGCGCACGCGCGTATAGGTGCTTTTCTCGTTTTTAATGTGCGTTTGGATGATCTGGATCATGTTGACGTTGGGCATGTACTCGGTCAGCAAACCCTCGAGCGTCACCATGCCGCGCGCGAACATCGTTACCACGCTCGGCAGCTCAACGTCGTTTTTGCGCGCCAGGTTTAACAGCGAGGTCAAAAACTCGCCGATATCCAGATCCTTCAGGTCAAGGCCTGCAAAGTCAGCCACGATAAAGTCCAAATCGGACAAAAAGGCCGAATGATCGAGCTCAGCCGAGTCGCCACGCGTCACGGCGAAGCGCATGAGCGAATCCTTGAGCTTGGGCACGTCACCCTCGGCCACGGCGAAAATCATGTCCTTGACGATACCGCGATCGTGACTCGACATGCGTCCGACCATGCCCAAGTCGATAAAGTAAACGATGCCGTCCTTGAGAATAATGTTTCCCGCATGCGGGTCGGCATGGAAAAAGCCGTCATCGAGCACCTGCGTCGAGTAATCCTCGACGATTGCGGCACCGATCTTTTCCAAGTCATAGCCCTCGGCCACCAAGCGTTCAGGATCGGCGATCGAAATGCCGTCGACGTAGTCCATAACCACCACGTGCTCGGTGCACAGGTCCAGATAGGATTTAGGGCACGTCACGCCATGAACGCTCTTATGGAACTCGTAGAAGTCGTTGAGGTTTTTGGCCTCGGCCAAAAAGTTGGTCTCCTCGCGAAACGAGGTCCACAACTCCTCGACTACGCCGTGCAGGTCAACGAATTGATCGGTGTTGACGAACTTGGAAACGATACGCACCACCGAGCGGATGATATCGATGTCCTGTGCCATAACCTGCTGCGCACCGGGGCGCTGCACCTTGACGGCCACGTCCTCGCCCGTCACCAGACGAGCGCGGTGCACCTGCGCGAGCGATGCGCTACCAAGCGGATTGGGGTCGATCGCATCGAACATCTCCCCCAGGCGCAGGCCGTATTCTTCCTCCAGGCAGCGAAGCACAACCTCGTACGGCACCGGTTCCACGTCGGAGCGCAGACGGCGCAGCTCATCGCAAAAGCGCTGCGGCAGAATCTCGGACCGGTTGGCCAGAATCTGCCCCATCTTGACGAACATGGGGCCGAGCTCCTCGAGCAGGCGGCGCAAACGAACCGGCGTGAGGTTATCCCACACGCGGTACTTTTTGACCAGGCGAACAATCTGCCCAATACGTTCGCGACGACCCGCCGGCGTGAGCTGATATTCCTCGTCCGGCGCCATCGCGTCGGGCTCCTCGGGCACCATATCGACAGCGCGCGGCTTCTTGCGAGCGCCCGAGACGGTGGCGTCGACCTCATCGACAACCGCCGCCTCGTCACACAAGGGGTCTTGATTGTTGTAATCGGTGGTGGGATCTGCCATCTGCGCTACTACTCGGCCTCTTCGGTATCCTTCGCATCGTCGGGCTCAACGGACTCGACGGGCACCGAGGTCACGTTGTCCTCGACCGAATCGACGATGTCGCGCACATGGGCCAGGAAGGCCGTGCGCTCGGGGGCTGTCATGACGCGGACGCGAGCCAGAATGAGCTCGTCGAGCACGCGCTGGGCCGCGGTCTCGCCCTGCATGCCCAAGCGCTCGGTCAGATCGGAGATGGTACCGCCGGCCTGTTCGAACATGTCGGACACACTGCGGGCGATACCGGGGGCGCCTGCGTCCTTGCGCACCTGCTCGCCCTTGGTGTTAAGGTCGTCGAGAACCTTCTTGCTGCCCTCGACGGCAACGGCGGCGGCGCCGAAGCCCACGTTGATGGCGCCGTTAACAAGCTGATCGAGTTTCATAACCATGGTTGTCTCCAATCACAAACAACTGCATTGGCGTTCTTGTACCCAAGATTGAGTGAAAGCGACAAAGCGTTTAAGCGCTATTCGATCGACGGGAAATCCCTATCTCACGTTGTCGTTCATCGCGAAAGAGTTCTTCATGGCGCAGCTCGTGGTGTAGAGCACCTTGCCCAACAGGGCATCGGTCTCCACGCGCACGAGCTCGGCAAACTCCTCGTTGGCGCGTGCAAGCTCGGCAGGCACCTCGGCCTCGGGCAGAACGGCTACGGCAGCGTCGACGTCATGAATCTGCTTGTGGCCCATGCCGCCGACCTTCTCCTGATAATCCTCGACTGCGCGGCCGCACTCATGGAAGCGGACGTCGGCCAGCGCGCCGATCAGGCGGTTGGCCCAGTAGAAGTTTTCGGACGTCACGCGAGCCTGCGTGTCGGCAAAGTACTCGGGCATGGTCTCGACGTTGGCGTACAGCGGCACGAGCGCGTTAAACGAGTTGGAGCCAAACGCCATCCGCTGCACGGCGCGATACGCCGGCTGCGCATAGGGGCGCAGTTGCAGCACGGCAAGCTGGCTGTTGCGGTTGATGCCGATGGGACGATAAGCACCGCGCGTGGCGGGCGTACCCTTACTGCCGTAGCAGTCGTACTCCGTGCCCTGGTAGTGGCTCGAAAGCACGTACTTGATGTCCTCGAGGGTCACCTTGCGCTCGGGCACGCGGCTCCAGGGGATGTCGTCGCTCTCGGGCGTGTAGTCGGCGTCGGGGCCGTCCCACACATCGCTGGGGTTGAGGCAACGCTGCATGTACCAGGCGCGCGGCGTGTTGTAGACGTGGTCGCTGTCGCTGTGCGAGCCAAAGGCCTCGCGCGGGTTGAAGACCGTCGCCGGACCGTCGCCCTCGACGCCCAGCGTCAGGTCCAGATGCCACTCGGCCATCCAGGCGCGCAGGTCGGCGGAGCACATGTGATCAGCCTGGGCGCCCTCGGCGTCATCCAGGTCAAAGCTGTCGATACCCAGCTGGTTGGGCATGGTCACATAGGCGTCGTCAGGCACGCGCTTGGCGATCCAGTGGTGACCGCCGATGGTCTCGAGCCACCAGATCTCGTCCACATCACTAAAGGCGATGCCGTTGTTCTCGTAGGTGCCGTAGCGCTCGAGCAGGTTGCCCAGGATACGCACGCCGTCGCGGGCGGACTTGGCATACGGCAGCACCAGGGTCACCATGTCCTCCTCGCCCAGGCCACCGGGCTGCGCCGGAACATAGCCGTCCTCGCCCTCGTTGCCCTTGGCGGGCACGTAGTCGACGAGCGGGTCGGCGCCGCGAACGCGCTCGTTGGTGGTGAGCGTCTCGGTTGCGGACATGCCCACATTGAGCTCGTTGAAGCCGGCCTCGGCCCAGATGCCGTGGCCCGGGACAACATCGGGGACGCTCGTGTAGCGCATGGGGTTATCGGGCAGTTCAACGGTCAGGTGACTCAGGACGCTCGTGTAGACGCGCGGCTGCTCGTCGGGATGCACCACGCGCATGCGCTTGGGCTCAAACACCCCGTTGGACGAGTCCTCGTTACGCGCGACCAGGGTCGACCCGTCGTAGCTCGCGTTCTTACCGACCAAAATCGTTGTGCACGGCATGCGCATCCTCCTTGAGCGAAGAAATCAAACGATAACAGTGTATCGCTTCGGCGCAGAAAGGGCGAAACCACGGCCTCGGCAGCCCTTGTGGTCAAAAAATGCCAAATATGAGTACTGTCACCAATTTAGTAACAGCAAATTTCCTTGTAATGAGTGCTGAAGATCCCTATTTGTCCAAAAGCGAGACAGCGTTATTCCCCATAGGTTCAATAAAATGGGTTTCCTAACGAGAATGAATATCGTTAGGAAACCCAAAAGACGTAAAACATATGTGACTATCATGGCAACAGTACTCATATTTGGCGCTTTTTGACCACGTGGTATATGGCTAACCCCTCAAACAGCCCAAAACGCCTATTTCGATGCGCGCTCCGCCGCCTCGATCACATGCTTGGCGAGAATTGCCGTCGTCACAGCTCCCACGCCGCCCGGCACGGGCGTGATGGCGCCAACGACCGGCTCCGCGGCATCGAAATCAACGTCGCCGACCAACTTGCCGGCCGCCTCATCCCAGTTAATGCCCACATCGATAACCGTCTGGCCCTTGCGGACCGCATCCGCGCCAATCGTACGCGCGCGTCCGACCGCAGCAACGACAATGTCGGCAGCTCGACACTCGGCAGTGAGATCGCGCGTGTGCGTATGACACGTCGTCACGGTAGCATTGCGCAACGTAAGCATGGCGGCTACAGGACGCCCGATCACCAGCGAGCGACCGACAACGGCAACCTTGGCGCCGTCCAGCTCAACGCCATAGTGATCCAGAATCGCCAGCACAGCTTCTGCCGTGCAGGGGGCAAAACCCTCGCCACGCCCCGAAAGCGTAGTGAGCAGCGAAGCCGGCGTCATGGAGTCAACGTCCTTGGCGGGATCGAGCGCCGCGGCAACGGCGTCTTCGTCAAGGCCGGCGGGCAGCGGACGGAACAGCAGGCAGCCATGGACAGCCGAATCGGCATTGATCTCCTCGATGGCAGACAACAGCTCGTCCTGTGAAACATCGTCGGGAAGCAAAACACGACGAGCTTCGATGCCCACCTTTTCGCAGCGCTTAAGGGCGCCACGCTCGTAGGACAGGTCGTCCTCGCGCTCGCCCACACGCACGATAGTAAGCGTCGGAACAACGCCGCGCTCGCGCAGCGTAGTGCAGCGGGCAGCGAGTTCCTCAGTCAACGCGCGGGCGACCGGAGCGCCCTTCAATAGCTCGGCCATGGCTATCCCCTCTTCCTTGCAGCGTCGGCAGCGCGGCGTGCCAGCGCATCGGCACGCGGCAGCCACGTATCCAGCAGCTCATCGCACGCCGCCTCGAGCCCCTCGGCGCGGGCGCGATCCTTCATGGACGTGGTATTGGCAAAGAGCGTCAGGCTCGCGCCCTGCATGGCGGCACGGCAGAACACGGCACCGCACGCCACGTCGGACAGCAGCTGGCGCGAACCCTTATCGGCCATGTCCTCGAGCAATGCCAGCGCACGTCCGCAGGCATCCATGATGCGGTACGGCGGCATCGCGGCCACATGCAACGCATCCTGAATCGCGGTCGCTCGAGCCGGATCGTCACGCGGAATACCGTACGCCGCGGACACCTGCCCATAGGCACGAACGTCCTCGGCAACCAACTCGACAAGCTCCTGGGCCAGCTCATCAGCATGGACAAACGCACGCGTCAGGTCATCCGCACGATCAGCAAGCGCGGGATTGGTCGCACCGTAGCGGGCAACCATTCCGCACAGCGACGCGCCCAGCGCGCCCACAAAGGCGCTCGCGCTGCCACCGCCGGGAACCGGCTCGCGCGCGGCCAGCGCCTCGGCAAACCCGCGGCAGGTCTTGTCCATCATCTCTTGGCTCATACGCATGCACCTTCAAGTCATATACATCGGTCGAGCGGCAACCGCCGACCGACCGCATCGATCACATAATGGTGCTAAGTCTAGCCCATAAGCACATGGGCGTCAGCGCACCTGGCCATCGCGGATTTCTATGACGAACGATAGGCCATGCCAACGCAAACATGGGACACATGGCCCACGTTTCGAGACTCCCGGGCAGCGGCAACTGGGGCATACATATAGGTAAGGAGCCCCATGTTGGGGCAACGCTCATCACGGCACCGGACGACGAATGGAGGAATCACCGCACAGCAAACAAAGTCATCATGTGCACGCGCAACCGCCGCCCCAGCGATCCGCGGCACACGATGTCCCTGGCAGACAAGGAGGACGCCACCATGAAGAAAAAGACCCTATCGATCCTTTCCCTTTGCATCGCCCTCTTTGCCGCGTTTGCCCTTGTCGGCTGCGGCGGGAGCGCATCGGGCGGCAGCAGCGCCTCCAAGAGCGAGAGCAAGGAAAAGACCCCCGTCGCCAAGAAGACCGACTTTATCTGGTTTAAGGTCGAGATGCCCGAGGGCGTCGGCGTAAGCGACTCCGCCGGCAAGAATGCCGACAGGGTCCAGCTCACCTTCCCCGAAGACGAGAACGCCTCGGCCGATCGTTTTATCCCCGTTTGGAAAAAAGCGCTGACTGCCGAGGAATCCCACGCCGACCAGGCGGAAAAGAAGGGGGATACGTTCCAGTGGAAGGATGGCGGGTCCGTCGAGTATAACGGCAGGACGTGGCTCGTCGGAACGTACGAGGACAACAGTGGCATCACAACCCTCCTCTTTACCGACGTTGAGCCGGGAAGCGTCTACGTCCTCATCTCGAACTTCGACCAGCACAAGAAAGAAGCCGAGGCGCTCCTCAACTCCATCGAGTTCCCCGATGACATGGCAGAGGCAGTTTCCGAGGCACGCGAAGTCGAGATTTCGAGCATCGAGATCAAGTAACGGGACACCCGCACGCGCCTACGCGCACCAGCGCGCATGCGCCCATTAAAACAACGGGCGCCCAACCCGGGGGGGCCGACAGCATCGGCCCTCCCCTCTTTTGGACCCGCGCATATTGCCACTTGTCGGCGCAATTCCAGCCCTCAGAATGGGACACATGGCCCACCCTAGCGAGCCGTCCACGCGTACAGTAAAGGCAGGTAATCCATGAGCGGTTACAGATCGAGGAGGACACGACCATGAAAAAGAAGGCCTTTGCGATTCTCACCCTCTGCATCAGTCTCTTTGCCGCGGTTGCCCTGGTGGGTTGCGGCGGAAGCGGCGGCGCTACCGGCAGTGGCGGTGGCGGCGGCGCAGAAAAGCCAGCCGTGGATATGAGGACCGACTTCATCTGGTTTAAGGTCGAGGTGCCCGAGGGCGTCGAAATCACGGACGTCGCAGGCGACACGGCCGATAGGGCCCAGTTTAAGTTCACCGAGAGCGAGCACGCCAGCGACCGCTTCATCCCCGTCTTCGACTCTGACAAGAACGCTGACGAGCTGTTCGACTACGAGGCCAAATGGAAGGCCAACTTTGAGTGGACCGAGAATGATCCCGTCAAGTACAACGGCAAGACCTGGCGCAACGCTTCCTATACACACTCGGGCGGCGTGACGACTGAGTACTTCACCGAAGCAGGCGGCGGCAGCGTATACGTGAGCATCGACAACGTCGAGGAGCACAAGGACGCCGTCGAGACCATGATGAAGTCTCTGGAATTTGCCGACGACATCGCCGAAGCCAAGACCGAGGCCATGGACGTCAAGCTCGACGATATCGAGATCAAGCGCTAAGCAACTGGCGAGCGCAGCGGGAAACACGGGCGCAGTGCAAACAAGCGACGGTGCCCCAGCGTTTCGTACTAAGGGAGGGCCGGTAAACCGACCCTCCCTTTCTTATGCCGACACCTGACGAACGCGAGGATGCCGGACGCCGGAACCACCCCAAATGTGGCAACGGTACGAAAACGGCAAGCACCCAAACACGTCCGCCCGCCGATTTATAGCGCCGCGCACACAATTTAAGCCGACACCTTTAAACATCCGGGCAGTATAGTGACCAAAATGAGCGCATTACCGCACCCTGCGAATGGAGGAGTTATGACCGAACACCACGCCATCAGTCGTCGAGCGTTTACGCTGGGCCTAGGACTTGCGGCGTTGTCGCCGCTTGCAAGCCTGCCCGAAACCGCGGGATTGGGCCTTCCCATGCGCGCGGCATTTGCAGAAGACACGCCCACACCGGCGGCCACCCTCGACAAGTTCGTCATTCGCCTTCGCCCCGCGGGCTATTTTCGCACCGCGAGCGTCAACCAAGACGGCAACGTTCGCGGCAACGTCTGCCACCTGTTTAACGACGGCACGTCCAGCAAGCTCATCCTTGAGAACGTAACGACCAAGAATGACGATACAAACTGGTATGCTATCCGCACCTTGCTCAATTTCGAAGAGCATAAAAAGACGGGCTACAGCATTTGGTCGGTCGACGACGACTCTGACAAAGATGGAAAGGTCATCCACGTATGGGGCGGCGAGTATGACAACAAGCCCAGCCGCGCTTTTGCGTTCGAGCGTCAATCAAACGGAACCTATATCATCCGAGACCGCACGGTCGAGAAAGAAACCGAGAAAAAAGACATTAAGTACCTGGCAATAGAATCGAACGGCGAAGACCAGGACAACAATAAGATCTGCCATAAGAGTAAGAGCATTCCGTGGGAGCTCGAACTTATCGGTTACGACATGAAAAAGAACGATGCCACGGTTAGCAGCCTCGACTGGATCACGTACAGCAGCTACGTCGATGGGCCATGTTGGATGAAATACGTCGACGACAACAAGTTCCTCGACGAGCTGAGCATCCCGGGTACGCACGATTCGGGCACCTGCAGCGTGGACAACGACACTGAGCCCCAATCCTCGCAAGTAAAATGCCAGCAGGATTACATTCCCACGCAGTTGCTCGAGGGAATCCGCTATTTTGATATCCGGCTCGGAAAGGGCGATGACCCCGGCATCGACCACGGAATTTTCTATCTGCTTAAAAAAGACGGGCACTTTTTGCATCTTTCCGATGTCATCAGGTACTTCAAAAAGTTTTTGAACGAAAACCCGTCAGAAGCGCTTATCATGCTCGCATCGCGCGGCAACGATGAGGCTACCGACGAAAGCATAACGACGGCCTTCGCCAAGGTTATGGCCGATAACCCCAACCTGTTCTACACATCGGGCCACGTCCCCACGCTGGGCGAGGTGCGCGGAAAGATTGTCCTGCTGCGTCGATTTGGGCTCGCCGGCAACAGTGTAAGCGGCCACACGTGGGGCCTCGACCTTACCGAATGGGATGACAAGATCAAGGCTCACTCCGACAGCGCCACTATGTGTCTCGTCCAAGACGCGCGGGGCTTTGAAGCCGCGGGGGAAACAGGCGACAAAGAGCCCTATTGCACCAAGGTATACGCCCAGGACAAGTACAAACTCACGGGAACCGACAAGCTCAGCTGGGTCGATAATGCGCTGAAGGAAACGACCGGGCGCACGCGCAACAAGGTGGACGTCGTGGACGATGCCGGGGCCACGGTGCAAGTCCAGGAGCGTTGCTGGTCTATCAACTACACCAGCTGCACGGGCTTGTCGCACGGAGGCAATCCTTTTACCTCGGCACGAGTGGTCAACGAGCATCTGTACAAGAGCCCGTACATCAACCCCAGCGACAACAAGGATACGAAGTCAGATTACCTCAAGCACATTGGCATCATCGCATCCGACTTTGTTGATGCGGCGCTGGCCCGGAGCATCTACCAGCGCAATTACGATTACGATACACAGCACAAGCAGACAGCTTCGTACTACCTCCCGACCCGCATGCGCATGACGTACGGCAACTCGCTGAGCGACGCCTCGCTCCAGGACGGCAAGACCGTTGGCGAGGGTCATTTCCGCCTCGTCGACAGCAGCAACGTACTCAACGTGGCGGCTTCGGGCCATGCGTTTGCCATCGAATATGTGGATGTCGACGCCTTGGGCAACGAGACCGTTACGGAGCTGCGGGGCTCCGTGCCCATCGATATCGATCCACGCGCGCTGACGCCCCATTTTGAGGGACTCGAAGGCCTTAAGGCCGGCGAAGACGTGCGCGCCAAGATTGCGGCATCACTCGAGGGCAAGCTCGAAACCGATGCCTGCACGGCCCAGCTCGAGTTTGTGCACGATGCGAACGGCGCTCCGGGCACGGCAATGGCCGAGGGCGAAACATTTGCCGCAGGAACGTACTGGGTGCGCGTGAACGGTCTCTTGGGCGACGCGGCGCAGAACTACACGCTCGCCAGCGACGGATCCGCAAGCTTTACCGTAGCGGCCTCGGGCAGTGCGGGCGGCACCGGCAGCGGCACCGACGGTGGCACGGGTTCCAACGCAGGCAGCGCTGATAAGAACGGTAAGGGCAACAAGGGCAAGAGCTCGGGCGGAAAACTCGCCGGCACGGGCGATGGCTCCGGCATTGCCGCCGGGCTCGCCGCTGCCGCCGTGGCGACAACGGTCGCCGGCGCAGCGATGCTTGCAAATGACCGCGAAAACAACGGGAACGTTGACGAATAGGCCAGCCGACCTTTTTGGACACATCGATTTGATGAGGGGCGCAGAATACCGTTCTGTGCCCCTAGCTTTTTGCAAATGAAGAGGTGGTGTGTTCAGAAAACTCGCAGGCTGAGCGACCAGCCTCAGTGCCGCCCGATGCGCGGGCGTAAGTCTGGCCCGAACGCCACTATCGACTACATCACCGAGTTCAACGCATTCACGAACTCCTGGGCCTTCGCACGACTGCTCAGGCTAAAAACACAAGCAGTCAACAGCCTGTTACGCAGGAAACCGTCGCGCCCCTTGATCCTGTTGACCCCCGTGATGTCCTTAAGATAGACACTTTCGGTGTGCTTGCCGCCAAAAGTGCCCTTCTTGAGCACCTCAATACGGTTGGGGTAGATCTTAACGTCTTTAAACCTACCCGAACCCTTGTCCTGGAATAGCAGCGTGTTGTTGTCCATACGCGTCACTCCCGTGGGGTTCGCTAAAACTGTCTCTATGGTCACATTTTAGTCACCGCAAGGCTCCCATGCGAAGGTGCCAGACAGCACAGCAATTCGTGTCCGCGCGAGGCTTTAAACTAAATGCGATAAAGATGCATTCCACAAGAGGAAAGTGGGGCGACAGTGATGGGCGAACTGGTAAACCGTGGAGAATCGGCAATCGTGCCAGAAGTTTTTTACAAGCAGGTTTCCTCGATTCTCAACGCCGCTCGCAACAAGGCCTATACCGCCGTTAACTTTGCGATGGTTGAGGCATATTGGGAGATCGGCAAAAGTATTGTTGATGAGCAGGGCGGAGAGGGGCGCGCAGCATATGGAGAGGCATTGATTGCAGGCCTCTCCAGAAGGCTTACCGCGGATTTCGGAAGAGGCTTTGGCATCGCAAACCTTCGCAATATGCGTCAGTTCTTTCTTGCGTTTCCAATTCGCGACGCACTGCGTAGCGAATTGAGCTGGACTCATTACCGCAGGTTGATGCGCATTCCCGACCCTGATGCTCGCACATGGTACATGAACGAATGCGCCGTTTCTCGCTGGAGCACGCGCCAGCTCGAACGCCAGATCAACACCATGTTCCGCGAGCGCCTACTTACCAGCAAGGACAAGGAGGCCGTCACCCAGGAAATCCAAGAGAGCGCCCCGGCTCGTCGCCCCGAGGATATCATCCGCGACCCATATGTACTGGAGTTTTTAGGTTTCTCGGACGATGCTACGTTTCGCGAGAGCGATCTAGAGCAGGCGCTCATCACGCATCTTCAGAAGTTCCTGCTGGAGCTTGGTCGTGGCTTCGCTTTCGAGGCGCGCCAAAAGCGCATCACCTTTGATGGACGCCATTTCTATATTGACCTTGTTTTTTACAACTATCTGATGCGCTGCTTCGTGCTCATCGACCTTAAGACCGATGACCTTACGCATCAGGACCTGGGCCAGATGCAAATGTATGTGAACTACTACACGCGCGAGCTCATGAACGAAGGCGACAATCCGCCCATAGGCATCGTGCTCTGCGCGGACAAAAGCGATTCGATTGTCGAGTACACGCTGCCCGAAGACAACGAGCAAGTGTTTGCCGCCAAATACCTGCCGTATCTTCCAAGCAAGGAAGAGCTGGCGCGCGAGCTGAGTGCCGAGTACCGCGCCATCAACGAAGCGACTAATGGCGAAACGCAAGGGTAGCAGCACATTGCGACCGAAACCACCGCAGCCGTCGCAGGCGCACTCGCGGTTGCGACGCACGCTACGAAACAATACCGGTCATGGACGCCGGCAACGACATTCCAACCGTGGCTGGCGAGCGTGACCTGACAGGCAAAGACGCGGCCTTCGTCTGATGTGGATCCATTGGTTGCCACAGAAAAGGGCCGGTTGCAGCCGGCCCTTTAGACGATAGCACCTGCGTTGTCCGCGCTTCCAAAGTTGACCGACTGAGGAGCGGGTTCCGCGGCACACCTTGATTTTATCCGGTGGGGCGGCTCTTTTGCAGCCGCCCCACTGTTTATTTACATCTGGCACCCTCAAACAATCAGACGGCAGCCCGCACTCCTGAGAGCCGCCCCGCACCCCCGGCCATCACGTTACGGCAACAACCGGCGCTACTCCCCTACTTCCCAAAGATCGCAGCGAACAAGCCCTTGCGTTTGGGCTTTTCTTCTCGGTAGGAACCCTCGGCAACCGCTGCAACCTGGCGCGGTTGCTCGCCGTCTCCACGGCGCACAATCTGGTAGAGGAACGGCGATTTAACGTATTTGACCTCGACGGGCGTGGCGTGCACGGTGCTTTCACCGGACAGATGCAGGCTCGGGCTAAGCGGCGCCACGATATGCGTTTCGCGCTTGTCGCTAAACACCACCGCGGCCGCGCGGCCCGTCTGGCCGTTTACGGCAATGCGCACCTGCTCGCCATCGCGGCTATCCGTTGCCGGACGATCGACAAAGTAGACCGGCACCATCACCAGGCCGTCCTTATGCTTGCGGGCCTTGCATGCCCACGTGCGGATGCTCTTTTTATTGAGCCCCAGTACAGCCTCGGCATCGTTGCCCGCAACGTCGAGCGCCAACTTATCAATGACCACCTGGTCCTTGGTAGACGCATCGACAGAGACGACGCGGAAGTCACCTTCCTGCATGGCGGGATCGAACGGGCCGACCTTGGCAAAGTCCCATGGCTCCAAAATGCCCATGAGGCGAACGTCCAGGTAGTTTGCCCTGGGATATGCCCAGTCGAGCACCTCGTAGTACACTAGGGTCTCCTTGCTCAGGCCCTTGCCCGGGAAGCTCGCCATCATGCGCAGGTCCGCCAGCGCCATGGGGAAGTAGAAGAGCATCATGTCGTTTTGGATCGCGTCTTCCACGTCGTGCCCGGCAAAGGCGTCGGGGTACTGGCGCACCAGCTGCAGTGCGTTGGCACGTGCCTGCTGCGGCGAGATTTCGCAGGGAATGCCCTGCTCCGGCACATACTCTGCACCCACGCCCATGGTCAGACGCTTGCTGAAGGTACCGGGCTTGAGCAGGTCGGCAATGCCGATCTTGTTGCCGCAGGACGGGCACTCAAACACACGCTGCGTTGACTCGCCCTCAAAGGACGCTCCGCAGAAGGGGCAAGGAATGCTCACATGCGTAGCCTCTTGGAACTCTTGCGCCGTGCCGCGATCCTCCCACAGCAGATGTTCCAGGACCGACTGATTGCGCCAGTGCGAATTGAAAAAATACCAGTCCGGGTCCTCCGGGCGCTCGAGTTGCGACACATGCGTGAGCTTGAGCAGTCCATCCACCACCGTCAACGGCGTATGGCGAATGCCCAAAGCGCTCTTGGGCTCCCCGGCGTCCGCCTGCCACGGAATGACCGCACCGCAATAAGCGCACTCAAAGCTGCGCTTAGCTTGGTGCGAGTACATAGGGCCGCCGCAGTTTTGACATTTAATGGCAAACATCTCGTCCATGGAAACGTCCTCCTTTGCACAGGGGCTGTCGACATTAAGTATGTCGAGCAAACAGGCACATGCCCATACCCATGTGGCCCAAAATGGACCACCCAGGCAGACGAAAAGGCTCGCTCGTTAGCGCCGGCAGACTATTGCTGCATTTTCTGAGCATCGGTGCACGGCGCCCCCGCGCGAGCTACACTATCCCCTTAACAAGAATGCGAGGAGATACGCCATGCTATTAGTAAATCGGCTGGTACATACGCTTGTTCCCGGCAGCGAGGGCGAGCCGGTCGATGCATCTTGCCGCACCAACGCGGGTTTTGCCGCAAGCCTCATCTGCATTGGCCTCAACATCACTCTGTGCCTAGCCAAGGGCATCGCGGGCCTGCTTGCCGGCTCCGTCTCCCTCATCGCCGACGCTTTCAACAACCTCTCCGATGCCTCGAGCAACATCGTGAGTCTGCTCGGGTTCCGCCTTGCCAGCCGCCCGGCAGACGAGGGCCACCCTTACGGCCACGGCCGCTACGAGTACCTGGCCGGTCTGTTTGTCGCCGTCCTGGTTTGCGCCGTCGGCATCAACCTGATTCTCGAGTCGGTCACTAAGATCATCAAGCCTTCCCCCACTGCATATTCGGTGCTCTCCTTAGCCGCCCTCGTCTTGTCCATGCTCGTTAAGCTCTGGATGGCGGCATTCAACCGCACGCTGGGCAACCGCATCGATTCCGAGACACTCATCGCCACGGCACAGGACTCCAAAAACGACGTCATCACCTCGGGCTCGGTCTTAGCGGCGGCGCTTATTTCGCAAGCGACAGGCTTTGACCTCGACGGCTGGGCGGGCCTGGGCGTGGGCATCTTCATTTGCATCAGCGGCATGGGCCTGGTGCGCGACGCCATCAGCCCGTTGCTGGGGCAAGCGCCCGACCCCAAGCTCGTCCAGGCAATCCGCGACAAGATCATGTCCTATCCGCAGGTCCTGGGCACACACGACCTCATGGTGCACGACTACGGCCCCGGTCGTCAGTTTGCCAGCGCCCACGTGGAGATGCCCGGCGAGGGCGACGCATTTGAGCACCACGAGATTCTGGACACCATCGAGCACGACATCAAGCGCCAGATGGGCATTGGTATCACGCTGCACTGCGACCCCATCGCGACAACCGGCGATGACTTGCGCGGCTGGGTCAAGCGCGGCGTCATGCAGATCGATCCCGCGCTCTCCATCCACGACCTGCACGAGCACGACGGGTTCGTTTCGTTTGACCTGGTGCGTCCCGACGGCTTTGACATATCCGACGAGGAGCTGCTGGAGCTCGTCACGCGCATCGTGCATGAGCGCCGGCCCGACGTCTCGTGCGTCGTCACGTTCGATTCGGGCTTTAGCTCGCCCGAGCGTCCGGCCGAGCAGCTGTAGCCCCGCTCCGCTCGTCCGCTAGTTTCCCTGCGCGCCCGAGATGCCGTTTTGCAGGGCGTTCCAAGCATCCGTCGCCATGCCGCCCAAGTTCTGCGCGGTATCGCCCAGGTTTTGTGCCGTGTCGCCCAGCTCTTGCGCCTTGTCTCCCAACTCCTGTGCCTTGTTACTCAAGTCCTCCAGCGTATTGGAGCTCGAACTGTCGGTACCGCTTTGGCCGTCGGACGGGTTGCCCGAGCTGTTCTTGTGCGTGAGTTGAATTTCGAGGTTGCCGTTGTCGTTATAGTAGACAGAAGTAACGACCCAGTTGGCATCGACGACGGGCGTTGAGCCATCATCAGTCAGGACCACGGCATTCGAAAGATCGGCGCCGCGCGACTTGAGGATCTTCTTGGCGTTGGACCAGTACTGCCCTGGGATATCGCTCAGATCGACGGTGCCAGAGGAGGCGGACTCGGTTTGCTCGGCAGCGGTATCGGCCGTTGAACTCCCTCGCTTGTTGAGCATGCCCGACACAATGGCAAACACAACCGACAGCGCAAAGAAGATCGCCAGCACGATGAGGATTTTCTTGATCACGCTCGACGAACGCGACGGCTTCTTCTCCTCGTCCTCGCCATATTGCGGAATCGACTTGGGGTACTCGCGATACGGCTCGCGCGACTCGTAGCGAGACTGCGCCGTGCGAGGCATATACGTCGTCTGCTGAGGCTGCGGAATGGGATTTTGCGGCAGGTCATCATAGGGATTCGGCGTCGAGGCGGCATAAGAATCCTGCGGCGCGTAATCAAACGGGTCCGGAGCTGCGTTGCCATAGGGGCCTTGCGAAGATGCAGCGTAAGAATCCTGCGCCGTGTCGCCATAGCCCATAACCCGGGTGGGCTCGGCAGAAGGCTGCGTCGCGGCGGGGTCGGTATAGCCGGGGTTGGGAACAACGCGGGTCGCATCGGCGCTATCGCCAGCCTGCGCGGAACCGTAGCCGCCCATCACGGTTGTCTTGTCCTGATCCATGCAACGATTCCTTTCCGTCGCGCGTGAGCCTCAAGTTATCCATGCATTCTACCCGCGCAAAAGCCTATGATGGGCAGAGCCCGTCGGTATCTACAAGACATGCGCGGGCCTAAGGATAAAAAAGCCCCGCCGGGCCTTGGGAGCGCGACGGGGCGGGCAAGCAGCTATAGGCAACAGGCTTAGAACAGGCCGGTGATGTTGCCGTCGTTGTCGACGTCGATGTTCTCGGCCGCGGGAACCTTGGGCAGGCCCGGCATGGTCAGAACACTGCCAGTCAGTGCGACCACAAAGTGGGCACCGGCGGAAACCTTGAGCTCGCGCACCGTGATGCGGAAGTTCTCGGGAGCGCCCAGGGCCTTGGCGTTGTCGCTAAAGCTGTACTGCGTCTTGGCCACGCACACCGGCAGGTTGCCAAAGCCGTTCTCGCGCAGCTCGGCGAGCTGGCGCTTGGCGGCCGGCGTAAAGTCAACGCCGTCGGCGCGGTAGACCTTGGTGGCAATGGCCTCAAGAGCGTCGGCCACATCGGCGCCGTCCTCATAGGCAAACTTGAGCTCGCTCGGCTGCTCAATCAGACGCATGACCTCATCGGCAAGCTCGAGCGCGCCCTCGCCGCCCTTGGCCCAGACCTCGGAAAGCTTAACGTTGACGCCGAGCTTCTGGCACTCGGACTCGATGAGCGCAAGCTCGGCCTCGGTGTCCGTCGGGAAGCGGTTGATGGCGACCACGCAGGGCAGACCATAAACGTTCTGGATGTTGTCGACGTGACGCAGCAGGTTGGGCATGCCGGCCTTGAGTGCCTCGAGGTTCTCCTCGTTGAGGTCGGCCTTGGCGACGCCACCGTTGTACTTCAGCGCACGAGCGGTCGCGACGACCACGACGGCGCTGGGGCGAACGCCCGTCATACGGCACTTGATGTCGAGGAACTTCTCGGCACCCAGATCGGCACCGAAGCCGGCCTCGGTAATGGCAACATCGCCAAAGCGCATCGCCATACGCGTGGCCATGATAGAGTTGCAGCCGTGGGCGATGTTGGCGAAGGGGCCGCCGTGGACAAACGCGGGCGTGCCCTCGAGCGTTTGCACCAGGTTGGGCTTGAGCGCGTCCTTAAGCAACGCGGCCATGGCACCCTGGGCCTTAAGGTCGCGGGCACGGACGGGCTCGCCGGCAAAGCTGTAGCCGACGACGATCTCGCCCAGGCGCTCCTTGAGGTCGCTGATACTCGTAGACAGGCACAGGATTGCCATGACCTCGGAGGCGACGGTGATATCGAAGCCGTCCTCGCGCGGCACGCCCTGGGCCTTACCGCCAATACCGTCGATGACGTGGCGCAGCTGACGGTCGTTCATATCGACGACGCGCTTCCAAGTGATGCGTTTAACGTCGATGCCAAGCTGGTTGCCCTGCTGGATGTGGTTATCAAGCATGGCGGCCAGCAGGTTGTTGGCAGCACCGATGGCATGGAAGTCGCCGGTAAAGTGCAGGTTGATATCCTCCATGGGGATCACCTGAGCCCAGCCGCCGCCGGCAGCACCGCCCTTAACACCAAAGACGGGGCCGAGCGAAGGCTCGCGCAGGGCCACGGCACTCTTGACGCCGCGACGACGCAGGCCATCGGCCAGACCGATGGTCGTGGTGGTCTTGCCCTCGCCCGCAGGCGTTGGGTTGATAGCGGTCACGAGGACGAGCTTGGCCTGGTGATCGGTCGGCTCGTTGAGCAGCGAATAGTCGACCTTAGCCTTGTCGAAGCCGTACGGAATAAGGTGCTTAACGTCGACGCCGGCGTTCTTGGCCACCTCGGTAATAGGCAGCGGCGTGACAGAACGTGCGATTTCGATGTCAGTAGGCATGGGCGGTCCTTTCGTTACCGAATGAGAAAAAGACCAATTCAGCATAGCACGGGCGCGCAATAGTAAAACACCCATAACCGATGAACGGCGATATGTTTACCCGATGCCCAGCGATAGCCTACAGACTAGCCAAAACAAACCCGTCTCTAAACGGCTGGCTCGATGCCCAAGTGCTCAAAGGTGCGAAGCGTTGCCTGACGACCCTGAGGCGTACGAATCATCAAGCCGCACTGCAGCAGATAGGGCTCATAGACATCCTCGAGCGTGCCCGGGTCCTCGCCCACCGCGCTGGCAAGGGTCGTAAGTCCCACGGCACGACCGGAGAACGTCTTAGCGAGCGTCTCCAAAATGCGAATATCCATCCAGTCCAGACCGAGCTCATCGATCTCGAAGAACTCGAGCGCCTGGCGGCAGATATCGAGCTCGATGGGGCCGTTGCCGCGCACCTGTGCGTAATCGCGCACGCGCTTGAGCAGGCGGTTGGCAAGACGCGGCGTGCCGCGCGAACGCGAGCCGATCTCGAGTGCACTGGAATGGTCGATCGCCACGCCCAGGATAGTCGCCGAGCGCGTCACGATCTGCGCGAGCTCCTCGACCGTGTAGTAATCCAGGCGATATGAAATGCCAAAGCGGTCGCGCAACGGGCCGGTCAACATGCCTGAGCGGGTCGTTGCCGCTACCAGCGTAAACTTGGGAATATCCAGGCGAATCGAGCGAGCCGCCGGACCCTTGCCAATCACGATATCGAGGGCAAAGTCCTCCATCGCGGGGTACAGGACCTCCTCGACCGAACGGTTGAGGCGGTGGATCTCGTCGATAAACAGCACATCACCCGGCTGCAGGTTGGTAAGGATAGCCGCCAAGTCGCCGGTGCGCGCAATGGCCGGACCGCTCGTCGTCTTAATCTGGGCGCCCAACTCGTTAGCGATAACCGTAGCCAGCGTTGTCTTGCCCAGACCCGGAGGGCCCGAGAAGATCACGTGGTCGAGCGTCTCGCCACGGCTCTGCGCCGCTTCGATCAACACGCGCAGGCTCTGCTTGATGTGCTCCTGGCCACAGTAGTCGTCCAGGCGCTGGGGGCGCAAAGTGCGGTCGACATCGAGGTCCTCGGCCGTCAGCTCCGAGCCCACCATGCGCTCGCCGTGCGCCATGGATGCCGCCGGCGAGTTGCCGGGCGTCGCCCACAGGTCCTGAGAGTCATCGGCTTCCCACATCACGCATCCATTCCGAGTCGCTTAAGCGCCGCGCCGAGCAGATCCTCGACGCGCATATTCTGCCCATCATACCCGCTCAGGGCAACATCGGTCTCCTGCGGGCTAAAGCCCATGGAAAGGAGCGCCGCACGGGCGTCATCGATGGCCGAGGGAGCGGCGGCGGGCACGGGCATCGCAACCTGGCCGGGAATCACGTCGACCGGCACAAAGCCCTTATCCTTAGCAAAGGTGCTCTTGAGCTCCAAGATGAGGCGCTGAGCTGTCTTTTTGCCCACACCGGGCACCTTGGCCATGCCCTTGTCGTCCTCGGCCATCACCAGGGAATACAGCTGTCCCACGGTATAGGTGGAAAGCACGGCAAGCGCCAGGCGCGGACCGACACCCGAGACGGAAACGAGCCGATCGAACATCGTACGCTCGTCCTTGGAAGCAAAGCCAAAGAGCGTCATGGCGTCCTCACGGACCTGCATGCGGGTATAGAGGCGAACCTCACCGCCGGGCGTGGGCAGCGTGGCAGCAGTGCTGCCCGAAATACCGAGCTCAAAGCCCACGCCCGATACATCGACGACGGCCGAACTCATCGTGGCCTCGACAAGCGTTCCATGGAGCTGGGAGATCATCAGTATCCGGTTCCTCTCTGTTGATAGAACTCGCCACCGGTGAGGGCACGGGTGCGGCTTAAGTTAACGTGGCAGATGGCACAGGCCAGGGCATCGGCGGCATGATCGGGATGCGGATCGTGGTCGAGCTGCGTAAGCGTGCGCACCATGTAAGCGACCTGCCGCTTGTCCGCAGCGCCGGTGCCCACCACGGCCTGCTTGATCTGCATAGGCGTGTATTCGCCGATCTCGAGCGCGCACTCCGAAAGCGCCACAAGCGCAGCCCCGCGGGCATGTGCCGTAGGGATAGCCGAGCGAACGTTGGCGCCAAAGTAGATGCTCTCGATGGCGGCGGTATCGGGACGGTAGCGCTCGACGACGTCCTTAAGGTCGCGGGCAATGTGCGAAAGGCGCACCGCGAGCGGGCTTCCGGCACTGGTCTCAATACAACCGTAGGCACGACAGCGAACCTCGCCGCGCCGTTCCTCGATAATCCCCCAACCCGTATGGGCCAAACCGGGGTCGATACCCAAGATGACCAAGCCAGCCTCCCCTCGCCTTTTGCCAAGCGCAAGGCAAGGCCCCGCGCATCATTCACGAACGTCTGTTCTAGAATAACACAACGGGGCCAAGATGCTTAGTTGAAGTGTCGGGGTTGGGAGCGAATCCTATCCCATAGTTAATTTTGAGAAAAGAACGGGAATTGACGGGGATCCACCGGCGGGTGCGGCATCGGGCCACCCTGCGGGCCACTTTGCGGGCCGACCTGACCACCCATCATCTTATCGATGGCGTCCTGAACCTCGCCCTCAAACTTCTTCATGCCTTCATGCAAGCGGCGCTGACCGTCCTCGGAACGCAGCTCCTCCATCTGCTCGGGCGAAATACCCAGCAGCTCGCCGAGCACGCCCATCATCTCGCTTCGCATGCGCTCGCTCGTATCCTCGTCGGCAAAGCGACGCACCTCGGCGCGTGCCAGCGAATCGACCGTCATGCGCTCTTTACCGCTAAGGCCAAGATCGGACCACGCGAGCATATACGGCCAAGAGCGCTCGGCAAATGAGCGGGCAGAGACGATCGGCGCCGTGGGCAGCTGGTGGCGGGCAGCCTCGCCCTGGCGCACGAGCATCAGCAGCAGCGAGCAGGCCTCGGGCTTGCCAGCCGCCATCGGAATGTCATCGAAGGGTCGGTTGCGGTCCACGTGTGACTCGAGCGTGCCATCGACCTCGCCCGGCTCAAGCCCGCCGAGCAGCTGCGCCGCGCGGTCGAGCATATCGACCGGACCATTGAGTGTCGAAAGCGCCTGCGCCAGCACGCGCTCCATACAATCCTCCACCGCGTTGAGCGTTACGAGCTCCTGCGGCACCACGGCAGACGTACGGTTGCGCACGCGCGCCACAAACTCGAGCGTCGACAGGTATACATCGCCAAAGGGCGCGTAATCGCCCTGGTAGCCCCCGCACAAAACGGGTGCCGCCAGCGCGTACTCGGTTTTGGACAACGGGCTCAGCGCCATCGCGCCCAGCTCGAGCGCCGTATCCTCCAGCATGAGGCCAAGCGTGCGCGAGCGCAGACGCTCGGCGTCGCCCGCCGACACGTCGCGGTCGAGAACGCGCGCGGCATCCGGCGCGTCGCGCTCAACCGTGCGAATATGCAGGCGCTCGGCAATGGCGCGAACGGCGGCACAGCGAGCCGACTCCGCCTCCTCCTGCGCCGGTGTAAAAATGCGGTTGCGCCCCAGCACCAAGCCGATCACGTTGCGCGAGCCCAATGCATCGACGGCCAGCGCCGCAAGCAAAGACGACGGCAGATCGCCCTCGAGCGCCACCACGGCGCGCGATGTCCCGTGGGCACGGGCGTTATCACGCACGGCGAGCACCAGCGCCTGCCACAGCCACTCCTCGGAGCGGAACTCGGGCAGTTCGTGATCTTCCAGGGCATCGAGCATCACGCCGCGCTGAATCTCCTGAACCAGCAGGCTCTCCTCAAAACACGGCGCCTGGGCCACCACGCGGCCGCAGTCATCGAGCACAAACGACCCGCCGGTATACACCGACTCGTCGTACGCACCGACCGGCACCATGCAGGCAAACCACACACTGCGTTTGGATGCGATCTTGCGGTAGGCTCCGCTGCGCACGGCTGCAACGGCAGCGGTCTCGCGGTCGGTCATATCGAATGCGTTGAACTGGAAATAGGCAATGAGGTCGACACCAGTCGGCAGCATCTCGAGCTCGCGGTCCAGGTCGAAGATCACCGCGATGCGCACGCCGTCCACGTCGAACACCGGCGGCGCCCAACGCGCGTCGTTGTTCTCGCCGCGCTGCAGGGCAATGCTTGCGCGCGCGGGCACCACGCGACCGCCCTTGAGCATCATATAGTCGAGCAGGGGCTGCCCCTCAAACGAAACCGCCGCGGGCACGATGCAGATCATGTCGAGCTCCTGGATGCGCTCGGCGACACCGGTCAGACCGGCAAGCATATCGTGCTCAAAGTCGGCAGCGCCCACCAGGCCGCCGGGCAGAGCGCCCATAAAGAGCGGGGCCGGCACGCACAGCACGCGCGCACCGCGTTCATGGGCCAGGCGCGCCTGGTCCTCGATGCGGCCGCAGATACCCTCAATATCACCCAGGCGCATATCGATCTGTGCAAGTGCGAGCTTCATGGCTCAGCCCTTTCCGTCGTAAACCGTCGTTGTCGTAGTAAAAGCGCCGGCCGCAAGATGCAGTCGGCGCTTGCATGTGCATATGCTAGCTATGATACCCCGAGCGGGGGCACGCTCCTAGAACGTCGCGGACCACAGCCCGTGCAGGTTGCAATAGGCATAGACGGTACCGGTCTTGGAACCGCCGGCAAAAAACGTCGCGGGCTTCATGCCGGGCTGTAGGTAGTGGACTTCCAGACGGCCCTCGGCCTCGAGCGCGATCCACTCGATATAGTGCTCGGGCAGGCTGGGGTGCTCGACCGAACCCACGCGCGCACGGATCACGTGACCGTCGCGTTCGCTCTCGACGACGGGCACGTGCTTCTCGTGCGCCGCGTCCTCGGTGTTCGCGGTCAGCTCCGTGCAGCCGGCGGGGGTTGCAACGTCGTCGCCAAGGGCGGCAATGAGCTTACCATTAGGGTCCTTAAAGAATTTCGCCATGATGTTCTCCTTTGCTGATGTGCCGGTGTTCTCGATGCTTCTTATGCCCAAAGGCAAACGAAACATCCACGGCATCGCAAATGAACACATAACGAGCGAGGCTAGCGCCCGTCGCCGCCGAGCAGCGCCAGAACGTCCTCGCGGGTAAACAGCGCCGAAGAGATGCCGTCGCCGCCGAGCACGCTGTTGACCAGATCGCGCTTGGACTCCTGCATCTGCATGATGCGCTCCTCGATCGTGTCCTTGGCGATGAGCTTGTACACGGTCACGGTGTGCTGCTGACCAATGCGGTGGGCGCGGTCGGTCGCCTGGTCTTGCGCCGCCACGTTCCACCACGGGTCGTAATGGATGACCACGTCGGCTGCCGTCAGGTTCAGGCCGACGCCGCCCGCCTTGAGCGAGATCAGAAAGACCGGCACCTCGCCCGCCTGGAACTGCGCGACCATCCTGGCGCGGCTTTCCTTGGACGATGCGCCCGTGAGCTTAAGAAAACCGATGTCCTCCTTGGCCAGGCGCTTACTGATGATATCGAGCATACCCGTGAACTGGCTGAACAGCAGAATGTGATGCCCACCGTCGAGCGCGCCATGTACGAGTTCCATGCAAGCGTCGAGCTTGGCGCTCCCCGACTTGTAGTCCTCGTAGTGCAGATGCGGGTCGCAGCAGATCTGGCGCAGCTTGGTGAGCTCGGCGAGCACCTTGAGCTTGTCCTTCTTAAACTCGTTGGCCTCGCGATGCTGCACCTGCTGGGCGATGCGGTCCTGGTTGGCCAGGTAGAGCTTGCGCTGCTCGCCGGTGAGCTGTGCCATGACGGTATCCTCGATCTTCTCGGGCAGGTCGGCCACCACGTCTTCTTTGACGCGGCGCAGCACAAACGGCGATACGAGTGCCTGCAGACGAGCGGCGCTATCGCCCTCGGCATGCTCGACGGGACTCTCAAAGCGCTTGGCAAACGAATCGCGCGTGCCCAAAAGGCCCGGCATCAAAAAGTCGAAGATGCTCCAGAGCTCAGACAGACGGTTTTCGATGGGCGTGCCCGTCAGGGCAAAGCGCACACCGGCGGGCAGGCGCTTGGCGGCGCGTGCCACCTGGGTGAGCGGGTTTTTAATGTACTGGGCCTCGTCGAGCACCACGCGGGCAAAGTCCTGCTCGGCATACTCGTCGATATCGCGGCGCATGAGGTCATACGAGGTCACGACCACGTTATGCTCAGCCACGCCGGCAATTTGCACGCGGCGCTGCGCCTTGGCGCCCACGATGGCGCACACATCGAGCGACGGGACAAAGCGCTCCAGCTCAGCAGTCCAGTTGTACACGAGCGACGCGGGGCACACCACGAGCGTGGGCTTGGTGTCCCCCGCCTCCACGCGCGCCAGGATATGCGCGATCATCTGCAGCGTTTTGCCCAGGCCCATGTCGTCGGCCAAAATGCCGCCGAGGCCCAGATGTTCGAGCGAACCGAGCCACTGGTAGCCATCGACCTGGTAGCCACGAAGCGTGGCCTTGAGCGAGGCGGGCACCGTAAAGTCCATCTTGCCGAGCGTGTCCAGACGCTCGACGGTGCGACGGAACGCGGCATCGCGATCGGCCTCGAGCGCTGGCGTGCGCGCGAGCATACTATCGACAAACAGGGTGCTCGACGCGGGAAGAGACACGCCATCGAGCAGGTCGACGGCATCGACGCCCAGGTCCTCGGCAAGACCAAAGGCGGCGCGAGCGCCCTCGTCCAGGCGCACGATGTCGCCGGACGTCAGGCGCGCAAACGTCTGATGGCGCTTGTACGAGTCCAGATAGATGGCAAGGTCTGCGGCCGAAAGCCCACTCGCGCCCAGCTCGACGTCGAGCAGGTTGCTCTTGACGGTCGCGCGCACCGAGAGCTTGGGCGCAGGACGTACTGAAATCTGGCGCAGGCGGTCGCTGAGCATGACCTCGCCGAGCTCGGACAGCGCAGACAGACCCTCGGTGAGCAGGCGGAACAGACTCTCGTCATCGCGCTCCTCAAACGCCAGGCCGCCCTCGTAGAAATCGAAGTACATGGCAGCCGTGTCCATAACGCGAAACTCCGACACCATGTCGCGGGGCGGCACGCCGGGGCGTTGGTCCTCGAAGGGGCTTCCCGGAGCACCCAGGCTAAAGAGATCTGCCGACCAATCGCCGTAGGCAACCGTGATCTTGCAGGTCACAAGCCCGTCGTCGACACCGATTGCCATGGCAAAACTCGGCTCGGGCGCCACGGTGTCGAGCACGGCGGGAGCGGTGAGGTCGGTGTATTCGCGCAGCACGGGCAGCGCCATGCGACAGAACTCACCTACCTGTTCGGCGGCGATATGGACCGGCGTGCGACAGGGCAGCAGACGCGACAGAAACGGCGCGGCATGCTGGGCAAACGCCGCGTCTGCACGGCGTGCACGATGTGTATCGACCAGATAAGCAACATCGCCGGAGGCAAAACAGTACGCATCGGCAGGCAGGCGCAGGTCATAGCTGCCGCCGGCCGCCGGCGCGATCTTGGCGGCAAGGAGTGGCGGGCGTTTTGCCGAGGCCTCATCCTCCCCCTCCGGCACCGACTCAACCGCCACCTCGTAGGAACGATGCGTCGTCGTCCCCCGCGACCAGGCGGGCTCAAAGGAAATGGTCCGGCCGCGCAGCAAGTCCAGCATGTATACGATGTCATGCTCGGACAGCGGCAGCTGACGCTCGGCGACAAAACCGCTGCGTGCAAAATCGTACGACGCCGAGCGTGAACTCGTGATGTCGTAAAGATAGGAAACCGTCGTCGCGACAAGGTCGAGCAGGCGCACCGAAACCTCGTCAAAAGTCTCGGGCGTATGGAGGAACGTAAGCTTCTTGCCATACGAGAACGTGCCACCGCGCACGTAGGCGGCGGCCATGCCGTCGATGTCCTTGACCACGTAGGATACCGAGCCGCAGCGGATGCGAAGCTCGAGCGCCCAGCTAAAGCGGTCGGCAAACAGCGGATTGTAGTACGGCACCAGCGAGGGCTCCAATACCGCCTTGGGGGCATCGGGGTCGACGGTGGCGACAAGCTTGCGGCGCATGCCCGCCAGCTCATCCATGCGCGCGTCCGAAAGATCGGAGAGCGCTTTCATGAGGCTCGGGCTCGTGGGGACCGGCGCCGGAAAGGGAAAGTTAGGGTTGGCCACTGGCGTGGCGTACGCGGGACGCCCGGGCTGCTTGAGCGGCGCTGTAAACGTGCGGACCGGCGTGCGCAGGCCCTCGACAGGCTCGATGCCGCTCGCATCCAGATACGCCAGTGCCGTGGCGATGGCGTGTTTGCACATGCCGGGATAGCGGTAGGCGGCGGGGCAATCGCAGTCGTAGTCGATAACCTCGTGCTCGTCCACGTCGAGCGCCACATGCGTCTTGTACAGGTCGCCGCGCGAACCGCGCACCGTACCCTCGATCGTCACATTCTTGGAGAAGCGCGAGCCGGAGTCCTCAAACGACAGCACAGCGCCGTTGAGCATGAGCGAACGCCCCTTCATAAAGGTGCCGCTGAGCGCCGCTTCTTTACGAAGCGCCTGCACAAACGTCCCCTGTGCCATCACTTCCTCCAATCGCACCCAGGGTAGCTAATTTGGGACGGGGTTATTTTAGCTACCCCCACATGTTGGTTGAGAGTTATTCAAATCCCAGCCAATTCGCCGTCAGCCAAAGGGTAGCTAAAAAAGCCCCGTCCCAAATTAGCTACCCCTCAGCAACGCCGTCCCTAGATTACCGTCACGCGACCCTGGTTACCCACAATGGCCTTGGCCTCGGCCAGCAGCGGAATCGAGCGTGCGTTGACCTTGGCCGGCACCTCGGCACGCAGCACGCGCCCGTCCACCTGCTCGATAAAGATCTCTACGCGGTCGCCGCCCGGGTTGGTGGTAAGCACCGTGGCAAGACGCGCCATATTGCCCTGGCTAAAGCGGCTGTTGGGCACCATGACCTCAAACACCTTGGGCTTGTTGTTCTCCTCGTTGAGCTCGAGCGGCACGATCTCCTGCGCGATGATCTGGTCGCCGCGGTCCGAGCGCTCGAGCTTGCCCTTAATGCGCACAAAGGCGTCGGACAGCTGCGCGCCGGTCTCGGGATCGACCTCGCCGTACAGATACCCCTCGGCCTCCTTATAGGTCTTGGGGAACACCACGACCGTGGCTTCGCCTTCCATGTCCTCGAGCTGGACGATGCCCATGGGGTCGCCGTTTTTGGTCACGCGCTTGGACACGCTCGAGACCATGCCGGCCCACCACAGCGCCTTCCCCTCGGGAATCTCCTGGTTGATGGTACCGCCCGTAGGATTCTGAACTTCGTAGCCGGTGTCGATCTGCGAGAACGAGAAGTCGCGCGCTTTGCTAAGTGCATACTCAAACGGGCGCAGCGGGTGGTCCGAGACGTAGATGCCCAGAACCTCCTTCTCCTGGCTCAGCTTGAGGTGGCGGTCCCATTCCTGGCCGTCCGGATCGGGCACGCTGACCTCAAAGCCCGAGCCCTCAACGTCGCCAAACATATCGAAGAACGAGGTCTGGCCGCTCGCGCGGTCCTTTTGGCGCTTCACCGCGGCGTCGATGATGTTCTCAGGGTTGTTCTTGTCCACAAAGTGCATCATCTGACGGCGCGGGTAGCCCGTGGAGTCGAAGGCGCCTGCCTTGATCAGCGATTCGATCACGCGACGGTTGGCCTGGCTCGAGTCCACGCGCTCGACAAAGTCGTGCAGCGTCTTAAACGGGCCGCCTGCCTCGCGCTCGGCGATAATCGCCTGCGCCACGCCGGTGCCCACGCCGCGGATGCCGGCCAAACCAAAGCGCACGCCCTCCTTGGTGGCCGTGAACTCGGTACCGGACTCGTTGACATCTGGCGACAGCACGGGGATGCCGTCGTGACGGCACGCCGAGACATAGTGCACGATCTTGTCGGTCTTGCCCGTATAGGACGTCAGAACGGCCGCCATGTACTCGTGCGGATAATGCGCCTTGAGCCATGCCGTCTGCATAACCAGAATGGCGTAACCAGCGGAGTGCGACTTGTTAAAGGCGTAGGATGCAAACTCAAGAACATCGTCCCAAATCTTCTGGGCGACCTCGCGCGTGTAGTTGTTCTTGATGGCGCCGTTCATCCAGTGGTCGTAGGTGGTCTCGTCCGAGCCATCCTCCCAGTGCAGCACCGTCGACGTGAGCAGCTTGATCTTTTTCTTAGCCACGGGCTTACGGATACGCGAGTCCGATTCGCCCTTGGAGAAGCCGCACATCTCGACGGAGATGAGCATAACCTGCTCCTGGTAGACCATGGTGCCGTAGGTTTCGCCCAGGATGTCGTCCAGACGGTCGTCATAGGAGACGGCCGGCTCCTTGCCGTTCATACGGTTGATGTAGGACGAAACCATGCCGGCGCCCAGCGGGCCCGGGCGGTACAGGGCGATCAATGCCACGACGTGCTTGTACTCGGTGGGCTTCATGTTCTTGATCGTGGCCGTCATACCGGCGGACTCGACCTGGAAGACGCCGGCGGTGTGACCGGAGCCCATGAGCTTAAAGATCTCGGGATCGTCAAAGGGAATCTCTTCCTCTTTGATGTCGATGCCGAAGTTCTTCTTGATGTTTGCCTTGGCCTTGGAGATAACCGTCAGCGTGCGCAGGCCCAAGAAGTCCATCTTGAGCAGGCCCATGTCGGCAACGGTATGGCCCTCGTACTGGGTAATCTCGACGCCGCCCTTGGTGTCGAGCTTGGTGGGCACGTGCTCGTTGACGGGGTCGCGGCAGATCAGAACGGCGCACGCGTGCACGCCCTCGCCACGGGTTAGGCCCTCGATCGAGAGCGCCGTGTCGATGATACGGCGGGCGTCGTCGTCCTTTTTATAGGCCTCGGCAAAATCGGGGTTAAACAGATCCTCTTTGCCGGGTTGTTTGTCGAGCACCTGCTTGAGCTTGACCTTGGGGTCGCTCGAGACCATCTTGGACAGGCGCTGGCCCATGTAGACCGGGTAGTCCAGGACGCGCGCGGCGTCGTTGATGGCCTGCTTGGCCTTGATGGTCGAGTAGGTGATGACGTGGGTGACCTTCTCGGGACCGTAGAGTTGGCGAACGTGCTCCACGACCTCGAGGCGCCGCTCATCGTCGAAGTCCATATCGATATCGGGCATCTCGGTACGCTGCGGGGACAGGAACCTCTCGAACATCAGACCGTTCTCGAGCGGGTCGAACGCGGTGATGTTCATGGCGTAGGCGACGATAGCGCCAGCGGCCGAGCCACGGCCGGGGCCAACGCCGATGCCGTTGTCCTTGGCCCATTGCACGTACTCGGCAACGATGAGGAAGTAGGCGGCAAAGCCCTTGTCGCAGATGACCTTGTATTCGTACTCAAAGCGCTCTTTGATGTTGACGCCACCGATCTCGCGCGTGGCCCAGTCGTCGCCGTAGTGCTGGCGCAGGCCCTTCTCGCATTCGCGGCGGAACTGGCTCTCGTGCGTCTCTCCGGGATCGAGCAACGGGAAGCGCGGCAGGATGATGGAGTCCCAGTCGAGCTCAACGTAGCACTTGTCGGCAATCTCGAGCGTGTTGTCGCATGCCTCGGGGCAATACGGGAACATCGCCCGCATCTCCTCCTCGGTCTTCATGTAGAACTCCGAGCCGGTCATGCGCATGCGGTTGGGGTCGTCGACCTTGGCGTTCATGCCAATACACATGATGACGTCCTGCACGGGCGCGTCCTCGCGGCGCAGGTAGTGGAAGTCGTTGGTGGCGATGACCTTGACGCCCACCTGCTTGGCGATGTCGATGAGCGTGCGGTCCATCTGCTCGTCGGTCAGGCCGTTATCGGTGGTAATGCCGTGTTCCTGAATCTCGATATAGAAGTCGCCGGGCTCGAAGGTATCACGGAAAGTCTCGGCCCATTTAATGGCGCCTTCCATGTCGCCGCGGTCGATGTATTTGGGGATGATGCCGGCGATACAGGCACTCGTGCAGATCATGCCCTTGGCGTGGCGGCGCAGGTTATCGAGCGTCACGCGCGGCTTGTAGTAAAAGCCCTGCACGGCGGCCTCGGAGACCGTCTGCATCAGGTTGACGTAGCCCTCCTGGTCCTTGGCCAGAAGGATCATGTGGTAGAGCTCGGGCTTGCGGTCGCGGGCGAGCGTCTCGTCCGGCGTAAAGTAGACCTCGCAGCCAAAGATGGGCTTGATGACCAGGGGCGGCTTGAGCTCGTCGATATTGCCCTTCTCGTCCCACATGGCCATGTCCTTAACGTACTGGGCATGCTCGCGCGGGTTTGCCTCCGGGTCGGGCTCCACCAGCTCGTCGCGACGGCCCTTTTCCAAGAAGGCCTTGTCGTGACTCCAAGTTTTGTACTCGGGCGTGTTGTGGTTGACGGCGTCGCAGGCCAGCGCCAGATCGGGCACGCCGTACATGTAGCCGTGGTCGGTAATGGCCACGGCGGGCATGCCCAGCTCAACGGCACGGTTGACCATATCCTGGATACGGGTTGCGCCGTCGAGCATGGAGAAGACAGTGTGGTTGTGCAGATGGACGAATGCCATGTGATGAGCTCCGATGCGGGTTCGTGTTCTGACTGAACGATTTTACCGCACGGCGCGGACGGCACCCGAACCTAGCCAAACCAACACGGGCAGTCTTTTTGGGACCTTCAAAAAGGGGAATGAGGGCATCCAGATATATCGAGTATTACTGGAACCCCGGCGATGCGCGGAATGATTTGTGACGAATAGTCATGTCCATCAAGAAGGCTCGACGCTTCGGATAGCTCGTCAATCGATATATCAATTCTTGGAGACCTGTATTCCAACCATTTTTAATGAAACAACGGCGGTAATTGCTATCGCGATTGCACCAATAATACCGAGCGCTATCTGAATGGGATATAACCCCAACACATGTCCAAATATGGAGAAAAACACTGCAGAAAAGAGAGCCCTTACCAGAGACGCGACGGAAAGGATCGTCGCGCGGAGATCGTCCGCTATAGCGTCTTGGATTAAGTTTTCCGAAGTGATGTACACCACTTCTGGGAGAAAACAAAGCACCATGCTAAGGCCAAACAAACACAGCGGATTTGAAGCGAACCACGGAAGAATCATGAAAAGGCCAGCCTCGATTAGCATCGAGCCGAGCATGGTATTTCTTTTCCCGAAACGCAATGAGAAGAAATCTGCTGCAATGTAGGCCGTCGCATTTACTGCATAGGATGCACCGAAAAAGATTCCTATTATGGAGACGGGAGCATCAAATGCGTCGAATACCAACTGATTCAAGTTGTAATAACTCCCATAGAATCCATCGAGCATGCTTGTGCCGATTAGAAGAAGCAACACCGCAAAAGCGGATTCTCCAATGCACCAGGTTTCGCGTCTGAAGATCTTGGCTACGTCAAACCTTCCCTTTTCAGAGCTTTCAGAACGGGTCGCTTCCGTCCTCTCAATGGGATACAGAAGGAAAAGCTGCAGGAGAGAGAAAACGGAGACACATACGTAGAGGGCGCTCCAAGATACTTGGGCAATGAAAGATCCGAGCACAATTGCCATTCCCGTAGCGATTGATTGTGCGGCAAGCAGCCGAGCATTGATGGTGAGGAAGCGCTCTCCTTGACCGGCATTCCGGGCAATTTCATATAAAAGTGCTTGTTCGGATCCCGATTGAAGGGAGTAGGCGAGTGCCTCAACAAGGGAAAGCACGACAAGAAAGGGGCCTGAGAGCAACAGCATGCCAGCCGTATGGAAGAAAAGCAGCAGCACGCCCACTTGAATTGAAAACTTCTTTCCAAAGAAATCGCCTATCAGCCCTGTTGGCAGCTCGAGGACGACCGTTGCAATGTTAAACAGGGCTTGATAAAGCGCGATTTCCGTGACAGGCATTCCTTTCTCCGCAAGGAAAAGTAGAAACACTCCCCGATTTAAAACAAATCCCGCGAGAACGAAAAAGGCGGAATAGATGTGCAGTTGCGTAGCGGCATTCTTATTCATTTGGCACTTCCATCAACTACTTTTGTCGGGCCGCTCGCTACTGACTCGAAGCCTGAAGTGTTCACAGTTGATGTGAAGAGCGGTAAAGCTTTTGCACAGGGTATCAATGGAATACATCCGAAGCGTTTTCGGCAGTATCATCGGCGAAGGCGGGATTAGCCTTTACGCGGCGCTCACCCTCGATGTATTTGACGATTTGATCAATCGTCTGGTTGGCGTGGCTCTTGAGCTTGCGCTCGTAGAAGAAGAGGCCGAGCTTGCCGCGCATGCCAGACGTGTTGCCACCCGCACCCTGAAAATCCTCGGTATAGGTGAGCTCGCAAGCACCATCGCCAGCAGGTGCAGTCTCATAGCGCATGGTATTGATGCCCGCCGCATACTGAAAACGGACCTCATAGAGGCACGGGTAGTCAAAGTGCTTGATCTTAACCTTGATCGCCGTGCCCTTGGTCTTGCCTTTTGCGGACTGGGCGCGCTTCTCGTACTTATAGCCGTTGAGCTTATTGCGGCTAGGACGTTTGCCCGTGACGTTCTCGATATCCCGCATGATGGACCCCGCCAGAGCGTCAAAAAGCTCCTCCGGCGTCACCTTAAGCGTTTTGGTGAGCTGCATGATGGCCCCTTATTCGTTTGAACCGTTCGGGCCATTGTACCGCCCCAAGCTCTCCCATGCGTTGCGGTGCCATTTGGACGATTGAGGGCCTTACGGCCGCAAAACCAACCAAATAGCACCATAAAGCCTGAGGTGGCTAGAGGCTGTAGGTGACTACTTGAGGCTCGCAGGGGTTGGCGGGGTCGACTTGCTCCACGCGGACGAACTTGACGGTCACGGCCTCAAAGCCCGCCTTGTGCAACACATCGGAGTAGACGCGCGCCTGCAGGGCGTGCTTCTCCTGCAGCTGTTCCGGCGTCTCGTCCGGCGTCCCGCCCGTCTTGTAGTCGATGACCAGCGCGCATGACGAATCCGCCGGGTTCGTCGCCAAAGCGTCGATGGCGCCCTCGGCATATGCACCGTAGCGGGCGATGTCCTCGTCCTCGCAGCCCAGCGAGAAGAACGGCACCTCGGCGCGAACGCACGGCCACGCGAGCAGGTCGGCACGAGCAGCCGACTTGAGCCAGCGGTCCAGGGCAACGTCGAAGCGTTCGCGCTGCTCCGGCGTCAGGCACCACAGGCGCGCCAGCGCATCGGCACGCTCGGCGGGCAGCGCATCGGCACCCATCTCGATCAGCCACTGGCAGGCGGCATGGAACGCCGAGCCCAGCGCCATGGGGTTGCCGGCGGGCTCAACGGCGGCCACGCCTGCATCCGTCATCTCGGAACCATCCGACTCCGCATCATCGCCAGCCTCGTCCATGGGCACATGCGCCTCGGCGGCTCGGTCCTCGGACTCGGCATGCAGCGCCGCGGCAATTGACGAGTAGCTGTACGAATCGCGCGCCGGATACGGGCAGGTGCCCATGCGCACGCCCACCGCCTGGGGATACACGAGCTCAAACGCATCGGGCTCGGGGTCGGCAGGACCGGGAACAGCGGCGTGGGCATCCGCACCGGCACCCTCCGGCTCCGCATCGCCGCGGACAAGCCTGCCCTCGACATCCAGCGAAGCGTTGACCTCAAACGTCTGCTCGCCAAACGTAAAGTCCGCCAGCGAGATGAGCTCGTAGTCGCCCGGCTTGGAGTTGTCGAACACCAAACGGTCGCTATCGAGCTGCGGCATGTCCAGGCTGTCGGTCGGCAGGATGCGGCGCAGCACGTCGTAGGTCAGATCCGTCTCGACATCGAAGGTCGGCGCCGTCACCTTGCCGCGGCTCACGCCGGCATCCATCGCCAGAATGACCAGCTCGCGCGCTCGCGTCATGGCGACATAGAGCAAGCGAGCCCGCTCCTCGAGCGAAAGCTGCAGGTCGTGGTTGCGCAGGCGAACGAATGCCTCGGCGGGAGAACCCGTCGCGCAGACATCCTCCATGAGCTCCGGCGGCAACCATAGCGACGTGCCCTTACCCTTAAACGCATGCTCAAACTGCTTTTTGACGTCATCGCCCTTTACGAACGTGCCGTCCGCGAGTTTAACGCCGTCGAAGCGCGCCGGCAGCGCCACGACCTGCGCTCCGCCCTCGACACGCCCCATCTGAGCCGCACCCGAGGACTTACGCACGCCAAAGCACTCCGCAACCGCCACGACCGGATACTCCAGGCCCTTGGAGGCATGCACCGTCATGATGCGCACCGCGCCGTCGCCCTCCTCGTTGAGGGCACCTGGGGCCTCCTTGCCCGCCAAGAAGCGGTCGAAGGCAAGCGCAATGGAACGCGGCGAGTTACCGAACTCGGCCTCCGCCTCGGCCACGGCATCGAGCGCCTTAAGCACGTTGGCGGCAATGGCCTTGCCCTCGGGACCACGCTGTGCCAGACGCACAAACCAGCCGGAGGCGTTGACAGTATCGCGCGCGATGGCGGCGAACGAATCGCGGCCCACGCGACGAAGCGCATACCGCAGCACCTCGCGGGCGCGCGTCACGAGCGGCAAGTCTTGCAAACCCGGTACATCGGAATCGCTCATGATGCCCGCATCGATGTTGCGGCGCGAGGTCTCCCCCGTCTGGTCGTCCAGTTTGGTCGCCAGCGCCAGGAACTCCTGGGCGCCGAGCGCAAACATCGGCGAGGCGAGCAGTGGCATAAGGCCCTGCGCCGTATCGGCCGGATTGGCGAGTGCGCAGACCAGGGCACGCACCGTCTGCACCTCAGCTGCCTGGGCAAAGACCGAGCCGCCTGCGATCACGCAGTCGAGCCCCTGGTCGCGGAAGGCCTGCGCATAGACATCGGCGTTGGTCATGCGGCCCAGCAGCAGGACCATGCTGCCCTGGGGCTGGCCCGCTTTAACGAGTGCTTGGAATCGCTCCGCAATCGCGCGAGCTTTCGCCTGCGTTCGCTCCTGCGTACTGCCACCGGCAACGAAGATCGCCTGGCGGCGCGATGTCTTCGCCTTGAGCTTGTCCTCGCGTTCGTCGCTCGGTTCAAGATCCAAGAACCCCTGCATCAAACCACCGGTGTCGCCGTCAAAGACGCGCGCCACATAGCGCAGCACCTCGTCGTGGCTGCGGAAGTTGCGTACAAGCTTGACGAGCTCGCCGGCGGGGGCATCGGACGTGGCGACCGTCTCGGACGCCGTCGTCGAACCCACCTTGCGCTCCTGGCGACGGAACACCTCGACCTCGGCACCACGGAAGCGGTAGATCGACTGCTGCGCATCGCCTACGGTGCACAGTGCGCGCTCCCCCGCGCCCGTCAGGTAACGGATCAAATCGACCTGCATCTGGTCGGTATCCTGGAACTCATCGATCATGACCATCTTAAAGCGACCCTCATAGGCCGCTCGGATGGCGGGATAATCGCGCAGCGCCTCGTACGCCATGCGCAGCAGGTCGTTGTTATCAAGCGCGGACTGGTCAGCCTTGAGCGCGCGGTATTCCGCCTCCACAGCACGAGCAAGCCCCACCAGCGCATCGAGCGCCGGACCGCCGCAGGCAAGCACGATATTGATAAATGCATCGGCGGCCTCGGCCTTGAGCAGCTCCACCTGCTCCTTAGGAAACGCCTTGCTCGCCCGAGGCATGCTGCACGACATCATGAGTCGCGCCACATCCTCCATGGTTTTGCCGCTCGCCTCAAACGCGTCGATGGCATCGAGTGCCACCTGCGCTTTCTCGGTCGCGGCCTTGCTTGCGCCCAGCGCCGCACGATAGGCATCGGCGAGTGCCGAGGTATCGGCCTGGCCGCGCGCCACGCACACGTCGTCCATACCGCCCGGCAGCTGGCTCGAGAGCTCCAGCAGCTCACGCACCAGGCCCTTGATGGTGGTGCCGGCGCCAAAGAGGCCGCCCTCGCCTGCCATGGGATACCAGGCGTAGAGGCTTTTAAGCGAAGCGGCGAGCTCGGGGGCGGCATCGGGTGCCGTCGCTCGGGCCAGCACATGCTCAACAGCCTGATCCATAAGCTCATCGGTATCGGTAAGCACCGTGAACTCGGGATCGATGCCCAGCTCCAACGCATGCGCGCGCAGGATGCGCGAACACATGCCGTGAATGGTCGAGATCCAAGCGTCGTCGACGGTCAGGGCCTCCTCGTCCATACCCTCTTCGATAAGCGCGCGACGCACGCGGTCGCGAATCTCGGCCGCGGCATCTTTGGTAAAGGTAATGGCGAGCACCTGATCCAGATGCTCGACAAACGGACCGGATTCGGGCGAGAGCGCATAGACGATGCGGCGCGTGAGGGTAAAGGTCTTGCCCGAGCCGGCACCTGCCGAGACAAACAGCGGGCGGTCGAGCGTTTTGACGACTTGCAGTTGTTGCGGCATCAAAGTCGAAAGATCCATGGTCTACACGTCCCTCCTTACAAACGTTCCTTCGTGGTTATACGAGCAGCGCGCATGCGCGGCCTGAGCCGACGTCGGGTCGACGGCGGCAACGTTGCCTGCCTCGAGCTCGCGCAGACGCTCGGCAATGCCGGTCTCCACGCGATCGAGCAGCGCATCGAAGTCCATGTTGCCGCCCTCGCCGGGAAAGCCCTTCTTAAGGCCTGGGATGCGGCCGTCGCCGCGCTCTTCCTCAAGCAACTCGGCGCTCGCCGCACCGCGCAGCGCGGGCTTGCCGCCCTTGGTCGAAAAATAGAGCGCGGCGCGGGTATCCAGATCCAGCGCCCGACGCATGGCCTGCGCGTAGATGAGTGTCTGGGTATGGGGCGGCAGCCAGCGCGGGTCGTCGATGGGGGCCTCGCCCGACTCCTCGTCGCGCACCGTGGGGTCGGCGAGCTTAAACTCCTCGACACCCGAACGATGCTTATAGTCGATTACCACGGCGCGATTCTCGACATCCACATCAACGCGGTCGATGCGCCCGCCAAGCGGCCAACCGGCATACTCGACCTGGAGCTCGTTGAACGCAAACTCCAGGTAGCGCGGCGCGAAGGGCGCGAGCGCCTCGGACTCGTAGGCAAGCACGCCCTCCAGCTGCGGCAAAATCTCGGCCACCTGGCGCTCCTCCACCGGGGAGAGCGGCACGAGCGGGCCCTCGGCACCGCGCTTGCCCGCATGCTCGGCCAAGGTCTCGTCAAAGACCTCGCGCAGCAGCTCCTTCGCGCGTGGCAGATTCATGGGTGTCACGCGCTCCATGCCCTCCTGGGGCAGACGGGCATGCAAGTGTTCCAGCACGTCGTGGACAAAGTTGCCCTTCTCCATATTGCCAAAGCCAGCGTCGATCGACTGGGGCTTCACGCGGTACGAGACGAACCAGCATAGCGGGCAGGTCGAATAGGCCTCGATCTGCGAGGCAGACGTCAGGCGCGGCACCAGCGGCGCATCCTCGCCCTCGCCATCGCGACGACGCAGGACCAAATACGGAATGGCTTCATCGCTCAGATGCTGAGGAGCTTCGCAGGTCACGCGCTCGCGCCTAAGACCTTCGCCTGCCGCGGGATCGAAGTCCCTTACGATATCGCCCTCACCCACGCACTTCGCCTTGTCGGCGCCAACGGCCTTAGCGTCGTCAGCGGCCTTGTCGGCGTCAGCGGCCTTAGCATCGTTAGCGGCCTCGGCATGCGCCCGCAACTCGGTCCACACGGCCGCCGGATAGCACTCGCGCGCCTGACGATCGTGGGTCACACGGGCGAGCGTAACCGGACCACGCGACGCTTGTATCGCGCGGCCAAAGCGTGCGCGCAGCAAGGCCGCAGGCTCAAGCGTCACACCGCTGCGATCTAACTCTGCCGTCAGCGTTGCCAGCGGGCCCTCCTCATGTGAGAGCGGATAACTGTCCAGGTCGACGTCGGCAAACAGCACGGCATCGTAGCTGCCGGGGCGCAGGGCCGCCGCATCGGCAAGCGAAGCAAAGCGAACCTGGGCGCGTGGCGCACGGTCAACCTCGTAGGTCTCGTAATCGTAGGCGGCGCTACGCTTGTCCACCTTGGTGCGAATGTCATCGAGCACGGGCACGGTCGCGGCCTGCGACACGTCGAGCGCACGGGCGCCATTCATAAGGATGTCGATGACGTGGCGCAGCAGGGCCACCTCCGCCTGGCGACGGGCCTGACCGTCGAGACCGCCAAGTGCGCGATCGGGCAGTGCCTCGGCAACGGCAAGCATGGCCTTGAGCGCCGTCACGGGTTTGTCGCGCCACAGCGCCTGGAACACGTCCGAGATCACGCACGGCACGTTCTTAAACCAGTTCTCGTCGCTCGCCGCTTTACGCGCGCCCCTCACCTGGCCCTGCACGCTCTGCAGCAGGCTCTTGACGCCCGCAGTGGTCTTGCTGCGCGACAGTCGCATATTCTTGTCGAACGTGTGCGCGCTGGCGGCGTCGGCACCCGAAAGCGGGCTGTAAATCCAGTCGGTAAGCTCCGGAGCGGGCCACCACTCAGTCTTAGAAGCTGCCCCTTCGTCGGCGGCCTTCATACGCTCGATCAGGTTGGCGAGCGCCGTGAACTGCCTGCCCGCAATGGATTGGGAAAACGCCGTGAACTCGGCCGTCTCGGCAGCAACGTGGCGCGCCGCCAAACGAGCGGCAAGCTCGCCGAACAGCTGGGGTGCCCGGGCAGAAACAACGAGCACGCGTACGGGGTCGGCGGGTGTTGCAGCAGCTTTATCGTCCTTGGACTCCTTGTGCGCTTTCACCAACTTATCGATGACGTCCGCATAAGCATGGGCACGGGCATGGGGGCCGGCGACCTCAATAAAGGCAGGCTGAGCAGCGGACTTGGAGGCAGTCTGGGGCGCGGCGGCGCCCTCCCCCAGCGGCGCGATCTCAAACAGCACACCGCGGACATCAAATGCCGCGGCAAGCTCCTCGCGCATCGCCGCTTGCTCGCGGGCAAGCAGCACGACAACCTCTCCCCCGTTGTTTGCCACGGCGGACAGTAGCTCGAGCAGGCTATACGTAAATGACGTGACGCCGCGCACGCAAACGGCGCGGGCGCACCCCGGCAGGTTGTCGGCCAAAGCGCCGGCCATAATGTCAGCCGCCTCGCAGGGCTCGACCATATCTCGACGGTCCAAACCGCGCGCATAGGCGCACAAAAGTTCAAACACGCGAGCCTCGGCGTCGCTTTTGGGCTTGGGCTTGCAAACGTTGTCGCAGCAACGCTCGGTGCCTGTCCCTGCCACACCCGGCAGCACATCGCGAGCCATACGCGCGAGCATACGCACCGTGCCCTGGCTGCGCGAAAGCGGCTGCAGGTCGGCGTCGTCGAGGCGCGCTACCATGTCCGAAAACAGCATCTGGCGCTGCAGGTTGTCGAAGAAACCGCGCCCGTCGCCCAAAAGCTTCCAAAGCGAGCGAAGCCACGATGTAGGCGTCTTGTAGTCAATACCCAGCGAAACGCCGGCTTCCGCCGCATCATGACGGCACAGGTCGAGCTCGGCAAACGTTGGCGCCAGCAGCACGGCACGCCCGTGGCGGGCAATAAGGTCGGCAAGCAGCGCCGCCTCGGCATCGCTCAAATCCGCGCCGGCGTTGGTGGTATAGATTCGAACAGGCATGGTCCTCCACTCAAACCGTTCGCAATATTCAATGCTTCCATCCTACCCGCCCGCGCGGACAGATTTGCCCCACGCCAACAGATTTGACCCCTTGGAGACAGAGGAAAATGGATCACCGAGGAGGTCGGTCTAACCCAGTGATCCGTTTTCCTCCGTCCCCAAAGGATCAAAAAACCGCCCCCGAAGGGACGGTTCTGCGCAATTCGTTTGTTGCCGCTGGCCTACTCGCCATCCTCCAGCTTGATGAGGATCTTGCGATAGCCGCCGTACTCGCCGTTGAGTGCCTTGGACACGCGGCTCACCGTAGTGGACGAAGCGCCGGTGCGGGCCTGAACCTCAACATAAGGCTCGCCCTCATCCAGATAACGCGCAACCTGCAGACGTTGCGAAAGATCGCAGATCTCGCGCGGCGTGCAGATATCGGTCAAAAACGCCTGGATATCCTTCTCGTCATCCAAAAGACTAAATGCGTGGACCAGCTGCTTGACATCAGGCTTGTCAAACATGTTCTCGATATTCATCGATCACCGCCAAACCCGCCAAAAGGCATCGAAGTTGATACTGACATCGGGCATCGTTCGCCCGTTCTATGCAATAGGGCAACGCCTGTGGCTTTTGCCCGTAGCAGTTTAGCACACCACCAAACTAAAGCGACAAAACTCTCTGCCAGCGGCGCGTTTTCTAGGACGAACGCCGTTTTGAAACCGAATGCGCACGTAAGCTCCACGAATATCTGAGACAATGGGCGGCCGAACAAGGCGGCACACCCGAGCGGCCGTCCAAGCTGCCGCAGCAAACCGCTTCACGCGACACCGACGCACCCTGCGCAAGAAAGGATTCACACCATGCGCTTTATGCTTAACTGGCTCTTTACCTCTATCGCCATCGCGATTGCCACGTTCCTCGTCCCCGGCATCCAGCCCTTCGGTTTTGCCGAGGCCTGGGTCTGTTTCGCCTTCGTGGGACTGTTCTTGAACATCGTCGATTCGCTCGTCAAGCCGTTCCTGACGGTTATCTCGCTGCCGCTCACGATCATTACGCTGGGTATTTTTCAGCTCGTAGTCAACAGCTTTATGCTCGAGCTGGCCAGCTATCTGTCGGTCAATCTGCTGGGCGCGGGTATCTCCATCGCCAGCTTTGGATCGGCCTTTATGGGCAGCATCCTGGTGTCCATCATGCGCAGCATCCTCGACAGCATCGCCGAGGGCTAAAACGGCCATTCCGGCCGCGCCCGTCTCAACAGCCCAAAACGAAGGCCGCCCATCGCAAAAATGGGCGGCCTTCTTATTTGCCAAGTCTCAAAGGGCGAGAGAATCTGCCATTTCCACCCTGTCCCCACATGGCAGGTATGGGTTAGATGACGTAATCGTAGCCTTCATTGGGAGCGACAAGTTGATCGAGCGTCACACCGTCGAGGTAGTCGTTGATGAGCTTGTCAAGGTTCTTCCACACGTCGAGCGTGGGGCACTCATCAGATCGCGAGCAACCCTTGCAGTCGCCATCCAGGCAGGCGACCGGCGCCAGGCTGCCCTCGGTCAGGCGCAAGATCTCGCCCACCGTGTACTGCTCGGGCGGGCGCGTAAGCACGTAGCCGCCGCCCTTGCCGCGCATGCCCGAGAGCATATTGGCGCGCACGAGCGTCGCCAGAATATTCTCGAGGTACTTCTCCGAAATCCCCTGGCGCGCCGCGATCTCTTTGAGCGGGATGCGACCGGCCGCCTGATGCTCGGCCAGGTCGACCATAACGCGTAGGGCATATCTGCCCTTTGTGGAAACCAACATATATATATAGCTGCCTTTCGGTCTTTTAATTCGTAGAAATTCTAGCCGAAAAATTGGTTTTGAAAATACCTATTCCCGTCAAGATGGTTAATCGACTCGTAATAATCTTCTATTTCCTATTGCGTTACTAGGCTTTACTGTCTACTATGCTTGCCAACAGCAAAACGAACAACCTATAAGGTTTGTGGGTTTCGCTGCTACACACACCGTAAAACCACACGGTATCCAGTCATTTGAACACTTTGGAGGTTCACCATGAGCAATGTTTACACGTCCATCGATCAGCTTATCGGCCACACCCCGCTTCTGGAGCTCACCCACTTCGAGGCCGACGAGGACCTCAAGGCCCGTGTGCTCGTCAAACTGGAATACTTCAACCCCGCCGGGTCCGTCAAAGACCGCGTCGCCAAGAACATGATTGACGAGGCCGAGAAGGCCGGCAAGCTCGTGCGCGGTGGCGACTACACCATCATCGAGCCCACGAGCGGCAACACCGGCGTCGGCATCGCTTCGGTGGCGGCGGCCCGCGGCTACAAGGTGATCATCACCATGCCCGAGACCATGTCCGTCGAGCGCCGCAAGCTCATGCAGGCATACGGTGCGCAGCTCGTGCTCACCGACGGCTCCAAAGGCATGAAGGGCGCTATCGCCAAGGCCGAAGAGTTGCAGAAGGAGACCCCCAACAGCATCATCGCCGGCCAGTTTGTGAACCCCGCCAACCCCGCCATCCACAAGGCCACGACCGGCCCCGAGATCTGGGACGACACCGACGGCAAGGTCGACATCTTCGTCGCCGGCGTTGGCACCGGCGGCACCGTGACCGGCGTGGGCGAGTTCCTCAAGGAGCAAAACCCCGAGATTAAGGTCGTCGCCGTCGAGCCCGCCACCTCCCCGGTGCTCTCTAAGGGCCAGGCCGGCCCGCACAAGATCCAGGGTATCGGCGCCGGCTTTGTGCCCGACGTCCTCGATACCCAGGTCTATGACGAGATCATCCCCGTCGAGAACGACGACGCCTTTGCCACCGGCCGCGCCGTGGGCCACAAGGAGGGCGTGCTCGTGGGCATTTCGTCCGGCGCCGCCGTGTGGGCCGCGCTGCAGCTGGCCAAGCGCCCCGAGAACGAGGGCAAGACCATCGTGGCGCTGCTCGCCGACACCGGTGAGCGTTACCTGTCCACGGCGCTCTTCCAGGACTAGAGCTCTCGTTCTTAGAACGAGTCCAAGGCACGCCGGTCTCCCCCCTCTCTTCTGGCAGCCTGAGCTCATCCCAACAGGGTGTCCCACAGGACGCCCGAACTTGCTACAATGTCTGCGGCGCGGAACCAGCCTCCCGCGCCGCTTTTCTTTTTTGGCCACATGCCACCAAGGAGAACCTCCCCATGCACAACAAGCGCGTGCTCGTCGCCATGAGCGGCGGCGTCGATTCCAGCGTGACCGCGTATCTGCTCAAAAGTCAGGGTTACGAATGTGTCGGTGCCACCATGCGCCTCACCTGCCCCGCGCCCGACCCCGCAACAGGTATGAGCAAAGTCGATCGCGACGTCTCCGATGCAAAGGCCGTCGCCGGGCGCCTGGGAATACCCCATCACGTGCTCGACTTGCAGCAGACCTTCGACCGTAACGTGATCGAGCGCTTTGTGAACGCCTACCAGGAGGGGCTGACGCCCAATCCGTGCATTATCTGCAACCGCCACATTAAGTTTGGCGCGCTGCTCGATGCAGCGCTGGACATGGGCTGCGACTACATCGCCACGGGCCATTACGCCAAAACAAGCCAGGCGGCAGACGGCACCTGGCAGCTGCATCGCGGCGAGGACCCCAAAAAGGACCAGAGTTACTTTTTGTATTCGCTTACGCAGGAGCGTCTGGCGCGCACGATTTTTCCGCTGGCGGGTCTGGACAAGGAGCGCGACGTGCGCCGGATTGCCGCCGAGCAGGGCTTTACCAACGCCCAGAAGGCCGAAAGCGAGGACATCTGCTTTATTCCAGACGGTGACTACGCGGGCTATATCGAGCGCCGCTGCGGACATCCCGCTGCACCGGGCGACATTGTGTGGCGCGACGGCAGCGTGGTCGGGCGCCACAACGGCGCGCTGCGCTACACCATCGGCCAGCGCAAAGGCCTGGGCGTCGCGATGGCGCATCCCGTGTATGTGACGGGCGTCGACGCCGCTAACAACACCGTGCATCTGGGCGAGGCCGAGGACCTGACGGCCACGGCGCTCACGGCCAACGACTGGATTTGGAGCGCCCCTGCCGACCACATGGAAGCCGAGCTGGATGCCGGCGGCATCCGCGTGGGCGCCAAGTACCGCTACCGACAGAAAGACCAGGCAGCGATCCTTACGCGCGGCGAAGACGGGCAAATGTTGCTGACCTTTGACGAGCCGCAGCGCGCCATCGCCCCCGGCCAGGCTGTCGTTATATACCGCGGCGACATCGTCCTGGGCGGCGGCACCGTGACCGGCGCACTTAAGTAGCCGCGGGTTTATCGCTGCACGTGTCGAAGTACCTCAACAGCGGCACCAACCTCGATTATGCGACGCTCGAGGCCGCGGCGGATGGCCTCGAGTCGACCCTCCGCCGTGGCCCATTCGCTCTGCGAAAGAATCTCGATCGCCTCATCAACAAATCCGTTGAGCCGCGATGAATCGAACCAATCGAGCAAATCCGCAAGCGCCAGCTGGACGGAAGGGTCGGGCCCAAACGGCTTAGCGGAAAACCCAAACTCCCCAGCTGCGAACACGGCAGTTGGCACGTTGTACCACAGGCAGTTGCCGCTATCGAACAGCGGAGCAGGTTTTATCTCCAGGGTGTCGACATTGCGGATGATGCCGAAGTTTCGCCAATGGCGGTCGCTGTTGGCCAAAAGGGCATCGCAGACAATCATCTGCGACATAGACCTTCTCACAGCGGCCTCATCGGCACCATGCTTGCCAAGGCAGCGACAGTATCGATCGTATGTCGAGTTTCCCCGCTGGCCACCAAGTGCGCCCTTAACGTAAACAGCCGGAACGTATTCCTCGCGGCCGTCAAGAAAATCCTCGCACAGGCACGCAGGGCCATCGAACATCCGCTCAACCGTATAAGGAACAAACTCGCCCTCCGACAGCAAGCGACGATGCAAAGCCGTTGCAACCGCCTCGTTAAAGGGCCGTTGGTCGTCCATGCCGCATCCCTTGACCAGAACGCGAACACCGTTGCGAATCATCCACGATTTAGGGAGCTCGCCCTCGGACGTGTTATCAGGATTTTTAAGACCGATGCCTTCCAGCCAACCCGAACGCTCTTCGGGTGCCGATCGCTCAAATTCGTTCTCAAAGTAATTGATGTTTTGCCATTTGAGTTCGGCGCAATCGGCCGGCCGCAGCCAATAGCAATCCGAAAGCGATAGGCCCAGGCACTGAACCGGCACCTCAATGCCACTGGCAATTCCCAGTTCACGATAGCGCGAGACGAGTCCGGGGCGGACGTCAGGCACCGACCGATGGCTCCACCACACGTTGAGCTCCCGTTTATTCACCGTAGGAGAAGAACTCGAGCACGTGCCAAACGGCATCCTCTGCGCATCGAGCACCTCGGCGATTTCGAAGGGAAACTCACGTGTCGGATCAAATGAGACATGCGCGACCTCATGGTCGGCCGACATCAGCGTAAACTTGCGCCCCACATCGGCCGCAGGACGGCGTCCACGTTTGCGGACCTTTTGATAAGCGAGCGCAGAATCATACTCAACCATCTTCCGTCCGCCCACAATATCGCACGCGAGCGTTCCCGATGCGGCAAGTTGCGATATGCGGGCTTTCGTAACGCCCAACAGGCGGGCGGCATCACCCATAGATAAGTACTCAGATGTATTCATATGCCGCATCACCTCGTTAAGTAATTTACGCGTTTAGTTAACATATTACATACATCATAATACTAAACGACCTAAGGCGAAAAAAGGCCCGAGAAATCGGGCCTTAGCGATTGGTCAGCCGAGTCGCAAACTACTTCCCTAGCGCTGGACGTAGGCGCGAACGAGCTCGTAGGTGTTGCGCACACCGTCGATGTGGCTGCGCTCGTAGTTGTGGCTCGCATACACGCCTGGGCCAATCAGGCCATGGCGAATGTCATAGCCGGCCGAAAGCGTGGCCTCGACGTCGGAACCGTAATGCGGGTACACGTCGATGGCGTAATCGAGCTCCAGCTCGCGCGCAATATTGGACAGTGTGGTCACCAAATCGTAGTTGTAGGGGCCGCCCGAATCCTTGGCGCAAATCGACACCATGCGCTCGGTGCAGCCCAAGTCGTCGCCCACGCAGCCCATGTCAACGCTGATCATCTCGCGCGTGTCGGCCGGCACAAAGGCACCGCCGTGGCCAACCTCCTCGTACACGGTAAAGAGCAGCGACACCTTGCGCGAAAGCGACACCTCGCCGTCAGCAACGGCGCGGGCCAGTCCCAGCAGAATCGACGCCGACAGCTTGTCATCCAGGAAGCGGCTCTTAATGTAGCCACTCTCCGTCACCGTGGTACGCGGATCCATGGCGATGATGTCGCCGGTCTGAATGCCCAGCTCAAGCACATCGTCCTTGCTGTCGACATTCTCATCGAGCAGGATTTCCATGTTCTTCTCGATGGTCTTGACCGGCTCGTCGGCCACGTGCGCCGAAGGCTCGGTGTTGAGGACCACACCCGTGTAGACATTGCCATCACGCGTATAAACGGTGCAGTTCTCGCCATCGGCCGTGGACCACTGGTGCCCGCCGAGGGTCGTGGGGCGCAGGCGACCATTGTCCTTAATGGAGCGTACCATGGCGCCCAGGGTATCGACATGGCTCGCCAACACGAGCGGCTCACCCTCACCACCAAGCTCAACGAGCACATTGCCCTTATTGGAGCGCTCGGGCCCAAAGCCCATATCGCGCAACGTCTCCATCAGATAATCAGTAGCCGCACGAGTAAACCCCGTAGGCGAAGCGATAGAAGTCAGCGTCTTAAGCTGTCCTGCGATATAGGAGAGCGTCTCCTCTAGAGAAGCATCAATATTAGAAGTCATATGCATCCTTCCAAGTAAAACTAAGACCGAGTCCCGATTTTAACCGTTCTGCACGTGCAATGCCCCAGGAGCCGAGCCGACTCCAGACGTCCCCGCACCGGTTTTGTGCACGTGCACGGTTTACAATCCCAATCTTGCATAAATCCTATCGGTATCTGCATAGAAATGAGGCATCTTTTTGCTTCGTCTCAGGGTGCCCCACCTTGGGCCGTGCAAAAAACGGAGTATTCAGCACCGTGGGCCCCAACAGCCCCATCGCGAACGACAAAACGACGCGGTTACAGCAGTGTCGCAGGTCGTCGCAAAGCAAAAACTCAGTAACAACCCCCTCCGCTCATCGATAGCCCGCCCACAATGGCTGTCGATGGGCGCCTGCGGGCCACTGCGGGCCATTCAAAACGTTATGCATTTTTAAGAGCTTGCTGAATACTCCCAAAAATGCACGCTGGGAAGTGCACCACCTATCCGCAGCGGGCAGTATGCCTTGGTTTTGCCCGTCTCGGGGCATCGACGCAACACAAAAAGCCCCGCCGTGCGTAGCACGGCGGGGCCAGCGGCAAGTCAAAAGTCCATACGCCTACAGGCGAAAGAACACCAAACTAGACTAGGCAGCCGGGCAGATCTTCTTGAAGAGCTCGATGACGTCGTCGAGCGTCGCCTCGCGCGGGTTGCCCGGGAAGCAGGCGTCGGCCATGGCGTCCTTGGCCAGGACCTCGATCTCGTCGGCCTTCATGGCCTCGCAGACGTGCGGGATGTTCACGTCGGCGGAAAGCTGCTTGACGGCGGCGATAGCGGCGTCGGCAGCCTCGTCGGTGCTCATGCCCGTGGTGTCAACACCCATGGCAACGGCAACCTTGGCCAGGCGCTCAGCGCAAACCGGCTTGTTGAACTCCATGGCAATCGGCAGCAGCATGGCGCAAGCGACGCCGTGCGGGGTGTCGTAGTGAGCAGACAGGGTGTGAGCCATGGCATGGTCGATACCCAGGCCAACGTTGGAGAAGCCCATGCCGGCGACATACTGGCCAAGGGCCATGCCCTCGCGGCCGGAGCCGGGCTGACCGGACTTGGCCTCGGCGACGGAGTCGCGCAGGTTCTCGCTGATCAGCTTAATAGCCTCAAAGTGGAACATGTCGGAGAGCTCCCAAGCGCCCTTGGTGGTGTAGCCCTCGATGGCGTGGGTCAGAGCGTCCATGCCGGTAGAGGCGGTCAGGCCGGCGGGCATGGAGGCCATCATATCGGGGTCGACGACGGCGACCTCGGGGGCGTCGTTGGTGTCGACGCACACGAACTTGCGGACCTTCTCGGGGTCGGTGATGACGTAGTTGATGGTCACCTCGGCAGCGGTACCGGCGGTCGTCGGCACAGCGATGGTGAACACGGCGTGGTTCTTAGTCGGAGCAACGCCCTCGAGGCTGCGGACATCGGCAAACTCGGGGTTGTTGATGATGATGCCGATGGCCTTAGCGGTGTCCATGGAGGAGCCGCCACCGATGGTCACGATAGCGTCAGCCTCGGCGGCCTTGAAGGCCTCGACGCCGTCCTTGACGTTCTGGATGGTGGGGTTGGGCTTGATCTCGGAGTAGAGGCTCCAAGCGATGCCGGCGGCGTCGAGCTCGTCGGTCACCTTAGCGGTAACGCCAAACTTGACCAGATCGGGGTCGGAGCAGACGAAGATCTTCTTGTAGCCGCGACGCTGGAGCTCGCCGGGGATCTCCTTGATGGCGCCGGAACCATGATAAGAGATGGTATTGAGAACGAAACGATTAGCCATTGATAGCCTCCCATCGTGTGCGGGGCGCCCATTACGCCCCACGCTATAAGTCCCATCCTAACGCTTTTGAAACGAAAAGCACGTGAGAACGTCAAAATTGTTAAAGCGTTTCAACAGATGATGAAAAATAAAGCGGCAAAGGGACAGCCCCTTTGCCGCATTCGGTTACTTTCGGCAGCCCTCTTTCCAAGCCTCGGCCGCAACCTTCCAGCGTAAGCGCAAGTCGCGCTCGCGGTCGATAAACATGATGGCAAACGCGACAAACAGCAGCAAGCTCGCCACGACGATGGCGTGCAGGCCCATGCGCTCAATACACCAGTTGCCCAACACGGCGCCAAACACAAAGGTAAAGATCACGCCAAAGTACAGCAGGCCGTTTTCCAAAAAGCCGCGCCTGTGGGTGATGATGTAATCGTCCACGTTTTGCAGCGCGTTGCGCAAGTTGCCGATGCACATGGTCGTAGCGATGCCGTGACCGTGGATCTTGCGGAAGCTCTCGACCTGCATGCCGCAGGCAAACGAAGTGAGGCAGTTGGCGAGCAGGTTGTAACCGCCACCGGGGATAAAGCTCACGCCCAGCAAGATGACGGCTTCAAAGAACACCGTCACCTGACGCCAGTGGATCACGCTGCCAAACCGCTCGTGTACCAGATCGGCAAGCATAATGCCCACGGCAAACGACACCACAGGGAAGAAGTAGCGCCCCGCAAGTGCCCAATTGCCCTCCGAGATGCTCACGCCCACCAGCAAGATGTTGCCCGTCTGCGCGTTAGCGAAAACATGGTCACGCCCAATGTACGAATAAACGTCCATAAAGCCACCGGCGAGCGCCAAGATGATGCCCAGCTCAATAGACTCCGATATCTGTTTGGCACGCTGCATCGCCGTGCATCCTCCCTGTTGACGACTCTCTCGTGCGTTGGCGGAAACATAGCCGCCGTTCATACTGTAACCCATTGACAACATGGCGTGCGCGCGAGACGGGTTCTCCAACGCGCAGATACACAGTCTGGAAACAAACAGCGGGCGCGGCGCCGACACCCGCACCGACGCGCCGATCCACCAGCTCGTGTACTCCACCAGTCTTTTTAGCCCCGTCCCAAAAAGACTGGTTACAATTACGTGCAGCATACTAACAACGGGAGGAATCGTGGCACAAAAGCCCCAGGACGCTCAGCACAACCAGCACGGCAAGCATGCCCAGCGCGGCCAGCAGCAAAAGCGCGGCGGCAAGGCCCAGGGCGGCCACGCCGCTCATACCCCGGCAGCGCCCGCCCGTCCCTGGCGCCCGGGCCGCGATAAGTTCCTTCCCGTCAGCCGCGCCGACATGGATGCGCGCGGCTGGGACCAGTGCGACTTCGTCTATATCTGCGGCGACGCCTACGTGGATCATCCCAGCTTTGGCATGGCCATCATCAGCCGCGTGCTCGATGCGCACGGCTACAAGGTGGGCATCATCTGCCAGCCCGACTGGACCGATCCCGCCAGTATCACCGTGCTCGGTGAGCCGCGCCTGGGCTTTCTCGTCAGCGCCGGCAACATGGACTCCATGGTCAACCATTATTCGGTGACCAAGCACCGCCGCCACACCGACGCCTATACCCCCGGCGGCGAAGAGGGGCGCCGCCCCAACCGTGCCGTCACGGTCTACGGCAATCTCATCCGTCAGACGTTCAAGGACGCCCCCATCATTATCGGTGGCATCGAGGCAAGCCTGCGCCGTCTGGCCCACTACGACTACTGGCAGGATAAGCTCAAGCGCTCGGTGCTGCTCGACTCGGGCGCCGACATCCTCATCTACGGCATGGGCGAGCACGCGATTGTCGAGATCGCCGACGCGCTCGACGCGGGGCTGCCCGTCGATCAGATCACCTATATCAACGGCACCGTCTACCGCACCAGCTCGCTCGACGAGGTCTACGACTACGACCTGCTGCCCAGCTGGGACGACCTTGCCGCCGACAAGCTCAACTACGCGCGCAGCTTTAATGTGCAGCAGCAGAATATGGACCCCATCACCGGGCATCGCCTGGTAGAGCCCTACCCCAACAGCGTCTATGTGGTACAGAACCCGCCGTCGGCGACGCTCACCACCGATGAGATGGACGAGGTGGCAGAACTCCCCTACGCACGCGATTGGCATCCCGATTACGACGCGGTGGGCGGCGTGCCGGCCTTTGCCGAAATCAAGTTTTCGATCAGCTCCAACCGCGGGTGCTTTGGCGAGTGCTCGTTTTGTGCCCTCACCTTCCACCAGGGCCGCGTGCTGCAGATGCGCAGCCACGACTCGATCATGCGCGAGGCCGAGCTGCTCACGCGCGATCCCGAGTTTAAGGGCTACATCAACGACGTGGGAGGACCGACGGCCAACTTTAGCCGTCCTGCCTGCGACAAGCAGCTCAAGCACGGCGTGTGCAAGAACAAGCGCTGCCTGTGGCCGAGCGTGTGCAAGAACATGGTGGTCGACGAGAGCGGCTACACGCAGCTGCTGCGCGACCTGCGCCAGCTGCCAGGCGTCAAAAAGGTCTTCGTGCGTAGCGGCATCCGCTTCGACTACACCATGGCCGATGCCTCGGACGAGTTTTTACGCGAGCTGCTGGAGCACCATGTCTCGGGCCAGCTTCGCGTGGCGCCCGAACACGTAAGCGACGCGGTGCTCTCCGTGATGGGCAAGCCGAGCCGTGCCGTCTACGACGCCTTCTGCCGAAAATTTGAGCGTCTGAACCGCGAGTACGGACTCAAGCAGTACGTGGTGCCGTATCTGATCTCGAGCCACCCCGGCTCGACCATGAAGGAAGCCGTGGACCTTGCCGAGGCCGTGCGCGACATGGGCTACATGCCCGAGCAGGTACAGGACTTCTACCCCACCCCGTCCACCATGTCAACCTGCATGTACTACACCGGCGTGGATCCGCGTACCATGCAGCCGATCTACGTGGCGCGCGATCCGCACGAGAAGGCCATGCAGCGCGCGCTGATTCAGTATCGAAAGCCCGAGAACTACAAGCTTGTGCACGAGGCGCTGGAGAAGGCCGGCCGTCGAGACCTAATCGGCTACACCAAGCATTGCCTGATCCGCCCCGTGCCACCGCGTCCGGGCGAGACGTCCGCCGGCGGTGGGCATGGCACTGGCAAGAAGGGCGGCAAGCCGCACGGTGGCGCCGGCAAGGGGCCCAAGGGCAGCAAGGGACACGGCGGTATGTCGCGCGCGCAGAACACTGCCGGCCGCAACCGTGCGGCGCAGGGTCGCCAGGGCGCCAACGGAGGCGGACGCCGCAACTAGCGCAAGGGTGCGTTCGCCGCGCCCGGCTGACATGCTTGGCGCAGCGAGCGCATGGCCTCCACAAGGACGACGCCGGCGATGGCGACCGTGATGACCACGTCGAGCGGCGTGTTCACAAACCAGAGCAACGTCATGAGATACGACCCGGCGTTAAAGGCAAAGTGCAGCAGGATCGTGTAGCGAAGCTTTCCGGTCGTCACGAGCACCCAGCCAAAGATGAGGCCGGCAGCACCCGCGTAACAACCCTGCACCCAGTTCATGTGCATAAAACCAAAGACCGCCGCCTGCAGCACAAGTGCCGCGGCGATACCCCAGGTACTCGGCGCCGCCCAGGGCACCATGGAGCTGTCCTGTGCCTGCATGTGGCGCCGACGCTTCCAGAGCGGACGGCACTGCGGGTTAAACGCTCGGAGCGAAAACTCAAAAATGACGCCGCGCACCAGCAGCTCTTCGCAAAAGGGGGCGCCGAGCACCGTGGTGAGGACAGCGAGGTAGCTGGTATCGCCCAAGCCTGTTTCCTCGACGAGCTCGCTGTAGTCGGCCGCGGCCTCGGGCAGCAACGACAGCACAGCGTCGGTCACGTAGCCAACGACCACCTGCAAGGCCAGGCCAATCACGATAACGCAGGCAATGCGCATCCACGCGCCGCGAGCTCCCCCGCCGAGCGGGTGCTCGCTTTGCCAGCGAGCCATAAACGAGCGCGGCCACAGATAGCGCCACCACAGCAATGCCATCAAAAATGACGCTGTCTGCGCTACGGCCTGAAACCATTGAATATCGAGGTTGTCGATCGGAAAACCCGTCAGCGCCGACACGATGTCCAGTACCGAGAACAAAACCACGCTCAGGGCAATATCGGCAGCAACGACGCCAAAACAGGCAAGCGCCCAGATCAACGCATTGAGCATGCCACCCTCCTCAAAACCCGACACCTGGGGACGTTCCTTTTCTGCCGGCAGTTAAGGAACGTCCCCAGGTGCCGGCAGTTTGGGACAGTCATTGTTGGTGAGAATCGGGTGCGGTGCCAAAAGCCCCGTTGGGCGAGATGTCGAACGGGAAGGTGCCGCAGCGATTGAACGCGGCGATGAACATGCGGATGGCGTTGGACGGCGTGGTACCCACGAGCTGGGTTGCCGCCGCGAAGGCCGCCTTCTCCTCGGGCAAGACCTTCGCGACTACAGGGGTCATGTGTTCTGCCATGGCGCTTCCTTTTTGAAACGACGGTAGTGCGGATAGATGCGGGCCATGCGGCTGGGCGACGGGCTGTGAAGGCAACCCGATTGGCCCGCATCCGGAGTTTGTTTCTGCGGCGTTGGTATTACTTAGTATTCCTAAGTATTACCCCGCAGATAGAATAGCACATCCACCCCTATAGGAGCAGATGAAAACAGATCATTTTGTTGTTGAGATTGGATTTGGATGAGCTTCTAGAGCGTGATGACGTCCGAGATGTTGAGAGCTTGGGCGTCGGTGGCGTCGTGCGTAGCGAGCAAGAGCATGCGGCCGTCGAGCAGGTCGAGCATGACCTTGGCCGTCGTATCACGCGCAGCGGCATCCAGGCCGGTAAAGGGCTCGTCTAGAATGACCGCGTCGCCAGAGCACAGCAGGGCACGGGCGATCTCAACGCGCCGGCGCTGTCCGCCCGAAAGCTCGGCAACGCGCGCATGCGCATCGATCCCCGGCACCAGCAGGCGCAGCAAGGACGCAGCACTCGAAGCATCCACGCACTCATCGGCGCACACCAGCACGTTATCCAGCGCCGAGGCGGACTCGACCAAGCGCGCATCCTGAAACACCATGGAGCACGGCGCGCACTCCCCCGCCGTCAGCGCAAGCAGCGTCGACTTGCCCACGCCCGAGGCGCCCATCACGCAGGCGCGCCCACCGGCGGGCACACGAAGCACCAGCCCGTCGAGCGTCGGCGCCCAGGGCGCACGATCGCCCACGGCAAGCGCAAGCTCCGCCGCAGCGCCGGCGCCAGCAGGGTCGCCCGAACGCCCGCGAGTAACACGCCCATGTGCCCGCACGGCAGCACGCCACGCCGCGGGCCCCGAAACCCGCAGCAACCACACCAGCACACGCTCGCATGCCCACGAGGCAGCAACGACCAGCACGGTCCACGCCAGCAGATCGGCGGTCTCGATGAGCAGCTTCGACTGATAGATGCGCTCGCCCACGGTGCCCGTCGCCATGCCGATCAGCTCCGCCGCCACACCGGCTTTCCAGCTCATACCAATCACGGCGCGGGCGCACGAAAGCACAAACGGCAGGACCTCGCGCCAGGTGTGGGCGCAAAACAGTCGCCAGCCCCGCACGCCATGCAGGCGGAACATCTGCTTCAGCGGTTTATCCGCTTGCGTCAAACCCTCGACTAGCGAAAAATACACGCCCGGCAGCGCCATCAAAAAGACGGCCACAATGCTCACGCGCGCCGACCCCAACCAAATGAGCAGCAAGACCACTATGCAGGCAACCGGCGTCGCCTTAACAAACGAAAGCGCCGGCGCCACCAAGCGGGCAAACGTCAGCGATCGCACCGAGACTCCCGCCAGCACGCCGCCGCACGCCGCGGCAAGCGCCAACCCGCCCAAGATTCGCGCACCCGAGCCCGCCAGAATCGCCCACGTGCCGGCATCGCATACCAGCCGCAGCAACGCCACCACAACAGCACCCGGACCCGGCAAAATCAGCGGCTGTGCCACCAGCGCCGCCACGAAGACCCACACGGCAAGCCAAAAGGCGGCAACGGCACCTGCTGCCGCCACCGCCTTCATACGCTCTATCATTTGTCGAGCAAACGCACGCACGGGTTACTCCATGTAGTAGAAATCATCAGCCGGGAGCTTGCCGCCCACGGCGCTCGCGTCCGCATCGGCCAGCACCTTCAGGTACCCACCGAGCGCGGCCTTCATATCCTTCCCTGTCTGGCAGACAAGCATGCACCCGGGAATCGCCTTCTCGGCGATCTTGGCGTTATCCACGATGCCCGCATCGACCACGGCCTGCGCCCAGTCCGCCGGCGCCGCGTTCACGGCCTCAACGCTCGCAGCATGGCAGCTCAGGAATTCCGCCACGGCCTCGGGATGCTCCTCGGCAAAGGCACGGCGCACCACGGTCACACCCGTCAGCAAGCGCGAGCCCGTGTCTCCTGCCAGCTCGTCCCACACATCGGTCAGGCTCACCGGTGCCGACAGCTTGCCCTCGCTCTTGGCGATGGCCGCCGTCTTGAACGGCTCGGGTAGCACGCCCACGGCAGTCGGGTCGGCAAGCAGAGCCGAGAGCACCTCGGTAGGCTCGCTCTTAAACTCGAGCGTCACCTGACCGGCCAAGCCCGCGCGCTCCAGCAGGTAGTTCATGACGTACTCCGGCGTGGCGCCCTTGCCCGTCATATAGACAGTATGGCCCGCCAGATCGCCAAACGAGGCCACACTCGCGTCGCCCGTCACAATGTTCAGCACGCCCAGCGTGTTGATGTCGATGACCTGCACCGCGCCCTCGGTCTTGTTGTAGAGCACGCTCGCCACGTTGGCGGGCACCAGGGCGATATCGATATCGCCCTGAATGACCTTGGGCACAATCTCGTCGGCGGCGGCGCTGATCGCAAAGTCGAAATCGTTGTCCGTGGCACCGTCGGCAGCCTGGTCCATAAACTGCACCAGGCCAATCGAGGTCGGCCCCTTGAGCGAGGCGACGTGCACCTCGACCGGCTCGGCAGCGGCACCGTCAGCGGCAGACCCGGTAGCCGAGCCCGCGGCGGACCCGGCACCGGCAGACCAGCCACCACAGCCAACCAGCGCAAGCGACAGCGCACCCGCGGCAAGCGCCGAGGCAAATCCCCGGCGCGACAGCTCAACATTAAACGCGCGCATCGTTAGCACGTCCCCTCGTTGGGCATCGACCAGGCGTGATGGTCGGTATGCAGCAGCTCCTCGGCCAGCGGCGAGAGCGGCGCGCCCAAAAACTCGCTGTAGCACGCCTGGACATCGGGATTCTCGTGCGAGAAGCGAATGTCCGCCTTCGCATCCAGACCCCACAGTACCTGGCCGCGCTCAGCTGCCAGCTCGCAGCCGTCGTGGATGGGCTGACCGCCGCCACCGACGCAGCCGCCCGGACACGCCATAACCTCAACGAAGTCATAGCTCACACGGCCGTCGCGAATCGCGTCGAGCAGGCGGGCGGCGTTGCCCAGCCCGTGCGCCACGGCAACACGCACCTTAGTGCCATCGATATCGGCGACGGCTTCCTTCCAGCCGTCGAGTCCGCGCACGTCGGTAAAGAAATCGGCATCCGGGTTCTTGCCCGTCACCAGGTAGTAGGCCGAGCGCACAGCGGCCTCCATCACGCCGCCCGTGGCGCCAAAGATCACACCCGCGCCCGTGCCAAAGCCCAGCGGCGTGTCGAGCGGCTTCTCGACCAGCGTGTCCACGCTCACGTGGCTCGCGCGGATCATGCGCACCATCTCGCGCACCGTCAGCGCAACGTCCACATCGGGTGCGCCGCCCTCGCCCACCATGCTCGGCAGCGCGCACTCGGCCTTCTTGGCCGTGCACGGCATAACGGACACCACAAACAGTCGCTCGGGCTCCACGCCCAGCACCTTGGCGTAGTAGGTCTTGGCGATGGCGCCGAACATCTGCTGCGGCGACTTGGACGTGGACAGGCTGTCGACAAACTCCGGATAGCGCGCCTTCACAAAGCGCACCCAGCCCGGGCAGCAGCTCGTAAACATGGGCCAGCCGCGGCTATCGTCCTCACCCTTAGCGGCGGCACCCAGGCGCTCGAGCAGCTCGGAGCCCTCCTCCATAATGGTGAGATCAGCCGAGAAGTCGGTGTCGAACACGTACTCAAAGCCCACGCGGCGCAGCGCGCAAGCCAGGCGCTCGACGGTAGCCTCCTCGCGCGGAATGCCGAGCTCCTCGCCCCAGGCGCTACGCACGGCCGGCGCAATCTGCACCAACACGATCTTGTCAGGATTAGCGAGCGCGTCAAACACGGTCTCGGTATCGTCGCGCTCACGCAGTGCGCCCGTCGGACAATGCGTAATGCACTGGCCGCACGCGACGCAATCGGTCTTGCCGATCGGCGCGCGCCCGCGGGTACCCACGGCGGTATGCGTGGCGCGGTTGGTCAGGTCCCAAATCCCCAGGCCCTGCACGCTCTCGCACACCTTGATGCAGCGCATGCATTTAATGCACTTGTCGTTTTCGCGGATGATGGGGAAATCGAAATCCCAGCCCTCGCCCGCCAAATGCCTTTGATACGGCAGATAGAAAATGCCCAGGTCGTTGGCGATGGTCTGCAGGTTGCAGTTGCCGCTGCGCACGCAGCTCGTGCACTGCGAATCGTGCTGGGACAGCAGCAGCTGCACGTTGGTGCGACGGGCCTCGCGGGCCTTGGGGCTGTTGGTGTGGACCACCATGCCGTCGAGCACGTAGTTGTTGCAGGCGGCAACCAGCTGGTCGCAGCCCTCAACCTCGACCACGCACACGCGGCAGCCGCCGATCTCGTTTAGATCGCGCAGGTAGCACAGGGTGGGAATCTGGATGCCGACGGACTTGGCCGCATCCAAGATCGTGGTGTGCTCGGGAACCACGACCTCGCAATTATCGATAGTGAGCTTGACCATATTGTGCGCTCCGTTTTCGGTGTTGTCGCTGACGGTGGTTTTGTTGGGCTCTACCATTCCAGGTTCCTCCCTCCGCGGAACGCGCCAAAGCCAAAGTGATCGCAGCGCAGGCAGCGGCTTGCCTCCTGGCGTGCCTCCTGCTCGGTGAGACCCTGCTCGACCAGATTCCAATCGTGGATGCGCTCGCCGGCCTCGCGCTCGCCCAGCTCGCAGCGGCCGCACTCGTGCTTGCCCTTAAACTGAACGGTCGGCAGCTCCACGTCGAGCTTAATCTTGTGGTCGAAGCCCAGGTAGCGGTCAATATTTGCCGCAGCAACGCGGCCGGCGTTGATGGCCCGGATGACGGTGGCGGGACCGGTCTGGCAGTCGCCGCCGCTAAAGAGGCCATCGAAGTCGGGCACGGCGCCATCCGAATCGGTGACGATGCGGCCCCACTTGCAGGCGATGCCCATGTCCTCAAACGGCTTGGAATCGATGTCCTGGCCGATGGCCACGAACACGCGCTCGCAGGGAATGACGCGCTCGGGCGTGGCGGCGGCACGCGGGGCCGGACGCCCACGACAGGGCTCGCCGATAATCTGCGGCTGTACGCGCAGGCCACTCACGCGACCTTCCTCGCCCGTCTCAATAGCGAGCGGGGCCGTGAGCTCCAGAACCTCGCAGCCCTCGGCCTGGGCACCGGCAATCTCGGCATCCTGGGCCGTCATATCGCAGATGCGACGGCGGTAGACGATGCTCACCTTTTCGGCACCGCAGCGCACGGCGGAGCGCGCCACGTCCATGGCCACGTTACCGCCGCCGATGACGCACACGCGCTGGCCGCTCAGGTCGGGCAGCTCGTCATCGCCGATGGCGCGCAGCATCTTGACGGCCGACTCCACGCCGGGAGCCTCTTCGCCCGGAAGGCCGAGCTTCTTATCGCTGTGGGCGCCAATGGCCAGGTAGACGGCATCGAACTCGTCGCGCAGACGGGCAAGCTCCTCGCCGTTGACGGAGTGGTCGAGCTCCACGTCGATGCCGGCGCTCAAGATCCAGTCGATCTCGGCCTGCAGGCGCTCGCGCGGCAGACGATAGCTGGGGATGCCGTAGCGCAGCATGCCGCCCAGGTGGTGGCGCTGCTCCAAGATGGTCACCTTGTGGCCCATCACGGCCAGGTAGTAAGCGCAAGAAAGACCGGCCGGGCCGCCGCCGATCACGGCGACGCGCTTCCCGGTGTTGTCCACCACATGCGGCTTGTGGTCGTTGAGGTCGCTATGCTCAACGGCAAAACGCTTGAGGGCGAGGATGTTCATGGGGTCGTCGACCATGCCACGGCGGCAGTGCATCTCGCAGGGATGCTCGCACACCAGGCCGCAGACGAGCGGCAGCGGATTGTTCTTGCGGATGACCTTGACGGCGTCGGCATAGCGGCCGGCCTCGACCAGCGAAATGTACCCGGGAATGTCGACGTGCGCCGGGCAGCCCGAAACGCACGGGACGCGGGCCTCGCGGTCAAAGCCGCAGGAGTGCTCGCGAATGTGGTGCTCAAAATCGTCGCGGAAGCCGCGAATGGCCGTGAGTGCCATGGTGCCAGCTTCGTAGCCGATGGCGCAGTCGCTCGAAAGGTAGATGGTGCGGGCGGTGCGCTCAATCAAGTTGAGCGTGGACTCGTCGGCGCGGCCCTCGAGCACATCGGCGAGCAGGTCGCTCAGCGCGCTCAGGCCCACGCGGCAGGGCGTGCACTTGCCGCAGCTCTGGGTGGAGCACAGATTGACGAGCGCTGCCGTAAACTCAACGGGGCACGGGGCGAGCGAACTCACCGCCAGACGACGTCCGAGCGCATCGTGCAGGTCGTCCATGACGGCCTGAGCGTGGCTGCGTTCCATTACGTGCAGTCGAGCCATAAGATCCCCTCTCACATGGCAGCCCGGAGGCGAGGCCGGGCGAAGTTGCTACACGCACAACACTGACCTAAAAATGTGTTTGGTCTCAACACAGTTCGGCAGGCGGTATCAAAGCCGCCTCTCAACGGTGATAAACGCCTTTACCGCAGATGAACGCCATATTTGATAAAACGCATTATCCAGAAAGGCAGCACTTAGGGACGTTCCCTATCTGCCGACACCCGGGGACACTCCTTGTTTTGGTACACACGGCAAACAAAAAGGGCCCCGAGCGTTGTGTGCTCGGGGCCCCTACTCGCCTCGCTTTAGTGCGCGATGCGCATGCTATTTGCGCTTGCCGCCGCCGTCACCGGGGCGACGGGAGCTGCCGCCGCGTTTGCCGCCACGGCTGTTGCCATAGCTACCACGGTTATCGCGACCGCCGGCACGGCCGCCACGGGAACCGGCCTGGTTGCCGCCGCGACCACCACGGTAGCCGCCGCGACGCTCTTCGCGGGTATCGTCGTAGTTGCGCCAATCATCGCGACGATCGCGGCTGGCACGCGGATCACGGCGATCGCGCGACTCACCAGAACGGCCGGCGCCGCTGCGCCCGCCATTACCGCGAGCACCCTCGCGACGCTCGCCGCCACGGCCGCCGCGCTCTTCAAAGCGCTTGCCGCCACGGGACTCACCGCTGCGGGCGCCACGCTCACCGCGACCCTCGCCGCCGTGACGCTCGTCACGGCCACCGCGCTCGTCATTGCGACCGGAACGACGACGATCGCCCGAGCCACGCTTGCCGCCACGCGAGCCACGGCCCTCGTCCTCGCGCTCAACACGGCGACGACCACCGCGGTCCTCGTCCTCGCGGCGACGGCGATGCGCCTCGCCCTGGAACTGCTTGGCACGGCGCTCGGCACGGTTGCCGCGCGGGGCCTGCTCGACAGCGCCAGCGCGCTCCTCGGCAGCCACCTCGCGGGCCACGCTCTCCACAGCCTCGTCCACGCGAGCCTGAACGCCCTCGCGCACGCGGGTCTTGCCGCCGCGCTTGGGACGGCTCGGACGCTCACCGTCGCCGCGACGCTCGTCGCGACCGCGGTTGGAACGACCGGCCACATCGCCGTAGTCATCGCCGTTGCGCTTGCCGTCGCGGCGCGCCTGCTCAAGCTTCTTCTTGCTCTTGGACTTGCCGCGCTTGGTCTTCTTCTTGACCTTAAAGGCCGCGGGGTCGCGCTCGGGATCAACCGCAGGCGGGTTGGGACCCACATGCAGGTCGCCGGCCTCGTAGATGTCGGCGGTCTTGTCCATGAGCTTCTCGATCTCGTAGAACTCATCGACGTCCTGCTCGGTCACAAACGTGATGGCCCAGCCCAGCTCGCCGGCACGGCCCGTACGGCCAATACGGTGGATGTAGTCGGTCGGCTCAGCCGGCACGTCAAAGTTCACGACGTAGCGCACGTCGCTGATGTCGATGCCGCGGGCGAGCACGTCGGTTGCCACCAACACATCGACGGTACCGTCGCGGAAGGCCGAAAGCGCACGCTCGCGCTGGGCCTGGCTGCGGTTGCCGTGAATCGCGGCGGCCTTGATGCCCTTGCGCTCCAGACGCCGGCAGCAGCTGTCGGCGCGGTGCTTGGTGCGCATAAAGACGATCGTGCGCTCCGGTCCCTCCTTCTTGAGGAACTCGGGCAGCAAGTTGTTCTTGGCCTCGATGGACACCGGGAACACAAACTGGTCGACGGTGTCGGCGGTCGACGTGGCCGGCGCGATCTCCACGCGGGCCGGGTCGCTCACCAGGTCGGTGATCTCGCCCACGGCCTCCTCGTCGAGGGTCGCCGAAAACAGCAGCGTCTGACGCTCTGCCGGGGTCTCGCGCACAATGCGGCGGACGGCGGGCAAAAAGCCCATGTCGAGCATGCGGTCGGCCTCGTCGAGTACCAGGACCTTAACCTCGTCCAGGTGGCAGGCACCCTGCTCGATCAGATCGACCAGACGGCCCGGCGTGGCGACCAGGATGTCGCAGCCGTACTTGAGGGCAGCGGTCTGTGGCTTGTAGCTCACGCCGCCCACGACGGTCACGGCGACATGGCCGGTGACGTCGGCGATTTTGCTCGCGACCTCGTCGATCTGCTGGGCAAGCTCGCGCGTAGGGGTGATGACGAGCATCACGGGGCCACGGCCGTTGCCCTCGGGCTTCTTGGCACCGCGACGGCGGTTGCGGCCGCCGCGCTCACGCACGGGTTTGGGCGGAGCAATGTGCTCCAGATTGTTCATGGTCGGCAGCAAAAAGGCGGCCGTCTTGCCGGTGCCGGTCTGAGCGGCGGCAAGCAGGTCGCGGCCTTCGAGCACCACAGGGATCGAGCCGGCCTGCACGGGCGTCGGCACCGTGTAGCCCAGGTTCTCGATGGCACGAAGCATCTCGTCGGAAAGGCCCAGCTCGTCAAAGGCGGGCAGGTTCTCGGTAGCGGACTCGACGGCCTGGGCAGCATTGGCCTCATCGGCGGCATCGAAGGCAGCCTGGGTCATGGCCTCACGGGTCTCGTCCAGGATCTCGGCGTCGGTGACGTCGGATACAGAATTACGCATATGTTGTTGTTCCTTATCTGCACGCGCAATGGGCACGGCATGCGGCCGCGCGGGCGTGCTTGGTAGTGCGCTAATACATACAAAAACGGGTGCGCACAGAGAGGACGTTGCTCAGCACGCTGGCGATCGCTTTGGCAGCCCTATCACGCGCCGTCCAGACGCAGCAGCTCTAAGCGATGGAGCAGATTCGCCGCTGGTTAGTATACCCGTGCATCGCATGCCCCCACGTAAACCACAGATGACGAGGCGGACGAGGCGGGCCCGGCTGATTGTCTCAATCTGTAACAGTTACGGGGCAAATCTTCCTCTACGTGTTACAGATCGAGACAAACGGTCGACACGGTTCACAAACGTCTCAATCTGTAACAGTTACCGAGTAAAATCGGTCCTTATTGTTATAGATCAAGACAGAGGGGGATTTCCGTCCAGTCCAAACCAAATCTCTCGGTCTTCCTGCAATTTCGAACATGTGGCCTATAATGTTGCTTTGGTTACGCTACATATTGCGCAGCCATTTAATACGTCGCCCACCGGGGGCCATTAATTCCTATCGCCTTATTGGCTAGGAAGCAATCAAAGGAGGTATCCGTGGCAGCAGAGACACCTTGCTCGGTCCTCTATAACGATATTCGCTCGTTCGGCGGTCTTAGACATCTCGAGATCGCCCGAATGCTCATCAATGGAAACTCTTATCTCGGCAGTACCCTGCTCGAGAAATGCTCTTCCAACCGCTCGTATCTCACCCGCTACATCGTCCATCGCGAGCCTGACCAGTGCGCGCCCGCCATCTACAGCGACTTTGCCGTCACCACGCTCAATCTTTCCGCGGCAATCTGCAGCAAGCTCGGCGGCGGCGAGTCCGCCTATCAGGCAATCGCCGAGCACTATCGCGGCCCGGCCGCCAACGAAATGATGTCGGCTCTCGCCAGCTACAAGTTGGACAGCCGCCTATATGCAAATGCCCTCAATCACATCGACAACTTTGACGGCAATGCCGTGCGCGAGAAGAGTACGCTTTACCTTATGCTCTTTGTGGCAACGGGGGCGCTCGCCGACCCCATCCAAGGCGTGGCCACCGTCGAGCGCTTTTGCGACAGCAAGACAGGCGGGCACTTTGGCACCACCGAAACTACCGTCGGACGTGGCTTTATGAGCAGCCTGGAGCAGCCGCGCACTGTCGCCCCCAACCTCGGTCTGCTCAGAACCCATGCCGACAACTGCGCCGACATGCAAATCCATCCCCTCACACGCGATCCGCGCGGCACGGTAATTGGGTCCTTGCCCAAAACTTCGCCCAGCATCACCGATGTAGGCGCTGATGCATCGCGCGAGCATCTCCGCATTTGGCTCGAAGGTGGACGCTGGTACGCCCAGGGCCTTGGGTCGACCAACGGCACAGTGCTCGAATCGGGCGCGGGCGATGGCGATATTGTGATTGAGCCGCCGCGCGACCAACGCGAGCCCGGCAAGATCTATCCCCCAGTGGAAATCGAAAACAGCGACAGGCTCCATCTGGGTCTCTACACGACATTCCTTGTCATTGTGGACTAGCGCGGACGGCGATCGAAAGACGGTCGCCGTCCGTCTTTCGTCTTCTACCTTCTGCGTCGTAAACGACAATACTCAGCGGTATACGTGGGCAGTGTGGCTATCATGGTACTTTACCGATATCCACACTGCCCACGTATACGCGCAGCAACCCATGCTAGACAAAGGAACGCCATGGATACTACCGATAGCGCCTATGGCGACAAACTCATCCGTCTTGACACGTTCGACACCGCCGTGGCGGTCGACCCCAGCGCCGAGGACGACGCCAAGCGTCGGTTTATGACGCTTATTCTCCAGACGGCCCACCGCAACAACGGCAACATCGGGCACGTGCTGCGCGCGACCAACACGAGCGGCGAGGTCTTTGCCGTCAAGCTACTCAAGGACAACGCCATCCTTTCCGGCCAAGCCCCCGACCGCTCCGCCGAGCAAGCGGCCGCTCACCTGGCCAACACCGCCGCGCTGTTCGAGGAGTATCGTCATCTGTGTACCGTCTCGCACCTGCGCGGATTTCCGCGCGTCTATGGCTACGGATCGTGCGAGGATGACCCACTCATCCTCATGGAGTGGGTCGAGGGCACCTCGCTCAAGCAGGCGCTGCCCTTGCTTCCGCACGACGCCTCGGGCGGGCTGACCACCCAGATGGTCGCCGCCGTCGGAAACGCCGTGCTACGCGCGCTCTTGATGACCCAAGGCCTCGTGAATCCGGTCGTCCATCGCGACCTGTCGCCTGCCAATATCATGTTCCGCACCACCAGCCGAACGCTCGAGCAGCAGATTGCCGATTGCTCCTTTGACCCCTGCCTCATCGACATGGGCTCCGCCACTATGGCCCTCGGCGACGACACGATCACCCAGCGCGCCGACATCTGGCGCTTTGCCACGCCCGCATATGCCGCGCCCGAGATGCTCACACAGGATATCGAAGGCATCGCGGCCCTTCGCCGCTCGCCCGCCATCGACGTCTATGCGCTTTCGAGCATCCTGTACCAGCTCTACAGCGGTCGCAAGCCGTTCGACGTCGAGTCGACGGGTGCCGCGGCGACCGGCTCGTTCTACCTCATAAAGACCAAGACCAAACCGGCACCGCTCGAGCCGCGCTGCGAGGGCGACAAGGCGCTTGTCCAGATCATCATGAAAGGCATTTCGGTCGAACAGGGCGATCGCCCTACCGAGCAGCAGATGCTCGAGGTGCTCTCGACATACCTCCCCGCTGCAGAATCTGAGGACCGCGAGGGTGCAGGAGACGAGGCCGCAATTGATATCGATTCTGGCACGCACCTTAAGGTCGACGTCGCCGGCGAGCGCGCGCGAGAGATCTTGGAGCAGGCCCGGCACGACGCCATGACCCGCCGTCGCTTTATTATCGGCGGCGTCGTTGCGGTCGTTGCGGGGCTCGGCGTCGTTGGCGCGGCAACCCATGGCTTTGGCATCCCCGACTACCTGGACGGCATCCGCGGTTCGCTTGACGACTACACTTGGGACCAGCTGCAGGAGATTTCGCTCAAGATTAAGGCCGCCGAGACCCGTAGCGAGGCACGCGAGATTGCCAAGCGCTACCACCTGCTCGACGCTGATGGGCATATCCCCTATCCGTGCACCAAGCGTGTCACGCTCACCAACGGACTGCAGGTTGGCGCGCAGCTTGTGGGCATCCGCCACGATGAGCTTCTGGACGGGACGGGCAAGGCCGGGCTGACGTTTATGTTCGACGCGGGTATTGCCGAGCGCAACGCTGCGGCTGAACCGCCGAGCGCCGGCTGGGCAGATTGCGAGCTGCGGGGATGGCTCAACGGCGACGGCCTTAAGCTGCTACCCAACGAGTTGCGCGCGCTCATTAAAGGAGTCAAGAAGGTCTCGAACAATGTGGGCGCCGCCAACAGTGCATCGTGTCTGAGCGAGTTGCCCGCAACCCTTTGGCTGCCCGCCATGGTCGAGCTGTGCGGTACGCAACCGCCCGATTCGTTTGCCGAGGGCTATCACTACCTGGCAGACATCTACAACGGCGAGGGCAAGGAGTATCAGCTCTTCCGCGAGCTCAAGGTGAGCCCGTATTCCACGAACGAGACGATGGTCCGCCAGTGGAAGGGCAAGGACACCTGTTGGTGGGAACGAACGGCGAGTCCCGACACATCGGAGAGCGAAGGCACACTCTATATGAACCGCGTGGGGCACGACGGCGACGTCTTTACGTACGCAACGCCTGCGGAAAAGCCAAACAAGCGAACCTGCGTGATCCCCGGGTTCTGTATCTAGGCGGCGGGCGTCTTGCCGTGACGAGACCCCTCCCCGGCAATTGTCTCAATCTGTAACACTAGCTCGGCAGATACAGGTCTAGATGTTACAGAACGAGACAAACCTCAACCCCGCGAGACAACATCTCAATCTGTAACAGTAAGGGGTTAAAAAACCTCTCTAGATGTTACAGAACGAGACATTAGCTTGCCGAGAACTTCGCCTCGTAAATGTGATTCAAGTGTGTCGATATTTCCTTGCCAATGTTGCGCAACAGGAACCCTTTCGGCGGTCGTAACGTACGAATTGTCATAGGTACCCCTTCAACGATTGGGAGAAGAAATGGCAAAGTACGCACCTAAACACTTGGAAGTCTCGGGCGGCGCCGAGCCTCGCCCCACATTCTCGGGCCACAAGGCAACACGACTCGCCGTCACCGCGGCAACCACCATCGCTATGACTGGCTCGACGCTGCTCGCGCCGTTCTCGGCATTTGCCAACGATGCGAGTGATACCACGGCACAGGACGCGATCATGTCGCCGCTTGCTGTCCACGCCGGCGAGGCGGCAAGCTCCGCAGTAAAGGCAAACGCCCAGAAGATTGCCGACCTGCAGGCTGCGATCGATGCCGCAAAGGCTGCCGAGGCAGACGCCAAATCCGACTACGACACGGTGGCTGCCCCCTATACCGAAAAGCAGGCGGCCCGCGACAACGCACAAAGCACCTATGACGCCTCCGTCTCCGATAATTCGCAGGCAGAGGCCGCCGCGCGCGCCGAATATGCTCGCCAGCTCGATGAAAGCGTCAAGGCGGCCGACAGCGCCAGTGCCACGCTGAAGGATGCCCAAGGAAAGCTCGATGCAGCCAAGACCGACGCCGAGGACAAGTCGAAGGTCCTTGATGCCGCAAAGCAGACGGCAGCCGATGCGCAGGCCAAGCTCGAGGCAGCCCAGAAGGCAGCCGCCAACGCAACGCCAGAGGAAATCAAGGTCGCCGAGCAGGCTGCCGCAGATGCGCAGGCCGCTCTGGACCAAGCAAAGGCTGCGAAGGCCACTGCCGATTCCGCGCTCGCCGATGCCCAGCAGGCTCAGAGCGCCGCGCAGAGCGCTTACGACAAAGCGGCAGGCACGCTGGCTTCCGCTCAGCAGGAAAAGACCGCCGCGGACGGTAAGGTAGTCGCGGCACAGACAGCGTATGACAGTGCACAAGCCGATTTGGCGGCCGCAAAGGCAGGCGCCGAGGGCCCGGAGTATGACGCCGCCCAGGCAAAGGTCAATGCCGCCCAAAGCGCACTCGACCAGGCGAAGCAGCAGCAGGCGGCTGCCGAAGCAGGCCTTTCTCAGGCAAATAGCGACGTTGCATCCAAGCAGGACGCCCTCACCGGTGCCGAAAGCGAGCTCGAAGCCAAGAAGCAGACAGTCGCAGCAGCCGAAAATGATGTAACGGCAGCCCAGACGAAAGCCGATGCGGCGCAATCGGAGTTGACCTCGGCAAAGCAGGCACATGCTACCGAATTGGAGAAAGCAAAGGCCGCTCAGAAACAAGTCGACCAGGCAAAAGCCGAGAAGGAGCAGGCAGACAAGGCGCTCGATACTGCCAAGGCAAACCAGGCGGCCGCCGATCAAGCCGTTATCGATGCACAGAAAGCATACGATACGTGCAAGGCGGCAACCGATAAGGCAACGACGGCGGAGGCGCAGAGTGTCATCGGCTTCTACCAGTCCATCGGTGCCAACGACGCTGCAAACATCATCTATAGGCAGAGCGATAAAAACCCGACGACCATTGGCGATAAAAAAGACGGCACGTCACTCGACAACGCCAAGCTATCGTTTGACAAGCTGCGCGAGATTAATGAATATCGCAAAAGCGTCGGTCTTAGCGAGCTTAAGGTGACGGCAGAGCAAATGGCAATCGCTCAGTCTGATTCCAATTACTCCGACGCAACGAAGGGGCACTCAGACTATGCCGGATTTGAAAATGCCGCTTGGAACTTCAGCACGAAAGAAAACATCGCGCACCAATGGGTTGATGGCGAAAAGAAAATATTTGACGATGCTGCAGCGAAAGCCGGCCTTGGCAACGTTGCCCCCAAAGATGCTTGGAAGACTTTCTGGAGTCACGGTACCGAATTCGGAGCCCAAGGCGTGGGTTTTGGCACCGTCGGCCATTATTTGAATATCGTACAACCTAACGCCAAAACCATGGGATACGGCATCAACTCGCGCGGAACCCTTTGGCCGTATGTGTTCGTCTTGGAGATCGACAACAATTACGGTTCGTACGAGAAAGAATACTCGATCGATGAACTCGAGAATCTCTTTGATCAGTATCAGCTGAGCCTCTCCAAAGCCAGCGAAAAGCTCGCCGCCGCAAAGACGGACCTTGAACAAAAGCGCAGCACAGCGGCATCGAAAGCCAATGCCGTAAAGGTAGCTGAGACCCTCGTCGCTCAAAAGCAGGAAGGCGTTGATACCGCGAACAGCAACCTTGCCGCCAAGAACGACAGCGTAGCAAGTGCCGCCGCCGCTGTTGCCCTAGCAGAGCAGAATCTCGCCAAGGCAAACGGAAAAGTTACCGAAGCCGAAGACCAGGTCAAAGCCGCCCAAAGTAACGTGGCGACCGCAGAGCAGGTCGTCAACCAGAAGCGCGCCGAGCTTAAGGCATCGCAAGAGCAAGCCGCTCAGAGTCAGAAGAAGGTTGATGACGCCAAAGCAGAGACTCTCGTAAAGCAGCAGGCTCTGCAAGATGCAAAGAAGGAACTTGCCAAGTATTCTGCCGATGTTGCTGCGGCTCAGGAAAAGGCTGACAAGGCCCATCAAACGCTTGATGAAGCCACGGCAGCCCAGACGTCTGCCCAGAGTGCTCTCGAAAAGGCGGAGCGCGACGCGGCTGCCAAGAAGCAGGCCCTCGACACCGCGAAGGACAACGCCGAGGCCAAGGCGGCGACCGCGGAGCACGCTGCGAGCGATCTGACCACGACGAAAAACGACTTTGCTTCAAAGAAGGCCCATGCCGACGCCCTGAGCAACGCGGCCAACAATCTTACCGCGGCCAAGGCGGCCAAGAAGGACGCCGACGCAGCAGTGACTGAGGCCGGAGTCGCCCTTGGTGCGGCAAATGATGCCATCGCGAACGCCGAACAGGCGGTCGAGAATTCTCAGGCTGCATCGGACGTTGCTGCCTCCGCCCTTGGAAAGCTCAAGTCCATCAACGTCGAAAACGGTATTGCTACTGGCTCTGACGCAAACGCGAACGATACGCTCAATGCCCTCTTTGCCAAGTGCGTCGCCGCCAAGCAGGCAGAACATAACGCAAAGGTCGCACTTGATACCGCTCAGGCAGACCTTGATGCTGCGACGCCCGCCTACACCGCGGCTCTCAACAGCTACAACGAGGCGAAGGCAAAACGCGTAGCCGCCGAGCAAGCCCTGAAGGACGAGATCGCCCACCAGGAGCAAGAGGCGGCGAAGGCCGAGCAGGCCAAGATCACGCAGGCTGCCGCTAAGCCGGTTGCTGGAAAGCCGTCTGCCGGCAACGCCAAGACGGCCGCCAACTCGGCACTTCCCGCCACAGGCGACAATGCTGCGCTCGCCGGTGAGACGTTTGTCATCGGAGGTGTCGTGCTCGTAGCCGCCGGTGTCTTCCTAACCGACAAGAAACGTCGTCAGGAGTAAGGGTTTCGGGAGGACGGCTTCTCCTCCCTCCCACCGCTTCGCAAACCCTGCCCAGCATGCGCCGGGACGCCCATCACGCGGGCGCCCCGGCGTTTTACGTTGTATGCCCGGGGCATCTGCTCCGAGATTGTCTCGATCCGTAACATCTAGGACCCAAATATCGGTCTTACTGTTACAGATCGAGATGTTCGGGTTACCCTCGAATGGTTTGTCTCGATCTGTAACATCTAGCAGGCAAAACGGTCCCCAGATATTACAGATTGAGACGTTAAGTTGTGGCTCGACGCAATGTCTCGATCTGTAACAGTTAGAGGTCATTTTCCCTGCTAGATGTTACAGATTGAGATGGTTGGTTGGAACGGTCCATCGGCCAACCAACCACCCTCATCTGTAACGAAATGTCATACATTTCTTTCTGTACTGGACACCCCCAGGGGGTATGGGTGTATAGTATCGGCGGGTTAACAATTCCAACACCGAACTACAGAAAGGAGAAGCCATGGCTCAAGATAAGTTTGGCGTGGGCGGCATGACGTGCGCCGCGTGCCAAGCGCATGTGGATCGTGCCGTGAGCAAGCTCGACGGCGTCGAGAGCGTCGCGGTCAATCTGCTCGCCGGCTCCATGCTGGTGGACTATGACCCCGCGCAGGTCACCCCCGACGATATCTGCACCGCCGTCGACCGCGCGGGCTACTCGGCCTCACCTGTCGATGCGGGCACCGGTGCCGCCGGCTCAAGCGGCAGCACGCAAGCCAGGTCCGGCGCCGCCCATATGGAGTCGCCGACCAAAAAGTTGGAGGCCGCCGCCTCTGCCATGCGCACCCGCCTCATCGTCTCGATCGTATTCCTCATCCCACTGTTCTACATAGGCATGGGGCACATGCTCGGCTGGCCGCTGCCCGGCATCTTCACCGACCACACCCACAGCATGACGCTCGCCCTCACCGAGCTCGTTCTGCTCATCCCCATCGTCTACGTCAACGACGCATACTTTATCAACGGGTTTAAATCGCTTACGCACGGCGCGCCTACCATGGACGCCCTCATCGCCGTCGGCGCCACCGCCTCCATCGCCTGGTCGCTCTACGCCATGTTTATCATGGCCGACCAGCTAGCCGCAGGTCAGGTGCACGAGGCTATGATGACGAGCATGGACAACCTGTATTTTGAGAGCGCAGGCACAATCCTGTCGCTCGTCACCGTGGGCAAATACCTCGAGACACGCAGCAAATCCAAAACCGGCGGCGCCATCGAGGCGCTCATTGACCTGGCGCCCAAGACCGCGACCGTCGTGGCCGAGGACGGCACCGAAATCACCGTCGATGTCGACGCCATCCTTCCCGGCCAGGTCCTGCGCGTGCGCCCTGGCGAGTCCATCCCCGTCGATGGCGTGGTGCTCGAGGGCAGCTCGGCCGTGGACGAGAGCGCGCTCACCGGCGAGTCCATCCCCGTGGAGAAGACCGCCGGCGACACTGTCAATGCGGCCACGGTCAACCGCACGGGCTCGTTTACCTTCCGCGCCACGCGTGTGGGCGCCGACACGTCGCTCGCCAAGATTATCCAGCTCGTCGAGGACGCCAACGCCACCAAGGCGCCCATCGCCCGCATGGCCGATAAGGTCGCCGGCGTGTTCGTACCCGTCGTGTTTGCGATCTCGGCCGTGACTTTTGTGGCGTGGATGGTACTGACCGGCAGCGTCAACGAAGCGCTCACCTCCGCCGTGGCCGTGCTGGTGATCAGTTGTCCATGCGCGTTGGGCCTGGCCACGCCGGTCGCCATTATGGTCGGCACCGGCAAGGGCGCCGAGATGGGCATTCTGTTTAAGAGCGCCGAGGCGCTGGAGAATCTGCGCAACGTGGGCACCGTGGTGCTCGACAAGACGGGCACCGTTACCCGCGGCAAGCCGGCCGTAACCGACATTGTGGTTGCCGAACGCGTCGACGGCGCGCCCGTCATGAGCGAGAAAGCGCTGCTCAAGCTGGCCGCCGCACTGGAGCGCCAGAGCGAGCATCCGCTGGCAGAGGCGATTATGGCCGAGTGCGAGACACGTGGAATCGTCGCGCGCATGGTCGAGGACTTTGCCGCCGTGCCCGGCCGTGGCGTCACGGCGCGCGAAGGTCAAAACGCCATTGCCGCCGGCAACGTGCAGCTGATGAACGAGCTGGGAGTCACCGTGCCCGAGGGGCTCGCCGAGCAATTTGCCGACGAGGGCAAGACGCCGCTGTTCTTTGCCAAGAACGGTGAGCTTGCCGGTACCATTGCCGTGGCCGATGAGGTTAAGGAGACGAGTGCCAGAGCCATTGCCGCGCTGCGCTCGCTCGGCGTCGACGTGCGCATGCTCACCGGCGATAACCGCGTGACGGCCGAGGCCATCGCCCGCCGCGTGGGGCTCACCAGCGAGCAGGTCATCGCCGACGTTCTACCCGCCGACAAGGAGCGCCACGTGCGCGAACTGCAGGACGCGGGCGGCAAGGTCGCCATGGTGGGCGACGGTATCAACGACTCCCCCGCCCTGGCGCGCGCCGACGTGGGCCTTGCCATCGGTACCGGCGCCGACATCGCCAAGGAGGGTGCCGACGTGGTGCTCATGCGCAGCGATCTTATGGATGTCGCCCGCGCTATTGAGCTGTCGCGCGCCACGATCCGCAACATCAAGCAGGACCTGTTCTGGGCGCTGTTCTACAACGGCATCGGCATTCCGCTGGCCGCGGGCGTGTTCTTCCCCCTCACCGGTTGGCAACTCTCGCCGATGTTTGGCGCCGCGGCCATGAGCCTGTCGAGCGTCTGCGTCGTAAGCAACGCTTTGCGTCTGCGAACCTTTAAGCCCAAAACGGCGCGCTGAGGCACCCGACCTTGCCCCTCAAACCGTCGCTCGCGTGCCCAAGTACACTTCGCTCCTCTTTCGGGGCAATCTCGGGCACCTCAACGTACCTTTAAGATGGCTCTGTTCACGACTAAACTGTCAGATAATCTCAATCGATAAGGAGACAACCATGAATTACACGATCAAGACTTCGGGCCTCATGTGCGGCCATTGCGACGCTACTGTCGAGACCGCGCTGCTCAACGTGGCCGGCGTGACCGACGCCGACGCCGATCACGAGACCCAGACCGTCCAGGTGGAGTGCGCCGACACCGTGACCGCCGAGCAGCTCGCAGCCGCTGTCGAAGCCGCGGGCGAGAAGTTCCATGCCCTGTCCGTAACCGCCGCGTAACGACCCACGCGCACCCCGACCAGAAACGAGGACCCGCCATGATGGCAGACCATAAATCGGTGACTCGCATGCTCAAGACGGCACGCGGTCAGATCGACGGCATCCTGCGGATGGTCGAGGAGGACCGCTACTGCGTCGATATTTCCACGCAGCTCATGGCCACACAGGCGCTCCTCGCGCGCATTAACGCCGACGTGCTCAAGGCGCATATCGAGGGCTGCGTGACTTCGGCAATCGAATCGGGCGACGAAGACCTCAAAGCCGCCAAGCTCGCCGAGATCGAACGCGTCGTCGACAAGCTCTCCAAGTAATTGGGGCATTGGGGACAGACTTCTTTGCACCATCTTGGTGTATCGGGGATAGGTACGTTTGCACCACCTTGGTGCAGATTGACCTGTCCCCCTTGCTCTAAATCGGGTATAAAGGCGTGCAGCATATCGAACGAAAGGCAATTTGCATGAATGACTTTATGAAGGGCCGCAATGGTGCCGATGAACTCACCATCGTGATGGGTTTTGCCGGCATTGTCATCGCGATGATCGGATCGATAGCCCACATCCAGTGGCTCAGCTGGATTGCCATCGCCGTAATCGTGATTGGCGTGCTGCGCGGCCTGTCCAAAAACATCGATGCGCGTCGCAAGGAAAACGCTGCCTTTGTCGCCGCGACCGCGAACGTCCCCGGCTTGGGCAAGTTTGTCGCCAGCTTGGGCGGCGGCGCTGCAGCGGCCAGCACCTCGCGCGCGGCTGGAACGAGCAAGGAAGACTTTGAGCGCGCCAAGCGCACGGCCAAGAAGATGTGGAAGGGACGCAAGACCACGGCATACCTCAAGTGCCCCAACTGCGGCCAGATGCTCTCCGTCCCCAAGGGCAAAGGCAAGATCCGCGTCACCTGCCCCAAGTGCCACGCCAAGATGGAAACCCGCTCCTAGCGCCCGCACGCGGGACAAATTAATCAGGTTTGTTTGTCCCAAATCTTAAGTATTTGTTCGATAAAAAAGCCGAGGCCTCGTGTTGAGACCTCGGCTTTTTGTATGCGGCAACGGAGCTGCACCTTTGTCACATCTACGCCACACCGTCGCGGGCCAGCTCCTCAGCCAGCGCTTCGGCAGGCATGGCCATAATCGCGTCGAGCTCGGCGTCCACCTCGGGAATACGCTTCACCTTGAGCTTGCGTACCAGATCACCGCGACACATCACATGTATCGGCTCACGCAGAGCGCACAGGTCATCGAGCGGATTCTTGCGCGTCACCAGGATATCGGCGGCCTTGCCGCACTCGATTGTGCCGGTCTCGCCACCCAGCCCCAGCAGCTCGGCATTGACCTGCGTAGCCGTATGCAGCGCGAAGGCGTTGCTCACACCCACGTACTTGGCAAAATAGGCCACCTCACGCCACATGTCGTACTGCGTCACGAACGGGCAGCTTGAGTCCGTGCCCAAGCCTACCTTAACGCCGGCATCCAGCGCCGCACGAGCACTCTCGATAATGCCCGAGCACACGATGTCGCCGTTCTTCTTTTGCGTATCGGTCGAATGGGTCTTTTCCGGGTCGAGCAATACAAACGGCAGCGCCGGGCTGATCGTGCAGGTAACGCTGGGCGCACGTCCCTCGAGCTGCGTGCCCGCGGCGCCGCGGTACAGCTCCAGGATCTCGGGTGTCAACGGAGCGCCGTGCTCGATCGTATCGACGCCGGCCTCAAGCGCGGCCTTCACGCCCTCGGTGCTCTCGACATGAGCCATAACCGGCAGGCCCACCTCGTGCGCCGCCTTGCACGCCGCTGCGGCAACCTCCGCCGGCATACGCAGCACGCCCGGCTCGCCTACTTCGGTCGCGTCGAACACGCCGCCCGTCACGAACAGCTTGATGACATCGGCACCGCGCGCATACAGGTCTCGCACCTGCTCGGCTGCCTCGACGGGGCTGTTGGCCACCTGGGCGAACAAGCCCGCGCCATGGCCGCCCGGCACCGTGACGCCCGTTCCCGGCGCTACCAGGTGCGGACCCTGATACTTGCCGGCGTCGATAGCGTCGCGCACGGCAATGTCGGCAAACAACGGGTCGCCCGCGCCGCGCACCGTGGTCACGCCACTTGCCAGCTGCTGCTGGGCACTGCCCTTGAGGATGCGGCGGACGATGGCACGGCCCACGGGATTATCGAGTTTCTTCATCAGCGCTCCCGCATCGCCGGCCGAGACAGGCTTGCCCGAGCCGCACAGGTGCACGTGCATATTGATGAGACCGGGCATGAGATACGCACCACCCAGGTCGATAACCTCGGCACCCGCGGGCGCCTGCGCCACAGCACTCGGCCCCATCCAGGTGATGACGCCGCGCTCAACAGTCACGGCCATATCGGGTTGCGGCTCCATATGCTCCGAACCATCCAGAATGGTCGCATTGATAAACAACGTGGAACGATCGGCAGACGCCATATCGAGCTCCTCCCTCACGATTAACTTGAACATTTGTCCATTATCACCTAATGCAGCGACCTAAAGTCAAGCATATCGGTTAACGGAGGGAAGAGGGGATGTGGGGGACGGAATACGTTGCAGCCCCACCCCAGCAACACCAGGGAAATGTCTCGAACTGTAACAGGTACAGGGTTATTGGGCCCCTTGATGTTACAGATCGAGACATTCGGTCGACGTTTCACCGGTTTGTCTCGATCTGTAACAGTTACGAGCTCAAATAACCTCTAAACGTTACAGATTGAGACAAAACCTCTCAGTGCCCATACCACTGACGTCTCCACTCCTCAGCCAATTCAGCCTGCCGAGGAATACCCGCCAGCCTCATTTTCTCGACCAGCTTCCCCGGGTCTTTGAGTTCGTTAAACGTAAACCGAAGCACCTTATGCCCGAGCATTGTCAGATGGGACTCCCGTTGACGTTCTGCCACGAATGGGTCGACCGACTCCCGGCCCTCGCCGTTCTGCAAGGTGTACTTCCCCTTTCCGTCGAGCTCGCCGATGACACACGTCCCGTTCTCGAGCCGCCAAAAATAGTCGACGCGAAACACCTGGCTCGGATCGAGCGGGTCGCGAAACTCCACCTGCAGCTCCGGAACCGGAAAACCGTACGCAATAAAGAACGCTCGGAACCGAGACTCGCCGCCGTTTTCGGACAGCCCGTCCGCATACGACGCAATCACCTGTGCCCTGCGATACCCTCGCCTGCCCTCGCAATCGGCGCGGAGGCGCTCGCACAAATCCCCACGTGATACGCCCTTCGCCCGCAGTGCAGAATCGGCGATCGCCAGACCATACGAAAACGGCGCACGCAGCAGACAATCCTCCACCGTGCGCCAAAACGGCGTCACCCGCACGCCGCCGACGCGCTCAAGCGCACCCGCCATCTGTGGACGCAACAACCTGCACCCGCTGCTCAACGTCACCGAACAGCAAGTCTTAACAAGGAAACGCGGCCCGAGCAGATCATTCGGCACCTCCAGACCCCACAAAAGCGCCGCGTCATAGCCCCAAAACGCCCAATCGGGATGAAATTCCGCAAGCCCTTTGATAGTCCTCAGCGCTCGCTCCGCCGGCGTCAATGCATCCCAATCATGCTGAAAACAGAACAGGTACGGCTCGGGCTCCGCGATATCGTCGGTTCCAACATGGCGTCGCAGCCACATGAGCTCGGTATTGTCATGCGTTGCAAGCAGCGCACCTTGCTTGGCCGTCTCCGTGAGCCGCGCGAGCATCCTATTCCGCGCCAACGTGTTGCGAGTCGCATGTTTGTGTTTGAGAACGGTATTAGACACTTTCATCACCACCACGTCAGACAAATGGACCATCGTCACCGTTGCCTCCGCTGACAAATGTCTTGATCTGTAACAGGAAGACAGTCTTTGAGCCTCTAGTTGTTACAGAACAAGATCTTTCGGCAGCCGCCAACCTTCCGTCTCAATCTGTAACAGTTACGGGCCCAAACAGCCGCCAAACGTTACAGATTGAGACAAAGTCAGGGCAGCAGGGCAACACCAGTCACATCCCCTACTCCCACTCCTGCTCGTAGATGTTGAGCGACTTCACGTATCGTCCCTGGGCACCCATGATGTCGCGGACCAGACGCAGGAAGAAACTGATGCACGATGTGTCAAAACCGTCCTGCAGGTCCTCCGGATGCACCGCGCCCGGCCCATCGACCGCCGTGTCACTCAGGCGCGCGATGTCATACAGATAGAGCTGTCCCGCCGCCAGCCAGACATCGTCGACGCAGGCGAGGCGCACCGCAATCGCGCCGTCGCTCCAATGCTCCTTTTGCACGATATGCGGGTCGTAGACATCAAAGCGATGATCGGTGCGCGTGTCCTTCAGCACGACCATGCCGGACGCAGGATCCTTGTCCAAAATGCCAAAGCGCGAGAAATACTGCGTGTCGCGTACCTGCTCGAGCCGCTTGAGCGAGGCAGGCGAAAGCGATGCCGGCGGCTCGTCAACATATAGCTCGAGCAGCGTCTTGCCATGGCGATAGGGGCGCTCGAAGAGCAGCCAATCGGTAAATGCCATGTTGTAGGCCATGATTTCGTTTTGCGAAGGCTCGGTGCAATAGCTGAGCCACGGGTCGACAATGATCTCAAACTGCTCGCGCGCCGGCTCCAGGAATTGAAACTTCCGCAGCATCCAAAAATGGGCCATGTCGGCAATATCGTTGCCGACGGCTTCGGCTAGCTGCGCTCGGTCTAAAGCGTGGTCAGTCATGGCATCCTCCTCAAACTGATGGACCTCAATTTGAGCTTACGAGGAGGGTGGGCAGCCACGGCCAGCGCGGGCAAAATAGGCCTCCGGCTGCAAACCAAATGCTGACCAAACACTTGACGAAAAGCTTGACCGAAAATGTGCACCGCAACAAAACCGCAGGTAGACATAGACAGCCAACCAACCCTTTTGAGCCAGATGCCCGCAGCCACCACAGAAACAACAGGTGACCACAGCCCAAGAAGTCGACAAATGAACACCCGCACGTCGACAAACGAGCAAACTGCTCGCAAAGAGTGTCCCCAACGACTAGACAAAAAAATGGCTAGTCATTGGGGACGTTCTTAAATGACTACTTTACAGCTCCAGCGCGTCGGCGACTTCGGCTGCGCAGGCCAGGGCATCGGCCATGGCGTTCACCACGAGCGAGCTGCCGTTGCGGGCATCACCCGCCACATACACCGGCGCGGCATCCGCGGCGACGCCCTCCGTGCGAGCCGCGAGATGCGAGCCCTCGGCAGCCATCACCGGCAGCGGACGACCAGCGGTGGCAACAGGCACGCTCACTGCATTGAACACACCGTGCTCCGGGCCCGTAAAACCGCAGGCGATGAGCACCAACTGCGCCGGCACCTCGTGCTCGGAACCAGCGATGCGCTCGGGCTTTCCCGACGACCAGTCCAGATCGACCACGCGCAGACCCGCAGCCGCACCCTTCTTGTCCAGCAGCACCTCGAGCGTATCCACGCCCCAGGCACGCATCTCGCCACCCATCGCAGCGATAGCCTCCTGCTGGCCGTAGTCGGTCTTCTTAACGTTGGGCCACTGCGGCCAGGGGTTGTTCGCCGCGCGCTTATCGGGCGCAGCCGGCAAGAACTCAAACTGGCGCACGCTGCGCGCGCCCTGACGCACCGCGGTACCCACGCAGTCGTTGCCGGTATCGCCACCGCCAATGACCACGACGTCCAGGCCGCGCGCGTCAATAGCAGGCTCACCGCCATCGAGCACCGAGACGGTCGAAGCCGTCAGGTAGTCCACGGCATACACCACGCCCGGGGCATCAATGTTCGCAGCCGAAAGCCCACGCGGAGCACGGGCGCCGGCAGCCACCACGACGGCGTCAAAGTCGTCGAGCCTGGCGGTAACCTTGGGATCGCTCACGTCGGCGCCCAGCTCGAACACAATACCCAGCTCGCGCATAAGTGCCACGCGGCGCTCGACCACAGACTTCTCGAGCTTCATGTTGGGAATGCCGTACATGAGCAGGCCGCCGGGGCGGTCGTCGCGCTCAAACACCGTCACGCGGGCGCTGCGACGCGCAAGCTCCCATGCTGCCACCAGACCAGCAGGACCGGAGCCCACCACGGCAACCGTGGGTGCGCCCTCCCCCGCCGGCTCAAAGCGGCGCGGGCCACCGTTTGCCCACTCATGGTCGCTGATCGCACGCTCGTTGTCATGGATCGTCGTGGGTTGGCCATCGACCGAACCCAGGTTGCACGCGGCCTCGCACAGCGCCGGGCACACGCGGCTCGTGAACTCAGGCATGGGCGAGGTGAGCGACAGGCGCTCGGCAGCCTCATCCCAGCGGCCGCGGTACACCAGCTCGTTCCACTCGGGAATCAAATTGTGCAGCGGGCAGCCGCTCGGACGTGCCTTGCCAAAGCTCGCGCCCATCTGGCAAAACGCCACGCCGCACATCATGCAGCGGCTCGCCTGGGCGCGACGTGCGTCATCGTCGAGCTCCACATACAGGGGATCAAAATCACGGCTGCGCTCCTCCACGGGGCGAAGCTCGTGGGTCACGCGATCGATATCAAGAAAAGCACCGGGCTTACCCATGGCACTTACGCCTCCTTCTTGGTCGAAGCAACAGAGCTGGCGGCCACGGACGCAGCACCCGCAGCACCGCCCGCAATATCGAAGCGAGCGACATCCGCGGCGCTCGCGCGACCGGTCACAATGTCAAACGCCAGCTCCTCTGCCTGCGCATGCGTCTTGCCGGCAGCCTCGCTCGCAGCGACAATCGCCAGCACACGCTCGTACTCGGTCGGAATGACCTTCACAAAGTGCTTGCTCATCGTCTCAAAGCTGTAGAGCAGCTTGATGCCGCGCGGACTCTTCGTCGCGTCCACGTGCTCCTGGATGAGCTCGCGAATCTGTGCCAGCTCGCCGGCCGTCGGGGCTTTAAGTTCAACGCTCTCGTGGTTCACACGGGCATCGAGCGTGCCGTACTGGTCAAAGACATAGGCCACGCCACCCGTCATGCCGGCGGCGAAGTTCTGCCCGACCTCGCCCAAGATGAGCGCCAGACCGCCCGTCATGTACTCGCAGCCATGGTTGCCGCAGCCCTCGACCACCACCGTGGCACCGGAGTTGCGTACGCCAAAGCGCTGGCCTGCCAGGCCGTTAATGAAGCCGCGACCGCTCGTGGCGCCAAAGAACGCAACGTTGCCCACGATGATGTTCTCGTCGAACTTGTAGGTCGCATGCGGGTTGGGGCACACCGACACCTCGCCACCCGAAAGGCCCTTGCCAAAGTAGTCGTTGGCGTCGCCGCACACGTTGAGCGTAATGCCGCGCGGCAGGAAGGCGCCAAAGCTCTGACCGGCCGAACCATCGCAATCGATGGTGATGGAGCCGGCGGGCAAGCCCTCGGGATGCGCCTTGGTCACCGCGTTGCCCAGGATGGTGCCCACGCAACGGTTGACGTTGGCGATATCGGCGCGGAAGCGAATCGGGCGCAGGTGCGCGCGGGCGTCGGCCGTGTAGGGCACAAACAGCGTGGAGTCGAGCGTCTTGTCGAGCTCGCTGTCCGCGGCCATCTGGGGCAGGAAGTGACGGCCGTCGGCACCCGGGATGTGGGCACCGAACTCGCAGGTCGCGCTTGCCAGCACGGACGTCAGATCGAGCAGGTTAGCCTTGCGGTTGCCCGGGACCTCGATCTGGCGCAAGCACTCGGGATGGCCGACCATCTCGTCGACGGTGCGGAAGCCCAGGCTCGCCATGACCTCGCGCAGTTGCTCGGCAACAAAGAGCATAAAGTGCTCGACGTGCTCGGGCTTGCCGCGGAAGCCGCGACGCAGGCGGCAGTTTTGCGTGGCGATGCCGGCGGGGCAGGTATCCTGCTGGCAGTCGCGCTGCATGAGGCAGCCCATCGAGATGAGCGGCATGGTCGCAAAGCCAAACTCCTCGGCGCCCAGCAGGCAGGCGACGGCAACATCGGTGCCGTCCATGAGCTTACCGTCGGCCTCGAGCACCACGCGCGAGCGCAGGCCGTTTTGCAGCAGCGTCTGCTGGGCCTCGGCAAGGCCAAGCTCCAGCGGCAGACCGGCGTGCCAGATCGAATCGCGAGCAGCGGCACCCGAGCCGCCATTGTGGCCGCTGATCAAGATCTTGTCGGCAGCGCCCTTGGCCACACCGGTGGCGATGGTGCCGACGCCGGCCTCGCTGACCAGCTTGACCGACACGCGTGCGCCGGGGTTGGCGTTCTTAAGGTCAAAGATGAGCTCGGCCAGGTCTTCGATGGAGTAGATGTCGTGATGCGGCGGAGGCGAGATCAGGCCGATGCCGGGCGTGGACTGACGGACCTCGGCAATCCAGGGGTAGACCTTCTTGCCGGGCAGGTGGCCACCCTCGCCGGGCTTGGCGCCCTGGGCCATCTTGATCTGAATCTCGAAGGCGCTGCACAGGTAGCGGCTCGTCACGCCAAAGCGCGCACTTGCCACCTGCTTGATCGCGGAGTTCTTTGAATCACCGTTAGCCAGCGGGGTCTCGCGACGCGGGTCCTCGCCGCCCTCGCCCGAGTTGGAGCGTCCGTGCAGGCGGTTCATAGCGATAGCCATGCACTCGTGCGCCTCTTTGCTGATGGAGCCGTACGACATGGCGCCGGTGTTAAAGCGGCGGACGATGTTGAGCGCGGGCTCGACCTCGTCGAGCGAAACCGGCGTGCGGCCGCTGGCATCAAAGTCGAGCAAGTCGCGCAGGCGCACGGCACGGCCGGTACGGTGCAGACGGGCGCTGTACTCCTTAAAGGTGTCGTAGCTGTCCTCACGGCAGGCGGTCTGCAGCAAGTAGACAGTCTGAGGGTCGATCAGGTGATCCTCGCCGCCGATCGGGCGCCACTTGGTCAGACCCAGCGTGGGCAGCTGATCGGGAGCCGGGCTCTTAAGGATGGCGAGCGCGGCGTCGTAGCGCTCGTTTTGCTCGCGCTCAACGTCCTCGACACCCATACCGCCCACACGGCTCACCGTGCCGGCAAAGTACGCGTTGACGAACTCCGGCGTAAAGCCCACGGCCTCGAAGATCTGCGCCGAATGGTAGCTCTGCACCGTGGAGATGCCCATCTTGGACATGATGGAGACGATGCCGGCGGTCGCAGCCTTGTTGTAGTTGGCGATGCCCTGCTCGGCCGTCACGTCCAGGTCGCCGTGTGCCGCCAGATCGCGGACGCACGCATGTGCGCTGTACGGATAGATGCCGCTCGCGGAGTAGCCCACCAGTGCCGCAAAGTCGTGCGGAGACACGGCGTCGCCGCACTCCACCACGATATCGGCAAAGGTACGCACGCCGGCGCGGATCAGGTGGTTGTGCACGCAGCCCACGGCAAGCAGCGACGGTACGGGCACCTCGCCCGCTCCGGCGCGATCGCTCAGCACCACAATGTTCGCGCCGTCGCGAACCGCGGCCTCGACGTCTTCGGCAAGCTGCTTGAGCGCAGCCTGCAGCGCGCCCTCACCCGCGTCGCGGCGGTACACGGCACGGAAACGGCGGGTCTTAAAGCCAACACGGTCGATGGCACAAATGCGGTCGAACTCCTCCTCGCTCAGCAGCGGGCGCTCCAGACGCACCAGCTGGCAGGCCGTGCGGGAATCCTCGAGCAGGTTGCCGTGGTTGCCCAGGTAGAGCGTGGTCGAAGTTACCATATGCTCGCGCAGGGCATCGATCGGCGGGTTCGTGACCTGGGCGAACAGCTGATAGAAGTAGTCAAAGAACGAGCGGGTCTTCTTTGACAGGCAGGCCAGCGGCGCGTCGATACCCATCGAAGCGAGTGGGGCCTTGCCCTGCTGGGCCATGGGACGCACGACCTCGTCGACGTCATCCCAGTGATAGCCGAGCTTGGCCATGCGCACGGCCGAGGACACCTCGGCATCCTCGGCGGGCGCGGGCGCGGCGGGCTCATCGAGCGCGTCGACGGCCAGCGTCTCCTCGGCAATCCAATCACGGTAGGGCTTTTCCTTGGCGTAACGGGCGCGCAGCTCGTCGTTGTAGATCACGCGTCCGCGGGCAAAATCGACCTCGAGCATCTGGCCCGGTCCCAGGCAACCGCTCGTCAGGATGTTCTCGGGGCGTACCTCGATGGTGCCCACTTCGCTTGCCAGCATAAAGCGGCCATCGCGCGTCACGTAGTAGCGGGCGGGGCGCAAGCCGTTGCGGTCGAGGGCGGCGCCCAGGGTACGACCATCGGTAAAGGCGATAGCGGCAGGACCGTCCCACGGCTCCATGAGCATGGACTGGTAAGCGTCGTAGGCGCGGCGCTCCTCACTCAGGCTGTCGTTGTGGTCCCACGGCTCGGGCAGCAACATGGACGCGGCACGCGTGAGCGGGCGACCGTTCATGACCAAGAATTCGAGCACGTTGTCCAGAATCGCGGAGTCGGAACCCTCGCGGTTGATGATGGGCATCACGCGCTCAAGATCGTGCTGCAGCACGGGGCTGTACAGGTTGGGTTCGCGGGCGCGGATCCAGTTGACGTTGCCCTTGAGGGTGTTAATCTCGCCGTTGTGGATGATAAAGCGGTTGGGGTGCGCACGCTCCCAGCTGGGCGTGGTGTTGGTGGAGTAGCGCGAGTGGACGAGCGCCACGGCCGTCTTGACGGCGGCATCGTTGAGATCGATGAAGAAGCGGCGCATCTGCGTGGCGACCAGCATGCCCTTGTACACGATGGTGCGCGAGCTCATGGAGCACACGTAGAAGATCTTGTCGCGCAGGGCAAACTCGGCGTCGGCCTTCTTCTCGATGGTGCGGCGGCACACGTACAGGCGGCGCTCGAATGCGTCGCCGGCCGGCGTGTCGTCGGGGCGGCCCAGAAAGGCCTGCAGGATGGTAGGCATGCAGGCGCGGGCCGTCTCGCCCAAATCGTGCGGGTCGACCGGCACCTCGCGCCAAAAGAGCAGCGGCACCCCAACCTCGGCGCAGCCCTCCTCAAACACGCGACGGGCATCCTCTACGCCCTTGTCGTCCTGCGGGAAGAACAGCATGGCCACACCATAGTCGCCCTCTGCCGGCAGAATCTGGCCGCACTTTTGGGCCTCTTTACGGAAAAAGTGATGCGGAACCTGGAACAGGATTCCGGCGCCGTCGCCGGTGTTCTTCTCGAGTCCGGTGCCGCCGCGGTGCTCCAAGTTGACCAGAATGGACAGTGCGTCGTCCAGAATCTGGTGATGGCGCTCGCCGTTGATATCGGCAAGCGCGCCGATGCCACATGCATCGTGGTCGAATTCGGGGCGATAAAGGCCCTGCTGCTGAGCGGAATCTGCCTGCATCGCGATCCTCCCCTTGGTGTTAGACAGTCAGTTGAATAGGCATACTAGAAGCATCACCGGCCCGTTGTGTTTCCCGCCCGTTTCGAAACAATCGCGTAACGCACGCCCTACGAGTGGACACCGCCGACCTCAAGGACAACGACAAGGGCCCCAAGTTCGACCTGTAAACTCACCACTTCAAACATCTCAATCTGTAACAGTAAGATCCAATTTCCATCCCTAGTTGTTACAGATCAAGACATTTCAGCAATCCCCTTTCACCATCCTATTCAAATACAACAATTTTATTAGTCTTGGTTAACTTTTGAGCCTAAAACGGGTATCCTTTGCGGCGTCAAACAAACGGCACGCAGGAGCTCACCATGCTCAACCATCTCAAACAACGCTTTGGCTCCCGGCGCACCGGTGGTCACGGAGGCCTAGACATTGCGCGGCATATCGGCCCCGGGCTGCTCGTGACCGTCGGCTTTATCGACCCGGGCAACTGGGCCTCCAATATGGCCGCGGGCTCGCAGTTTGGCTACGCGCTGCTGTGGATCGTCACGCTGTCCACGATTATGCTCATCGTGCTGCAGCACAACGCGGCGCACCTGGGTATCGCCACGGGCGCCTGCCTTGCCGAGGCCACGACACGTTACCTCCCCCGCTTCGTCGGGCGTACGGTGCTCGCCAGCGCCTATCTCGCGACCATCGCCACCGCCATGGCCGAAGTCCTGGGCGGCGCGATTGCCCTTCAAATGCTCTTTGGGCTGCCCGTGCGCGCGGGCTGCGTCATCGTGGCGGCAGTATCGATGGCGATGCTCATGACGAACTCCTACAAGCATGCCGAACGCTGGATCATCGCCTTCGTAGGCGTGGTAGGACTCTCGTTTTTGGCCGAGCTTGCACTAGTCAAGGTCGACTGGCCGCAAGCCGCCGCAAGCTGGATCACGCCTAGTATGCCCACTGGCTCTGCCGCGATTATCGTGAGTGTCCTGGGTGCGGTCGTTATGCCACACAACCTTTTTCTGCACTCCGAGGTCATCCAATCCATGCACTTCGAAGGCCAAGGCGAGCAGGTTATCGAAGAACGTCTGCGCTACGAGCTCTTTGACACGCTCTTTTCGATGGGCGTGGGCTGGGCAATCAACTCGGCAATGGTCATCCTGGCCGCAACGACCTTCTTTGCGCACGGCATGGTCGTAGACGACCTCGCCGTCGCAGCGGCCACGCTCTCCCCCATTCTGGGCCCGGCGAGCTCGACCATCTTTGCGGTAGCGCTGCTGTTCGCGGGACTATCGAGTAGTGTGACGGCGGGTATGGCGGCGGGCACCATCACCGCGGGCATGTTCGACGAGGAATACGACATACACGACCGACATTCCTCGATCGGGGTGGCGGCCTGTTTCGTCGGCGCAGTGACGGCGTGCCTGGTCGTCCCAAATCCTTTTGAAGGTCTCATCTGGAGTCAGGCACTGTTGTCGCTTCAGCTGCCGATTACGGTCTTTGTGCTCATACGGCTCACCAGTTCACCCCGCGTCATGGGCAAATACGCCAACTCGCGCCCACTCAACGCGCTGCTTGTAGGGATCGGTGCCATCGTGACGATTCTAGATGTCGTGTTGTTGACAGGGATGTAATGGGACGGGGCACCTACCCAGGCAAACGTCTCGATCTGTAACAGGAAGACCCGTTTCGAGCCGTTAGATGTTACAGATCGAGATCATTCCGAGGGACAGCTCCGTTTGTCTCAATCTGTAACAAGTGGACCCAATTTCCACCGTTAGATGTTACAGATTGAGACAAAAGGTCGACCGGACTCACAACAGACAGGATCGGCCAACAGCAACCGTGATCCCTTGGGGACGGAGGAAAAGGGCCCCGGCCGAGAATTCGACCGAGGCCCTTGGACAGAGCTATGCGTTGATACGAGCCGTGTGTCTGCGAGCTACTCCTCGACGAGCTCAAACTGATCGGGACCGACGCCGCAAACCGGGCACACGTAATCTTCGGGCAGCTCGGGCGTATCGACCTCAACCTCGTAACCGCAAACGACGCACACGAACTTATACGTCTTCTTCTCCTCAGCCATGATGTTCTCCTCTCGAACGCGACTGGTGATGTACTTCATTTATCAGTATAGATTCTCAATAATATAATGCAAGTATTTTTAAAACATTTCTAGCCTTGATACGAGGACGCCTTCGGAGGCGTCTTGCCCTTCAGGACCTTATGGTAGTAATCGTAGGTGAGCGGCGTCTCGTCACTCAAGCGCTCGGCATCCTCGACCTCGCCGATAAACAGCAGATGCGTGCCAACATCCACAGTGTCGATCAAATGGCAGCTAAACAGGGCCGCCGCGTGCTCGGGCACATAGGGCATGCCCAGAGCCGTCTCGCGGGTCTCGTATTTGGCAAACTTGTCATAATCGCTGCTGGTGCGGAACCCAAAGTTACCGATGTAGAGCATATCGGCCGTCTGATCGATCACGGTCAGCGCGAACGCTTTGGCCGATGCGATGACGCCCGAGGTGACGTTGCCCTTGTTCACGGCAACCGAAATGCGCGGCGGCATGGACGTCACCTGCACCGCCGTGTTGATGACGCAGCCGGCGCGCAGCCCGTCTGCCGCGGCGCTCACCACGTACAGGCCGCTCGGCATGGTAAAGAACGCAGTTTTGTCCATAACGATCACTCCCCTAGCTCGGGTTGGAACCTCATGGATGTATGTACCCACAAAAAAGGCAGCGCCCATAACGGACGCCGCCTTTGAAACATATGTGTCAGAACAGTAAGAAAGATGAGACGCCCGCAGTTGCGGTGAAATAGGGACTGAATAGCCCCCTCAAACAGGCAAACCAGTCCGTATTCCACCGCAACTTATGAAGGACGGTCAGCGGTTGCGTTCCTTGAGGGCGCGGTCGATCTCGCGTTGGACATCACGCTTGGCCATGTCCTCGCGCTTGTCGTAGAGCTTCTTGCCGCGACCCAGGCCCAGCAGCAGTTTTACGCGACCGTCGGTATTAAAGTAGAGCTCCAACGGAACCAGCGCATAACCACGGTTGCGAAGTTTGCCGTCAAGAAAGTCGATCTCCTTGCGGTGCAGCAGCAGACGGCGCCGACGGTCGGGATCGCGATTCCACACGCCACCATGGCTATAAGGGTGAATATGCAGGCCGACGAGCCAGCACTCACCGCCACGAATCAATGCAAAGGTATCGGTGATCTGGCAGGCGCGCTCGCGAATCGACTTGACCTCGGTGCCGCTCAGCTCAATACCGCACTCAAACGTCTCATCGATAAAGTACTCGTGATGTGCCGAGCGATTCTTGGAAATGAGCTTGCGCTCGCGCTTACTGGGCATCGCCGGCCTCCTTGGCGCCATCGGCGTTTGAGCCCGCAGCCTCGCGCTTTGCCCTGCGCTCGGCATTAAGCTCGGCATCGCTCTCGCGCACCAGTTTGATAATCGCCGCGCAGGCCTCCTCGCCCACCAGGTCGCGGGCACGGACCGTCAGGCGCGTAGCCTCCTGCTTGTCGCCGTCGCTTGCAGCATCGGTCGCGCACATGATCAGGCAGATGGCGATCTCGGCCGAAGGCGAGGTCGGCACGCCCTGCAGGGCGAGCTCACCCATCACATGGTCGTCACTCTCGTCCGCGGCATCCGGATAGGTGGTATGGATCTTGTTGAGCAGGCGCGTCGTATGCGCATCATTGGGCGCCAGGCGCAGCGCCAGACGCGCGCAGCCCACGGCAGCCGAAACGTTCTCGGTCTCGGGCTCCAAGAAGTACTGACCTAGATTGGCGTAAGCGCGGGCGGCGCACTTGCCATCGCTTGCACGCTCCAGCACCGAAAACGAAAGCGAAGCCCACTCCTGCTTGTCCTCGAGCGCGCGGAACAGCTCGGCCAAGTCCAAGCGATAGTTGCAGTTCATGGGATCCCAACGCACGGCCTGCATCAGGGCATTCCGAGCACTCACATAATCCTGCTGGCGAATGTAGGCATACGCCATGTCGGAATACAGGCGATCAAAGGGCACCTCGACCTGCACCAGCTCGCGCGGATCCTTTTCCACGCGGCGGTAGGCCAGACGCTCAAACTTGCTGTCGAAACTAAAATACTGGCGCTTCTCCTCCGTCTTGCATTCAGCGTCGATATACTCCTCGGCAAGCTCCACCAGACGCTCCAGCAGCGGCGTCGCCGTAGCCAGGTCGCCCTGCGCCAGATAGTTCTCGGCATACGTGATGTCTTCCAAGCTGATAGGCAGGTCCATGACAACTCCTCGGTCCGGGCGGCAGACTCAACGCGCGCCTTAAATATCGGTCAATACACAAAACCCGGGTCTCTTACGAGGCCCGGGCGTTCAATTTTGGTAGCCCGTACCAGATTCGAACTGGTGATCTCCGCCTTGAGAGGGCGGCGTCCTAAACCGCTAGACGAACGGGCCATATGTAGCAAATGCAATGGCTGGGATGGAGGGAGTCGAACCCCCATTGACGGAACCAGAATCCGCTGTCCTGCCATTAGACGACATCCCAATGACTGCATCGCTGCGCTCGGCTGTGCCTTTGCGCAAGAAAGAAATATACGGGAAGTCCGGCCGTGACGCAAGCCCCAATTTTGACTTTTTTGAAATTCAGTCAAATACGGCCGACACGTGAAGGACCTGTGAAGCGCCAGCGACACGTGAAGGACCTGTGAAGCGCCAGCGACACGTACGGCGCCAAAGCCCGTAAAACATCCCGCATCTACCGCTGGTAGATTACAACAATGCAGCACTCACGGCTGATGGCACAATCGAACCGTCATCATTGCACGGATATCGAGGCGCCATGGACGAAGAGCTTGATTACCTATGGGAGACCCTGGGCCTCGAGATCACTGCTGACCTTTGGCCCGAACGGGACAAAATCCATCCCACTCTGCGCCCCGCCATCACGGTGATGCAGGCAAAATACCGCCGTGCATCCTTTTTGATCATGCGGATGTCATGGCACGCGGGACTCCCCGACCTTAAGCGAATCCAGGCAAGCCTCGTCGAGCTGTCCGGTATGCCGACTGTCATATCCGAGGCGCACCTGGAGCAGCGACAGCGCGAGCGACTGCAACAGCAGCGGATTCCCTTTATCTGCCCCGGCGTTCAGGCATATCTGCCCTTTATGGACGAGGAGTACTGGAGCGGCAAGCCCAACAAGCACGTAAAGGTCTACGATCCGCACGAATGGGCGCAGCTCAAGGATTGAGCCGAGCGAGCCCTCCGATGGAAAACACGTCCCACCCCGAGCGCTCAAAACGGGTCGCACTTTCCGCAGCCGCTACAGCAGCGCCTCGGTCCAAGCTGCTTCCCTAAAGCCGGGAATCGCAAAGTCGTCGCCCACCAACAGCGGACGCTTAACCAGCATGCCGTCGGTCGCCAGCAGCTCGTAGCACTCCCGATCCGTCATGCCCGCATCTAGACGCGCCTTCAGGCCCAGCTCTCGATATTTCATGCCCGACGAATTAAAGAAGCGCCGCACCGGCAGTCCCGAACGAGCAATCCAGGTCGCAAGCTCATCAGCCGTGGGATTGTCCAAAACGATATCGCGGTCGATATACTCTACCCCGTGTTCGTCCAGCCATGCCTTGGCCTTCTTACAGGTCGAGCACTTGGGATATTCAACAAACAGTACGGTCATGGAAATCCTCCGAATTTAGATCGGCCAACGCAGGCACACGCCACACGAGGCGCCTTCGCATGATGGGCCAATTGTAGCCCACGGGTCACACGCTAAACGAACCGTACCCCGAATCCGCGTTTGATGAACGGCAGCAGCTCCATTGCCTCGGGCGTGATATGGCCCGCAACGTTCATGCGCTCGTCACCGGGAAGATCGACCCGCGCAATCTCAAGCTCGCCTTCGTAGCGCCCATAGCCGCTATTGCTCACAGCGATCGACCCCGTCTTTCGTGACAGGCCGGCACCGGCATCCATCGGCACGGAATCCGGCTTAAGCGTCGTACGCGACTCCTGAGACCTAAAGATGAGGGTGCTCGAATCGGGTCGGTCGTGATGAATCTGCCCACGTACATAGGCATAACCGGGCTCAAGCTCGCATTGCAGGTCCACGTATCCGGCGGAAACATGAGCAAACTGCGTCCAGCCCGCATCGGAAAGATCGGGGTCGCCGACCAACACAATGTCGCAATCGGCGCCATGTGCAAGCTCAAGCATATCGAGAGCAACCTTTGACGCGCGACCGCGCTGCGCCTCGACCGTCGGCAGTCCCTCGAATACCGGCCCGCGAACGTTGGCATCACCCGGCACAAAAGCCATGATTTCGAATCCAAGCGCCGCAAGACGAAGATTCACCCGAGCAATGTCCTCCAGAGCTAAACCGGTATAAGGCTTGGGGTAAAAATTGTGACAGGCGGCAAAACGAGTCACATCGGCACCGGCCTCACGCCACGATGCGATTTCATCAGAACTCACCGTCGATGCATTGACCACAATGCGAAATACACCGGACAGCTCCGCGACCCGCCGGGCGCTAAAGCCATAGTCCAAACGAAGGTATTCCAACCCCAGATCGCGCAGGTCCTCGATGCGCTCAAGCCCGAGCAAATCGCACGTGCGCGGCCCCACATCGGCAATGAGCGCAATGCCGCGGGCGGAAAGCAGCGACAGCACATGACGGACCTTATCGGTATACGCCGCTCCCCCATCCTCGGGAATATGCAGCGAGGTGAACGCATAGCGCGCACCCGCCGCGGCACCGTGTTCAATCGTCCGCTCAATATCCTGCAGAGGGCTGGAAAGATAAATCGAAATACCCGTTTTCACGCTTCAACACTCCTTTAAAAAAGGCCGGCGGAGCAGTTAGCCCCGCCGGCACAACCATAGCATCAAGAAATCTGCCGCGCGCCGCGAGCCCTGAGCAACACGGCTCGCGATATCAAACTACTCGCCAAAGAACTCGTTGATCTTCTGCTCGTCGACGCCAAAGAACCACGTCAGGACAAAGCCGGCGGCATAGGCAAGCAGCATAGCGGCAACGTAACCGAGCTGCTGGCCAGGAACGACGATCAGCAGGCCAAACAAACCGGAAACGCCCTGAGAAACCGTGCCGATGTGAAGCAGCGCCGCGAGCGCGCCGCCAAATCCGGCACCCAGGCAGGCCGTCACAAACGGACGAACGAGCGGCAGCGTAACGGCATACATCAGAGGCTCGCCCACACCGAGGATTCCAACGGGAATGGACTCTGCGACGTACTTCTTGAGCTTGGCGTTCTTGGTCTTAAAGTACAGCGCCAGACCGGCACCGACCTGGCCGCCGCCAGCCATCATAAGGATGGGAAGCAGGTAATTGATGCCCTTGGTAGCGCCGTCGGGATCGTTGAGCATAGCGTGGATCGGCGTGAGCGCCTGATGCAGGCCGACGGAAACCAGCGGCAAGAAGCCTGCCGACAGGATATAGCCGCCCAGGACGCCCAGCTTCTCGAAGATAAAGGTAAGGACGCTAAAGATCGCCGTCGTCAGCCATGCGCCAACCGGCTGGATGACGAGCATCAGAGCAAAGGCGCCGATGATGAGCACCAGCAGCGGGGACAAGAACGTGTCGAGTGCGTTGGGCATAACCTTGCGAATCTGACGCTCCATCCAGGCAAAAAACGCGCCAGCGATAAGAGCCGCGATCATGCCGCCCGCTGCGGGGTTGTACTGCGCATTGGTGAGCGGCAGCAGAATGGCAGTGGCAGGATCGGCCGCGCCAGGCGCAAGCAGGGGCATGGCACTGTTGGCGATACACATCATGCCGGCGATGCCGCCCAGCGCAGCGGAGCCACCAAACTCACGCGCCGCGTTATAGCCCACCAAGATGGGCAGATAGGCAAACAGGGCCCAGCCCATGGAACGAATGCCCTGGTACCACCACTCGCCTGCAAGCGCGCCTGCCGTCGAGACGTTAATGACGTTGCAGATACCGTTGATGAGGCCAGCCGCAATGATGCCGGGAAGCAGGGCAACGAAGACATTGGAAATCTTCTTGAGGAAGGCCTGAACCGGCTTGGACTCGTACTTTGCCTTCTGCGCGGCCTTGTTTGTGGCCGCAGCGTCAACCACGCTCTCGTCGGCAACGCCTTTCGCAAGGCCGGTGAGCTTGGAGAACTCCTCGAGCACCTTATTCACCTTGCCCGGACCCAGCACGATCTGCATCGTGTCGTCCTCGACCAGGCCCATCACGCCGTCGAGTGCCTTAATGCCCTCCGCGTCGACGCTGCCCGTGTCTTTGACGGTCACGCGCAGGCGCGTCATGCACGCCGCGTTTGCCAGCACGTTGTCTTTACCGCCCAAAAGGTCCAGCAGCTTTTGAGCCAGCTCTTTGTTCGTCATAACTCCTCCTTGTATTGGGTATCTCGTCTGGATGTCATATCAGCTCACGCCGCGCACCTATTGGGCATCGGCATTGCTCTTCTCATGGCCACTCACCGCAGCACGGACATGGCCTCTCGCTCGCTCAAGAGCTACCGCAGCCTGCTCGGCATCGCAGCCCAGCAGTACCGAGACAATAGCGGTTTTTACGTGGCCGCCGGCATCTGCAAGCGCCTGAATAGCGCGCTCGCGCGTGCAGCCGGTCGCCTCCATCACGATGTTCTGGCCGCGCACCACCAACTTCTCGTTCGTCTGCTGCACATCGACCATCAGGTTTTGGTATACCTTGCCGATCTTGACCATGGCACCGGTCGAAATCATGTTGAGAATGAGCTTTTGAACCGTTCCCGCCTTGAGCCTCGTTGAGCCGGTCAGTACCTCGGGACCGGGCACGGGTTCAATGGCAAGATCTGCGCTCTCCCCGATCTTCGACCCTTGGTTGCAGGCAATTGCAATGGTCTTGCACCCAGTTGCCTTGGCGTACACAAGGCCGCCCACCACATAGGGAGTACGACCGCTTGCCGCCAGGCCAACGACAAGATCCTTGTCCGAGAGTCCACGCCCCCGCAGGTCGCTCGCGCCAAGCTCCTCGCTGTCTTCGGCACCTTCGACAGCCTTGATAAACGCCGTCTCGCCTCCGGCAATGAGCCCGACAATCAGATCGGGTGACACGCCAAACGTGGGCGGACACTCCGAAGCGTCGAGTACGCCCAGACGACCGCTGGTGCCTGCGCCCATGTAAAAGACGCGCCCGCCGCGCTCGAGTGCCTCAGCAGCCCAGTCGATTGCTGTGGCAACCTGGGGCAGCACTTTTGTGACCGACTGGACGGCACGAAGATCCTCATCATTCATCGTCGTGACGATTTGCAGCGATGTCATCGTATCGAGGTCCATTGAACTTTGATTACGCTGTTCGGTCGTGAATTTTGTTAAATCGAGCATTTCATTCACCTCATCTTTCCTGTTTCTCGATGTAGTTTTGCTTAATGACATGCGTCGCCCGTTCGTAGTCGCTGGCAACGTAAGCAGCGTACAGGGCATCGACAACCATAAGCTGGGCCATACGCGAAGCCATGGCACCGCTGCGGACCAAGGGTTCACTCGCAGCGACGCCGAGCACGGCATCGGCCACGGTGGCAAGCTTGGATGATCCATCTACTTTGGTAACGGCCACAACGGGACAGTTGCGACGTTGAGCCTCGGCGGTGCAGTCCAGCACCTCTTGCGTCAAGCCCGAGTAGCTAAAGGCGATTGCCATATCGCCCTCATGCATGTTCTTGGCACACAAGAGCTGATCATGCCAGTCGTCGTACAGATGGCACTCCTTGTCGACACGCATGAGCTTTTGCGCCAGATCGTGCGCGACCAAACGAGAGGCACCGATACCGAACAGATTGACCGCACGTGCCCGCTTAAGATAGGCCGCGCATCGCTCCAAGACGGTGTAATCGAGCGTTCGCGCCGTCGCTTCGATCGTGCGCACGTTGCTTTTCATCACCTTCCCCACGATACGTTCGACGCTGTCATCCATGGAGATGTCCTCGAGGGCAACGTCTTTCTTGTCACCCAAGAGCGCCAGCTCGGCAATCAGTTCGCGCTGGAACTCCTTGTAGCCCGCAAAACCCAAGCGCTTGCAAAAGCGCAAAATGCTCGAGGGCGAGGAGAACGTGGCATCGGCAAGACCGCGGACGGACAGCCCGACCACCTCGTGCGGATGAGCGCTTACATATGCGATGACATTGCGTTCCGCCGGGCTCGCGCTGAGCTCACGCTCGCGAAGCCGCAAAAGCAATCCGTTTGCCATCTCAAACACCTCCGTTGAGAAGAATTAAAGACCAACGAATGATTCGTACCGGATACAAACAGCTTTTACGGTACATTGTGCCGCATCGTGGCGCACAAAGGGCGAGCGTTCTACCGCTCGCCCCTCAAATCCGACCGCTCGGAAATACGCGCGACACAAAATAATTCAACAAGGTCGCATTATCAGAAACGGGTTTGTTACCGGCTAGCGCCTCGCATGGGCGCCGATCGGCCGAGTCGCATAGCGCACCAACGCCGCTGCCAGCAATACCAACAGCATGGCGGTGACATAGCCCGCAGCATCGAATCCTAAATCGATAACGTCGAAATGCCTGCCAGGAACAAAGATCTTATGTACCTGATCGCCAACGGAGCAGACGGCGCAAAAGAGCAACACGGGCACGCAACGGGAGCATACGCTCCACGGACGCCTGGAAAAGCAAACCACGACCACCGAGGCGAACAATCCGACGAAGAAAAACTCTACGGTATGGGCAACGCGACGGACGTTCGTGCCCACCCACATGCGAATGGAAGCAAGTCGGCCAGACCGGACATTCGAAGCAGCCGAATCGGTGCCCCCGGTCATCCCGTTCTCGGTCTGAGCTTCACCCGCGACATCGGCAGCCTGTACGCCCGTAGCCTGACCCTCCACCACACGCGCGGTGGACTCGCTCAGCAACGACGTCTCCACCGCATTTTGCTCCGTCAGCACCCAGATGCCCGCCAGCGTTGCAGCGAACAGAACGATCGCGGTCCATCCGATTATTTGTTTTACGCGCGCCAAGGGCCTACCTCCTTTTTTGAATATCAGCGAGTGTAGCCCCAAATGACATCGCCATCGTATCAAAATTTGAATCGCAACAGGAAGCGACAAAGCGACGCAAACCCCTACCCCGCCTCGCGCATCCAGCGATCAAACGTCCCCACGCACACGCCCAGGCACTTTGCTGCCTGGCTGCGGGTAATATCGCCTGCCTCATAGCTATCGCGTACCAGATCAAACTGAGGAGGGCACGGCTTGCGAGGTCGACCGAAACGGACCCCTCGCGCCCGCGCCGCTGCAATTCCCTCCGCTTGGCGCCGATGGATATTCTCGCGCTCCACCTGCGCCACGTAGCTCAGCAGTTGCAGCACAATATCGGCAATCAGGGTATTAGTCACATCCGGCGTGCCGCTGGCCCTGGCGCGCGTGTCAAGCAATGGCATGTCCAACACCACAATGGCAACCCCGAGCTCCTTGGTAATGCGACGCCATTCCTCAAGAATCTCGGAGTAATTACGACCAAGTCGGTCGATAGAAAGCACCACCAGCACGTCCCCGTCTCCCAGGACGTGCAGCAGCTCGCGATAGCGCGGTCGATCGAAGTCCTTGCCGCTCGCATGGTCGGCATAAATATTCGCCGAGCCCACGCCATAGGCGCCCAGCGCATCCAGCTGCCGATTAAGATTCTGATCGCGCGAACTCACCCGTGCATAACCATACACCGTCGCCATCTCATCCCCGCTTTCTTGTAAACCTGCCAAAAAGGGACAGGTTTATTTTGGTAGGTTTTACCTCTCGAATAGCAGGTAAGCGGGCGGCCGAGCAGACGGCAAGGTAGCCATGATCCAAATGCGGAGGGCGGCCCCGAAAGACCGCCCTCCGCTCTCCCGCCATGAGTCGAGATTTGGCTAATGGATAAGCTTAAAGTCCAAGTGCCCACGCGTGGTATTGACGCGCGAGACCTCGATAATCACGCGCTGGCCCAGTTCATAGCGAGTCCCCGTGTCGGCGCCCGTCAGCGTAAGCGCATCCTCGTCGAACTCGAACCACTCGTTGCCCAGACTCTTGATCGAAACCAAGCCTTCGACCTGCGTCAGGTCCAAGCGCACAAAGAGGCCCATGCTGCTGACCCATGAGACCGTTCCGGCATAGCGCTCGCCCAGGCGATCCTCATAGTACTGGGCAATCTTGATCTTTTGCGTCGCATGGCTGGCGGCATCGGCCGCACGCTCCGCATCGCTGCACGCACGGCAAATCTGCGGCAGAATGCGCGGCAGCGACTCGCGCCCCTTGCCGATCAGCCGCGGCGTACGGACCAAGGCGTCCTTGCCGCCGAGCTGCTCATAGGCCAACTGCAGTTTGAGCACGCGGTGCACCACCAGATCGGGGTAGCGACGGATGGGACTCGTAAAGTGGCAGTAGCACGGCGCGGCGAGCGCAAAGTGGCCCTCGTTGCGCGGCTTGTACAGCGCGCGCTGCATGCTGCGCAGAAGCAGCGTGTTGACGAGCGGTGCGTTGGCCGTACCGGCGGCAGCATCAACTGCAGCCTGCAGCTCATCGGGACTCCCCAGGGCAATACCGGCAGCACGGCGATCGTCGATGATGCCCAGCTGCGCCAGCGCAACGGCGGCACCGTGCAGGCTATCGGGGCTCGGATCCTCATGCACGCGATAGCAGGCCTCGATATCACGGTCTGCCAGCCACTCTGCAACGCACTCGTTGGCGAGCAGCATGGCTTCCTCGATAAGCGACGTGGCACACGAACGCTCGCGCGCCACAATCTGCACGGGTACTCCGTCCTCATCCAATAGAGCGCGAATCTCGGCCGTGTCAAAATCGACTGAGCCGCGGACGCGACGAATACGACGGCGAAGTTCGGCGAGTTCGTTGGCGGCGACAAGGAAATTGCCGAGGTCGACGTTATAGCCGCGGGCGGCCTTCTCGCACGCAAGACCGCGCTCAAGCGCCTCCTCGAGCGAGGCCTCAGCAGCCGCAACATCCTCGGCCGCACCCTCCAGCACCCCATACTCCACCGCGCCGGCACGCACCAGCAGCGCCTCGGCGCCGTCATAGTCCATACGCACACGCGAGCGAATCACGCTGGGGTACGGATCGTAATGCCGCACGCGACCCTGCGCATCGAGTTCAATGTCAACGGTAAACGCAAGACGGTCCTCGTCAGGGCGAAGCGAACACAGGTCACAGGACAGGCGTTCGGGCAGCATGGGAAGCACGCGATCGGCCAGATACACCGATGTCGTACGATGGCGAGCCTCAAGATCGATATGCCCGTCCCAAGCCACATAGTGAGAAACGTCAGCGATATGCACACCCAGCTTGTAGCCACCCTCGGGCGTGCGCTCAAGCGAAATGGCATCGTCAAAGTCGCGCGCGTCAACCGGGTCGATCGTGATGACAAAGCGGTCGCGCAGATCGCGGCGGAGCGGGTCCTTAAGCGCCGCGGACACATCGAGCGAAAGCCCCTCGGCCTCGTCCAGCGCGGCCTCGGGATAGCTATCGGTATAGCCGTAACGCGCCATCACGTATTGAACGCCCAAATCGGGCGCGTCATCTCCGCCAATGCGGCGTTCGATCGTCACGGTGCCCGATTCCAGGCGCGTCGGGTAGGTCAAAATGCGCGCGACAACGGCATCACCCGGGTGGACGCCCAGACGATCCGCCGAGGTATCCTCGGGCAGAATGAAGAAGTCGGCCTTCAGGTGCGAATCGAGCGGCTCGATCACACCGAGCGGACCAGCGGTCTGGTACGTACCCACCACGCTTATGGCTGCGCGCTCAACCACGCCTTCGATCACGGCGCGCCGCTCACCGTGCGGGCTGTTCTTAATGCTCACGGCAACGGTATCGCCATCCATGATCTCGCGCTTACCGCGGCCCATAACCTTGTAGTCGCCGCTCTCGGTTATGACATAGGCGCCATGCTCATGGAGCTGCACGCGCCCGGTCAGGCTCGGACGGCGTTCGCTGCGCACCGGCCCACGCTTATTGCGGGCACCGCGCTTATGCTTGTTATTGCGCCCCATGGCGCCTCCTTGCTATCGATGACGAACTCCAAAGAGTCTACCCAAATGATTCGCTTTCCTGCCGTCCCCTAGAGATCAAAAAACGGGCCGCCCCATAAGAGACGACCCGTTGGAAGGGATGAATTCCAGACATGCCTACACGCGCAGGTAGCGGCGCATGGCTATGGCAGAACCAAAGAGACCGATAATCACACCGACCAGAATCAGCGCAGCATAGGTCACCAGGTAGTACTGCATCGGCAGGGCAAACGACATCCAGCCGATGCTCTCCTGCAAACGCGGAATCATCAGATTGCGCAGCAGCTCCAGAACGCCGATGGAAAGCAGCGAGCCCAAAATGGCCTGCAGTACGCCCTCGGTGATAAACGGGCCGCGAATGAAGCCGTTGCTGGCGCCGACCAGACGCATAATCGCAATCTCACGACGACGCGCCGTGATGGACAGGCGAATCGTGTTGTTGATGAAGATGAATGCGATAAAGGTCAGAAGGCCAACGAGCACCACGGCGGCGATGCGGATGTAGTTGGTCACCTGGAACAGGCGGCTCACTTCCTCCTGGCCGTACAGCACGCTCGCGTTGACGTCGCCGTCATCCGCGATCTTCTGGAAGTCGGCGTTCTTCTTGAGCTTCTGGGCCGTGCTTTCGACCTTGGACGGATCGTCCATCTCAATTGCAAACGAAGCCGGCAGCGGATTCTGGCCATCGAGCGCGCTCATGGTGGCGTCGGCGTTGCCCGACATCTTGCTCGTATACTCGGCCAGCGCGTCGTCCTTGTCCTTATAGGTCACGGACTTGACGTTATTCCACGTCTTAAGCTCGGCCTCAAAAGCCTGAACATCGGCCTGATCGGCGTCATCGCTAATGAACGCGTTGATGACAACCTGATCCTCGACGGTGCCGATCACGGAGTTCAGCATCGCGGAGCCCATGATGAACAGGCCGATGATAAACAGCGAAAGGAAGATCGTGATGACGGCGCCGAGCGAGGTAGTCCAGTTACGGAAGAAGTGACTGATTGCCTCTTTGAAGGAGTAGCCCACGTTAGTTGGTGCCATAGTTGCCGTAACCTCCCCTCTCCTGGTCGCGGATAACGTGGCCGCCCTCGAGGGCGATCACGCGACGGTGCATGCTATCGACCATCTCGCGGTCGTGCGTGGCGACGATCACGGTGGTGCCGGTGCGGTTAATGCGCTCGAGCAGCTTCATGATGCCCAGCGAAATCGCCGGGTCGAGGTTGCCCGTGGGCTCGTCACAGATCAAAAGCGGCGGGCGGTTGACCATGGCGCGGGCAACGGCGACGCGCTGCTGCTCGCCACCGGAAAGCTGGTCGGGCAGCGAGTCCATCTGATCGGCCAGACCGACCAGACGCAGCACCTCGGGCACCTGGCTGCGAATGACGCCCTTGGGCTTGCCGATGCACTGCAGGGCAAACGCCACGTTTTCGTAGGCGGTCTTTTGCGGCAGAAGCTTAAAGTCCTGGAACACGGCGCCAATCTGGCGGCGCAGGAACGGAACCTTGCGGTTCTTGATCTTCATGAGGTCCTGACCGGCAACCAAGATGCGGCCGCTCGTCGGCTTGACGTCGCGGTTGAGCGTCGACAGCAGCGTGGTCTTACCCGAGCCGGAATGACCGACCAGGAAGACGAACTCGCCCGGATAGATCTCGATGTTGATGTCGTCGAGTGCAGGCTTGTTGGGCTGTGCCGGATAGATCTTGGTGACATGCTCCATAAGGATGACGGGCTCGACACCGGCCTGCTTGGCCATCTTCTTGCGGCTGGCCTGCGGATCGATGGGCGCAAACACCGACGTAAAATCGGGGTTGTTGAGCGCGTTATCGAGGCTTGCGACCTCGGCTGCCTGATCGCTCTCGACCACCGGGGCAGCAGGCTGCGTGGGATCGGGAATAGCGGCAAAGAGACCGGACTGCGCAGGCTGAGGAACCGGCGTCGCAGGGGCCATGGGGTCGGGAATGCCGGCCATGGTAGGCTGCGGCGCGGCGGCACCAGCCTGAGGCTGCTCCACGCGAGCGGTCACGGCCTGAACGGGCTCAAAACCCGCCGTGCCGGAAAGCGCGACATCGCTGGTGGGATTGTAGGCAAAGGGATCGGATGCCGGCTGTGCCTGATCTGCCGGCTGAGTGGGGGCCTGAGCAACAGGCTGGCCCTCTGAATCCGGAGTGGCGAAACGACTGCCCTGGACGCCTGTCTGCGTCTTGGGGGCATCATCGCCCGCACCGGAGGTACGGAAGTGGTTACCCACTGGTGCTCCTTATCGTCGTGCGTTTAAACTACATGAGCGCTTTACATTTTAGCAGCATTAGCTTTGCTGCACATAAGAAGCATGGCGGGCTTTGGGATCCCACCGGCCGGGCGCAGGGTTACCTCCCAAATCGTCCTCGCGCATGGCCGGCATTTGTCCTGCTCCTGCGGAGCTGCGGACAAACGCCGGCCTGCGCTGCGGAAAGATTTGGGAGGTAACCCTGCGCCCGGCCTGCGGCTACTATGGGACCGACGCACCAACTTGAGATGCTGCGCATACAAAGTTGGAAGGGTCTGAATTGCACTTTGTTGGGATGGGCCCGTTTCCCCATGGGACCTTTGCTTGGCAGGACTCTAATTTAAATTCAACAAAAACAGGGGCGCCCTCTTTGGGGATGCCCCTGTTCTGGCTTGGATGTGGTTGTTGAGACGATACTTTGCCTCGTCTTGCCTTATGCCAAGAACTCCTTGGTGGTCGCCACGATGTTGGCGGCGTCCAGGCCGTACTTGTGCAGGAGCTCGGCACCCGGGCCGGACTCGCCGAAGGTGTCGTTGACGCCAATCTTCTTGAGCGGCGTCGGGCACTGCTCGCACAGAACATCGGCAACGGCGCTGCCCAGGCCACCGATCACGGAGTGCTCCTCGACGGTCACGACGTGGCCGGTCTTGGTGGCGCTCTTGACGATCAGGTCGGCATCGATGGGCTTGATGGTGTGCATGTTGATGACCTCGGCATCGATGCCCTCGGCAGCAAGCTGCTCAGCGGCCTCGAGAGCCTCGCCGACCATCAGGCCGCAAGCGATGATGGTGACGTCGGCGCCCTCGCGCATGACAATGCCCTTACCCAACTCGAACTTATAGGTCTCGGGGTCGTTGATAACCGGCGAGGCCAGACGGGCAAAGCGCATGTACACGGGGCCGTCGCACTCGTAGGCGGCGCGCGTCACGGCGCGGGCCTCGACATCGTCGGCCGGAACGATCACAGTCATGCCGGGGATGACGCGCATGAGGGCGATATCCTCGCAGCACTGGTGCGTGGCACCATCCTCGCCCACCGAGATACCGGCGTGCGTGGCACCGATCTTAACGTTGAGGTGCGGGTAGCCGATGGAGTTACGAACCTGCTCAAAGGCGCGACCGGCAGCGAACATGGCAAAGGTACTCGCGAAGGCAACACGACCGGTGGTCGCGATACCGGCGGCGACGCCCATCAGGTTGCTCTCGGCGATACCCACATCGAAGAAACGATCAGGGCAGGCGGCCTTAAACTTACCGGTCTGCGTGGCGGCGGCCAGGTCGGCGTCGAGGACCACAAAGTCATCGTGCTCGTTGGCGAGCTCGACGAGGGCCTCGCCGTAGCTTACGCGCGTGGCGATTTTCTTGACGTCTGCCATCCTAGAGCTCCTCTCCGGCGGCCGTGAGCTCTGCCATGGCCTGCTCAAACTGTTCATCATTGGGGGCCTTGCCATGCCAACCAACCTGGTTCTCCATAAAGGACACGCCCTTGCCCTTCAGGGTCTCGGCGATAATGGCGGTCGGCTGGCCCTTGGTAGCGCGAGCCTCGGCAAAGGCGGCGCGGATCTGATCGAAATTGTTGCCGTCGGCAAGCTCCACCACGTGGAACTTAAAGGCGCGGAACTTGTCGGCGAGCGGCATGGGGTCGTTGACCTCCTCGACGGGACCGTCGATCTGCAGGCCGTTGTGGTCGACGATCACACAGAGGTTGTCGAGCTGCTGGTTGCCGGCAAACATGGCGGCCTCCCAAACCTGGCCCTCCTCGCTCTCGCCGTCGCCCAGCAGGGCGTAGGTACGATAGTCGTCGCCCCAGTGCTTGGCGGCGAGCGCCATCCCGACGGCGGCGGAGATGCCCTGGCCGAGCGAACCGGTGGACATGTCGACGCCCGGGGTATCGTTCATGTTGGGATGGCCCTGCAGGTGGCTGCCGATGTGGCGCAGCGTCTCGAGATCCTCCTTGGGGAAGAACCCGCGCTCGGCGAGCACGGCGTACAGACCAGGCGCGCAGTGGCCCTTGGAAAGCACAAAGCGATCGCGGTCGGCCTTGCGGGGATCGGCCGGGTCGACGTTCATTTCCTCAAAGTACAGATAGGTCATGATGTCGGCAGCGCCGAGCGAACCGCCCGGATGGCCGGACTTGGCAGCGTGCACGCCGGTGACGATGCCCTTCCTTACCTCGTTGGCAACCTTTTTGAGCTCTTCGTCGCTCATTGTGCCTTCCTTTCATCCTCTTTAGACAAGATGCGCACGGCACAGAAGGTAGTCCCAGCCCGGCCGCGATGCACGTACGCCATCCATTATGCGGGAAAGTGAAGGCTTTACCAGAGTTTTTATCAGTATTTGAACAATTGAGCAGGCAGACGCCCTGATGAAACGGTTTATCAATGTGAACGTCTTTTGGATGCGGGACGATCGACAAGGAAGTGGTGGGACAAAATTATCAGTAGTGCTTGTCCCAGGGTCGCTTGCGGCAACGAGGTTGGTGAACCTATCGAACCTGGGACAAACACTACTGATAATTTTGTCCCACCGACCCTGGCTCCAGCCTACGCGCTGATGTCCTTAAAGCCCTCGCCGAAGGTTTCCGTGACATCGGCAACGGTCACGATGGCGTGCGGATCGCGTTCGCGCACGATGGTCTTAAGGGTGTTGAGCTCACGACGGCTCACAATCACCATGATCACCGGCTTCTCGGCGCCCGAATACATGCCGGTCGCCCTAAACTTGGTGCAGCCGCGGCCCAGGCCGTACATGATGTCGGCCGCGATATCGGGGAAATTGTCCGAGATGATGAGCACCATACGGCGCTTGTTGCCGCCATCGACCACGGCATCGATCACATAACCGCTAATGACCATCGAAAGGCCGGCGTACAGCGCGTTTTCGATCGAGAACACCGGGGCCGACAAGGCGCACACGGCAACATCGATCGCCATAACGGTTGAGCCCACCGGCAGTGACGTATTGCGCGAGATAATCTGGCCGATGGTGTCAGAACCACCGGTATTGGCGCCGGCACGCAGCACCATGCCGTAGCCAATGCCCGTAACGATACCGCCCCACATGGCCGGCAGCATCAGGTCGGCATGAGCCAGCGGTGCCACAAACGGGGCAAACAGGTCGGTGAAAAAGCCCAGCAGCACAAAGCCCGTCGCCGTCTGCACCACATAGAACATACCGCCCGCGCGCATAACCACCAGCAGCAGCAAGGCGTTCATCACGATAGTCTGGATGCCGACGGGCAGCGACACGCCGTGTGAGGCGCCGACCGCCTGGATAATGGTGGCAAGACCTGTAACGCCGCCGGCAGCGAGGCCATTAGGGATCAAAAACAGGTCGGTCGCGACGGCTGCCAGGGCGCACCCCAGCATAATCTGGGGCAGGTCGTGGAAGAAGTTCATCGAAAGAATGCGCTTGATGTCCAGACGATATGCCATGCTACCTCCCTCAAAAAAGCGCACCCAAACGGATGCGCTTTGAACTTCTCGCTCTATTCGATTCTAGCGATTCGCCGGGCAAAAACCACCCCTGTACAGGGTTTATTCTGGATACAAACCCGTCCGACCGATGGGTTTTGCCACGGCCGAAGCCATCCAGCGACTTATGCGTCCGGCGTTTCCGCATCGGCGTTGCCGGTTGCCCAGCGATGGTAGCCGATCACAAACGGATCCAGATCGCCATCGTCGAGAACGGCCTCGACGTTGCTGGTCTCCACGCCCGTGCGCAGGTCCTTGACCATCTGATACGGGTAGAGCACGTAGCTGCGAATCTGGTTACCAAAACCGATTGTGGTCTTGGGCCCACGAATCTCGTCGAGCGCCTCGGCGCGCTTCTCGAGCTCGATCTCGTACAGACGGGCCTTGAGAATCTGCATGCACGCGGCCTTGTTCTGAATCTGGCTGCGCTCGTTTTGGCAAGTGACAACGATGCCGCTGGGAAAATGCGTCACGCGTACGGCGGAGTCGGTGGTGTTGACGCCCTGGCCGCCCGGGCCGCTCGCGTGATACACGTCCACGCGAATATCGTCGGGGCTGATCTCGATGTCGATATCGTCAGGCAGCACGGGGATGACCTCGACGCCGGCAAACGTGGTCTGGCGGCGCTTCTTGTCGTCGGTGGGGCTGATGCGCACCAGACGGTGGACGCCGGCCTCGGCGCGCAGCATGCCAAACGCGTCCTTGCCCTCGACGGTAAAGGTCGCACGGTCGATGCCGATGACCTCAGCCGCGGGGCAGTCGTTAATCGTGACCTTCCAGCCGCGACGCTGGCAGTACTTCATGTACATCTTAAAGAGCATGAAGGTCCAGTCCTGCGCCTCCAGGCCACCCTGTCCGGGCTTGATGGTCACAATCGCGTCGCCGTGATCGAACTCACCGGTAAACCAGCTCGAAAGCTCGAGGTCGTCGATAGCGCGGGCCAGGCGTTCTGCCGTAGCGGCAGCCTCCTCGCGCAATGCGGCGGCATCGGGGTCGTCGCCCATCTCTTCGGCAAGCTCCAGCGCCGCACGGGCGTCGGAAAGCTCGCCGCGCGCGGTATCCACGGCAGCGATATCTTCCTTGGCGCGAGCGATCTCCTCCATGGTGGCGCGAGCGGCGTCGGCGTCATCCCAAAAGCCGGGGGCCACGCTTTTGGCCTCGAGCTCGGTCACGCGCGTGCGCTTCTCGTCCAAATGAAGATACGACTCGACCTCGCCGAGCCGGTCCGCAAACGCGTCCAGCTCGGCGGGCGTTACCTCTAAAGCCTCGGCCATTAACGATTCCTGCCGTGGCAGTACTTGAACTTCTTGCCGCTGCCGCAGGGGCAAAGGTCGTTGCGGCCCACGTTGACATAAGGGTCATCGCTCTCGGACTTGCGATAGGTGGTCACCTTGCCGCCGTTGTTGACAGCAGCCGGGCCTCCCTGGACGGCCGTACGAGCCTGAACCTGTGCCTGCTTGCGCAGCACCGAGCTGCCGTTGTCGCCATCGACGTCGGCGGGGCCGGAGAAGCGCGCACCCTCGAGCGCGGGGTCCTCCTTGTGCTCCACGGCCTGCGGGGCGGCCTTGATCTCGATGCGCAGGACGGTGCGCAGGTAATCCTCGTACATGGTGTCGACGAGCATCTGGAAGGCACCATAAGCCTCAGTCTTGTACTCGACCAGCGGGTCGCGCTGACCAAAGCCGCGCAGTCCGATACCGGTCTTGAGGTAGTCCATCTCCTGCAGGTAGTTCATCCAGCGGGTATCGATGACGCGCAGCATGACCTGGGTGTTGAGCTCGCGCATGAGGTCCTCACCCAGGCGCTCGGCCTTCATGTTGTAGCACTTCTCAACGTAGGCCAGGACATCGGCAGCAAGGGCCTCGTAATCCTCGTCGGGGAACTTGGGCGTATCGATATGGCCGGTCAGCTCCACGACCCACTTGCGCAGGCCCTCGAGATCGCGCTCGCCATCGTGGCTGTCCTTGGTGCAGAACTCCTGCACGCAGCGGTACACGGTGTCGTGCATGACCTCGGTGATGTGATCGGTCAGGTCCTTGCCATCCAGAATCTTGTTACGCTCGGCGTAGATGACCTGGCGCTGCTTGTTCATGACGTCATCGTACTCGAGGACGCTCTTACGCATGGAGAAGTTGATGCTCTCGACCTTGTGCTGGGCGCTCTCGACGGCCTTGGAGATGATCTTGTGCTGGATGGGCATGTCGTCGCCCATGTCGGCCGTGACCATCATCTTGGAGACACGATCCATCTTGTCGCCGCCGAACAGGCGCATGAGGTCGTCCTCGAGCGACAGGTAGAACTGGGTCTCGCCCGGATCGCCCTGACGACCGGAGCGACCGCGCAACTGGTTGTCGATACGACGGGACTCATGGCGCTCGGTGCCGATGACGGTCAGGCCGCCGGCGGCAAGCACGCGCTCGCGCTCGGCCTTGCAGGTCTCCTTGGCCTCGGCGTTAAACTGCTCGAGTTGCTCGGGCGTCACGTCCTCCATGGTCAGACCCTCGTACTCAAGGCGCTCGCGCACCAGCTCGTCGGGGTTGCCACCCAGCAAAATGTCGGTACCACGACCGGCCATGTTAGTAGCGATGGTCACGGCGCCGTAGCGTCCGGCCTGGGCAACGATATGGGCCTCGCGCTCGTGATGCTTAGCGTTGAGGACCTCGTGCGCGATGCCGCGCTTGGTAAGGGCGGCCGACAGCTTCTCGGAGCTTTCGATGGAGACGGTGCCCACCAGGACCGGCTGGCCCTTGGCGTGACGTCGCTCGACGTCGTCGGCAACGGCGTTGTACTTGGCCTGGATGGTGCGGTACACCAGATCCTCGTGGTCAACACGCTGAACGGGCTTGTTGGAGGGGATGACCTCGACGGGCAGCTTGTAGATCTCGCGGAACTCGGCGTCCTCGGTAAGCGCCGTACCGGTCATGCCGGAGAGCTTGTCATACAGACGGAAGTAGTTCTGCAGGGTGATGGTGGCCAGCGTCTGGTTCTCCTCGCGCACGAGCACGCCCTCTTTGGCCTCGATGGCCTGGTGCAAGCCCTCGGAATAGCGGCGGCCTTCCATGATGCGACCGGTGAACTCGTCGACGATCTTGACCTCGCCGTTAGTGACCACGTACTGCTTGTCGCGATGGAACATGTACTGAGCCTTCAGCGCCTGCTGCAGGTGGTTGACCAACTGGCCCGAAAGGTCGGCATAGATGTCCTCGATGCCCAGGCGGCGCTCGATCTTCTTAAGACCGCGCTCGGTGGCGGCGATGGTGTGCTTGGCCTCGTCCATGACGTAGTCGCCCGTGGGCTCGACGTCCTCGGTGGCGGTGAGCATGTCGTGCGACACGTCCTCACCGCGCTCCAGGCCGCGCACGGCACGCGCGAAGTCCTTGTAGGTGCTGGCGGACTTGGTGCCGGCGCCCGAGATGATGAGCGGCGTTCTGGCCTCGTCGATCAAGATGGAGTCGACCTCGTCGACGATGGCGTAATGGTGGCCGCGCTGTACGCGCTGCTCGGGGCGGGTGACCATGTTGTCGCGCAGGTAGTCGAAACCGAACTCGGAGTTGGTGCCGTAGGTGACGTCTGCCTGGTAGGCCGGGCGCTTGAGTTCGAGCGGCATGTTGTTCTGGAGCAGACCGACGGTCATTCCCAGGTACTTGTAGATGCGGCCCATCCACTCGGAGTCGCGCTTTGCCAGGTAATCGTTGACGGTAACGACATGCACGCCCTTGCCGGCGATAGCGTTGAGGTAGCCGGCCAAGGTGGAGACCAGGGTCTTGCCTTCGCCGGTCTTCATCTCGGCAATATGACCCTCATGAAGCGCCATGGCACCGATGAGCTGTACGTCAAAGTGACGCATGCCCGTGATGCGCATGGAAGCCTCGCGCACGGTGGCGAAAGCCTCGGGGAGCATGTCGTCGAGCGACTCGCCGTTGGCGTAACGCTCGCGGAACTTATCGGTCTGGGCGCGGAGTTCCTCCTCGGTCATCTTCTCAAACTGGGGCTCAAGACCGTTGATCTGGTCGACGATCTTGTAGTAGCGCTTGAGGTCCTTATCGGATCCAAAGGACAGCAGCTTTGACATGAATCCCATGTGGTTTTCCTTTTTGGCCATCGCCCACGCCGTGCAGCTGCGGGCGAGTTAAACACAGATGATTGTACTTTAGCCAAACAAGGCGCGGCCTATACGGTCGACCTCGACCGCCACGTAATAACTACGACCAACCTGCCGAAAAGGGACTGGTTTAATTTGACAGCTTTTATCTGGGAAAATGCTGTCTCTCTGCCATTTGGCGCAAACCAATCCGTCCCCTTCGTACCAATCTGGTGCCATGGAGACAGGTTCGTTTGCACCAATAAAGGAAAAGGGCCGCGCACCCAACCAGATGCGCGGCCCTCATGCCATGAATGCGAGCGTGTCCTCGGCGAGCTATTTACTCAGCAGCCTCGGTGGTCTCGGCCTCGGCAGCAGCCTCCTCGACGGGAGCCTCTGCGGGAGCCTCGGCGGCCTGCTTGGCAGCCTCCTCGGCAAACTTAGCGGCACGCTTAGCCTTCTCGGCAGCCTTAGCCTCAGCGGCGGCCTTGCGAGCGGCCTCGGCCTCAGCAGCCTTGGCGGCCTTGGCAGCCTTGGCCTCCTCGGCCTTCTTGAGCTGGGCGGCAGCGGCGCCACCGAACTTGTCGGCGAAGCGCTGGACGCGTCCACCGGTGTCGACGAACTTCTGCTGGCCGGTGTAGAACGGGTGGCACTCGTTGCAAAGCTCGACCTTCATCTCGGACACGGTAGCGTGCGTCTTGAAGGTGTTGCCGCAGGAGCACGTCACCGTGCACTCGACATACTGGGGATGGATACCCTGCTTCATGGTAGGACTCCTTATTGGTCAGGCGCTGGTTACCGATCAGCGCATAAGGCGTCTTGGTTTCCGACCAAGACAACAAACTCGGCTATGGTACCACGGCGCCGCGTGTCCCACAAAAGGTTCACGGTCTTTTCGGCACGACACGGGCTGGCCCTTAAGGATCTGACGCGTATCGGAAGACCGACGCTGCCTCTGCGGCATCGTTCACGCGCCACGCCCGCAGCAGCAGGCGAGATGTCTCGATATCCCTCATTGGCAACCTCCGTCTCAGGGCCTCAGGAGCGATTGCACGTCTCATCGGCAATTGTGGGGGCGAGCCCAGGCACCAGCCCCCGAGAGCGGGCGCCTACATATCTTCTCAGATGTCCGCACGAGTAATTCAACTCATAAGGACTGGCTATCCCTAACCTGTGACACAATCCCAAACGCACAGAACAGAATCATCAGCCCAATCATCGCATAAGAGGCAGCCGAACCTTCAAGCACTATTCCACAAAGAACAATCTCCGCGCCGCCAATGAGCACTGTTATCAGGCGCTCTGCCTTTTTGCTCCCGCCGCTCGCATGAAAAGGCGGCAAAGTGCACAAAATCACATATAGCCCGGGAAGGGAATACGGGATCGCTAGTCCAACCCCTCCATCAACTGCAGTGTTTTGCGTAAGAATCAACTGGACCCACACGGCAGTTATCACTGAACAGGTCGTCGATAAAAGAAGGCCAGAAATATAGCACGCAAGAAAGTTCCGTCGCATTCGAACGGAGAAATCCGCGAACTCCCTTCGCCGCGTGGAAACAATAAGGTACACAGAAATTGCAATAGAACCGATCAGAGAAAGCAGCGGAACAACCAGCAATTCAAACTTATTTCCCCATCGATCAACCACGCCCCCACTCCAATGAGCTGGAATTGTATCGGGGAGGGCCGACCAAGCCGCCCATAGGATGAGAAATGGAAGAATAGAGAGGATGAAGGATGATAACACTGCAGTATTTTTTGAGACTCTCATCGATTCCGCATCTCCTTGTGCGCCCGCATTCCACTCCGTCTTAAAACGACTGTAAATAATAACTTGAATGCAAATTTGTTTTAATTTTTACGTGCTCAAGCCCGGAGACCCGATGTGACCAAACCCGCAATTTCGACGTTAACAAACGCATGCGCGGGCTCTGCCAGCTCGCCATCAGGCGGATCGAGGGTTTCCGCCCCAAGGCCGCCGAGGTGCTGGAAGGAACCGAGGCCGAGGCCCTGGCCTACTCGGACTTCCCCTACGAGCACCACGTCGGGTTGCGTACCGACAACGTGCAGGAGCGCACCGACGCGAGCTCAAGTGCCGCAGCCGCGTGGTGCAAAACGCATCTCCACCGTTCCTTCGACTGAGAAAATGCCGCCCCCGGGGCCCGGGAGGGCCCCCGGGGGCGTTCGGCTGACTGCGGAAACGGCCTATCCGCTCAATACATTCGGCTGGGATCGGAAATCAACCAAACTGAATCAGGTTCAGTTGACATCGTTAAATCATGACCACCCGCATAGCGGGTGGTCATGATTTACGAACTGGACGTTTGACCGTAAGGGGAGGAGGGGACTGGCAAGGCCAGTCCCCTCCTCCCCCATGACGCTCGATTTGCATTTACGACTCGATGAAAGCCGGGCCGCTGGTTACCTTGTCAAATTCGAGCACCGACGTTCCGGTGTTCAAATAAAGGCTTCCTTGGTTTCCGTCTGCGGAGGCGTAAGCCAGGTGGACAAATCCGTAATCATCTCCTGATTGGTCGGCCAACATGAAGATGTTCGGATCGCCGGTTGTCTCAAATGAACCGTCGGTCACATTTCCATTGCTGTCGACGATTTGCCACCTGTTTTCGTTTTCCCCAAGGAAGGAGAGCTGGGTTAAGCCGGTCTCGTGGTCTCGGTACACTCCGTCTAGGCGGAACCCTTCGGAAATGCCATGTTTCAAGGTGTTCGCATCTTTTATGGATACGGCAGAGACTACGATTGCGGCTATCGCGACCAATAACGCCAGCGCAATGGGTATTTTGGCGGAGCCGGTCTTCATGTCATTCACCTCCCTCGTATGTATCGAGGTATTCCTGCTTGAGCGTCTGCGAGGACGACTCGGTCTTTTTCACGAGCGTGCCGGCCTCGATGAAGTAGAACGAGTCGGTGAGGTCTGCCAGGTCGTCGAGCAGATGGCTTGAGATGAGCACGCTGCGGCCCCGTGTCACTTCGCTGCGCATCGCGTCGCAGGAGGTTTTTCGTTTTCCCGGATCGAGGCCGTTCAGCGGTTCATCGAGGATGAGGTACGGGCAATCGGTCGCTATCGCCATGGCAAGCTTTACCTGCTGCTTCATTCCTGTCGAGAGTTTACGGGCCGGCTTGTCGAGATATGGGGAGATTCCGAGGGAGTTGCAGAGCGAGTCGATGTCGGCGGCCGATTTCCACGCCTCCCTAACGAAAGAGAGGTGCTCGAGGGCCGATAGCGTGGGGTAGAGATCCGCGCCGCCCGAAGAGCTCAGATAGACGAGTTCTGCGAATTCGGCTGATCGGCGTTGGCAGATTCCGTCTGCCGCCAGGCTTCCCGAGCGGATGCGGGTGGGAAATTGGCCCGACAGCGCTTCAAGAAGGGTGGTTTTCCCCGAGCCGTTGGGAGCGACGAGGCCCGCCGCCGTTCCCGGGCTCAGGAAAAGCGATCCGATTGAAAGTATCGTCGTGCTCCCGTATCCCACGCTCGCGTCCAGAAGCTCGAGCCCATGGTGCTTTTTAGCGGGTCCAGCCTGTTTGGGCGAACGTGCCGCAACGGCGCCGACCGCAAAAAGGACCGCGGCGTATATCAGGGCCACGGCAAGCATCGATGCTCTGCCTGAACCGGAGCCAATGAATTCTGTCGGGAAGCATCCTACGTAGCCCGTGGCCTCGATAGGCGAGAACACGGCCAGCGGCAGGAGCCCGAGCACGGCATTATGCTCCAGCGCCGAATCGGACAATAACGGGAATGCCGGGGCCGCGACAAGCAACGCGGAGGCAAGGGGGCCCGCGAAGACGCGCCTCGTTGCGGTCGATAGGACGACGGAACAAACGGATATCAAGGTTCCACCCGCGAGCAGCGCGAGAAGTATGGTCGTGAAGACGTTTCCCGCGGTCGTGGTGGTGAGCGCGCCGTTATGGAAGAAGGCGATCGGGTACCCGATCTGCCCGAAGCCGTTTAGGGCCAAGGCGTAAATACTCCCGGGCGCAAGGCCGGCGAGGAGCATCGCGGTCCCCGCGACGATTATCGAAAACACGATCTGGATAAGGCGCCGGAATTTGGGTGCGGGCGCCTTTGCCGCCAGGGTACCGGGCCTTGTGGCGCCGAGCAGGAGTATCGACGAGAGAAGGAAGGGGATGAAGGGAAGGGAAGACGGCGCCGCGGCAATGGCGTAAGGCAGGAAGGAAAGGAATGGCAGGTCGTTTGCGGAGGCCGGGATATCCGTGATGCCGGAGCTGCTCAGGGCGCGGCAATATGCGAGCTCCGCGTCATTGGTCTCTCGGTCTCCCACGATGGACCCGGATTGGAAGCCCTCGTCCATGAGCGCGTAGTAGCTCTCGGCAGAATCGAGAAAGGCGGCGTCGGTTTGAGCGGCGAGGGCGGCGTTCGCGTATCTTGCAAGCTCAGCGTCATCTTGCTGCTCTGGCGATAGGTCTGTGCCGCTGGCCTGGGGCGCGCGCGTATTGAATGCGTCGACAAAGCCCTGCATGCCCTGCTTCATAAAGAAGGGCCCGTAGATGGGTGAATTGAACGCAATGGGGACGAAAAAGGCTGCAGCGAGAACGAGCGTACAAATCCATACGGCCCTGTCTCTTAGGATTAGTTTGAGAAGAAGTCGACAGTACATTCAGAAGCACCTACATTTCTCAAAACATCGTTAGATTAATAATGACAGACCGAATGAAGATGCGTGCGACGGGGGCGAGGCGAATGGCTGAACGGTATCGATATGCGGGTTCAACGGCATTATATTGGCCACATAGATTATTAACTCGCATTTCTACCCGCCCTCTCCGTAGAGCCGCCGATACGTGCTTAGCGCACCCTCGGCGCGTCCGGCAGGCTTTGCGAAATGGGATCCAGGAGACTTCGGCGCAGCATCATCTTGCGGAATGCTTCTAATGAGCCTCCCATCCTTCAAAAACAGAATCTCATCGCACAGCCTATCGACCGAATCCAAGATGTGGGATGACATGATGATGCACGTACCAGAATCGGCCAGCTTCCTGAGAATCTCGGAATGCAAGTCCACCCTGCTGGGGTCGAGCGCGTTCATGGGCTCATCTAATAAAAGGTACCGCGCACCCGTCGCATACGCAATCGCCAGGGTAAGCTGCTGCTTCATGCCCTGGCTCAGAGTGCGGATCCTCATCTTCGCGAACTCGCCTATCTGCGTTTGTTCCACTATCTCTTCGATATCGCGAGCATGCGGCCACATATCGCAAACCATCTTGAGGTGATCTTCCGCACGCAATCCGGGATACAGCAGCGTCCCCTCACCAGGTGCATAGAAGATCATAGAACGGACCTCTCTCGCACCCGTACCCTGCACCTCATCCAGAACAATGCTCCCGTCCACGCGAGGACCCGGCAAACCTGCCATCGCACGCAGCAACGTCGTCTTTCCATGCCCGTTCGGAGCGACGAGACCGTAGACCGTACCCGGGGCAAACTCAGCGTCCACCGAATCTACGAGCACCTTCTTTCCATAAGAGATCGTCAGCGTTTGAAGGCCAATCATCGAGATCATCCCCTTTCGATCTTTGGAACACTCAGGCGCACCATCAACGGAGATACGGCGCCCAAGACCACCAGCAGAGCGCCCGATGCGCCGACGACCTCTCCAAAAGGCATCGCGTTCGTCCCTCGCCCAAGGAACCCAATCGTCCCCACCTGGGAAGCGGGATCAAACGAGGCGAATGGAGCCAGCGGCGCGACGCCCATGCCCACGCTTTCAACATGAGCGCTCAACGAACCCAACACCAAGAGAACCGCGCAAACCACTCAGGTGACAACGGGGTTGCGGCTAATCGCTGCTGTCAACGCAGCGACGACGGAAATCACGCCGTATGCCATGACCAGCAACGGAATACTGCACAACACCGCCTCCCCCACCATGGACGTTGTCGAAGCTCCCGCCCGAATGAGAGCGACGGGATACTCCGATCCGCCCGCACCGTTCTTAATCACGGACACAACGACAGCGGGAACCATCGACACCAAAAGCAGCACCAAGCCAAGCAGGAGAGCCAGCGCAACAGCCGTCAGAAAACGCACATGCGCTGTTGCGGGGATCTGGAGAACCAGAAGGGAACGACACTGCAGGTGGGTGCACGCGAGCGATGTGACAACCACGGGCAACAGCAAAAATAAGGAGGGAAGCGCTGCCTGGAGATACGAAAGGAGGATTAATGGGGGCATCTTCGTACTTAACTCGTAAACCTTGGGGTCCGGCAAGCTCGCGATCGACTCAAGCAGAAGGGCGCGCGCCTCCGCACGAGAAGGAGTCTCCGGCTCGATTCCGATCGATTGCAGGAGAGTCGCATCTGCCGCGCCCAGCTCACCTCGAGCGCGCTCGTACGTCGCAAGGCTTCGAAACCCCTCCGCAGGCATAGGCGCGTACACGAAACCCGAAAGAGCATCCCGCATGTCTTCCAGGGCCGCTTTGCCCTCGACGTCCATATTCGCAGCGTTCTGCTCTAGATACCGATCTATTGAACGGAGCTCCCCATCCCTATACCGAACAGCGGAAACGTTATCAGCGTCAGGAAACATCTCGACCAGAGCCGGGGCCAGCATCGTCGTCGACATTGCAATCGCGCATACGGCGAGGGTAGGAGAACGCAGGAGCAGTTTCCCCATCGTTCTTACGTATGCAACGGCGGAGGCACAAGCGCTCGAACGAGTTGCCGTTCTCGATGCAGTGAAGGAACCTCTCTCAAGACAAATCGGAGATATCGGGCACGCGCAGCCGCTCTTTCCAGCAACGCAAAGCAGGCTAATTGCCAGCACCTCGATCCCGATTGCGCATACGAGGGCAATCGCGCCACGCTCGAAGCAAAGTCCAGGCAGATTCACTATCTGCGTTGTCGGGTACGGGCTATAGGCGCCGACGGTCAACTCAGTGTTCGCATACGTAAGGGGATTCAACAGGGCGAACTCACGTAAAGCGATGGATCTTCCGTAATACCCGGGAACCATCGTCACCCCCATCAGGGCACATACGAACACGATTCCAAGCGTAGGGCTATTGGCAATCTTCACGGCAAGGTGAACGACAAGCGAGATGAACGCTGCCACCAAGAATTGCAAGATGGCCGTCTGCGCGAACACCAGCCAAGCCGGTTTGATAACCGGAGTCGCATATTGAATGTAGCCTATCGGATAGAACGGCGAGCCCGGGCCATTCTTCACAAGCGCGGCGATTATCCCTGGAAGATTGATGGCGAGGACGGCAAGCATTGCAAAAACACTCGCCCATACGCTCGATGCAACAAGTCTACCCAGCTCGCCCATCGGTGCCTGGATGATGAGCTTTTCACGTTTGTTAAGACGCGCGGCAAGGAACGAGACGGCAACGGCCGTTGCGACCCATAGCAAGTACTCCTTCGATCCGTCATAATAGGTGTACTCTCCATCCGATATCTGCAGAAACGGAAGTAGGGGAGAGAGCGGTGCCAAGATAAGACGTCCCGCGGCAAGAGGGTACAGAAGCGCGGGCATGCTTGATGAAGAGGTATAGACACCGTCCTCCCCCGCATTCACAAGCGCATCCGCATAGGATGCTGACAATTCCTGCTCAACACGGGTTATTCCCGACTCGAGGTATTCGACCCGTCCGTCGATGCCAGCCGCGCTCCTGAAGACGGGCAGAGCACAAAGAACCATCAACGCAACAACGACAACACAGAGCGACCTGGAGGAGAGAAGCGACCTAAAGATCGCCTTCGAGATTTTGAGCATGTTCATCGCCAACCTTAACCTCATCCAGTCGGAACAGAGGGGCCGAACAAAATGCTCGGCCCTTATTACTTGCCGGCAAAGTCAATTTAACATAAACTGTTAAAAAGTAACCTGAGTTTTTTAAATTCTTCGGAGGTTATTATGAGTTCCGACAATCGCACTCCCCGGCTTCATTCCTTCCGCATCGCATGTGCGATAGCCTCTGCGACCCTTTGCGCCACCGCCATCGCACAAGTGGCGTTCTCCTTAAAGCCAGCAATCGAAGTGCTCGACAACCCTGTAATTGCAGACTCCCCCGCGTATCCAGCCCTTGCGATCTCGACATTGGTCCCTGCCGTCATCGGTATCGCTACGACCATCCTCAGCGCCGTTCTCGTGTGGACGATCAAGAGCGGAGACCCCTTCAAGAAAGGGTCTGCGACATGCTTGAAGGTGCTCGGCATTCTCTTCGTTGTTCAAGCTGCCACCAGCCTCTACGCCGGCTCACTCAAAACCTCCGTTTCGATGTTTGGCGGCGAGGGGGCCGTCGGCGCCCAAGAGATCGCTTCATCATTCGATTGGACCTCTCTGGTTCTCGGCATCGTCCTGTTCATGCTTTCCCAGCTCTTCTTGTACGCCCGAGAGCTGTACCTCGACTCCGACGAGATTGCGTAAGGAAACGCCATGCCCGTAATTGTTCGCCTCGACAAGATCATGGCCGAGCGAAAGATTTCCTCGAACGAACTTGCCGAAAGGATTGGAACCACGCCCGTGAACCTGTCCCGTATTAAAAAAGGGCATATTCGCGGCATTCGCTTCAACACACTCGAGCAGCTATGCCTCGCCCTTCGTTGCCAACCCGGAGACCTTCTCGAAGTCATGAGCGAAGAGGATGCCCGAAAGGAGTTCGGACTCGATTGGTCCGCCGAGGATTAGAGGGCGGTCGTACTCGCCCTGCACACGGGGATGCGAATCGGCGAGGTCTGCGGCCTTCGGTGGTGCGATGTGGATTTCGAGACGGGCCTGATCTCGATCAGACACTCGGTGGCGTACGCGAAGGGAATGGGTTCGTTCATCAAGGACACCAAGACCCATGACGCCAGGGGTATCCCCATCGACCCGGTCGGCCTACTCCCCTTCCTGAAGGAGACCCACGAGATCGACTGCGGAAAGCTGCGCTTGCGCGGCCTTACCGGGGCGGTCGAGATCGGGGACTGCTACATCCTGTCGGAGCCGGGCGCGACCTTCGCGACGACAAGCTATATCCGCAGGGCGTTCAAGACGTTCTCGGAGACCAACGGCCTCATGGGCACCAACGACGAGCTGATCACGTTCCACGGCCTTCGCCACACGTTCGCAACGCAGTGGATCCGCCAAGGCGGCGATATCAAGGCGCTCCAATCGATCCTCGGCCACAAGGACGCCATGGCGACGCTCAACGTCTACGCCGACATCGAGCCCATCTCCAAAATCCATAACATGCTGCGCGCCACGCCGTGCCTTTGGCGCGGGCACCTCGGGCCGAGGGTCGATCCGGGTCCCATGTTCCAACAGAGGATCCAGGAGTCCATCGAGACGCTCCAGGCGTTCGGCTACGGCATCACCGAGCCGGACGACCGAAATATCGCCATACGCGACGTGAAGACGAACAGTTGGCTCTAGCTCACCGAGTACGCGGCAGTGCTGGGCCCATCCCAACTGAGGTCACGGTGGTCCGATAGGGGCGCCGCCCGCGGCATGCGCCGCGGAGCGGTATCCCCTACCGAAGGGCGGGGATGCCCTCCGCTTCCAGTTCGGAATCAGCCGTCGGAGGCGTTCGGCTGACTGCGGGAACGGCCTGTCCGCTCAATGTGTTCGGCTGAGATCGGAAATCAACCCAACACGAGCCGGACACGCGCCAGACGGCTCTTCCCAGTGCGGCCTTCCCCCTTACGCTCATGTTGCAGGCATGTAACGCCGCAGCGAGCGCGCCTTTTTTGCGCCAGACAGGTACAATGATGAACACTGTACCGTAGCGGAGCGCCCCGCGCGCGCCGCAATCACGCGAAAGGGTTTCCCATGGCCGAGATCTCGTCCTCCCGTATCGTCATCACCGTCCTTGGCAAGAACCGCCCCGGCATCGTCGCCGGCGTCACCCGTGTCCTAGGCGAGGCCAACGTCGACATCCGCGACATCACGCAGTCCATTATCGAGGACATCTTCACCATGACCATGCTGGCCGATACCGCCGAGTCCAAGCTCGACTTCGCCGAGCTGCAGAAGGCGCTGGCCGAGGCCGGCGAGCTTTCGGGCGTCAACGTGTCCATCCAGCGCGAGGACGTCTTTAACTTTATGTACCGCCTGTAGCGAGCAAGCCGCTGGGGATAGCCTGACGCGCGCATGCCCATGCAAGTCACCCCGATGCGGCCCGGAGAGGAGCGCGCATGGCCTACGACGCCAAGAAAATCTATTACCGCTTCGATGACCACTTGAGCCGCCTGGTTCTGGATTACGAGGCGAGCCGTCAGATTTCGCCCGAAAGCGAAAACCTCTACCACGGCCTGCCGACCGACCCTTATGACGAGGACCTGTTTGTCGAGCACAATGTCAAGCGCGGCCTGCGCAATGCCGACGGCTCGGGCGTGGTCGCGGGTCTCACTCGTATCTCGGATGTGCACGGCTACAACAAGGTCGACGGAAAGGTCGTGCCCGATCAGGGCAAGCTCACGCTTCGCGGCTACAGCATCGAGGATCTGGTCAACAATGCCCAGGCCGAGAATCGCTACGGCTATGAGGAAGTCGCCTATCTGCTTATCACGGGTTCGCTGCCCAACAAGGAAGAGCTCGACGGCTTTTGCGAGCGCCTGGGCGCCTTTAGACATCTGAGCGACGAGTACGTTAAAGAGTTCCCTATGACCACGGTGTCGTCGAGCATCATGAACGTGCTCCAGCGCGCCGTACTGTTGCTCTACGCCTTCGATGCCGAACCAGACGTGATCACGCCCGAGCACGAAATCGACGTCGCCATCTCCATGCTCGCCCGTCTCCCCCGCATCGCCGCCTTCGCTCATATGGCGTCGGTCGCCAAGCTTCGCGGCTCCGAGGTTCACGTGCCGCACCCCACGCCCGGTCTCTCCACCGCCGAGACCATCCTACAGGTCCTGCGCGGCGGCATGGCGTTCACCCGCGATGAGGCGATGCTGCTCGACGTTATGCTCATGCTGCATGCCGAGCACGGCGGCGGCAACAACTCCACCTTCGCTTGCCGCGTGCTGTCGTCTTCGGCCACCGACCCGTATTCCGCCTACGCCGCGGCCATCGGCTCGCTCAAGGGCCCGCGCCACGGTGGTGCCAATGCCAAGGTCGTGTCTATGCACGAGGACATCCGCGCGCATGTCTCCAACTGGGAGGACGAGGACGAGGTCGCAGCCTACCTGGGCAAGATCCTCGACAAGCAGGCCTTCGACGGCACGGGCCTCATCTACGGCATGGGCCACGCCGTCTACACGCTGAGCGACCCGCGCGCCGAGGTGTGCCGCCGTTACGCGCGCTCGCTGGCAGCCAAGAAGGACTTGGGCGAAGAGTTCGCACTCATCGAGCGCATCGAGCGCCTGGCACCCCAGGTCATGCGCGACCACGGCATGACCAAGCCCATCTGCGCCAACATCGACCTGTACACGGGCTTTATCTACAAGATGCTCGGCGTGCCCGAGACGCTCTTTACGCCGCTGTTCGCCGTCGCCCGCATGGCCGGCTGGTCGGCACACCGCATGGAAGAGCTCTTCTGCGCGCATCGCATCATCCGCCCGGCATACCGTCCGGTGATCGAGCCGCTGGAGTACAAGCCGCTCGCCGACCGCTAGGACGCGGACCGTTATAGAACTCGAGCGTGGCCAGGGCATCACCGCCCTCGGCCACGCTTTTTATGCCAGCAGAAAGGGCTGCATCAAATGATTGTGTTTTCCGATATGGATGGAACGCTGTTGACGAGCGACAAGCAGATGAGCAACGCCACCTGGGCGATGCTCGACGAGCTCGCACGTCGCGGCATTGAGTTTGTACCGTGCACGGGGCGTCCGCTGTCGGGCGTCTTTGAGCCCATCCTCGCCCATCCCGCCGTGCACTACGCGGTCTGCGCCAACGGCGCCAGCGTCTGGCAGCTCGACGACGATGTGCCCAACGATGCCTCGCGCGCCACGCGCATTTTGAGCCGACCGCTCGACCGCGCCATCGCCCACCGCGTCCATAGCATTGCAGCCGGCCACGATGTGACCTTCGATATCTTTGCGGACGGGCAGTGCTTCCTCCCCCGCTCGCTCTACACGCGCCTGGACGAATTCTGCGGCGGCGACCCCCACATCGCGGCTTCGCTTAAGCGCACACGAACACCGATCGACATGGATATCGACAGCAAGATCGACGAGGTCGAGACGCTCGAACGCATCGCCATGTACTGGCACAACCCGGCCGATCGCGACGCCATCGCGGCGGCGCTCGACACGCTCGGAGGCATTGAGGTCACGCGTTCTTACACCATGAATATCGAGGTCATGGGTAAGGGCGCCACCAAGGGAACGGCCCTCACGTGGCTATGTGAGCATCTGGGCGAGCGTCTCGCCGACGCCTGGGCGTTCGGCGACAACATCAACGACATCCCCATGCTGCAGGCAGCGGGCCACGGCATGGCAATGATCAACGCCGAGCTCGAAGACCGCGAGGCCGCCGACGCTATCACCGAATACGACAACGACCACGACGGCGTCGCCCGCACCATCATGGCCGCCCTCGCTTAGTCATTGGTCAGTCACTGGGGACGTTCTTAAACGACTAGTCGTTGGGGACACTCTTCGCGAGAAAGCTGCAAGGACTGTCCCCCACTGCCGGCGGAAAAGGAACGTCCCCATCTGCCGGATTAGGAGAGACTCTCCAGCACGCGACGGAGCTCATGCTGAACGGCGTGGTCGCGGTTGCAGCCTACGACGCGATCGGCCACCGCCTTGAGCGCGGGGCGCGCGTTTTCCATCGCGCAGCCTGTGCCGACAAAGCGAATGATCTCGTAGTCGTTCATCGAGTCGCCAAACGCCATAACCTCGTCGCGTCCAATGCCGTAATGCTCCGCGAGCTGCGCGATACCCGAGGCCTTCGACACACCGGGCTGCATGGCATCGATCCACGCGTTGCCCGAAGGCGCAAAAGTAAAGAGCTGACCAAGTTCGCGCTGTAGCACGTACGCACTGTCCATAACCGCACTGTCGTCGCAAAAGATACTCGCTTTGATGATATTTACGCTGGGATCGGGCAGCTCCCAAATGCGCTCGGCATTGGGAAGGTCCTTATCGACCTCACGCACGAACTTGCACTCGTCATCGAGCAGGAAGGACTTGGTTCGGTCAAAGAGCGCAAGATGCAGATTGGGAAACGTCCTGACGGCTTGGGCGAGCCTTCGAATCGCCAGGTGGGAATACACCTCACGGTCTACCATCTTACCGTCGGCGTAGACCTGGGCGCCGTTAGCGGCGACAAAGTCCATCTTGTCACGAACGGGCGCAAAGAACTCGCACAGGCGATCGTAGCGACGACCTGACGATGCGGCGAAATGCACGCCATGCTCGTGTAGCGCCAGAATCAGTTCGTAGGTCTCGGGAGGCACCTGGCCGTTTTCGTCAAGCAGTGTGCCGTCCATATCGGATGCAATCAGTTTAAACATAGAAAAGCTCCCTTCGGGCTTGTTGGAATCGAACGTGTATCCGATTCCAACGTACCCAAAGGGAGCTCAGATAAGACTCTGCGGGCGTAAACGTTACAAGGACCTGGCAAATAGCTCACACATGTCAGAGGTCTCACGGTCGCGGCGTCAGGCGACACGCCACCCCGACGGCTAGTCGTTCAAGAACGTCCCCGATGACTAGTCGGCGTAGGTGAAGGTCGTGACGTCGAACATGCCCTCGGGGCGGATGCGGAGCGTCGGGATCACCGGCAGGGGCAGGAAGATGATGCCCATAATGGGGTCGAGCGGCGGCTCGATGCCCATGGCACGCGCCTTGACCATAAAGTCGTCGTGCTGCGCGGCGACATCCTCGGCCTTGCCCTCGCTCATCAGGCCACCGAGCGCCAGCGGAATGCGCGCCACGACCTCGCCGTTGCGCACCAGCACGTGACCACCTTGGCCCACGGCCTCAACGGCGGCCATCATATCGGCGGCGTTGTCGCCCACGACGCACACGTTGTGCGAGTCGTGGCCGATCGTGGAGGCAATTGCGCCACCCGTGATGGTAAAGCCGCGCACCCAGCCGCGACCGATGTGCTTGCCAACAAGACCCAGGCCCGCAGGACCATCGCCATCGGCGCCCTCGGCCTGCAGCGACACGCCGCGGCCGTGGCGCTCGATCAGCATAATGCGGCGCAGGCCCTCGGCGTTCTCGGGGCGAGCCATACCCGTGATGGCCTTGCCCGGCACCACGTCAATCACGGCCTCGCCCGGCTTAAAGGCATAGTCAAATACGTCGAGCGAAAGCTTCGGCAGCTTAACGGAAGCACGCAGCTCATCGGCAAGGGCCGCGACCTCGGCCATCTCGGGTGCAATCTCGCCCACAAAAGTGCCGTCCTGTGCCACGAGCGCGCCGGCGGCATACACGCGATGCGGAGCCGTGGCAAACGTCAGGTCATTGAGCACCAGCAGGTCGGCACGCTTGCCCGGGGCAATCGCACCACGCAGCTCGTGTGGGTCGCGGCAACCGTGGTCCAGGCCAAACGCCTCGGCCGTGGAGAGGGACGCCATAGAGATAGCGACCACGGGGTCAATACCGGCGTCGATAGCCACACGGCAGGCATTGTCGATCATGCCGGTCGCAAGCGCATCGGAAGGGGCGCGGTCGTCGGTCGCAAAGCAGCAGCGGCGGGCGCGCGCGGGATTCTCTAGCAGCATCGGCGACAGGTTGGCCAAGTCGTGGCTACACGTACCTTCGCGCAGCATCACATACATGCCGCGGGACAGTTTATCGAGCGCCTCCTCGGGAATCGTCGACTCGTGGTCGGCAATAATACCCGCCGCGGCATAGGCATTGAGGTCCTTGCCGGCAACGAGCGGCGCATGACCGTCGACTTGCTTGGACGGCGTCTGGTTAGCGGCATCGATGCGAGCACAGGTCTCGGGATCGGCCATAAAAACGCCCGGAAGGTTCATCATTTCGCCCAGGCCAAAGACATCGCCCGGATGCTCGGCAAAAAACGCTTGCATGTCAGCGGCGGTAATCACAGCGCCTGCTTGCTCATCGGGCAGCGCGGGCACGCACGAGGGCATCATGTACTTGATGGAAATAGGAGCGCGACGACCGTCCTCGATCATAAAGCGCAGGCCGTCCAAGCCGGAAACATTAGCGATCTCGTGGCTGTCAGCAATAGCGGTGGTGGTACCGCGCGTCGCCGCCATGCGCGCATACTCGGCAGGGCGGATGTTCGAAGACTCGATATGCAAGTGCCCGTCAATAAAACCGGGGGCAAGATAGCGGCCCTGGCAATCGATGACCTCGGCAGCCTCATACGTACCGGCGGCATCGTCGCGACCATCGTAGAGCACACCGACGATCACGCCATCCTTGACGGCAACGCTACCGGGCGCCACACGCTGGCCATACACGTCGACGATCTGCGCATTGGTAAACAGCGTGTCGACGGGCACGCGACCCTCGGCGGCCTCGATCACAGACCTCATGACCTCAACGGACATACATACTCCTTTAACCGTAGAAAAAAGCTGCGGAGCGGACAGACCTTCACCGCAGCAAGTCAATAGCCATTGTATGCCCAAAAGGAAGCCCCGCTAACACCCCTTCCGCTTAACGGCACCGCCAAATGATCCCTCCGTCCCCAAGGGATCGTCGTAACCAAAAAAGGCCGCAGTCGGGATTCCCGGCTGCGGCCTTATTGCACTTGTGAGGTCAACTCGCTCGTTAGACCAACTTAAAGCCCTTGCGCTTGCCTACGGAGAGGGTGTCGCCCAGCTTGAGGGCGCTGGGGTCGATGTTGTAGCTCTTGGGAGCCACGGCCTTGCCGTTGATCTTGACGCCGCCGCCGTCGATATCGCGACGGGCCTGGCCGGCGCTGGCCGAAAGACCCAGGTCCTTGAGCAGGCCGGCGAGGTAGATCTGGCCCTCGTCGTTGACGGTCAGTTCAACGTGCTTCTCGGGGAAATCGGCGAGCTGGCCCTCCTTGAACACGCGGTCGAACTCGGCCTGAGCCTCGTCGCCGGCGCCGGCGCCGTGGTAGGTGTCGCACAGGTCGCGGCCCAGGGCGCGCTTGAGCTCATAGGGGTCGGCGGAACCGTCAGCCAGGGCGGCGTCGATCTTGTCGACCTCGGCTGGAGTGAGCGAGCTGGCCAGACGGTAGTACTTGCCGATCATCTCGTCGGGGATGGACATGGTCTTGCCGAACATATCCTTGGGAGCATCGGTCAGGCCGATGTAGTTGCCATAGGACTTGGACATCTTGCGCACGCCATCGGTGCCCTCGAGCAGCGGCATGGTAAGCGCGATCTGCGGCTCCATGCCCATCTTCTCCATGAGCTCGCGGCCGGCGAGCAGGTTGAAGAGCTGATCGGTACCGCCCATCTCGACGTCGGCCTTGATCTGCACGGAGTCGAAGGCCTGCATCACGGGGTACAGGAACTCGTGCAGGGCGATCGGCGTCTGAGACTGGTAGCGCTTGGTAAAGTCGTCGCGCTCGAGGATGCGGGCGACGGTGAACTTGGAGCACACCTGCAGCAGGCCGGCCAGATCCATCGACAGGATCCAGTCGCCGTTGTGCACGATGGTGGTCTTCTCGGGATCCAAGATCTTCATGGCCTGGCTCACGTAGGTCTCGGCGTTAGCCTCGATCTGCTCCTGCGAAAGCTGCGGGCGGGTGGAGTTCTTGCCCGACGGGTCGCCGATCAGCGCGGTGCCGTTGCCGATGATGAGGGTGACGTTGTGACCCAGGTCCTGGAACTGGCGCATCTTGCGCAGGGGCACGGCATGGCCCAGGTGCAGGTCGGGGCTGGTGGGATCGACGCCGAGCTTGATGTTGAGGGGCTCGCCCTTCTCAAGCTTCTTGCGAAGGTCGGCCTCGGGGACGATCTTGGCAGCGCCCGAGGTGATGATACGCATTTGCTCGTCGACAGGCAGCATTGGGTATCCTCCTTTTGCTATAGCACCCTCGCCGAGAACGGCGGTGCTGGAAGTCCATAAACTCTCATATGATAACAAAACGGCGCGACCGAACACCTACGACAGGAAAATCCTCGTCCTGCCGCATGCGTCGACAGCGACCGGCAGACGCGTGTCATCGCGTTCGACTAGATAGCGCGTCCGCTGACGGCGCAAGCAGTCGCGGCAACGGACCTGTCCCGTCGCATCGGTGGCGCAGACGCCCTCGGCGGTCAGCAGGCAGTGCTCGCACACCATAAGCTCGGGACGGTCGGCGTCGACCGGACCCAAGACGCCGGGCTCAGCAGCCAGTTCGGCAATACGCTCCGCATCATTGCCGAGCAACTCGGCCGGCAAGTACACCCGCCCCACACCGAGTCCGCGCAGCCAGGCAAGCGTGGCCCGATTCGCGCAGAACACCGGCGCCGCCACGTCAAACGTCACGCCCAGCTCGCGAGCGATCACCACCTGTCCCAGGTTGCGGCAGACGACGCGCCCGGCACGCTGCATCAGTGAGCGAGTCCGGTCAGCGTCACCCGTGCGGCACACCTCGTCAAGCACCACAACGGCGTCGGACAAATCGAGTCCTCCGCGCGGGTCGGAATCCATCAGCTGCCAAGCAAAAACCACGCGAGCGGGAACCGCGCACTCCACCAACTCCGTCGACGCACCGCCATCCACCGCAACGTCCTCAAAGGGCAGTACCTCAACGGCACGTGCAACGGGCGCAATCGCATCCGCCTCGGCCCGCATGCGCTCCAACACCGCCGCCGTCTGATCCAACACGCCGGCGCTGCGAATCAGGTACACCTCGCAGCCCGTGTCCACCTTACGCTTGCAATGCACGACGACGCGCTTCCCCGCTGCGGCATCCACCGGGCAGGGCACCTGCGGCCAGCGCTTGGGCACATCGGGACGCGCGTCGACACCCGGATAGAACCGAACCTCGAGCGTATCACCCGCCGCCACGGCGGCGTCGAGCTCAACGGTCACCTCTTCGTGGCCCACAGCGACCAAGCGTCCCACGCGCACGCCCTGGTTAATTGCGCGCTCAAAGCTCATCAGCTCGGCACCCGAACGCCCTCGCAGGTACGCATCGGTAAACCCACGGTTAAACGACCTTCCCAGCTCGCGCTCAAGCTCTTCCACGGCACCGGGGTCCCACGCGCCGTCGCACAGCATATCGAGTGCCCGGCGCCACACCCGCACCACGTTGAATACGTAATCGGGGTTCTTCATGCGTCCCTCGATCTTGAGCGACGCCACGCCGGCATCTACAAGCTCGGGCAGATGCGCAATACCCAGATAGTCACGCGGACACAGCAGACGATCTCCCTCGACGGCGACAACGCTCTGCCCCGCCTCGTCCACCAGGTCGTACGTCAGACGGCACGGCTGCGTGCAGTCGCCGCGCATCGCCGAGCGCCCACGCCGCAGGGCCGAGAACTCGCACGCCCCCGAATAGCCGATGCAAATCGCACCGTGGCAGAATACCTCGATGGGCACGCCCGTGGCACATAGCGCCGCAATCTCGTCGACCGTCAGCTCGCGTGCCGTCGTCACGCGCTCGACCCCCAACTCATCGGCGGCAAACCGCACGGCGCCTTCGCTATGAGCGCCCGCCTGCGTGGACAGGTGAATCTCGACCCCGGGAATCGCCGCGCGCAGCGTGCAGGCCAACCCGGCATCGGCGACAATCAGAGCATCGGCGCCCAGCTCCAGTGCATGAGCTCCCAACGCCACCGCGTCGGACAACTCATCGTCAAACACGAACACGTTGAGCGTCACGTACACACGCACGCCATGGACATGCGCCACGGCGCAGCCGCGCGCAAACTCGTCGTCGGTAAAACCGTGCGCACTCACACGGGCGTTAAAGCCGCCCAACCCCGCATAGATGGCATCGGCGCCCGCGGCGATGGCCACAAGCATCTGGTCGAGCCCGCCCGCCGGCGCCAGCAGCTCGGGCAGCGCCGCACCGACAGCATCCAATCCAGTCTTGTGTTGTCCGCTCGGCCCCATCGTCCGAATCGCCATCGACAAACTCCTTACCAAGGTATGCATTCACTCTGAAAAATGCCGTCTTCCAGCATACACGAGGCCTCGCGCGCCCCGTTTGGTTTATCGTGTAATAACTTATGTCCATCCTGCCCCGACGGCACATCCACCGTCCGGCACGACATACCTGGAGGTCAATATATGGGTCCTCGCCAACGACAGGGACGCAGCCGTTCAAAGACGCATGCTCTGCCCATAATCCTGCTCTCGTTTTTGGGCTTTTTGCTTATCGCGGGCGTGGCATTTGGCATCGGCATGGTCGGCAACGTCAACCGCTGGCTGTCCGATCTGCCCGACTACACCGACGCCAACGCGTATCTGGTGAGCGAGCCCACTGAGATCGTCGACTGCAACGGCAACAAGATCGCAAGCTTCTACACGCAAAACCGCAAGTCCATCACCAAGGACGAGGTCTCCCCCTACGTGCTGCAGGGCACCGTTGACGTCGAGGACGAGCGCTTCTACGAGCACGGCGGTATCGACCTGTGGGGTATCGCGCGCGCTGCGGTGGCAACCCTCGGCGGCGGGCACGAAGGCGCCTCGACTATCACCCAGCAGCTGGTGCGCAACACCATCCTGCAGGAGGAGCAGTTCGACTCGACCATCGAGCGTAAGGTGCGCGAGGCCTACATCGCCGTCAAGATGGAGGATATGTACTCCAAAGACGAGATCCTCATGATGTACCTCAACACCATCTATTACGGCCACGGCGCCTACGGTATCGAGGCCGCCGCCGAGACCTACCTATCCAAGAGCGCCGCCGACCTCACCCTGAGCGAGGCCGCGCTGCTCATCGGCCTTCCCAACTCGCCCTCGCAGTACGACCCCACGGTCAATCCCGATCTGGCGCTGTCCCGTCGCAACAAGGTCCTCGACAACATGTTGCGCCTGGGTCACATCACGCAGGAGGAGCACGATGCCGCACAGGCCGAGCCCATCACCCTCAATGTGACCGAAATCTCGGGCAGCGGCGTCGACGTATACTCGCAGCCCTACTTTGTCTCCTATGTTAAGCAGCTGCTGGAGCAGGAGTTCTCGACCGACGTGCTCTTTAAGGGCGGCCTGACCGTCAAGACCACCATCGACCCCACGATGCAGCAGGTGGCAGAGAATGCCGTCCGAGAGCAGCTCGACACGCTCTCGCTCGACGGCCTGGACATGGGCATGGTCGTCGTCGACCCCAAGACCGGCTACATCAAGTGCATGGTGGGCGGCTACGACTACAACGCCGACGAGAACCACGTAAACCATGCCACGGCCAAGCGTCCCGTCGGCTCCACCTTTAAGGCCTTTACGCTGGCAACTGCCATCCAAAACGGCATGAACCCCAACGTCACCCTCAACTGCAACTCGCCGCTCAAGGCCAAGGGCACCACGACCGAGGTCCAAAACTACGCCAACCATAGCTATGGCAACATCACGCTTAAGCAGGCGACGGCATACTCCTCCAACACCGGCTACATCCAGGTGGCGGAAGCCGTCGGCAACAGCAAGATCATCTCGCTCGTCAAAAAGCTCGGCATCGATCCCGCCAAGGACAACATCGAGGACGTTCCCGTCATGACCCTCGGCACCGGCTCGATCTCGCCGCTCGAGATGGCCGCCGCCTACGCGACGTTTGCCAACGGCGGCTACTATCGCCAGCCGATCGCCATCACCGAGATTGACTCTCGTACCGGTTCGGTGCTGTACCAGCACACCGACAATCCCTCACAGGTGCTTACCGAGGGCGAGGCCGCCGCGGTCACCGATGTTCTGTCCGGCGTCATGCAGGGCGGCGGTACGGGTGCTGCCGGTGCCCTGAGCGTCAACCAGCCCTATGCCGGCAAAACGGGCACCACCGACAACACCACCAACCTGTGGTTCTGCGGCTATACCCCGCAGCTGGCGTGCGCCCTGTGGACCGGCTATTCCGCGGGCGAGATCCCCATCCAAAAATACGGCACAGACCTGCTGGGCGACAGCACCAACCTGCCTGTCTTTAAGCGGTTTATGAACACCGTTCTGACCGGTACCGAGCGCGAGGAGTTTGCGACCGGAACGGCGCCCACCTACAAGAACAACAGCGTCTGGAAGTTCTACGGCACCAACAACACCAAGAAGACGGAGAACGACGACAAGGACAAGGACGAGAACGAGGACGAAGAGGAAACCACCACCACAACGACGACCACGACCACCGAGACCACGGGCGGCGACACCACCGGCGGCACCGGTACGACCGGTGGCTCGACGGGTGGCTCCACCGGTGGTTCGACCGGCGGCGATGGCGGCACGCCTACGCCTACGCCTACGCCTACGCCTACGCCCACTCCCGATCCCTCACCCACGCCTGACGATACGGTCGGCTAGAAATCATCCGGCCATAAGCAACAAGGCCCCCGAGCAGCTTATTCAACTGCTCGGGGGCCTTTTTAGTTTAAAGCGACCTGATGGGCGGTCTTTATACCGGCAGACAAAAAAGGGGGTACCGACCAACGTCGATACCCCTTACAAGCCACTATGTCAGCGCGCACAGTGCCGAGCGCACGACCAGCACGCCTACTTGCGAGAATTGCTCAGCTTATTGATCAGCGCCTCAAGACGCTCGCCGTCCTCGGCCGTCTGGGCAATAACCAAAATCGTATCGTTGCCGGCAAGCGAGCCAAGCACATCGGGCAGCTCTGCCGCATCAACAGCGGCGGCGATGCCGGAAGCCGTGCCAGGCTGAGCCTTGATCATAACCAGATTATCGGTGCGCAGAACGCCCGTTACGAGCTCGGAAACCATACGCTGCAGGTGCAGGTCCTCTGCCAGAACATAGATGCCCTCAGGGAGCTTACGCAGCCCCATGTCGGCAATATCGCGAGAGACAGTCGCCTGCGTGCAATCAAAGCCCATAGCGCGGAGCTCATCGACCAGCACGCGCTGCGTGCGGACGTCCTTATTGCGCACAATATCTCTAATGGCATCCTGGCGCCCATTGCGTTTTTTAGCCATACAAACCCTCTCTCCAAAAGATGGCGGAGACAATCAATCAGTGATTGAATAGTTTAACGCTATTTGAAGGCTTTTGTGTATAAGAACGCATTTCGAAACAATTCTATGCAAATTTGTTTCGAAATGAGCCGTTTAGGCGGTTTTTACGCCCGTCCGGTTGAGAAAAGCTGCCAGATGCGTACACATCACGCAGCGCGCGGGCTTGGCACTGGCGATCGGCCCAAACAACAGACCGAGTCCCCGATGGTTGTCCTTGAGCGCGGCGACCATCTGACGGGTTCGAGGCGCCTCGAGCATATCACGCATGCGGGCGGAACGCTCGATTGACGACACTCCATGCGGGCTCAGACACAAATTCTCGATGCAGGCGACCAGTCCGGCAAAGTAGAACTTTTGGCTTGCCAGCTTGAGCCGACCACCGCTATCTGCTTCCGAGAGTGAGTCCGCAAGCTCGTCGAGCGCTCGAGTGTCATCGGATATCCTGGCAAACATGGTGGGATCAAAGGCATCTGTAAGCTTAGGTGCCACCGCGTGGAAACAAGCGTCGCCGCAGCCGGACACGAATCGTGCCTGCGAGAGCGCATAAGCCATAAACTCAACCGTACGGTACGCCTTGCCGCGCGACAGGCATGCCTCAAACAGCGGACGGCTATACATCACGCCAGAGGCCTGAGCGACTAGGCCGCCCAAAATCAACTGGGGCAGCTCAGTCACCATAGAAGACTCGTCTTCTATGGCAATAGAGGCAGCATCCAAGACGCGCGAATGACGCTCGCGATGCGCATCGTATCGATCGAGCGACACCGAGGGGAACACCATGTCTGCCGCAGTATCGCACGCGATATCGACCATCTTGGAAAGGGCCTGCGGAGCAAACCACTCATCGGCGTTCATGGCGATGATGTGAGAGCCGCGCGAGGCATCAAAACCGGCACGAAGACAAGCGCCGTGCTTCGCGTCCTCGACGTCAATCAAATCAATATGGATGTCCCTGTCGGCAGCAACTTGAAGCGAATGGCGCACACCGGGCGCAGCATCGCGGCAGACAACGACAATCTGCAAATCGTAGAGGTCTTGGTTCTGGATACTCTCGAGCGCACGCATCGCATAGCTGGGCGAACCTTCTACCACAAGGATCACCGAAAGTCGCGGATGCGAGCCACGTCGAACCAAGTTATCCGTCCTCTCGACAGCAATGAATCAAACCGTGGTTCATGGTACACCCCGTAAATTAAAGCAATGAGACACCGATTGTATTGCACGCCAAGAACAGATGTTGCACACGCGCAGCTCACAGATGGCAGGTGCCGACGAACGGCGCGTCGAGCCCTCCCCTAGTCGAGCACGACAAGCTCGGCGGGATCGTAATCCACGCCCATAAACGTAAGGCCGCAGGCAGGAGCCGTGGGGCCCGCAGCGGTACGATCGCAAGCATCGATGACCTCGCGCATCCACTCGGGTTTACGGCGATGCATGCCAATCTCGACAAGCGTGCCAACGATCGTACGGACCATCGAATGCAGAAACGCATTGCCCTCGATGGTAAACGTCAGGATGTCCTCGCCAAACGCAACCTCATGGCCAAACTCGGCGCGCATTACGCAGCGGTGCGTAGGTTTGCCCACGGCAGAGGCAACCTTGCAAAAGCTTTTAAAGTCCTGCTCGCCCAAAAGCGCAGGGCAGGCGGCCGCCATCGCATCGACGTCGAGGGGACAGCGATGCCACCACACGGCACCGCGGGACAACACGGGGCGCGCATCGCGATCGGCAATACGGTATGTATACGTACGGGAACGCGCGTCAAAGCGTGCAGAAAAGCCTTTACGGGCCCTGTAGACCTCGTTTATGGCGATATCTTTGGGCAGCAGGGCATCCATAGCCCGAAGCCACCTACGGCGCGTACACGCGAGCTCAGCGTCCGTTACGGGAACGCTGATGTACTGAGCCACGGCATGCACGCCGGCATCGGTACGCCCCGCGCACGTCAGATCGATCGGACGGCGAAGCAGCGTCTCGATGGCTCGACGTAGCTCGCCCGCAACCGTCGTCTGTCCCGGCTGCTCGGCAAATCCGCTATACGACGAGCCATCATAGGCCACGCGAAATACGAGCGTGGCGTCAAGCTCGGGGGTCGAATTGAAATCAGACGGCGCAGTCATGGGCGCTCCCAACAAACAAGCAACGGTATCGCGACAAAAAAAGAGGGGTACGCGAACGTACCCCTCGAATATAGCCTATGCAGACGGAAAGTCTACTCAGCGGTCTCCTCAGCAGGAGCCTCCTCGACAGCCTCGACCTTCTTAGGAGCAGCGGCCTTCTTGGGGGCCGGAGCGGCCTTCTTGGCCTTAGGCGTGCAAGGCTCGGTGACGAGCTCCATGATAACGATGGGAGCGTTGTCGCCCTTGCGGTTGCCGAGCTTCATGATGCGGGTGTAACCGCCGTTGCGGTCCTGCCACATGCCCTGGGCAGCCTTGTCGAAGATCTCGGCAACGAGCTGCTTATCGCCGAGCTTGGCGATAGCCAGACGACGAGAGTGCAGGTCGCCCTTCTTGGCCCAAGTGATGATCGGGTCGACGACCGAACGCAGCGCCTTAGCGCGGGTCTCGGTGGTCTTGATGCGGTCGTTCTCGAAGAGGGCCTTAGCAAGGCTCTTCTTCATGGCCTTGGTGTGGCTCGCATCGGTGCCGAGCTTCAGGCCCTTCTTAACGTTGTGACGCATGGTCTAGTTTCTCCTCAAATATGCGAAGCATTAAGCCTTCAGGCTCAGGCCCATGGACTCAAGCTTGTCCTTCACTTCCTCGATCGACTTAACACCGAAGTTACGGATGTTGAGCAGATCGTTCTCCGAGAACTCAACGAGCTGACGGACCGAGTGAATGCTGGCGCGCTTAAGGCAGTTGTAGGAACGGACGGAAAGGTCCAGATCCTCGATCTGCTTGTCCAGCTCGGCGTTGTCGTTGGTGACCTCGGGAGCGAAGATCGAAGCCTCCTCCTCGACCTCGGGGGTCTCGGCAAGGTTCATAAAGGCGGCCATATGCTGGTTGATGATATTGGCAGCCTGGACCACGGCGTCGCGCGGGGCGATGGAGCCGTTGGTCTCGATCTCGAGGACAAGGCGGTCGTAGTCGGTGTGCTGACCGACACGGCAAGCCTCAACGAGCTTGGCGCAACGGGAAACCGGCGAGTACAGCGAGTCGACGTGGATCACACCGATGGGATCGTTGTCGCGCTTGTTTGCCTCGCCAGAAACATAGCCGCGGCCATAGCCGATGCGCATGCTCATGGTGAGATGGCCACCCTCGGTGAGCGTAGCAATGTGCTGCTCGGGGTTGACCAGCTCAAACTCGGACGGAATAAAGAAGTCCGCACCGGTGACCTCGCAGGGGCCGTCAACCGAGATGGTGGCGGTCGCCTCGTCGGTCGTGCCGAGAGCCCTGAAGACAAGACCCTTGACATTCAGGACGATGTCGGTGACATCCTCGACCATGTTAGGGATGGTCATGAACTCGTGCTGCGCACCATCGATCTGAATAGCCTCGACGGCGGCACCCTCGAGCGAGGACAGAAGAACGCGACGAAGGGAGTTACCCAGCGTATCGCCGTAACCACGCTCGAGCGGCTCGACGGAGACACGAGCAGACGTCTCGTTGATCTCTTCGACCTGAACCTGAGGCCTAATGAATTCTGACATGTATTACCTCCAGCCTCAGCAGCCCGGATGGACTACTTAGAGTAGAGCTCGACGATGAGCTGCTCGTTGATATCACCGCTGATCTGCTCACGCGTCGGCAGAGCGAGCACGTTACCAGACAGCTTCTCGATATCGACCTCGAGCCAGCCAGGGACCTCAAAGCGCTCGGAGGAAATCAGGGCCTCCTTGATGGGGAGGAGGTCACGGAACTTCTCGCCGACAGCGACGACGTCGCCGGCCTTGACGCGGTAGGACGGGATGTCCACGCGCTTGCCGTTCACGGTGAAGTGACCGTGACGGACGGACTGACGAGCCTCTTTGCGGGTGCGGGCGAAGCCAAGACGGAAGACGACGTTGTCGAGGCGAGACTCAAGGATGATCATGAGGTTCTCACCGGTGACGCCGTTCATCTTGCGGGCCTTGTTGAAGTAGCCGTGGAACTGCTTCTCCAGAACGCCATAGATGAACTTGACCTTCTGCTTCTCGCGCAGCTGCATGCCGTACTCAGATTCCTTGCGACGGCGCTTGGGCTGACGGATAGATTCCTTCTTGCTGCTGTAACCGAGCTCAGCGGGATCGATCCCGAGCTGACGGCAGCGCTTAAGAACAGGAGTCCTGTCGATTGCCATATTGATACGATCCTTTCAGTTACACGCGGCGACGCTTCTTGGGGCGGCAGCCGTTGTGCGGAATGGGGGTCTTGTCCTGGATGCTCGAGACCTCGAGGCCAGCAGCCTGGAGGGAGCGGATGGCGGTCTCACGACCGGAGCCGGGGCCCTTGACGAAGACGGAAACCTTCTTCATACCGTGCTCCATGGCCTGCTTGGCAGCAGCCTCGGCAGCCATCTGGGCAGCGAACGGCGTGGACTTACGGGAGCCCTTGAAGCCCACCTGGCCAGCCGACTTCCAGGAAATGACGTTGCCCTGGGGATCGGTGATCGAAACGATCGTGTTGTTGAACGTAGAACGAATGTGAGCCTGGCCCACGGAAATGTTCTTACGGTCCGCGCGCTTCAGACGGGCAGCGCGAACGTTCTTCTTAGCAGTAGCCATCTATCTAGCGCTCCTTATTTCTTCTTCTTAGCACCGATCTGACGCTTCGGGCCCTTGCGGGTACGAGCGTTAGTGTGGGTGCGCTGGCCGCGGACCGGGAGGCCCTTGCGGTGACGAAGGCCGCGGTTGCAGCCGATGTCCATAAGGCGCTTGACGTTCTGGTTGCGCTCACGGCGGAGGTCGCCCTCAACCATGATCTGGTTCTTATCGATATAATCGCGGATGGCGTTAACCTCATCCTCGGTGAGGTCCTTAACGCGCGTATCCACGTTAACGTTGCACTCGACGCAGATCTTCGTCGCAGTGGTGCGGCCGATGCCGTAAATGTAGGTCAGACCGATCTCAACGCGCTTCTCACGCGGGAGGTCGACACCATTAATACGGGCCAACGTAGTCTCCTCTCTTAACCCTGACGCTGCTTATGACGGGGGTTCTCGCAAATGACGAGGACCTTGCCATGGCGCCTAATGATTTTGCACTTATCGCACATCTTCTTAACCGAAGGACGTACCTTCATCGTTCTTCCTTTCGGTAGCGCTCAAACTACTTCCCTACTATCTACTCGCCCAGCCGCAGGCGTTTAAAACTATGGCTGGTCTTCACACACAATCCGACCGTAGGTTGAGCTAAGCCTGCAGCCGGAAATGGAGTGCGTGTATGCGTGCCGCTATTTATAGCGATAGGTGATGCGGCCGCGGGTCAGGTCGTACGGGGAAAGCTCCACGACAACCCTGTCACCGGGGAGAATGCGGATGTAATTCATTCGGATCTTGCCAGAAATGTTGCACAGAACCGAATGACCGTTCTCGAGCTCGACCTTAAACATGGCATTGGGCAGCGGTTCCTTTACCGTACCCTCGAGCTCAATTGCGTCTTCCTTCTTCACAAGCAATCATCTTTCTCTAGAAAACGACAGCGATTGAGTATTCTACAACACGTATGCACGCATCGTAATAACTTCGTAATGGCTCCACAACTAAGTGGAACTTGTTACATTTCTCCGCCTTGGAGCGAGCACCAAGCACCTTGGGCATCCGTGGTGAGAATCACCGGACCGTCATTGGTAATGGCGACGGTGTTCTCGTAGTGCGCGGCGGGCAGGTGGTCGTTGGTCGTAACGATCCAACCGTCGGAGCCCGTGCTCACATGGTTGGAACCCATCGTAACCATCGGCTCAATGGCAATGACCATGCCGGCCTGGAGGCGAACGCCCCTCCCCTTCTTTCCATAGTTAGGAACGTTGGGGTCCTCGTGCATCACGCGACCAATGCCATGGCCCACATAATCGCGAAGCACGCCGTAACCGTGAGACTCGGCGAGGGACTGAACGGCATAACCGACGTCCCCGATATGGTTACCGGGAACAGCCTGCTCGATGGCAGCCTCAAGGCAATCGCGCGTGACCTCGCACAAAGCCTTGGCTTCGGGCGTGGGGGTGCCGACGAAAAACGTCCAAGCGTTATCGCCGACCCAACCGTCGACAACGGCTCCCGTATCGATGGAGATGATATCGCCATCGCGCAGGATCATGTCGGGGTTGGGAATACCGTGGACCACGGCATCGTTGATCGATGCGCAAATGGTCCCCGGGAACCCGCCGTAACCCTTAAAGGCCGGGGTGCCGCCATGCATGCGGATAATCTGCTCCGCGAGCTGATCGAGCTCAAAAGTCGAAACGCCGGGGCGCACCATGGCTCCAACGTGGCGGAGCGCCATCTTAGATAGCGCTCCTGCCTTCTTCATCTGCTCGATTTGCGTTGCAGACTTAATCTTGATCATAGACCGAGAGCCTCTTTGACATCCCCGTACACGGTCTCGCGAGCCTGGTCACCGTTGACCGACTTGAGCAGACCCTGGCCACGATAGTAGTCAACGAGCGGACTCGTGGACTTCTCGTAGACGTCGAGACGGTTCTTGATGGTCTCGGGCTTGTCGTCATCGCGCTGATACATCTCGCCTGCGCACTTGGGGCAGGTAGCATCCGCAGCGGTGCCGGTGTAACCGCAGGCGCGGCAGGTGCGACGCGAAGACAGACGATCGATAATGACCTCGGGGGCCACATCGACCAGAAGAGCACAGTCGATCTCGCGACCCATGGCGGAGAGCTCGGAATCGAGCGTCACGGCCTGGGCGGTGTTGCGCGGGAAGCCGTCAAGGATGAAGCCCTGCTGGGCGTCATCGGCGGCAAGGCGCTCCTTGACAAGGTCGATCACGAGCTGGTCGGGAACGAGCTCGCCAGCGTCCATGTACTTCTTAGCCTGAATACCAAGCTCGGTGCCACCCTTGACGGCAGCACGCAGCAGGTCGCCCGTGGAAATGTGAGCGACGCCAAACTCGGCGACGAGCTCCTGTGCGACGGTGCCCTTACCGGCACCCGGAGCTCCGAGCAATACGAGGTTCATGAGCAATCCTCCTCTAGCCTATTTAAAGAATCCATCGTAATCATACATCTTGATCTGGCCTTCGAGCTTATCGACCGTGTCGAGCACGACGCCGACCATGATGAGGATGGACGTGCCGCCAAATGCCTGGATCAGATGGTTACCCGTGAAGGAGAAGATGATCGAAGGCACGATGGCGATGAGCGCCAAAAAGACAGCGCTGGGAAGCGTAATCTTGTTGAGCGCGTTCTTGATGTAGGCCGCGGTAGCCCTACCCGGACGCACGCCCGGAATAAAGCCGCCCTGCTTCTTAAGGTTGTCGGCCGTGTCATCGGGGTTGAACACCATGGAGGTGTAGAAGTACGCGAAGAACACGATGAGGACAACGTTAAGCACCCAATTGAGCCAACCGGTCGAAAGCGCGGAGGCAACTGCCTGAATCCAGCCGATGCCGGGGAAGAACACGGCAATCTGAGCCGGGAAGTACAGCAGCGCCGAAGCGAAGATGATCGGCACGACACCCGCGGTGTTGACCTTGATGGGCAGGTAGGTGGTCTGGCCACCCATCATGCGACGGCCCACGACGCGCTTAGCGTAGGAGACCGGGATGCGGCGCTGGCCGCGCTCAAGGAAAACAATCAGCGGGATAACCAGCAGGATGATGGCGCAGATGATCACCATGGTGATGATGCCACCGGCATTGCCCTCGGTGCTGGAGAAGATAGCCTGCGGCAGACCGGCCATGATGTTCGCGAAGATGATCAGCGACATGCCATTGCCGATACCGCGCTGGGTAATGAGCTCACCAATCCACATGATCAGCATGGCGCCCGCAGTGAGCGTGCCGACGATCATGAGGTCGAAGATGATCTCGGGAGCGCCGGCGCCATTAAAGCTGATGCCGAAGCTCTTAAAGAGGAAGAGGTAACCCACGGAGTTGAGGATTGCCAGAGCCAGGGTGAGGTAACGCGAATACTGCGTAATCTTGGTCTGACCGACCTCGCCCTCGCGGGCAAGCTCATGCAGGGAAGGCACGACGGCCTGGAGCATCTGGAGGATGATCGAGCTGGTGATGTAAGGCATGATGCCCAGCGAAAACACCGACACATAGCTCAACGCGCCGCCAGAGAAAAGATTCAGGAGGGCCATAGCACCTGCGGCGACCGAATTGTTATCGGTCGAGAAAAGGCCCAGCATCCCCTGGAAGGGAATGCCGGGCACAGGAACGTGCGCACCAATGCGGTACACGACGAGCATAGCTATGGTAAAAAGAATCTTTTCGCGCAATTCTTTGATGCGGAAAGCATTCTTAAGACCATTTAGCACGGCAGCTCGACCTTTCCGCCGGCGGCCTCGATCTTGGCCTGCGCAGAAGCGCTGACCTTGTCGACCTTGACCGTGAACTTCTTGGTGAGCTCACCATTGCCGAGCACCTTGACGGGCTCGAACTCGCTCTTGGTGATGCGAGCGGCCTTAAGAGCGGCACCGTCAATCACAGCGCCGTCCTCGAACTTGCGCTCGAGACGCTCAACGTTAACAGCGGTGTACTCGATACGACGGGGGTTGCGGAAGCCCGGAAGCTTGGGCAGGCGCATAGCCAGCGGAGTCTGGCCACCCTCGAAGCCGGCACCCTTGGTGCCGCCAGAGCGGGAACCCTGGCCCTTCTGGCCGCGGCCAGAAGTGGTGCCGTGACCCGAAGAATTGCCACGGCCGACGCGCTTGCGGTTCTTGGTGGAACCGGGCGCGGGAGTAAGATCGTGAAGCTGCATTTGCTACTCCTCTACAATCTCGACAAGGTGCTTGACCTTGAAGATCATGCCGCGGACGGACTCGTTGTCAGCAATCTCGCGAACCTCGCGGATCCTGTGGAGACCGAGGGCACGGACAGTACGGACCTGGTCCTGCTTGCAACCGTTGGTGCTGCGGACCTGCTTGATCTTGATGGTGTCAGCCATGCTTAGTTCTCCTTACCGACGAACATCTCGGAGACCGTCAGGCCACGGCGAGCCGCGACGTCCTCAGGGCTGGAGAGCTCCTTGAGGCCCTCGACGGCAGCCTTGATGATGTTGAGGCCGTTGTCGGTACCGAGGGACTTGGACAGGACGTTCTTGATGCCAGCAAGCTCGAAGAGGGGACGCACAGCGCCGCCGGCGATAACGCCGGTACCCTCGACAGCGGGCTTGATGATGATGCGGCCGGCACCAAAGTGACCGAGAACCTCGTGCGGAATGGTGCCCTGATCGGTCACCGGCACGTGGAACATGTTCTTCTTGGCATCGAGAGACGCCTTGGAGATGGCCATGGGCACCTCAGCGGATTTGCCCATGCCAACGCCGACGTTGCCCTTGCCGTCACCAACGACGACGAGAGCGACGAGGCTCATGCGACGACCGCCCTTGACGGTCTTCGACACGCGGTTGATGTAAACGACGCGCTCCTCGAACTCGGAGGCCTCGCGCTGCTGCTTCTGATTACGAGCCATGTGCTACATACCTCCTAGAACTCGAGACCGGCGGCACGAGCACCGTCGGCGAGGGCCTTGACGCGGCCATGGTAGATACGGCCACCGCGATCGAAGGCGACCTTGGTGATGCCGGCCTCGATGGCGCGCTTGCCAACGAGCTGACCGACCTTCTCCGCAGCCTCCTTGTTCGAGGTGTGGGTGCCCTTGAACTCGGCCTCGAGGGTCGAGGCAGAGACGAGCGTCAGGCTGGAGCCCTTGCTGTCGTCGATGATCTGGGCATAGATGTTGGCGTTAGTACGGGTCACGCGAAGACGCGGACGCTCGGAGGTACCCGAGACCTTGCCGCGAACACGACGCTGACGACGCTTGAGGCCTTCCAGCTTCGCCTTATGCTTGTTCATACGTAAACTCCTAAAAAGGTTGATCTTGCCAGCACCTGACGGGGTGCTGGTCTTATGCGAGTGAGTCGGTTACGACTACTTGGCGGCCTTACCCAGCTTGCGGCGGATGTGCTCGCCAACGTAGTGGATACCCTTGCCCTTGTAAGGCTCGGGAGGACGATGGCCGCGGATCTCAGCGGCGATCTGACCGACCTGCTGCTTGTTGATACCCTTGACGTTCACGTGGGTGTTGTCGGGAACCTCGAAGGTGATGCCCTCGGGAGCCTCGACGATCACGGGGTGCGAGAAGCCCAGGGAGAACTCGAGGTTCTTGCCCTTCTGCTGCACGCGGTAACCGACGCCGGCGAGCTCAAGCTTCTTCTCGAAGCCCTCGGAAACGCCAACAACCATGTTGTGGATGAGGGCGCGGGTGAGGCCGTGGCGGGCACGGGTCTCACGCTCGTCGTCGGGACGGGAAACGGTGAGGACGTTGTCCTCGACGTTGATAGCGAGCTTCTCAAAGACATCGAGCTCGAGCTGGCCCTTGGGGCCCTTGACGACAACGTTGTTGCCGTTAACTGCCACTTCGACTCCGGCGGGAATCTGGACAGGCTTATTACCGATACGAGACACGGTGATCTCCTTTCCTTCTACCTACCGAGCGAATTACCAGACGTAAGCGATGATCTCGCCGCCGACGTTGTGCTTGCGAGCATCGCGGTCGGTCATGACGCCATGGCTGGTGGAAATAATGGCGGTACCAAGGCCACCGCGGACGCGGGGCATGTCGGCAACGCCGGTGTACTTACGCAGGCCCGGCTTGGAAATGCGGCGGATGCCGTTGATGACCTTAGCCTTCTTGGGACCATACTTAAGCGTGATGTGCAGAGTCTTCTGGGGAACGGTGTCCTCGACATCGTAGCCCTCGATGTAGCCCTCCTCGTGCAGAACACGAGCGATCTCGACGAGCTTCTTGCTGCTCGGCATGGAGACCGTGGCCTTGTTCACAGAGTTAGCGTTACGGATGCGCGTAAGCATATCTGCGATCGGGTCTGTAAGGTTCATACAGATTCTCCTTCGTTCTTGATGAACACGTGCTCTTGGTTCTTCGCCGCCCTTAACGGCAAAGCCTAACTAGCGCGTTTTCCCTGTTCCAAACTGATGCTTGAAACGCTGGTAGTGACTTACCAGCTGGCCTTCTTAACGCCGGGAAGCTCGCCCTTGAGTGCAAGCTCGCGGAAGCAGACACGGCACAGGCCGAACTTGCGGTACACAGAGTGCGGACGGCCGCAGCGCTGGCAGCGCGTGTACTCACGAGTAGAGAACTTCTGCTTGCGATTGCACTTGACGATCATCGATGTCTTAGCCACTTATATCCTCCTCACATAGAGTATTGTTCGCCCCAAGCGCCGTCCCCTTGTGGAAACGGCGCTTTATAGGGCAGGTGAACCTATTTCTTGAACGGGAAACCGAAAGCGTCCAGAAGGGCCTTGGCCTCCTCATCGGTGTTGGCGGTGGTCACGAAAGTGATGTCCATACCGCGCTGGTGATCGACGGAGTCGAAGTCGATCTCGGGGAAGATGAGCTGCTCGGTGACGCCCATGGAGAAGTTACCACGGCCGTCGAAGCTCTTGGCGGAGATACCGCGGAAGTCGCGGATACGGGGGATCGCGACGGAGGTCAGACGATCGAAGAATTCCCACATACGGTCGCCACGCAGGGTAACCTTGCAGCCGATCGGCATGCCAGCGCGCAGGCGGAAGGTAGCGATGGACTTGCGGGCACGGGTGATCATCGGCTGCTGGCCGGTGATGGCGCGCAGGTCGCGCACGGCACCGTCGATGGCCTTGGAATCGGTAGCGGCCTCGCCGACACCCATGTTCACGACGATCTTCTCAAACTTGGGGATCATCATGACGTTCTCGTACTGGAACTTGTCCTGAAGCTGCTGCTTGACCTCGTTGTTGTACTTGGTCTTCAGACGCGGCACATACTTCTCTTCTGCCATTGTTCACTCCTTCTTGGGGTTTTAAGCACGGGGCGTGGCCACGATGGGTTGTCCTCGTGCCTCCTGGCTGCATCCGCGCCGCTCATGGCATTTCGCGGTTTGGACTCGACGCAGCAGGAGCCGACAAAACAATCGGTACTATACGCGCATCGGGGGCGTATTTCCAGAAAAACCTCGTCTGCCTGCACAACTCCACAACTCCCCCGCACAAATGCGTCCGCATGCGACGGAGGAAAACGGATCCCTTGGCAGTTGCGGTGAAATAGGGGCTGTTTGACGGCTTAACTGGCTTAAACAGTCCGTATTCCACCGCAACTCATATATGGGGATGCGATTAGCGCTTGCGGGGAACGAGCTTGGTGCGGCGCAGGTGGATCATCTCGGCGGCGATGGAGATAGCGATCTCCTCGGGGTCCTCGGCCTCGATGGAAACGCCGATCGGCAGGTGCAGCTCGTCGATCTGCTCCTGCGTAAAGCCCTCCTGCTCCAGGCGGGCGCGCACAAAGGCCGTCTTGCGGCGCGAACCCAAGCAGCCCAGATAGGCGGGTTTGGCGCGCATGGCCTGAATCACCACGTCGATATCGGACTTGTGACCCGCCGTGGCGACGACCACCAGGTCGCGCGGGCCGATGGGGCACTGCTTGCTCAGGTTCTTGTAGTCGACCAGACGACGGTCGTAGACACCTGGCACCCATTCGGGGGTCAGCGTGCCGGGGCGGTCGTCGCAAGCCACGACGGCAAAGCCCGCCGCCGTGAGCACCCGCGCCGTCGCAGCACCCACGTGGCCGCAGCCAAAGATATAGGTCAGGCCCTCGGGGCAGAGCGTCTCGATGTGCGCCGCGGGAATCTCGGAGGCCGCGTTGGTGTAGGTGACGTTGCTCCCCTCTTCCGCCAGCGAAAGCCCGGGGCAGCCCGCAATGGTGCGGCGCGATTCCTCGCCATGGTACTCGGCCACATCGCTCTCGAGCGCGCTTGCGATAAACGGCTCAAAGTCGATGACGAAGTCGCCGATGCGCCGATAGGCCAAGACGTCGGCAACCGACTGGAACAACGGTGCCTGGGTCGCATCCAGATGCAGGTAGCACAGGCAGATGGCTCCGCCGCAGATCATGCCGGTATCGGAATTCTCGCCGCCCATGGTGTAGCGGACCAGACGCGATTTACCCCCGGCCAGGAGCTCGCGCGCCTCATCCAGTGCAAAGAGCTCAATTTTGCCGCCGCCGATAGTGCCCGCCTGGCTGCCATCGGCAAAGACGGCCATCCAGGCGCCCACGCCGCGCGGCGACGACCCTGCCGTGCCGGCCACGACCACCAGCTCGCACGTCTTACCAGCACGCAGGGTGGCAAGCGCCGCATTCACAACATCGAGCTTTTCCATTGCCGCCTTCTATCCTCTAAAGACATCGGTGAGCATAGCGAGTGCCTCGAGCACGCCGCCGCCGACCGACGTCGCTTTGTCCGAAATGTAGTTGATATAGCTGGCATCGCCGCGCGGATCGACATCGGCGCATTTAAAGCCCTCAGTCACCTGCACGCCGTTCGCCAAAAGCCCGCGCAGACAGCCATCGATCTGCGTGCACATGGGCATATCGCCCGCGTAGCCAATCACGTCTCCGGCGCTCACGATGTCGCCGATGGTGCGGTCGGACCGAAACACGCCGGCGGCGGGGCTGTGGATAACACGTTCCTTGCCATAGCCGGCGATAATGCCCGGCACGCCCGTGTTGGGCTGGGGCGAACCTTGGGTAATGACACGGCCGAGAAAATGCCCGCGCATGGTCTCGACCACGGCGTCGCAATCGACCGGCGCGGTAAAGCCCGGCCCCACAGCGATGACGGCAGGCGCCATGTCGCGCGTGGTGCCCAAGTTGCGCTTAGCCAAAATCGCGTCGACCACAGCCGCGGGCTTAAGCTCGCCGACCATCTGTGCCTGGGGGTCCACCACCACGGCGACATCCCCCGCCTCGGTAATCTCAAGCACCTCGGCCGACGTCTGCGCCAAGCGGGCGCGAATGTCCTCGACCTCGACCTCGCCCAAGCGAATGGCCTCGCAAAAACTGATTGTGCGACGGATGCACGTGGGAACCGCGATATCGGCCATAACGACCGAAACGCCGGCGCGCACCAAGCGAGCGGCGACGCCCGTGGCGATATCGCCGGCGCCGCGAACATAAACGAGCATTCCCGGGGCACCTCCCTGTGCTACGGTTTGAGCAGAGCAAAAGCGGTTCGGCCGCTACTCTGATGATTATTTATTATCACAGTATTATACGGCGGTGAACAGATGGAAACGGTTAGCGGCAATCTTGCCTCCGCGCTCAGGATCGAGCCGGGCATTACCGCGATTATCGGCAGTGGCGGCAAGTCGACGCTGCTGAAGACGCTGGGTCTCGAGCTCATGCGCACTGGCGGCCGCGTGCTCCTCTGTACCACCACGCACATGTTTCCCGTCGCCGGCGTGCCATGGGACGGGTCGAGCCGTCGCCTGGACGCCGCGCCTTGGAAGCCGGGGACTCTACATGTTCCCGGCTGCACCTGCGAGGCATGCGCGGGACTTGTCCGCGGAAGTATCTGCCAGGCGGGTGTTTTGAACCCGGAGACAGGCAAGCTCTCCGCCCCCGCCGAGCCGCTCAACGAGCTGGCGCAGCGCTTTGACTATGTGTTGGCCGAGGCAGATGGCAGCAAGCGACTCCCGCTCAAGGCACATGCCGCCTGGGAGCCGGTAATTCCCGCCGCCGCGACAAACGTTGTCTGGGTCGTCGGCGCCTCGGGGCTGGGCAAGCCCGTCGCCGAGGTTGTCCACCGCCCCGAGCTCTTCTGCGAGCGCTGCGGCTGCGAGCCCACCGACGCTGCCACCCCAGAGCGCGTCGCCCAGGTGCTCAATGCCGAGCTGCAGATGCTGAACCTCAACAATGCCCGTATCATGCTCAACCAAGTCGACACGCTTGCTGATCCAACGATGGCAGATCGCTTCGAGGCCGCCCTCGGCCGCTCCCTCATCGCCACCAACCTCAAGGGGTAGCTAAAAGAGCCCCGTCCCAAATTAGCTACCCTGGCGGCCTTCCTGTTAGCGGGGAACGTAGCGGCCGGGTTGGGCTCCGGTGGGCTCGCCGTCGCGCGCGGCCAGCACGCCGTTCACAAACACAGCCTTGGCGCGGCCGTGCGCCTCAAAGCCCTCGAGCGGCGTGTAGTCCACGGCCTGATGCTGCGTCGCGGCGCGAATGGTCCAACGCGCGCACGGATCCCACACGCACACGTCGGCATCGGCACCCTCGGCAAGACAGCCCTTACGCGGATACATGCCAAAAACGCGCGCCGGGTTCTCGCTCATCAAGCGGCAGAGGTCCTCGGGGCCCAGCTGGCCCTCAAAGCTCGTGGCAATCGCGACGGGACGATGCTCCACGCCGGGCCCGCCGTTGGGAATCGCGCGGAAATCGTCGCGCCCGCGGTCCTTTTGCCCGTGCAGGTTAAAGCTGCAGTGGTCGGTGGCGATAGTATCGATCTCGCCGGCCACAAGCGCCTCGCGCAGCGCGGCACGGTCACCGGCATGGCGCAGCGGCGGGCTCATCACATACTTGGCACCCGCAAAGCCGTCCTCGCCCTGCTCCAGATAACAGGTGTCGTCGAGCATCAGATACTGGGGGCAGGTCTCGACATAGATATTCTTCTGCCCGCGCGCTTTGGCAGCACGGATGGCCTCGAGCCCCAGCTTGGTCGAAAGGTGCACCACGTTGACCGGAGCGTCCCCGGCCAGGTGCGCCAGATACAGCAGGCGGCTCACGGCCTCACCCTCGCACACGTCCGGACGGCTGAGCGCATGCCCCTCGGGCCCATGAATCCCCTGCTCGTACACGCGCTTCTGCAGCTCATTCACCAGCGTACCGTTCTCGCAATGCACGCACAGGATACCGCCCAGGCGCTTGAGTTCCTCCAGCACCTCGAGTGTCTCGGCATCGTTCAAGCGCAGGTGATCGTAGGCAAAGTAGGTCTTAAAGGACGACACGCCTGCCTCGCGCATAGCCACGAGATCGGCGCGGTTGCGCTCGCTCCACTCGGCGAGTGCCATATGAAAAGCGTAGTTGGCCGTGCAGGTTCCGTCGGCGCGGCGATGCCACTCGGCCAAGGCATCGGGCATGGTCACGCCGCGATCGGCCGTCGCGTAGTCCACTATGGTCGTCGTACCACCGCAGGCAGCCGCGCGCGTGCCGGTCTCAAAGCTATCGGCTGTCCAATCCATGCCGGTCCAGCACTGCATGTGCGTGTGGCCGTCGATAAAGCCGGGAAACACCCAACAGTCGGTGGCGTCCTGGACGGTATCGCCCTCGCCCGGCTCGATTGCCGCGGCAATCCGCACAATCTTGTCACCCTCCATGGCAAGATCGGCGCGGCGAAGCCCCTGGGGCGTCACGAGCGCGCCGTTTTTGATGATGATCATTATTGCTCCTTATTGATTGATGCAGTTGGCCACGCGATCAAAATACGAGCAGGCGGCGATATGCTCCGTTATGCGTTGCTGTCCCTTGGCGGTATCGACGTCCCACAGCTCGTAGGCTCGCGCCTCGACCAGCACCACGTCGATGCGGTCCTTGAGGATCGAACCGCCACCGTCCTTGCCCTCAAGACACATAAGTGCATCGAACAGTTCCGCCGGAAAGAGCACCGGACTCGAAGGCTCACCGTTGCACGCAAGACGAACCGGATGCTTGCGGCCACGCTCATCAAACGCGCGAACCATGGCCTCAAAAGAATCCGAACTCACAAGCGGCTGGTCGCCGGGCAAAAAGAGGCAACCCTTCCAGCCGCGGCTCACCCCCCACGAAAGGCCCGCACGGACGCTTTCACTGCGCAGCTTGCCATCGTGCAGCACGCACGGGCAATGCTTGTCCTCGCAAATCTGGGCGACCTCGGGCCAACGCGTCGAAACCACAACGTCAAAGCCCCGGGGAACCGAATCGATAGTCCGAGCAATCAGCGGCTTGCCATAGATATCGGCAAGCATCTTGTTAGAGCCAAACCGCTTGCCCTCGCCCGAAGCCATAATGACGCATCCAAGTTTCATGGTGATACCTCCCCTGAAACCATCGTACCCATAACTCGCGCCGCGGGCATCCACATCGAAAGCGCTTATCCCGCACGCCCGCGATGCAAAAAAGGGGCACCCCGCCGGTTGGCAGAGCGCCCCCTTTACATGGCTTACCTCAGCGCGGCTTTAGGCCTGGAACCAACGGGCGGTGTTGCGCTCGTCGAGGGCCTTGAGGGTAGCGGCGGGATCGGCAACCTTCTGCAGGAACATCATGGCTGCGATGGCGTACGGCTTGTAGCTGGCCTCCTTGTACATGCCCACGCGGTGCATGTCGAAGACGTCGGCGTTGACCTCGCCGTGCTCGCAGGAGACACCGGAGATGTCGGCGGGCAGCGGATGCATAAAGATGGTGTCCTGGCCGTTGGCGGTCTTCTCCATGAGCTCGGTCGTGGAGCACCAATCCTGATGGGTGGCGTTCTGGGCGAGCAGCTCCTTCTCGAGCGCTGCGATGCCGGCGTCGTCGCCCTCGGCGTACAGGTTGGTGCGCTTCTCCATGGCGGCAAACGGAGCCCAGCTCTTCGGGATCACGATGTCGGCGCCCTCGAAGGCCTCGGCCATGGTGTTGACCTGCTTAAAGGTGGTGCCGGACTCGGCGGCATAACCCTTGGCGCGCTCGACGACCTCGGGCATGAGGTCGTAGCCCTCGGGGTGGGCCAAGGTGACGTCCATGCCAAAACGGGGCAGCAGGCTGATCAGCGACTGCGGGCAGGACAGCGGCTTGCCGTAAGAGGGCGAGTAGGCCCAGGTGACGGCAACCTTTTTGCCCTTGAGGTTCTCAAGACCGCCAAACTCGTTGATGAGGTAGAGCATGTCGGCAGAGGACTGCGTGGGGTGGTCGGAATCGGACTGCAGGGAGATGAGCGTGGGACGGTGATCCAGAACGCCGTCCTCGTAGGCCTGCTGGACAGACTCGGAGACCTCGGCCATGTAGGCGTCGCCCTTGCCGATGTACATGTCGTCGCGGATGCCGATGACGTCGGCCATGAAGGAGATCATGGTAGCGGTCTCGCGGACGGTCTCGCCGTGAGCGATCTGGGACTTCTTCTCGTCCAGGTCCTGCAGCTCAAGACCGAGCAGGTTGGCTGCCTTAGAGAAGGAGAAGCGCGTACGGGTGGAGTTGTCACGGAACAGGGAGACGGCCAGACCCGAATCGAAGATCTTGGACGAAACGTTGTTCTCGCGCAGCTCGCGCAGGGCGTCGGCAACGATGTAGAGAGCCTTGAGCTCATCGGTGGTCTTGTCCCAGGTGTGCAGGAAGTCGCTGCCGTACATGCCCTTAAAATCGAGGCCGTTCAGCTGCTCGACGAGCTCGGTAAACTTAGCGTCCATGTAAATGTCCTTTCTAAAGGTGAAACGATCGCAATGAGTAGACGTGCTCCGGCATGCGCGTGTGGCTAGAACATGCAGAGCACCATGACGAGGACCCGCCACCGTTGAGGAAGCATGGGAGATAACGACCGCGGGCCCCAAGTCAACAGGGGGTGCCGGGGACACGGGCGGCCCCCGGCTCAACAAAATCGAGGAATGGGACTAATCGATCTTGTTGTTGGTCAGACCGGCGCGGAACACGGTGGCGTCGCCATCGGCCTTGCTCGGATCGTAGAGGTTCAGGGCAGCCACGTACATGGCGGCAGCGGTGACCAGGTCGTCCTTGTAGGTGACCTCGTTGGGAGCGTGAGCCTGAGACTCGGCACCCGGGCCAAAGCCCACGCAGGGGATGCCGTAGCGGCCCTGGATGGAAACGCAGTTCGTGGAGAAGGTCCACTTGTCGCACAGCGGGCGACCGGTGCGCTTGTCCATGCTGGGCTCGCAGCCGATGCGCTCGTTACCGAACATGGCCTTGTGAGCGTCGACGAGGGCCTTGACGTGCGGAGCGGTCTCCTTGTTGATCCACGTGGGGAAGTAAGCCTCGGTCTCGTAGACCTCGCCGGTCCAGGACGGACGGTCGTACATGTACATGGAGACCTTCACGTCGTCGCCGTACTTCTTGGCGGCCGGCAGGTTGCGGATCTCGTCCAGGCAGGACTCCCAGGTCTCACCGGCGGTCATGCGACGGTCGATGGAGATGGCGCAGGAATCGGCCACGGCGCAGCGGCTGGGGCTGGTGTAGAAGATCTGGCTGACGGTGCAGGTGCCGCGGCCCAGGAAGCGGGCATCCTCGAAGTGCTCGGGGTTGTACTTGGGGTCGAGCATCTTGACGAGACCCTTGATATCGGTCGACTCGTCGCAGCCGTTGTTGTTGAGGGCGCGGACGTCGGCGATGATATCGGCCATCTTGTAGATGGCGTTGTCGCCGCGGTCGGGAGCGGAGCCGTGGCAGGAGGTGCCGTGAACGTCGACGCGGATCTCCATGCGGCCGCGGTGACCGCGATAGATGCCGCCGTCGGTGGGCTCGGTGGAAATGACGAACTCGGGCTTAATGCCGTCCTTGTTGTAGATGTACTGCCAGCACATGCCGTCGCAGTCCTCTTCCTGGACGGTGCCGACGACCATGATCTTGTAGCCCTCGGGGATGAGGCCCATGTCCTTCATCATCTTGGCAGCGTAGGTAGCGGAAGCCATGCCGCCCTCCTGGTCGGAGCCGCCGCGGCCGTAGATGATCTCGTCGGTCTCGTAGCCCTCATAGGGATCGGCGTCCCAGTTCTCGATGTTGCCGATGCCGACGGTGTCGATGTGGGAGTCGATGGCGATGATCTTGTCGCCCTCGCCCATAAAGCCCATGACGTTGCCCAGGCCGTCGACCTTGACCTCGTCATAGCCAAGGCTCTCCATCTCGGCCTTGATGCAGGCGACAACCTCGCCCTCCTCGCAGGACTCAGAGGGGTGGGAGATCATGGCGCGCAGGAAGCGAGTCATATCAGCACGATGAGACTCAGCAGCAGCCTTAATGGCATCAAAATCGAGTTCTTTAGTCATAACAGTCAACCTTTCTACAAGGGTTTACCTACAGGTGGATTTCTTTCAGATAGATTACTTGTGCCAAGCAGCGTGAGGTCGAGCACCCGGCAAGCAAGTTAACGTAGGGCAGTGGAGCATATGTTTACTCCGTCGCGAGTTCCGCACGAGCCGGAGAGCACTTAATGTGCTCTCCGTGCGAGCAGGACTGTCCGAGCAGGGAGTAAACATATGCTCCACTGCCCGGCCAGGTTAGACCTGCTAGCAGGTCGGGTACTCGCCCTCCCAGACGATGCGACGGTACTGATCCGGATCGGTATCTCCCTCGGTGGAGAAGCAGAGCACGGAGCTCGTCTTGTCCAGGCCGATGAGCTCCTTGAGCTCGGCGTACTCGGGATCGAGCATGAGGGTCTCGACCAGACCGGTGGTCACAGCGCCGGACTCGCCGGAGATGACGCGCGGGTCGCCCTTCTCGGGAGCGCCCAGGGTGCGCATGCCGCGAGCGGTGACCCAGTCGGGGCAGGAGACGAAGGCGGTGGTGTGGTTGCGCAGGATATCCCAGCCCAGAATGTTGGGCTCGCCGCAGCACAGACCGGCCATGATGGAAGGCATGTCGCCGTCCACGATACGCGGATCGCCATCGCCGGCGGCAGCGCCCTTGTACAGGCAGGCAGCAGGCGCGCACTCAACCACGACGAAGGTGGGCGGGTTATCGGGATACAGGTTGGTGAAGTAGCCCACCACGGCGCCGGCGAGCGAACCCACGCCAGCCTGGACAAAGACGTGCGTCGGGCGGTTGATGGCCATCTCGCGCAGCTGCTCGGCAGCCTCGGAAGCCATGGTGCCGTAGCCCTCCATAATCCAGGACGGGATCTTCTCGTAGCCCTCCCAGGCGGTATCCTGAACGATGACGCCGCGCTCGCAGGCGTCGGCCTCGGCGGCGGCCATGCGCACGCACTCGTCGTAGTTGACCTCTTCGATGGTCACCGTGGCGCCCTCGGCGGCGATGTTATCAAAGCGGGGCTTGGTGGAACCCTTGGGCATGTGCACGACGGCCTTCTGGCCCAGCTTGTTGGCAGCCCATGCCACGCCGCGGCCATGGTTGCCGTCGGTGGCAGTAAAGAAGGTGGCCTGGCCAAAGTCCTTGGCAAGCTGATCGGAGGTCAGGTAATCGAAGGTGCACTCGGCAACGTCCTTGCCGGTCTCGTCGGCAATGTAGTTGGCCATGGCAAACGAACCGCCCAGGACCTTAAAGGCGTTGAGGCCAAAGCGATAGCTCTCGTCCTTAACGCACAGGTTGGAAAGGCCCAGGCGCGCAGCCTGACCATCCAGGCGGGCAAGCGGAGTGACGGTGTACTGGGGGAACGACTGGTGGAAGGCGCGGGCCTTCTTCACGTGGTCGAGGCTCATGATTCCCAAGTGCTTGTCATCGCTCTTGGGCATCGTGTTGCCCGCCCACTGGATCTTATCGGCCATACGGTGAACTCCTTAAGTCCTCTCTTGCCGGCCCCCGCATACGCGTTTCAGCCCATTCCCATTCATGCGACTGAACTTTTATGTGGATGCCAAACAAAAAGTTTGTTAGCACTGTTCTATCACACTTTTTTATTGGTAAACCTAACAAATTGTTTGTTGCCGTAATCGGTACCTTTTCGCCGCCGAACGGTCACATAACGCAGCGATGCTTTCGTTATTTGCGAACAAGTGTGGTTTATGGCAAAGTGTGCCCAAACTAATTTTTAGGAAGGCACCCATGACCCCCGCACAGATTGAGTTTTATAAGCGCCTTACACACGGCCTGGCGCTCCAATTTGGCCCCAACTGCGAAGTCGTCGTCCACGATCTGGAGACCGAGGACGTGGACCACTCCATCGTGGTGATCGAAAACGGCCACGTCAGCGGGCGCAAACTGGGTGACGGCCCCAGCCATATTGTGCTTGAATCCATGCACGAGGGCACCGCCGACGTGCACGACCGCGAGCCGTACCTCACCAAAACCGCCGATGGCAAGCTGCTCAAGTCCTCGACCATCTTTATCCGCAACGATGAGGGCAAGCCCGTCGGCATTTTGGGCATCAACTTTGACATTACGCTTATGAAGGCTTTTGAGCGTTCGCTCGACGCCTTTACCGGCACCGGCGGCACGGGCTACACCGAGCCCGAGCCCATTACCAAGAACATCGGCGACCTGCTCGAGGACCTGCTGCACGAGTGCGAACAGTTTGTGGGCAAGCCCGCGGCACTCATGACCAAAGACGAGCGCATTCGTGCCATCGGCTACCTCGACCGTCGCGGCGCCTTCCTCATTTCCAAGTCGAGCGAGCGCGCCTGCGAGTTCTTTGGCATCTCCAAGTACAGCTTCTATAGCTACCTCAATGAGGCCAAGGCGGCAACAAGCGACAAGTAGGCACTCGCCTGGATTGCCCCTCCCCTTTTGGGCGCGAGTTCTGGAAAGCACAAATCCAAGACCGAGCCGCTTGGGAAGTTCCATATAATCGATGTCATTAGTATTTCGAAAGGGTGGAACAGAATGGCGTTGAGCAAGGCATCATGCACCGGTCGCGGATTGATTCCGGCAATTGGTGGACATGTGCACCGCATGTTCGATGAGGGTGAAGACGACCTGTTTTCGCTGAGCCTTGACGACGTGATGGATGATCGCCCGTGGACCGCCGACGAACTCATGGGCGGTGGGGCTCGCCCGTCAAGCCCCAATTCCGCACTTGCGCCTAAGCCCGCATCTGCGCCGACTCCTGCGCAGCCGCCTGTTTCGACGCCCGCGTCTACGCCCGCACCCATTTCGGCGCCCACGCCCACTCCCCGCCCCGCAAGCGACCCGTCCGAGACGGCGGCATTTCTCGCTGCAGCGACGCAGGGCAAATCGGCCGACAGCACCGTTATGTACAGCGCCCAGCAGTTGCCTGTTCCTGCGGCACGCAAGCCTCCGGTCACAAGGCTCGATGAGCCCGTTGCCCATCAGGTTGCCTACGATTCCTGGGCTGCAGCCGATCTGGATGAGACCTCTACCGGCATGCCGGCGCTCGACGTTCCAGTTAACCCGCTTTTTGCCGCCAACACGAGCGCCGCGGGCTATGAGGGCGGTGCGGCATATTCCGATTATTCCGATGGCTATGCTGACGCCGGTCGCATCGAGACCGAGGATTATGGCACCACATCGAGCGATTATCTCAACGATCCGTACGCCACCACGCCTGCACCGGAATATGACCCGGAGGCCGCGTCCGCACCGGCGTATACCAAAAGCACGGGCGAAGAGCGCTTCGCCGATTATTACGCCGAGGAAAAGGCGCTGCGTTTTTCGGAATTTCCGCAGGCAGTCAAGGTTGCCTTTATCGCCATTGTCATTGCCCTGCTCGGTGTCATTGCGTTTGAGGGATTCCGGCTGTTCTCCGGCCCCACCCAAGCGGAGTCGGAGACCCAGCAAAAAGAGGACGATAACGAGTATCTGGACATCAACACCCTCAAGGGCGACCCCAACGACGGGGACGACGAGTAGCGAGGGCTAAAGGCGGCCGCAGGATCCCGCATCCAGCACCGGCTTCTAAGTGCTGTTTTGTCATCCAGCTACACTTTTCCGAATAATTTGCCTATCGAATTTGACACTTTTCCGAAGTTATAAGGTGCCTATTTCGACACTTTTCCGAATGAAAGCCGAATAATCACTTGGGAAACCAACGCCATCCGCGCGTCATTTCGCGGATGGCGCTTGATTTCTGTCCGTACACGTTGATAGACTCCATCGTGTCTGCAAGGAGCGGGCGCGTTTTATCCAGAGTCGGGGTAGAGAGTTGGCTCCACGATCCCGACGCCAACCGGCCAAAAGGCACGGTGGCCCTGCCAACATCGATGAAAGGAGTCCGTATGGACAATTTCTCTGTGCGCGGTGAGCGCAACTTCCACAACCTGACAGCCAAGCCAAAACGAATGCATCTTCTGGACAAGCCGAACTGCTACGCCTCGGCCATGGTCAAGAGCAGGCTCTCCCACCAGATGCGCTTTACGGCGCAGGTGCTCGAGGAAGAACTCTGCGCCGCCGGCAATCCGCACGTACTGCAGATCAAGCTGCTTGGAGACGATTCGCGCGAGCCGTCTAGCTGGAAGCTCTTCGCCGACGGCGCGTGCGTCGCAAGCGGCTCGGGTGACTTTGCCCGCAAGTGTTTCTGCGAGGGCACCGAGGTGTTCCTGGACCTGTGCCGCAACGCCGTACGCACAGCCGAGCTGCGTCAGTGGAGTCAGAGGGAGTACGAGCTGCTAAGTGCGGCTCGCGGGATTGCGGGGGGGTGTAGGAACAGAAGCCTCATGACGGTGGCCTCAGCTGGAATGACGTATCGCTCGATAAATGATCTCAAAAACGTAGCCGATGCGCCGCACTTCACCTCAAAGGCATTGAGCAATCGGGCGGCGTCCGGCATTTCTTTGATATCCCCAATTGATTGTTCCGAGAAAGTCTCTTCATGCCCTCACAATCGCCCTTACGAGAAACTTGGACGAGACAGGCGTCCATATGCCGTCTCTAAACTAACGAGCCGTTCGCGGAAAGAACATCTGGCTAGCATGGGCCAAAGATATACTGGTATCGCTGCAACAATTATGGAAGATCGGCACCACCAATGACCTCCTTGAAATTCTCCAGGCGCTTCGCGCTTAGCCTGCTCGCCTCGCTGTCCGCCACCGTAGCGCTTGCTTTGCCCTCAACCGCCCTAGCCGCGTCGGACCCGAACCCGCCCAGCATCTCCAACGTGACGATATCCGCGACGACAGTCACGGCCGGCTCCACGCTGCATGTCGGCTATAGCGTCGATGACCCTGACGGGGTACGGTCCGTCACGCCCATAGTCGAAGTCGTTGTCGAAAACGATACCGGAGACCATGGAATCAGTTCCCGTCTCGCCTTCTCGTCGACCGGCAACACGACCGCGGGCTTCGATATCTCCACCTCCCCGAGCGACCGGCCCTGCAGGTACCGGATCATCGGCCTCGGCGTGACCGATAGTCTTGGATGGGTTACCGATGTCTACGACACGACGTATGCCGAGGAGAAGGGGCTCGACTGTCCGACCTTCACCACCGACCCCCTCGAGTATGAGGTGACCGAGGGACCCGAGGACCAAAACCCGCCGACCGTGTCCTCCGTGTCGCTCTCGAGCAGGGAGGTCGCAACCGGTGCCGACTTCCACATCTCTTGGACCGTCTCCGATGCCGACGGCGTTCGCTCCGTTTCCCCCATACTGCGGCAGGGCTGGGAGAATTCGGACGACGGCTGCTCTGTTTCGTCAGCCTATTATCACGGAGGCTCGTCTATCGACGGGTTTGACCTCACATTCGACAGCAATAGGATCGGAAGGCACAGGCTGATCGGCCTTTCGGTCACCGATGGCCTAGGGTTCGAGACCGATGTGTACGAGAGTTCCTACGCCAGGGCCAACGGCATTTCGGGCGCGATTTTCTCGGTTGGCGACCCGAGCGAGCTGTGCTTCGAGGTGACCGGCAGCGCGATCGACCGGAACCCGCCCACGGTCTCGAACGTTTCCATCTCCGCGAAGAGGGTCCCCGTCGGCGGGATCCTCCGTATCTATTGCAATGTAGGCGACGCGGACGGCGTAAAGTCTGTCTCCCCGATCCTCGGCGACCCCGGCTATGTCGAGGACCCGAACTCTTTAAAGACCCGCAAAACGTTGAGCTGCAGCTACGATGCGGCAAGGGGCTATATCGAAATCGAGTTCCCCACGTCGCTCTCGATGGGCTCGTTTGAAATCCAAGCCCTCGCGGTCCTCGACAAGACGGGCCACGAGACCTTCGTCTACAGCTCCGCCTACGCCGAGCGTAACGGCAAGACCGGCGTTCAGACCTTTGATGTCGACGACGCGGGGGACGTCACCTTCGACGTGACCGCTCCGCTGTATGCCGCCACCAAGGGCGACGGGCAGGCGTATGCAAAGGACGGCGAGGCCAGTCTGACCTTCCGCTTCAGCGGTCCTCTCGATGAGTTCACGCGTCTCCTCGTGGACGGAACTGAGGTCTCCGCCGAGAACTACACCGCAACCAGGGGCAGCACGATTATCGAGCTCAGGCCGTCCTACCTGGACACGCTCGCCGGCGGCGGACACACCGTCACGGCCGTCTGGAAGGACGGGACGGCGACCGATGCGTCCTTCACCGTGGAGGGGAAGGCCCAAGGGGAGCAGGCGGGCGGAAAGACCGACGTAGATTCACCCGGCGACAACAAAAGTGATCCTGCCACTCCTGAAAAGGACGCCGACGAGGCGGCTACAAAAAAGTCGGGACGCACGACAGCCGATGAACCAAAGCTCGCTGCAACCGGCGACTCCACTTGGATGGCCAGCATCGCATTGGCCATGGCGGCCACGGCCTGCTTCACGGCAGCGAGAAGGCTTGAGCCCAAGCAGCATAGGCACGAACAGTAGCTCAAAGCGAACTCAACTGGGAAGGGCAGATGGATAACCGTCCTTCTCTTATAATCAACCCAATCCGCTGAAATGCAATCAGTTAACGAGTTTCGCCAGACGCTCGGCCTCTACCCCGCTCTAGCAAGCCACCAGGCGATGAGATAATGCCCACGACTATCAACGTAAGCAAGGAGCGCGCTATGGCAGACAACGAGACCAAACCCTCGGCGAACGACGGCCGAGAGGAGCTCGTGGCAAAACAGCTCGCATCGACCAAAATCCACCTCGCGCTCACTCAGAAGCGGGTGGACGTCTCCGGCGCCATCAAGCTACCGCTCGAGCGAATTCCCCAACTCGGCGTGGCGTTCGCCTCGCTCCCCTCGATGTTTCGCACCGTCACCAACACGGTGAGCGTGCCCACGCTGCTCCAGGCGACTGACAAATATGGTAACCCGCTCGATCCGTCGAAACTCAACTCGTTCAAGGACGGCAGCGGTCTCACAGGGGGCTACCGCGACGCCGCCAAGGGCCTTGGGCAGGCGCGCTTCCACGTAGTCGAGGGCGACATCGCCACGAGCGTCACGCAGGTGCCTTACGATCCAACATCGCTATTCATGGCAGCCGCAATCGCGCAGATAAACCAAAAGCTCGACTCCATCCAGGAGTCCGTCGACGATATGTTCGAGTACATGCGTCAGCGCGACAAGGCCAACATGCGTGGCAACCTCAAGACGCTCGCAGACATCCTCAACGGTTACGGCCTCAACTACGGCAACGCCACCTACATGGCAAACGCCCATATGAAGGTGCTCGACATCAAGCAGTCGTCCGCGCAGGACATGGAACTCTTCCGCTCGCAGGCACAGACGGATCTGAAAAAGAAAGGGTTCATCGAGGTGCGAGACGGCTTGGGCAGACGCCTCGACAAGGTGCTCGACTACCTCAAAGACTGCCAGCTCGCCACCTACATCCACGCGTTCTCGCTGTTCCTCGAACCCATGCTCGCCCAGAACTTCGAGCCCGCAAAGCTCGCGGACGCCACTGCGAAGATCGAGGCTGATTCGATCGCGTACCGCGAGCTCTACACCGACTGCTACAACGCACTCGAAGCGGGGGCTGTCGACACCGTCGATGCGGCACTGCTGGGCGGTATCGCGTCCGCGGGCAAATTGCTCGGTCACGCCATCGCAAAGGCCCCCGTGGGCGACCATACACTCATCGACGAGGCGCTCGAAGGCGCAGGAGAGAGCATCGGAAAGTTCAACGACAAGCAATCCGAGAAACTCCTCGAAAAGCTCCATCAGGCAAAGACGCCCGACGTCACGCCGTTCAAGCAGAGCGTAAAGGAGATCGACATCCTCTACAACCGTCCCACGCAGATTGCCGTGGACGCCGAGAACGTCTACATCTTACCTGCCAAGCAGCAGGAAGAGTAGCGATGCGCGACAGGCACGCGCCATGCAGACAGCTAACGCCCCTACCTCCCCTCCGCCTTCAGCTTCAGCAGCAGGTCGCCCAGCTCGGGGCACTTGTTGGAAAGGCGCGTCTGGGCTCGCTCGCCCATCCCCCACCGCTGGCGGACTTCCCGGGCGCGCGGGCTCACGCGGTATTCCCCGTCCATCACCTGCTTGAGCAACTTGGCGGTCACGCGCGCATCGGCGAGGGCGCTGTGGGTATGGCCCGTCGACTCATCAAAATCGATGCCAAACCACGTTGCAGCGTCACTCAACGAGACACACCCGTGGCTGCCCACGTCCATGATCGAGGTATAAAACGCCTGCAGGTCGGCCCAGTCCGCAGGAAAGGCAGCAAGATCGATACGTTTTGCCAGGCACTCGGTCATAAGCTGCCTGCGGTCCGCCCCGCTCCAGCAGACCACCTGGGCGGAGTAGCGGCCGATCCAATCGCTGAGCCTTTTGATCACCACATAGAGAGGATCGGCGGTGGCGGTATCCACGGCCGATATCCCCGTGAGCTCGCGGACGGGATACGCAACGCCTTCGGCATATTCCGTCTGCACAAATTGCGAGAACTCGCCCATCACGTTGCCGCGGTTATCGAGCTTGACGGCGCCGACCTCGATAATCTCGTTGCGCAGCCCGCGGCGCTGGCGCTGCTTTGGCACCGGCGCAAACTCAAAGTCGAGCACAATCTGGCGCGCAAAGTTCGTCGTATCGATAGCCGAGATACCCGGCGTCTTTTTGTCTGGCACGGTCAGGGCCCTTCTCCGTCAACTGCCGCTCGTTACATAGGCGGCTACATTGCCGTAAGGATAGGCGCCCGTGCGGACACAAAAGCACGGCGGTGTCATATGCGCCGGGCCCGCTCCGCACGGACAAGCCCAGGAGAGTCGCTCGCTTTATTCAAATGCCTGTGGATAGGATTTAGGCCCGGTGACTTGAATCAGCGGTCATCCCGGGCCTATCAGAGCTCGTAAAGCTCTTAATTGCTTTGGTCTCGCCCTTCATAGCGTTTGTCGGGCTTTCCGAGGCACTCAAGCAGCGTTCGAAGCATAACACGCACTGCCATTAAGGCATTGACCCCTTGACCAAGCAACGGCGCTGCCCAGCTTACCCAACTTGGGCTGCCGTCGATTTTATTTTACCCACGGGCGTCAGGTTTAACAAATGGATTTTCGATAATGGAGCCCCAGCACCCCGCACCCCGCAAAACCGCTACGCTCCAAGTGCCGCCATGGGGATCACTGCCACGCCGTCGTCGCGCGTATAGGCGATGCTCCCCTTTCCAACCACGACCGCCAAAAACGCCGGCGCGGCATTCTGGGCAGCAGGATTGGAGAGCACTTTCCTCTCCAGCGCCTTGAGGTTTCTCGCTCCGTCGTCTGCCTTCGTCTCGCTCAGCTTGACCTCGATGGCTCCCCAGCGCCCGTCGTGCTCGACGACCAGATCGACCTCAAGTCCCTTCTCGTCGCGGAAATAATGGACGCTGTTGTCGACGCCGCCGTAGGTGGAAAGGAACACGCGCACGTCGCGCAGGACAAGGTTCTCAAAGAGCATCCCCAGCGTCTGCATGTCGCCAAGTAGCCGCTCAGGAGTAGCCCCCAGCAACGCCGCCGCAAGCGACGGGTCGCAGAAATAACGCTTGGGACGCACGCGAACGCGGGCCTTCGAACGCATGGGCGGCTCCCATCCGCACAGGTCCTCGGTCAGCTTGAGCCTGTCGAAGAGGTCCAAGTACGCAACGATGGTCCTCTCGTCCGGGCCTGTCTCACCGTACGAGGCATCCTTCATGAGCGTCTTGTACGTGACCGCCTGGCTCTCGTTCATAGCGAGAGCTCGCAAAAGGCCATATGCAAGCTCGGACGACATGCCCTCGTCCAGCACGTTAACGTCAAGCACCGAGCGCACGTACTGACTTGCCGTCTCTCGCGCAAGCTCATCCGAAAGCCCAAGATTTGCAGGCCAACCGCCCCTGCAGCACCAGCGGGCGACGTCATCCACCGTGCTCTCGCGACGCTGAGGGGCAAAGCCCTCGCCCTTAAAGAGGCTTGTTAGCGACACGAGCGGCTCGCCGTCACCCGACTCACACAGGGCCATGGGGCGCATAGACAGACGGGCGATCCTACCCGTGCCGGAATGACGAACATGGCTGCGCTCCTCGCTTTTGAGCGCGGTCGAGCCCGTGAGCAAAAGTGTCCCGCGCTCGTTGCCGCTCGCGTCCACGAAGCGCCGGGCGGCATCCCAGACCTCGGGCACCTCCTGCCATTCATCGACCAAGTGCGGCGCATCGCCGATGAGTGCCAGGCTTGGGTCGACCTCTGCCGCCGCGCGCTGCGCAGGCTCATCGAGTCTGGAAACACTCGCCGAGCGAGAGAGCGCCGTCCAGGTCTTGCCGCACCATTTGGGGCCGTTAATCTCCACGCAGCCAAACGCCCGCATAAGGGTGTCGAGGCGCTCCTCTATGAGCCGGGACCTGTATCCCTTTTGGGTCAATCTCTTTGGTGCATCCATAGACGGCCGCCTCTCTCCATCACGCGATATGCGAAATTACGCCATTCTCAATACAGATTTTACGCCACTTTCAATGTAGTTTTTACGCCGTTCTGAATGTAGTTTTTACGCTACTTTCAATGCACGATTTACGCTTGGAATCCTTGACGCGGCACTTGTTCAACCACCGGAACACCAGATTGCCCGGATTCTGGGACGCGTTTTCCGCCCCATGCCTCCACCGGAAAATGCGTCCCATTCTGAACGCTCATTCTGGGATGCAGCTTCCGTATGCAGCCCCGTTGGGAAAGCGTGTCCCGTTTTGGAGCCGAGATCCGGGATGCAGTTTCCGCTTGAGGGCCGATTCGGAAACGGCATTCCATTCTGGAGCCGAAATCTGGGACGCAGTTTCCGCCAGGGGCTGCAAAGGGAAAGCACATCCCATTCCGAGCATCAATTCCGAAGCGCGCTTCGTCATCCCCGCTCACACATCTCGGCAAACGAAATAAGCTTGGTGTCTCCCCTACTCGCTGCAGCCTCCTGGCACCCTTGAGTAAAGCCGCGTTTCGAGAAGATCGCGTAGCTCTTATGCTGCCGTCTAAAGAGCTCGCTTCGGTACACGAGCTTTTCCAGAACGTCCTCGCCTACCGGCTCGTTACGCCATTTGCACTCCGCATAAAGCGCCGCGCCCTCTCCGTCGTCGACAATCAAATCGACCTCTTCCTGCGTGCGCGTCCGATTGTCCGTTCCCCACCAGCGGCCCACCGTTGCCGGAACCGCATCAAGCTCGCCCGCGCGCGCAAGCTCGTACACATACTGCCGGCAAATAAGCTCAAATACCGTACCCATATAGTCGGAAAGATGCGGCTCGATGCGCCCATACGCCATCTCGGCCATACCGTTTTGAATCAGGCCGATATTCTGTGGCACAAACCGGTACCAGAATCTAAACATCTGATCGCACAACTGGTACACAGCCCGTTTGTTGCTCGTCTCGTTGAGCGGCAACTCGCGCTCGGCAATTCCAAGCGAAGCCAGCTTATCAACATAGCTCTTCACGTTGCTCGCCGGAATTCCGGCGGCGCCGGCGATCTCGGATATCTTCGAACGGCCTTGGGCAATTGCCTGAACGATGGCATCGTACTGCTCGGGATTTCGACATTCCTGCAGCAACAGGCTGCTCGGCTCTTCAAAGAGATAGCCCGAAGGGTTCAGGAACAAGCGCATGATGTTGTCTTTGAGCGAAGTTGACGTGTCGACCTTCTCGACATAGGCGGGAATACCGCCCGTCATGCCATAACAAACCGCCGCGTCCTCGCGATCCATGCTGCGCCACAAGTCGAGCGTCGTTAGAAAATCGAGCGGCATGATCTTGAACTGTGCCGTTCGCCTACCGTAGAGCGGGCTCTCGTAACCCAGCACCTGCTCTTCCATAAACGAAAGCGACGAGCCGCACAGGACAAGCATGAGCTTGGTCTCTTTGTACAAATGGTCGATCTTTTCTTGCAGCAACGAGCTGACCTCGGGGCACGATTGAGCCAGATAGGGGTACTCGTCGATTACAACGATCAGGCGGTTCTCGCGCGACATGGCAGCAAGCGCATCGAATGCCTCGTCAAAGCTCCTAAACGACACGCTTACCGCACCCGTCTGACCGGCGAGCACCGCTTGACTAAAGTACTGCAAGTTCGCCTTCGCATTGGTGCGGCGAGCCTGAAAATAAATGGCATGCTTGCCCTGAATGAACTCTGTAATGAGGCGCGTTTTGCCCACGCGCCGGCGGCCGTAAATCACGGGCATCTCAAAGGAATCTGAGTTGTAGAGTCGATTGAACTCGTCCATTTCTGTGGTTCTACCGATAAACATGCGCGCACCTTCGATCGTTAACGTTATAGCTAGCTATATTATAGCTGCTTATAATATAGCTAGCTATAACGTAAATGAGTCTGCACTCGGGAATTAGGTCGTGGTCCCGCAGCCAAAATGGAATGGAGCTTCCACTAGAGGCCTCAACCGGAAACTGCGTCCCACTCTGAGGCCGAAAAATGGGTCCCCAGCGATCCCGGGACACACTCCCGCGCCGGCACGACAGCAAAAAGGGGCCGCCTGCTCGACGACCCCCTTTCTCGCTTAACAATAGCGGGCAAACACCGGCAGCCTACTTGCTGATGGCACCCGTCATGTAGACAAACTGGACGCGGCCCATGTGCCCGCCCTGCTCGCCGTTGACAAAATCCGTCGGCGTAAAGTCGGGGTTGAGCATGTCCTGGACCTTGTCCTTGATGGTGTCGATCACCTGGGTATCGAGGTCACCCGTGCGATCGGCGAGCTCCTGCATACCGCTGCCGAGCTGGGACGCGCCGCTCGCAAGCGTGGTCGCGCCCGAGGACAGGAGGTTCATGCCGGTGGCAAGGCTCACCGAACCAGCCTTGAGCTGCGCAGCACCGCTGTTGAGCTGTGAGACGCCACTGGCAAGGGCGGGCGTGGCGCCGTTGAGCTGCTGCGTGCCCGCGGCAAGCTGCTCGGTGCCCGCGGCAAGCGCCGTCGTGCCATCGCTGAGCTGGCCCGCACCCGTGGCGGCAGAGGTCACGCCGGCAACAAGGCCGGGGTTTTCGGCAGAAGGATTCGCCGGGTTGATGGCGCTGTTCATGTAGGCGATAGCGCCGGCAAGACTCAGCTGCTGACCGTCCTGAACGGTGGTATAGCCCTGAATGGCGCCATCGAGCGCGGTGGCAGCACCCTGGGCGCCACCTTGGGCACCGGCGGCCTGCGCAAGAATCGTGACCTGGTCGGTAAGCGTGCCGAACATGGGCTTGGCGCCGTCAAGGCCCGCAGACGCCTGGGTGTTGAGGCCCTGGGCACCAGAGACCGCCCCAGCCGCCTTATCGAGAATCGCGTCGAGACCCGTCGCGTCGGCACCAGAAGCAGCGGTAGCAGCTGCACCGGCGCTGGTAACTGCCGAGCCCGCACTGGCCATGGCGGCGTCGAGCTTTGCTGTGGCATCGCTCAACTCGGCCGCTGCAGCTTTGGCGCTATCGAGATCGATGGCATTCGCAACCTTCGTCTGCGCATCGGCAACAGCAGCCTTGGCGGCGGCAATACTCGTAGCGGCACTTTCGGCGCTCGTCTTTGCGCTCGCAGCGCTGGCCTTAGCGGCGTCGTTGCCCATAGCGCTTGCCACCTGCTTGGCTCCAGCAAGAGCCTGCTGAGCACCGGCAAGATACTGGTCCTCGCCATTGAGCGCCGCGGCAAGGCCCTGTGCGCCGTACAGCGCGTTATAGGCGCCGGTGGAGGTCGCGGTTACGGACTTCTGAGCGGCCTCGGTAGCAGCAGCCGCCTTTGCAAGGTTGGCTTCCTGCGTCTGTTTGTTCAACGTCAGCGCATTCACATAGGTATCGGAGCCAGCCGCAATGCCGCCAATGCCGCCCGAGATCTGCTGTGCGCTCCCCTGCAGCTTGGCAAGGCCCGCCTTAAGATCGGCAGCACCACCCTTGAGCTGCGCGGCACCGGCGTTAACGCCAACAGCACCGTCATTCAAACTGTTCACGCCCTCAACCAGCGTGGGCACCTGAGCATTGAGCTGGCTCGTGCCGACGGCAAGCGCCGCAGCGCCACTAGCCAGCGTGCCGGCACCGGTGTTGGCGGTGGCAAGCGAAGCCGCCAGCGTCTTGGCGCCGTCGGCAAGCTGACCGGCGCCGCTATTGGCCGTGGCAATGCCGTTCGAGAGCTCCGTGAGCTGGCTCGTGTCCACGCTGCTCGAATCGACATCGAGCGCAAGGCTCAACGGCACACCCACAATCTGCCAGCCGTCAAACTCAAAGTCCTCGACATCGGTCGAAATGGTGTAATCGCCCGTCGTGCCGGGGATCACCATGTAGGTGAGCTGCGTGTTGGAGCCGTTGGCGGCGATCGTCGCACCCTCGGCATCAATGTTGTGTGCCTCGGCATCCTTGAGCTGGCCGGTAATCTGAACCAGATAGTTGTCGGCATACTCGCCGCCGGTATAGTCCTCGTTCTTCTCGACCTTGAGCTTCATGGTGAGCTTACCGCTCTTGCCCGCCAGATCCTTGGCGTCAATGTCCTGACCGTCGAGCTGATAGCTCACGGCGACGTTCCACGGCATCTGCGTGTTCTTGTCCAGGTCGCCCTGGTAGACAAAGTCTTGCACGCCCTGGCCCTCAACGGCGACCGCGTCGTTGGTATCGGAGAGCTTCTTGGTCGTGGAGAGGTTGGTCACCTTGCTGTACGAGCCGGCGTCGTCGATCTTGACGCCCTTATTGGCCTCGAAGCTATTGACCACGTAAACACCCGTGCGATTGCCGTCGGCATCGGTTTTGACGTATACGACCTGGTTTTTCTTATATCCCGGCGTGCTGTTATCGGAGCCCGTCGCCATCTGCTCACTCGTAGCCGAGGCAGCGCTCGTCGACCCTACGCCGTCGGCGAACACAACGGCACCGGGAACGGTAAGGGCCACGGTCAGACCGGCGGCAAGAGCGAGCGCAGCGATGCGCTTATGGGGACGACGTACAAGATCGCGTTGGGCTTTGAGCTCTTTCGAAGCGGTATCAGTGGTATGGGTATGCATTGCGGTATTCCTTCCAACTGCTTTGTAAAACGTTACTGAGCGGAGCCGTCCGCAGCCGATGCCTCGGTGGTATCCGAAACCGGATCCTGGGCATCCTTGGGCAAAAAATGAGCTTTGAGCGTGGTCTTGCCGATGAGGCCATCGAGCACATACAGGAAACCCGGCAGCGCAAAGAGTACGGCGACTAGGGAGATGCTCACGCCGACGCCCAGGAACCAGCCGATCTGCTTGAGCACGCCGTGGCTCGAGATCGCATGGATCAGGAAGCCACTGATCAGCAGAACCGATCCAGAGGTCAAAACAGGAATCGTGCAAGCTTCCATGGTCTCGAGTAGCGCTTCGCGCTTATGCATGGTCACGCGGTCCTCACGATAGCGGTCAGCAATCAGGATGCCGTAGTCGACGGCAACGCCCAGCTGGATGGAGCTCACAATTAAGTAGGCGAGGAAGAACTCGTGCATACCGGTGTAGAGCGGTGCAGCAAAGTTGATCCAGATCGAGGTCTCAATCACGAGCACCAAGATGATCGGCAGGCTCAGCGACTTGGTGGCCAGCAGCAAGACCGCGAACACGGCCACGACGGCGATGAGGTCGACCTTGCCCTTATCGACGGTGATGGTGTCCTTAAGGTCGGTGGTGCTCACGCCCTCGCCGGCGAGCATTGCCTTACCCGGATAATGTTTGTCCGCGATACAACGAATCTTCTTGACCAGCTTAAATGTACTCGGACCCTCGTAGGGCGCGGTAACCGTGAGCACCAAACGGCTGTAGTGCTCTCCCTCCACCAGATCGAGCGTGTCCTTTTCGGCCATGCCCGTGGGGATATAGGGACTCGCAACGTCAACATAGCTCTGGATGGACTTGACCTCGGGGAGCGCCTTGAGCTCATTGGAGAGTGCCTGCTCCTCGCTCACCTCTCCACGGGGAACGAGCACAACGTAGGTATCGGAGTTGCCAAAGACCTCCTTGACCTTGTCCATATCCTGACCAAGCCGCGTATCCGAACCAAAAATGTGCGAAGTGCCGTAGTAGTACGTGATATCGCTGGAGGTCGATGCCACACGCGCAGGGTAAACCACGGCGAGGATCACGACGGCAGCGGGGATACAGACCTTGAGCACCAGACGGGCGAACTTACCCAGCGGCGGGACAAAGGGCCTGTGCTGCGATTTTTGCACAAAGCCATCGAACTGAACGAACATCGAAGGAACAAAGGTAAAGACCGATACCAGGCTGATGGCGATACCCTTTGCAAGGGCAAGACCAAGGTCGGGGCCGATCTTAAACTGCATGGCGGCAAGCGCGATAAAGCCGATGCAGACCGTGCAACCGCTCGAAAACACGGCGACCGAGGACAGGCAGCACGACTGCACCATGTCTTCGGCAACGCTGCCGTGGCGGCCACGCTCCTCGTTAAAGCGGTGCAGCAAAAAGACCGAGAAGTCCAGCGCGATGGCAACCTGCAAAATGGAGCCCGCAGAGTTAGTGACAAAGCTAATCTCGCCAAAGATGAGGTTGGTGCCCCAGTTGATAAACACCGAGACGCCCAGGCCCAGCAGTACCAGGATGGGTTCGGCCCAGCTGGTAGTCGTGATGACCAGAATCACGAAGATAATCGCTATGACAGCGACCGTGATAATGCTGATCTGCTGCTCGGTCGATGTGGTGGCGAGCGCGTTAGACATGGCCGAGCCCGTAATGGCGCCCTCGTCGCCCACGATATCTCGGATAGCGTCGGTTGCCTCGATCTCCTTTTCGGAATTAACCGTCACCGTAAACAGGGCGTTGTTCTTTTTGTAATAGGTCTCAACGGTGTCTTTGTCTTGCGTGGCAAGCGGCTGATCGATATCTGCCGCGTCGTCAAGCCATAGGACCTCCTCGACGCCGTCGACCTTTTTGATTTTGTCCTTGTATTTGAGCGCCTGAGCGATCGAGACATTGGGCACCATAACGCGACAGTTGGGAATGTCGCCCTCAAACTCATCACCCATGGTATTCAGAGCGACGGTCGACGCCGCTTCGTCGGGCAGATAGCTCGTAATGTCGTAGTTAACGCCTACAAACTGGCGCAGGAACAGGCATACCAGTGCTGCCACCGCATAGAACGCGATGATGGGTTTGCGGTGCTTCACGACCCATCGAAATAGCTTCTCTTTCAACCTCAATCCTCCATAACGCTCAGCCTATGTTTTGTTCTTTGTTATATTCCACATTTGATAGTTATACAACATGTGTAGGATAAAGGCGCCATAAAGATATGCGATTGACGCGGTCCCGGAGCCAAAACAGCCGCTGCAGAAGCAGTTCGGAAAGTGCATCCCGTTTTGGAGCCAGATTCCGGGATGCAGTTTCCGCTTGGGGCCCCGTTGGGAAAGCGCGTCCCGTTCTAAAGTCGAATTGTGGGATGCGCTTTCCGATCGGCAGCCCTCGCTCGGCAAACAAAAGGCCCCGGCTCGCACGGAAGCCGGGGCCAAAGGCACAGCGTATGCAGTTGATGGTGAGCGCGAACAGCCCATCGGCAATGGCTGTCCGCGCCCTACCCTATCCGCGGTGACGAGCGCGGCTGTAGGGCGTATCCACCATGGGCAGATCCGGACGCAGCTTGCCGTCAAACGCGCGGTAGGCGTTCTGCACGGCGGGCGCCGTGGGGATCGTTGCGATCTCGCCGATGCCCTTACCGCCGTATGCCACGGGCAGCAGCTCGTCCTTCTCCACGTAGATGGCGTGGATATCCGGAATCTCGGGCGCACGGAACAGCCCGAGCGTGCCGTACCTTGCCTGGGGCACGCAGTCCTTGAGCGGCCAGTCCTCGGTAAGCGCATAGCCCATACCCATGAGTACGCCACCTTCGATCTGACCCTGGATGGAGATGGGGTTGACCACCTTGCCGGAATCGTGCGCGGCATAGACCTCGCTCACGCGGCCGTCGTCGTCCAAAATAACCACATGCGTGGCAAAGCCGTAGCAGATGTGGCTCTTGGGGTTGGGAACATCCGCACCCAGCTTGTCGGTCGGCTCCAGGTACACGTAGCCAAACTCGCATCCCTCGAGTGCCTTGATGGCGGCCGCGGGATCCTGAGGATGCATACCCTGGCCGGCGACGAGCTCCTGCGTGTGTAGCTGATAGGCGTGACCGTCGTCGTACTCGATCTTGACGCCGTCGCCATGTGCATTCACGGGAGCGGCGGGCGCAGACTTGCCGGCCTCGATGTCAAGCATGGCATCGCGCAGCAGGAAGGCGGCACCGCGCACGGCCTCGCCGGTCACGACCGTCTGACGCGAACCAGACGTGGTGCCGGAATCGGGAGCGTTCTCGGTGGAGCACTCGCCGTTGGCAATGTAGCGAAGCGGCAGACCGCATGCCTCGGCAACGTCCTGCAAAAAGACGGTGTTGCAGCCCTGGCCGATGTCGGATGTGGCGGCATAGACCACGGCCACGCCGTCCTCGATGCGAATCTTGCAGCGGCCGGCATCGGGCAGGCCCACGCCCACACCGGCATTCTTCATGGCGCAGGCAATGCCAGCGTGTCCGGGATGCGCGTAGTAGGCATCCTTGACCTCGAGCAGTGTCTCCTTAAGCGCCGTGGAGCAGTCGGCGATCTGGCCGTTGGGCAGCACCTCGCCCGGCTCGATGGCGTTGCGGTAGCGGATCTCCCACGGGTCCAGGCCAACCTTCTTGGCCAGCAGGTCGATCAGGCTCTCGAGCGCAAACTCGGACTGGCACACACCAAAGCCGCGATATGCACCGGCGGGCGGATTGTTGGTGTAATAGCCAAAGCCGCGGATGTCGGTGTTCTGATACTTATAGGGGCCGACGGCATGCGTGCAGGCGCGCTCGAGCACGGGGCCGCACAGCGATGCGTAAGCGCCGGTATCAAAGTTGATCTCGCAGTCCAGGGCGGTAAAGTTACCCTGAGCGTCGCAACCCAGCGTAAAGGTGCCGTCCATGGCATGGCGCTTGGGATGGAACGCGAGCGACTCGGCACGCGTGAGCTTGCACTTAACGGGACGTTGAAGCTTGTATGCGGCGAGCGCGGCCAGGTGTTGAATGGACACGTCCTCCTTGCCGCCAAAGCCGCCGCCCACGAGCATGGTCTCCACGACCACGCGCTCGGGCTCGTTGTCCCAGCCAAACATGTGGGCACACTCTTTGCGCGTGTCGTAGGCACCCTGATCGGTCGACTGCACCTTGACGCCGCTCTTGTACGGGAAGGCAACGGCGCACTCGGGCTCCAAGAAGGCATGCTCGGTAAAGGGCGTGGTAAAGCGCTGCGTCACGGTAAACGCGCTCTCTGCCAGCGCCTTGGCGGCGTCGCCGCGCGTCACATGGCGGCTCTGACACACGTTGTCCTTGAGCTCCACCGTGTTGCCAAAGGCAAAGAAGCTGTCGTGCAGGCGCGGGGCGTCGGCAGCCCTGGCCTCGACAATGTTACGCACGGGCTCCAGCGGCTCGTAATCGATCCTGACGAGCTTCTTGGCCTTCTCGAGCGTCGCCTCGTCCTCGGCAACCACCAGCACGATGGCGTCGCCCACGCAGCGGGTGATATCGCCCGCCGCGATCATGACGTCCCAGTCCTGGATAAGGTGGCCGACCTGGTTGACCGGCACGTCCTCGGCGCGCAAGATGCCCACCACACCGGGCAGGGCCTCGGCCTTGGAGGTGTCAATGGAGAGCACGCGGGCGCGCGGGTACTTGGAGCGCACGGCGCTGGCATAGGTCAGGCCCGGCTGGTCAAGCTCGTCGATGTCGTCGGGATACTTGCCCTCGCCGAGCACCTTCTTGCGCACGTCGATGCGGAAGGCGCGCTTGCCCACGCCGTAGTCGTCGCCGCGCTCCAGGTCCTCGTCGATCTGCTTTTCGCCGCGGAGCACCGCAGCGGCCAGCGAAATGCCCTCGATAATCTTTTTGTAGCCGGTGCAACGGCAGACATTGCCGCGGATGGCGTACTTGATCTGCTCCTCGGTGGGCTCGGGGTCCTCGGCGATGAGCGCCGCGCCCGCCATGACCATGCCGGGGATGCAAAAACCGCACTGCACGGCGCCCACGGCGCCAAAGGCGTACACAAAGGCCTCGCGCACGTCCTGGGGCAAGCCCTCGACGGTCACGATGTTGCGGCCGGCGGCAAGAGCGGTGGTCAGCACGCAGGCCTTGACGGCCGCGCCGTCCACGTGAATGGTGCAGGTACCGCAGGCGCCCTCGGAGCAGCCGTCCTTGGCGGAGTGGATGTGCAGGTCGTCGCGCAGGTAGCGCAGCAGCGGCTTGTTTTGGGTCGTCGTGTGCTCGACACCGTTAACGGTAAAAGTGAATTCCTGTGCCATGGTGATTCCCTTCTACACGCCGGCGGCGATGCCGGTGCGGTCGTGAATGGCGCCATGCGGGCAGACGACGGCGCACATGCCGCACGACAGGCAGTCCGCGCCGTCGATATGGGCGCAGTTGTCCTCGATGCGGATAGCGCCGGCAGGGCACTTTTTGGCGCACATGCCGCAACCGATGCAGCTCGTGTCGCAGATCTTGCGAGCAATGGCGCCCTTATCGGTGTTGTTGCAGCGCACCAGAATGTTCTGGTAGCCGGGAACGAAGGCGATCACGCGCTGCGGGCACGCCATGCCGCACAGGCCACAGCCCGTGCACTTGGAGCGATCCACGCGGGCGATGCCATCGACCAGCGCAATGGCGCCGTGGGGGCAGGCCGTGACGCAGGCGCCACAGCCAATGCAGCCTTCGCTGCAGCGGGCGTCGCCGCCTGCGGAAGCACAGCCGCTTCCGCAGGCAACGTAGGCCACGTTATGTTGAATGGATTTGGCCATAAGAGACTCGCCTATTTCTTAAGAAGATACGGATAGCTGTCGCGCACGGCCTTGATGGTCAGGCGGACGGCCTCGGGAAGGCCGGTGTTGACGGCATCGACCGAGACAGTGCGGACCGTGCCGGCGACGCGGACCTTAAAGTGATCCTCGTCCACGGCCAGGAAGCCCTCGTTCTCGGAGTTCTCCATGTCCTGCTCGCTCCAGAACAGGGTGAGCTTGTCCTTGTAGGGACGACCCTCCTGGTAGGGGCAGAACACGGCGCAGTTGCCGCACTCGTTGCACATGCCATCGACATGGACGACCTGATGCTTGGCCAGGCCCGGCACCTTAATGGCAACGTTGGCGCGGTTGGGGCACACGTCGCAGCAGACCTCACACACCGAGCCGCAGCCCAGGCAGCGAGTCTTGGTGCAGTTGCGCTTGTCACGGCACAGCGACCCCTTGCGCTCGTAGCAGGTGTCCTCGCGGCCGGCCTGCTCGTTGCAGTCGACGTACTTGTTAAAGTCCACGCCGGCGATGGCACGGGCGACCTCGGCGGCATCGGCGATAGCCTCGACCACGGTGGCCGGACCGCGACGGCAGTCACCTGCAGCCCAGACGCCCTCGACGCCGGTGGAGGTGGCGGCAAGGCGGCCGCGACGGTCGTGCTCGACGCCCGCGGCGTCGTACAGGCTGGCATCGATGCCCTCGCCCACGGCACAGATCACTGTGGTGGCGGGCAGCTCGACGGTCTCGCCCGTGGCGACGGGGCTGCGACGGCCGCTTGCGTCCGGCTCGCCAAGCTCCATAACATCGCAGGTCAGCACGGCGCCGTTGAGCGCCTTGGGCGCCAGCAGCTCGCAGAACTCAACGCCGTCGGCAAGAGCAAGATCGAGCTCTTCCTCGTCGGCGGGCATCTGCTTCTTGGTGCGGCGATACACCAGGCGCACGTTCTTCACGCCAGCAAGGCGCTTGGCCACGCGGGCCGCGTCCATGGCGGTGTTGCCGGCGCCAATGACCACGACGTCCTCGCCCAGCTCGAGCTTCTCGCCCTTCTTGGCGGTCTCGAGGAACTCCAGCACGTCGAGCTCGGCACCCTCGCCCAAGCCCGCAGAGCCGGGCATCCAGGCACCAGTGGCCACGACTACGTCGGTAAAGCCCTGGGCCTTGAGCTCGTCAATGGACTCCACGCGGGCGTTGAGCTGCACCTTGGCGCCAAAGGCCAGACAGAGCTCGGCATCGTGGGAGATATCGTCGCTCGCGATACGGAACTCGGGGATCACGTGACGGACCACGCCGCCGAGAGAGTCGCGGGCCTCGAAGATAGTGACGGGCACGCCGGCGCGCGTCAGGAAGAACGCCGTCGCCAGACCGGCCGGGCCGCCGCCGATAACGGCAACGTTGCGCTCGGCGTCGTTGGCAATGGCCTGGGCGCGCAGCTTGGGCAGCACGGCGGTCATGGCCTCGCGGGCGGCCTTGAGCTTGCCGGCGCGAATCTGGGCGCCCTCGGGCTCGTAGAATGCACGCTCGCAGGCACGGCCGCAGGGATGCGGGCAGATGGTACCGGTAATGAACGGCAGGGCGTTGCGCTCGATGATGATGTTGAGCGCGTCCTCGTAGCGGCCCTCGTCAACAGCCGCCAAGTAGGCGGGGATATCCTGCTGGATGGGGCAGCTCGTACGGCACGGCGTGGTAAAGCAGTCGGAAAGCGGGCTCTTGCCAGCGACCTTGCGGTCGGGCAGCGGACGCAGCGGCTTCTTGTAGAGCGGGTTGGTGAGTGAGTCGGTCTGGATCGCGGTCACGGCCTCGAGAGAGACGCCCGCGAACGGCTTGCCGTCCAGATCGGTAAACTCGCCGGCCATCTGGCTAAAGCGCTCGTAGCCACCGGGCTTGAGCACGTCGGTCGCCAGGGTAACGGGCCAAATACCGGCATCATACAGGGCGCGGATGTTGTAGACCGTGGCACCACCGGAGTAGCTGATGCGCAGCTTGCCGTCAAACTGCTCGGTAATGCGGCGGGCGGCCTCGATGGTCAGTGAGAACAGCGAACGGCCGGACATGTACATCTCGGTGGAAGGCAGCTCGTTCCTCGTCACGTCGACGGGGAACGTGTTGGTCAGCTTGACGCCAAACTCCAGGCCGCGCTCGGCGCACAGGGCAATCAGGCGCTCGAACATGGGCACGGCGTCGGCCCACTGCAGGTCCTCGCGGAAGTGCGTATCATCAAAAACGATGTAGTCAAAGCCCAGCTCGTTCAGACGCTGGCGGGCAAACTCATAGCCCAGCAGCGTGGGGTTGCACTTGATGTAGGTGTTGAGGCCCTTCTCGGTGATGAGGTAGGTCGCGATGCGCTCGATCTCGGCGGGCGGGCAGCCATGCAGCGTGGACTCGGTGATGGAGTTGGAGACGCGTGCCGGGATGGACTCGACAAACGCGGCGTCGACATGCTCAAACTTGTCCAGGTTGGCGAGTGCCCAGGCACGGCACTCGTTCCAGACGTCGGAGCCGCTGGCATCCTTCATGCCCTCGATGTAGGCGTCGACCTTGGGGCTCTTAATACCCTCGAGGTCATAACCCACCGACATGTTGAAGACAAAGCCGTCCGGGCTGCCCAGACCGTACTCGCGAGCGATCAGGTGGCAGGCAAACCATGCCTTCACGTACTCGGCAAAGGCCTGCGGAACCTCGAGCTCGGTCGACCATTCGCAGTTGTAGCACTCGTCCTGAGCCACGATGCAGGGCTTGTTGACGCACTTGGAGAGCTCCTCGCCGTCCATAACCTGGACGGTCTTGAGCTCAAAGAAGCGAGAACCGGCCACATAAGAGGCCACGATGTTCTGGGCCAGCTGCGTATTGGGACCGGCAGCCGGGCCAAACGGAGTCTCGATGCGCTCGTCAAAAATGGGAAGCGCACCCTCCTGGTTAGTCGTGACCATCTTACGCACGCCAAAGATGGCGTCCTGGGTCTTGTGCTCCTCGATGATCCAGTTCATCAGCTGCGAAAACGGGATCGGCCTCATGATGTCGCTCATAGTGAGCTCCTCTCTGTAACGCCCGGCGAGACCGCGCGGCGGGCGCAAATACGGTGTAGCGCTAGCACAGCGCCGGCGACCCCGCGGAGGCCGCCTATGCGCGCGTCGGATGCGGCGAAACATCCGACGCGCGCGAATCTCCAATTGGAATTAATACACGCGATCGTTGAGCGTGCTCCAGAGCTTCTTGGACTCGGCCATGGTCCACGCGTTGATCTTGTCCTCATCAATCCCAACGAACTCACGATCCTTGTACAGGACGCGGCCGTTGATGATGGTGGTGCGGCAGTTTTTGCCCATCATGCCAAAGAGCATGTGGCCGTCGATATTCTCCTCGCTCAGCGGCGTAAAGGGCTTGTAGTCCATGACGATGACATCGGCGGCAGCGCCGGCCTCGAGCACGCCGAGCTTGCGATCGAAGTACTTGCTCGCCATCTTGGCGTTGTTCTCGAACAGCATGGTCATGGCCTCGCACCAGCCCACGTTGGGCATGGCAGCGTTGTGGCGCTGAATGATCAGGAAGACCTTAAGGCTCTCGAGCATATCGTGGGTGTAGGCGTCGGTGCCCATGCACACGGGGATACCGCGGCGGAAGAACTCGAGCACGGGGGCGCAGCCCACGGCGTTGCCCATATTGGATTCGGGGTTGTTGACGAGCCAGGTACCGGACTCCTTGACGATATCCATCTCGGCAGGCGTCACGTGGATGCAGTGGCCGAGCATGGTGTCGGGACCCAGCAGATTGTGCTGCAGCAGGCGCTCGACGGGGCTGATGCCACCGCGGTTGAGGCGGGAGTCCCACACGTCATTCATGCCCTCGCACACATGGATGTGGAAGCCGGTCAGGCCGTTGTTGGCCTCGGCCATCTTATCCATGGTCTCGTCCGACAGCGTAAAGGTGGCATGTCCGCCAAACATGGCGGCGATCATGTGGTTGTCGTTATCGCGACGCTCCTTGGCGGCCCACTGGGCAAACTCGGCGTTCTCGGCAATGGCCTGGTCGCATTTTTCCTGGCCGCGGCGGTCGGAGACCTCGTAGCACAGGCACGAACGCATGCCCAGCTCCTGAGCTGCATCCTTAATGGTAAAGAGGCTTCCCGGGATTTCGCAGAAGCTCGCATGGTGATCGAAGATCGTGGTGACGCCATCGCGGATGGAGTCAAGAATCGTGGCATAGGCGCTGGCCTTGGTGCCGTCGAGCGTCAGGTTGTCGTCGATCTTCCACCACTGCTGCTCAAGATTCTCCAGGAAGTTGGTGGGGTTGCAGCCCTTAATGGCAAGGCCGCGGGCCAGACCCGAGTAGATGTGGGTGTGGCAATTGATGAGTCCGGGCATGATGAGGTTGCCCTGGGCGTCGACGTACTCGGCATCCGGGTACTTGGCCTTGAGCTCGCACTCGGGGCCCACTTCGACGATCGTATCTCCGTCAATGGCGACCGCACCGTTGGGAATGAACGGGGTCTGAGCGTTGCGAGTAAAGACGGAACCGTTAGCGACCAGAAGCATGAATGCTCCCTTCAACATCAGGGGCGGGGTTTGACACCTCTGACATGGCGGAGTGCGAAGCGCCGGCCTACACCGGAAACGGGCCCTCTCCCGTCAACGCTTCACCAAAGGGACAAACCCTTTGAAGTGCGGCTTGGCGCCGCATGGCGTCGGCGGACGAGGCGATGCGCCCGCCGACGAATAGCACCGAATTGGTTACTTCTTGCTCTCGGGCAAGACCAGATCCACGGCAGCGTCCTTGGCAGCATCGATGTGCTGAGCCACGACCGGCGTCTGCGGAAGGATCAGGTTAAGGACAATGGCCATGATGGCGGTGGGGGTTACGGCATTGGAGCCGATGACGGTGGACACCCAGGCGGGCATACCCTCGCCGGCAAGGCAACCGCTGGCCATCCAGATACCCAGGCCAAAGACGACGGAGGTGCCGACGATGGTGGTAGTGCGCTGCGTGAGGCCCTCGCGGGTGAACATGCGCACGCCGTTCATGGTGATGGTGCCAAAGACGCCGACGGTCGCGCCGCCGATAACGGGCTGCGGGATAGCGGAAAGGACGGCAGAGAGCTGCGGGAACAGACCGGCGATGGCAAAGACGGCCGCGATGATCACAAAGACCCACTTGTTGACGACCTTGTTGGAGCAGATGATGCCCACGTTCTGGCCAAGGGCGCTGGTGGGAAGACCGCCCAGCAGGCCGCCGACCATAGAGGTGAGGCCCTGGGACACGATAGCGCCGGAGAGCTCGCGCTCGGTGGGCATACGGTCGATGGAGCCCAGGCAGGCGGCGGAGACGTCACCGATAACCTGGATGGCAACCATGGGGAACACAACAGCGAGGGTAATGCAGACTTCGGGATCAAACTCGAGCGCGTAGGGCATGAGCTTGGGAAGGGCGAAGACCTGAGCAGTGGCGACGCTGGAGAAGTCGATCATGCCAAAGGGGATCGAAACGATCATGCCAACGATCATGCCAAAGAACACGGATCCCAGCTTGAGCGTGCCCTTGCCAAAGTTGGCGAGCGCAAAGACCACGGCGAAGGTGATAAGAGCGACGCACCAGGCCTGCGGAGTGCCCCACAGCGGCGTACCCATACCGCCGGCCATATACTTGACGGCCGTGGGATACAGCGAAACGCCGATGGAGAAGATGACCGTACCGGTCACGACGGGCGGGAACAGCCACTTGATCTTGCTGTAGGCCAGACCAAAGAGGACCGCGACGGCGCCGCCGACGATCTCGCCGCCCAGCAGCGCACCAAAGCTAAAGCCCGAGGCACCCATGGCCTGCAGAGCCGGCAGGAACGCGAACGAAACGCCCATGACGATGGGCAGGCCGCCGCCGATGCGACGGAAGGGAGCGAAGGCCTGAAGGGCCGTATCGATCGCCGAAAGAATGAGCGCGACCTGGATGATGTCGGTGCTCTGCTGGCTATTAAAGCCGTAGACGCCGGCCATGATGACCGCCGGGGTAATGATGCCGGCAAACGATGCCAGTACGTGCTGAAGGGCACACGGGATCATTTCCTTAACGGGAGGCATGCCTTCGCGAGTGAACAGGGCTTCAGTGCCGTTCGTAACCGTCTCCTGGGTCATTTGACCACCAATCCTCGAAGTAGTTGTTTTCGCATCTAACGCTCTATTGTGACGCAGTGCGGGGTTGAGGTTGTGCCTTCGTTGCATATCGTATTAAAGATGATTCTCATTCTCAATAATAATTTTTTGTTATCAGACTATTCTTGAGCTGAGACAATGCATTTCCGCAGGTCAAGAAAGTGTCTGTTCAAAATAACATCTAACTTTTCTTTTGGTCGACCGTTTACCGCCAAATACCTACCGCTCATCTGTATTACGCAATGTACCTGCGAATATGTGAGTCAATAGACACCGTGTTACCATGAGAAAAAATTGTTATGAACATTTCCGATTTCACCCAAAGGAGTTGCCCGTGAACGAGACCGTACGTCGCTTTTTGCCGATGGTCGATTTTCTGGAGCAGATACTCGGCAAAAACAGCGAAATCGTGCTGCACGATTTCTCGGATCCCGACCACGCCATCGTCGATATTCGCAACGGCATCGTGAGCGGCCGCAAGGTCGGCGGTCCCGCCACCGATCTGGCACTCAAGATCATGCACGACGCCAAGTATCGCGACCTGCCGTTTATTACGGGCTACGAGGGGCGCGGTGCCGGCGGCAAGACGTTGGAGTCAGCGACGTACTTTATCCGCGAGAATGACGAGATCGTCGGTATGCTCTGCGTCAACACCGATCTCTCGACCGTACGCTCCATCAACGCCATGGCGCAGCAGCTCATGGCGTGCTTCGACGCGGCGCCGACGCGCACGGAGCCCGCCCCTATCGAGGTCGAAAGCCTTTCGGAGTCCACACAGGAGCTCATCGACCGCAGCATTGCCGAGTTGCTGAGCGCGCGCGGGCTGGATGTAGCGTCGCTTGGTCAGAGCGACCGCGTGGACGTCATTCGCCACCTCAACGGCAACGGGGTGTTCATGCTCAAGGGCGCCGTGGCCTGCGCCGCCACCTCGCTGGGCATCTCGGAGCCCAGCGTGTACCGCTACCTGCAAAAAGTCCGCAAGGAGGGCTAAACGTGATCCCTTGGGGACGAAGGGAAACGGATCATTTTTGTCGCATCGCTTGACAAAAGACCCTGCAGCTCGCACGCGCTGCAGGGTCTTTTTGCATGTCATGTTTAGTTGTTACCAACACCTTAGAGAGCGGCGACAACCTCGATCTCGACCAGACCGCCAGCCGGAAGGGCGGCAACCTGGAAAGCGCTGCGCGCGGGGAACGGAGCCTCGAACTTGGAGGCGTAAATCTCGTTCACGGCGGCAAAGTCGGCGATGTCGGCCAGGTAGACCGTGGTCTTGACGACATCGGCAAACGTGGCGCCGGCAGCGGTCAGCAGGGCCTCGACGTTAGCAAGGGACTGCTTGGCCTGGGCCTCGACACCCTCGGGCAGCTTGCCGGTCGCGGGATCGATGCCCAGCTGGCCGGACAGAAACACCATGTTGCCAGTCTGGATACCGGGGGAATACGGGCCGATGGCTGCGGGTGCGTTATCGGAAGACACGACGGTCTTGCTCATGTTTTTCTCCTTACAAGTAAAAGGGAACGGGAGCGCGGCGTTCACACCGGGAGGCACAGTTCGGTCTGAACACCGCGCTTGATTGGGATAGTACTCAAGGTTTCCGCGCGATGCAAGATTATTATCACGTTGCGAGAATATTTTATCGCCCAACGGTTTCCCCGGACCGCTGAACGGCTCTCATGTGAAGCAGCCAGTCCAAGCTGCTGAAGACTTTATCCCGCTTAGAGCACGGGCATCGCCTGCCGCGACGGCACCACTATACTTTTGAGTATCTGAGCATTTTGAAAGGCAGGATATGACCGCAACCGCCAGTCGAACCACCAACCGCAGACCCGAACTCTTGGCCCCCGCCGGAGGCCCGGAGCCCTTTGCCGCCGCGCTCGCCGCCGGGGCAGACGCCATCTACTGCGGCATGGGCAGCTTCAACGCACGCCGCAAGGCCACCAACTTTACCGACGAGGCCTTTGAGCAGGCCTGCCGCGCCGCGCATCTGGCCGGCTCGCGCGTCTACGTCACGGTCAACATCGTCATCAAGGAATCCGAGATGAGCGATGCGCTGCAGCTCATCCATCGCTGCTCCACGCTGGGCGCCGACGCCTTCATCATCCAGGACTGGGGCCTGTTCTTTGAGGTCAAGCGCACGATGCCCGGCATCGAGACGCATATCTCGACCCAGGCGAACATCCACGACGACCGCGGAACCCTTTGGTGCCGCGAGCAGGGCGCCGACCGCGTGACCCTCTCGCGCGAGCTTTCCATCGACGAGATTGCCGCCATTCACGATGCCGCGCCCGATGTGGACCTTGAGGTCTTTAGCCATGGCGCCATCTGCTTTTGCTACTCTGGCCTGTGTCTGCTTTCGAGCTTTGCCATGGCGGGACGATCGGCCAACCGTGGCATATGCGCCCAGCCCTGCCGCTTGCCCTACGAGCTGATCGACGAGAACGGTCGCTCGCTCTCCCCTGCCGGTCGCGAGCGCGCGCTGTGCCCGCGTGACACCAACACTTCACAACTTGTTCGCCGCCTGTATGACGCCGGCGCCGCGTCGCTCAAGCTCGAGGGCCGCATGAAGGCGCCCGATTACGTGTATTCCATCGTCGACGTGTATCGTCATCAGATTGATGACATGCTGGCCAGAACCACCGTTGCCAAGGACGAGAAAGACGCCCGCCAGCGCCAGCTCAAGCGCTGCTTTAACCGCGACTTTACGCACGCCTATCAGGACGGCACCTCGGGCGACGAGATGATGAGCTATGAGCGTTCCAACAACCGCGGCCAGATCGTGGGCACGGTGCTGGGCAGCCGCCCGGCCAACCGCGATGTGCGCGGCCTCAAGCCCGACGACCGCCGTCGCCGCGCCGCCATCGCCCGTATTGAGCTGTTTGAGCCCGTGGGCAAGGGCGACCTGCTGGAGCTTCGCCACGATAACGAGTTTGACCAGTTCCTGACCACCATTGCCGCCGATGATGCCGCAGCCGGTGAAGTCATCGAATCACGCGTACCCCGCAGCATGCCCGAGGGCTGCCGCGTCCGCGTGATTCGCAGTCAGCGTGCCATCGACGCCGCCGGCGCCGCGCTCAAGCGCGATGTGCTGCGCCGCCGAGCTGTTGATGTGTCCGTCGTGGCGCGTCTGGGCGAGCCGTTTACCGTTACGCTCACCTGCTGCGACGACCCTTCGCTTACGACCACGGCCACGGGCTTTACCGTCGAAGCCGCCAAGACCCGTGCGGTCGAGGCGTCCGATCTGGTTGAGCACGTCGGCCGCATGGGTTCCTCTCCCTTTGAGGCTGCGAGCTTTGAGGTGGCGCTCGATGAGGGCTGTGGCATGGGTTTCTCCGCCGTACATAAGGTGCGCGCCGCCGCTTGCAAGGCGCTGGAAGAGGCCATTCTGGCGCCGTACGCGGAGCGCGCGAAAACGCTCGAGCTGCCGGCGATTGTCACCAGTGATTCCCGCCCCGCGCCCGAGCACTACCGCGACGAGCCGCAGATCTGCGCCACCGTCACCTCGCTCGAGGCCGCCGAGGCAGCGCGGGCGGAGGGTGCGACGCGCATCTACATGACCACCGACGCGCTCGATGCGGCCAAGCTCTCCCCCGCCGATACGTTTGAGCAGGGCATCGTACCCGTGCTCGATGAGGTCTGCCGCGCCGTTGACCACGTCCGCGTTGACCCATGGGTTGTTGCCGGCGCCACGGTCGCTATTGGCAACATCTCTGAGCTTGCCCTGGCCGCCCAGGTTGGCGCCACGGCCGAGATTCGCTCTTGCCTGCCGGTGCACAACACGCCCTGCATGGAGGCGCTTGCCGAGCGCGGAGCCGGTGCGTTTTGGTTCTCGCCCGAGATCACGCTCGACGAGATTATCTCGCTCGGCACCGCCGCGCCCGCGGCTCTGGGCATCACCGTCTTTGGCCGCCCGCGCGTCATGACAAGCGAGCATTGCATTCTGCAGGTTGCCAACGGCTGCATCCACGATTGTGCCAACTGCCGCCTGCGTGCCCGCAAGCTCTCGCTCAAGAATATCGACGGCAAGGTCATGCCGGTGCGTACCGACATCCACGGCCGCTCACGCCTGTACGACGCCTACCCCATCGACCTCACGCCGCAAGTTCCGCAGCTGCTCGATGCCGGCGTGCGCCGTCTTATGGTCGACGGAACCTTGCTCGAGGCCGATGAGATTGGCCGTGCCGTCGCTCGCGTCCGTCGCGCTGTCGAGGCGGCTCAAGCCGGCCGCAAGCCGGCCGCCCGCCTGCGCGGCGCCACCTCGGGCTGCATGTTTGTGGGAATTAGCTAACCGAAAGGCTTACACGTGAACGAAGAACCTCAAGTCCTCTACTGCGACGCCTGGCTCATGGCCATCGACAAGCCCGCCGGCATGATCGTCCACGGTGACGGCACCGGCGAGCGCACACTTACCGACTACGCCAGCGACCTGCTGCTGGCGATGGGCGACGGCTTTGCCGCGACCGACATGCAGCCGCTCAATCGCCTGGACCGTGACACCACCGGCGTGGTGCTGTTCTCACTCGACAAGCAGACGCAGCCCGCCTTTGACCAGATGATCATCGACCACGCGTTCGAAAAGCACTATCTGGCGCTCGCCGAGGGCAAGATCGACTGGAACGAGAAGCTCATCGACAAGCCTATCGCCCGCGACCGTCACGACAGCCGCAAGATGCGCGTCGGCGCCAGCGGCAAGCCGTCTCAGACGCGCGTCAAGGTACTCAAGCGCCTTAAGAGCCGCCGCGGCCTGCCCACGCGCTCGTATATTGATGTCGAGCTGCTCACCGGCCGCAAGCATCAGATTCGCGTGCACCTGGCAAGCGAGCATCATCCCCTGGTTGGCGACGACCTGTACGGAACGCCGCGTCCCTGCGGCCTCATGCTCCATGCCCACAGCGTGTCCTTTACGCATCCCGTAACCGGCGAGCACATCCACATCGAAGCCCCCTGCCCCTGGGAGCCCTAAACCACCACAATGGGGACAGGCACCTTTGTGGTGGTTTTGCCGCGATGGCTCTGCCGGATTCCCAAACACCTCGATCTGTAACAGCTAAAGCCCATTTTGCGGTCTATCTGTTACAGATCGAGACATTCGAATCCCCTCAAGGGAATAATCTCAATCTGTAACAGTAACTCGGCAAAATCGATCCCAGATGTTACAGATTGAGACAAAGGGACGGCGCGGTTCGGAAGCATCTCAATCTGTAACACCTATCCCACTTTTAACGGTCCAGTTGTTACAGACTTAGACAGAACCAGTAGACGACGAAAGCGGCAACGTCCGTGATGGGCGTTGCCGCTTTTCTATTGAGAAAACTACTCGGTTTTCGTTACTAACCACCACAAAGGTTCCTGCCCCTTCGCGGTGGTTTTGGCCTTAGCCCGTCCCTTGCTGTTAGACCGTGACGACGTTGTCCATTGCCCGGTACTTGGCGGGCACCTCGCCCGCGGTGATGATCGTTGCATCGCGAAAGTCCGCGAACTTGACGGGCGCCACCATGCCAAATTTGCTGGCGTCCGAGATTACGAAGCGTTTGGCCGTATGACGCATCGAGATGCGCTTTACTTGGGCCTCCTCGATATCGGGCGCCGTGAAGCCCTGCTCGGCGGCGATGCCATTAGAGCCCCAAAAGCCACAGTTGAAGTTGTAGCAATCTAAGGTTGCCAAGGCATCGGGGCCAACGAGCGCCTCGGTCTCGGGTTTGAGCTCGCCGCCCAGCACCACGGTACGCATACCCCGCAAAGCAAGGCGCTGAGCATGGAGCACGGAATCGGTCACGTAGGTGACATCTTCAAGGTGGGGAAGATGCTCGATGAGCCTGAGCGTCGTCGAGCCCGAGTCGATGTATACAAAGCTCTCAGGCTCCACAAGCGCCGCCGCATGGGCGCAGATACGCTCCTTGTCATCGTTATGGAGGTCGCTGCGCTCATTAAGCGTTAGGTCGCGCGTCACGTGCGCGCGCTCAAGACTCGTCGCCCCACCGTGGACCTTGGCGATGCGATGCGCTCGGTCGAGCGTCTGCAGATCGCGCCGAATGGTAGACGCCGTCACGCCCAGGGCCTCAGCAAGCTCCGGAACGGTAACCGAGCCGGCCTGCTGCACCATCGATACAATCGCGTTGAGCCTATCTTCCGCAAGCATCGCTTACTCCTCCTCGGGGTACACGACTCCCCAGTCGGCGCGAAGCTTGGTCATAAGCTCCATAACATCAGAAGCATAATCCAGCAGCTCGCGCTTGGAGTCGTCGCCGGCAACGGCCTTCTCAAGATCGGCCATCTCGTAGCACAGTGCGTAGGCCTCGGTGCCAGCGTGGACCTCCTCGCGGTGGCCGTCGGCAGTCCACACGATGGTCGCGTGATCGGCACGCGGATACTCGTTGACCTCGATATAACACTTGTCGAAGCTAATGATCGAGCGCTTGGGCTGCTTGGAGTGGAGCGTAAGGCTCACCACGCCCAGCTGCTGTTCGGCATTACGGCAGACGATGCCGCCCGCAACATCGACGCCAGTCTCGCAGGTGTTGCCTAGAGACACGACCTCGGCGGGCTGGCTGTCCATAAAGAGACGCATGACGGACAGGGCATACACGCCAATATCGAGCATGGCACCGCCAGCAAGGTTGCGGTTGTAGAAGCGATTGGTCAGATCGCCGTACTCCTTGTAGCTGCCAAAGTTGAGCTGAGCGAGATTCATGCAGCCGAACTCACCGACATCCATGCGACGACGCAGCTCCTGATACAAAGGCATGTGGAGCACCGTGGTGGCGTCCATAAGGACCACGTTGTGCTCGGCGGCAATGGCACGGGCCTCATCGAGTTCAGCGGAATTGAGGGTAATGGCCTTCTCGCAGAGCACGTGCTTACCAGCTGCCAGCGCAGCGCGCAGATAGGTGATATGAGTGTTGTGCGGGGTAGTGATGTAGACGGCGTCGATGTCAGGATCGGCGTAGAGGTCCTCAACCGTGTCGTAGACCTTCTCGATGCCATGCTGCTCGGCAAAAGCTTGAGCCTTGGACAGCGTGCGGTTAGCGACGCCCGCAAGCTTGCGACCGGCAAGAGCGAGAGACTGGGCCATCTGGTTGGCGATAACGCCGCATCCGATCACAGCCCAACGAAGCTCGGGAGCCGTAAAAATATCGTCGGGGAACGGCTTGTCCTGGACCGAAGCGAACGCTGCTTTGGCGGCTGCCGCCGCGTCGAGCGGAGACTGCTTGGAATCTGCCATTATGTGCCTCCTGTGTCATAGAACGCCTTGCTTTCTGACAGCTCTATATTCGCACAAACACGCGCGTCTGTGCGCGTTTTTGCGTATCCCACCGCTAAACGGTCATTATTGTCCCGTAAACGGCGCATATATACGCATGGGTGTGCAATTAAACGCAATCTAACGCGCATAAACGCGCACACAAGTAATTTGTACAGCGCACCCGCTCATCTATGCTTGCCCATTAAGGGCACTCATTTAAGTCTGTCCCCAATGAGTGCAATGAGTAGGGATAGAAAAAGGCCCGGGTGCCGTGGCATCCGGGCCTTTGCTAGCAACTTAACTGTTGCGGGCAGCTTAGAACTTGTGGCCGCACTTCTTGCAGACGCGCAGCTTGTTCTTGCCGTCCTTCTCGTGACCGACGCGGGTAACCTTACCGCACTCGGGGCAGACGAGATTGACGTTGGAGGCGTCGATGGGAGCCTCCTGCGAAACGATGCCGCCCTGCTGGTTGGCAGCGTTGGGCTTGACGGCCTTCTTGACGACCGAAACGCCCTCGACAACGACCTTGTTCTCGGCGGGGAGAGCACGCAGGACAACGCCCTGCTTGCCGCGATCCTTACCAGAGAGAACCTGGACCTTATCGCCCTTCTTGATATACATATATCTCCCCTAACTACAGGGTCTCGGGAGCGAGCGAGACGATCTTCATGTACTTCTTGTCACGAAGCTCGCGAGCGACGGGCCCGAAGATACGGGTGCCGACGGGCGAACCATCGTTGTTGATGACAACGCAGGCGTTCTCATCAAAGCGAATGTAGGAGCCATCCTTGCGGCGGATCTCCTTAACGGTGCGAACGACGACGCAACGGACAACGTCCTTCTTCTTGACGTTGGCGCCAGGGGTAGCCTCCTGGACAGCACCGATGAACACATCGCCGATGCCTGCATAACGACGCTTGGAACCGCCAAGCACCTTGATGCAGCGAATCTTGCGAGCGCCGGAGTTGTCGGCGACGTTCAGCATGGTTTGCATCTGAATCATGGTAGATGTTCCTCCGAACTAAGAACCGAAGAGAGGTGCGCAGTCTTTATACGGCCCGTGGTATGCAAGCCAGGCATACGCACATCTTCGGAAACGTACAAGTCGTAAGAGCGACTGCTTATTTAGCGCGCTCGACGACCTCGATGAGGCGCCAACGCTTCATCTTGGACATAGGACGGGTCTCCATAACGCGGACGGTGTCGCCCACGCCAGCCGTGCACTCCTCGTCGTGAGCGTGCAGCTTCTTGGAGCTGGTCATCATCTTGCCGTACTTGGGGTGACGCTTGCGCTCGGTGATGGTGACAACAATGGTCTTGGCACCGGAGACGGAGGTAACGACACCCGTACGGACCTTACGCGAGTTACGCGAATCAGTCATGTTCTCTCCTTAGGTCCTACTCGGCGACAGCGGACTTCTCCGCTGCGATCTCGCGGGCGCGCTGCTCCGTGAGGACGCGAGCGATGTCCTTCTTCACGGTGTTGACGCGAGCGGTGTTGTCCAGCTGGCTGGTGGCCATCTGGAAACGAAGGTTAAAGAGCTCGGCGCGCATTTCCTTCAGCTTCTCAACGAGCTGAGCGTCCGAGAGCTCACGAATCTCTGCGGGCTTCATTAGTTCTCCTCCTTGGCGGCGGCGGCGTCCTCAGCAGCCCACTTGGCCTCGAGAGCGGCCTCCTCAGCCATCTCCTTCTCGATGCGCTGCTCAGCGTTCTTGGCAGCAACAATCTTGGTCTTGATGGGAAGCTTGTGCTGTGCAAGACGCAGAGCCTCGCGAGCGACCTCCTCGGGCACGCCCTTGACCTCGAACATGATGCGGCCGGGCTTGACGACGGCCACCCACTCCTCGGGGTTACCCTTACCAGAACCCATGCGAGTCTCGGCAGGCTTCTTGGTGATGGGCTTATCGGGGAAGATCGTGATGTAGACACGACCGCCACGCTTCATGTAGCGGGTCATGGCAATACGAGCGGCCTCGATCTGACGGTTGGTGATCCAATGGGCCTCGAGAGCCTGGATACCAAACTCGCCGAAATGCAGCTCGGTATTACCCTTGGCCTGGCCCTTCATGGAGCCACGCTGCACCTTGCGGTGAAGAATACGCTTAGGGGCAAGCACTACTGACCCCTCCTCTCGGAGTTACGACGACGAGGACGGGAAGAGCCCTCGAGTGCAGGGTTGGGAACAGGCTGGCCCGGGAGCTTCTCGCCCAGGTAGATCCAGACCTTCACGCCGCAAGCGCCCATGGTGGTGCTGGCGACAGCCGTGCCGTAGTCGATCTTGGCACGGAGGGTGTGCAGAGGCACGCGACCCTCGCGGTACCACTCACGACGGCCCATCTCGGCACCGCCGAGACGACCGGAGCACTGGATACGGATGCCCTTAGCGCCGGCCTTGCGGGCAGACTGGACAGCCTTGCGCATAGCGCGACGGAAGGCAACGCGGCCCTCGAGCTGCTCGGCGATAGACTGAGCAACGAGGTTGGCGTCGAGCTCGGGGCGCTTGATCTCGACAACGTCGACGGAGAGCTGGCCCTTGGAGACGCCAGCGACCTTCTCGAGCTCGGTGCGAAGGGTATCGATCTCGGCACCCTTCTTACCGATAACAACGCCGGGGCGAGCGGTGAGGATGATGACCTTCACCTTGTCGCCAGCGCGCTCGATCTCGACGCGGGAGACAGCTGCGCGGGAAAGACGCTTCTCGAGGTACTTGCGGATCTCGAGATCGTTACCGAGGGTCTTAGCGTAATCCTTCTCTGCGAACCAGCGGGAGCGCCAGTTCTCGGTGATGCCAAGACGGAAGCCGGTGGGGTAGACTTTCTGACCCATACAGCTTTACGCCTCCTTTCGAGGAGCAACGACGACGGTGATGTGGGAAGTACGCTTCAGAATGCGAGAAGCGGAACCCTTGGCGCGGGGACGGATGCGCTTAAGCGTCGGACCCTCGTCAACATAGGCAGCGGCGACAACCAGGTTGTCGGCACGCAGACCGTTGTTGTTCTCGGCGTTCGCAACGGCGGAACGGAGAACCTTCTCGACATCCACGGCGACGGCGCGGTCGCAGAAGTGGAGGATGTCGAAGGCCTGAGCGACAGGCTTGCGGCGGATCAGATCGACCACCAGGCGGGCCTTGCTGGGGGAAACACGCACGTACTTAGCGACGGCGCGAACCTCGGTGGCCTCAGTTTCAATAGACTTAGTTGCCATTTACGGTTAACCCCCTATTTGGCCTTGTGGCCACGGAACGTACGAGTCGGCGCGAACTCGCCGAGCTTGTGACCAACCATGGACTCGGTAACATACACGGGCACATGCTTGCGGCCGTCGTGGACGGCGATGGTGTGACCAACCATCTCGGGGAAGATGGTGGACGCGCGGGACCAGGTCTTCACGACGTCCTTCTTGCCAGCCTCGTTCATCGCGGTGATACGCGAGAGAAGGCGAGTCTCCACGAACGGGCCCTTTTTGAGACTTCTGCTCATAAGTGCTTTCTCCTAAAACTCGGTATCCGAAATTACTTCTTACGGCGACGAATAATGTGCTGGTTCGAGACCTTCTTCTTCTTGCGCGTACGAAGGCCCTTCGTCGGCTTACCCCAGGGGGTAACGGAGGGACGACCAGAGGTGTGGTTCTTGCCCTCGCCACCGCCGTGCGGGTGGTCGACAGGGTTCATGACGGTACCGCGGACGGTCGGGCGCACGTTCATGTGACGCTTACGGCCGGCCTTGCCGATGACGATGTTGGCGTGATCGGCGTTGCCGACCTCACCGACGGTGGCGCGGCAGGTAACGAGGATGCGGCGCATCTCGGAGGAAGGCATACGGACGATGGCGTACTTGCCCTCCTTACCCATCAGCTGGCAGGAGTTACCGGCGGAACGGGCGATAGCAGCGCCCTTGCCCGGCTGGAACTCGACGGCGTGGATGAGCGTACCGACGGGGATGTCGGCGAGGGGCAGAGCGTTGCCCGGCTTGATGTCGGCGTCAGAACCGGACATGATGGTCTGACCGACCTCGAGGCCCTTGGGGGCCAGGATGTAGCGCTTCTCACCGTCAGCGTAGTGCAGCAGAGCGATGCGAGCGGAACGGTTCGGATCGTACTCGATCGTGGCAACCTTGGCGGGCACGCCGTCCTTGTTGCGCTTGAAGTCGATCACGCGGTAACGACGCTTCACGCCGCCGCCCTGGTGGCGGGTGGTGATGCGGCCGTTGTTGTTACGACCGGCCTTCTTGGGCAGGGGCTCGAGAAGAGACTTCTCGGGCTTGGTGCAGGTGATCTCGGAGAAGTCGGAGATCGTCTGCCAACGCCTACCAGCGGAGGTCGGCTTAAGGTGCTTTACAGCCATTACAATCCCTTTCAATAGGAATCCGTTAGCCATCGCAGACAGGGATTCGAGGTTCTGCCTCGGGTGCGATGACACCGGACGTATACACGGTTCCGGGCGTGTCCATTTTATACGCCCAAAACCTTGAGCTCTCGCCTCCCCTATTTGGGAGGCATGAGCTCACTCAACAGCAGCGAGTCTTAGGCCTGGTTGCCAAAGACCTCGATGGTGTCGCCCTCGGCCAGCGTGACGATGGCCTTCTTCCAAGAACGGGTCTTGCCGGCGACATAGCGCACGCGCTTGGTCTTGGGCTTGACCGTCAGGGTGTTCACGCGAACGACCTTGACGCCGAAGATCTCCTCGACAGCGTCCTTGATCTGATACTTGTTAGCATCCTTGGCGACCTCGAACGTGTACTTGTTCAGCTCCATACCGGAGAAGGAACGCTCGGACACGATCGGACGGATGATGATCTCGTGGGCGGTCATTTATGCAAGCACCTCCCCGAAGTGAGCGGCGATGTCGGCGGGCATCAGCACGGCGTTGTTGTTGACGAGATCGTAGGTGTTGGCCTCGTCGGCAGTGATGATGAACGTCTTGGGAATGTTGCGGAACGACAGGTAGGCGTTGACGTCCTCATCGCGAACGATGATGGTCAGACGCTTGCCCTCAAGGCCGAGAGCCTTGAGCATGGCGACGGCAGCCTTGGTGGAAGGCTTCTCGAAGCCGTAGTCGTCGACGAGCACGAGCTCGCCATCGGCCAGCTTGGCGGACAGCGCGGAGCGCATAGCCAGCTTGACCTCCTTGTTGTTCATACGCTTAGCGTAGGAACGGGGCTTGGGGGCGAAGACAACGCCACCGTGACGCCACTGGGCAGCACGGATGGAACCCTGGCGGGCACGGCCGGTGCCCTTCTGACGCCAAGGCTTCTTGCCGCCACCGGAAACCTCAGAGCGGCCCTTAGCAGACTGGGTGCCCTGACGCCAAGAGGCCATCTGGCACTTGACGATGTGGTGCATAACGTGGATGTTCGGCTCGATGCCGTACACCTCAGCGGCGAGCTCGGCCTCGGCGACCTTCTTGCCCTCGCTGTTCTTTACTTCAAACTTTGCCATTTAAGTGTTCTCCTTGGTATGACGCTGGGCTAAATGGGCTGGGCCCTTAGGCCATACGGATGGCGACGAGACCATTCTTGGCACCCGGGACAGCGCCCTTGACCAAGATGAGGTTCTGCTCGGCATCGATGCGGACAACGGAAAGGTTCTTGACGGTAACGCGCTCGTTACCCATGTGACCGGCCATCTTGACGCCCTTGAGGACGCGCGCAGGATAGGCGCACTGACCGATAGAACCGGGGTGACGCTGGAAGTGAGAACCATGCGTCATAGGACCGCGGCGCTGACCCCAGCGCTTGATGCGACCCTGGAAGCCCTTACCCTTGGAGGTACCGATGACGTCGACCTTCTCGACATCAGCGAAATCAGCGACGGTGACGACCTCGCCGACCTTGTGCTCCTCGCCGTTCTCGACGCGGACCTCACGAAGGAAGCGGACAGGCTCGACGCCAGCCTTGGCGAAGTGACCAGCCATGGGCTTGTTCACGTTCTTGGCCTTGATGTCGCCGAAACCGATCTGGACGGCGTCATAGCCGTCGGTTGCCTGAGTTTTAACCTGCGAGACAGCGCAGGGGCCAGCCTGGATGACCGTGACGGGAACGACGTTATCGTCCTCGTCCCAAACCTGGGTCATGCCAATCTTGCGGCCGAGAATCATGCTGATCAAGATATGATCCCAACTCTCGCGTGGTCTTGGGACAATGCGTACACCACCGAGCGTACGCCCCTAGAGGACCACTACTTACACGACGTGCTCCCCAGCCTTGTATTTCGCCCGGACTACCTGACAACCCTATTAAGCAGGCATTTTGTCCAGCCAGAATACTCCCCTGGTTTCACACAGCTGTTTAGTATACACGGCTGCGGGCGTATCCATCGAGATTCATATTTCACTCACATTGTTTACGCAGGTAAAGTGCATGGATGGCTCCCGAGCACGGCGGAGGGCCGGAGAAATATATTAAGGTCCCTGCTCTACAGTCCTGCGCAAGACGGAGAGCACATTAAGTGCTCTCCTTTGCGTGCGGAACTCGCGATGACCTTAATATATTTCTCCGGCCCTCCGCCGTGCTCGGGAGACGACACGTTGATGTCTGCTTAACTCTGCTCGCTCAGGCTAATGACTTTGTTGGGGGTCCACTATTTGCTGGAGGGTGAACTTGCATTGCATTGGCTCGCCCTCTACTTGTGGCTCCGCCTCATCAAAATCGAAAATCATAATGGCGCAGTTGGGGAGTTTTGTTGGGAGCTCGAAGCCCTCTGGGGCTGCAGCCTTGATGAATTGGCGGCTGGCACTGCCGTGGCTTACTGCTAGGAGGGTTTCGATGCCCTCGGCGCCCATGAGATTGGTGAGGGCGCCCACCATGCGCTCCTGCAGGGCATGGCTTCCTTCTCCGCCAAATGGGATCAGGTCCTCGCCGGGGTCCCAGACGTCGGTGGGAAGGGCATCGTGGGGGCCTTCTTCGAAGGTGCCGTAGCTGCGCTCGATGATGCCTTCGCAGGGCTCGACTGCTGCATCCGGGCCGAGGAGTTCGGTTGCGACGAGACTTGCCGTGTCCATGGCTCGGCCTAAGGGCGAAGAGACCACTTTGTCGGGGACGACGCCGTGGGCTTTGAACCATGCGGCTGCCATTCCCGCTTGCTTGCGGCCCAGATCGGTCAACGGAGAATCGCAGCGGCCCTGGACGAGCTTTTTAACGTTGAATTCTGTCTGACCGTGGCGGAGTAGATATAGACGCTTCATGCTCTCCCCTTCTGTATAACTTGCTTTGCTGGCACAGCCCTACTCGTGGGTATGGCCTACGTAGTCTTCGTCGATCGTGATCTTGGCGACCGACTTGGGATATTCCGATTCGACCCGTTTCGCCAGCGCGCGCTTCAGGTCCTCGGCGCTCATCGCCAAATCCGAGGGACGTACGCAGTCAAAGATCACGTTGGTATGCGTGGGGCCCGGAACACAGCGTAGGTCGTGGATCGAGAGGCGGCTATCAATCTCTTGAGCCATAGCGTTGATGCGCAGACGCATGCTCGCCACCTTTGGATCGTCGGTCACGATGGGATCGTAATGGAGCGTGACGATCATGCCGTCTTCGACCCTAAACGACTGCTCGATGTTATCGAGCGTGTCGTGACTTTCCAGCGGGCTGGCCTCGGCTGCCATCTCGGCGTGAGCGCTTGCGAACTTCCTGCCCGGGCCGTAGTCGTGAACCATCAAATCGTGAACGCCCAAAACGCCGGGGTAGCTCATGATCTTGTCTCGAATGTGCTTGACCAGCTTTGGATCGGGTGCCTGGCCCAAAAGCGGGCTCACCGTATCCTGGATGAGCTCAAAGCCGCTCCAGCCGATATAGGCGCCAACGGCAAGGCCGACCCATGCGTCAAGATTGATGTGCGTCACCTGCGAAACAATTGCGCACGCCAGCACGGCACCCGTAGCTAGGACATCGTTCTTTGAGTCCTGAGCGGTCGCATGCAACGTCTCGGACTCAATGCGATCGCCGAGCTTTTGGTTGAGGGCCGCCATCCAGAGCTTAACAATCATCGAAAGCACCAAGACTGCCACCAGGGCAAGCGAGAACTCGACAGGTTCGGGGTGGATGATGCGCTCAACCGAGGACTTCACCAGCTCAACGCCAATCAGCAGCACGAGCGCCGCCACGACCAGACCCGAGAGATACTCGTAGCGGCCATGTCCGTAAGGATGCTCGGGGTCGGCCGGCTTGCCCGCCAGCTTAAAGCCAAGCACGCTCACGATGTTCGAGCTGGCATCGGACAGGTTGTTCATGGCGTCCGCCACAATCGAAACCGATCCCGACAGCACGCCAATTGCACCCTTCGCAGCGCAAAGCGCAACATTGGCGAGAATACACACTATGCCCGTCAACGTTCCCACGCGCGCACGGTCGCCCTGCGCACGACGAACAATCCACTCGACCATCCTCATCAGTCCCCACGGTACTACCTATATATCTATTGCTCAAACGGATTGTAGTGTAGCCACTTTGTCCTCCAGATACAAAAAGGCCGCAGCCCACACGGGCCGCAGCCTTGGAATATGACAAAGGAATCGTCCTTTTGTCGCACAGATTTATGCGCTTGCTTCAGCAGCGCTCGCCACTGTTTCGAGCGAATCAGCTGCGTCTTCTGCCGCCTGCATCTTTGTCGGCACCACGCCAAAACAGCAGCTCAGCGCCGCAGACACCGCAAATGCTGCGCCGCCGGCAGCGCAGCACCACAGCAGATTCGAGATGCCGCCCGTGGCAAAGCCAATGACCATGAGGACATTCGTCATACCGATGGTATAAGCCGTAACGTGGCCCACGGCCGCAACAAGGCCTCCGACGGCGCCGCCAACGGCCATGCACGTCAGACACCTGCCATATTTAAAGCCGCATCCGTACAGCGCTGGCTCGCTTACGCCGCCAAGAATCCCCGAGATTGAATAGCCCAGCATGAGCGCCTTCTCGTCCTTATCCGCAACGCGGAGCGACGCGCCAAAGGGCATACCCCAAACGGCGAACGTTGCCATCGTCGCGGCGATCAGGATGCACGAATCCGTTCCCACACTCATAAACTGCGCATAGGCGAGCGATAGGACAACGTTGCTGACACCCGCGATCTTAAGAAACTCCCAGCCCGCGGCAAGCCCCATGAGCGTGAGCAGCGACACGATGCCACCGGAATTGCCAAGCATAAACATAAGCTGTCCCAACAGCATGCCCAGATAGCTGCCTGCCGGCGCCGTAACACACAGCGACACCGGAACCATGACAAGCATGGTTGCAAACGGTACAAAAGAAAACGCCACAGCCTGAGGGATAGTGCGCTTAAAGAAACGCTCCACCTGCCATAGCACGGGCACCGAGATGAGAACCGGAATAACAGTCGTCGTGTAATCGTTGACCGGCGCGGGAAGTAAATCATACACGAAAGTCATCGATGCCCCCGTCGTCGATGCGGCATCAACGAGCTTAAGCAGATCGGGCACAATCAATACGCCGCCCAGCATCATGCCCAGCTGCTCCGAGCAACCGAGCTGGCGGGCAGCGGCCCAACCAAGATAGATGGGCAAAAAGTAATAGCCAGCGTTATACAGCCAGCTGTAAAACAGGCGATAGATTTCGGAATCGGCAGGCCATAGACCAAGCATGCCTTCGCCCATAATGACGGCAACGGTGCGGAACAGCGCCGCGCAGACAATAAACGGCAACGCCGACATCATGCTTTTGGACAGATAGTCCACCACGGCCATGGCGTTTGATGAAACCGTCGTTGTAAACGAGGTGTTAGAAACTTGTGACATGGAACGCCTTTCCCAATGTGACATGCGGACTGTCCCTTTGTCACATCGTGCGGTACTGACCGATTGCGCGGTACTTTTCGTAGCGGAGGATTGTGAGGGTCGCGTCGTCGAGCTGCCCAAGCGTATCGAAGGCATCAAATGCCGAGGACATGACGACACCGGCGATCTCCTCATGCGACAGGCCCCTATCGTCAACAATGCCGTCGATGATGCCGAGTGCCAACAGATCGGGGGCCGTGAGCTTAAGCGCCTCAGCGGCCTCATTCGCGCGCTCGGTATCCTTCCACAGGATCGACGCACAGGCCTCGGGGCTCACGACCGAATAGGCCGAGCTCGAGAGCATCAGGATGCGGTCGGCCACGGACAGCGCCAGCGCGCCACCAGAGCCGCCCTCGCCTGTCACCACCGAGACAATCGGCGTCTTAAGGCCGCTCATCTCCATGAGATTCTGGGCAATCGCCTCGCCCTGGCCGCGCTCCTCGGCACCGATGCCGCAAAACGCGCCCGAAGTATCGACCAGGCACAGAACCGGCCGACCAAATTTCTCGGCTTGGTGCATCAGGCGACGTGCCTTGCGGTAGCCCTCGGGATGTGCCATACCAAAGTTGCGACGCATGCGCTCTTTGGTCGTGGTACCGCGCTCGATGGCGATAACCGTCACGGGTCGCCCGTCTTTCCAGCCGATGCCGCCCACCACGGCAGCATCGTCGCCAAAGTAGCGGTCGCCGTGCAGCTCCACAAATCCGTCCAAGCCCAGCGAGATCATCTCGCCCGCCGTGGCACGATCTGCCGAGCGGGTCTGCTTGACGATCTCGAGTGCCGTTTTTGGTGCGGGTGTGCGCTTAAACAGATGCCCCAGCTTTTTGCCGCGACGACCCGTATGCACGATCTCATGCGGTGCCCCCAGGCCGGGCGCGTGCCCTTCGTGCAGCGCCAGCAGCTCGCCTACCGTGAGCGCAATCTCACCACGCGGAACAACGGCATCGCAAAAGCCGTGCTCCAGCAAAAACTCGGAACGCTGGAATCCCTTGGGCAGACGCTTGTGCATGTTCTGCTCGATCACGCGCGGGCCGGCAAATGCCGTCAGGGCATCGGGCTCGGCCAGGATAATGTCGCCCTCCATGGCAAAGCTCGCGGTTACACCTCCGGTCGTGGGATCGGTGAGCACCGTGATATACAGGCCGCCCGCCTCGCTGTGGCGCCTAACCGCCGCAGAAATCTTGGCCATCTGCATGAGCGAGGTCACGCCCTCCTGCATGCGGGCGCCGCCCGATACGGTAAAGCCAACGACCGGCAGCCCCAACTCGGCCGCGCGCTCAAAGACACGACAGATCTTCTCGCCCACCACGGAGCCCATCGAGCCCATCATAAAGTTGGCATCCATAAAGAAGAGCGCGGTATCGCAACCGCAGATTTTGCCCCTGCCGCACACAACGGCATCGCGCTCGCCCGAACGCTCGCTCACGCTCTTAAGCTTGTCGGCATAACCGGGAAACGAGAGGAAGTCCTTCGACGCCAGATTGGCATCCCATTCCTCAAAGGTACCCGCGTCGACCGTCATGCGCATGCGCGCGCGACCGCTCACGCGAAAGTGTTTGCCGCAACGAGGGCAGACCTCGAGGTTGTCGTGCAGGCGCGCCTCATCGATCACACGGCGGCACTCCGGGCATTTGACAAACACGTGGCGCGCGGGGAACTCGGCGCACGACTCGGTTATCGGCCCCTCAAGGACATTGACCGTCTTCGCTTTTCTATTCATCAGCATAGAGATGCCCCATCAGATCGGTGTGATACATGCCCGACAAAAACTCGTCGTTTGCCAGCACGTCGAGCTGAAGCTCGCTATTTTCGCTCACGCCCTCAATCACGAGCTCGCCCAGGGCCGAGCGCATCTTGCGAATGGCACCGTCACGCGTGGGCGCGCACACGATGAGCTTGCCGAGCATGGAGTCGTAGTACGGCGGAACTTTCGCTCCGGTAAACATGGCGGAATCCCAGCGCACGCGCGGACCACCCGGCACACGCAACGCGGTGACCGTTCCGCACGACGGCAGAAAGTCCGGCGTTTCGGCATTGATGCGGCACTCCATGGCGTGGTTGCGCACCGGCATGTCCTCCTGCTCAAAGGGCAGAGGCTGGCCGGCTGCCACGCGCAGCTGCCACTTGACCAAGTCGGTATCGGTTACAAACTCTGTAACCGGATGCTCCACCTGCAAGCGCGTGTTCATTTCCATAAAGTAGAAATTGCCGTCGTCCGAGTACAGAAACTCGATGGTGCCAGCGCCCTCATAACCGACGGCACGAGCCAAGTCGCGCGCCGCCTTGTGCATACGGGCACGAATATCGTCGCGTCCGTCGAGGCACGGCGCGGGACTCTCCTCGATCAGCTTTTGGTTGCGGCGCTGCACCGAGCACTCGCGCTCGCCGAGTGAAAACACATGGCCCTGCTTATCGGCCATAATCTGTACCTCAACGTGATGCGCCGGCGCAACGAACTTCTCCATGTAGCACTCGCCGTCACCAAAAACGGCCTCACCCTCGGCACGCGCCTCGATGAACGCCTTTGCCGCATCTTCCACGCGCTCGACCTTGCGAATACCGCGACCGCCGCCGCCCGCGCGCGCCTTAATAAGCACGGGGCAGCCGATGCGCTCGGCCTCGGCCGTCGCCTCCTCGGGGCTTTTGAGCAAATCGCAGCCCGGCACGATGGGCACGCCCGCAGCAGCGGCCGTTCGGCGTGCGGCGTCCTTGTCGCCCATGCTGTCGATCACCTCGGCCGAAGGACCGACAAACGCCAGGCCGAACTTGTCGCAGTCGCGCACGAAGCTCGCCTTCTCGGAAAAGAAGCCATAGCCGGGATGAATTGCCTTAGCTCCCGACTTTACGGCACAGGTGAGCACAGCATCGTCGTTGAGGTAGCTCTCGGCAAGACGCGGGCCGCCGATGCAATACGCCTCGTCGGCAAGCTGCACGTGTAGCGCGTCCGCATCGGCCGTGGAATAAACGGCGACGGTCTTGATGCCCATATCGCGGCACGCGCGGATAACACGGACCGCGACTTCGCCGCGGTTGGCGATGAGCACTTTGTCGAACATGGAGCCTTCCTTAACTTTCGTGCATGAGTGCAAAAGACATATCGGCGCGGCAGCAAACCTCACCGTTGACGCTCGCAGTACCCGTCGCAAAGCGGAACGGCCCGCGCGCACGCGTGATGGAGCACACTAGATCCACCGTGTCGCCCGGGCGCACCGGACGCTTAAAGCGCACCTTGTCCAGACTCGTGTAGAACGGCGTCGCGCCGCGCGCCTCCTCATCGCCCATCAGCAGCACGCAGCAGTTCTGGGCGAGCATCTCGCACTGAATCACGCCGGGAACGACCGGGTTTCCCGGAAAATGTCCCTGCAAAAAGTACTCGTCGCCTGTAATCGTGATCTTGCCGTGGGCCTCGTCGCCCACCAGCTCGGCTTCGTCGAGCAAAAGCATCGGCTCGCGATGCGGTAACAGCTTCTTGAGCTCTTCTTTGTTCATGGATATCACCTATCCGATCCTCATGAGGCAGCTGCCAAACTCCACGAGGTCGCCGTCGGCCACGCAGATCTCGAGCACCTCACCGTCTGCCTCGGCCGTCACCTCGTTGAGAACCTTCATGGCCTCGATGATGCAGAGGGTCTCGCCGGCCTTGACCTTGGAGCCCACGCGCACAAATGGCTCGTCGCCCGGCGCAGGGGCAGCATAGAAAACGCCGACCATGGGAGCGGTCACCTCGGTGCCCTTGGGCTCCGGCGCGGCGGCAGGTGTCTGCGTGGCGGGTTCCGGTGCGGCAGGCGCGACTGTGGGAGCTGCAACTTGAGCGGCCATGGCGCTCGGCATAGGCATGGGCACGGCAACCGGCTGCGCCACACTCGCGCGCTCGAGTTCGACCGCGGTGCCATCGGGCTCCTCAACGCGTACGCGCGTGAGGCCGCGGTCCTCCATCACATCGGCTATCTCGGCAAGTCTTTTGGAATCCATGCTCTAGCTCCTCGTATATCTACGCAGCGCGATGGCGGCGTTGTGCCCGCCAAAGCCCAGGTTGGTCGAAAGCGCCCAGGTAAGGTCGGCGCGAACCGCGCGATTGGGCGTGTAATCAAGATCGCAGGCGGAATCGGGCGTGTGGTAGTTAATGGTCGGCGGCACCACGCCCTGCTCGAGTGCCATGGCGCAGGCCATGACCTCAATGGCCCCCGTGGCACCGATCATGTGCCCCGTCATCGACTTGGTCGACGAGACATGTGCGGCGCGCGCCGCGTCCTCGCCGAGCGCTCGCTTAATGCCCGCCGTCTCGGACGAATCATTAAGCTTGGTCGAGGTGCCGTGGGCATTGATGTAGAGGCCCTCGGAAGGCTTGACGTCGCCCTCGGCCACCGCCAGCGATATCGCGCGGGCAATGCCGGCAGCCTCGGGATCGGGACTCGTGATGTGATAAGCATCATCGGTGTTACCGTAGCCCACGACCTCGGCATAAATGTGCGCACCGCGCGCCTGCGCATGTTCCATGCTCTCGAGTACCAGCACGCAAGCGCCCTCGCCCATCACAAAGCCGTCGCGGTCTGCATCGAACGGGCGACAAGCCGTCGCAGGATCGGGGTTGGTGGTCAATGCGCGGCAGGACGTAAAGCCTGCAACGGCATCGGGGATAATGGCCGCCTCGGCGCCGCCCGCGAGGATCGCGTCGGCATAGCCGTGCTTGATGGCGCGGAACGCCTCGCCCACCGCATGGGCCGAGGTCGCGCAAGCAGTCACGACTGGCAGGGTCGGTCCCTTTGCCTTGTGGCGGATCGCGATATTGCCCGAAGCCATGTTGGGAATCATCATCGCAATCATATAGGGCGATGCGCGGCGAGGTCCACGATCGGCGATCATGTGGACGTTGTCGACGAGCGTCGTCATGCCGCCCACGCCCGAGCCCACGTAGACGCCCAGACGCTCACGATCGATGGCGCCTTCGACATCAAAGCCCGCATCGTGCATTGCCTCGTCCGAAGCCGCCATCGCAAACTGAACGCAGGGGTCGAGATGCTTGGCGTCACGCTTGCCAAAGTACTCGTTGCCGTCAAAGCCCTTGACTTCGGCCGCCACCTTGACGGTAAACGCATCGGTATCGAAGTGCGTGATCGGGCCGATGCCACAGGTCCCGGCGCACATGGCCGCCCAGGTGGCAAGCGCGGTGTTGCCGAGCGGCGATACGGCACCGATGCCGGTGATTGCAACTCTCTGTTCCATCATGGTCTCCTCATCCAAGCCGTTCTTCGGCCCTGGTCTCTACATCGCCATTCCGCCGTCGACGCGCACGACCTCGCCCGTAATGTAAGCAGCCGCATCGCTCGCTAAAAAGCGCACCACGCTGGCCACTTCCTCGGGACGCGCCATGCGCTTAAGGGGAATCTGTTCCTCGGTTGCCGTACGCACCTTCTCCGAGAGCTTTGCCGTCATATCTGTCTCGACAAACCCGGGGGCGACCGCGTTCGCTCGTACGCCACGAGGCGCAAGCTCGCGCGCCACCGCCTTGGTAAGCCCTATCACGCCCGCCTTGGAAGCAGCGTAGTTGGCTTGCCCGGCATTGCCCATCAGGCCCACGACCGAGCTCATGTTGACGACGCAACCGCCGCGCTGGCGCATAAAGGTCTTGGTGAGCGCGCGCGTCATATTGAATGTTCCCTTGAGATTGACATCGAGCACGCGATCGAATGCGTCATCGCCCATGCGCATGAGCAGGCCATCGCGGGTGATGCCGGCGTTGTTGACGAGCGCCCAAATGGAACCAAAGTCGTTGAGGACCGCTTCCACGCACGCGTTGACGGCAGCGGGATCGGCCACGTCGCATTGATATGCGCGTGCCGTGGCGCCAACCGCCTCACAGGCTTCGCACGTCTTGCGCGCCGCATCGACGCTGCCGGCATAGACGACGGCGATATCAAAGCCGTCCTCCGCCAGACCGACAGCGCAGGCGCGGCCGATACCCCGCGAGCCGCCCGTGACCAGTGCCACGCGGCGTGAGTCGTTGCGCTCGAGCGCGCCGTTGTTCAAGTTGCCCATGTCATTCCTTTCGGGTTACAGCCCTGTGGACTATGCGAGCTCGTCGGCAATAGTTGCGACCTGCTCGGCCGTTTCGCACGAATACACGCGAACGTCGCTCAGCGTACGCTTGACCAGGCCCGACAGCGTTTTGCCAGGGCCGACCTCAATAAACGTGTCGATGCCCTGATTCTGCAGAGTATGCAGCGTGTCGACCCAACGAACGACATGACTCACCTGATTGGCCAAGACATCCGATGCCGCTCGCGGGTCCGCCGGATAGGGCGCCGCCGTCATGTTTGCCATGACCGGAATCAGCAGCGGTGACGGCGCGTGGCCGGCTTGGATATACGTCGCCAGCCCCTCAGTCGCCTCGGCCATATAGGGGCTATGAAATGCGCCCGACACCGCGACTTTCATAGCGCGGCCGCCAGCCTCTTTTACTAGGACGTCGAGCTCCTGCAGCGCCTCGGGCGCTCCGGCAACAACCGTCTGCTGCGGACTGTTGTAGTTGACCGGCCAGCAGTCCTCGCCGGCCTGTTTTGCCAGGTTCTCGACTTGCGCCGCATCGAGCTTGATGACGGCGCGCATGCCGCCCGGATGGCGCTCGGCAGCCGCGGCCATCAGCGCCGCGCGCTCGCACACGAGCTCAAAGCCCGCTCGCGTATCGAACGCCCCCGCAAAGGTGAGCGCGGCGACCTCGCCAAGCGAAAAACCCGCACAGGCGGCAGGTACCACGCCGCGCTCACGCAGGGCGGCAGCCGCTGCCAGATCGTGAACGAACACGCACGGCTGCGTGTTCTCGGTCTGCGAGAGTTCCTCCTTGGAGGCGCTTCGGCACTGCTCACTGGTCCCCGGGCGCACCTCGTCGGCAATGGCGAACACCTCGGCGGCGGCCGGCGATGCCTCGATCAGGTCGACGCCCATCGCGGGGTGCTGGGCGCCCTGGCCGGCAAACAGAAACGCTACGCCACCCATGCGCACGCACCCTTCAGGACGTGCTCGGCGCCATCGACCAGATCGTCAACGATTTCACGTGCACTTTGGCGCTCGTTGACCATGCCGGCAATCTGTCCACACAAAAACGAGCCCTCTTCGTAATTGCCGTCCTTGGCGGCCTTGCGAAGGGCGCCCGTGCCCATGGCCCCGAGCTCCTCGACGCTTACGCCCGCCGCCTCGCTCTTGGCGTAGGCGTTGGTGAAGGGGCTCTTGAGGGCACGCACCGGGTGTCCCGTCGAGCGGCCGGTCGCACGCGTCGAGGTGTCGTTGGCCTTCAGGACCATCTCCTTGTACTGCTCCGATACGGTGCACTCATCTGCGATCAGAAAGCGCGTACCCACCTGCACGCCGGCGGCGCCCAGCATAAAGGCGGCCGCCACGCCGCGGCCATCGGCGATACCGCCAGCCGCAACCACGGGAATATCGACCGCATCGACAACCTGCGGCACCAGTGCCATCGTCGAGGTCTCGCCAATATGGCCGCCTGATTCGGTACCCTCGGCAACCACGGCAGTGGCTCCACGACGCGCCACGAGGCGCGCCAGCGCCACCGAGGCAACGACCGGGATGACCTTGATGCCCGCCTCGTTCCACGCCTTCATGTACTTGGTGGGATTGCCGGCACCCGTCACGACGACCGGCACCCGCTCGTCAATCACGACCCGCGCGACCTCGTCGGCAAACGGGCTCATGAGCATGACGTTGACGCCAAAGGGCTTATCCGTCCTGGCGCGCAGCTCATGAATCTGGTCGCGCAGCCAGTTGGCGTCGGCGTTCATGGCCGCGATAATCCCTAAGCCGCCCGCCTCGGACACTGCGGACGCCAGCGAGGCGTCGGCGATCCAGGCCATACCGCCCTGGAACACGGGCTTTTCGATGCCGAGCAGATCGCAGAGAGGAGTCTTGAGCATCTCTACTTCTCCAATGCCGCCTCGACCGTATCGGCGAACTCGCCGACCGTCTTGGGGTTCTCCTCGGTATCGAGCTGGATGCCAAACTCGTCCTCAACGGCGACGAGGATCTCGACGGTGCCCAGACTGTCGAGACCAATCTCCTCGAGCGTGGACTCGGGCTTCATCTCGACGTCGTCAAGACCGGCGGTCCCGCGGATAACATCGCAAACGCGCTCGAAGGTCTTCTGATCTGCCATGGTAGTTCTCCTTTGTTTGTGCCCTAGGGGCGTTTTTATTTCCTATGTGCGACTACTTCCAACGAAGTAGATAGCCACCTATATCCAGACCGGCGCCAAATCCAACGAGGGCGATGGTATCGCCCGCATTCAGTGCGTCGGTGCGTGCCAGCCGGTCAAGCGCAAAGGGAATGCAGGCGCTCGAAATGTTGCCGGTCTCGCGCAGCGTTCGAACCACGCGCTCGCCTGGCACGCCGAGGCGCTTGACCGCCTGACTCAGGATTCGTTCGTTAGCCTGATGGAATACAAAATGGTCGATGCCCTCGACCGAAATGCCCGCATCGCTCGCAAGCTTATGGACCGTGTCGCAGATGGCGTTGACGCCGAACTTGAACACGCGGCGGCCATTCATGGACAGCACGCTCTCGCTATCTGCGGAGGCCTTAAACGGCGAGGTGCCGACCAGACCGGGAACGCACAACGTCTCGACGTCGGGCGCCGTCGAAAGCTCAACGGCAAGGGGGCTGTCTCCCCCAGCCTCAATCACCGCGGCGCCTGCCCCATCGCCAAAGAGCACACAGGTGGCGCGGTCGGTCCAGTCGAGCGCGCGCGTCATCTGCTCGGCAGCAATGACCAACACACGCTCGGCACGACCGCGGGCGATATAGCCCTCGGCGACATCGAGCGCAAATACGAAGCCGGCGCAGGCCGCCGAGACATCGAAGGCAGGGCACGTCGCGCCCAGACGCTCGGCAACGGCACATGCCTCGGCGGGAACGAGATGGTCACCCGTTGTCGTCGAGCAGACGATCAGATCCAGCTGGCTCGCGTCGATTCCGGACACCTGGAGTGCCCGCTCGCTCGCCGCTACGGCAAGGTCGTCAAGTGACTCGGTGGAGCAGACGTGGCGGCTCTTGATACCTGTGCGGGTAAAAATCCACTCATCCGAGGTATCGAGGAACTCAGACAGCTCGTCATTGGAAACACTGCGCTTAGGAAGCGCCGAGCCTGTTCCAAGAATCGTGAAACCCATCACTAACCTCCTTTGAGTTGTTGACGTGTTTACATCGACCAAGAGAGGATAGCGCATTTCAGTCGTTGTTGACGTGTTAACATTAAATTGTTCAAATGCGACAAAGGCTTCACATTGTGTCTATCTCTCGACACCATTACGCGATTGCCTTATTACCTTAGGAGGTAGCAGCTGTTATGGATTCTCGTTTAACGGTGGTCGACGTAACCGGATCGACCAACGATGACCTGCTCGAAGCAGGAAAACAGGGAGCGCCGCACGGCACAGGACTTGCCGCCCGGGCTCAGACAGCAGGACGCGGCCGGCGCGGCCACAAGTGGGATTCAACCGCCGGCAACCTATTGCTTTCGATTGTTCTGCGCCCATGCGTTAATCCTGCAAAGTACTCTGGTCTTGCCGCCGTCAGCGGCCTAGCGGTGCTCGAGGCGCTCGAAATGCAGGGCCTTGCAAACGAGATTGACCTCAAATGGCCCAACGATCTGGTCGCGCGAGGGCGCAAGCTCGGCGGCATTCTGGTCGAGGCCGCACGCGATAACGAAGGCAAACCTTTCGCCGTCTGCGGCATTGGCGTCAATGTGAACTATGTGCCCTCGGAGGTTCCCGATGGCGGCCTGCCGGCAATCGGTCTCTTGGATCTCAACGAGAACGTTCCCGCCGTCGACATGCTCCTCGATGAGGTCTATCACGCGGTCGTGAACGCAGTAGACGCGTGGGCAGAACACCTCAACGCCAAGGAAGAAGACGCCGGTCCGCTCGCGCCCGTCCACGACGAATATATCGCTCACCTCAATTGGATCGGGGAACACGTTCTCGCCCGCTCCCCTGCCGGACATGAGCTGGCACGTGGCATCTTTAAAACCGTCGATGCCTTTGGTCGCGCGTGTATCGAAGCGGAAAGCGGCGTGCGATCCTTCCATTTTGAGGAGGCATCGCTGCGCCCCTTGAGCGAATAGGGCGCCGCAGCCACCTACTCGGCAGCAATACCCGGCAGTCCAAACCATCATTCAAAACAAAAGAGCCCCGCTACCGTAATGGTAGCGGGGCTCTGTAAGCTATGAGCGATATCGCTTAGAGCTTGATGTCAATGTCGACGCCAGCGGGAAGGTCGAGACGCATGAGCGAATCAACGGTGCCCGAGGTGGGGTCGAGGATGTCGATGAGGCGCTTGTGGGTGCGCATCTCGAACTGCTCACGGGAGTCCTTGTTCACGTGCGGCGAGCGGATAACCGTGTACAGGTTGCGCTCGGTGGGCAGGGGGACAGGACCGGAAACGCGAGCGCCGGTCTTCTGAGCGGTCTCAACGATGAGCTTCGCGGACTGATCGACGACCTCGTGATCATAGCCCTTGAGGCGAATGCGGATCTTCTGGGTAGCCAACTTAAACCTCCAAAGAGTGCGAGAGATGTTCTCGCGGATTACGTAACAGGGAGCTCGAACTTAGGCGTTCTTGCTCATGACCTCGTCCACGATGGACTTGGGCGCCGGCTCATAAGAGTCGAACTGCATCGTGTAGGATGCACGGCCCTGGGTCTGGGAGCGAAGGTCGGTAGCGTAACCGAACATCTCGCCCAGCGGCACCTTGGCACGGATGAGCTTGCTGTTCTTGCGATCCTCCATGCCCTCGATCTTGCCGCGGCGACCGGAGAGGTTGCCCATAACGTCGCCCATGTACTGCTCGGGGGTCTCGACCTCGACAGCCATGATCGGCTCGAGCAGCTGCGGATCGGACTTCTTGAGGGCGTCCTTGATAGCCATGGAACCGGCGATCTTGAAGGCGGCCTCAGAGGAGTCGACCTCGTGGTAAGAACCGTCGAACAGGGTGACCTTAACGTCGAGGACCGGGAAGCCGGCGATAACACCGGTGTTCAGGGCCTCCTGGATGCCCTTGTCGATGGACGGGATGTACTCCTTGGGCACGACGCCGCCGACGATAGCGTTGACGAACTCGTAGCCGAAGCCCTCCTCCATCTTCTCGAGCTTAATGACGGCGTGGCCGTACTGACCGCGACCACCGGACTGACGGACGAACTTGCCCTCAGCCTTCTCGACGTCGTGACCAGCGGTCTCGCGGTAGGCAACCTGGGGCTTACCAACGTTAGCGTCAACCTTGAACTCGCGGAGCAGACGGTCGACGATGATCTCGAGGTGCAGCTCGCCCATGCCGGCGATGATGGTCTGGCCGGTCTCGTGATTGGTGGACACCTGGAAGGTCGGGTCCTCCTCGGCAAGCTTGGTCAGAGCCAGGGACATCTTGTCCTGCTCGGCCTTGGTCTTGGGCTCGATGGCAACGTCGATAACGGGCTTGGCGAACTCGATCTTCTCGAGGACGATCTCCTTGCCCTCGGCGCACAGGGTGTCACCGGTGGTGGAGTTCTTGAAGCCGACGCAAGCGACGATGTCGCCGGCAGCGGCGTCGTCACGGTCGATACGCTCGGCGGCGTTCATCTCGAGGATGCGGCCGAGGCGCTCACGCTGACCGTTGGAAGCGTTGACCACGTAGGAGCCGGACTCGGCGCGACCGGAGTAAACGCGGACGTAGGTGAGCTTACCGACGAACGGGTCGGTCATGATCTTGAAGACCAGGCCGGAGAAGGGCTCGTCGAAGGAAGGATGACGCTGGATCTCCTCGCCGGTGTCCGGATCGGTACCGGTGACGGCCTCGACGTCGAGCGGGCTGGGCAGGTAGTCGACGACAGCGTCGAGCAGCTCCTGAACGCCCTTGTTCTTGTAGGCGGAGCCCACGAAGACGAGGTTGAGCTCGTTGGCCAGAACGCCCTTGCGCAGAGCAGCCTTGAGCTCCTCGACGGTGAAGTCCTCCTCCATGAGGATCTTCTCCATGAGCTCGTCGTCAAAGCTGGCAGCAGCGTCGAGGAGCTCCTCGCGCTTGGTGGCAGCGATGTCAGCAAACTCAGCCGGGATCTCGTCCATCGGCTCGGGGTAGGTCATGCCCTTCTCGTCGGCCTTGAAGTCCCATGCAGTCATGGTAACCAGGTCGATGACGCCCCAGAAGTTGTCCTCGGCACCCATCGGGACCTGAGCGGCCACGGCGTTAGCGTCGAGACGATCCTTCATGGTCTCGATAGCGTTGAAGAAGTCAGCGCCCACGCGGTCATACTTGTTGATGAAGGCGATGCGGGGGACGTTGAAGGTGGAAGCCTGACGCCAAACGGTCTCAGACTGGGGCTGAACGCCGGCAACGGCGTCGAAGACGGCGACGGCGCCATCGAGGACGCGCAGGCAGCGCTCGACCTCGGCGGTGAAGTCAACGTGGCCCGGGGTATCGATGATCTGGATGCGGTAGTCCTTACCGTCCTTGTTCCAGAAGCACGTGGTAGCAGCGGAGGTAATGGTTACGCCGCGCTCCTGCTCCTGAACCATCCAGTCCATGGTGGCAGCGCCCTCATGGACCTCACCGATCTTGTGGGTCTTACCGGTGTAGTAAAGAATACGCTCGGTCGTGGTGGTCTTACCAGCATCGATGTGAGCCATGATGCCGATGTTACGGGTATCGGAAAGCTTGTACTTAGGCTTAGCCATGTTAGTTCCTTACCTTAACTTACCAACGATAGTGAGAGAACGCGCGGTTGGCCTCGGCCATCTTGAAGACGTCCTCACGCTTCTTGACGGAAGCGCCCAGGCCGTTGGAAGCGTCGAGGATCTCGTTGGCGAGACGCTCGGCCATGGTCTTCTCCTTGCGAGCGCGGGAGAAGTTGACGATCCAGCGGATACCCAGAGCGGTGGAACGACGGGAGTTGACCTCCATCGGGACCTGATAGGTAGCGCCACCGACACGCTTGGGCTTAACCTCGAGCGTGGGCTTGACGTTGTCCATAGCCTTCTTGAAGGTAGCGAGAGCGTCGCCACCCTCGGACTTCTCGGCAACGATCTCGAAAGCGGTGTAAACGATGCGCTCAGCGGTGGCCTTCTTGCCGTCAAGAAGGACCTTGTTGATGAGCTGAGTCACCAGGCGGTTGTTGTAAACGGCGTCAGGCTGAACCTCACGACGATTAGCTGCTGCACGACGCGGCATGTGAAATCTCCTTAAGTGTCTACCGTGCGGCGCTTAGGCGGCACACGGCGAAAGTATCAAAACGTTATCTGGCTTATTTGGCCTTGGGGCGCTTAGCACCGTACTTGGAACGGGCCTGCATACGGTTCTGGACCGGAGCAGCGTCGTAGGCGCCACGGATGACGTGATAACGGACACCAGGGAGGTCACGGACACGACCGCCGCGGACGAGCACGATGGAGTGCTCCTGGAGGTTGTGGCCCTCACCCGGGATGTAAGCAGTAACTTCGATGCCGTTGACGAGGCGAACACGGGCAACCTTACGAAGAGCCGAGTTCGGCTTCTTGGGGCTCGTGGTGAAGACACGGGTGCACACGCCGCGCTTCTGGGAGTTGTGCTGCAGAGCAGCGTTCTTGGACTTCTTGGGCACGGAACGACGGCCCTGGCGAACCAGCTGGTTAATAGTAGGCAAAGCGTACTCCTTCTCGAATGATTCCAGCTTTCTGTAAAGTGCAACGGCTTGAATCGAGGGGTCAGCATCCCCCTACGAAACACGCAGTTCGATAGGATACGTGCCGTTAGCTGTGCCGTCAACAGACCACGCCGCCGGGCGTATCCTAAAATGAGCATATTTCCGCAAAGCCTACACAAAAGGAATCCCCTTCTGTGCGCAGGGGCGGATCTCCGGCCCGGGCGGCCCAGGTTTTAAGTTTGCTGCTCTACAGTCCTGCGCAAGACGGAAAGCACATTAAGTGCTTTCCTTTGCGTGCGGAACTCGCGACAAACTTAAAACCTGGGCCGCCCGGGCCGGGGATCCGACGTGCTCGTCGGGGCAACGTTCCCTGCCAAAAAGGGACAGGTTAATTTTGGTCGGTTTTATCTGGGAAACGTGGCCGATTACTGTAGTCAGTATCTTTTTGCAGCATCTAGATCGACGACGTTTTCGGAAGTGCGGAGAAAATTCGCAAACCTCCAAGCAGACCGGCATATTTAACGACAAAACCGCAGCTCAGCAGTGGGTCAAATTTTAGGTGTGCTTAACGGTTCTGAGTTTTTCACCGCACTTCCGATGACCAGATGAATAGCGCCCGATCCAACCATCCATGTTTCGCAAAATAGGCCGCTTCCCCTAGTAGGAAGCGGCCCCAAATCTTACGAATAGACGATGGTAAAGGGCTCTTTCGTTTCGGTCTCCCCTGTTGATGTATACCTCACAATTTCAAGGGTTACCGAGACAACTTGATCGACATCAATCAACTTCGTTGGCACCCAGATGTTCTCTCCGCTATTGCGCCCATAAGAAAAATATAAGTTGAACACCCCTGCGTCGTCATCTTCGATAATCTGCTCCGATCCATCCTTGTAGCTGACGGTCAGCTTATTATCAACTGCTTCATAGCCCAAATCATCGATGTGCGTCTGGATGGAAAACGGGCTAATCTCAAGAGGCGAGTCACCGGAGCGTAGTTCCTTTGTATCGACGTACGCTCCAATATTGAACTCGGGTGTCGACGCCTCAAACCGCCTCGCACTCTCACCTTCACCCTCGGTCCAGTGGATATTCCAGGTGACAGCATGTTGCAAATCTCGCTCGCGATCCATAGCGGCAAAGTACATCGTGCCATTAATGACAGTATCGCTTGATGTGTCCTTATCAATTGTGCTGCGCGTGTCAGGCCATTCCTCGCCGAACTTCATATCGGGCGTGCCGATGCCCTGCTCTTCTTCACCATAGAGAACAAGTTCGCCAATCTCTGCTGCTGGCTTGTAGTAGTTAACTCCATTTGGATTGGACAACGTAAACGTCACGGCTCCGCAGCCGTTTTGGTCGATTGCCATCTCATGGATATCAAGCGTATAGCCGTTGCCCTCGACGGACAGATTAACCTCCTGGACTGCGCCTTCCAGGCTTTGGGGCGCGATGCCATCGCCAAACTCTCTGGTGTAGGTATATTTAGTTCCCGATGAGCCGCCGTTGGTCCAGGTAATGGAATCCCCGTTGCCGTGGTTTCCCCAGGCAGAGGCAAAATAGCTGGAATTGACGACGGCGTAGGCGACCCCTCCGGTCGCCAGCACTCCGGCAAGGCATCCGATCACGGCAACATACAGAGGCTTCGCGTGACCCTTTCGGCGAAGCGGCTCACCAGCAGCGGCATATAGAACACGGTCAGCAAGATCGCTATCGGCTTGGACGGACTCGAAGGCCTGCTTGATTTGATTGGATTTCACGGTCGCCCTCCTCTAGGATGAACTTGAGTTTCGATCTGCCGCGAGCTAAACGCGTTCGAACTGTCGCGGCTGGTACGTGCAGCAACTCGGCAATCTCTGAAGTCGAGAAGCCCAGATAGTAATAGAGCACGATGGGGATACGGAATCGTTCCGGAAGCCGCATGACATCTGACAGGACGGCCTTGGTCTCATCCTGCGCTGTCGAAAGCGACTCGGCCAGGTTCTCAATATCCTCCACACGCCTCCATGGCTTTCGAAAGAGCGATTTGCATTCATTGATCGTGACCCGGATAAGCCATCGACGAAGATGTTCCCAGCTCTCAAATTGCACATCGCTTTTGAGCAGCTTAAGAAAGACGTCTTGTGCAACATCGTCGGCATCGGCGCGATCGCGCAGGTACGTCAATGCGATCCGAAACACGACATCCCGGTGGTCTTCGACCGCCTGTCTAAATGCTTGTTCTTCCATAATCACCTCCCGGTGACGTTAATGGTTCTCGATGAGGCCCTCACCTTAGATACGCTCTTGTCGGACGAAATGTTTCAAATTCAAGCATGAAAAAACCGACCACAATAAAACCTGTCCCTTTTTGGCAAGGGATCAACGGAACGCAACAGGTTGAGCATACGCAAGCGAGCGGCCCCCAGAGCGTACAAGGTGGCATGAAAAAGGCAGGGCATTGACCTTTTGGTCATGCCCTGCCTTTTGAATGACAGATTGTAGCTCTGGGGGCCGCGCAGCGACGGAGGTTGCCGCCGTTCGTTAGAACGGCGGAACTAGTTACTCCTCGTCGTTGTCCTTGGCCTCTTCGGCGTCGTCGGTGTCCACGAGCTGGTTAAGCAGCTCGTCGAGAGAAGCCATGTCCTCGTTGATCGCGCCGTTGGCGGGAGCCTTCTTGTCGTCGATCGGGGCGCCCAGGAGCTCCTCGTCGGCGTCGGCGTGATGCGTCGGAGCGGAGGTGCCCAGCAGGATATCGTCCGGACCGTCGGGGCTAAAGACCATCTGCAGCAGCTGCGAGAGGTCTTCCTCGTCGGCAACGTCGTCGTTGTTCTCGAGGATGTAGAGCAGGTCGTGGGCCTCCAGGCCGTCACGGAGCTCCTCGATTGCCTTGGCACCGATGCCATCGATGCGCAGCAGATCCTCCTCGGACTTGCCAACCAGGTCGCCGACCGTCTCGATGCCGACCTCGCTGAACTTGTTGGTCCAGCGCTGCGACACGCCCAGGTCGTCGAACAGGTACAGGCGAGCCTTCTCGGCGGAGATGGTGTGGCCGTTGCGGGTGAACGAACCGTCAGCACCACCGAACTCGTCGTAGCCGGCCCAGTCGAGCTGCTGCGGGAGCTGCTCGTCCAGGTCCTTGAGCTCCACAGGAGCCCACTCGGGCAGCGACTTGGCGTTGGGCGAAGCCGGGCCGTCGATGTCGACATAGCCGTCGGCCGTGCGATACGTCAGCTTGGCGTTGGCGTACGGCTTGAGGCCGGTACCAGCCGGGATCTTCTTACCGACGATGACGTTGGACTTAAGGTCGAGCAGGTGATCGACCTTGCCCTCAATGGCAGCCTCGGTAAGGACGCCAGCGGTACGGATGAACGAAGCGCTCGACAGCCAGGAGTCGATGTTGGACGCGACCTTGAGCGTACCCAGGATGACGGGCTCGGCCACAGGAGCCTGACCGCCCAGACGGGCAACGCGCTCGACCTCGTCGGCGAACTCGTAGCGATCGACGTACTGACCAAGCAGGTACTTGGAGTCGCCGGGGTTGGTGATCTGAACGCGACGCAGCATCTGACGTGCGAGTACCTCGATGTGCTTGTCGTTCAGGTCGACGCCCTGGCTGGTGTAGACGTCCTTAACGCTCTCGACGAAGGTGTGCATCGTCGACTCGATGTCGGTCAGCTTACGCAGGTTGCGAAAGTTGACGAAGCCCTTGGTGATCTGGTCGCCGGCGCGAACCTCACAGCCGTCCTCGATCTCGGGCATAAAGCGCACCGAAGCGGGGACGCGACGCTCGTCGAGGACACGGGTGTGATCCTCGGAGTCGGTGAGCGTCAGCACGTACTCGGACTTCTCGGGCTTAATCGAGAGGTGGCCGGAGTACGGAGCCAGCTCGGCCTCGCGACCCAGGATCTTCTCGTTGACGTTGCCGACGATATCGAACATACGGCTGACCGTAGGCAGACCCTGCGTAATATCGTCGACGCCAGCGACGCCACCGGAGTGAATGGTACGCATCGTAAGCTGCGTACCGGGCTCGCCGATAGACTGGGCGGCAATAATGCCGACCGCGGTACCGATGGCGACCGGACGACGGGTGGAAAGATCCCAGCCGTAGCACTTCTGGCACACGCCGTACTTGGAGCGGCAGGTGAGCAGCGCGCGAAGCTTGACCTTCTTAAGGCCGGCATCGACCATCTTCTGGATGTCGGCGACCTTCTCGATGTAGCCGTCCTGCTCAAAGAGCACGGTGCCATCGGGGGCCACGACGTCCTCAATGAAGCAACGGCCGACAAGGTCGGTGTTGAGGTCGGTGGTGCCGGGGATGATGAGGTTGTAGGTAACGCCCTCATGCGTACCGCAGTCCTCCTCACGGACGATGACGTCCTGGGCCACGTCGACCAGACGACGGGTCAGGTAACCAGAGTCCGAGGTGTGGGATGCGGTATCGACCAGGCCCTTACGGGCGCCGTAGGTCGAAATGAAGTACTCGAGCGGCAGCAGGCCCTCGCGGAAGTTCGCCTTAATGGGAAGGTCGATCGTCTCGCCGGACATGTCTGCCATCAGGCCACGCATGCCGCCGAGCTGACGCAGCTGGGTCTTAGAACCACGGGCGCCGGAGTCGGCCATCATGTACAGCGGGTTCTCCTCGTCGAACATGTCGAGCATGAGCGCTGCAACCTTATCGGTACAAGCGGTCCACTCGTTAACGACTTCGATGTGGCGCTCCGTCTCGTTGATGAAGCCCTCCTCGAAGTACTCGTTGATCTGGTCGACGTTGGCCTGGGCGCGGTCGAGCAGCTCCTGCTTCTCGGCAGGGATGAGAGCGTCCCACACCGAGATGGTAAGGCCGGCGCGGGTAGCGTAGTGGAAGCCGGAGTACTTGATGGCGTCGAGGATCGGGCCGACCTTGGCCTCGGGGTAACGATCGCAGCAGTCGGCAACCAGCTTGGCCACATCGCCCTTGACCATCTTGTAGTTCATGAACTCGTAGTCTTCGGGCAGGCACTGGCGGTTGAAGATGATGCGGCCGATAGAGGTCTCAAAGCGCGCGGTCTTGTTGCCGGTGACGTCGTAGTCGACAAACTCGTTCTTGCCGTTCTTGACGCGGAAGATACGGGTGCCGTCCTCGTTGATGACGTTGGCGTTCTCGGCGGACACGCGGACCTGGATCTTGGCCTGCATGTCGACCTCGGAGCGGCAGTCATAGGCGTGCAGCGCGTCGTCGAAGCTGGCGAACACGTGGTTCTCGCCGGGCAGGCCGTCGCGGACCTGGGTGAGGTAGTACACACCGATGATCATGTCCTGCGAGGGGATGTTGACCGGCTTGCCGGATGCCGGCGAGCGCAGGTTGTTCGCAGAGAGCATGAGCACGCGAGCCTCGGCCTGAGCCTGGCTGGACAGCGGCACGTGGACAGACATCTGGTCGCCGTCGAAGTCGGCGTTGAAGGGCGAGCAGACCAGCGGATGCAGGTGGATAGCCTTGCCCTCGACCAGCACCGGCTCAAAGGCCTGGATGGACAGACGGTGCAGGGTCGGTGCACGGTTGAGCAGCACGACGCGGCCGTCGATGACCTCTTCGAGGATATCCCACACAAAGGTGGCACCGCGGTCGATAGCGCGCTTGGCGCCCTTGATGTTCTCGACCTTGCCAAGCTCGACCAGGCGCTTCATGACGAAGGGCTTGAAGAGCTCCAGCGCCATGGTCTTGGGCAGACCGCACTGGTGCAGCAGCAGCTTGGGGTCGGTAACGATGACCGAACGGCCGGAGTAGTCGACACGCTTGCCCAGCAGGTTCTGACGGAAACGACCCTGCTTGCCCTTGAGGGCCTCGGCGAGCGACTTGAGCGGGCGACCGCCACGGCCAGAGACCGGGCGACCACGACGGCCGTTGTCAAACAGGGCGTCCACGGACTCCTGGAGCATGCGCTTCTCGTTGTTCACGATGATCGCGGGGGCGTCCAGGTCGAGCAGGCGCTTGAGTCGGTTGTTGCGGTTGATCACGCGACGGTACAGGTCGTTGAGGTCGGATGCGGCGAAGCGGCCGCCGTCGAGCTGGACCATCGGGCGCAGATCGGGCGGAATGACCGGGATGACGTCCAGGATCATGTTCGCGGGGCTGTTGCCGCCCTTCAGGAAGGCGTCAACGACCTCGAGGCGCTTGACGGCCTTCTCGCGCTTCTGCTTCTGGGAGTCCTCGTCGGCGATGATGGCCTTGAGCTTCTCGGCCTCGGAGGGGAGGTCGATGGCAGCGAGCAGGTCGCGGACGGCCTCGGCACCCATACCACCCTTGAAGTACATGGAGTAGTAACGGGTCATCTCGCGGAACAGTGGCTCATCGGAGATGAGGTCGCGCTCGGTGAGCTTCATGAAGGCGTTGAAGGCGTCCGTGCGGAGCTGCTTCTCGTCCTTGCACTCTTCCTCGATGTCGACGATGCCAGAGGCGATCTCCTCGGGGGTCAGCGGCTCCTCGTCGGAGAACTCGTCAAAGTTCTCGGGGTTGCCCTGCTCCTTGAGGGACTCGATCTGGCGGGCGCACTCGGCATCGATCTCTTCCAGATCGGCGGCGAGCTCCTCGCGCAGGTCGTCAGCGTCGGCCTCGCGAGCCTCGTAGTCGACCTCGGTGATGATGTAGCTGGCAAAGTACAGAACCTTCTCGAGGTCCTTGGACTTGATGTCGAGCATACGGCTCATCGGGAAGCTCGTGGGGCTCTTGAAGTACCAGATGTGGGACACGGGAGCGGCGAGCTCGATGTGACCCATGCGGTCGCGACGCACCTTGGCCGAGGTGACCTCGACGCCGCAGCGCTCGCAGACGATGCCCTTAAAGCGGATGCCCTTGTACTTGCCGCAGGAGCACTCCCAGTCCTTGGCGGGACCGAAGATCTTCTCGCAGAACAGGCCGTCCTTCTCGGGCTTGAGGGTACGGTAATTAATGGTCTCCGGCTTCTTGACCTCACCGTGCGACCAGGAACGGATCTGGTCGGCGGAGGCAAGGGAGATCTTTACCGAGTCAAAATCAGTAGCTTCGAAATCTGCCACAGTCAACTACTCCTTATCAGTGGTCGTGGCGGCGACAGCCTCGGGTGCCTCGGCGGTCTCGGCATCCTGGGCCTCGACGTCGGCGTCAACGCCGGCGAGCGCAGCCAGGTCGTCGAGAGCAGAGGTCTCCTCGGCGGTCACAGGGGCGGAGGCGTCCTCGTCGGCATCGTGCATGGGCTCGATGTCCAGCGCGAGGGAGCGAATCTCCTTGACGAGAACCTTGAAGGACTCGGGGATACCCGGGACAGGAACGTTCTCGCCCTTGACGATGGACTCGTAGGTCTTGACGCGGCCCACGGTATCGTCGGACTTGACGGTCAGGATCTCCTGCAGGACGTTGGAAGCACCGTAAGCGTACAGTGCCCAAACTTCCATCTCGCCGAAGCGCTGGCCGCCGAACTGAGCCTTGCCGCCCAGAGGCTGCTGGGTAACCAGGCTGTAAGGGCCGGTCGAACGGGCGTGGATCTTGTCGTCGACCATGTGGCCGAGCTTGAGGATGTAGGACGTGCCCACGGTAATGGGCTCGCGGAACTCCTCGCCGGTGCGGCCGTCGAACAGACGGGTCTTGCCGCGCTCGTCAAGCTGAGTGACAAACTCGGGGCGCATGTGATCGCCAAAGGCAGCGGTAGCCTTGTTGAGCATGTTCTTGTTGGCGCGACGGATAACCTCGGCAATCTCGTCCTCCTTGGCGCCGTCGAAGACGGGCGTCGCGGTGAAGAACGGACCGGGGACATACTTGTCGGAGTCGGCATCCTCGGTATCCCAACCGCAGGCAGCAGCCCAGCCAAGGTGGCACTCGAGCAACTGGCCGACGTTCATACGCGAAGGAACGCCCAGCGGGTTGAGAATAACGTCGATCGGGGTACCGTCAGCCATGTAGGGCATGTCCTCGACCGGCAGAACATTACAGATAACACCCTTGTTGCCGTGGCGACCGGCGATCTTATCGCCCTGCTGGATCTTACGACGCTGGGCGACGTAGACGCGCACCTGCTCGTTAACGCCGGGGGCCAGGTCGTCGCCGTTCTCGCGGCTAAAGCGGACGACGTCGATAACGCGGCCGTAAGCGCCGTGAGGCATCTTAAGGGAAGTGTCGCGAACGTCGTGAGCCTTGGCACCGAAGATGGCGCGCAGCAGGCGCTCCTCGGCGGTCAGAGCGCTCTCGCCCTTAGGCGTGACCTTGCCGACCAGGATGTCGCCAGGACCGACCTCGGCGCCGATGCGGATGATGCCGTCCTCGTCGAGGTTGGCAAGCATGTCCTCGGAGAGGTTCGGGATCTCGCGGGTGATCTCCTCGGGGCCGAGCTTGGTGTCGCGGGCGTCGATCTCATGACGAGTGATATTGATGGTCGTCAGCAGGTCCTCGGCCACCAGGCGCTCGGACACGACGATACCGTCCTCGTAGTTGAAGCCTTCCCACGGCATGTATGCCACGGTGAGGTTCTGGCCCAGTGCGAGCTCGCCATGATCGGTCGAAGGACCATCGGCCAGAGGCTCGCCCTGCTCAACGGTGTCACCGACACGCACGAGCGGACGGTGGTTGATGCAAGTGGACTGGTTGGAGCGCTGGTACTTGGCCAGGTGATACTCGTCCATGCCACCGGCATGCTTGACGATAATCTTGGAAGCGTCGGCAAAGATGACCTCGCCGGCGTTCTTGGCCAGGGTGACCTCGCCAGAGTCCAGGGCGGCGCGACGCTCCATGCCGGTACCGACATAGGGAGCGGCAGGGTGAACCAGCGGCACGGCCTGACGCTGCATGTTGGCGCCCATGAGCGTACGCTTGGCGTCGTCGTGCTCGAGGAACGGAATCAGCGTGGCTGCGACGGAGAGCATCTGACGCGGCGAGACGTCCATGTAGTCGACGTCCTCGACAGGCACGTCGGCGGGAGCGCCGAAGGAGCCGTCGAAGTCGCGGGTACGGGCGATCACGGTGTGCGGACGGACAATCTTGCCCTCGGCATCGGTCGTGATGAACTCGTTGGTCTTGGGATCGAGCGGCGTGTTGGCCGGCGCGATGACGTGCTTCTCTTCCTCGTCAGCGGTCATCCAGTCGATCTGGTCGGTGGCAACGCCGTTCTCGACGCGACGGAACGGAGCCTCGATGAAGCCGTACTCGTTGACGCGGGCGTAAAGGGCGAGCGAGCCGATCAGGCCGATGTTGGGGCCTTCGGGGGTCTCGATCGGGCACATGCGGCTGTAGTGCGAGTTGTGAACGTCGCGGACGGCCGTCGGCACGTTAGTGCGGCGGCTGGAACCCGACTTGTGGCCGGCAAGACCGCCAGGGCCGAGTGCGGACAGACGGCGCTTGTGGGTCAGGCCGGTCAGGGGGTTCGCCTGGTCCATGAACTGCGAGAGCTGCGAGGAACCGAAGAACTCCTTGATGGAGGCCACGATCGGGCGGATGTTGATGAGCGACTGCGGGGTGATCTCATCGATGTCCTGGGAGCTCATGCGCTCACGGACGACGCGCTCCATACGGCTCATGCCGATACGGAACTGGTTGGCGACGAGCTCGCCGACGGTACGGATGCGGCGGTTGCCAAAGTGGTCGATGTCGTCGACCTTGAAGCCCTGCTCGCCGGCAGCGAGGGACAGCAGGTAGCGCAGCGTAGCGACGATATCCTCGTCGGTGAGCACCGTGACCTCTTCCTCGGTGGTGAGGTTGAGCTTCTTGTTGACCTTGTAACGACCGACGCGGGCCAGATCGTAGCGCTGCGGGTTGAAGAGCAGGCCCTCGAGCAGGCTGCGGGAAGCATCCACGGTGGGAGGCTCGCCCGGGCGCAGGCGACGGTAGATCTCGATGAGGGCATCCTCGCGGGTGAGGGCGGTATCGCGCTCCAGGGTGCGCTTGATCACATCGGAGTTGCCGAGCAGCTCGATGATGTCGTCGTTGGTGACGGCGATGCCAAGGGCGCGCAGGAACATCGTGGCGCTCTGCTTGCGCTTACGGTCGATGGAGACCATGAGCTGGTCGCGCTTGTCGACCTCAAACTCGAGCCAAGCACCGCGAGACGGGATGATCTGGGCCTTGTAGATCTGCTTGCCCGAATCCATCTCGGAGCTGTAGTACACGCCCGGGGAGCGGACGAGCTGCGAGACGACGATACGCTCAGTACCGTTGATGATGAAGGTGCCCTGATCAGTCATCATGGGGAAGTCACCCATGAAGACGAGCTGCTCCTTGATCTCGCCGGTCTCCTTGTTGGTAAGACGGACGTCGGTCAGAAGCGGAGCCTGATAGGTCATATCCTTCTCGCGGCACTCCTCGACGGTATGCGCGGGGTCGCCGAACTGATGCTCGCCGAAGGTAACCTCGAGAACATGGTTCTGGCTCTGGATGGGGCTGGATTCCTTGAACGCCTCACGAAGGCCCTCGTCCTTAAAACGCTCAAAGGATTCCCTTTGAACAGAGATAAGGTTGGGGAGCTCCATGGCCTCCGGGATTTTCCCGAAGCTGACGCGCTTGCGCTCAGTGGCAGTGTATGCGTAGGTCACCAGGTTTTTCCTCCTTCACGGAAATGCTCGGTGGGTTGGCGAGGCATAGCTTCGCCAGTTATCGCAACCTAATAGTTTATCAGGTACCGACCGTTGAGCAAGAAAAGCCTTGACGCGATTGAGTTTTTGGAGTAGCAAAGTTTTTCGACAGAAAACACGCAGGTAGATGCATGTGTATCGAACATCTGTTCATATATTTTCTGTGAACAGGGGCCGGCAATCGCAGCTCTTATAAAAAACGGGCGCGAACCGAGGTCCGCGCCCGTAAATATCGATGCCCGAAGGCTTACTTGCGCATCAATCCACCGCGCTCGTCGATGGCGTCCCAGAAGGCATCGGCAAAGCGGGGGTCGCTTGCAGCAATGAGGGCGTTGGTGGCCATCCAGCCAGAGGGAGTGCCGGTGTCGTAGCCCGACAGCGGGTCGATGACGACGGCGTACATGGCCTCGCGGTCGAGCGAACGGGCCATGGCGTCGGTGAGCTGGATCTCGCCGCCCTTGCCGGCCTGCTGATCTGCCAGCAAGTCCATGACCAGCGGGCTCAGCAGGTAGCGACCGACGATGTACAGGTTGGACGGAGCAGCCTCGGGAGCGGGCTTCTCAACCAGACCGCCGATACGCCAGACAGCGCCCGGCTCGGCATCGGCAACGTCCTCGGCGCCCTCGAGCGAACCGACGCGCTCGCCGGCGATAACACCGTAGCGGCTGACTTCCTCGGGCGAGCAAGCAGCGACGGCGATAACCGAAGCGCCACCGTGCTCCTTGGAAACGGCGAGCATCTTGTCGCAGATGTCGCGGTTAGGCACAACGTAGTCGCCCAGAAGAACCAGGAAGTTCTCCCCTGCCACGGCGTCGGCAGCAGAGCGAATAGCATGGCCGAGGCCCTTGGGCTCGTACTGATAACGGAAGTCGACCGGCATACCGCCAGCGTGGGCGACGGCATCGGCATAGGCGTTCTTGCCGCGCTCGCGCAGCAGGTTCTCGAGCGAGCGATCGGGCTGGAAGTAGTTCAGCAGCTCGGGCTTGCCGGGAGAAGTAACGATGATGGCATCGTCGACCTCCTCGGGGTCGAGTGCCTCCTCGACGACATACTGGATGACCGGCTTGTCGAGCACCGGCAGCATCTCTTTGGGCGTGCACTTGGTGCCAGGCAGAAAACGCGTGCCAAGACCGGCGGCGGGGATGATTGCCTTCATGTTATTCAAAGATCCTTTCGCAGGCGCAAAAGCGCCCCATGCGTGCGGCACACAGCCGCAGACCAAATTGCGATACTCAAGCATCTTACCGCTGGAACTATATGTCGCTACAAGGCAGGGACAATTCTTCAGCAGGTCAACGCAAATTATTGCTCGAATGGTGCAATTTTATTGCCCAACGGCAGGGCACCCGATACGACGCAAATCACAGAACATGGCAGTTTGAGCAACCGATGTCGAGGAACCGAAAAACAAAAAAGACGGGGCTCGCAACGCGAACCCCGTCTGCAAAGAAATCTGGCGAGAAAGCCTGATTACTTGAGGGTGACAGCAGCGCCAGCAGCCTCGAGCTTCTCCTTGGCAGCCTCGGCGTCCTCCTTCTTGGCACCCTCGAGAACAGCCTTGGGAGCGCCCTCGACGACCTCCTTGGCCTCCTTCAGGCCAAGGTTGGTGAGCTCACGGACGGCCTTGATGACCTGGATCTTGTTGTCGCCGAAGCCCTCGAGCACGACGTCAAACTCGGTCTTCTCCTCGGCCTCAGCAGCGCCAGCAGCAGGAGCGGCGACAACAGCGGCAGGAGCAGCGGCGGAAACGCCGAAGGTGTCCTCGATAGCCTTGACGAGCTCGGAAGCCTCGAGAAGGGTCATTTCCTTAAGAGCATCGATGATCTCATCGGTGGTAAGCTTAGCCATTTCTAAGTCCTTTCGGTTTCCGTGCAAATGCACGGAGATCAGTTAAAACACGGCACGAATGCGCCAGGGGTGCGGCGTTGCCGCCGCGGGTGAAAACAGCGACTAGGCTGCCTTCTGCTCGGAGACCTGCTGGATCGAACGAGCGAGACCAGAGGAAACGCCGTTGACGCAGACAGCGATGTCGCGAGCGAAACCGGAGATGAGACCGGCAATCTGGCCGAGAAGCTGGTCCTTGGTGGGCAGCTCGGCGATAGCCTTAACATCATCAGCGGAAACGGCCTTGCCGTCGGAGATACCGCCCTTGATCTCAAGGACGCCCTTGGACTTAGCGGAGAAGTCCTTAAGGGCCTTAGCGGCCTCGACCGGTTCGGACTCGTAGAACACATAAGCGACGGGGCCGGCGAGGATCTCGTCGAGCTCGGGCTGCTCCTGGTTCTTGAGAGCGATCTTGACCAGGTTGTTCTTGTAGACCTTCATCTCGGCGCCGCGCTCGCGAAGCTGATGACGCAGCTCCTGAGCCTGCTTAACCGTCAGACCGTTGTAGTTGACAACGAACAGACCGGCGTTCTCGGCGATACGGGACTCGATCTCTGCAACCTTGTCGATTTTGTACTGCTGGGGCATGAATTACACCTCCTCGAATTCTTTCCGGGCACGGTCCGCCACAAGGACGTGACGGGGGCATGTCCAAAAAGAAAGCCCCCGCGCTGCATGAGCGACGGGGGCGAGAAGACATATCTACTCGACCACCTCGGCTGGCGGGATGTCCCATTAAGCTCGCGGGCAAAGCCCGTTTGCGCCGGCTGTCTCTGGCAGCGGATTCGTGCGTGAACCGAAAGTATTATGGCGGGGACCCCGGCGCCGGTCAACGGGCGCGAGGATTCGCACACAAACCCTGCATACGCTCCGGCCGGGAGGGGCAGGGCGAGTTTTCCGCTCGGTCAGGTCCTGGCTCGCTCGGAAAGCACATTAAGTGCTTTCCGGCTCGTGCGGAATCTACGGAAAACTCGCCCTGCCCCTCCCGGCCGGAGCTACGGTAACTTTGCCGCGAATCCTCGCGCCCGTTGAGCGGCGCGCCCCACACATAACCCTTATGTCGGTGGGCTGATGGGTTGGGTCCCGTTGGGCTATAGGGTTGAAACGAAGGTGGACAGGCGGGTTAGGCCTTCGTCCAAGTCTTTGTCGGAGACGCAGTAGCTTAGGCGGATGTGGCCTTCGGTACCGAAGCAGTCGCCTGGGACTAGGGCTACGTTGGCCTCCTTTATAGCTTTGATGCAGAAGTCCTCGCTTGTTAGGCCGAATTGTTTGATGCTCGGGAAGGCGTAGAAGGCGCCTGCGGGCTCCACTACGTCGAGTCCCATGGCGTCTAGGGCTGCGAGCACGCGTTCGCGGCGGGCTCGGTAGACTTCGAGCATGGGGGTGGGGTCGACGGTGAGGGCTCGAGCCGCTGCGTCCATTTCGAAGGAGACGGCGCTCGACACTAAGTATTGGTGAGCCTTGGCGATCTCGGCGATAACGGGGGCCGCGGCTGCAAGCCAGCCCAGGCGCCAGCCCGTCATGGCCCAGGGCTTCGAGAAGCTTTCGATGACGACCGTCTGCTCGCGCAGTTCCGGGTGGCGCTGGGCAAAGCGCTCATAGCCGTCCACATAGACGAGACGGTTGTAGACGTCGTCGCAGACTACGTAGATGCCCGCCCGCTCTGCCACACGCGCTACGGCGTCGAGCGATGCCGCATTGAGAATGCAGCCCGTGGGGTTGTTGGGCGAGCAGATGACGATAGCCTTGGTTGCCGGGGTAACACAAGCGCGAAGCGCTTCCTCGTCGATCTGAAACTGCGCGGGCTCCGTATCCAAAAAGACTGCCTTGGCGTGGTTAGCCACGACGATGCTCTCGTACAGGCCAAAAGCCGGCGTGGGGATAATGACCTCGTCGCCGGGGTTGAGCATAGCCATGAATGTTGCCGACAGAGCCTCGGTCGCACCGTCGGTCAGGATGACCTCGTCGGCCGAAAACGTAAGGCTCGCGTCCCCCATATAGACAGATAACGCCTCGCGCAGGGCGGGACGACCGTTGTTGGGCGGGTAGTGCGTGTCGCCGCGGCTCAGCGAGGCGATCACCTCGGCGCTAATCACGTCGGGCGTGGGAAAATCAGGCTCGCCAAGCGCAAGCGCGATGCACCCTGGGTGCTGGGTGGCGAGCGCGTTGATTCGGCGGATGCCGGAGGGCTTGAGCGTGGCAAGCGAGGTATTCATGGGCAGGCGCATGGCGTTCCTTTCGTAAGGGTTGCACTAGGATAGCGCGGCGAGGCGCCGCCGGACGGTGTAACCTAAACGGAAATGAACCGGAAAGGAGATGGCATGGAGACGATCGCGCGCGGCGATAAGCCCAAAACGCTGCAAACTATTGCGTATATCAGTATTCCCAATAGCGCCGATCTTGAGTTTTTGCTCTGGGACCTGCAGGATGCCATCGCCGCCTATGCTCAACTTTCCGGCACCGCACTCCCCCGCCCGGTCGATCTGGGGACGGATGATGCCAGCAGCGTTACGGACGGCATCGTATTCGCCGTTGAGGATACGCCCAATGGCAAGGCGATGGCCGTCGTTGAACAGACGCTTGATTGCCTTGGGGGTGCGGAAACGCGCGTCTATGTCGCTGTTCAAGCTGCCTACGGAAGCGCTGAACAGGCGCACGTTGTAGTTGGCCGCCTGCGTGAAGCATGTGAGCATCGAGGACTGTCGTGGTGTGGCGGCATCACCGTCTGCACCGGCGCCGGCATCGCAGCGCTTCGCCGATCCCCGCGCATGGGCCTCTTGCGCCGACCGTTTTCCGAAGCTATGGACAAGCTCGTAGGTGCTGTACGCATGGGGTGCTCGGTGGAGCATGCGCAGCGACTCGGCGGCGGCAATGCCGAGGACGTCAACACCGATGGCATGGTTTATGCCAAACCCGCGCTGTCCGCACCGATTTGGCGTATCGCTATGAAATATCTCGGCAGTCGCTCATACATCTAAATTAAGAAGCCGCCCAGTCAGCGGCATCGCGCCAGCGCTCGACAAGCCGATCCAGGCGCCATGCCGCGTTGGCGGGACTTGTCGACGGCAAGACGATAGCCGGCAGCCCCGTGCGTTCTTGCAGGTAGCGCTTGTAGAGCCGCCCGGCCGTTCCGCCGTTGCAAACAACGGACTCGATAGGCGCAGCATCGGTGATGTGCTCAATATGTGCCGGCACGACGTTGCGAATGCTGGCGTCGCTCGAGCCCTTAATGTCGCAACTCTCGATCACGTCCCACAGGGCCACGCCGCCGTTCAGCAGCATAGCTCGCTTGGCGACAATCGAGGCGTCAAGCGTCGCGGGCCCACCGTCCGCCAAAGGCTCCCCCTCGTTGGGCGGCACGGGCACGCCGAGACACGCCGCCATCACACGCCAAAACCGGTTCTGTGGGTTGCCGTAATAGAAGGCGTTGGCGCGCGAGAGCACCGAGGGAAACGAACCCAGCACCAAGATGCGCGAGCGCTCGTCAAACACGGGCTCAAACCCATGCTCAATATGTTGATATCGCTCATCCGGCGCAGTCATGAGCTAGACCCTCAGCAGATAGCGCACCTCGTAGGGCGCGAGCTCAAGGGAGCCCGACAGCTCGACCGTGGGCGCATCGCCGGCAAGCAGGTCCACGAAGGAGCCGTTGAGTTCGCCGGCCCCAAAGGTATAGGGCTCGTCCACGGCATTCACCGCCACGAGCACCGTCGCGTCGTCGCAGGCGCGCTCGAACAGCAGCTGTTTGTTCTGGATTACCACGTTGCGATAGGCGCCGTAGTTGAGGGCACGGGCCGCCGCGTCGTTTGCCGAGCGCAGGTGCGTCAGCTGCGTGATGAATGCCGTCAGCTCATTGGGCGCCGGCTCGTCAAGCGCAGGACGCAACGCCCAATCGCCATCGGGACCGCCCTTTTCGCCGGCAATCCCCCACTCGCTGCCGTAGTAGACGCACGGAATACCCGGCATACCAAAGAGCATGCCATAGGCGGGACGCAGGCAGGACTTGTCGGTGAGGATGCTCGCCAGGCGCGGTACGTCGTGGTTGTCGACAAACGACAGCAGGTGCTTGCCGCGGTAGATGCACCACGGATCGCCGCCAAACTGGCGATGCAGCGAGTGGGCGATCTCGAACATGTTGACCGAATTAAAGCTGGAGTACAGGCCCTTGTAGCACTCGTAGTTGGTGCAGGAGTCGAGCATCTCGTCGTTGACGATCTGGTTGTAGTCACCGTGAAGCGTCTCGCCGATCAACGCAAAGTCGGGCTTGAGCTCGCGGGTAAAAGTGTGCAGACGGCGCATGAAGTCGCGGTCGAGCATGTAGGCGACGTCCAGACGCAAGCCGTCGACGCCAAAGACCTCTGCCCAGCGGCGCACGGACTCGAGCAGGTAATCGACTACGGCAGGATTTTGCAAGTTGAGCTTTACGAGCTCAAAATGACCCTCCCAGCCCTCGTACCAAAAGCCATCGCCGTAGCACGAGTCACCGTCAAAGCTGATGTGGAACCAGTCCTTGTAGGGCGAGTCCCACTTGCGCTCCCGCACATCGCGGAAGGCCCAAAAGCCACGACCGGCATGGTTGAAGACGGCATCGAGCACCACGCGGATGCCATGAGCGTGCAGCGTCTCGCACACGGCGGCAAAGTCGGCGTCCCCACCCAGGCGACGGTCGATATGACGCAGGCTACGCGTGTCGTAGCCATGGCTGTCGGACTCGAGCGGCGGGTTAATAAGCACAGCGCCAACGCCAAGTTCCTGCAGGTAGTCGGCCCATTGGGCGATCTTCATGATGGGGGCATCGGGATTGGCTGCTGCGGCGGCTTGGGCGAGCTCATCCTCGGCAACGGGCGCGGCGTTTTCGCGCGGGGCACCGCAAAAGCCCAGCGGATAGATCTGATAGAACGTCGTCTCGTATGCCCACATAGCAACCTCCCGATAAGCTCAACACAACGACATCCATTGTATGCCCGGCTTGTATCCTCTCCCCCAAAATAAGTTGCGGTGGAATAGTTCCTGCCTGGGCCTTCAGAGGCCTTAAACAGGAACTATTCCACCGCAATTGATGAGGGGACGTGATTAGGCGACGGGCTTTGCGCGGCGTATGGCCGGGAACATTACGGCGATGGCGAGGATCTTGCCAAATAAATGGTACTGCCGAGATGCCGCCGAGCGAATAGAGGGGTGTCCGCACGGGCGGCTACCCTATGATAAAGGCGGCATATTCCCGCACCTGATCTACTAAAGGTAGTTGAACGATGGCAGACATTAAAATCAAGATCGTCAGCAATCCATATCAAGAAATTGTCCGGTTCTTCCGATGGGATAACGGCTGGCAAGAAATAACGACATCTACAAATCCCAATAGCGCGCTCCATAGCACGAAGATCGTTAATGGTTTCTTCCCCTTTAAGGCCGAAGAGATCATCGACATCCTCGCCAAAGAGTTTGGTGGTGGCGACAGAATTGAATTGCATTTTGAAGGAGCAGACGACGAATGGCAGGAGTTGCTCGCCATCTGCACCGAAGGGCCACGTGCCAATACATACGAGGTCATACGAGACGAGCGCTATCTATCAAACGCCCGTGACGTCTTGCCGGAAATTGTCGAAGTCTTCAGAGAAATCCAGGGGCTTGTAGACGAAGCAGTCTCCGAGCGAACAAAAGTCTCTGAGCAAATTAGGAAGTTCACCGATGTCTCGAGCGACATCATCCCGCTGTGTGTGCTCGGCAACTATAGTGCAGGCAAATCGACGCTCATCAACGCCCTCATTGGCATGGAGATCCTTCCCAGCGGCGACGAGCCTGTAACGGCCCGCATATTTCAAATCAAACGTTCAAAAGACCGAGATCGCGCAATGGTTCAATTCTCCTGTGGCAGCAGGCGGTTCTTGCTGCGCTTTGATCTTGATGGCCTCATGGAAAACAAAGAGCTTGTGGGGGAGCCCCTATACGACAAGATCGCGGCCAAAGTCGCCGACTCCATGCCCGGCATGGCCTCTCATATGAACAGCGCCCTCAAGGTTCTTAACTCATACCATGCCGATGAAGACGACCGGACCATCTCCGATCTGATCAGAATCGAAGTGCCCTTTAGCGATACCGATCCATGGCCTCACGACAGGGAGTTTGTCATCTTTGACACCCCGGGGTCAAACTCTGCCTCCAACGTCGATCACGCCCGAGTGCTCAAACAAGCCATGGAAGGCCTCTCGAACGGTCTTCCCATTTTCGTTGCCGAGTACACCACACTCGACACGAAAGACAACGAGAACCTCTCCAACGAAATAAAGGAGATCCCCGCAATCGATGAACGCTTTGCCATGATCGTAGTCAACAAGGCGGATTCCGCCGACCTTCCCAAAGGCGGGTTTGACGACGAACGAGTCTCGGACATCATGCGCCAGTTCATTCCGTCCAGGCTCTATGGTCAAGGTATCTACTTTGTTTCTTCCATCCTCGGCCTAGGCTCAAAGAACTCCGGCGAGTTTATAAGCGACAACTATGCCGAAAGATTCGAAGACCAGCAGCGTAAATACACCGTCCCGACAAGCCGCTTCTACAAAACGCTCTACCGTTACGATATCCTTCCGGGACAGATCTCGCGCAGAACCAATCGCGAATCCGAGGCTTGCAAGGACCTCCTTCTTGCCAATAGCGGACTCTTTTGCATCGAGAACGAAATACGCCTGTTTGCCGAACGGTACTCCGCATATAACAAATGCAGCAGGTCGGAATCACTTCTGCAAGAAATTGTCGGCATAACCGAAGAAGAGATTGCCGACAAGAAAACCGACCTTGAACAAAAGAAAGCGCAGCGAGAAGCCGAACTCGAAGAGGATAAGCGCGCTCTTATCGATCAGCTCGAAGCCTGCAAGGAGCATGCAAAGGAAGATGCTTCGGCAAGCTATAGGGAAACAATCGACAAGAGGGTTTCGGCCAAACAATGGGAGACCAGTCTTGATGCGCTCCAGGCACGCCAAAACGCCATTACCGAGGAAAAGCGAGAGGGGCTCGAGTACTCAAAACGCTCAATCGCGGCAGCGAAAGCATTTGATTCGATTGCACCCAACTTCTTCAATAGGCTCGGCGACTCCATAAAGGGAAGCCAGGTCAATGCGCAAAAGGATAGTGAACCTTGTCCAACGGGTGGCCTTGCGGACGTTGGCAAGGGTCTTTGCGATGACATAACCGATGCATTTCACAAAAGATCCGATGCAAAGGCTGCCGAAAGAACAGCCGACAAAGATGCCGCTGACCAACTCTTTAACGAGGTCATCAATCACTATGACGAATGTACCGAGCAAATAGCTCAGACCATCGATGAGCTGTCGCAAAGCTATTGGAAGGATTGTGCGGAGCATAGCCGCGATGCCCTCTATCGCATCGCTACCAGCAGTGACAATCCTCTTTCCGAAGAAAAGCGCCAAGAGGTCGGCGATATCATTCTTAAATATCGTGGCCTCGCGCTCGATAAGACAAAGGGCCCCATTTTCAGCAAGGCAGACTTTACCGAACTGAAGCTCATGGACCGTGTCATCTTTAAATCCGACAAGCTTTTGCTTAGGAAAGTCGAAGATAAATTCAACCGCGAAATCTCACGGTGTTTCTGCGAAGCACGCGCCGAAATAGAGCGCGAGCATACCTACGGCTTTACCGAATGGCTCAACGAGCTGCTTGGCCAAATTACGAGCAATATCACCGACTACAACCCGGTGCTCCATGGCCATGTCGAAGACATCAACAGGCAAACCGCGGAGATCAACGCTCTCGAGGCAAAACTCGAGACACTCAACAATCGAAAAGAATACATTGCGCGCGTCATTAATTGGAAGGAATAGGCTGATCGTATGGGCATCAAAAACGCGATTATGCGCGCTGCCGATAAAGCCGGCAACGCGGTCGCAACCGTCTCGGTACTCAGCAGCTCCCAGCTCGATGAGGTCGACCAAAAGCGAACAGCATACTTGTCAGAAAAGCCGAATCCGGCAGACGAGCAAGCTGTCGAGCTCACCAATCGGCTCTTGGCAACTGCCGCCGTTGAGCTTCACAACGCCTATCTGCCGCAGCTGCGAAATGTTTACGCGCCGATTGACCCCTCCATTGAATACCCCATGGGCTTTAACGCCGACAACAACATCCGCTTCATGAATATCACGAAGTGGATCGTCGATCCCAACGAGGACAGTCTCGAGAAGCTTGTAAATGTATACGACGTTCTTTCTGACGAAGAATGCAACATTGCGCTGATCTTTAATCGAACCAGCGCAAGCACCGAGGTATTTCTCGCAGTCGTCAATAGCGACAATGCTCGCGACAACATCGACGCCGATAATTTTTCCCGGCGCATGTCGGATGCCTTGAGGGGCAACTTCCCCGGTTCCGAAGTGGGGCCCGCCAACCGCGGTCCCATTCCGTGTCTAGACAATCGACGCCCGTCTTCGGTTGCCGCCGTTTCGAATATTCCAGCCGAAAAGAACGAGAAGTTCGTCACGCAAACTATTGAGAAGGTTCTCGACGGCATTGTGCCCGGTAGGCCGAGCGAAGACTACACTATCGTGCTGCTCGCAACCCCGATCCATGATATCGAATCGCGCAAACTCCGCCTCGCCGAACTCCACTCACTGCTAACGCCTTATGCCTCATGGACGACCAACTACACCCATCACCAGAACGACTCCATCGGATCGTCCGCGACGATTGGCATCAATGCAGGTGTGAGCGCCGGCAGACAGGTGGGAAATAATCAGGCTGTTGCTCAAAACTACAACGAAACGGACTCGACAAACGAGTCGACCTCGGAATCGAGCAACGAGAGCGTAACCGACTCGTCCACATCGACCGAAAGCATCACGGATACGGTCACCGACGGCAGGAATGAGTCCTCGAGCGGAGGCGTTGACTTAGGCGTATCCGCAAGTCACACGGAGGGTTCGTCGCACTCCACGTCCACGGCAACAGGTACAAGCTCATCTACCGGCAAGGCCATATCCAACACGCTCGGCAAAGCCGTCACCAGCGGTGTTGGCAAGGCTGTCTCTAAGGGAGCTTCCGTGACTTCCGGTGTTTCGCAGGCAGTAAATCTAGGTGCCAACTTTGGCGGATCGTTCGCACGCTCAAGCACGGTCACCGCTACCATCGGCGCCGACGAAGGCATCACGCAGACGTTCAAGAATTACTCCATCCAACACGCGCTCGAAATACTTGAGTTGCAAATGAAGCGCTACGACCTTGCCTCGGCACTCGGCATGTGGGACTTTTGCGCCTACGTGCTAGCAGAAGACCACAACGTCGCGAATAACGTTGCCCACACCTATCTCGCCCTCACCCAGGGCAAAGAATCCTATATGTCTCAGGCTGCAGTAAACCTCTGGCGCGGAGACCTTGGAGAGCAAAGCGCCGACGCCACGGCAATCTGCTCCTACCTTCGCGATTTGCGCCATCCTGCTTTTGCCCTCTCCCCCGCCCTGCTCGATCAACATCCGAGCTTTTCGGTCTATCCGGCAACGGTCGATGCAACGACTGCCCTTTCGGGCAAGGAGCTGGCCTATTCGCTCAACTTTCCCAAGAAGTCCGTCCCAGGGTTGCCCGTTATCGAATGCGCTTCTTTTGGGCGCAACGTCTCTACGTTCGATGGTACGCAGCCTCAGCAGGGCCTTTGCATAGGCAAGGTTTTCCATATGCATCGCGAGGAACGCATCGAAACGTTCCTGTCAAAGGACTCACTTGCCTCGCACACCTTTGTTACGGGCAGCACCGGCGCAGGAAAGACCAATACCGTCTGTCGCATCCTCGACCAAGCGCTCGATCAGCGAGTCAACTTCCTTGTCATTGAACCTGCCAAGGGCGAATACAAGGACGTGTATGGAGCCCGCGAAGACGTAAACGTCTTTGGAACCAATCCAGAATTCACGCCGCTCCTGCGTATCAATCCTTTTAGCTTCCCGTCCGGCATCCATGTGCTGGAACACCTCGACCGACTCGTTGAGATCTTTAATGTCTGCTGGCCCATGTACGCCGCCATGCCCGCCGTCCTTAAAGACGCCGTCGCCAGGTCATACGAAGACTGTGGATGGGACCTTGCCGCTTCTGATAACCCATATGGAGCCGATCTCTTTCCTTGCTTTGCAGATGTTGCCCGCAACGTCCGCGAGATTCTCGATTCCAGCGAGTACGACGCCGAAAATAAGGGCGCCTACAAGGGTTCGCTGCTCACACGTCTCAATTCACTCACCAACGGGCTCAACGGCATGATGCTTTCGTCGAACGAAGTCGACGCCACCGTGCTTTTTGACGCCAACACAGTCATCGACCTATCGCGCATTGGCTCCGCCGAAACAAAATCCCTACTCATGGGTCTTCTTGTACTCAAACTTCAAGAACATCGCATGGCCGAGAAAAAGGGCATGAACCAGCCACTTCGCCATCTGACCGTGCTTGAAGAGGCGCACAACCTGCTTAAGCGATCGTCGAGCAGCCAAGGCTCGGAAAGCGGCGACCTGACAGGCAAGAGCGTCGAGATGATCTCAAATGCCATCGCCGAGATGCGTACATACGGCGAAGGCTTCATCATCGCCGACCAGGCGCCCGGACTTCTCGATATGGCAGCCATTCGCAACACAAATACCAAGATCATCCATCGCCTGCCCGATCTTTCGGACCGCGAGCTCGCCGGTCGCGCCGCCAACCTCAACGACCAACAGATCGTCGAACCGGCACGCCTGCCTAAAGGCGTTGCGGCCATTTACCAAAACGATTGGGTTGAGCCGGTGCTCTGCAAGATCGCCAAAGCAGAGGATGGCGAGCACTTTGCATACAGCCGCCCCATCGACGATGTCGCAAGCAACCAGAGCGATGATGCCCTTGCCGTAGCGCGCATGCTGGCCTACGGAATCAGCATCGGAACCAAGACGGAGCTGCACAGCATTCGCGAACGGCTCGATCGCCTCCATATCGACGCGTCTACAAAGGTCAAGATCCTGCGCACCGTTCAAAACCCACCCGCCGAACCGCGCATGACCAAGCTGGGACCCATAATGAGCACACTGTTTCCCAACGTTGCCAAAGCGGTCGAGGACGAACGCGAGTGCAGCGATGAAGCCGAACAATGGACAATGGCGGCGGACGCGGCACTCAGGTCCTCAATCGACCGCGATATCGACAGCCGCACCAGGCAGGTCATCATCCAGGGCATCATGACCGATGTCTTGTGTCTGCAAATGCAAGATACCCAAGCATATTCCGATTGGCACAACTGGAACGAGAATAGCGAGGTGAGCTAATGGAGTTCAAGCAAATGAAAGGCGGCGTGGCCAAGCTAGGCGATAAACTTGGGTTCAATCCTGATAAACTCATTGGCCCCGAATCAAAGGAAACCAAGGCAGAGGTTAAAAATGCCGGCCGTAACGAATCCATCGATCCCGACAAATTGATTAGACCCTCGGTGGAATCGTGCGATTATCCTTCGAGCTATAAGGAGAGGCTGGACCGTACACCGAGCATCGAGAATCCAAACGGAAAATGGTCGGGTGACCGAGGGGAATCGATGTTTATTCCCACAGCCGATAGGGTCCGCGAGATTCTTCGAAACAAAGGTCTTGAGGGCATCAATTACAAGGATGGAATTCCTGACTTCAACCCTATCTCTGAAGCGAAAGTAACCATACAAGGCATGAGCCAGCATAGGCTTTCGCAGATGGGCGAGAACGGCGAACGCATTGTCGGCAACTATGAAAAGGCAGACACTGAATGCGCAAAAGCTTGGAACCTTGAGCAACGCGATGGCAAAGATGATTGGACGCACCAGGATGTCAAGAAATGGCGCGAGGCAAATGAGTACACCTGGCACGAACACAATGATAAGAAGACGTGCTCTCTTGTTCCGACCGAAGTTCACAAGGTGTGCAGCCATCTCGGCGGCGTAAGCGAAATCAAAAACATACTGAATCAGATTGGCGGCTTCGATGACTAACGGCATGAATCTGTGGGGCAGGGATTTCTCGCTCCCCGTCTATTACGAGTGTGACTCGGACCAAGGCGTCCTCGACATTCAAAAGGAAGCAAAGGGCGCCCTGCTTGCAAGCTGGGATACCGTTGAGGACAGCAAGGAAGCGATCGAAGATTATTGTCTCGAAAGAGACGGCGATCAGATCGAGGGCCCCATTACAAACATCTTTAGATACGTTATTCCGACCAGTATCGTGGTACTTCGGAGCGATGATGCTCGCAAAGCAGCGCTCATGTGCAACTATCGCTTTGACCCCGAACACGGACTTGCTGCGGTATTTGAGAACGAGCAACTTACGGCTGTCGTCCCCCAAGACGAGCTCTAGGTCGATCATACGCAGACACAAAACCGAGGCCACTCCAGCACACACCGGAGCGGCCTCGGCCTCTTTTACGTATGCTCAGCGAGGTAGCTAAAAAAGCCCCATTACAGTTTGAGTCGTCCGAAAGGGCGGCTCTTTTCCGTTGCATGGCTATACGATTGAGCCGTACCGGTGGTCGCTGGCCGACCGCCCCGGACGGCCGTCAGCCCCTGCCCCGTAGAGGGCCCGGGACGTGTTGCCGCCGGGGCGGGAGGTGCCGCGGGGAACGACTGAATAGAGATGTGCCGGGCCCGGACCGGGCCACGGCCGGGTAATGTGGGTGTTCGCCTCCGCGGCTTACGGCCGGCTCAAGGGAGAGGATACACCATGCCTGCTGAAGAGATGTCCGTGGCCTACCTTGGGATCGACGTCGGGAAGAGCTCGCACAGCGCGTGCGCGCTCGATGTGGGAGGGCGCGTCGCCTTCAGGGCCGAGCTGGCCAACAGGCCCGACGACATCGACCGGCTGCTCGAGCGTGCCGGCTCCGGCGCGCTGGTCGTCGTCGACCAGAAGCGAAACATCGGCGCGCTGGTCCTCGCGCGCGCCCATGTGCACGGGAACCCCTGCGCCTACCTGCCCGGATATGCCGAGAAGCAGGCCCGCGGGATGTTCCCCGGCATCGCTAAGACCGACGCCATCGACGCCGAGGTAATCGCGCGCACCGCGCTCGGCGTGCCCCGCGCCCTCAGGCCGGCGCCCGAGGAGCCCGAGGGGACCGCCTCGCTGCGGATCCTGTCGTCGCAGCGCGAGTTCGCGTCGTCCGCCAGGACCCGCGCGAAGAACAGGCTCCGCGCGACCCTGCTCGAGGCCGATCCCGCGCTCGAGGGCGCGGTCGACCCGTCTAGCCGATGGCAGGTGTCGATGCTGGCCAAGTTCGGCGGGGCCGCCGGGTGCTCCGCCGCCGGCTGGCGCAGGTTCTCGAGCGCCGCCAGGCGCGCGGGCGCCCCCGTGGCGGGGGCCAGGAGGCTCTGGGAGGCGCTGCTGGCCTCGTCGCGCTCGGGAAGGCGCCTGCCGGCCGGCGAGGACGTCGCGGTCCGGATACTCGCCCGGGAGATAGCCTCCCTCGACGCTGACATCGAGGAGCTCGACTCGCTCGTGGCCGACTCGCTGGCGGGCGACGAGGTCTACGAGTGCCTCCTCACGGTGCCCGGGATCGGCCCCAAGACCGCCGCGGCGCTGGTGACGTCGATCGACATATCCGCGTTCAGGGGACACGACGAGCTCGCGAGCTACTGCGGCGTGGCGCCGCGCGACAGGCGCTCCGGGAGCAGCATCAGGTCGACGTCGCCGCAGCACGGCGGGAACAGGCAGCTCAAGAACCTGCTCATATTCAGCTGCAACTCCCTCATCGGCACGGACAACAGGTTCGGGAGGTACTACGAGGAGTGCAGGGCGAGGGGGATGAGGCACAGCAAGGCGCTGAAGGCGGTCGCGAGGAAGAGGCTCAAGGTCATCTACGCGATCATGCGCGACGCCGTCCCGTACGCGGCCTAGCGGGCGGCGAGGTCAACCGAAGAGGAGGCGGGGGCGCAAGGCGCCCGGATGCGTCGTGCCGAAATGTCGCGAAGCGCGCGGTTGACAAAACTATAGAGACACGTCCCAAATTAGCTACCCCAGTCCCTTTCTAAGTTGCGGTGAAATGCGGACTGTTTGCCGGGTTTATTGGGCCCAGCAGTCCGTATTTCACCGCAACTGATGAGGGGACGTGGTTAGGCGACAGGCTTTGCGCGACGAATGGCCGGGAACATCACCGTGATAGCGAGGATGACGCCCACGGCAGCGATCGCACCGCCCGCGTAGCCGATCAAGGCGATACCGGGACCCGAAACCACGGCTCCGCCGATCGCGGTACCCGTGCCGATACCGAGGTTGAACAGGCCCGAGAAGATCGACATGGCGACGGCCGACGAATCCGCCGGCGTGTACTTGATGAGCTCGGCCTGAAACGCCACGTTAAAGGCCGTGGCGCAGCAACCCCACAGTGCGCAGACGGCAAGCACCGCCACGAGCGACGATGCGGCCGGACCCATAAGCAGCAGAGCCACCGGCACGCCGGAGAGCGTGATAGCCAAGAACGGGAAGCGATGCCCATCGAACAGGCGGCCAAACAGCCAGCTTCCGAGCAGACCAGAGCAGCCAAACGCCGTCAGCGTCATGGTGATGGCGCCCGCATCGACATGCGCGACCTGCGCCAGGAAGGGCTCGATATAGCTGTAGCTTGCGTAATAGCCGGTCGCCATAAAGACCGTGACCGCGTAGAGCGCGATCAGGAACGGGTTCTTGAGCAGCTCGGGCAGCTGTTTGAGCGTAAAGCGCTCGCCCGCCGGCATGGTTGGAAACACGGTCGCCTGGTAGACGACCGCGACAGCAGACAGCGCTCCGACCACGGCAAACGTCATACGCCAGCCCACGGCCAGGCCAATGGCGCGACCGAGGGGCAGGCCAAAGATCTGCGCGATGGACGAGCCCGTAGCGATCATGCTGATGGCGAGCGCGCCGTGGCGAGTGTCAACCAAGCGCGAGGCCATAATCGAGGCGACCGACCAGAACACGGCATGTGCGCAAGCGACCACCAGGCGCGCGCAGACCAGGATGGGATAAGTCGGCGCCACAGCGGACAGAAACTGGCCCAGCGAAAACACGACCAAAACGCCCAGCAACATCCGCTTGAACTCAAAACGCGAGGCAAACACCATGAGCGGCAGTGACAGCAGCATGACACCCCAAGCATAAACCGAGATCATGATGCCCGCCTGGGCCTCGGTGAGCGAGAACGACGCGGCGATATCAGTCAAAAGGCCGATGGGCATAAACTCCGACGTGTTGAACACGAATGCACAGCAGGTGAGCCCGACGAGCGGGAGCCACTGCCTGAGCGTGATGCCGTCTTGCCTTGCCTGACTCATATATAACGTCTCCAATCATTTTGAGCGGAGGCGATTATATAGCAACGGCCCCGCATCCGTCAGCAACAGATGCGGGGCCGAAAACAATTCGATACACAGAGGCTGCGCCGTCAATAAAAAACTAAGCCAACCCCAGCAATATGCCCGCCGAATGCACGACAAACGCCACGATCCAGGCGACCGTCACTTGAAACGCGAACACGGCAACGGCGTAGCGCGCGCCCAGCTCGCTCTTGACGGCGCCGATGGCTGCCACACAGGGCGGGTACAGCAGCGTAAAGGCCAGGAACACATAGGCAGTGAACGGCGAAAACATGGTCGACAGTGCCGCGGGCGAGGTCGCGCCCAAAAGCACCGTGAGCGTCGAGATGACGCTCTCCTTGGCAATGAGTCCGGTGACGAGCGCCGTCGACGCACGCCAGTCGCCAAAACCGAGTGGGGCCAACACCGGCGCGATGATGCTACCCAGACCGGCAAGCAGACTCTGCGACTGATCGGCGACCACATTAAAGCGGATATCGAACGTCTGGAGGAACCAGATGACCACGGTGGCGGCAAAGATAATGGTAAAGGCCTTGGTAATAAAGTCCTTGGCCTTATCCCATGCCAGCATCACCGTCGTCTTGACGCTCGGCAGGCGGTAATTGGGAAGCTCCATGATAAACGGCACCGGGTCGCCCTTAAATGCCGTGCGGTTGAGCACCAGGGCGGCAATGCAGCCGACCACGATACCAATCAGATAGAGCGAGACCATGGCGGGAACTGTCGCCTGCGGGAAGAATGCCCCGCACAGCAGACCGTAGACCGGCAACTTGGCCGAACAGCTCATGAACGGCGTGAGCATGACCGTCATCTTGCGGTCGTGCTCGGATGGGAGCGTACGGGTCGACATGATAGCCGGCACGGTGCAGCCAAAACCGACGAGCATAGGCACGAAGCTGCGGCCCGACAGGCCAAAGCGACGCAGCACCTTATCCATGACAAAGGCCACGCGCGCCATGTAGCCGGAGTCTTCCAGAATGGAGAGGAACAAAAAGAGCACGACGATAATCGGCAGGAAGGTCAGCACGCTGCCCACGCCCGTAAGCACGCCGTCGACAGCCAGCGAGCGCACCACGTCGTTGGTGCCGAACGCCTTGAGGCCCGCATCGGCCGAGGCGATGATGGCAGCGATGCCGTCCTCCATAAGTCCCTGCAACGCCGCGCCGATCACGCCAAACGTCAGCCAAAAGACGAGACCCATGATCACCAGGAACGCTGGAATGGCCGTGTAGCGACCCGTCAGGATGCGGTCGATCTTGACGGAACGCACGTGCTCGCGGCTCTCGTGCGGCTTGACGACGCAGCGCCCACACACGTCGCCGATAAAGCCGAAGCGCATGTCAGCCAGTGCAGATAGACGGTCGGTACCGGCCTCACCCTCCATCTGGGCAATGATGTGCTCGATGGCGTCAAGTTCGTTACGGTCCAGATGAAGCGCCTCGGTCACCAGCTCGTCGCCCTCAACCAGCTTGGTCGCCGCAAAACGCACCGGGATATGCGCCGTCGCGGCATGGTCCTCGATAAGGTTGGCGATGCCGTGAATGCAGCGATGCAGCGCGCCGCCGTCTGGACCATCGGGCGCGCAGAAGTCCAGGCGGCCGGGGCGCTCGCGGAACCGCGCCACGTGCAAGGCATGATCCACCAGCTCGCCGATACCCTCGTTGCGGGCAGCGCTAATGGGGACAACAGGCACGCCCAACAGGCTCTCGAGCAGGTTGACGTCTACGGCGCCACCGTTGGCGGTCACCTCGTCCATCATGTTGAGCGCGATGACCATGGGGCGATCGAGCTCCATAAGCTGCAGCGTCAGGTACAGATTGCGCTCGATGTTGGTGGCGTCGATGATATCGATGATGGCATCGGGATGCTCGTCAAGGATAAACTGGCGGCTCACAATCTCCTCGCCCGTGTACGGCGACAGGGAGTAAATGCCGGGCAGGTCGGTAACGCTCGCCTCGGGGTGGTTACGGATAGTGCCGTCCTTGCGGTCGACCGTCACGCCGGGAAAGTTACCGACGTGCTGGTTGGAGCCCGTCAGCTGGTTGAACAGCGTGGTCTTACCGCAGTTTTGGTTGCCGGCGAGGGCAAAGTGCAGCGGTGCGTCCTCGGGCACGGCCGTTTTTGCCGCACGGGGCGAATACGTCCCCTCGCCGAGTGCCGGATGCTCCGTCGTGCCGATTGCAGCGTTAGCGCGCGGACCCATATCGGTATCGTGAATGCCCACGAGCTCAATGCGGGCGGCATCGTCCTTGCGCAGTGTCAACTCGTAGCCACGCAGACGGATCTCGAGCGGATCTCCCATAGGGGCGTATTTCATCATGGTGACTTCGGTGCCCGGCGTTAGGCCCATGTCCAAAATATGCTGTCGGAGCGCCTGATCATCGGATGTCACCGATGCGACAACGGCGTCCTTTCCAATCTCGAGTGTATCGAGCTTCACGCGCTCATCCTTTCGTTAGACGCGGTTAACCGTTTACCGGGGCTAACCAACTCGTAACGACAAATGATAGCGCTCTGAACTATTTTATAAAGTCAAATACCGATGTTTACCTGCGCAAACTTTATGCGGTGCGCCCCGAAAGCTCTTTGCGCATACCGCTCAGCGAGATCGAAACGGAACCCGACCGCGCGGTAGCAGTGAGTCGATCACCCTCGACTGACCCCGTGCATGTAAAGGGCGCCTTGCCCATCAAGACGTGGGAGATAGTACCCGAGAGCTCAAAGAAATCGCCCTCAGCGCGGGCACTCGAGAGAGCGATATTGAGACCCCTGACGTTTAGTACTGCCCTGAGCACGCCGTTCACCCCATGTGAAAACGTCACCTCGCCGCGTTTACTCCCCACCAGCGTCTGGGCCGAAACCACATACGTACCCTCAAGCATGGCTCCTCCTCTAAGCAGACTTTTTGAAACGGGCAAGTAGTCTACTTTTACATATGGCGCTCCAGGAAACGGAAGGCCAGGCGGATCCAAGGACGGACCGCCACCTGCTTGTCCTCGTTATCGACCGCGGTGTTGGCGTTGCCGAGCGAAAGCCCGTGACCACCTTGGTCAAAGACGTGCATCTCGCAAGCGACGCCCTCCTCGGCCATGCGCTGCGCAAACGGATAGACCTGCGCGATCGGCGCCGTCTTGTCGTCGGACACGCCCCACACAAAGGTCGGCGGCATCTGACGCGAAACATGCGTGGTGGGGCAGATGTCGGCCAGGTGCTCGTCGGTCGCCTCACCGCCCGTCACCATCGACAGATAGTCGTTGAGCAAATCGCGCCCCGTCTTGGGAACGCGCAGGTCGATGCGCGGGTCGCGCGCCTGCATGTCGCGCACATAGGCAAAGTCGAGCAGCGGATAGCCCAGCACCACGGCATCGGGACGAATGTCGTCCGGACGCGACCCGGCAAGTGCCGCGAAGGGGCCGGTCTTCCACTGCGTTGCCAGCGAGGCGCAAATCATGCCGCCAGCAGAAAAGCCCACGACGCACACGCGCTTGGGATCGACATGCCACTCGTCGGCATTCGCACGCACCGTGGCGACCATCTTGGCAAGATCTGCCTGGGGGTGCGGAAAGCTCACGTCACCCGTAGAACTTGTGACATAGTTGAGCACAAAGGCCTGGTAACCGTGATCCAAAAACGCAAACGCCACGGGATCCTGCTCATGCGGAGCGATATGCGTAAACGCACCTCCGCCGCAGATAATCACGGCAGGGCGGCGGCCATTCGGCTTATCGGGCAGCGGCTCGGCACCCAAATACGTAAACGTCGCCGGATACTCCTCGGTCGGCTCCTCGCCCCACAGCGCATGGTTCTCGACAATCATATGTGCTCCCTTCGCGCAGATTATGCGCCCTTGTTTTTCGCGTCTAAGCGTACCCCACTTGAGCCCGTGGCGAAGAAACACTCCAGCAATAAGTTTCCCTTCAACTGATATATCACATAATCCCAGTTCAGAGGTATCGTTGAGCAGCGTAAAATAGGGGCGTTGACCAAGCCGCGAAACACATATGAAACGTTTCCGGCAAACCAAGCGCGCGATATGCGCCTATTTAAGTTGGAGGCAACTATGGGTCTGCTCGATTCGCTTAAGTCCACCTTCACCTCGACGGGCGAGGCATCCGTTCCGCCCGCAGCAAGCTTCGCCACCCGCGAAGGCGTCATCTACGCCCCCGTCAACGGCGTGCTCGTCAACCTCGATGAGGTTCCCGATGAGACCATCGCCTCGGGTATGCTCGGTCAGGGCTACGGCATCGAGCCCATTACCGGCACCATCTATGCGCCCGCCAACGGCCGCATCGGCGCCACCACCGTCACCAACCACTCCATCGGCATGATCACCGAGGACGGTCTTCGCGTGTTCATCCATGTTGGCCTGGGCACCGTGGAAATGAACGGCAAAGGTTTTGCCCGCTTTGTCGAGATGGGTGACACGGTCAAGGCAGGCCAGCCGCTCATCAGTTTCGACCGCGAGGCCATCAAGGCCGCCGGTCACGAGGACATCGTGACCGTCATCGTCTCCGAGCTCGATCGTCTTAAGAGCATCGACCATGTCGGCGAGTCCGGCACGCTTATCGGCGGCAACCCGCTCGTCAAGCTGGGCGACCCGCTGCTGGTAGCCAAGACCAAGTAGCCAGGCCCCGCGCCACACAGCCAAAAGGCACCTCGTCAAGCGCCCGCGACCATTTGGCCGCAGGCGCTTTTCGTTTGAAAAACCATCCCGCCAATGCCTTATCCGTATAGCCCAAATGAGCCGAGCTGCTAGAATATCGAACTGTATGGATAACTATCATTCAACCGTTATGGGAGGATACGTGAACCGCACCAAAATCGCGCAGCTTTACGCCGATGCCGAGTCGCTTGGCGGCCAGACCGTCACCGTCGCCGGCTGGGTCAAGTCCATCCGCGACATGAAGAACTTTGGCTTTGTTACGCTCAACGACGGCAGCTGCTTCCGCGACCTGCAGGTCGTCATGAACCGCGAGGCACTCGACAACTACGACGAGATCGCCCATCAAAACGTCTCGGCCGCACTCATTTGCACCGGCACCGTCAAGCTGACCCCCGATGCGCCCCAGCCTTTCGAGCTTTCTGCCACCTCCATTGAGGTCGAGGGCGTCAGCGCCCCGGATTACCCGCTGCAGAAGAAGCGCGCAACCGTCGAGTTCCTGCGCACCCAGCAGCACCTGCGCCCGCGCACCAACCTGTTCCGCGCCGTGTTCCGCATCCGTTCTGTCGCGGCTGCCGCCATCCACCGCTTCTTCCAGGAGCAGGGCTTTGTCTACGTCAACACCCCCATCATCACCACGAGTGACTGCGAGGGCGCCGGCGAGATGTTCCGCGTGACCACGCTCGACCCCAAAAATCCGCCCCTCACCGAGTCCGGCGAGGTCGACTGGAGCCAGGACTTCTTTGGCAAGCACGCGAGCCTTACCGTGTCCGGCCAGCTCAATGCCGAGAACTTTGCCATGGCCTTTGGCGACGTGTACACCTTTGGCCCCACCTTCCGCGCCGAGAACTCCAACACCACGCGCCACGCCGCCGAGTTTTGGATGATCGAGCCCGAGATGGCCTTTGCCGACCTTAACGACTACATGGATAACGCCGAGGCCATGCTCAAGTACGTCCTTAAGGACGTTATGGCCACCTGCCCCGACGAGCTCAATATGCTCAACAAGTTTGTGGACAAGGGTCTGCTCGAGCGTCTGGACCACGTGGCAAACTCCGACTTTGCCCGCGTCACCTATACCGAGGCCGTCGAAATCCTGGAGCAGGCCGTCGCCGCCGGTCACAAGTTTGACTATCCCGTGAGCTGGGGCATCGACCTGCAAACCGAGCACGAGCGTTTCCTGACCGAGGAGCACTTTAAGCGCCCGACCTTCGTAACCGACTACCCGGCCGAGATCAAGGCGTTCTACATGCGCATGAACGAGGACGGCAAGACCGTCGCCGCCGCCGACTGCCTGGTGCCGGGTATCGGCGAGATTATCGGCGGCTCCCAGCGCGAGGAGCGCCTGGATCTGCTCGAGGCCCGCATCAAGGACCTGGGCATGAATCCCGAGCAGTACAAGTACTACCTTGACCTGCGCCGCTACGGTTCCTGCAAGCACGCCGGCTACGGTCTGGGCTTCGAGCGCTTGGTCATGTATCTGACCGGCGTGGGCAACATCCGCGACGTCCTGCCGCACCCGCGCACCGTGGGCAACGCCGACTTCTAATCGCCACAGCGCCACCAAACACGTTCCAGCGCATCACGCCAGCGCCTCTCGGCAAGCCGAGGGGCGCTTTTTTCAACAGCATCCGTCAATCTTTTGGCAAGTTTTTGGTCAGTTGGGCAGGGCTGTTGAAAACTCGACCCGCCGCTTGCCGACGGCTACCGACCGCCCAGGGCGTCCTGCACCCCTGGGAAAGCCCCGCGTCCTAGGCTCCATACCGTCGCCACCCAAAACGGAAAGGACGTGGGCGCCATGACCGAAACCGCTGTTGAAACTTACGAGACCACGACGAGGGGCGCCGCCTCGATGGCAGCCTATCGCGCCGTTCGCATCCTGCAACTATTAAGCGAAAACACCGGCGAGGACAAGGCCATGCTTTCCGATGAGTTGATCCGGCGCCTCGCCCATCCCGACGACCCCGCCCGCATGCCCATCTCGGCGGCGCGGCGCAGCATCTACACCGCCATCTCCGCACTTCGCCATGCCGGATACGAAATTGAGTACAAGCGCGGCGTGGGCTATCGACTCTTGACCCGTCCGCTCACCGACGAAGAGATCATCCGGCTCCACGGCATGGTCATGCGCAACCGCTCCACGCCCATCGCCATTCGAAAGAGCATGGCGCAGCACCTGGTCGCCATGGCGAGTGCCGACGTTCGCGGCTACCTCGATGCACCCGAGCCTGCTCCAAGCGCAGGCGACAAATCCACCAAGGCCACACGCACGCCCGTCAAGCGCATCGATGCCTGCGAGCTCATCGAGCAGGCCATCGACCACGGAACCACGGTGAGTTTTGATATTTCGAGTGTCACGGCACGCGGAGAGGTCGAAGTGGCACGGATGACACTCCGGCCCTTTGCCATCAAGCAACGAGACGGCATCTCGTATTTGCTGGGAACGGTCTATGACGCGCGAGGCGCCGATGACACGTTGCGTACCGTAGAGATCGGCCGAATGAGAAACGTCACCACACGTCTCCTCGACGGCAAGAAGCTCTTCGCCGCCCTGGACGAGGACGATGCCTCCTCCGCCGCATAAGACCCTCCGCCGCCCATTCGACTACCCGTACCGCCCATCCGATTCTGTATTAAAAAACCCGCCAGGCTGTTGTAAAAATGGACATCAGCGCTACTATAGTCCCACTTGCACTTTGTCCCAGTGCAGTGTTTCCAGCCATTTTTATACTGGGGGTAATGATATGAAGGACATCACCATCAGCCGCAGGAGCCTTCTGGTCTCCGCTGGCCTGCTCGCGCTCGCCCCGCTCGCCGGATGCGGCGGCAACTCTGGTTCCGGCTCTGCTGCCGCCGGTTCCGACTACACCATCGGCGTTTTGCAGCTCACCGAGCACTCCGCACTCGACGCCGCCAACGATGGCTTTGTCAAGGCCATCAAGGAGAGCGGCCTTAAGGTCAAGATCGACCAGAAGAACGCCCAGAACGACCAGTCCACGTGTAAGTCCATTGCCGACAAGTTTGTGGGCGACAACGTCAGCCTGATTTATGCCATCGCCACGCCCGCCGCGCAGGCTGCCGCCGGCGCCACGGCCGATATCCCCATCGTGGGCTGTGCCATCACCGACTACGCCGCCTCCGGCCTGGTCCAGGACAACGACAAGCCCGGCACCAACGTCACGGGCGCTTCCGACCTCACCCCGGTCGCCGAGCAGCTCGAGATGATGCAGAAGGTCCTGCCCGACGTTAAAAAGGTCGGCCTGCTCTACTGCACCGCCGAGTCCAACTCCGACGTCCAGATCAAGGCCGCCAAGAAGGAGCTCGACAAGCTGGGGCTCGAGTACACTGACTTCACCGTCTCGAGCTCCAACGAGATTCAGTCCGTCGTCGAGTCTGCCGTGGGCAAGGTCGACGCGCTGTACTCCCCCACTGACAACACCATCGCCGCGGGCGCTTCGCAGGTCGGCCAGATCTGCAAGGAGAATAAGCTCCCCTTCGTGACCGGCGAGGAGGGTATGTGCATGGCCGGCGGCCTGTTCACCCTCTCCATCAACTATAAGGACCTGGGCTACGCCGCGGGCGAGATGGCCGTTAAGATCCTGAAGGGCGAGGCTAAGCCCGAGGACATGGCGATCAAGCACCTCTCGAGCAAGGACCTGGTCGTCGTCAAGAACGACGAGATGGCCGAGGCTCTGGGCATCGACCTCTCCGCTCTGGACGAGTAGCGGCATGCACGGCGATGCGTCTGGAGCCCGTGCTCGCGCTACAGCCGTGTTATTCAATATATGAGCCACAGGGGCGGACGTCAAAGACCGGCGTTCGCCCTGCTTGTTACGGATGAGACAAAACATCCGGCCACAGCTCTTTCATGCATTGTTACCGCTATCATGGTGACTCACGTGTCCACCCTATCCTAGGAGGTATGAAGCATGCTCATTGCATTGCAGGGCGCCGTTTCGCAGAGCGTCCTCTGGGGCATCATGGTGCTTGGCGTGTTTATCACGTTCCGCCTGCTCGACATCCCCGATATGACCTGCGACGGCAGCTTTGCCCTCGGCGGCTGTGTCTGCGCCGTGCTCATCGTCAACAATAACGTTGACCCCTTGCTCGCCGTGCTGGCCGGCATGTGCGCCGGCGCCATCGCGGGCGCCGTCACGGGCATCTTGACCACCGTCTTTGAGATTCCCGCAATCCTCGCCGGAATCCTCACCCAGATCAGCCTGTGGTCCATCAACCTGCGCATCATGGGCAAGTCCAATACGCCCATCCTTGCCAAGGGCACTATCTTCTCATCCGTCAGCAACATGACGGGCCTGCCGCAGTCCACTGTTGCCATTATCCTGGGCATTGTGCTGGCCGTGGCCATCGTCGCCATCCTGTACTGGTTCTTTGGCACCGAGATCGGCTCGGCGCTGCGTGCCACCGGCAACAACGAGTACATGATCCGCGCCCTGGGCGTTAACACCAACACCACCAAAATGATCGCCCTCGTGCTCTCCAACGCCCTCATTGGCCTTTCGGGTGCGCTCATCTGCCAGAGCCAGAAGTATGCCGACATTGGCATGGGCACCGGCGCCATCGTTATCGGTCTTGCCGCCATCGTCATCGGCGAGGTGCTCGGTCGCCTGCTGCCCGGCGGCCTCACGCAGTTTAGCGTCCGTCTTGCCTCCGCCGTCTTTGGCTCCGTGGTGTACTTCCTTATCCGCGCCATCGTGCTGCAGCTGGGCATGGACGCCAACGACATGAAGCTACTCTCTGCCGTGATCGTCGCCGTGGCCCTGTGCGTGCCCGTGGTTTGGGAGCGCTATAAGCTCCGCAGCTCCTACACGAAGGGAGATGAGGCAGATGCTTAAGCTCTCGCACGTCAAGAAGACCTTTAACAAGGGCACCGTCACCGAGAAGCGCGCGCTCACCGGCGTCGACCTCACCCTCAACGATGGCGACTTTGTAACCGTGATTGGCGGCAACGGCGCCGGCAAGTCCACGCTGCTCAATATGATCGCCGGCGTGTATCCGCTTGATTCGGGTGTTATTGAGCTCGACGGCACCGACATCTCGCGTCTGAGCGAGTCGCAGCGCGCCAAGTACCTGGGCCGTGTGTTCCAGGACCCCATGCGCGGCACCGCAGCCGACATGCAAATTGCCGAAAACCTGGCCCTCGCCAAGCGCCGCGGCCAGCGTCGCGGTCTTTCGTGGGGCGTCACCAAGGCCGAGAAGGACGAGTACGTTGAACTGCTCAAGCGCCTGGACCTCGGTCTGGACACGCGTCTCAACGCCAAGGTCGGCCTGCTCTCGGGCGGCCAGCGCCAGGCACTCACCCTGCTGATGGCCACGCTCACCAAGCCGCGCCTGCTGCTGCTCGACGAGCACACGGCGGCCCTCGACCCCAAGACGGCCTCTAAGGTGCTCAACCTGACCGAGGAGATTGTCGACGAAAACCATCTGACCACGCTCATGGTTACGCACAACATGAATGACGCTATCCGTCTGGGCAACCGTCTGATCATGATGCACGAGGGCCATGTGATCTACGACGTGGCCGGCGACGAGAAGAAGTCGCTCACCGTAGCCGACCTGCTGCAGAAGTTCGAGGAGGTCTCGGGCGGCGAGCTCGCCAACGACCGCATGCTGCTGAGCTAAACCTACCAAAAAGGGACAGGTTTATTTTGGCAGGTTTTATCTGCGCAAACGTCAAAACCGCCGCAAAGGGACAGACGCCCTTGCGGCGGTTTTCGCATATTATGTCGATAATCCGATATTCAACCAGACTTTCTGGCTAAGGACTAAGGAAACTGCCATGAAAAGACTCCCCCGCCTTGCGTTAGCCGCCGCGTTGTTTGCCGGCTCGCTCGCAGGCATCCCAAGCCTCGCTTTCGCGGGGAACCTGCCCGCCGCTATTGACGGCTCCGTGGCCGTCATGCACACCAACGATATCCACGGCAGCTACAAGTACAGCTACAACGCAAGCAAGGGCACCGGCACTGTGGGCTTTGACGGACTGGCGGTTCTCTATAGCGCCCAAAGCAGCGCCCCCGATCTTTTGCTCGATGCGGGCGATACCTTCCACGGGCAGTCCTTTGCCACCATGAGCGAGGGCAAGAGCATCGCCGAGCTCATGGACACCTTCTACGCCGACGGCTACGATGCGACCACACCGGGCAACCACGACTGGAGCTATGGCGCAGACAAGCTCCGCACCATGACCGGCTACAGCACCACCGGCACGCCCTTCGCCATGCTCTGCGCGAACGCGAAGTCTACGAGCGGCGTATGGAGCTCGAGCATCACCAGGACACTCAACCGCACTTGGAAGGACGACGAGGGCAGTTCCACGTTTGATTACAAGATTAAGGTCGGTGTCGTCGGAGCCATGGATGAGTCGCTGGGCTCCTCGCTGCGCGCGGACCTGATCGAGGGCACGTCGTTCTCGGGTGCGGTGGACGCCATCAATGCCGAGGCCAAGCGACTGCGCGAGGACGAGGGCTGCAACGTTATCGTCTGCATTGCGCACACGCTCAACGCTAAGCCCTTTGCCGCACGGCTCGCCGGCGTCGATGCCCTGGTCGCAGGCCACGAACACATCAACCTTAACGAGAAGGTGACGGGAGCCGACGGCAAGACAATCCACGTTGTCGAGGCGGGCAGCGCCTTTGCCGAAGTGGGACTGCTTTCCGTCCCCTACGAGTACGACACCAAGGGCACCGAAAGCACCGACGATGACACGGTGGCAGTATACGCAGACAAAAGCGACGAGAAGCTCTATACCGCCAAGGATGTAAACGTTCTTTTGACCGATCCCAACAAGGGCTCCACCTATCAGAGCATCCTTGATGAGGTCCACGACAACAAGATCAAGCCGCTCGACGATGCCTTTAGCGCCGCATCGAGCGAGGTGATCGGCACGAGCTCTACCAATTATTTCTACGGCGAGAACGCATCTGGCACGCACGGCTGGGAAATGGTGCGCACCACCGATTTCCGCCCTAGCAAGGAGGGCGACACCACCAAGGCCCAGACCATCGGCCATGTGATCTGCGGCTCCTATCTTGACCTGACGGGCGCAGACCTTGCCATCGAGAACGCGGGTGGCATCCGCGGCGGCATCGCTGCAGGCGATGTGACCGCAGGCAACGTCATCGCTATCTCGCCCTACGGCAACACCGTGGAGACCTGGACCATGACCGGTGCGGACTTCCTGGCAGCGCTCGAGCACTCGCTGCAGATCAGCGACGAGTGCAATCACAGCTACGAGCTTCAGCAAGCCTACGTAGCGGCCGGCCACACCGAGCAGGAGGCGCAAGACATGTACAAGTGGCGCGACGACTCCGGCAGCGTCCTTTCCTTCGGCGGAATCAACGTGACAATCGATTGGACGCAGCCCGAAGGCAAGCGCATCGTGAGCGCCACGCTCACCAAGGATGGCAGCACGCTCGACCCCGCCAAGACCTACACCGTCGCCACCAACAACTACATCATCACCAACACAACCGACTTCCCCACCTTCGCAAACGCCACCAAGCACACCGAGTGGGGTACCTGCGAGTCAGCGCTAAGGGCGCTAATTGGGCAGAACGGCTGGGAGAGCAAGATGGCCTCGCTCGCGGGCACCATCAGCTTTGGCTCCGCTGCCGTGGACCCCACGCCCACACCGGCCCCGACGCCTGAACCCTCGCCTAAGACGGACGCGACGACCACGAAGGTCATCACCAAGAAGACGACCGGCAAGCTCGCCGCAACGGGAGACCGCACGCTAGCCGTGATCGGCGCATGCCTCATCGGCGGTATCGTCATCATCATTCTCGGCATTATCTGGAAGCGTCGACGCTAAGCTACACCGCCGGGCCTTGCAGCCCCGCCGCGTAAACCTTATATCGAGCACAGAAGCCCGTCCGAATTTGATCGGACGGGCTTCTTGGTGGGTATCATGGTTGGATGATCATGAGGAGGTTTCCCTACATGGAATTGTTTGAGCCAATTCTTCATTTCTTTGCACAACGATGGGTCCACAACATCATCTGGGCCGGTATCTTGGCCATCGGCACCGCCGTTGCCGCCAAAATCGCGTCCAAGACCCTGCACCACCTGCTTAACCGCGATGATAACCCGCTCCCAGCATCGAGCATCTTCATCAACATCGCGCGCGCCGTCATCTGGATGATCGGCGGCAGCTTTATCCTCGACAACTGTTTTGGCATCAACGCAAACGCCCTCGTCGCCGCTCTTGGCGTCGGCGGCATCGCCATCTCGCTCGGCTTTCAGGACACGCTGTCGAACCTTATCGGCGGTATGCAGGTGACCTTTATGGGCATCATCAAGCCCGGCGACAATATCGAGGTCGGCGGCGTGTCGGGCGTGGTCCAAGACATCACCTGGCGCCACACGACCATCGAGGATGCCTGCGGGGAGACCATCATTGTGCCCAACTCCAACATCTCCAAGAACACGCTCGTGCATCTGATGCCCTTTGGGCGCGTGGCCGTGCCCGTTGCCGTAAAGGACACGTCTAAGTGGGCCTCGCTGGACGCGCTGGCAGATGAGCTTACCGACGCCACCAAGGCCGCGGTGCTTCCCATCTCTGGCTTTGACAAGGAGCCGTACGTGCTCTTTAGCGAGATCGGCGACTTTGGCGTCAAGGGCAAAATCATCTTTATCGTCAGCGACGATAGCACCACCTTCACGGCAGCCGACGCCTGCATTCGTGCCATCGCCCCCATCATCGCCTAAACTACCACAAAGGGGACAGGCACCTTTGTGGTAGTTTCGCATCGTGGTACCATGGTTCATATCGTTGTTTAAACGACTAAGGGAGTAGACACCATGGAAGAGGCCTATCGTCAAGCACGCAAGCGCGGCGAGCAGGGACGCCGTCGCGCCATCAGCCAAAGCGAGCACCCGTACCTTACGGACCTCGACAGCTTGGTTGCCCAGCTCCCCTTAGGTCAGCGAGAGAGCGTCGGCCTGCGGGATATTCCGCTCGAAATGGTCGTCGGCACGGTTACCAAGGGCCGTCAGTCTGCCTTTTCGTGCAACTTTATGCCCCTGTTGCCATTTAGCACCGAGTTCGCCCGCAAGTGGTCCAACCTCTACGACATCCAGGTGACCGAGGGCTATCGCGACCCCATCATCGTCACCGAGTTCATGCATCGGTTCTACGTCCAAGAGGGCAACAAGCGCGTCAGCGTCCTCAAATTCCTGGACGCCCCGACGGTTTCGGCCAAGGTCACCCGCCTCTACCCCGGAAAATGGGATTCCGTCGAAAGCCGCCTCTATGGCGAGTTCTGCGCGTTTTGGCGCGTCTGCCCCCTATACGAGATCGAGTTCTCGCGTGAGGGAAGCTACGAAACGCTCGCCAAGATGCTCGGTCAGAACCTTATCGAAAAATGGCCGCAGAAAAAGGTCGACTACCTGCGCCACACCTTCCTGCTCTTTAAGCGCGCCTACCTGCGCGCCGGCGGCGACCATCTGGACATTACGCCCGCCGACGCTATGCTCGTCTACCTCAATGTGTACAACCAGGACCGCCTGCTGGATACGCCGACGGATATCGTCGTAAACCGCCTATGCAAGATTTGGCGCGAGCTGGTCATTGCCGGTAAAAGCGACGAGGACAAGGTCGATCTTGTCGAGGCACCGAGTGTCGATGAGGAAGAGGCGCCCGCCAAGTCCACCTCCGGCGTGCTCAACTTCTTTATGGGCAAGACCGTCTACTCGGTGGCCAGCCCCCTGCGCATCGCCTTTATCCATGAGTTCCCCTGTGCGACGTCGAGCTGGGACAGCCTGCACGACCAAGGGCGTCAGTATCTCGATGAGCACTTTGGCGGTATCGTGCGCACCGAGGCGTTCGAGGACTGTCATAATCCGGATGTGTTCTACGCCGCCGTGGAAACGGCTGTCAAACATGGAGCTAACGTCATCTTCTCGACCTCGCACCGCCTGATGGAATACACGCTCAGAGCTGCCGTTGAGTATCCCCAGATTCGGTTCCTTAACTGCTCTATCGGCCTTCCCCACCAAAGCGTCCGTTCGTACTTTGGCAAGATGTACGAGGCCAAGTTCCTCCTGGGCGCCCTTGCCGCCAGCATGGCGGACAACCACCGCATCGGCTACCACGCGTCGGTCTTCGCCTCGGGCGCACTTAGCGAGATCAACGCTTTTGCGATTGGCGCCTCGCTGCTCGACCCCCGTGCGCAAATTATCCTGACCTGGGGTGATGTGCCCGCTGGAGGTCTCGCCGAGGCCATGTGCCGCGAAGGCGTGAGCGTCATGACCGGCGCCGACATGTCCAAGTCTCTGGAAGACCCCACCGCCTACGGACTCCACCGCCTAGTCGACGGCAAAGTCGCCGGCATCGCCATGCCCGTATGGAACTGGGGCCGTTACTACGAACTTATCGTTCGCAGCCTTCTGCACGGCACGTGGGACGAGACCAGCGACGACAACCAAGTGCGCGCCGTCAACTACTGGTACGGCATGAGCTCCGGCGTTATCGACATCCGTTACGCTCCGGGCCTACCCTACCAGACGCGCAAACTCGTGCAGTTGCTCCGCAACGGCATTGTCGAGGGCTCCATCAACCCCTTTGGCGGCGAGCTCCACAGCCAGAACGGCGTGGTGCAGATCGAGGGCTTTCCCCCGCTGCCGAGCACGCAAATTGTCGAGATGGACTGGCTGGCCGACAACGTGGTGGGCACGATACCGCAGCCCAACAATGAGCCGAAAGTCCGCGCCCTATGAAGATCCTTGCCATAGCCGATACCGAAGAACGATGCCTTTGGGAGTGCTTTCGCAAGGAACGCTTTGAGGGTGTCGACCTGATTTTGTCCGCCGGCGATCTGGACCCGGACTATCTTGAGTTTTTGGTCACCGTCATCAACAAACCGCTCATCTACGTTCGCGGCAACCACGACGACCGCTACGCACGTCATGCACCGGGCGGATGTATCTGCGTGGAAGACAGCGTGTACACGTACCGAGGGATTCGCATTGCGGGCCTTGGCGGGTCCATGCGTTATCGCGACGGCGCCAACATGTACACCGAACGCGAGATGTCCAAGCGCATGCGTAAGCTGTCGCGTAAGGTTAGGATGGTCGGCGGGTGCGACATTCTGCTTACCCATGCACCCGCCGCCGGTATGGGTGATCTGGATGATCTGCCGCATCGAGGGTTTGAGTGCTTTAACACGGCGCTTGAGTCCTGGGGGGCCGACTACATGGTGCATGGGCATGTACACCAAAGCTACGGTTACGCTTTTCAGCGCGAGCGGCAGCATGTGTGTGGAACGACGATCATCAACGCCTGCGGCTACACGCAGTTTGAGCTCGACCAGACGCGCTACCCCATCCGTGGCTGGCAGGCAGCCTGGCTCAACTCGCAAACCATGCGCCGCGAGCTCAAGCGCCACGAGGCCATCGAGTCCTCAACCGCCAGAACACCCTGGTAACCACCACAAAGGTGCCTGTCCCCTTCGTGTTGGTTTTGGCCCGAGATAGCAAGAAACCCGGTCCTGCACGAGGCAGAACCGGGTTTCTTTAGCAATGCTTGCTTTGCTCAGGCAGTAAACTACCAGTTACTCAGCCAGGAAGTCACGCTGGACAGCGGGATCGACCTTGACGCCAGGGCCCATGGTGGAAGACACGGAGATGGACTTGACGTACTTGCCCTTAGCAGAAGAGGGCTTGACGCGCAGGATCTCGGTGTACAGGGCAGCGTAGTTCTCAACGAGCTGCTGCTCAGAGAAAGACTTCTTGCCCAGGGGCACGTGGCAGATGCCGTAGCGGTCGGCGCGGTACTCAACGCGGCCAGCCTTGAGCTCGGAGACCATCTTGGCGACGTCCATGGTCACGGTGCCGAGCTTGGGGTTCGGCATGAGGCCACGGGGACCAAGGATCTTACCGATGCGGCCAACCTTGGCCATCATGTTCGGCGTAGCGATAGCGGCGTCGAAGTTGATCTCGCCCTTCTGGATCTGGGCGACGAGCTCGTCGGAACCGATGATGTCGGCGCCGGCAGCCTCGGCCTCGCGGGCCTTCTCGCCCTCGGCGAAGACAGCAACACGAACGGTCTTGCCGGTGCCGTGAGGCAGGGAGATGGAACCACGGATGTTCTGGTCAGCCTTACGAGTATCGATGCCCAGACGGAAGTGGGCCTCGACGGTCTCGTCGAACTTGGCGGTGTCGAGCTCCTTGATGAGCTTGGCAGCCTGAAGGGGGGTGTAGAGCGTGGCGCGGTCGATCTTCTCGGCAGCGGCGTTATAGCTCTTACCATGCTTAGCCATGTGCATTACCTCCTGTGGTTAAACGGGCGTGAGCCCTCCCACATCGTATCGTGTGCCCTATTGCACACATATAACGGGCGCCCCGGTCGGAGCACCCGTCATTACCTAAAGAAATCGCTACTCAGCGATGGTGACGCCCATGGAACGGGCGGTACCGGCGATGATCTTCTTGGCGGCGTCAATGTCGTTGGCATTGAGGTCCGGCATCTTGATCTCGGCGATCTTGGTGAGCTGCTCCTGGGAGAGCTGACCGACCTTGTCGGCCTGGGGCTTAGCGGAACCAGACTTCAGGTTCAGCTCCTTCTTGATGAGGTGAGCCGCCGGCGGGGTCTTGGTGATGAAGGAGAAGGACTTATCCTCGTAGACAGAGATCTCAACGGGGATGATGTCGCCCTTCTTGTCCTGCGTCTCGGCGTTAAAAGCCTGGCAGAACTGCATGATGTTCACGCCAGCAGCGCCCAGGGCGGGGCCGACGGGAGGAGCGGGGTTAGCGGCACCAGCAGGAATCTGGAGCTTAATGACGTTGGCAACCTTCTTCTCAGCCATGGTCATTCCTTTCGAATCACGAGTGTGAAGTACTTGCTATATCGTAAGCACGCACGTGTTAGAAGCACTCCTGAGATGAGCAGTCACAGAAGAAGCACGCTCGCGCGAACGGACGAAAACTTAAGCGATGACAGCGACCTGGTTAAAGTCGAGCTCGACCGGCGTCTCGCGGCCAAAGATCATCAGCGTGACCTTGAGCTTGCCAGCCTCGGTGTTAACCTCGGAGACCTTGCCATCAAAGTCGGTAAGCGGGCCATCGGTGACGCGGACGGACGTGCCGACCTGAATATCAACCGAGGTGCGCTTGGGCGAATCGCCCTTACCGGGACGACGAGTCATCTTGTTGTACTCGTCGCGGGAAAGCGGAGCGGGCTTGCCGTTGCCGCCCAGGAAACCGGTGACGCCGGGCGTGTTGCGAACGCACGTCCATGCATCGTCATCCATCTCCATGCGGACCAGGACATAACCCGGGAAGATCTTGGAATCCTTGGTCTCGCGCTTGCCACCCTCTTTAATCTCGGTGACGCGCTCCATAGGAATCTCGATATCAAAGATACGGTCCTGCATGCCCATGGTCTCGATGCGATGTTCGAGATCGGACTTAACGCGGTTCTCGTATCCAGAGTAAGTGTGAACGACGTACCAACGCTTAGACATGGTTTAGCCCCTCAATCCAGAGAACAGAGCAAGAGCCTCGCCAAAGCCAGCATCGAGCAGAGCGATGACGACGCCGACGACGATCAGAGAAGCGCAAACGACGACCGAGTAGTTCACGAGCTCCTTCTTATCGGGCCACGTGACACGCTTCATCTCGGACTTGACCGAAGCGAAATACTTCTTGGTGCGGGCGAAGAAACCAGGCTTCTCGTTCTTCTTGGACTTCGCAGCCTTCTCGTTCTTCTTGGCAACGGCCTTCTTGGCCTCAACCTTGGAGTTGGCGGCAGCGTTGTTGGCAGGTGCCGGCTGCTGTGCCTTCTTCTTGTTCTTCTTGTTGGCCATTTGGGTTACCTCCGCGCAATGCGCTTATACATGAGTAAACCGTAAGCCCCCAAGTGGGAGCTTACGGAATAATGACTGGCACGCCAGGAAGGACTCGAACCCTCAACACTCGGTTTTGGAGACCGATGCTCTACCAATTGAACTACTGGCGTATGTGACTAGAGACTAGCGAGTCTCTTTGTGCAGCGTGTGGTGACGGCACCAGGGGCAATACTTCTTGATCTCCATACGATCAGGCATGGTCGACTTGTTCTTGGTGGTCGTATAGTTGCGGCGCTTGCACTCAGTGCACGCAAGAGTAACTAGAGTACGCATGTATCCTGAACCTTTCATTTCCGCCCCGTACGGGCACGAGTTGTTACTTTATCAGCTCCACGTAAGTGCTGTCAATGAAAACCTCGAGTCAATTGGTTCTCGGTGGATCCATTCATATTTGGAACACATCAATGAAGCCATCGAGAGCTAATCGACGGTGCATCCAGGACCATTATCGATCCTCTCGACACCAGCAACGGCTCAATATCCATTGCAGAAAAGAACCCGGCACCCATATAAGTGCCGGGTTCTCTAAGTCAACTATCAGAGAGCTAATTTACTCAATGATCGTGGAGACGATGCCCGAACCGACGGTGTGGCCACCCTCGCGGATAGCGAAGCGCAGGCCCTCCTCCATGGCGATCGGGTGGATGAGGTCGCCCTCGATGGTGATGTGGTCACCAGGCATAGCCATCTCGGTGCCCTCGGGGAGCTTGACCGTACCGGTAACGTCGGTGGTACGGAAGTAGAACTGAGGACGATAACCATCGAAGAACGGGGTGTGACGGCCGCCCTCCTCCTTGGTCAGAACGTAGATCTCACCGGTGAACTTGGTGTGCGGGGTAACCGAACCGGGCTTGCAGAGAACCTGGCCGCGCTCGATGTCCTCGCGCTTGATGCCGCGGAGCAGCAGACCGACGTTGTCGCCAGCCTCGCAGAAGTCCATGGACTTACGGAACATCTCGATACCGGTAACGACGGTGTTCTGGGTATCCTTGATGCCGACGATCTCGACGGGCTCGTTGAGCTTGAGCTCACCGCGCTCGACACGACCGGTAGCAACGGTACCACGGCCGGAGATGGTCATAACGTCCTCAACGGCCATCAGGAACGGGAGGTCGTTGTTACGAGCAGGCGTCGGGATGTACTCGTCGACGGCGTTCATGAGCTCGCGGATAGCGTCCATCCACTTGGCGTCGCCCTCGAGAGCGCCCAGAGCGGAACCACGGATGACGGGGATGTCGTCGCCGGGGAAATCGTACTCGGAGAGGAGCTCACGGGTCTCCATCTCGACGAGGTCGATGAGCTCGTCATCGTCGACCATGTCGCACTTGTTCAGGAAGACGACGATGTAGGGAACGCCGACCTGACGGGCGAGCAGGATGTGCTCGCGGGTCTGAGCCATGGGGCCGTCGGTAGCGGCGATGACCAGGATAGCGCCGTCCATCTGAGCAGCACCGGAGATCATGTTCTTGACGTAGTCAGCGTGGCCCGGGCAGTCAACGTGAGCGTAGTGACGGGCAGCGGTCTCGTACTCGACGTGAGAGACGGAGATCGTAATGCCGCGCTCGCGCTCCTCGGGAGCCTTGTCGATGTTCTCGAACGCAGTGAAGTCAGCCTTGCAGCCCTCGGTCTCGGAGAGAACCTTGGTGATGGCAGCGGTCAGCGTGGTCTTGCCGTGGTCGACGTGACCAATGGTGCCGATGTTAACATGCGGCTTAGTGCGCTCAAACTTCTCTTTGGCCATAAAGCCCTCCTCTAAACAGGTCGTCCCCGGACGGGACTTTGCCTTTATACCATAGTGGCCTCTCAACATACTATTGAGAAGCCACCGTGTTACCTATGGTAGCGGTGACTGGATTCGAACCAGTGACGCCACGGGTATGAACCGTGTGCTCTAACCAACTGAGCTACACCGCCGGATGGAGCCTGCAACCAGACTTGAACTGGTGACCTCTTCGTTACCAACGAAGTGCTCTACCGACTGAGCTATACAGGCACTTGACGGGTGGGAGCTATAGGATTCGAACCTATGTAGGCAGAGCCAACGGGTTTACAGCCCGTCCCCATTAACCACTCGGGCAAACTCCCAATCGTTCAAGTATCCGCAGGTTCTTTGGTCTTTTGGACCGCCGCCCCCGCGAACAAAAAAGATAATACGATGCAACCTTGGGGGCTGTCAACGAAAACCTCTAGATACACGGTGCCGGGCGTATCTATATGCTTTTGACCTGCGGTTTTGTTGAGTTTGGATATGAAGGATGGTGGATTTTGCTGCACTGGTGACATTTCCCGAGGGAACACTTTGGCGTAGTGGAGTAAGCCTGCAGAATATTACTTCGATAACGACCCATTTGCACCTATCATATAGGTCGAGATCGGGCTTCCCTGGCTCGACCGAGCGTGGATTTTCTCCCGTTTGAAATCGAGCGTGGATAATCTCCCACTTTTGACGTGCCACTGGGCCCAAAGTGGCAGATTATCCACGCTCATTCTCCAGGCGGGAGATTTTCCACTCTCGTGTGTCCGAAAATCCTCGCTCGTGTGTCCGAAAATCCTCGCTCGATGACGATGACCAACCTCGCCCTGGCTTCTGTCTCGATCTGTAACAGTAAGAGGGTTATTCCTCCTCTATCTGTTACAGATCGAGATGTTTCCCTGGCGGCTTGTCTGTTTATCTAAATCTATAACAGCAAGAACGGCTTTCAGCCTCTTCGTGTTATAGATCGAGATGTTATCGACCATCCCTTGGCATTGTCTCGATCTGTAACTATAAGGAGGGTTTTCAGCCCGCCCCTGTTACAGATCAAGACAAACCTGAAGCCTGGTGGAAGTCAAACCCGCTGACATGTCAACATAAATAGAAACGGGCCCAGTCCCATATAGAGACAGAGCCCGAAACTCTCATGGAGCCAGTGACAGGAATCGAACCTGCAACCCACTGATTACAAATCAGTTGCGCTACCGTTGCGCCACACTGGCACACTTGGCGCTTTCGCGCGAAGCCAGTTAAGAATAAAGGAATTACGGACGGGGCGCAACAGACCCTTCGACCGACCACATCTCAAAACTATTCGTCAGAACGAATAGTTTTATCTGTTCGCCAAAACCAAAAACTATTCGTTTTGGCGACGGCAACCCACAGTCCATTGATTACAAATCAACGGGCCGGCCAATTGGGGAACGGGTCTCTATGGATAATCCCCTACCGTCCGCGCAGGGCCTTAAGCTTGGCCAGGGCATCGGGACTCAGGCGGCTGCCCAGAGTCATCTTGATCTGCGGAGCTTCCTCTGCCTCGTGAACGTCGTTATCGATCTGCTTGATCTCGTCCACCAGCATGCGGCTCGAGATGCGCGTAACGCCCTTACCCATGACAACGGCCTGGATCGTGCCGTCGCTCGACACCACGGAGCACGCGCGGCCTTCCTCGCGCGCCTCGATGCAGAGCTTCTGCACCACGGTATCGGCGGAGACACCCGTCGGCGAAAACTCGATACGCACGCCACGGGCCGGCAGGTTGGGGCGCTCGCTGGAGATATTGCCCGCGCCGTCGAACACGATCACGGCCTCGTAGCGGCCCTGGGCAAAGGCGGCGACGTCGTTGATGAGCGCAGTACGAGCCATATCGTGGACGTCGCTGGAATACGGATCGTCGGAATGGTCGTACACGAGCTTTTCGTAGCGCGGCGTGCAGTGAATCACGTTGTAGCCGTCGACCACCAGCAGCTCGGGCTTATTGGAGTGCACCGTCGAGACCGGATCGGCGATAGCCTGCGCAAACGCATTGCCGCCCACGCCATAGGTCGCGGCCGAAACAATTGGCTTGGCCGAGCCCTCGCCAAAGCGCTTGGCCTTGGACTTGGCGCGGTTCTTCTTGGACATGCGCTACTCCTCCCCCATGAGCTCGCCGGCATTGCGGCGCAGCCACTCAAAGCACAGCGCGGTGGTCGCCTGGGCCACATTGAGACTCTCGGTCATGCCGCGCTGGGGAAGCTTGGTCAAAAAGTCGCATTTCTCGAGCACCAGGCGCGAGATGCCGTCGCCCTCGGAGCCCATGACGAGCGCAACGCGGCCCTCAAAGGGAGCATCCCAGCAGCTGCCCTCGGCGTGCTCGGAAGCACCGCCCACCCAAAAGCCGGCGGCCTTGAGGTCGTCAAGCGCTCGGGCGATATTGGGAACCTGCGCGATGGGCAGATGCATAACGGCGCCGGCAGAGGTCTTGTAGCTGCCGACGGTCACACCGGCGGCGCGCTTGTTGGCAATGATGACGCCCGCCGCGCCCACGACCTCGGCAGAGCGCACGATGGCGCCAAAGTTACCGTCGTCGGTCACGTGGTCGAGCACGACGACAAGAGCCGGACCCTCGCCCGCGCGGTCGAGGATATCGGCAACATCGGCATAGGGGAAGTTGCCCACCTCGAGCGCAATGCCCTGGTGAGCGCCATGGCTCGACAGCGCATCGAGCTGCGCGCGCGGCACATACTTAATGCGGACACCCGCGGCGTTGAGGTCATCGACCAGACGAGACAAAGCAGCATCGCGCTCCCCGCCCTCGGCGATGAGCGCGCACTTGACGGGAAAGCCGGTGCGCAGGGCCTCGGCGGCAGCACGGCGACCTTCGATAAACTCGCCCTTGGGGACCTGAATGTTGTCGCGGTTGCGATCTCGCTGCGGACGCGCAGCCTGGGCTTGGGAGCGCTCGCGCTGGCCCTTGGAAGCGGCAGCGCGGTCATTGCGGCGAATCGGACGCGAGCCAGAAGCAGCCTGCTTGCCACCACGAGGCGCACGCTTGCGGTTGTCGGCCATAAAACGGCCTCCTTAAATAGATAACGAACAAGAATCGACCGTCCGAGCCACGGCACCTTGCCTTTCAATCGTCGGGCATGACCACCAGGTCTATGCCCTCCTCTTTCAAGGCAATCTGCCGCACCTCGAACGGTCGATAAATACTAGAGACTCTTAATACGGGTACCCGCGGCAGTATCCTCGATCGTCAGCCCGAGGTCCTTGAGCTGGTCGCGGATGGCGTCGGCCAGATCCCAGTTCTTGGCGGCGCGGGCCTCGGCGCGGGCCTCGAGAATCTTGGCAGCGGCCTCGTCCACGTCGTCGCCCGTGTAGGCGACCAGGCCGGCGGCAACGCCCAGCAGGCCCAGCGGCAGCTCGACCTTGGGCTCGGGAAGCTCAACGCCAAATGTGTCGAGCAGCTCAACCAGCGTATCGGCGGCAGCAAGCGCAGCGGCCTTGTCGGCAGCATCGCCCGCCTGCTCCAGGTACTGGTTGCACTCGGTCACAAAGCCAAAGACAGCACCCATGGCACCGGCAGTGTTAAAGTCGTCGTCCATGCACTCCTTAAAGGTGGCACGGGTCTCGGCGGCCTTGGCGGCAAACGCCTCGGATGCTGCCTCATCGGCATCGGCCGTCGCATGGTTCGCGGCCCAGCGCAGGTTCTCGACCGTACCGGCGATACGCGTGAGCGAGTTCTCGGCACCCTCCAGGCGCTCCCAAGAAAAGTCGAGCGGCGAGCGATAGCTCGTCTGCAGCATCAGCAGGCGCAGGGCGGCAGCGGAGTGCTGCTCGAGGACCTCGGCCAGCGTAAAGAAGTTTCCGAGCGACTTGGACATCTTCTCGCCGTCAACCAGCAGCATGCCCGTGTGCATCCAGGTGTTGGAGAAGCCCTGGTGCCAGGCGCAGGTGGCCTGAGCGCACTCGTTCTCGTGATGCGGGAAGGCAAGGTCGGAGCCGCCGCCGTGGATGTCGATCGGAGTGCCCAGGTAGCGATGCACCATGGCGGCGCACTCGGTGTGCCAACCGGGGCGACCCTCGCCCCAGGGGCTCGGCCAGCTGGGCTCGCCGGGCTTGGCGGCCTTCCACAGGGCAAAGTCGAGCGGGTCGTTCTTGTCCTCGTTCTCCTCGATGCGCGCGCCAACCATAAGGTCGTCGATGTTGCGGCCCGAAACCTGACCATAGTTGGGATCGCTGCGCACGGCAAAGTACACATCGCCGTTATCGGCTGCGTAAGCGTGGCCCTGCTCGATAAGCGTCTTGATCATGGCGATCATGGGGCCGATCTCCTTGGTGGCGCGGGGGCGCACATCGGGATCGAGCACGTTGGCGGCGCGCATGACGCCGATAAACTTGTCGGAGAACTCCGTCGCGACCTCGGCGGCCGTTCGGCCCTGCTCGTTGGCGCGCTTGATGATCTTGTCATCGACATCGGTGAGGTTCTGGGCGAACGTGACCTCGTAGCCGCTCGCGATGAGCCAGCGACGAATCACGTCAAAGCTGATGAACGTGCGGGCATTGCCGATGTGGATGTTGTCGTAGACCGTGGGGCCGCACACGTACATGCGGACCTTGCCGGACTCGATGGGCTGGAACTCTTCCTTTTTATGGGTAGCGCTGTTGTAGATACGCATTCGTTACTCCTTAACGGTTTTCTGTAGCAGGCAGACGGCCCAGGCACCGATTCCCTCGCCCTGACCTTCCCAACCGAGCTTTTCGGTCGTAGTGGCGGCGACGCCCACGTTTTCGACGTCGACGCCCAGGGCATGGGCAAGGTTGGCGCGCATGGCATCGCGGTGCGGGGTGATCTTGGGTTGCTGACAGGCAATGGTGCAATCGGCATCGACAAACTCGAAGCCCAGCTCGCGCGCGTAGTCCATCACGCGAGCGAGCAGCACCATCGAATCGGCACCCTCGTAGGCGGGATCGGTGTCGGGGAATAGTTTGCCGATGTCTCCCCCGCGGCAGGCGCCCAGAATGGCGTCGGCCAAGGCGTGCGCGAGCACATCGGCATCCGAGTGGCCCAGCAGGCCGCGCTCGTAGGGGATGTCGACCCCGCCGATGATACATCGACGCCCCTCCACCAGACGGTGAACGTCGTAGCCATGGCCAATGCGCAGGTTACTGAACATGGGGAAGGTCCTCTCCCTCGGCCATGCGGCCAAGCAGAATCGCGGTTACGGGACGCAGGTCCTCGGGCACCGTCACCTTAAGGTTATCGCGCGGGCTCTGGACGCAGCGGACGCGCCCACCCATGCGCTCGACCAGCGACGAATCATCGGTGCCGATAAAGCCCTCGGCAATGGCTGCAGCATGGGCGCGCTTCATAGCATCGACGCTAAAAATCTGCGGCGTCTGCGCTGCCCAGTAGAGCTCACGCGGCGGCGTCTCGACGATATTGTCGCCATCGACGATCTTGAGTGTGTCGATCGCGGGCTGGCCGCACACGACACCGTCGAGAGCACGGTCGCTCACGAGCACGTCGATAGCGTGGTCGATGGCCTCGGTCGTAATGAGCGGACGAGCGCCATCGTGAATGGCGGCGTATTCAAAGCCCGCCGGAACCGCATGCACGCCGGCACGGGTAGAATCCTGACGGGTATCGCCGGCATCGGCAAAGCTGATGGGCGTGTCATAGTCAAACGGGTCGATGGCCAGGCGGCGCATCTCGGCACGACGCTCGGCAGGGCAAACCACGACGATGTGGCCGACCTTATCGCTCCGGTCAAACGCGCGGATGGACCAGCTCATAAGCGGACGGCCCGCTACATTGACGAGCTGCTTGCCACCGGGGTTACCAAAGCGCTGGCCGCTGCCACCGGCAACGACCACGGCGCATACGGGCGCCATTATGCGTTCCCCTGTTTGGTGCCCTTCATGCGGTACAGGGAGTCCGCAAGAATGGCAGGGTTGTTAACGCCAAAGTCGCCCAAGCGCTCCGGATCCTCGCTGATGTCGTCCATGAGCTCCTGCAGCGAGCCATACTCGTCGACGATCTTCTCGGCCACGCCGTCGCGCACGACGGACACGCGCGAAAGCGTGCGCAGGCCCAGCGGTGTCATGACGGAGTCCTCGTCCAGGTCGTCGTAACCCAGAACCGCCGCCACATGCTGCGGGTCGGACAAGTCCTTGGGCGTCATACGGCTCAGGTTGGCGCGGATCTTTTCGGCATTGGCCTCGGAGGAATCGCTCGCATAGTCGCGAATCATCAGGTCGTACTCGGTATCCATGCTGGAGCCGGCGAGCTGCTCGAGCTGCATCTGCACGAGCTTGCCCTGGTTGCCCAGCTTGACAATGCAATCCTTAAGTTCGGTCTTTGCCTGCTGCATGATCTCGAAGCTCGAGAAAATCCCGGTAATGTCGGCGAGCGTAACGTAGTCGTCGAGCTCGAGGGCCGTCAGGCGCAGCAGGGAGCGGTCGAGCGACTGACGGGTAGTCTGGAGCGTGGCGACGAGCTGGTTGACCGAGCTCATGATGGTGGTGACGGGCTGAATCTCGTAGCTCTTGCCGTGAACGTACACGTTGACGACGGCACGACGGGCCGAAACCGAGATCACGATGGCATCCGTGAGCACCGACATGCGGGCGGCGGTGCGGTGACGCATGCCCGTCTCGCTCGTGGCAAGCGAGGGATCGGGATTGAGGTGGAAGTTGGCGCGCAGGATCTGGGTGAGGTCGCCGTCGATGACGATGGCGCCGTCCATCTTGGAGAGCTCGAACAGGCGGTTCGAAGTGAACGAAATGTTGAGCGGGAAGCCGTCGTTGCCGGCAGCGAGCACGTTTTCGGTGTCGCCGACGCAGATAAGGGCGCCCAGGTGACCGGCGATGATCATGTCGAGGGCGGTGCGGATCGGCTGACCAGGTGCCGTCAGGCGGATTGCCTGTTCCATACGCTTTTGCAGCTCGTTCTTATCCAAGGCATCGCTCCCATCGTATACGCTCCATAAACGCTAAATAGTTTCTCACGGTTTGTCCCTGCGGCGCTTGCGAAATCCGATGCTTACAGAATGAGCGAACACAGCTGAGAGCCCCAATCCAAATGATCTGCTTATGTGGTAGCATCGGGATTCGCATAAATGAGGGAGTAGTCGCGTGATCGGGTTCGCCTCCGGTGGCGCGGCAAGTCAACATACTGGCCGATGCGGCCTGGCTTGCCTTAATGAACGAGACTCGTGGCTGTACGCGCAACGCGTACGCCACGGGTCTTTTTTGTTACTCCCCCAAGAGGTACACGCGGGCCCGCCCGCAGAGAGGGAGCCAGACTATGGGACTCGCAGAGCTTGCGTTGCTCGCCGTTGGCCTTTCGATGGACGCCTTTGCCGTTTCCATCTGCAAGGGTCTTGGCATGAAAAAGATCAATCTTAAAGTCGCCGTGGTGCTCGGCCTGTTCTTTGGCGGCTTTCAGGCCGGCATGCCCGTAATCGGATGGGCGCTCGGCAGTCAATTCATGGGCATCATCGGGCCCATCGACCATTTGGATCGCCTTTATCCTTTTGGCCTTCATCGGCGGCAAGATGCTGTGGGAAGCCTTTACCGAAGACGAGGATGAGGGCGACAACAAGAATGCCGAGAAGATTGACCTGGTAGAATACCTGATCCTCGCCATTGCCACCTCGATTGACGCCCTAGCCGTAGGCATCTCGTTTGCGGCGCTCTCGGTTGACATCGTGCCCGCTGTATCGCTTATCGGCGTCACAACGTTTATCTTCTCCGTCGCCGGCGTAGCGATCGGCCACACCTTTGGCGCGCGCTACGAAAAACCCGCCACCATCGTGGGTGGCGTCGTACTCGTCCTCATCGGGCTTAAGATCTTGCTTGAGCACCTTGGGATCCTCGCACTGTAACGAATAACGGCCGCCCGGCATTACGCCAGGCGGCCGTTTTCATAGCCAGCCGTTTTAGAGCGGCTTAACCAAGGCGACCCTTACGCGGCAAGGCGCTTGAGGACGTCGATGAGCAGCTCGTAGAAGCGCTCGGCAGAAGCGAGCTCCATGCTCTCGTCCGGGGTGTGGACATCGGAGAGTGTCGGGCCCACGGCGATGGCGTCCAGACCGTGCAGGGCCTCGGCAAACAGGCCGCACTCAAGGCCGGCGTGAATGGACTCGATGCGCAGCTCGGAGCCAAAGAGTTCACGGTAGCTCTCGACAAAGACGTCGCGGACCGGCGAATGCTCGGCATAGCTCCAGCCGGGATACTCGAACTCGAACTTGGCGTCGAAGCCCAGGACATCGGCCAGCATCTGCAGGCGGTCCTTGAACTCGTTCTGCAGCGAGGTGATCGAGGAGCGTGGGGACAGCATGATCTTGACCTCGTCGTCAGAAGTGGCGACCACGCCGATGTTGGAGGAAACCTCGACGGAGCCGTCGGTGGCGACGTTGCGGCGAATCACACCATTGGGGGCAAGACGCAGAGCGCGAATGAGGGCAAGTGCGGACTTCTCGTCCATGGCCTCGACCTCGGCGTCGTCGGCAATCTCGACGGTGCAAGTAAAGCCGGGGTCGAAGACTTCGAGCTCGGCAGTGACGTCGGCGATGATGCCCTTTGCGATCTCGGCCGCGGCCTCGGCGGCAGCATGGTCGGCATAGACCAGAACGGCCTTGCACTCACGGTTGATGGCGTTGTCCTTGGTGCCGCCGTTAAAGCTGACGATGGCGGGCTCGCCGGCGACCATCAGGCGGTCGATGATACGGGCCATGATGAGGTTGCCATTGCCGCGCTCCAGGTTGATGTCGGAGCCGGAGTGACCACCCAGTAGGCCGGAGATGTCGAGCGTAAGGGTGCTGCCGGTCTTGTGCTCTCGCACGATGGGGCAAGTGTAGGTAACGACGACGCCGCCGGCGCAGCTGACGGTGGCAACGCCCTCTTCCTCAGAGTCAAGGTTAATCATGGTGCGGGCGCTGATCTGGGACTTGTCGAGCGTCTCGGCGCCGACCAGGCCAGTCTCCTCGTCGGTGGTGAATACGCACTCGAGGGCGGGGTGAGCAATCGAATCGTCGTTGAGCACAGTAAGCATCAGAGCGACAGCAATGCCGTTGTCGGCGCCCAGGGTGGTGCCGTTAGCGGTGAGGACGCCGTCCTTGACGACCAGGTCGATACCATCGGTCGTAAAGTCGTGCTCAACAGAGCCCAGCTTGTCGCACACCATGTCGATGTGGCCCTGCAGCATCACGGTCGGGGCATTCTCGGCGCCGGCAGAAGCGGGCTTGCGAATGATGACGTTGTAGACCTCGTCCTGGTACACATCGAGGCCGCGCTCCTTGGCAAACGCAACCAAGAAATCGCTGATGCCCTTCTCGTTGCCAGACCCACGGGGGATCGCGCTGACCTCCTCAAAGAAATGGAACAGCTGGGCGGGCTCGTAGCCGGTAATCTTGTAGTCCATGGTGCCTCCTTGGCGCAACTGGTTAGACAGTAAGACATGCGACTTGTATATTCCCAGACTTTGCGTGCATAAACCAGTCGAAAACGCCGAGCGCCCTTGCATCATCGGCTAACGGCGGGGAGACGCCACTTTATTAAGATAAAGCAGGTTAGACGGGCCGCGCCGAAGGGACATTGGACCCTTCAACCAACCTCAACGCTTGATCAACGTTTATGTATACGCCATTGATGTGTTTAATGAGATCCACTTTGAACGAAGGGGCCTTTCCAACAGAAAAAGGGCGCTCCTTTGGAACGCCCTCGTGGACACAAGGTTTTGTTACGCCCTACAGCGCGCCGGAACCGGCTTGCATCATGCCGCCGAGGCCCGAGGTCACGCCGCCGCTCACGGGCGCGGCGTTGCCAGTGTGCGGTGCCGCCGGGGCGGTATCACCACCGAGCGTGCCCGCCGGACGCGGTGCCGGGATCTCGCCCGTGCCGTGGCTAAAGACAAACTTGCCATCGGCCACGTCGCACAGGACGGTATCGCCCTCGCCCCACTCACCGGCCAGAAGCTCCTCGGACAGCGGATCCTCGATGAGCTTTTGAATAGCACGGCGCAGCGGACGCGCACCGTTGGTGAGGTCGGTGCCCTCGGCCACGATCTTGTCATAGGCCGCATCGGTGAGCTTGATGTTCATGCCGTTGGCAATCAAACGCTGACGCAGGTCGTCCACCAGCAGGTGCGCGATCTTGGTGAGATTCTCGCCCGAGAGCTTCTGGAACACCACGATGTCGTCGATGCGGTTGAGCAGCTCGGGGCGGAACAGGCGCTTGAGCTCGCCCATCGCGCGGCCGCGGATCTCACTCGACGTGAGACCCTGCTCGCCGGTGGTGCCAAAGCCAACGCTTGCATCCTGCGCAATCTCGCGGGCGCCCACGTTGGACGTCATGATGATCACGGTGTTGCGGAAGTCGACCGTCTTGCCCTGGCTATCGGTCAGACGACCCTCCTCCAGCACCTGCAGCAGGATGTTGAAGATATCGGGGTGCGCCTTCTCGATCTCGTCGAACAGCACGACCGAGTACGGGTGACGACGAACGGCCTTGGTGAGCTGGCCGCCCTCGTCGTGACCGACGTAACCCGGAGGGCTACCGATGAGCTTGGAGACCTCGAACTCGCTACCGAACTCGGACATGTCGAAGCTGATGAGCGCGTCCTTGCTGCCAAAGAGGTATTCGGCGAGCGTCTTGGCGAGCTCGGTCTTGCCCGTGCCGGTGGGACCCAGGAAGATAAAGCTGCCGCCGGGGCGACGCGGATCCTTGAGCGGCGAGCGGCTGCGGCGCACGGCCTTGGCAACTGCCTCGACAGCCTCATCCTGACCGATGATGCGCGTCTTGAGTACGCTTTCGGCCTGCAGCAGGCGACGGCTCTCGCTCTCGGTAAGCGAGGACACCGGCACGCCCGAGGTCACGGACACGATATCGGCGATCTGACTCACATCGATGGTGAGCGGGCTGGCGTCGAGCTCGGCGGTCCAGGCAGCCTTGGCCTCGGCGAGTTCAATCTCGGCAGCCTTCTGCTGCTCGGTGATCTCGGCGGCCTTGTTCATGTCGTCGCTCTCGGTGGCCTCCTGCGCGGCAGTCTTGAGCTCCTCGATGCGATGCTCGGCCTCGCGCACCGGCTCGGGCGCGCGATTCGCGGCGATGCGAGCGCGAGCACCGGCCTCGTCGATGAGGTCGATGGCCTTATCGGGCAGGAAGCGATCCTGGATGTAGCGGTTGGAGAGGTTCGCGGCGGCCTCGATGGCACCCTGTGTATAGCGCACGTGGTGGTGCTCCTCGTAGCGCGGCTTGAGCGCGGTCAGGATCTTGACCGTATCCTCGACGCTCGGCTCATCGACATCGATGGTCTGGAAGCGGCGCTCGAAGGCCGGGTCCTTGGTGAGGTACTTGCGGAACTCCTCGGCCGTGGTGGCACCGATAATCTGGAAGGCGCCGCGCGCGAGCACCGGCTTGAGCATGGAGCTCGCGTCGATGGAGCCCTCGGCAGAACCGGCACCGATGATGGTGTGCATCTCGTCGATAAACAGGATGACGCCGTCGGCTTCGGTTGCCTCCTGGATTACGTTCTTGAGGCGCTCCTCAAACTCACCGCGATACTTGGCGCCCGCCACGAGGCCCGGCAAGTCGAGCGTCCAGATGTTCTGGTTCATAAGGTTCTCGGGCACGTTGCCGGCTGCAATCTGCTGAGCCAGACCCTCGACGATGGCCGTCTTGCCCACGCCGGGGTCGCCCAGAATGAGTGGGTTGTTCTTGGTGCGGCGCGAAAGGATCTCCATCATACGCTGGACTTCCTTTTCGCGGCCGATCACCGGATCGAGTTCGCCGTCGCGCGCCTTCTGCGTAAGGTTGGTCGCGAACTGCTTAAGTGTATCGGTGCCGCTCCCCTTTTGCTGGGAGGCATCCGAGCCGCTAAAGAACGGCAGGCCCGTACCGGGACGACCAGCACCGGCGCCAGCGAGCGGGCGCTTCTTATCCTGGTCCTTGGCGGTGAGTTTCTCGATAGCCTTTTTGATGGAGGCGGACGACACACCCAGGCGCATGAGGATGTCCATGGCCATGCCGTTGCCCTCTTCGACGATGCCGATCAGCAAGTGCTCGGTCGACACGTAGGTCTGGTTGTTTTCACGCGCCACGCGGAATGAACGCTCCATCACGCTAATGACGAGCGGCGTAAAGGCGAGCTTGGCCGCCTCGGTCTCCTCACTGGGCTCGGGAACCGTGGTCTGGACCTCTTTAAGAGTATCCATGATGTCGTCGTAGGAGATATCGAGCGAACGCAGTGCCTCGGCGGCAATGCCCTCGTCCTCCTTGGCGAGTGCGAGCAGCAGGTGCTCGGTACCCACCTTATTTGAGTGAAGATCGAGCGCTTCTTGCTTGGCCATGGACATGACCTTGCGCGCGCGATCGGTAAAACGGTCTAACATGCTAGTTCCTCTTAGACGAGCTAGTTTTTCAAACGCAAAGCGCCACTCGTGGCGGCGCTTTGGTCTCTTTACCCATATGGAGTATATGTTAACCGTTGGGACCTTTCCCACCCGTAGCCGCGCGACAACGTCTACAAAAAAGGAATCGCTCTGGTCCGCTTGGCGGTTTGGTTATGAGCTGCTGTCTAGCAGGCGGGCGCGGCGTCTATGCTCTCGGCAACGCCATTGATGGCATCGGCAGCGGGAGCGCCAGGCATGCACACGAGCTCCATATGCTGTTCTTCAAAGACGGTTCCCATGGGGAAGGCGCGGCGGAAGACAAAGCGAGCAACCGGACCAGCCACTAGCAGGTTCCAAGGCAGGGCCATGATAAAGTTGCGCGGAATGTTGACGAGCCACATCATCGGCAGCGCCTGCAAATTGGCAAGCGGGCCGCCGGGCATATGGAACAGGCCTTCACACGCGCCATAGAGCGACATGATGATAACCATGGGAACGACCATGCAGGAGCTGACGGCGAGCGTCATGGCAAGCGGCGAGCTCTTGCCCGGCGTGACCAGGAATTTAAAGGCGAAACCCTTGGCAAGGGGGCTGGCGACAAACCAGTCGCAGCACATGGCAAAAATGTAGGCAACGGGGAAGCCGAGCCACGCGGCGGCAACAACCTCGCCGTTGATGGCCCCATGCTGCAGGGCAACGTTGTAGATGCTCATCCAGAGCACCATGCAAAAGCACATGATAAAGGTGAACAGCAGGCTCTCTCGTTTGTTGATAGGCATAAAGGGCATGGTCCTTTCTGTGTTACGCCGCGGCACCACGCAACAAAAACGGGCGGGCAAGATGGAGCTGTTGGGACTTCATCTCGCCCGCCCGTGGTACGTGCGTCTGCGACTACTTATGTGGTGAAACCAGCCTAGCATGAAAGGCCTGCGCTTCGTAAGCGTTGAGTTTATGAAGATGCAGGGCACCAATAATCCCCCGACCCCATAAGTTGCGGTGGAATACGGACTGTTTTGATCCTTTAAGCAGCAATTCAGTCCCTATTTCACCGCAACTTATTTGGTGCAAAGTAACCTGACCCCCTTGCACCAACTAGCTAGTGTGGCGCCAGCGGGGGTCGGTGAGAGTTCGCGCTATGCCCAGGCCGACGGGCAAGAACGCCACGATCAGCACCGCGCGCACAAACCATCCCAGCATATTGACCGTGTCGAAAGTGCACATGTAGTACATCGAGCGATACAGATACAGCCCCGGCACCATAATGACAATCGATGGCACCGTGAGGGCGATACGCGGATAGGTGAGCTTGATTTCGGCCAGACTCGCAAGCAGCCCCGATGTCAGCGCGCCGATAAACGCCGCCGCCTCGGGAGGCATTCCTGCGCTCAGACCCAGAAAGGGAAACAGTGTCGGCGCATCGACGAGCGTAAGGCGCAAGGTATTAGACACGGCGCCGATCAGACCGGCAGCTGCCGCCATCTTTATGGGACTGTTGAACATGACCGAAAAGCCGAACACGCCGACAAAGCTCATAGCCACGCGCAAGAGCGTCAGAGCCAGCGGCGAGAGGCCGAGCGGGGCAAAATCATCCGGCGCAAGCCCCACACACTCGGCAACCATCCAACCCACGAGCGTAGCCATCACAATAATCGATACGGCATACGAAAGGCGCTCGATACCGCTTCGCATATCAAGCTTGGCGATGTCGAGGCCTGCCGTAATGAGAGGAAAACCAGGAATCACGAACAACATCGCACCGATGTAGCCCTCTTGGTGCGACATTGCCCCTGGAATAACCTGGGCAAGGCCAAGCAGCGCCAACAGATATGAGACGCAGGCCAACGCGACGCCAATCGTCAGAGCGCTGAACTGGCCAAGGCCCTGCTTAAGAATATGGGAACGAGCGAAGTTGCCGACCCCCGCGCCCACGAATGCACAGGCCATCTCGATAGGGCCGCCGCCAAGCAAAAAGACGAAGGCACCGCAGGCACAGGCAGCGGCAAGCCCCTGTTGCCAGGGAGCGTAATCGGGTTTTGAGCTCTCAACGGTCTTGAGCATCTCGTGGTACTCGTGCACGGTAAACCGGCGCCCGTAAGTCTCGATTTCCTTTAAGAAGCTCTCCATCATCCAAATGCGATGAGTGTTAACGCCCGTGGTCGGTAGGCTGACGACCTCGTTAAAGCAGTGGCCGTCTTCGATGCAAGTACACTCAAACGATAAGAGACTCAGGTCGATGTGAATCGTGACGCCAAGTACGGCAGCAACGCGATTCATGGTATCGCGTACGCGCCAGGCACCTGTTCCGCTTGCAAGCATAAGCATGCCGGTGCGACAGATGATAGATGATTTATCAGTGAGCGGCGCATCGACGGCAAGCTCATCGCCCGATGTCACAATCTGGTGCCAATCGGTTTTCATATGGAGCGCACCGGCACGAACGCCATGGTGCAGAGGGATTCTCGAAAGCAGCGAGTCGGGGCGCGGGGGCATCGCCGGTTCGCTCTCATCCTCTTCGGGTCCCTCATCGACCAGATCGAAAGTATCGAGCGCCGCCGGCTCGCGTCGCTCGGCCAACTCCTCATCCTCATCGTCAAAGAAATTGAACTGATCGAGCATGTCCTCTTCGATTGCACGCTCGCTCGCGTCGTCCATATAGATGCTCCCTTCCTGCCGACTAACCCCATCCTAGGCAGCGACGGCTAAAGGAAACATAAAAGAGACGACTGTTATTGATGCAAGGGTAGCTAATTTGGGACGGGGCTATTTTGACTACTCTGCATGCAAAAGTAGTCAAAATAGCCCCGTCCCAAATTAGCTACCCAACGACTAGTCAAGGAGTGTCCCCATGTGCCGGCAAAAAAGGAACGTCCCCAAGTGCCAACCTCCGACAATGGCAACGCCGATGTCTTGGCAACAACAGCGAGCGGGTCGCATTTGAGGCAAGGTGACGTGAAACGAAAGGGCGCTGACCTTCTGGTCGCGCCCTTGAAGTTGAACGTCAGATTGTCCAAATGCGGCCCGCGCAGCGTCGAGCGGTTACGGCGTTTGGTAAAACGCCGTAACCCCCTAGTACATCTTTGCGCCGGCGGGGATAGAGGCGTCGAGCTGGATCAGGTTGAGACGCTCCTCACCATCCTCCTCGTGGATAGCGCTGATAAGCATGCCGCAGCTGGGGATGCCCATCATCTTGCGCGGAGGCAGGTTGGTGATGGCGAGCAGGGTCTTACCGACCAGATCCTCGGGCTCGTAGTATTCGTGAATACCGGAGAGGATGGTGCGGTCGGTGCCGGTGCCGTCGTCGAGCGTGAAGTTCAACAGCTTCTTGGACTTCTTGACGGCCTCGCATGCCTTGACCTTCACGGCACGGAAGTCGCTCTTGGAGAAGGTATCAAAGTCGACGAACTCCTCAAACAGCGGCTCGACGGCAATCTTGGAATAATCGACCGTGGGCTTGAGCGGCTTGACGAACGGGCTGGCGGCGTTGCCGGCCTCGGCAGCCTTGGCGGCAGCAGCACCGGACTGGAAACCCTTCTCGGGCTTCATGTGCGGGAACAGCAGGACGTCGCGGATAGAAGCCTGGTTGGTGAGCAGCATGACCACGCGGTCGATACCGATGCCGATGCCGCCCGCGGGAGGCATACCGTACTCGAGGGCGCGCACGTAATCCTCGTCGTACTCCATGGCCTCGTCGTCGCCGCCAGCCTTCTCGGCCATCTGAGCGGCAAAGCGCTCGGCCTGGTCGACCGGGTCGTTGAGCTCGGAGAACGCGTTGGCGTACTCGTGGCCGGCGATAACCAGCTCAAAGCGGTGCGTCAGGCGCGGGTCGTCCTCAAAGCGCTTGGCAAGCGGGCTGACCTCGATGGGGTAATCGCACACGAACGTGGGGTTGACGATGGTGTCCTCACCCAGCTCATCGTAGATCTCGGCGATAATCTTGCCGGCGGTCCACTCGGGCTTAATCTCCAGGCCCTTCTCGCGCGCGGCGGCAGCAAGCTCCTCGACCGGCGTGTCGATAGTGACCTGCTTGCCGAGCACGTCGGAGACGATGTCAGTCATGGGACGGCTGACCCACTCACCAGAAAGGTCGATGGTCTGGCCCTGGTACTCGATGACCTCGGGGTTGCCGATGGCCTTGTTCGCAGCCTTGATAACGCCCTGGGCGAGCGCCTTCATGTCCTCGAGGTCGGAGAAGGCACGGTAGGCCTCCATCGTGGTGAACTCGGGGTTGTGGGTAAGGTCCATGCCCTCGTTACGGAAGATACGGCCGATCTCGAACACGCGCTCAAAACCGCCGACGATGCAGCGCTTGAGGTGCAGCTCGGTAGCAATGCGCAGGTAGCACTCCTGATCGAGCGCGTTGAAGTGCGTGATGAACGGCTTGGCAGTAGCGCCGCCCTGGATGGTCTGCAGGATGGGGGTCTCGACCTCCATGTAGCCGTCGGACTCCATAAAGCGACGGAAGGTGGAAAGAATCTGCGAACGCTTACGGAAGGTCTCGCGAACGTCGTCGTTGGCGATCAGGTCGACATAGCGCTGGCGATAGCGGGTCTCCTTGTCGGAAAGACCGTGGAACTTCTCGGGCAGCGGACGAACGGCCTTGGCAAGCAGGGTCGCGCTCTTAGGGGCAACGGAAAGCTGGCCGCGCTGGGTGCGCACAACCACGCCGGTCACGCCCAGGATGTCGCCTAGGTCGAGGGACTTGAGCGTATTCCAGGCAACCTCGTCCATGTCGTTGATGCGGCAGAACAGCTGAATCTCGGCAGTCGCATCGCGCACGACGATGAACATGATCTTGCCCTGACCGCGCTTGGCGACCACACGGCCGGCGATCTTCACGACGTCCTCGGTGTCCTCGCCATCGGCAAGCTCGGCGTACTTAGCCTCGATATCGGCAACGTAGTCCTCAAGCTCAGAGTGCTCGGGATAGGGGTTCTGGCCCGCCTCGAACAGGGCGGCGCGCTTGGCCAGGCGGGTGGCGCGCTCGTCATTGAGCGTCGATGCCTGATCTGCGGCGTTCTGGTTCTCTGCCATAAGTAAGCTCCTCAAACTAAAACGCTCCCCAGGATTTGGTCCCAGGGAGCGAAAACATACCTTTACGCGGGACCGTGGTCTAGCGTGCAATCTTGGCGATGGTGTAGACGCGAGTCTTGCCGGAAGGCGTAACGACCTCGACGGAGTCGCCCTCGCCGTGACCGATGATGGCGTGGCCGACCGGAGACTCGTTGGAAATCTTGTGCTCGAGCGAGTTGGTCTCGGTGGTACCGACGAGCGTGACTTCCATGACCTCACCGTTGGGATCAATCAGAGAAACGGTGGAACCGATGGAGACGGTCAGATCGCCCGTGGTGGCAGCAACCTGAGCGTTGGCGAGGATGGCCTGGATCTCGGCAATACGAGCGGCGTTCTGGGCCTGCTTGTCCTTAGCGGCATCGTACTCGGAGTTCTCCGAAAGGTCGCCGAACGCGCGGGCTTCCTTGATGTCCTCGACGATCTCCTTGGCGTAATCGCCCTCACGCCAAGCGAGCTCCTCGACGAGCTTCTGGCGGCCCTCAGCGGTCAGTACGATCTGGCTTGCGTCCATACGGATATCTCCCCAACTCTGATCAAACAATCAACTGTCAACAAAACGAAAAAGACCGGCTAGCCTGCGGGCAAGCCGGTCAGGTGCTCACCCCAAAGGGATGGGACTACTCTGCGTCCGCGTCGCTGTCCTCTGCCTGCTTCTTCTTGGCAGCAGCGAGCTTGGCCTCGAGCTCAGCGATCTCCTTGTCCTCCTCGGACTGCTCGACCACGACCTCCTCGGCCTGCTTGGTCTCGGCCTTATCGTCGCCCTCCATACCCTCGCGGATATTCTTGACGGTAGAGCCGAGGGACTTGCCGAGCTTCGGCAGGTTCTTGGGCCCGAAGATAATCAGGACAACGACGAGAATAATGATGAGCTCAGGAGCCCTCAGTCCAAACATGTAGACCTCCACAATACAGCGAGACAAGCTCGAATGAGTATACCGCGGGTATCGCGGTATCACAACAATAGCTAAAAAAAGGGACCGCAAGAAGCGGTCCCTCCTCATGCTCTGGTCGGGTTGACTGGATTTGAACCAGCGACCCCTGCGTCCCGAACGCAGTGCTCTACCAAACTGAGCCACAACCCGTTAGCTCGACTATAGTAACAAAGATTTCCGTCGTGTGCCAGAGAAATTTTTACTTCTTTGGCGCTTCAATGCGAACCCTTGATTATCGACTTCATCCGAACACCTCCCACATTCATCCGCACATGTACGGATGAATGTGGGAACCCGATACCCTGAGGGCCGGACCGGCCGGCCCCGGGAGATCGGAGGACGGCATGTCCGGAAAGAGGAAGAAGGGTTCCGAGAAGGCGGCCCAGAGGGCCTACGGGAGGCTCACGAGGCACGAGCGGGACACGGTCCAGAGGATGCTGGAGCGCAGGGCCTCGTGCAGGGAGATCGCCAGGGAGCTGGGCAGGTCGCCCTCGACGGTGAGCGCCGAGGTGTCGTCGCACAGGTTCGTCACGGCGCCCAAGCCCAGGCGCGGCGAGCGCGTGGACGGCTCGGCCGACCTGTCGGCGGCCTGCCCGCGCCTGGCCGCGTGGCCGCGCTGCTGCAACGGCTGCGGCCGCTACCGCGCCATCGGCTGCAAGCGCCGCCCCCACGTCTTCTACGACGCCCGCGCCGCGCAGCTGTGCGCCGACTCGGTCCTCGTCTCGTCCAGGCGCGGGATCGACGCCGACGAGCCGGCCGCGGCGGCCAGGCTGGAGGCCATCAGGGGCTGCCTGCGCCGGGGGCTCTCGCCCGAGCAGATGGCGGCGCGCAACGGCGGGCCCGTGGACCTGTCGCCCTCGACCATCTACCGCTGGGTCGCGGCGGGCTACGACGGCATGACCAACATGGAGCTCAGGCGCAAGGTCGGCTACAGGCCGCGCAAGCGCGCCGCCGGCCGGGCGGCCACGCGCCACTCCGCCCGCAGGTCGCATGCCGCGTTCCTCGCCCTCGGGGAGGACGCGTGCGCCGCGGCCTGGGAGATGGACACGGTCGAGGGCTCGCGCGCGGACTCCGCGTGCATCCTGACGCTGCTCCACCGCCCCAGCAGGCTCCAGCTCTACCTGCCGCTGCCGGCGAAGGACGCCGCGTGCGTGGCGGCCGCGCTCGGGGGCGTGCGCTCGGCGCTGGGCCCCAACGGCATGGGTAGGGTCTTCCGCGCCGTGCTCACCGACAACGGCGCGGAGTTCTCCGACGAGGGGGCGATCGCCGCGCTCGTCGGCGAGGGGCCCGGCGAGACGAGGCTGTTCTACTGCGACCCGAGGCGCAGCGACCAGAAGGGCGCCTGCGAGCGCAACCACGTCGAGCTCAGGAAGCTGCTGCCCAAGGGCGCCGGGCTCAGGTTCGACCGGCTCGCCCCGGCGGACCTGGCGCTCGCCATGTCGCACGTGAACTCCGAGCCCCGCGGCGCGCTCGGCTTCTCGACGCCCGCCAGGGCCTTCAGGGCGATGCTCGGGGAGGACGCGGCGGCGCTGCTGGACGCCTACGGCGTGGAGGACGTGGCGCTCGGCGAACTCGACCTGACGCCGGGCCTCATCGAGAGGGCTCGCGCAGAGAGGGGCGATGCCCCGCTGGCCTAGCCTAGAAGGAAAAACGGAATAGACGGACCGACCGTCCGGCTGAGTCTGGGAAGAGGTGCCGGGCGGCGGGCGGAGCATGGCCACCGGACCTATCGAAACACATCTCCACCGTTCCTTCAACTGGGAAAACGACGCCCCCGGGACCTGAATTGGGCCTCGGGGGCGTTCGGCTAGCTGCGGGAACGGCCTATTCGCTCAATGTGTTCGGCTGGGATCGGAAATCAACCCTTCAATGCGAACCGTGTCGGAAACGAGTTCCGTCGCGCAGGACCACCAGCCGTTTTGCTGGGCAGCGTCGGCAAGCCTTTCGGCCGTGGTGGCGGTGTCGCAAATGGCAAACGAGCAGGCACCCGATCCGCACACATCTACAGCAACGGTGCCGTCCTGTTTACGCAGCCAATCGAGAACCGTTTGAATCTGCGGCTCCATCTGTGCGGAAATGACACCCAGGTTGTTGTGGATGAGCGCATATGCCGTCTCGGCATCACCGGAACGCAAGGCAGAAGCCATCGCGCCGGGCTTGTCCGCAGGCACCGGGGCCTCGTCAAAACGTCGATAGGCTTCAATTGTCGAAACGCTTGCCTCGCGCGGCTTGACCAGCACGACGGGTGTCGCGGGTAGTGCGGGATACTCGGTTGCCAGCACGTCTCCCCCACCTACGTAGAACGCAGGGCTCGCGTGCAAAAAGAAGGGAACGTCGGCGCCAATACCGCGCGCGATGTTGTCCAGCGCGGGATCGGTGCGATCAATTCCCCAGAGCTCCGCCAAGGCAACAATGACTGCGGCCGCATCCGTCGAGGGACCGCCCAAGCCGGCGCACAATGGAATGCGCTTCTCAATCGTCACGCAGATGTTTGCCTCGCGGCCATAATGCCCGGCCATAGCAACCGCAGCCCGATACGCCGTATTCTTTTGCATGGGAAAATCTGATGCCGGAACCGTCTGGACGGTCAACGCCTGTGCCGGCGTAACCGTCACGGTATCGGAAAGACCGACGGCTGCCATCAGGGAATCGACCTTATGGTAGCCGCGGTCATCGCGCTCGGTATGAACCCCCAGGTAGAGGTTAATCTTTGCCGGCGCGGAAAGAGTCAGGGACCGATCGGTCACCGCTAGTGCTCCTCGAGCTGATTGCCGAGCGGGGTAAAGATATGCTCGCCGCTCTCGGGGTCAAACAGTTCGACCTGACCGGTGAGGACATCGATATACTGGTAGGACTGACGCGACTTGCGGCCGCGACGCTCGTCAACCTCGACGATAAAGACGGCGGGGTGGACGCTCTTGATGGTGCCCATGCGCTCGACGACGCGGGTGCGGCCCATGTTGGCCTTCACCTTGACGCGATCGCCCACCATATCGGTCAGCTTCTCGTGGATGTCGTCGACGTGATTGACTTCCATCTCTTCCATGAACAGAGCCTCCAGAAGGTGCAATTCAAAAAGGGGATAATACCCCTAAGATAGACAAAACTCTAATACTATAGCACCCTGCTGCTGCTATACGCAAGTAGCTAAATAAGCCCCGTCCCAAATGCCTACCAGACGACAACCTCGCATGACCAGTTCGCGTCAGCGAACGACCACCATTCGAGCCAAGGTGTCGCGAAAGAGGAGCGACGCGTACTTTGGTACGCGAGCGACGGTTTGAGCGACAGATTGGCCGAATGGTGGCCGTGCAGCGTCGAGTAGTTACGCGGTTTGGTAAAACCGCGTAACCTAAAGATTGTCGGTATCGAGGACGATGGTGAATGGACCGTCGTTGACCAGGTCGACCTTCATGTCGGCGCCGAAGATGCCGTGCGCTACGTGCTCGACATCTTGGCGAACGAGCGTCAGGAAGTACTCGTAGAGCTCGTTGGCAACATCGGGGGCGCCTGCATCGGTAAACGACGGACGGCGGCCGTGACGGCAATCGGCGAACAGCGTGAACTGCGATACCACGAGAACCTCGCCGTCGACATCGGCAAGTGCCAGGTTGGTCTTGCCGTTCTCGTCCTCGTTAATGCGCAAGCCGCGGAGCTTGCCCCACAGCTTATCAGCCTCGGCGCGCGTGTCGCCGTGGCCCACGCCCAACAGCACCAGATAGCCGCGCCCAATTTTGCCCACGCACTCGCCGTCGACTGTCACGCCGGCATTGAGTACGCGCTGCACCACCGCACGCACGGCTTACTCCTCGCCCGTCAGTTTGGCGGATAGGTGCTCGAGCGCATGGAATCGATGGCTGATGGCGTTCTTCTCGTCCGCCGTGAGCTCGGCCATAGTCTTGCCCGGCGCATCGACCGGCAGGAACAGCGGGTCGTAGCCAAAGCCGTGATCGCCGCGTCCCTCGTGCGCGATAACGCCCTCGCAGGCGCCTTCGCCATAGGTAACCAGACCGTCTTGGTCGATGAGCGCAACGACGCTCATAAAGCGCGCGGTACGGTCCTCATCGGCCACGCCCTCCAGGTTCACGAGCAGCTTGGCGTTGTTGGCGGCATCGTCGCCGTGGACGCCCGCGTAGCGCGCGCTATACACGCCAGGTTCACCGTTCAGGGCGTCGACGACCAAGCCCGAATCGTCAGCGATGGCCATAAGACCTGTCTCTTCGACCGCAGCCTGGGCCTTGATGATGGCATTCTCCAAAAACGTCGTGCCGTTTTCCTCGGGGTCCTCAAAATCACCCAGCTGGCCGAGCGCCACAAAGCGTACCTCGGGCATGACCTTGCCCAGGATGGCCTCAATCTCGGTGAGCTTATGGGCGTTACCCGTAGCCACGACGATGGTCGCCGCCGGATCGAGCGTGTCGATATCAATCTTTTCAAGTGCCATGGCTGGCCTCCTTGTCCGTATAGCAAAGCCGCCCAGGGGTAATTGGCCTTGGGCCCTCTCCCCTCTTTGGCGGCAGAAACCTTACAGTTCGTCGTTTAAGCAGATAAAACCTGCCAAAATAAACCTGTCCCTTTTTGGCAGGTTAGGCGAGGGCTTGGCGCTGGAGCTCGATGAGCTCGGCGATGCCCTTGTCGCCCAAGTCGAGCAGAGCGTTGAGACGGTTGCGGTCGAAGGGTGCCTGCTCGCCGGTGCCCTGGAGCTCAATCATCTCGCCGGTGTCGGTAGCGACGAGGTTCATGTCGACCTCGGCGTGGCTGTCCTCGGAATAATCCAGGTCGAGCAGGGTGTTGCCGTCGACGACGCCCATGGAAATAGCGGCGACCTGGCCCGTGAGCGGAATGCGCTCGAGCTTGCCGGCTTCGACCCACATGGCAAGCGCATCGTGCAGCGCCACCCAGGCGCCGGTGATACTCGCCGTACGCGTGCCGCCGTCGGCCTGGATAACATCGCAGTCGACGGTAACGGTGTACTCGCCGAGCGCCTTCATGTTGACGACGGTACGCAGGCTGCGGCCAATCAAACGCTCGATCTCCATGGAACGGCCCTTACGATTGGCGTGCTCGCGCTTGCAGCGCTTGCCGGTCGACGTCGGCAGCATGGCATACTCCGCAGTCACCCAACCGGCCTTGGCGCCTTTGCGCCAGCCCGGCACGCCTTCCTCGATGATGGCGGCGCACAGCACGCGCGTGTCGCCAAACTCGGCCAGGCACGAACCGTGGGCGTGCTTCATGACGCCACGGGTGAGCTTAACGGGGCGTAGCTCGTCGGCAGCGCGACCGTTGGCGCGGTTGACCTGCATATACTCCATGAAATGATCCTTTCGGCAAAAGACGAGGCAGAAGCTTTGGCGGCTATTGCGCGCCTAACCAAGTTCGTCGATATCGATATGCTCAATACTTTTGAGCGGCTGACCAAAGATAAAACTGCCCGCCACCGCAAACTCGGCAATGTTATCGGCCGTCGTTGCAAAACGATGCTGCGGCTCGGCAGCGTCCCCCGCCAGCTGCTCGCGGCGCGTGAGGATATCGGTCAGCTCGCGGGTGGTTTCCTCGGCAGAGCTCACCACGCGCACCCCAGGCCCCAGCGCATGGCGGATAGGCCCAACGAGTAGCGGGAAGTGCGTGCAGCCGAGCACCACGGTATCGATACCGTGGTCGCGCAGCGGCTCAACCGTGGCACCGACCAGCGCACGCACGGCCGGCGTATCGAAGACATCTTCGTTCTCGAGCCACTGTTCCTGCAGATGCGCGCCCGAGGAGAGCTCGTGCTCGACCACTTCGACAAAGCTCGAGGCAGGACAGCCGTATACGTCGACACCGGCATCCAAGTCCTGGATGGCGCGCGTGTAGGCGCCCGAGCGAATGGTGAGATTGGTGGCGAGCACGCCCACGCGACGCGTGCGGGTGCTGTTGATTGCCGCACGGGCACCCGGCGCGATCACGCCGATCACGGGAACGTCGAGCACCTGCTGGGCCAGACGCAAGGCCGCGGCGGTCGCCGTGTTGCAGGCGATGACCATAATCTTGACGTCGTGCTTCGACAGCCAACGGCCCGCCTGCAACGCAAACGAGCGCACCTCATCCTCGGTGCGCGTGCCGTAGGGGCAGCGTTTGGTGTCGCCGAAGTAGTAAACGGACTCATGCGGCAGCGCCATCGCGATGGCGCGCGCAACCGTCAGACCGCCCAAACCAGAATCGAACACGCCGATCGGGCGCGTGTCGCCTGCCGGATTCTCGATATCGGACATTACCTCACCAGTCTCTCTCGAAAAGACATGTCCAAGTGCGGCGACGCCGCGCTACGAACGCGCCGCGACCAGCAGCTCTGCCGTCGCCGCCCAACCGTCGACAATTTTGCCGCGCGTAACGAAAGCGTTCTCGCAAGCAGCCAGGAACTCGGGCGCGCCGGCGCTCGTCAGGCCATTCTCGACCAGGCAGAACGTGCCCACGTGATCGGCCATGTAGAAGTCGGACTCGGAGTCACCGAGCGCGAGCGTCTCCTCGCGTTTGATACCCAGGTGCTCGCAGAAGCGCGCAATGGCGACGCCTTTGTTGAGGCCCGCGGGGTTGATGTTGAAGGCGCGACCGTCCTCGACGCGATCGAGCTCAAGCGTCGTCGGCTTGGACAGGTGAGTCAGATGGCCGTTGCAAGCCCAGATCAGACCACAGCCGGCCTCGTCCAGGATGGCCTGGACCTCATCGTCGGGCACATCGCCGCGCATGCCGACGGTGACCTCACGGTATTTGTAGCCGGTCGACATGTCGTTGTGGTACTCGATCTTGTGCGGCCAGCGGGCAAGGATCTTCTCGCACACGCCGGTCTGCTCGATCACCTGGTGCGGAGTAAGACCGCAGGCGGGATCGTAAGGCATGTCACCGGTCAGATACTCCCAATCGTTGGCTTTGAGGTCGTACATGACCAGGCCACCCATCTCACCAATGTAGGAGTTGAGGCCGAGCACGCGCGCATCCTCGTGGATCATGGTGCGGTTGCGGCCCGAGGTGGGAACCACCTGAATACCAGCGCGAGCGAGCGCCACGACGGCCTCGACGAGTTTGGTCGAGGGGTTGCCGTCGTTGTCGCGCAGCACGCACGAGCCGGGCGCGAGCATCGTGGCATCCAGGTCGGTAAAGACGTACTTGACCTTGGCCAAGCGCTCGCGCATCTCGCCCGAAAGCTCGGCAACGGTCGGCAGGGTGTTGTGGGACATGGTTACTCCGTTTACGTAGAAGGGTTTGGACTTGGACGGCATGTTTTGATTGAGGGAACACGCTTATGGCGACAGCGCACTCAGGGCGCCGCCGCCATCATGGTTCATTAGTCAAACTGGGTAACATCGATCAGGCGATTGGCCAACGAAAGGTCGCTCTCGATAGGCACGAACTCGTCACCCACGTGCATGAGCTCCTCGTCACCCTTTGCCAGCAGCAAGACAATGGTGGGAGCATTGGGGCTGACGTACTCCTCGCGCGCCGCCTTGAACGCCGCATGCACAGCGGCTTCGCGATCGAGGATGATCTCGTTCGGCGTATCGTCGGGAACATGCTCGGCAAGCTCGCGACAGACCTTCATCGGGTCCTCGTGAGCCGGGTCCTCGTTGGCAAAGATCATCAGGTCGGAATATGGTGCGGCCTCGCGCGGAAGCTGCTCGCGGCGCTCCTGCGCCTTGCCGCCGGCAGCGCCAAACACTGCAATTACTGGACTAGTGGGAAACGCGCGCTTGACCGACGAGAAAAGCGAACGGAACGAAAGCTGGTTGTGCGCATAGTCAACGACGCAGATCACGCGGCCGTCCTTCGACTCCACGACCTCCATACGGCCCGGCACGCGCAATTTGGAGAGGCCCTTCTTGATGGCATCGATACCGATGCCGATCTCGTGCGCAGCGGCGATAGCGACCAGCGCGTTCTCCACGTTAAAGTCTCCCGCGATACCCAGCAGGATCTTCTCCCCCGCCTCGGACTCGTCGGCACACAGGCCATGCAGGTTAAACTCGATGTTAAAGCCGACCACGCGGACATCGCTTGCCCACAGGCTTGCCTCGGGATGCTCGACGCCAACGGTCACCAAGCGCTCGGCCGTCGACGCTGCCTCCAGCACACGGTCAACCTCTTCGGTGCCCAGATTCACCACGGCGGTCTTTGCCTGGTCAAAGATCCTGAGTTTGCTCTCAAAATAATCCTCAAACGTGGGGTGTTCGATCGGCGAGATGTGGTCACGCCCGATGTTGAGGAAGCACGCCACGTCAAACGGCAGATTCTCGACGCGTTGGTACTTGAGCGCCTGGCTCGAGACCTCCATGACCATGGACTGGCGACCGGACTCACGGCAGTTGGCGATATGGCGCCAGACCTCGGGGGCCTCTGGCGTGGTATTGGTGCTCTCGTAGCACTCGATGCCATCGTCGGTACTCACCGAGCCGATCATGCCGCAGGACTCGCCCGCCGCTTTGATAATCGACTGGAGCATAAAAGCGGCCGTGGTCTTTCCCTTGGTACCGGTGATGCCCACGATCTTGACGTCGTGGTCGGGACGGTCGTAGACCTCCGGCGGCAACAGGGCCATGGCCGTGCGGACGCTGTCCACGACCAGCATCGCCGCGCCGTTCTCCTTCGCCAGCGGCTCCAGAGACTCGACCAGCGACTCTTCGCACACAAATGCGACGGCGCCCGCATCGAGCGCCATACTCAAAAACGCGGGCTTAAAGGCAGCGCCTTTGCAAAAGAACACGTCACCTGCCGAGACCGCGCGCGAATCAAACGAGCAGCCGGTCACGGCACGCTCGTCAACCTGCTCTGATGCGCGCAGCTCGCCGCACGCATCGAGAAGCTTGGCAAGCGTATCGACCGTGGTCACGGTCGCGGAATCCGAATGGTGCATCTTTCGCCTTTCTCAGCCATTTGGCAGGGACGGTTTTTATAGTAACTGAAACGCACCCACGCAAAAACGGCTCCCGGAGGAGCCGTTACGCGCAGGCGTTCGTAAGCCGAGGCTAGGCAGCCTGAACAGCGGGCTGGTCCTCGTCGATAAAGAAGCGCTTGTACCACACCAGGAACACGAGCGGCGTATAGATCTTGCGCTGGAAATCGCCCTTGCCCGCAAAGTGCAGATCGAGCAGGTGCATGAGCTCGTCGGTATCGAAGAACTCGCTTGCCCACGGCGCGGTGAAGTACTCCTTGACATAGTCGTACCACTTTTGCTCGCGCAGCCAGTAGACAATCGGCACCGGGAAGCCCACCTTGGGACGGGTGGCCCACTCATCGGGCAGCGACTTGTTGGCAGCGTGGCGGAGTACCTGTTTGTTGCCGTTCTCGTTGATGCGGTAGCGGTCAGGAATGTGCTCGGCGAACTCCATGACTTTGCGGTCCAGGAAGGGCACGCGCAGCTCCAGCGAGTGCGCCATGCACATCTTGTCGGCCTTGAGCAGAATGTCGCCCGGGAGCCACATGTTCATGTCCAGGTACTGCTTCTTGACCAGCTCGGGCTGACCTTTCACACGCGCATAGATGGGAGCGGCAAGCTCGAAGGCGCCATCGCCGGTGTTGTACTCGGGCTTGAGCACGCCGTCGACCTCGCGCTCCGGCCATACCAGAGCCTGTCCCAGGAACGACTTCTCGGGGATCTCGGCACCCTTGACCAGGAAGTTATGTCCCTTGAAGTACGGCATATGCAACGCCAGGTTACCGAGCGCGCGACGGATGGGCAGCGGCACCATCTTTTTGTACTTGCGGACTGGGACCGTGTCCTCGTAGTAGGCGTAGCCGCCAAAGAGCTCGTCGGCGCCTTCGCCCGAAAGCACGACGGTGACGTCCTTGCGGGCCATCTCGGCCAAGAACCACAGCGGCACGGAAGACAGGTTGGACTGCGGCTCGTCCATGTGATACTGGATGTCCTCGAGCGCACCGAAGAACTCGTCGGCGGTAATCATCTTGCGGACATTCTCGACGCCGAGCTTGTCAGAAAGTTCCTTGGCGTAGTTGGTCTCGTTGAAGTTCTTGTAGTCAAAGCCCACCGAGAAGGTCTTGTCGGGCATGAGGCAAGCGGCGATGTAGCTGGAGTCGACGCCGCCAGAGAGGAACGACGCGACCTTGACGTCGGCGATGCGATGGGCCTCGACGCTCTCGTGCACGACCTCGTCCAGCTCGTCGACGTACTCCTCGAACGGCTTCTCGACGGCAGAGTAATCGCAATCCCAGTAGCGCTCGATGTTCATCTTGCCGGTCGGGATATCGACGGTAAAGTAATGCGCCGGCGGCAGCTTGTAGACACCCTCGAAGAAGGTCTCCTCAGTCGCCGAATACTGCAACGTCATGTACGGACGCAGGGCCTTTTTGTTGACCGCCTTGTGGAAGTGCGGGTAGTCCAGGAAGCTCTTGATCTCGGAACCAAAGAGCACGCCCGGAGCGCCGTCGCCCGCATCGGCCATGGGATAGTAGTAGAGCGGCTTGATGCCAAAGATATCGCGGGCGCCAAAAAGCTTGTTCTTCTTCTTGTCCCAAATGACGAAGGCGTACATACCGCGCAAGCGATCGAGTACTGCCTCGCCCCACTCCTCGTAGCCGTGCAGGAGGCTCTCGGTGTCGGCGCCGCAGTGGAACTTGTAGCCCTTGGCCTCGAGCTCGGAGCGAAGCTCCTGGAAGTTGTAGATCTCGCCGTTGAAGACGATAACGACGCTGCCGTCCTCATTGGCCATGGGCTGAGCGCCGGCCTCGGTCAGGTCGAGGATCGACAAGCGGCGGAAGCCGAGGGCAACGCGGCCGTCGATAAACTGACCGCCCATGTCGGGACCGCGATGGACGATGCGGTCCATCATCTTGGTGAGCACCTCGGATTGGTTATCCGTCCCACCGACAAAACCGACAAAACCGCACATATACTATCCCCTCTGCTGTTGCTGGGCATCAAATCGAATCAGTAGCTTTTGAGTATACCCGAGGGCGTAAAGAGGGGCGGAATGTTCAGGCAATCTCAACTGAATCAGCTCCGCGCCGACACGCGCCGGTTACCTTTAATGGATATGAGATGAATGAGGCGATTGTTTTGCTATACTCTCTCCGCACGGGCGATTGGCGCAACGGTTAGCGCAGGTGCTTTACACGCACAAGGCTGGGGGTTCGAATCCCTCATCGCCCACCACTGATTTGTTAGGCCTCCATCACTGGAGGCCTTTCTTTTTCGGGCTCAGCGCATGGGATTCGAACCCGCAAGGGTGCGGAGCTGAGGAAACGCGAAGCGTTTTCCAGCGCAGCACGCGAGGAGCGGAGCGACGAAGCGGGGCGCGGGCGG
>JAGZEK010000022.1 GCA_018368345.1 Collinsella sp.
GACGAAACTGGAGAGGAGGTATTACGAGCTCCTGTGCGAATTGGAGAGAGCGCTCCCGCAAACTGCCTCTTGACAACTTATAGGAGCGTCGGTTTTGTTGGTAAAAATCCGGGTGTGCTCGGCGAGTTTCGATTATTCCCGCACTTCCGAAAAACGCGATAAAAACCCGCTACCCTAAAGCGAACACGCGACAACATCCAGTTGTCGCGGAAACATCAAAGGGCCGTAGTCGGAAAACCGAACAACGACCCTTCTTGGTCATCGCCTCACGTAGAGTACACGACGACTGTATCACTGAGAACATCTTACCGTAACTTCCAGCGACCACGACTGCGCACCACCGGCTCTTCACCCGCATTCACGAGAAACCTCGATAGAAAACCCAGGGTTCTCGGAGATGCGCCCTCTATTCTACGAACTGATACCTAACCTTGAGGCTATTCAACTGGCTATATGGCAGATACCCGTCTTTTTGCAAACGGCCCACAACAATTCCTGGGGCAATTCCTATCTCATTAGCAAAAGACATCACGGAACTACACGTCTTGTTTCCAACAGCGAGCTGAGCATATGACTCTGGAGGAATCAAGGTATCACGCGCGAAAGCATCCGCCGTGCGCTCCTCCTCTTCGGTAGTTCCAGCGGTCCGTCCAATGTGCCCATTAATAACATGCGCCAATTCATGGAAGAGACTAAACCAGAACTTGTCTGCATCGGCCCCGCGCAGCGTAAGCGCGAGCACAATCTTTGATCCGTCATAGAACGTCGCACCATTGAGAAACGTGTGCTCAAGATGGGGCAAGAAGACCGTCGCAATCCCACATTCAGCCAACATAGACACAAGGGCTGGCTGAAAATCTGCAGAATCCATAGACGTAAACTCTCTGAGTTTGGGAATACACTCCTCAAGCTTACCAACATTGATCTTACCGGTCGTTATCCCTCGCGCATCGATCTTGGCCTTCTGGGCCCAAGCCAAAAGTGCATATTCGGATTCAGCGGTTTCCTTCTGGCGACGATAAGCGATTCCCGGAGCAAGTCGGTCTTCGTTAAGCAGCGTAAGCCTAACAACCTCAAAGAATTTTCTAAGCTCGACCACTTTAACAGCCACGGAGCGCGTCGGCTCTACCCATCCCAGTTTAGCCATTTGTGCATAAGGAAACTTCCTGGCTATCTGCTTATCCTCTTCGATAGAATTTTCGTCCTCGACCTGCAGCAACTTCTCACGATAACGCGCCTCAAGATTCATCCAAAATGCCGAGGGAACGCCCAGCACCATCTCGAGCCTATGTGCAGTATTAGGAGTAAGCTCAACTTGCCCATTTATAAGCTGGCTTATGAACTTCTCGGAGTAATCCATGCGCCTAGCAAACTCGCGCTGGCTCATACCGCGATACTCAAGCTGCTCCTTTATAGTAGCTCCCGGTGGTGTTGCGATATAAGTCTTGCTCCTTGCCATGCCTTCTCACCTCTTAAGCATTCTCCTGTTTACAAATCTCATGCTAGTGGTAGTCAACGATATCTTGAATTTCCGCTATCTGAATCTCATCCCTAATGACTTCAAATACCAATCGCAGAGGATGTACCAAGTCCATTGCAAATTGCCCTTTACGGTCACCAACGAGCTGGTGGCATCGCCCGATTCCATACTGGACGAGTGTTTCAACGGAATCTGCGGCACCGATCTCGTCGACGCGTTGATGAATAAGACCCGCAGTTCGATTACCGTACTTCTTAATAGCGTCGGAGGCGTTCGTACAGATCTTCTCGATTTGTCGGTTCCTGTAATTGACCTGCATGACCACCTCCTATCATAGTTTTACCTCTGCGGTAAAACTATGATAGCAGCTAAGTAGGACAAGAACAATATCAGCAGGAAAGGAGGGTAGTGTTTAAAGATTGAATGGCTCGTAATCACCATCGATAGACAAGAAAAGCTCGCAGGCATGCCAGCTACCTAAATGATGAGAGGCGGTCATCCAAAGGAACAACCACCTCTCCGCAGGAAGTAGACCCGTAGCTTGACTACGTCAATACCGCTTATTTACTCTATCACCCGAGTTCCATGGGCCAATTCAGATTCAACCAGCAACCCATTCGACTTTTATCCCAAAAGCGTTCTGTGAAAAAAACAATCAAAGTCCCGCAATCCCATTGCCTTAATCAGCAGCGACTATCCCAAACAGATCCAGGCTTACTAGGCCGGACGTTTGGCGTAAGGTCTCTTTAAAGGAATTCGATGTCAAACGATTCTCCATATATGCCTCGTAACAACGAAGAAGCGTTTCAGTGGATAGAACTGCGATTTCGTTTTTACGGGCGATTTTAATCTGAGTTTCAGGAAAGGGGTCTCGATCTGCAGGTGCCAATTCAATCTGTGGAGCAAATACTAGAACACCCTTTAGCGTGCTGGAATCACCTTCATCCTCCATTGCGTCCGCTTTAATTTGAACATGATCATATGTCTTCGAAACATGTTGCCGTTTCAAGCCACCGTTACTACCTTTTATTTCAATTAAGAAGAGAGTGTCATCGTAGGAAAAATTGAAATCCTCTTCCTTGTTGTCCGTAAAGTCCTCATCTACCTCGGCAATCTTTGCCAAAAGATGACGAGCTTTATTTTCAAGATCAAAATCCTTAGAGCAAAGGACCGACTTAATCTCTTGGTAATCAGAAAGGATTCCCTTTATCTTATCCTTCTCCGCTTGCAGGAGAATCATTTTCTCGTCTATCTCTTTTATTCGCGCTCTCTGGGCCGCTTCATCATGAAATTCAACATCATCCAGCCAATCGGGAGCACAAGCAGGCTGCACTTTAATTGGAAAAACGGCATCGATAACCGCCGATAAATCATCATTGTTATTGATCTGAAGAGTTGTGGCTGCGAAAGTCTCAGATATCCGCACAGCCGAAACAGTTGACGCATTCGAAGTAAGAAGCGGCTTAATAGGAGGATAAATCGGCGTGCTGAAAGAAAACTCAGAATGAAGCTCTCTGCCAAAGAGAATTGTCTTCGACTCTCCAAAACAAATAGGCAGCGGCAAAGGAAACAAATCACCTATCGGCGAGTCACTAAAGTCTTTAATGAAGTCCTTGAGGGGTTTATTGTGCTTGTACCTTCGGGCTTTAACGCGTGAATCATAGTCATAATAGTATGAATACGAACAGTTCTGTGGAAGCAAGATAATGCATTTGGATTTATTAGACTGCAGTATCATCTGATTGATGGAATTGATGTCTGCGTGGTCCCACAGTATCGAGTCGTCATTTGAATCGCTCTTCCAAAAATGCCCGTCTTGCAAGTCAATGACAGATAAATCGAAGGCATCAAATGCACCCGCCTTACCAAATTCTCTAATCGTCAGGTCGCTTGTTTCCGTGAACCCGCAATCCTGTTCTTTGTAAACCAATATCTGAGTTTTCATCGAATAAATCCCCTTATAACCAGAACGGATTAATCCCGAGTTCACACACCAATGTTAAGCCGATTTAGCGACAGCGGCACGCTATTACGGACCGCCGTCGCTATGGAGCCGATCCCTTATCCCCTCCGTGGGAAGGGATCGTGGCCATGGGAATCCCTTGCGCGGATTCTTCCGTCGCAACGATGGACAATCAACTCCGACTCTTGATTGGAGCAAATGCGTCGACCGAGCTTTATCGCCTCGCTCTGGGTCGTCGTAATGAAAGAGGCACGACTTGCCCCTTCGCCCTTAAACTGCCAATTGCCATCCGAACGCTTCGTAACGTGCTGAATTCTACTTTTCAAACTCACTTGACCTTCAACTCTGAACTCGCCGATATGTCTGTAGCATGAGATATGCGACAGATACCTTCTTGCCGTTTTTCAAAAGTTTAGCCACTGGCGCGGACATAAAATGAAGCGCGCGCAACGAGCACGTTGATCTTTTTGGCCTTCTGGCAGCCTTACAAACCAAAGCGAAAGCGCAGAAAGGGTACTGAAGTTCACATCCAAAGAAGCTCATATCGACGACCAGATGGACAGGCGCCTCCATATGAACGCAGCCGGCTACTACCATGGTCTACCCGACGAGCAGAGCGTTTCATTGGTAGGGTCTTTAACGTATGGGATGGACATCTACGCCAACCGGCTCTTGCCAAGCGACATCGCAAAAAGTAAAGTCGTGATTAGCAAGCGAATGATTGAAGGGTACAGGTGCGCGCCGGCTGGATCGGCGTCTTAAGGTGTAGCCACTTCGAGTCGCTTCTTCATCGAAGGAACGACTCGAAAAAAACGGCGTTCCCATGCACGGTCCCGTCTCCCATGGCTCCCCAACTGCACACCTGGCCGGCAATGCACTCCAAGGCAACCCATATAGCCTCGTTATCAAAACGCGCCAATATGAGCACCAACGCGGGTGCCGAATGATCGGGTCGCAACCGGTCAAGTAGCGCCTTATGGTCAACGAGAACAAACCTGGCTGCAATGTTGATGTTCACTAAAAAGTGGTTCGAATGGTTACCGAGAAATGAACACTGTGAGCACGAACAATTGAGCAGTTTGATCAAGATGGCCGTATTCCCTGGACACAGACGCAACATGCGGCCAATGGACGCCGACGATGCCTCGAAGCTCGATATCGCCCGAAAGCCCCACGCCAGCCGCAACACCGCGAGCAAGTACGCCGACATGGAGGTCGTATCCCTGTGGCGGCCATCTGGAAGGTCGCCCCGCAGAGCTTCGGCACGCTGAGCTCGACCCCCCCCTGCCCCGGTGAGGAGCTTTCCGGCGTAGTGGCCGCTGCGGTAGGCCTCCCGGCCCGCCGCCCTCTCGTAGCGCCCAGCCCCGACGAGCTCGGACGCCTCCTCGTCGAGCAGCGCGTTGAGCGTCTCCTCGACGGCCTTCCTCACCAGATTCTTTACGTCCTTGCGCAGCGGCTACTCGTCGACTGATGCGATGTTCGCGAACACGGCCCGTGCCCCTACGTCAATGATTTGTTGTTTAGCCGCTGGAAATCATATGGCGGGGCGCGGGCCGTGTTCCGCTATACGATTATCAATTTACGAAAGAAATAATGCGTCAACAAAAGTGGTCCGAATAGTCACCAAGAGTCTGGCGCCTCGATCATTAATAACTGAGAAGTTTGATCAGGAGGTTCGCGCCCCCGGGGACCGGGGGACGACCTTTACTATTTTGCTTTCCTGGGCGGAAGCTTTGGCGAGACCACCCGAAAAGGATGGACGAGATGACCGTTCCCCCTTGGCCGGCGCGATATGCGGTCGATGGACTGAATCCAATCTCAAGAAACCGAAAAATGGAGTGTCGACGTCGCAAGCAAACCCAGTGGCCGATATTGCTCGACTCTAGCAGCAGTACGGAGCAACAATGATCATTGATGCCAAGGCTAATAACACTCATTTTATCCTATATTCTGACTCTTGAAATATTTAACAATCGAGTAGTTGTTATCACATGAAGCCCTTGACTTGAGCCGCTCGGCGGTTTTTGAATCAAACTCTGAAATTTGATCGATTGCATCGATAATCATCTGTTTAATTCTAGGTGCACGGCCGTCAAAACAAAGAAGGAGCGACCTTGCCGCGGGGCTCCTAAGCTCAGGAACAGCAAGGAATTGCTTCATCAACTCAACCCCTCGAAGATTTAGTTGAAAATGTTGTGAGCTCAACAAAAACCCCGCATATGAAAAAATAAAACCTGAAAGCAAATTTTCGTCAGTAACAAGCTGATAGTTTTCCATAAGCTGAATAAGGGCGACACCCGCATTAGCTTGGGTATATATGTCAGATTGATAACAATGAAGCACATCATCAAGCAAACGATTTCGATAATCGCCACCCGAAAGAAGGCCCAACGTATCCGCCCACACAGCAAGAAGCCTCTTGCTCTCCCTTCCAAAGGAAAAATCCGTCTGAAAAAGGTCATCAGAGTCAAGACATTCGAGTGTCCGGTCTCGCAGCTCAACAAGGCGATTGCCGTATTTAGACAGCAATATACAGCATGCATGGCAAGCATTTATCTTACCGCCCAAGTCAAAGGTATGGCTCTCTAACGTCCCCAAACATACGGAATATAGTCTAGAAACCAGATCATCCGGGACATTATGCATGGAAGCCAATCGCCTCGCACTTGGTATATGCCATTGAAGTCCAAGTGAATAATAACCGTCAACGCCCTGGGACGCATTAGAAGCCTCAATAGCCGTAACGCCCTTGAGTACATACTCAGATAGCCACTGATCATCTGACTCCGAGCAAAGGATCAACCGATATCTCTCATAAGATGCCTGAGACAGCTTACGGGCAACTTCATCCAGTCTCTGTCGGACCTTGAGATTCTCAACTTCACACATCGAAACAAGCACATTGCACACGCGTTCATCTATCTCATCGCGATGGTCGGAAGACAATAGTAAGTCAAATGCATCTAAAATATTCACAAGCAAATTGGCTTCGACAGCATCAAACAGCCTCTCGTTTCTCTCAAAGAACGTAAGAGCTTCTTCCCTCCAAGCAGATGCTTCCAGAGAAAGAACTTTTACGGCGTATTCGATTGACCAAGCAGGGGAAAGACGCTCACCAACACGTTCTATAGCACGGAACACCGCCTTTACCTTATTCGGAAAACCAGAATGGGATTCGAGCAATTCTTCAGCAGAAGTAATAAAAATCGCAGAAGCCTTTGTAAAATCGGCTTCAGCAAGATAGCACGCGAAAGCACCGAAAGCTTCAAATATTGCAATTTGATTGTCCTGTAAACATCTAAAGTTGGCGCAGAATTGAAATGCGTCCCAAGCCGATGAAGGATCAGTATCTAACGACATGTTGTTAAATGCCTGAATAGTCTTGGACGCATCGCCTTGACCGCCACAAGCAATGGACAGCTTTAGAAGCGCGACGTTTAAATTGGGATCACGGTATTTTTGGCACAGATAAAATACGACCGTTTTAAGGTTGCACAGTGTTCGGGATACTTGCGTAAGTGAACCGAAGATAACCGCGATGGCAAAGGCAGAACAAATGCCGTCAAAAAACCGGAGAGCGTTATCGCCAAACGTAATGGAATTATATGAATTAGTTCCTTCCTTGATACGATCATCCTCAATCTCGGCAAGTGCCTGAGAAATCGCGCGATCTAACTGTGGATAAACCACTTCCCTGCCGTTTTTATCCAAAATCTCTTGATGCCGGTTATCAAATGAAAATGGGTCGATTTGAACACGTAGATTCCTAAGATCAATAAGAATATCGTCAGCAAACCAGGCCTCAGCTTCTAAGGAGCATGCCTCCGTATACACTGGCTCAAGAATTCTCTCCGAGTCCTCGTATTGCCCAGAAGATGCAAGTTGAATAGCTTCAAATCGTTTGGAAATTAATTTGGGATAAGGCTCTGGGAGCATTTTTGAAATAAGAGGGAGCAGCCGCGAAGTATCGAATTTAGCAACAGAGAAATCGACAAATAAGGCCCTTGCAAATTCGGTAATCTCATTATCCAGCTCAGAGCCCTGATCAATTTGGCTTGAATTACCAAAAAGAAAACTACCAAATAGCCCGCGAAGCTTAGGAAACGAGCCAAGCTGAGGTCTCGGGATCATCGCGCCATCGATGGGGACAATGCTGGCGCAAGCCACAGCCGGCTCAACATCATGGTTACACCATTTTCTATATAGCTTAAGCACATCTAATTGCAAATCGCGAAGCGCACGCTCGGGGATTTCCGACATTTTTGGGACAACCGAATATGTGGCCCCATCTGGTCCTTCAAGATCTTCTTGAAGAGTGGTTTTCTCTTCCGAAAACTCTGATACAAAATAGAATAACGCCCGCTTATTCGTCTTTCGAATTTGATCGATTTCTTTCTGGACGCCCATAGTTACGCCGTCCCGATTATCCACTACGACTACAGCGATATCAGAATCATTAAGCTCTGCTATGTAATTATCCCCAGCACAAGATGAAGATGCGCCTTCCCGCTCCCACGTATAGGCGGCAAACACCATAGTGTCGTCTAAAAGGCTCGCAAGCTTCTCTCGCATTTCATCAAATCTACCTTTATCGCCGCACGAAGAGCTAATAAAAACCCGGATACTGCGAAAGGAATTTGGTGAAAGGGACATAGAAGCCTCCAAATGAGCTATTTAAAATGAAAGCAACGGCCAGTATTAGCGTGCATATCCATCTTATAACCAAACGTCCTTCGTCGAATGCTGCGACAACTACAAACGCGACCCAGCGCTAACGCAGCATCAGGAATCGAAGGCAGCTTCAGCGACTTAAACGATGCCCCACGAATGACTTAAAGTAATTCCCAATGGAAGAACCATAATCTTTGCAGCAATGAGAAACAATATCGACAGGCAGCATGACAGTCCCCAGTAAACAGTCAACCAAATTGCAAGGTCAACGAATGAATGTTAACGTCATGCATCAGGCAGCGAACGCCTGAGGCAATGGTACTCCCTAACGCTTTAACGGAGCACATTGGTCTAATTATTTTCGTCAAACGATAGCCTGAAAATCGAACTGTCGGAATACGTCATGGCGTAGAACGGACTCGGGCCTGATATGATTCTCCCGGTGAGCTTCATCCCCCCAACCTAATATTGTGACAATCTCAAGCTCTAGGAGCGAGTGTGCTTGGCCGGATCAGCCGGACACGGGACCGAGCGCATCGACCGCGAGACCAGGAGGAGGACGAGGGTCGTCGGAACCTTCTTGAACGGCAGCTCGGCCCCCATGCTGGCGACGGCTAGGCTGAAGTACGTAGCGGAGCACGAGTGGAGCAAGAGGAGGTGCTGGACATGTCCAAGCTGGAGGAGACGGACGAGCTTGAGGGAAGGGCCGAGGGCTAGAAGAGGACGGGGCCGAGGACGGCTAAGTCAATTTGCGAAAGAATCTTGACAGTACCTTGATGCTCTATCATGAAGTATATCGTAGCGATTATCGAGCAAAATTGGCTCTGCTCCGAGGCAGACTGAAAGAGTAATATCTTTGTTCCTTTAATCTTTTAGCCGTTTCTTTTCATAGGGCGTGATGTGAATGCTGTTTAATTTGATTGTCCGTGCTGATGAAGCCCTACCCATGTTGACTTCTAGAATGTTTGAGCGAACTCCCGATGAGCTGGCGGACCGCTATAGAACTTCCACCGGTTTTGATTTTAATGCCCTCGCTCAGCTTCCTGCTGTTATGGCGCGTGAATTTGAATCGGACGATATGGGCGCCATGGCTAGGCTGGGCTATATGGACTCTCCGTCGATAAACCCAGTAATTTCTTCACCCGTTCTGCAGTTTCCATCGCATGCCTTATTGGATCTCGGCTTGCTCGATGAAAACTATTGGGAAAATAAACGTACTCATTGGAGGCTTTGCGAAGGGGACCCTTTTCGCCTGTTTTCAAAGTTTCTTGATGGCTGTTCCTTGCCGGTCGAACCTGAAGCGTCTTCTGCGTGTGATCCAAATTTAATTGCCGTCATGATGCCATTCACCGAAGACCCTTCTATCGACCCTGTATATTTAGCGTTGGTCGAAGGCTCTAAGAGGGCAGGTAAGAAATGCATGCGCGTAGACGAGATGTTGACTCCCGCAGATATTGCGGAAGACATATTTAATTTGATTGCGTCTAGCTCTATGGTAATTGCTGATATTACCGATCTGAATCCAAACGTCATGTTCGAAGTGGGCTATGCGATCGGAAGGGGCAAGCAGGCCGTTTTGATATGCAAAGATGATGTTCCCCAGCTGCCTTTTGATATCAGCCACAGGAGGGTATTTACCTATAAGCGAGATAAAGACGGATTAGCGATACTTTCAGACAGGGTTATGAAAATCTTGACGAATGATTAGTGATTGCTTGCTCGCGTGGTCCGGCATGAGCCTCGGTACCCCCTATCGATAGTTTCCTGACTCATTGAGCTGACGCGTGTTGTCCTCGCCTATGCCGTGCAGTTCTGCGGTCCCACTCGCCTGAAGGACAGGTGTTGATGTTAACTATGAAGTGGTCAGAGTGATTACCGGGAAATGAGCGCCATAGGCACGAAAAATTGAGCAAATAAATCAATAGGGTCGCGCCCCGGGAACCGGGACGCGACCCTCGCCGTATAGCTTCCCGTGCCGGCTACTATGGCTAACCAACACGGGAAGAATAGAACAGATGACCGCGCCCCTGGCCCCAGTGAAAGATATACGGTTTATTGATGCAGCCGAACGCTCGAGGTCCAAAATCTGCATGTACACGGTAAGCGAGAACGATAACGTCGACGACACCGTGAAAATCCCGATACGCATGATCCAGGAGTTCGGGTGCGCGGACGGGTGGATCGGCATTGTACAGTACGACAGCTTCGCGCGCCTCGCCACCAGACACATTGCCGAATACGGAAGCATCTACGCCCACGGCCCCATCTCCTACGGCATCCCCGGGCCAAAACTGATACGCGAAATCTTTGAGGGCATCCCGCACAATCTTGTTATCAAAACGCCCAAGTACGCATATCAGAATGGGTATCGAATCATCGGGTCGCGACCGGTCGAATGTCGCCTTTTACCAGACGAGAATCGCCCGGGCTGCAAAATTGAAAAATACGACCACGCAGAACTTGACCTAAGCAGCAGCCTCGCGGACTTTTCCTGGAAGGCCTCGGTGCCGAGCCTCGAAGAGACGCAAGACGGCCTCATGTTGAAGCTCCCGCATCGCGTATAGCCAACCCGGCACAGGTCAGAGCGCCGCCGGGGACTAAAGCGGACCTGCTCCCCCCTCCCCAACATTCCCCAGAAAGTTCGCTGATGTTGACTGGGGTTCCCGTAAAATAAACTCAACAAAATATGTGCGGAATGCCGGCCTGGAGCTGCCTTCGGAACCTATTGGCTGCTCACCGAGAGGCTCCGCTATGAAACGGCCTCTTTACTACCTGCTCTGCTCGATCACGTGCGCGCCCATGGTCAGTGCGACGTTGTCTATGGCGATGACGTCTTCTGTTTCAAATCTTGAGAGCATCGAAGACAGCAATCCTTTCTGGCAAACGCTTCACCACGAAATGAAATACTAAGCCTGAGTAGTCTTCAGCAATCTCGCTTTCACTTTCTGATCGCCGTTGAACACGTTATCAATAAGAGAATGGCGCGCAGATTTGCTCATATGAGGATGCTCAACAATATATCCAGCAGACAAAACCGTAATCGCCACAATTAAAGGCCATGCGGCATGCTCCCGCGCAGTCTTAATGGATTTCTTTGCTACGTTGCAAAATTTCTTCTCGGAGTTCGACCGCAGATATAGTGCGAGCATAAATAGCGAGTAAAAATCGCTTTCGTCAATAATCTTGGAGAAACCCAGGACACTAAGCGGTCCACAGGCATTAGACGCTACCGTATCCAGTTGTCCGATACAACCAGACAACGCAACCATCGATAACAGCCTTCTAATTATTGGCCTAGCCTCTTCCGGAGAATCAAGCTGGCTAGCAACATCTTCAACCATCTCGTCATAGGACTCATCAATAGCCGTTAATAGAAGATTGAGTGCGGCACCGGTCACGCAGTAGATCCGCTCTCTGGCAGTAGCCTTCAGCGATTCTTTTAATTTCACCTGCTGACGATTAAGGCAACGCCCTGCAATAGCAACATATTTCAAGGCAATAATTGCCGACTGAAAAGCATTCCTTGCTTTAGGAACCTCATATTCATAAACGCCGGCGTAACTAACCCTTTCGATAGCTTCACAATTTCTTTGTTCCATCTCGTCAGTTACGCTGCGGATGGCACCCGTACCTTCTTGAGAGGGTGGAGCAATCTTAAGACCCTCCAATCCACTTAAACACTCATAGGTTTTTCCCTTGCTAAAGATGACATCAGAGCCATTCACGGCATCCGATGCCTTTTCAACTAGCTTCTGGGTTAGCCAGGGAATGAATCGAGTTCCCTCAAGCAATACGAGTATCTCTTCATTTATGGAAAAATCGAGTTCGTCCAAAAGGCGTAATACATAGGATTCTCCCTTGTCCACGTCCTCGTCAAGCTCAAGATCAATTGCCTGAGCAACAAAATAGGCATATAGGCTTCTCGAAGCAAAAGAGTACTCATAGCCGTTGTCTTTAACTACGAGCACACCAGACTGGACAGAAACGTCCATAATTGTTTTTGGATCAGCAGGGATGCCGTAATCATTTAGATAGCTCTCAGCCACTTGAGAAAATGTCATACTCGAAAAAACAACCGTGCGATCAGAGTGAATTTTAAGAGCCAGCTTCATTAGCACGGCAATAACCGCATCAGCCAATTCATCGACTAGCTGTTTCTCGTCATCTGATACAGCATTGCGTATCTTCCTTTTGACGTTTGTGTTCATAATTGACGTGAACGGCAAGTCCCCCTTGATAAAAAACGCGCCGGATTCATAAATATAGAAATCAATATATTGATTGATAAAGGGCGGAGTCATATCAAACAATTGAAAATGAGAGTGAACAGCTTTATCGACAATGGCAATGAGCTCATCAACCTGTTCATCGGAAAGCCCAGTATCCTTACATCTCTTTTGAATCAACTCATCTCTTTTATTTTTCGTCCATGGACAGATGAGCAAATGCCGGAAATCGGCCTCAACCGTTTCATCCAACTCAAACGGGAAACTAATATCGGTAATTAAAACAATATTGCCAGCAGTCCTAAGCATCGACTTAATGACATCTGACTTTTTTGCTTTTCTCTTAAGAGAGTCAAAGTCATCAACGAGCAGAAGCACCTTTTCACGCGGAATCCGCCTAAAACGCTCAACAGCTTCCCGAGTATCACCATACTGATCCTCGATAATGGTTGATAGCGTTCGCGAGATGGAGCCAGTTGAATAATCAGGGGTCAGCAATAAGGGCGAATAGCCCATCGACAACGACTCGCGGTATATGGCTTTAAGTAAAGAGCTCTTGCCCGCACGAATATCGCTATGGATTTCAAGCGTTTTAGCATCAAGCAGTAATTCCATGAAAGAATGGATGTCAGTTATTATCTTTTGATCATTGATTCTTAGTTCACCGTCTTTTGTGCCAGTGGCAATCTCTTCTTTCAAAGAAGGAAACACAAATGAGTCCTTAAATGACTCGTTAGAATTACCTTCAGATTTAAATAGCTCGTTCACGAAATCCGAGCGGGGCCTGAAGTATGTTTTAGATTTTATGTAATGATGATAAGAACAGTCCTCGTCGATAGGCGTATGAACTCGTGCAGAGACATCCCAGCCATAGACCCTTTCCACAAATTCATAGCTGCCCAACTCTCCAAAACGGATTAAAACCATTTTATAGGAGCTCTGATTATCATCGTAAAGTGAATAGGTTCCTCCTCGCACGACGACGCAGGATTCACCAGTCAAACCGCCAACGCAACGACTTTGTCCCATATGCTCATGTCCAGTAAAAGCAAAGTCAAAGGAATTGGATAGCATCTTCTCCAAGTTAAGACGATCATTATCGAGGAACCACTCTGGACCATGATGCGAAGCAAAAATATGTAGGCCCGAGTCCGGGGTATTACCAAGCAGACTGCTCCCAAAGCTTCTTAATAAATGAAAACCTTTATCATCGCCTACAAGAGTAGATAAGGGAGCGCTGTTAAAACCAGATACCGAGACTTGGGTCCCTTCAACCTCAAAAGTAATTGAATCCGGCTGTCCTAAAACAAATTGGTTGCCATATTGATTGGCGAATTCATAGAATGACGCCATTTTTTTGACATCTAAATCGTACTGAGTATCGACAAAGCGCTCAGTAGACTTACGCGGGCCTTACAGGTCATGATTACCCGGCAATAAATAAACTATCAATCGGTATTCAAGCTTGTCCAGCTGTTCAATCAAATAGTCAAAGAACAGAGATGCGGATTGATACTCCTTCTTCTTACCGGAATAGGCAATGTCTCCAGTAACAAGTAACAGTACCGCTCCAGATGTAATGCTGGATTTAATTGTTTCCAGAATATCGTCAACTCGATCATGACAATTAACTTGAAGCTCTTCGCCGAAATGAAAGTCCGTGAGTTGAACGATACAAAGTTGAGGTTCAAAATCATTGCGATCCACTACGTGACCTCCGAATTATTGTCTCTCTTAATGGGCTAATTCTACCCACATTGCCGTCCGGAACCGCCATTAAAAGTCCATCTGCTCACCCCACTTCATACAGGCCGTCATGCCGTAGAGCAAAAGAGGGGATCTCACACAGCGAGAAGGATTAGCGCTAGGGCGCCTAGAACTGAACGGTGCAGGCTGCCGCAAAAAGCAATAGCCCGCACCGCCCATGTCTCAAAGCACCACTTCCAGGACATGCTCGTAGCTGCGAGAGCGCGAGCACGCTCCAAAGAAATACGGAATGTGCAGGTCGCAGCCAATCGTGCGACAATTAAGACGTCACGAACAGAGCCCCGGAGAGCGCATGAAAAGTGTTGCCACATAGAACTGGATCTAGGGGCCAGTCGCACAGGGCATCCTGAAGGATTCCGGTTTAAAGACTCGAAGAATCGCAAGACGGCCTCATGATGAAACTGCCGCATAACGCAAAGCCAGCGCAACGCGAACCACAACGCTACCGGGCAACTCTACATAACCCTCCCCCTCCCCAACATTCCCCAGAAAGTTCGCTGATGTTGACTGGGGTTCCCGTAAAATAAACCCCAACAAAATATGTGCGGAGTGCTGGCCTGGAGCTGCCTTCGGACCCTATTGGCTGCTCACCGAGAGGCTCCGCTATGAAACGACCCCTTTACTACCTGATCTGCGCGATCGCGTGCACGCCCATGGTCAGCGCGACGTTGCCTATGCCAGCCATCGCAGAAGCCATGCAGCCTCGGGCAACAGCCGAGCAGCAGGCGCAAGCCGACGCCACGAACAGCTACACAGACAAGGCTGAAGACGGCACCAACGCAAATGCGACAGCAGATACCGCAGAGGACAGCACCGCAACATTCAGCGACACCAGCGCAGCCAACACGGAAAGCGCCGACGCCACCAATGCCACCCCCGCCACACCCGCCACCACCGCCCCATCCCTCCGCGCCCAAACCACCCCCACACCCGAGGCCATCTCCGCCACGCCACAAACCACCTACGCCCGCTCCGCCACCGCAACCCAAAACGGCGTCACCTTCACCGTCTCGTGGAACGACGCCCCCGCGGGCACCGCGACGACCTTCCACGTAACCCAAACCAACGGCTCGTCCCAGGCCAAGGCGCGCATGGACGTGCCCACCTATTGGGACGGCGGCAGCCAGGAAAGCGTCTGCGACCCGTCGCGCGCGGCATGGGGCAGTTACTACAGCCTGGGCACCGCGGGCCACGACTTTACCTTTGACTTCACGGCATCGGGCACGTACCGCATCCACTTCTACTTTATGGACAACGACAGATACGACCCCCAAAACGACAAGGGGATCTACTACCTGCGCGCCACGGCGGAGGTGACCGTAAACGACGCCGCCCGCCCAAGCGTCACGCAGATCGTCAACGACGCCGTGGACCTGTGCAGGCAAGAGACAGACGGCTCGGAATACGACATGGCGCTGTGGCTCCACGACTGGACGCTCGACCAGCTGGAGTACGACCACAGCCTCAACTGGTGCTCGGCCGAAAGCGGCCTCACGCGCCACCAGGGCACCTGCGAGAGCTACCAGCGCATCTACTCCAAGCTCCTTGACGCCGCGGGCATCGCCAACGGCCGCATCACTGGCAACGGCCACACCTGGAACGCCGTAAAGATCGACGGCAAATGGTGCCAGATGGACCTAACCTGGGACGACACCAGCGACAACTGGTACGGAGACCTGGACCAGCGCCATCTATACTTTGGCCTGACCGACGAGCTCATGGCAATCGCCCACTCCGACCACACGGCAAACTACAAAAAGGACGACTACGCCTATCGCTCGACCGACCTATCCAACAATTACTTTGTGCGAAATGGCAAGGCCGATGAATGGGCAGAGAAGTATGCCGACCGCGTTCAGCAGCACTTGGATGCCAAGGAAGAAAGCTTTTCCATCGATGCCGACAACCAGTCCTTCCCGCCGAGCATCTCGGGGATTCAGAATGGAGTTGTTGCCTATGCGATGAATCTGAGGGAGTGGAAGACTGGTGGCGCCAAGGTTGAGCTAGCTGCGGTATCGAACGTCACCAAGGAATCGAACAGCAAATGGAGCGCTAAATACGACATTAAAGCAGAATATAAAAATACAGCAGTAGAGAAAGAAATTGACGACGGCGCCTACCGGGTGGCGAGCGCGGTGGACCGCTCCATGGCCGTCGCGGCCTCGGCCTCCGGGTGCAGCATCACCTCGGGCCCGGCCTCGCTC
>JAGZEK010000009.1 GCA_018368345.1 Collinsella sp.
GGCATTCAGCATCAGGGTAGCGCTGCGACGCGGAAATCGCGCGCCGTTGCCGCGCCCCCGCAGCGCCCGCTTCCCCCGAGAACAATTATCAGTGCAGGTAGAAAGCCTACGGTTTTTCATAAAACGCGGTTGTGTTTGGGGGTGTCGGGCCAAACGTAGTAGATAGGCCGATTTCGTGGCGGGCGAGTTCAGCTGATTCCCCGGGGACGTCTGGAGACGGAAGAAAACGGATCAATTTAGCTCTTGAGGGTCACGACGCCCGTAATATCAGCCGGCCATTCCAAAACTATGCCAGTTTACGGGGCTAAATCGCGAACCCCCAACCATACGCAATTCCGAAATAATAAAACCGCAGGTAAACGGCTTGCTCTATTTCAAAAATAGCCGGCATGGTCTGCTTGTGCCAATCTGGCCCCGTAAACCGGCATAGTTTTAAAATGGCACTTCGGCAGTATTGATTCCCGCCCCGGCGCAACCAGCCCTACAGCCCGTACTTCACGACGACACGGTTAATGCGACGGCACCAAGGCTTGTACAAGGCGGCCAAAAACACGCAGGTCGCAAGGCCGTGCGTAATATCGAACGGCACTGCCGTGGCAAGACGCGCCACGGCACCCGCCCAAGTAAGCGGCTGTACAAAACCAATGATGTCATACGCGTTGATCACGACGCCATAGAGCAGGCCCGACGCAAAGCCGTACGCCAGCAGTGCTGGCATGCGCACGGTGCCGTCGACGCGATCGAACGCACCCGCATACGCTAGCGCGCCGCCAACATAGCCAACCAGCCCCCAGGCATACATCTGCCACGGCGTCCACATGCCCTGCCCAAAAAAGAAATTGCTGGTCAGCGCTGCCAACGCGCCAACCATAAAACCATTGCGGCGACCAAGCGTCGCCCCCGCGATAATGGCGATGGCACTCACCGGTTTAAAGTCGGGAATGGGACCGAACAAGATGCGCCCCGCCGCGGCCAACGCCGCCAGAACCAGCGTTGGCATAATCTGGCGCGGGCCCGGTCGCGACGCCTCGTAGCCCGCAAAGAACAGCGCGAGCACCAGCGCCACCACAACCAGCATGGCAAGCGCTGTCTGCTCAATGCCCGTCAGCAATGCTGCGGCCATTACCGCCGGCACCGCCAACAACAGCGGAATCTCCAGTTTTGCAAGTAGGCGCGAGACGCGATAATCCACCATTCCATCACGCCCTATAAAACACGTTGTCGGCAAAGAAGTCTGCCGGCGGCTCCATGCAGGCGATCTCGCCGTCAAACATCATGGCGATGTCGTCGGCTACCTGCTCGGCAAAATCCAGGTCGTGCGTGGCCATGATGACGGTGCCACCAACCTTCGCATGGTCACGCAGGGCGCGGGCGGTGATGCGGCGGCTGAACAGGTCTAGACCCTTGGTGGGCTCATCGAGCAATAGCAGTTCGGGGCCGATTAGCAGCAGTTTTGCCAATGCAAGCAGTTGACGCTGCCCGCCCGAAAGATCGTAGGGGTGGCGCCCATCCAGACCCGACAGCCCCAAGCTCGCCGCACGCTCCCGCGCCAAGTTCTCGTCATATCCGCAGGTCGAGGCCCATTCCATCAGCTCATCGTGAACCGTCTCGGCAACCAGCAATGCTTTGGGGTTCTGAGGCAGCAGCGCCGCCGAGGCCGCTCCGCGCACCATGCGGCCGCGCTGCAGCTTGGCGGTCTTCGCCAGCACCGAGAGCATCGTCGACTTACCGCATCCGTTGCCGCCCACGACCGCATGCACCGCACCGGCCGAAAACGCCACGTCGAGCCCGCGCAGCACCCAACCGCCCGCGCGATCGTAGCGAAACCAGCTCCCTGCCAGGGTGGTAGCCGACCCGCCGTGCATTTTTTGGAGTATTCTGCTCCCATCCGTGCGCGGGAAGGCTTCCGAGCCGTTCTCGAGCGACGTTTGCGCCACAAATTCGGACGATTTGTCCAATTCCGAACTTTTTTTCGCGCTCGATACGTCCCCGGGCGGCTCCAGAGAGCCCAAATTGTCCTCACGCCTGCTGAATACTCCGTTTTTTGCACATCGGACGGCACCCCACCCCAACATGTCGTCGGAAAACAACGATTCTCGGCGTCCCAAAGAAGCCATATCCGCCACCTCGCGCACGCGACCGTCCTCAATCCGGTACGCACACGTCGCATACTCGAGCATTGGACGCGGTTGATGCGTAGCCACAACAACCGTGCAGCCCAACTCACGGTTCACGCGAAACAGCGCGTGCAGAAAATTCTTCTCGGCAACGGGATCGAGCTGAGACGTGGGCTCGTCGAGTAGCAGCACACGCGGACGCAGCGCCAGGACGGCCGCCAACGACAGCAGCTGCTTGCGGCCGCCCGAAAGCGTATCGGTATCGCGATGAAGCCAGTCCTCCAGACCAAAGAAATAGCTGGTCTCAGCTACGCGACGGCGCATCTCATCACGTGCTAGCCCCAAGTTTTCCAGGCCAAACGCCATCTCGTGCCACACGGTTTCGCACACGATCTGGTTCTCGGGATCCTGGAACACATAGCCCACGCGCTCCGCCGATGCCCGCACGTCCATGTCGGCAACGTTCTCGCCCAGCACGCGCGCATCACCAGTGCGCTCGCCCGCCGGCGCGATCTCGGGCTTGAGCAGCGACAGCAGCGTCGACTTGCCCGAACCGGTACCGCCAACAAGCAGCGCAAATGCACCTTGGGGAACACGCCAATCAAGCCCCTCGAGCACCGGTGCCTCGGCCCCGGGATAGGCAAAACTAAGGCCCTGCACCTCAATCGCCGGAATATCCGGGCCGCACGCCGCGCCCGACACCGGGCCCCTATCCAACCGAGCCATCAGCCAAACCTCTTCTCATCAATCGCGTGCGACGCGCAAGGCAGCATCATCCAGGCAGCGTACACGACATAGCCCCGCCACGGCGCCGGCACCGAGAGCTGCGGATAAAACGAATACTGCGTTGTCGCGGTCCATGCCACCGCCACCGCGGCGGCACCAAACACCGCAAGCCCAGCCAGCGCGGCAACGTCGCTGCGCCCCAGTCGATACCGCGCATACGTCGTACGACGCGTCGCGGCACCCCACCCGCGCGAGCGCATCGCGTCCGCGCGCTCCAGCGAATCTTCCATGCCCCAGCCCATCAACACACTCGATGCCCGCAAACGCGAACGCACGGGGTCGGCCGGCGCGCTGCCCGGCACATCAATCGCATCCTGCACCGCCAGCACCGTACGACCGCGGCGCAAAAACTGCGGGATAAGCCTCATGCACATCGAGATCATGAGCGCAATCACCGGCGCGGCATTGCCCAGCAGCGCGAGTACCTTGTCGTATTCGAGCATCGATGCCGCCGCCTCAAACCACAACACGCTCGCCACAAACAGCCCGCCCATGCACAGGCCGTATACCATGCTCTCCAGATACACCGCGCGCATGCCAATACGGAACAGCTCCGTCGAACCCGAGGCGCTAAACAGCGGATTGAGCAGCGCGACGATCAAAATCACCGGCAGCTGCCAGCGGAGCGCGCCCAGCGTGCGGGCAGCCCCACGCGTCGCAAATCCATACGCCAGCCCGCCTGCGAGCGACAGCGCGATCAGTACCGGCTGCATCGAGAACATAGTGAGCCCCAGCGTCAGCACTATATAGAGTGCCGGCACAGCCGGATGCGACATCGAGAATGCCGCGACGGGCCCGCCGCCAAACTCCTCTCGTATGTTATCCACGGGCACCCCCGTTCCCTCGCTCAAACAACAGCTCCGCAGCACCGCCAACGCCGCACGCACGCAGTGCAAACGCCACGCCGGCGGCGCAAGCCTCAACCGCCGCAAACCAATCGTTACGCGCTCGTCATATGCCTGCGGTATCATATTGCGCCGTGTATCGTTTCCAAACACACGTCTCTATAACGTAACAGGAGATCACATGGACGCAACCGCAATTATCCTCGCTGCCGGCGAGGGCACCCGCATGAAGTCGAACCACTGCAAGGTTTCGCACAAGATCCTGGGTAAGCCCATGGTCCAGTGGATCGTCGACGCTACCATCAAGGCCGGCTGCAGCCGCGTCGTGGTTGTCATCGGCAGCCACGCCGACGAGATGCGCGCCCTCATCGACGGCGCCTACGCCAACAGCGCCACCAAGGTCGAGTGCGTCGAGCAGACCGAGCGTCTGGGCACCGGTCACGCCGTGAAGGTCGCACTCGAGGCCTGTGGCATCACGCAAGGCCCCGTCGTGGTGCTCAACGGCGACCTGCCGCTCATCACCGCCGACACCGTCGCCAAGTTCGCGCAAACCGTCGCCACCGGCGAGCTCGCCTGCACCGTCATGACCATGACCCCGCCCGACCCCTTCGGCTACGGCCGCATCAAGCTGGGCGCCGATGGTCAGATCGAGCGCATCATCGAGCAGAAGGACTGCACGCCCGAGCAGGCCGCCACGCTGCTCGAGTGCAACGCCGGCTGCTACGCCTTCGACGGCGCGCAGCTCGCCGCCCACATTAACGAGATCGGCAACGACAACGCGCAGTCCGAGTACTACCTGCCCGACATGCTCGAAATCCTCAAGGGTCACGGCCAGGCAGTCTCCATCTTCCACTGCGACGACTACCGCGACGGCCTGGGCGTCAACAGCCGCATCCAGCTCGCACAGCTCACCGCCATCGCGCGCGACCGCATCAACGAGCACTGGATGGCCGAGGGCGTTACCTTCATCGACCCCACGCAGGCCTGGATCGGCCCCGATGCCACCATCGGCCGCGATACCGTCGTGTGGCCGCAGACGCACCTGATCGGCCACGTCACCGTGGGCGAGGAGTGCCAGCTCGGTCCCAACAGCCGCCTCACCGACACCACCGTCGGTAGCGGCTGCACCATCGATGAGACCATCGCCATTGAGGCCGTCATCGAGAACGGTGTCGACTGCGGCCCGCGCGCCTACCTGCGCCCGGGCACCCACATGCTCGACGGCTCCAAGGCCGGCACGCACGTGGAGATCAAGAAGTCCACGATCGGCGAGGGCTCCAAGGTGCCGCACCTGTCCTACATCGGCGACACCACCATGGGCTCCGGCGTCAACGTGGGCGCGGGCTCCATCACCTGCAACTACGATGGCGTGCACAAGCACAAGACTGTCATCGGCAAGGACGCCTTCATTGGCTCCGACACCATGATGGTCGCGCCCGCCCAGATTGGCGACGGTGCGCTCGTGGCCGCCGGCTCCGTCATCACCGAGCCGGTCCCGGCCGACGCACTTGGTCTGGGCCGCGCCCGTCAGGTAAATATTGAGGGCTGGGCCGCCGATTACCGCCGCCGCCTGCACGAGGACGACGAGGTATAACGTTTTACCAAGCACAAAAGGAGCTGCTCCATGGGGGCGGCTCCTTTTTCTATCGTAACCTGCGCAACCGGATGAGTGGTCGGTTCGTGTCCGTTGGCGGTAAAGACGTTATCAGGACCCGATAAACCCCGCCGCGCGGTTACAATGCAACAAGGCATCTATATGGCATTCGATGTATAAAGGAGAAGGGTAATGCCGATTAATGATCCCGAGAAGTCGGAGAATATGCGCAAGTCCATCCGCGTGTATTCCGGTTCCTCCAACCGTCCCCTCGCTCAGAAGATTGCTGAGTACCTTGGGGTCGAGCTTTCGGGCCTTACGCTAAAGCAGTTCGCCAATGGTGAGATTTACGCCCGCTACGACGAGACCGTCCGCGGCGCCGACGTCTTCCTGATTCAGTCCGTGGCCGGCGGCAACGTCAACGACATGCTCATGGAGCTGCTCATCGCCACCGACGCTGCCAAGCGCGCATCCGCCCGCTCCATCACCGCCGTTATCACCCACTACGGCTATGCCCGCCAGGACCGCAAGGCCGGCCCGCGCGAGCCCATCACCGCCCGCCTCGTCGCCAACCTGCTCGAGCGTGCCGGCGTCAACCGCATCATCACCCTCGACCTGCACCAGGGCCAGATCCAGGGCTTCTTCGATATCCCGGTTAACCACCTGTCCGCACTGCCGCTGTTTGGCCAGTACTACAACGACATGCACTTCGACACCGACAACCTGGTTGTCGTCTCCCCCGACGTGGGTCGCGCCAAGGCCGCCAAGAAGCTGTCCGACATGCTCGGCTGCGACCTGGCCATCGCCCACAAGGGCCGTCCGCGCCACAACGCCGCCGAGGTCATGGGCATCATCGGTGACATCAAGGGCAAGACCTGCATCATCAACGACGACATGATCGACACCGCTGGCACCCTGTGCGCCAACGTCAAGGAGCTCAAGGCTATGGGCGCCGGCGACATCTACGTCTGCGCCACCCACGGCATCTTCTCCGGTCCGGCCATCGAGCGCCTGAACGATGCCCCCATCGTCGAGTGCGTCGTCACCGACGCCATCCCCGTCGAGGTCGGCGGCAAGATCAAGACTATCTCGGTCGCCGAGGAGTTCGCTCAGGCCATCTCCGCCGTTTACCACGAGGAGCCCGTCTCCACGCTCGTCGGCGGCGACTTCGCGTTGTAATCCAACGCACATCGCATCATCTTTGATGTTTCAAAGGGGGTCGGAAGTTCGCTTCCGACCCCCCCTTCTATTCCTCGCCAACCCGCCTTGGACAGTTAGTTCAAATTTGTATTTTTCTGAGCGCTCACACGGGTCACTTGATACGCCAAAAGCCCTCTTGTCGGCATAATATTGGCCAATCTCTCTTCTAGCGGACGTCTTCACTATGTCATTTGCTCCATTTTGCCCACTGAACCCTTCAGCAATGGCAAAATGCCCCGGTCGTTTTATACAAATCTGAACTAACTGTCCAGCACCCATCTCGGTCCATACCTTCAAGGCCAAACCAGCGCCCCGCGCTCCGTTTTTCAAGGCCCCTCGCACAATCGCGCTACCGTCCGCGGCACACGACGCTCCTTTGAGCGAAAAGAACGGCACAGCCATATCATTTCGCCAACGGCTGAGTACCTTATAGCTATGACCGCCGTGATCTCACATTTCTCCGCCCTCCGCGCAATTCGCCGCGCTCGACGGGCGTACTCTGCGCTTCCCTGGAGCGCCATCAACGCCGAACAACAAGCACAAGCCCTTGCGGGCTGCGTTCCCAATAAAGACGCCATAGACTTTGCGGCTCTTTCGATGCTTGATGCCTGGAACGAAGACGACTCCGAGCGCTTAGACCTCCTTGTTGCGGATGGTAACAACAGACGCCCCGACGAACGCCTTCTCCAGCACTCCATCACCGCCCCGCTTCCCGCAGGGGCAATCATGCACATCGAAGCCGACATCTACGCAACGTCTCCCGCCATGACAGCCATGTTGTACTCTAGGAATGAGCCCGTAGCCAAGGTCCTGATGCTTCTCATGGAGCTACTCGGCTCTTACTCCCTCCCGCCCGAGGCAACCTATCCCATCGCCCATGACGACACGTGGCCCAAGGCCGATAGCTTCAAAGTGCTGGACGATCTTGATTGCCAGGGCGACCAACCGGCAGCCGAAAAACAAAACGAAACCCGCTACGAGCAGGCACACTACAAATGCGAGCCTGCTACAACCATAAAAGAGCTCGAGGCAGTCGCACAGTTTGCCAAAAGCAGCTCCTACGCCTCGTTTCGCACGGCCGTCAGGCTCGCCCGAGCCGGATCCGCATCCCCAGCGGAATCCTTAATGTTCGCCGTCCTAGGCGCACCCATGCGTTTTGGCGGATTCGGATGTTGCAGCCTGCCCATGGGAGGTCTGCTGCTCAACTATCGAATCGACTTCGACACCCTTGCAGTCAACATGTCCTCGGGCATCCCCTATGCCATCTGCGACTTATATTGTCCGGCCGCAGGAGTCGACAACGAATACAACGGAATTGGACACGAGCTCCAGAACGCTCGCATCCACGACGGAAACCGCAACAACGGCCTTAAAGCCATGGGCGTTCACGTTCTGGTTATCAGTCGCGACCAAATGAAAGACCTTGTTGCACTCGAAGCCTTCGCCCAGACGATGCATCGACTTGCCGGTATTCGATTCCGCTATCGCATCAAGGGCTATCGCAAGCGTCAAGCTGCATGGCTCAACGCTCTTCGGGCCGGAATCGGCCTCGCGCCGGTCTAGAAAGCGTATCTCGACAACATCGCCGAGCAAGGCTGGACAGTTAGTTCAGATTTGTATAAACAGACGGCTTATTTCAAGGCGCTTTGCTGCCATCTCGGGGCCAATCACCTCATTTAAAGGCTCGAATGGCTTCGAAATAGCGCAAAACGTGCGCCCCAAAGCACCGAAACGGCTCCATGTCTCCGATTTTGGCAGCCGAGAGCCTCTTGCTTTATACAAATCTGAACTAACTGTCCACCCCGGTTTCCTGCAACCGCTCAAACGCCCTCAACTCACCTCAATCGCCCTCAACTCACCTCAATCGCCCTCCATTTGACAGCGGCAACGGGGTCGCTCACCATAGCAGACGATAAATCGACGAAAGGAAGCACATGGCAGCTGCACAGCCGCTTAAGATTCGCATGGTTGCCGGACTTGGCAACCCTGGCGAGGAATATGCCGAGACCCGCCACAACGCCGGCTTTAAGGCGATTGACGAGCTGGCCCGTCAGGCCGGCGTCACGTACTGGAAAAACCAGGCAGGCGCCGAGGTCGCGCTCATCAATATCAACGATGCCGAGGAAGAGGGCGGCAAGCGCCAGATCGTGCTGGTCAAGCCGCAGTCGTATATGAATACCTCGGGTGGCCCCATCTCCAAGCTCTGCCGCGAGTACAAGATCAAGGCCGAGGAGCTGCTCGTCATCCACGACGAGCTCGACATTCCCGCCGGTGACGTGCGCGTCAAGGTGGGCGGAGGCCATGCCGGTCACAACGGCCTGCGCTCCATCATCGACAAGATGGGCAGCCGCGACTTTAGCCGTATCCGCACCGGCATCGGCAACCCTCCCGGCAAGATGGCCGTGGCCGACTACGTGCTCAAGCAGCTGCGTGCCCGCGAGGCCGAGAATTTCCAGGACACCTGCGCCCGCGCGGCCGACGCCGCGGGCCTCGCCATCGTGCACGGCGTGATCTATGCCCGCGACCACGTCAACGGCGCCGCTTCCTCCAACGGCAAGCACTAAAACCTACCATTTAGGGATGTTTATTTTGGCAGGTTTTATCTACAGAAACGCCCCGGTGGCCGCATCGCAATAAACCCCGCGCTGCCATACACGCATAACACCCCAAAGGGGGCCGGCCTCATCACAACCCGAGGCCGGCCCCCTTTGCCGTTTTGCCTGATAAAACCGACCAAAATAAACCTATCCCTATTTGGTAGGTCGAAGTGGATAAACCCTTTTCCCAACCGCCGAAGACACACGTAAACAGCATGTCCATGAGGGTATAATTTGCACCGTATGTCTGCACAACGCCTGTGCGCGTACGGTTTTACTCGGGCTACCGTCCATTTCCGTGGAGGCACGGTTCGGCGGCCCTAACAAGAGAGGGGTTCTATGTATAAGATCCTGGAGAAGACGCAGTTCTCGGAGAAGGTGTTCAAGTTCCGCATCGAGGCGCCCGCAATCGCCAAGCATGCGCACGCTGGACAGTTCCTCATGGTTCGCGCCAACGAGACGGGCGAGCGCGTCCCGTTTACCCTAGCTGGTTGGAACGGTGATGAGGGCTGGGTCGAGTTCATCTTCATGGTGATCGGCAAGACCACCGAGATGCTTTCCACCTATGAGGCCGGCGAGTCACTGCGCGACGTCGTGGGCCCGCTGGGCGTTCCCACCGAGATGGCCGAGGGCCCCTGCGCCGTCATTGGCGGCGGCGTCGGCCTGGCAATTGCCTTCCCGGTCGCCAAGCACCTGGTCGAGACCGGCCACGAGGTCCACGCCATCATGGGCGCCCGCACCAAGGACCTCCTGCTCATGGAGGACCAGTTCCGCGAGCTCCTCGACGAGGACCACATCCACATCACCACCGACGACGGCTCCTACGGCGAGCAGGGCGTTGTCACCGCTCCGCTGGAGCGCCTGCTGCAGGACAAGGCCGTGAGCCAGGTCTTCTGCGTCGGCCCCGTTCCGATGATGAAGTTCTCGACCCTCACCGCCCAGAAGTACGACACCCCCATTACCGCGTCCCTCAACCCCATCATGGTTGACGGCACCGGCATGTGCGGCTGCTGCCGCGTCGAGGTGGGCGGCGTGACCAAGTTCGCTTGCGTCGACGGCCCCGACTTCGATGCCACCCTGGTCGACTGGGATGACCTTCGTGCCCGCCAGGCCGCTTACCGTTCCGAAGAGGGCGAGTCCCTCAAGGCTTATGAGGAAAAGAGCTGCGCATGCCACTAGTTAACGGTCGTTTCGTTGCCGATATGAAGTCGCCCCGCACCCCCGATAACGAGGAGCCGGCTGCCGAGCGCGCCTGCGACTTCCGCCCCGTCGACAAGGGCTTCACCGAGGAGATGGCGCTGGCCGAGGCCGAGCGCTGCCTCAACTGCAAGAAGCCGTTCTGTGTTGAGGGCTGCCCCGTCAACATCAACATCCCCCGCTTTATCGAGCAGATCCGCGCGAAGGACTTCGGCGGCGCTCTCGATACCATCCGCGAGGACTCCATGCTTCCCGCCATCTGCGGCCGCGTCTGCCCGCAGGAGAACCAGTGCGAGGGCAAGTGCATCCGTGGTAAGAAGTCCGAGCCCGTGGCCATCGGCCAGCTCGAGCGCTTCCTGGGTGACCGCCCCGAGCTCGCTTCCACGCCCAAGATGGCCCCCAAGAACGGCAAGAAGGTCGCCGTCGTCGGCTCCGGCCCGTCCGGCATCACCTGCGCCGGCGAGCTCGCCCGTAACGGCTTTGACGTTACCGTCTTCGAGGCCTTCTTCACCGGCGGCGGCGTGCTGGTCTACGGCATCCCCGAGTTCCGCCTGCCCAAGGCGGTCGTCAAGCGCGAGATCGACGGCTTGGAGGACATGGGCGTCAAGTTTGAGTACAACTCCGTCGTGGGCAACATGGCCACGGCCGAGGAGCTGTTCGAGCAGGGCTTCGACGCCATCTACGTGGCGACCGGCGCTGGCCTGCCCAAGTTCCTCAACGTCCCCGGCGAGAACCTGCCCAACGTCTTCTTCGCGAACGAGTACCTCACCCGCGTGAACCTGATGAAGGCCAACAAGTTCCCCGAGTACGACACCCCCACCAAGCACGGCAAGAACGTCGTTGTCTTTGGCGGCGGCAACGTGGCCATGGACGCCGTCCGTACCGCCAAGCGCCTGGGCGCCGAGCACGCCATCATCGCCTACCGTCGTACCGAGGACGAGATGCCCTGCCGTCGCGCCGAGCTGCACCATGCTAAGGCCGAGGGCGTCGAGGTTCTGCCGCTCGTCTCCCCGCTCGAGTTTGTCGCTGGCGAGGACGGCTCCGTGTGCGCCGTCAAGGTCCAGAAGATGGAACTCGGCGAGCCCGACGAGTCCGGCCGTCGTCGCCCGGTGCCCATCGAGGGCGCCATCGAGGAGATCCCCTGCGACGTCGCGATTTCGGCTATCGGCACCAACGCCAACCCCTTCGCAAAGAAGATCGGCGGCAAGATGGAGCTCAACAAGTGGGGCTACATCGTCGCCGACGAGGAGACCGGCCAGACCACCGATCCCCGCATCTGGGCCGGCGGCGACATCGTCACCGGTGCCGCTACGGTCATTCTGGCGATGGGCGCCGGCAAGAAGGCCGCCGCTTCCATCACCAAGAGCCTGCTGGGCGAGTAATCACCTACAGCACTAGCCGCCAAACGACAAAGTCCCCGTCGAGCACACGCCCGGCGGGGACTTTTTTCTATGCCGGCCGCCCGACCACCACAAAGGGGACAGGCACCTTTGTGGTGGTTTTGGACTTGCCTGATCGTTTTGTCTCAATCTGTAACAGCTGGAGTCCGTTGAGCCCTGCAGTTGTTACAGATCGAGATATTGTGCCGGCCGCCCACGCCGCATCTCAATCTGTAACAGTAAGAGACCAAATATGCCGCCTGGTGTTACAGATCAAGACGTTGGGCTGACGGCCGAACGGTTCATCTAAATCTGTAACAGTTAGAGCCTTTTTCGCTGGCTTGGTGTTACAGATCGAGATTTTGCAAAAGCCGAGGATAGGCACTGCCGCCAAGGCCTTTCCCTCGGCCTAAAACAAAAACCACCACAAAGGTGCCTGTACCCTTTGTGATGGTTTTTGGTCGGCTAGCCTTCGAGTTGAGCCACTTTGTAGCGGTAGGCAGCGGCTATGACGTCTTTGCAGCCTTCGCGGCCCAGCTTGGCGCGGTTGACGACGATATCCTTGCCGCTCGTCATCTTCCACTTTCCGGCACTGTAGCGCTTATAGAACGCCTCGCGCGCCTTCTGCTGCTGCTTGACCAGCTTGGCGCCCTTCTTTTTATTAAGGCCACGCTTCTTGCGCACAATCTCGACGCGGTCCTCAAAAGGAGCGGTCACCAACACGGCAATGTGGTTGGGGTTGTTACGCAGCAGGTAATCGGACAGGCGGCCTTCGATAATGCAGCTCTCGGTCTCGCCCAGGTCCAAAATCACCTGGCTCATCTTCTGGAACAACTTGTCCGAGTACGAACGCGCGTCGTAGCGGTCGGGCAGGAACGCCATGTTCTCCACGGCCAGACGCTCGTCGTAGGCGGCCATCTTGTCGAGCGACTCGCCCGCGCGCAGCGACGCACGTACCAGCAGCTCGTTATCGTACAGCGGAATCCCCAACTCGTCGGCAAGCATGCGGCCAATCTCGTGGCCCTCGGCGCCAAAGTCGCGCGCGATGGTAATGACCACAGGATTCTTCTTATTCTCCAGATCGCTCATCGCGATTCCTTTCTAACAAATGAGAAATAGGCGATTCCTGATTCCCATTTTGTCACTTACGACCGTCCCGGTTTCCCAAGTGCGGCAGATTGCCCCGAAAGAGGAGCGCCGCGTACTAAATGTACGCAAGCGACGATTGAGGGGCAAGGTGCCGTGCTTGGGGAAGCAGGACTATGCGGCCACAATACGGCGTTGATACGCCCTCACCAGCAGCGAGATGCCAAAGTTGAGCACAAAGTACATCGCAAATACCAGGCCGTAGAGCATAAGCACCTGCGACAGGTCGATCGCATGGGCCATCACGACGTTTGCCGTGTACATGAGCTCGGCCACGTTAATGCCCGAAAGATACGAGCTGTCCTTGATGACGGTCGTGCACTGGCTAAACAGCGCCGGGATGATCGTCTTAAACGTCTGCGGCAGAATGATGTAGCGCATGGTGGCAAAGAAGCCAAAACCCTGGCTCTGCGCTGCCTCAAACTGGCCGCGCGGAATCGAGTTGAGACCGCCGCGCACAATCTCGGCCATAACAGCGCTGGTAAAGAGCGTAAAGGCGATGGTCGAAATCACAATATCCAAACCCTGCACCGTAAAGTAGATAAAAAGGATCCACAGCAGGTTCGGCGTGCAGCGGAACAGCTCGATATAGGCACTCACCAAAATACGGAACGGGTGGGGCGCATAGCTCTTAACGAGCGCCAGCACCGTGCCAAAGATGAGCGAGAAAAAGATCGACAGCGCCGAGATCTCGATTGTCTTAACAAAGCCGCCCCAAATGTAGAGCAGGTTGGTCGCGTTGAAGATTTCCATGCGCTAGGCCTCCTCTACGTTGTCGAGCCCCAGCTCGGCCAGGCTCACGCCGCGCGGACGCTCCTTGGAGCGGCGCTCGAGCCACTGCACCAGCATGGCGAGCGGAAAGCAGATGATGAAGTACATAAGGCAGCAGACGATGTATCCCTGCAGGTAACCGTACAGACTCACAAAGTTGTCGGAACGGTACATAAGGTCGCCGCCGGCCACAAGCGCCAGCACCGACGTGTTCTTGACCAAGTTGAGCGCCTGGTTACACAGCGGCGGCAGAATGATCTTGAATGTCTGGGGCAGCACGATGTACCAGTACGCCTGCGCACGGGTGAAGCCCTGGCTCTGCGCCGCCTCCATCTGACCACGCGGAACGGCCTCGATACCGGTGCGGATGACCTCCGAGATGTAGGCCGCGTGATACAGGCCCACGCCCAAGAAGCCCAGCACGAACGGCGCGATGCGCACCGGCTGGCCGGCACCGGTTATGGCCTGCAAAAACTGCGGACCAGCCATGTACATAAAGAGCACCTGCACGGGCAACGGGGTGTTCTGGTAAAACTCCACGTACACGCGGCTTATGGCGCGCAGCACGCGCGAGCGAGTGGTAGAGAACACGCCCAGCAGCGTGCCCAGCACCAGCGACAGCAGCAGACCGGCAACGACCACCTGCAGCGTCACGCCAAAGCCCTCCCAGAAGGGCCCCATGTTTTGAAATGTCGTCGACCAACGGTCGGCGTCAAATAATCCTTCGAGCATTTGATTCCTTCCTTGGACGATGCGCCTATACAAGACCCCAGGTCTTGACCTCTTGGTCGAGCCAGCCGTCGGCCAGACGATCGCAAATCACCTGGTCGACCACGGCCGAAAGGTCGCAGCCCTTCTTGGTCGCCACGCCGTAGCCCTGCTCGCCAAACTTGACCTCGGGCTGCAGCAGCTCAACGGTCTCGTTCATGTAGCCGGCCAGCGTGGAGCGGTCCATGGCAAAGACGTCGATATTGCCGGCGTCGAGCGAACTCTTGATGATGGGATAGCCGCTAAAGGCCCTAAACTCGGGCTTACAGCTAAAGCCGTTGTCCTTGATCATCTGCTCGATCAGGCCCTGCGTGGTAGCACCCTGGCTCACGCCAATGACCTTGCCGTCCAGGTCCTCAATCGAGGTAAAGCCCGAACGCTTCTTGACCATGAGTCCCACGTAGTCGGTACGGTACGGCGTCGAGAAATCCCAGCTCTTCTTGCGCTCGTCGGTGATGGTGTAGGTCGCCGCGACCACATCGAGCTGGCCGTTATCGATCAGCGGGCCGCGCGTCTTGGGCGTTACGTCGGTAAACTCGACAAGCTCCTGGGCACGGGCGTCTTTGTAGCTCACGCCAAAGACGGCAGCGGCGATCTGGTAGCACAAATCGACTTCCATGCCCTCAAAGCGGCCCTTGGCGGTGTCGTAATAACCGTAGCCGGGAACGTCCTTCTTAACGCCGGCATTCAGATGTCCACGCGACTTGATGGCCGCAAGCTTGGACCCCTTGTCGGAGCCCTCGCCGCTGGTAGAGTTACCGCAACCGGTAAGCGCGGTCCCCGTCAGCGCAAGCATGCCGGCGCCCGCCAGCTGCAAAAAGTGACGGCGCGACACGGCCGCCCTCGTCATATCCGTCATGTCCATCACCGCGCCTAGTGCAGAATCTTGGACAGGAACTCGCGGCAGCGCGGGTTCTCGGGGTTATCGAAGAAGTGCTCGGGCGTACCCTCCTCCAGGATGCGGCCGTCCTCCATAAAGATGACGCGATCGGCCACCTGGCGCGCAAAGCCCATCTCGTGCGTCACGCAGATCATGGTGATGTCCTCCTGCGCGAGCTCAATCATAACGTCCAGGACTTCCTGGACCATCTCGGGGTCGAGCGCCGAGGTCGGCTCGTCAAACAGGATGATGGGCTGCTTGGTGCACAGGGCACGGGCGATGGCGATACGCTGCTGCTGACCGCCCGAGAGGTTCTGCGGATACTCGCCGGCCTTATGCGCCATGCCAACGCGCTTGAGCGCGGCGATGGCGATCTCGGTCGCCTCCTCCTTGCCCTTCTTTTGTAGCTTGATGGGCGCGAGCGTCAGGTTGCCCAGCACCGTCATGTTGGGATACAGGTTGAACTGCTGAAACACCATGGAACTATACTTGCGAGCCATCTCCAGGTGATTCTTTTTGGTAAGCGGCGTACCGTCGATGATGACCTCGCCCGACGTGGGCTCCTCCAGATAATCGACGCAACGGATGAGCGTCGACTTACCCGAGCCGGAAGGCCCGATCATTACGAGCTTCTCGCCGCGCTTGACGGTGAGGTTGATATCTTTGAGCACATGCAGGTCGCCAAAGTACTTGTTGAGATGCTTGATCTCGATCATGTCTGCCATGAATGTCCCTTCCCTGCGTTTACACGAGTTGAACTATTGTACGGAAAGAACCACGTTTCCGCAGCCCACACTACATTCCCGTAAAGAACCCGCAATCTTCCACCCACTCATTGGGGACAGACTTAAATGAGTGCCTGCTCATTGGGCACTCATTTAAGTCTGTCCCCAATGAGCGCTCAACCGCCCTTGTTGAGCATAAGTCAGCGAAAACCCGTACACGCGAGCAAGGTGACGTGAAATGAAAGGGCGCAGACCTTATGGTCGCGCCCTTGAAATTGAACGTCAGATTGCCGTGTGTACGGGTTTGCAGCGTCGAGCCGTTATGCGGTTTGGTAAAACCGCATAACAAATTACGCGAGTTTGGCTCCAACGATCTTTGCCGCGGCAGGCTTGTCGAAGTTGCCGCCGGTGGCCTTGCCGAGTGCTCCCATGACCTGGCCCATCTGCTTCTTGGACGTGGCGCCCAGCTCGGCGATGACCTGCTCGATCAGAGCCTCGAGCTCCTCGCCCGAAACCTGCGCGGGCAGCAGGCTCTCCAAAATCTTGACCTGCTCGGTCAGGTTGTCGGTACGCTCCTGGTCGGTGCCGGCCTTGATGGACATCTCCAGCGTCTCGCTCGTCTGTTTGATCAGACGCTTGATCATGCTGTTGACGTCTTCCTCGGTCACATCGCGACGCTCATTGACCTCGATATTCTTCACCTCGGCCTTAACCTGGCGAATGATGGACAGGCGAACCTTATCCTTGGCCTTCATGGCCGCGATCATTTCCTTCTGCAGCTCTTCGTTGGTCATCTGCAAATCCTCTCTAATAGCGTGGGCGGCACTCGCGCGAGCACCGCCCCATGATTACTCAGTCGTCGACGAATCGTCGGTCGAACTCTTGGTGACGCCCTTCAGGCTGACGTTGTACGGTACATCCTTGGGCATGGGGTTAACGGTGATGTCAGCATCCTTCTTGTACTGCTCCAGCCACTCGCTGTACGCAGTGCTGGCCGCTTGCGTCTTCACCACATTGGAGACGTACTTTTTGATGGCCTTGGGCACCTGGTTGATGTCATCAACCTGATTATCGACATGGAAGTAGTCGGTGCACTTGATGATGTGGTAGCCATAGGTCGACTCGACGACTTCGCTCACGTCGCCCTTGTTGAGCCCCTCGAGCGCCGTCTGGTAGCTGTCGACAAAGGTGGTGAGCTTATCCCAGCCCACATCGCCCTTCTTCTCCTTGGAACCGGTGTCCTCGGAGTACTGCTCAACGGCGTCCTCAAAGCTCAGCTCACCGGAGTTGATCTTGTCCAGGCACTCCTGCGCCTTGGCCTTGGCGGCAGCCTTGTCCTCGTCGGAAGCGTCGGAATCAATCTTGATCAGGATGTTCGACGAGCGGCGGGCGTCGTTGTAGCTGGACAGGTTTTCGTTGATGTAATCGACAATCTCGCTGTCCTTGGGCTTGCTCGTGGGCGCGACGGCATCCTTAAGCTTTTGCTGCGCCAGGCTCTCCTTGAGCGAGTCCTTGTAGGTGTCCTCGGTGTAGCCGTAGGTCTTAAGGGTCTTCTTAAAGGTCTTGGCACCGCCCGCGCTCTTGCACGCGTCCTTCCAGGCCTTCTCGACCTCCTCGTCCGACACCGTCACGCCGTTCTCTTTCTGTGCCTGTTGAAGCAGAATCTGCTGCGTGTAGGAGTCGATGAGTTGCTTGCGGTACTTCTTGGGCGTGAGGTCGTTGTCGACCAGATACTGCGCCCAGTCCTTGTCCTTGGTGTAGCCGTAGGACGTGCGCATGCTCATGATCTGCTTGGTCACGGTGTCCTCGGTGAGGTTGGTGCCGTTGATAGTGGCAGCAACACCGCCGGTCAGCTTGTAGCCCGAGGTGTCCTCGGCCTGCGACATAAGGCCGGAGCACGCCATCGCCGAGACGGAAAGCAACATTGCCAGCACGCCAATAACCACCAGGACGATCTTGACGGTCTTGGACACGCGGGTCTTGCGCTGCTTCTTGCGAGAGCTGGAGGCGGCGCGAGCCTGCTGCTCGGGCGTCGGCTCGGGTGCGGGATTCTTTTTCTTATTTGCCATAGTTGGCCTTTCGCATAACGAATCGAACAAACGCCATTGTGTCACAACGCAGCCCCCGCGGCACGCTTGGTGCATTGGGGACAGGTTAATCTGCACCATTTTGGTGCAAAGGGGACAGGTCTGGCAGCTGGCAGTTAGGGACAGTCCCCAAGTGCCGGCACATAAGGAACGTCCCTAGGTGCCGGCTTAGCCCCACCTTAGAAGTGGCGGCGGATGGCGTCGACCATGCCCTGCGGCGTGGTCTGGCCGAGCACGTCGGCTGCGGCATCGGCGTCCATAAAGATGTTTATGAGCGCCTGCAGGGCCTCGACCTGACCGCCCGGCTCGGCGATGCCCAGATTGATGACGATCTGCGCCGGCACCGGAGCGCCCATGCCAGCCATAGCGTTAAATGTCACGGGCGCGGCGGGCTTCACCACCGCGATATAGGGCTTGGCCACAAACCCCGGATCGGTATGCGGAATGGCAATGTTTGCCGCCGGCATGGCAAGACCCGTGGGATAGGCATCCTCGCGCGTGCGAACGGCGTCGAGCCAACCGTCGGCAATGTAGCCGCGCGGAGCAAGCTCACTCTCGAGTTGCGCAAACACCTCACCCGGCGTCGCACACTCCCAATCAAAAAACACCAGCTCAGGCGTAAACAGCGCTTCGTTATCCGCCATGCGCTCACCTCTCTCACCTAGTCATTCAGGAACGTCCCCGATGACCACCCAAAACAAAAGGTGGTCACGCGCGCCTTGGCGCCAATGACCACCCTGACCACTCAACTAAATTGTACTGTGCGCCGCTAGCCGCGGGGCGCATCAATTGCGACCTTGCCGCTCTCCAGCACGTGGACGCGGCCGTCGGCGAGCATCTGCACGACCTCGGGATACAGCACGTGCTCAATCGCGTGGATATGCTCCTCGAGCGTGTCGACGTCCCAGCCTTCCTCGACAGCCAGCGCACGCTGGGCGATGATGGGGCCGTTGTCGTAAATCTCGTTGGCAAAGTGCACGGTCACGCCGGTCACCTTGACGCCACGCGCAAACGCATCGTCAATCGCATGGGCACCGGTAAAGCTCGGCAGCAGCGCCGGATGCAGGTTGACCACGCGATTGGGGAACGCCGCCAGCAGCGGCGTGTGCACCATGCGCATATAGCCGGCCATCACCACGTACTCGCAGCCACGTTCGAGCAGCTCATGCGCGATAATCTCGTCAGCCGCGATGGGGTCGGCATAGACATCCTTGGACAGCGTGAGCGTCTGGATGCCCGCACGCTCGGCGCGCTGTAGGCCCTTGGCCGAAGGACGGCTCGACACCACGAGCTCAATCGAGGCGTTGAGCTTGCCGGCGGCGATTAGGTCGATCAGCGCCTGCAGGTTGGTACCCGAGCCGCTGATAAGCACGCCAATCTTAAGCGGCTCGGCCGTATCGGTGCCGGTCGGACGGGTGTAGGGCACAAAGCCCAGGCCCTCGGCAGCAGCCATCTGCTCGTTAGCGCTCATCGGAGTACACGACCTTACCGGAACCCTCGACGCACTCGCCCACGCGGAACGGCTTCTCGCCCAGCGCGACCAGTGCCTCGGTCACGGCGGCCTCGTCCTCGGGGGCGACGATCAGGCACAGGCCGACGCCCATGTTGAAGGTCTTGCATGCCTCGTTGGGCGCGAGCTCGGCCTGACGCGACACGTAAGTAATAACGGGCGGAACGTCCCAACCCATCTCGGCGCCGTTGCGGGTGACCACGGCGTCAACGTCGTCGGCGAGCGCGCGGTTGAGGTTCTCGGTAATACCGCCGCCGGTGATGTGGGCGATAGCATGCACGTTGGCGCCGCCGCGCAGCAGCTCAAGAATCGGCTTCACATAAATGCGCGTGGGGGCCAGCAGGGCGTCAGCCAGCGAAGCGCCACCGAGCTCCTCGAGCGGACGGCTCAGCTCCTCGGCCTTAGCGGCGGCCTCGGGCGTGCCCGGCTTGATGCCGTCGACGCCGATGACCTTGCGCACGAGCGAGTAGCCGTTGGAGTGCACGCCGGTGGAAGGCAGGCCCAGGATCACATCGCCCGGGCGAACGTTCGCGGGGTCGAGCATCTTGGGACGATCGACGACGCCCACGGTAAAGCCGGCGAGGTCGTAGTCGGCCGGAGCCATAACGCCCGGGTGCTCGGCCATCTCGCCGCCCACGAGCGCGCAGCCCGCGAGCTTGCAGCCGTCGGCCACGCCCTTGATGATCTTTGCCATGTGCTCGGCCTCGATGTGACCGATGGCAACGTAGTCCAGGAAGAACAGCGGCTCGGCGCCCGAAGCCAAAATGTCGTTGACGCACATAGCGACCAGGTCCTGGCCCACCGTCTCGTGACGGTCCATGATCTGGGCGAGCACGAGCTTGGTGCCCACGCCGTCGGTACCGCTGATCAGGATCGGGTCTTCCATATCCTTAAGCGCGGCGGCCGAGAACAGGCCACCAAAGCCACCGATGCCGCCGATAACTTCGGGACGATTGGTGTCCTTGACCATCTGCTTAATCGCGTCGACGGCGCGACCGCCCTCGGCGGTATCGACGCCGGCGTCCTCGTACGTCACATGCTTGCTGTCGCTCATCCGAGCCTTCCTCTCCCACTACCGTCGCGCCGCGCGGGCGCCAAACGGTGCTCATAATTGCGTTCATTTCGGCGTGTGCCATAACAGCACCCGCCGTCATATCAACAAAACAGCAGGTAAAACCTACCAAAATATACCTGTCCCCATATGGCAGGTTTTAGGCCTCGCCGTGCTCCTCTTCCCAGCTGCGGTCGTCGTATTTCTCGACCACGGCGTCGTCGTCAAAGTACAGCGGCTTGTCCAGGTTGCGGGGCTTAAAGCCCTCCATAAACTTGTCGCGGCCAAAGCTCTCGGGAATCGCCACGGGATAGCGGCCGGTAAAGCACGCGTCGCAGTAGCCGCCCTTGGGCATGACCTTAAGCAGGCCCTCGACCGAAAGGAAGGCCAGCGAATCGGCGCCGATATACTCGCAAATCTCGTCGACCGTCTTGTTGGCGCTGATAAGCTGCGACTGCACGTCGGTATCGATACCGTAGAAGCACGGCCAAATGACCTCGGGCGAGTTGATGCGGATGTGAATCTCCTTGGCGCCGGCGTTGCGCAGCATCTTGACGAGCTGCACCATGGTGGTGCCGCGCACGATGGAGTCGTCGATGACGACCAGGCGCTTGCCCTCGATATTGTCGCGCAGCGGGTTGAGTTTCATACGCACGCCCATGGCGCGCAACTCCTGCGTAGGCTCGATAAACGTACGGCCCACGTAGCGGTTCTTGATAAGGCCCTCGCCAAAGGGAATACCGCTCTCGTGCGAATACCCCTCCGCGGGCGGCAGGCCGGAGTCGGGCACGCCGATGACCAGGTCGGCCTCGACGGGCTCCTCGTGTGCCAGCTGGCGACCCATGTCGTAACGGCAGGCATAGACGCTCTTGCCGTTCATGATGGAGTCGGGGCGGGCAAAGTAGACCTGCTCAAAGATGCAGTTGGCGGGCTCTTCGGCTGCAGGCACGCCCTGCTCGGATACCAGACCCTCGGCGCTGATGCGCAAGATCTCGCCGGGACGGACGTCACGGACGTACTCGGCACCCACGATGTCGAGTGCGCAGGTCTCGGAAGCAACGACCCAGCCGCCGGCGCGCGTGACACGGACGGCGGAGTCGACCGTCGCGGCGCCGTCCTGCGACGGCAGCTGCGAAACGGCTGCGGCATCGGCCTGGTCCAGACCCTCGTCCACCAGCTTGCCCAGCACGAGCGGGCGAATGCCGTGTGGATCGCGGAATGCGTAGAGCGCTTGCTCGTTGATGAGCGTCATGGCGTAGCCGCCGCGCACGAGCTCCATGGTCTTGCGAATGCCCTCGCGCAGATGGCCCGTACGCTGGGTAAAGTAGCCGATGAGTTTGGTCGCGACCTCGGAATCCGAATTGGAGAGGAATGGCACGCCCAGCTCGATCAGCTGGCGGCGCAGCTCGTCGGTGTTGACGAGGGTGCCGTTGTGAGCAAGCGCGATAATGACGCTGTTGATGGTAGAGAGGTGCGGCTGAGAGGCTTCCCAGCTCTTGGCGCCGGCGGTGCCGTAGCGCACATGACCCACGGCCAGCTGGCCGGAGAGCGTCGACAGGTCGGCATTGGAGAACACGCGGTCGAGCAGGCCCAGATCCTTGCGGACCATAACCGTGCCGCCGTCACCCACGGCGATTCCCGCCGATTCCTGGCCACGGTGCTGCAGTGCACGCAGGCCAAAGTACGTCAGTCGAGCCACGTCGCGATCGGGCGCCCATACGCCGAAAATGCCACATTCCTCATGCAGCTGGTCGGAGTCCGGATCGTACGTCGACATGGTGTTCACCTGTCCCGCGGCACGCTCGGCCGCGCGGATGGTTTCTTGAGACATGGTATCCCCTCAGAGCCTCGTATTTTTGGCGTTACCCGCCTTATTATACGCACGGCGCGACGTGCTCCCCAGCGCATGAGCAGCGCTTTTTAAAAGCCCACCGAGCTAATAATCCGTTTTGTTGCCAAACATTTTATCGGTCTGTCCAGCGTAAGTGCCCGCGCCCCCAGATGGCCGCCGCGTCCGCCGTTGGGGATTACAAAGTTGCAATTGGGACGTTCGTCCTGTCTTTTGGCAGGTCGGCGGCGTATCCTTATAATCTACAACAAAGCGAGAAAGGTTTTGTATGGATCGAAACGAACTCGACCCCAGCGTCCCCAGCGCCACGGAGGTCAAGAAGATCCCCCTCATCATTAAGGTGTACGCCGTCCTGTGCATCCTTTCCGGCGTGGGCACGCTCCCGTCGGTCGCTGCCTTTATGTGGCAGGTCATCACGGCACTTGTTAACGGCAACGCCACCGAAAAGCTCGGCGACAACACGCTCGTCGCAGTCGGCCTTATCGTCGCCGGCATCATGCTCTCTGCGGCAAGTGCCGTCATCCTAATCATCTTTGGCCTGGACCTTATCAAAAACCAGCGCCGCAACGCCGCCCGCCTGTCCTACATCCTTATTGCATTCACCGTCGTCGAGCTTTTGGTCGACGTGATGCTCCAGGGCATCGGGCCCTTCCTACTGCGTCCCGCGATCCAGCTCGGCATCCTCGTTGCACTTTCGGCAACCGTCGACCCCACGCTGCGTCAGGAGCGCGAACTGCAGCGCCGCCTGCAGGAGATGCTCGACCGCGACGCCGCCGCCGAGGGCATGCTCGGGCGCGATGAAACCGGCGAAGGCTACATCAAGCTCAACTACTTCAACCTGTTCTGGGTATTCTTTGTCTGCTGCGTGCTCGGCCTGATCGCCGAGGACATCTGGCACATGACGGTCGACGACCCGGGCGTCTATCAGAACCGCGCCGGCATGCTGTTTGGCCCCTTCAGCCCCATCTACGGATTTGGCGCCGTGCTCATGACCATGGTGCTTAACCGCTTCTACAAAAAGAACCCCATCATCATTTTCCTGGTGAGCGCCCTGCTCGGCGCCAGCTTTGAGGTGTTCGTGGGCTGGTTTATGCAGACCGCGTTTGGCGTGGTCTCGTGGAGCTACTCGCACATAACGCTGTTCGGTTTGCCCGATCCGCTCGTGGTCCTCACGGGCGGACGCACCTGCACGGGCTTCGCCTGCCTGTGGGGCCTGGGCGGCCTCATCTGGATCAAGCTGCTGCTGCCGAGGCTGCTTAAGCTTATCAACAAGATCCCCTGGAAGAGCCGCTACTCGGCCACCGTCATCTTTACCGTTATCATGCTGGTCGACGGCGTCATGACGCTGCAGTCGCTCGACTACTGGTACCAGCGCGTTAACGGCACGGAGCCGGACATTCCCGTCGCACAGTTCTACGGAGAGCACTTCGATAACGAGTACATGGAAAACCGCTTCCAGAGCATGACCATGAGCCCCAAGGATGCGACGCGCGTGTAGCGCTCACCGCGCCCAAAACGCAAAATGCCCGCCGGTATCACACGTACCGGTGGGCATTTTTATAAACGATACTTCTATCGACGCAAGCCTCTACGCCTCGCGCTCGACCTCACTCACGCATTCGTTCTTGATGGTGCCAACGAGCGCCTGCAGTGCATCGACCACGTGCGGGCGAATGTCCCCGCCGATAAGCACGAGCATGATGTCGTCACCTACGGCAAGCTCACCGCTTGCCAGCCACACGCGCACATAGCCGATACCCGGCATCGCGCGCGTGGCCTCGATAGCAGACCGTACCTTTTCGGCGTCGTAGTCAAAGACCATGCCGCCCACCCTGTGGCCTGGCGCCACGCCATCGGTCTCGACTCCGCGCACCTCGGCCTTGGGCGTCGCGCGCACCACACCGTTATGCGTCAGATACATCCCACAGCCTGCCGCCGAAGCATCGGCCTTGGCCTCACGCAGCCAAGCATCAATCGAAGGCATCAATTTGCCACTCTCGAGCATCATTTCTCCCTTACCGTCGTCGAGTAGCCAATTTGGGACGGGGCCTTTTTAGCTACTCTCGAACAACTTATTCCTCGACCGGCGTGAGCACCATGACGGCGCGTGTGTTGCTCAGCGACAGCGAACGACAGGTCACAAGCGTTACAACCTTAGTTGCCGAAGCGGCACGATCGGTAGCATCACTCGCCACGGCGGAAGCGCCGTCGAGCATCTCGGACAGGTAGTTCTTGAGTCCGTCGTCGCCCTCAAAATTGGTCGTGCGCGCCTTGGCATACGTGTCCTCGACCACCTTGGTCGCCAGCGGACGCAGCTTATACGTCGCATCGCGCGTGATGTAGTACACAAACTCGATGCTATCGAACGTCGCCTGATCAGTGGTGTCCGAAATCACGTTGAACATCGATCCGTCGTTCATATGGTGGCCGTAGATCGTGGTCTGCTGGTCGACCATTCCCGGCGCGGTGTCATCGCTATCCAGGAAAATGGCACCGGACGCGTTAGCCGTTCCGTCGAACAGCGTGTTGAGGTATTTGGAGTTGTTGTTGGTCTGCACCACGGGATAGTTGATATTGGTTCCCGGCACGTAAATCCAACCCACAATCTCGGGGTTCGTCTGAGCAAGCGCATCAAAGTCGATAATCGGCACGCCGCTGGCGTCCTTATCGCTTACATATTGCTTCTCGATTTTCTGATACGAATCGCTCGCCTGCTTATAGCCAATCTGGGCATTAATAAAGATAGCGGCGGCGGCGACAATCAGGCCGATACCGATGATGATGAGCAGAATGGGAATAATGGAGCGGCGCTTTTTGCGCGGCGGCTCGGTGTAATCCGACGGCGCGGCATGCGATGAAGACCGGGGCGGCTTCTTAGCGGAGCTATAAGACGAAGGACGATATGCGGCCGGCGCGTCCTGTCGACGATACGTCGCCGGTGTCACGGGGCGCGGCGCGCGCGGCTGCTGAGGAGAGGATGTCCGACCCTGCTGCGCCGCATGGGCGGCACCCGGCTTCGACGGATCGGGAATCTGAGAAGCCTTGAATCGTTTTCCCTGATAATCGGACATGGCTCTCCTTATACTGCGGCGAAACGGCGGAACGCTTAGGCGTCAGCCATCTCCTGCTTCATCTTCTCGATAACCTTACGGTACTCGGGGTCGCATGCGCCCAGAATCTGCGTGGCGTAAATGGCAGCGTTCTTGGCGCCGTTGATGGCAACGCAGGCCACGGGCACGCCGGAGGGCATCTGCACCATCGACAGCAAAGAGTCCATACCGCCCAGGTCACTCGTCTTCATAGGCACGCCGATAACCGGCAGCGGCGTAAACGCAGCCACGACACCACCCAGGTGAGCGGCCTTGCCGGCGGCGGCGATAATCACCTTGATGCCGCGATCGGCGGCAGTCGAAGCCCACTCGTGGACCTTCGCCGGCGTGCGGTGTGCGCTCGCGATCACGAGCTCATAGGGCACACCCAGTGCCTCGAGCTCGGCGGTGCAGCCTTCCATAACGCCCAGATCGGACTTGGAACCCATGATGATCCCGACAACCGGCTTTTGATCTGCCATAAACATAGACCTCCTGTTGAGAGCGGTGACGCAGCGAATCCGCGACCCTTAACTACTGAGAGTAGTATAGCTGCTCCCGTCCCTGCGGTCTGTGGGTGCTCTGCGGCGGCCCGGTGTTTTCATCTTCACTCCGGTTGCTACGCAAAGTCGTTCAGATGAAAACACCGGGCCGCCGCAGAGCACCTTCGACCTACCGGGGATTGCCATGACGTACGTTGGCTGATTTGGTTTGGAATGGGAGGTTGACGAGGCTGAAAGGCCCCATACAAAGCGTGGGATCCGCCGTTCGAACGAACGGTGGATCCCACGCTCACTTTTTATTCAGCCCTAGTCATCGCGCAAAGCCCCTTCCGCAGCACACGGTGCGGCCAAGTCACCGCAGGCCGGGGCGGGAGGGGCCGAGTTTCCTCCTGAGCGACTCTGCTTGCAGCCGGAGCGAAAGGGGGAAATCTCGGCCCCTCCCGCCCCGGCCGGCCAGGTCAACTACACCGTGTACTGCGGCAGGTCCTGCAGGGCGATGACGTCCATGCCCATGTCGTTGGCGCTGCCGTGGCCCTGCTGGTCCTCGCGCACGGCCTCGATGGCACTCACGTACGTGTTGGCGGCAGACATCGCGGTCACGCAGGTCACGCCGCGGCGCACGGCCTCGGTACGTAGCAGGTAGCCATCGCCACGCGAACCCGGGCCGTACGGTGTGTTGATGATTACCGCAATCTTGCCATCGGCGATGAGGTCGCCGATGTTGGGGCGCTCGCCGTCGTGCGGGCCGCTAATCTTCTCCACGACCTCGCAGGTCACGTTGCCGCCGCGCAGCACGCGCGCCGTACCCTCGGTGGAGCAGATGTCAAAGCCCAGGTAGCGCAGGATACGGGCGACCGAAAGGATATGACGCTTGTCGCGGTCGCACACGCTAATGAACACCTTACCGGCGCTCGGGTCGGGCAGCTTGTAGTCAATCGCCAGCTGCGTCTTGGCGTATGCCTCGGGATAGCTCTTGGCGATACCCATGACCTCGCCCGTCGACTTCATCTCGGGTCCCAGGATAACGTCGGCGCCTGGGAAACGGCCCCAGGGCATAACGGCTTCCTTCATGCAGAACCAGTCCAGCTGACGCTCGTCGCTCGGCAGGCCCAAGCTCGCGATGGAATCGCCCGCCATGATACGCGCCGCGCACTTGGCCAGCGGCACGCCGGTGGCCTTGGAGATAAACGGCACGGTGCGGCTGGCACGCGGGTTGGCCTCGATCACGTAAACGGTCTCGCCCTTGATGGCGTACTGCACGTTAACCAAGCCGCGGACTCCCAGCGCCATCGCGATGCGGCGCGTGGTCTCGCGAAGCTTTGCCTGCAGGCTCTCGCTAAAGCTGAACGGCGGAATGCAGGTCGCAGAGTCGCCGGAGTGAATACCGGCCTCCTCGATATGCTCCAGAATGCCGCCGATGTAGACCTCTTCGCCATCGCACAGGGCGTCGACATCGGACTCAATCGCACCCTCCAAGAAGCGGTCCAGATACACCGGGTAGTCGGGGCTAATGCGCGCGGCCTCGGCCATGTAATCGCGCAGATGCTCGGCATCGTAGGCGATCATCATGCCGCGGCCGCCCAGCACGTAGCTCGGACGCACCAGCAGCGGGTAGCCGATATGCGCGGCCACGGCCTCGGCCTCCTCAAACGAGGTTGCCTGGCCCGCCGGCGGATACATAATGCCCAGCTTGTCGAGCAGGGCGGCAAAGCGCTCGCGGTCCTCGGCAAAGTCGATGGCATCGGGCTTGGTGCCCATGATGTTCACGCCGCTTTCCTCGAGCATGCGCGCCAACTTAAGCGGAGTCTGGCCGCCGAGCGTCACCACGACGCCGTCGGGTCGCTCAACGTCGATAACGTCCATGACGTCCTCGTAGGTGAGCGGCTCAAAGTACAGACGGTCGGACGTGTCATAGTCGGTCGAGACGGTCTCGGGATTGCAGTTGACCATGATGGTCTCAAAGCCGCGGGCCGCCAGCGCGTAGCTCGCGTGCACGCAGCAGTAATCGAACTCGATACCCTGGCCAATGCGGTTGGGGCCGGCGCCCAGGATCATCGCCTTGGGCTTGTCCGCCGGCGTGGTCTCGTCGGGAGCTACGCACTTCTTGGCATCCGGGCTCGTGCGGTAGATGTTCTCGTACGTCTTGTAGTGGTACTCCGTGGCGCTCGAGAACTCCGCAGCGCAGGTATCGACCTTCTTCATGCTGGGAACCACGCCCAGACCCTTACGATAGGCGCGCACAAAGCGCTCGTCCGAGCCGGTCAGCGCGGCGATCTCGGCGTCGCTCGTACCGTACTGCTTAAGCAGACGCATCGCGTCGGCGTCGATATCCTCCACACGCAGGCCGCGGATGCTCTGCTGGACCTGCACCATATCGTTGATACGGTTGAGGTACCACGGATCGATATCGCAGATGGCATGGATGCGAGCGATGTCCCAGCCACGGCGCAGGGCCTCGACCACAAAGAAGATGCGATGCTCGGTCGGGGTTGCCACGGCCTGAGCAAGCTCGTCGTCGCTCAGCTTATCGGCACCCTCTTTGCCACCGGCGCAAATACCCTGGTGGCCGTCCTCCAGCGAGCGCATAGCCTTGCCAAAGGCCTCCTCAAAGGTGCGGCCGATCGCCATGATCTCGCCCACGGCCTTCATGCGCGTAGTGAGCGTGGGGTCGGTACCCTTGAACTTCTCGAAGGCAAAGCGCGGCACCTTGACCACACAGTAGTCGATCGTGGGCTCAAAGCAGGCGGGCGTAGCCTTGGTGATGTCGTTGACGATCTCGTCGAGCGTGTAGCCCACGGCCAGGCGCGCGGCGGCCTTAGCGATGGGGAAACCCGTGGCCTTGGAAGCGAGGGCGGACGAGCGGCTCACGCGCGGGTTCATCTCGATGACGATCAGGCGGCCGGTCTGGGGGTTCACGGCAAACTGCACGTTGGAGCCACCGGTCTCGACGCCGATCTTCTCCAAGATGGCGAGCGAGGCGACGCGCATGCGCTGATACTCAAGGTCGGAGAGCGTCTGCGCAGGCGCCACGGTGATGGAGTCACCGGTATGCACGCCCATGGGGTCGAGGTTCTCGATGGAGCACACGATGATGCCGTTGCCGGCGTGGTCACGCATGACCTCCATCTCATACTCTTTCCAGCCCTCGATGGACTCCTCGACCAGCACCTCGTGGGCGGGCGAGAGCTCGAGGCCCTGGCTCACGATGGAGACGAGCTCCTCGTGGGTATGTGCGATGCCGCCGCCGGCGCCGCCGAGGGTAAAGCTCGGGCGCAGTACGCAGGGATAGCCCACGCGCTCGGCGATAGCCTCGGCGTCGGCCACGCTGTAGGCATAGCCCGAGCGCGCGACTTCCAGGCCAATCTCGTCCATGGCTTCGTTAAAGAGCTTGCGGTCCTCGCCGCGCTCGATGGCGGCCAGGTCGCAGCCGATCATCTCGACGCCGTACTTGTCGAGCGTACCGTCCTTTGCCAGCTCGACGGCGGCGTTCAGACCGGTCTGGCCGCCCAGCGTGGGCAGCAGCGCGTCCGGGCGCTCTTTCTTGATCACGCGCTCGATAAACTCGGCGGTGATGGGCTCGACATAGGTGCGGTCGGCCAAGCCCGGGTCGGTCATGATGGTCGCCGGGTTGGAGTTGACCAGGATGACCTCAAAGCCATCCTCCTTGAGCACCTTGCAGGCCTGGGCGCCGGAGTAGTCAAACTCGCAGGCCTGGCCAATAACGATGGGGCCCGAGCCAATGACGAGGATGCGCTTGATGTCAGTACGTTTCGGCATGTTAGTTCTCCTCGGTCTCAGCGGTCTCGGACTCAGCAAAGCTCCAGCCGGCAAGGCGGTCCTTCGCGGTGTCGATGTCCAGGTAGTTCTCCTCGCCGTCCATGAGTCGCGTAAAGGCGGTAAAGAGATAGTGGGCATCGGTGGGGCCAGGCGAAGCCTCGGGGTGATACTGGACCGAGAAGCACGGGGCGTCGAGCAGCTGGATGCCCTCGGCGGTGCCGTCGTTGAGGTTCACATGTGTCAGGCGAATGCGACCAAAGCGCTCGTTCATCACGACCGGCGCGACGCCGCGACGCACCCAGGCGCGCAGGTCGCCATCGGCCGCATGCTCGGTTTCGCCGCCGGAAAGCTCCGGAATCAGTTTGCCCAGACTGGGGAACAGCAGGCCAAAGCCGTGGTTTTGCGCGGTGATCTCCACGCGACGGCTCGCCAGATTCATAACCGGCTGGTTACCGCCACGGTGACCGAATTTAAGCTTTTCCATTTGGGCGCCGCAGGCCAAGCTGATCATCTGGTGACCCAGGCAAATACCAAAGACCGGCACCTTGCCGATCAGCTGCTGCACCTGCTCGTAGGTCTCCACCACGGCATCGGGGTCGCCGGGGCCGTTGGACAAAAAGACGCCATCAGGATTCATGTCGAGCACCTGCTGGGCGGGCGTATCCCACGGCACGACGGTGAGGTCGCAGCCGGCACGGACCAGGCCCTCCAGAATACCGCGCTTCACACCGCAGTCGTAGGCGACCACTTTGTGACGGGCAGGAGCGGCAGCCGCAAGCGCAAAGCCATGCGTGGCAGGCAGGTCGGCGGCCACAAACTCGTGAGGCGCGGGACAGCTCACGGTCTTGACCAGGTTCTCGCCCACCAGCGTGGGCGCTGCGTCCAGACGCTCGGCGAGCTCGTCGACGTCGAAGATCTCTGTCGAGATAATGCCCATCTTGGAACCATTGTCGCGCAGATGGCGCACCAGAGCGCGGGTGTCGACACCCTCGATAGCGACGATGCCGTGAGCGCGCAGGTACTCCGGCACGCTGACGGCCGAGCGCCAGTTAGAAGGCGTGGCGCACATGTCGCGAACGATCATGCCGCGCATAGCCGGAGCGCTCGCAGGGCGCACGGCGTCGCCGGGGAAGGCCGACTGGACATCGGTCTCGTCGATACCGTAATTGCCGATCTGCGGATAGGTCATGGTTACAATTTGGCCGGCATAACTCGGGTCGGTCATGACCTCAAAGTAGCCCTCAAGCGAGGTGTTGAAGCAGACTTCGCCGGTCGCGGTGCCCTCGGCGCCGCATGCACGTCCATAAAAAATGGTCCCATCCTCAAGATACAGGATACAGGGACCGCAGGTGCCCTTGCTGGTTTTGGCCAGCATACGCTGGCAAAGCTCGCTGGGCGCGAAGGTGCGGGCGGCAGCGCCCGCGGTATGGTTGTTCGCCATAATTCTCCTTCCCGGTCTCACAGGACCGGCTTAAAGGTGTGTAGTTAGGCCTCGCGGTATTGTAACCGCAAGCATGCCTCATGGCGTTAATTTCATCGAAATGTTTACGAAATGATAATTATGACTTTCTATGCATAATGATTTTTCTGGGACGGGGATTAAAAATCATCCCGCGGGGCTTGTGGCTCACACGGGATGATGGCGTCTTATTTTTTCTTGTCCTGTTCCAGCAGATCGGACGGCGTTCGGTCGGGCTTGCCGCCGCGGAAAATCTCGCGGCCATGCAGACGATGCTCCAGGTCACGTTCGGCCTTTTCCTCGTCAATCTTGGTCTGGCTCACCACCGGGTCCTCGATCAGCGACGACACCGAGTTCACCTGCTTCTGAATGCGCTCGGCGATGGTGTCATCCATACTCACGATGCGCATCTTCCAGTCGATATTCGTGGCGTTGGATGAGCTCTTGGTCCACACGAACGTCAGGATGGCGCTCTGGTGGCCTCGCGCGGGGAACATGCCAAAGAAGGAATCGTGCTGAATATTGCTATCCTCGTCGATATAGGCGTGAACGTTATACACCACGCGGTCGATCTTATCGTTGAGCAGCGCGTTGGTCGCAAGTGCCGCGGCCTGGATCTGCCCGTTGGACAGCAGCTCGAGCTCGTTGGCAGACGATGTGTCCAACACCGTCACCTCGACCGTGCCCGTACGCTCATCGGCTTCATCGACGGTAAAGTCGAGCGGGAACTGCGTAAAGCCGTTGCCCCACTCAAGGCCGCCCTTCAGCGCCGTCGAAACGGTATCGACCGAAACGCTCTCGGACAAGTTGGCGGTGTTCAGACGACGCATCACGCCGTAGCCAATCTGCATGCCCACGATCAGCACCAAAATACCAATGACCACGGCCATCGCGGTCTTCGTAATGGTGTGGCTCACCTGCGAGCCCGAAGGATCGTCCTCGGACAGCGGGTCGATATGTTTTGCCTGGCTCGCGCGGTCCTCGCTGCGCAGCTGCGCTAGCGCAGTTTTGTCACCGCGCTTGGCCGCAGCCTCCTTCTCACGCATGCGCTCGGTTCGCTTTTTGGCAAGCGTGGGATCCAAGACACCGGATGCATCGATTTCGGAGAATAACTCCGTCACTTCTTCCGGAGTCAAAGGGTTCTTGTCAGCCATAAACTTCCTGTCATATCAATCAGTCGAGCTCGTGCGCACGCGCACCTTCGAACTGCATTCGATAGTAACGGGCATAGGTGCCGCCACGGGCGAGAAGCTCCTCGTGCGTGCCACGCTCCACAACGCGACCATGCTCAACGGTCGCAATCTCATCGGCATGCTTAATGGTCGAAAGACGGTGGGCGATGATAATCGTGGTGCGGCCGCGTGCCAGTTCTTCGAGTGACTCCTGCACCGCCTCCTCGCTCTCGTTATCCAAAGCACTCGTCGCCTCGTCCAAAATCAGGATCTTGGGGTTCTTGAGAAACACGCGCGCGATGGCAACGCGCTGCTTCTGTCCGCCCGAAAGACGGCTGCCGCGCTCGCCCACGACCGTGTCATAGCCCTGTGGAAGCGACTCGATAAAGGCATCGATGTTGGCGCGGCGGGCGGCCTCGGCGATCTCTCCTGCCGTAGCGCCCGGCCTGCCGTAGGCGATGTTCTCGCCGATCGTTCCATCGAACAGGTACACATCTTGCTGCACCAGGCCGATGGCACGACGCAGGCTCTGCTGCGTCACATCACGCACGTCCTGGCCGTCGATGCTAATGGATCCGGCAGCCACGTCATAAAAGCGCGGCAGCAGCGAACAGGTCGTGGACTTGCCGCCGCCCGAAGGGCCAACCAAAGCGATGGTCTGCCCGGGTTTGATGGACAGGTCCATATGGTCGATAACGGGACGCTCGTCGGCATCGCCCTCGCCCAGCTCAACATCCTCGTAGTTAAAGCACACGTCGTGATACTCCACGGCGCCGGCAGTCACCTGCAGATCCGTAGCGCCCGGCTTGTCCTGGATATCCGGCGCGGTCGAGAGCACCTCGTCCATACGCTTAAAGCCGGCGATAGCCTTCTGATACGTTTCGGCCGAATTGACGAGCGTCTCAAGCGGCGTGCAGAACAGCGAAATATAGAGTGCAAAGGTCGCCATATCGACCGCCTGCAGCTGTCCCTGGGCGACCAGCCAGCCGCCCAGCAGCACCACGATCACATAGAGCACACCCGAGAGCAGGCCATACGTCGCGGTATAGACGCCCATGGCGTGATACATGTTCTCCTTGGACGAAAGATAGCGATTGTTGGAGGCGCGGAACTTGAAGCGTTCGGTCTCCTCATTGGCAAAGCTCTTGACCACGCGCATGCCCGCCAGCGAATCCTGCAGCTGTGCATTGATGCCGCTGATCTTTTTGCGGTTGTCGCTAAAGACCTCGCGCATGCGCATGTTCTGCCAAAACATGATGACCGCAAACGCCGCCGTCACCACGGCCATGGCAAGCGCCAGCACCGGGGCGATGGTAAAGAGGATCACAAACGAGCCGATGATCTCGATGCCGCAGATGATGATCCACTCGGGCACGTGGTGCGCCGCCTCGCAGATATCGAACAGGTCGTTGACCACGCGGCTCATCATGTCGCCCGAGCTGTTGCGGTCGAAGTACGCAAAGCTAAAGCGCTCATACTGGTCAAACAGGTCCTCGCGCATCTTGGACTCCATGCGCGCGCCCATCACGTGACCCCAATAGCTCACAAAGTAGCGGCAAGCGCAGCGGACGGCATACATCAGCACCAAGCCCACCGCGATCATGCCGAGCGCCTGCATAATGGCAGCCTGACCCTGAGTAAACAGCCCACCGGTCAAATTGCGCAGGATAATGGGGAACGCCAGGTCAATGGCGGCAAGCACCAGAGCACAAACAGTATCAGCAACAAAAAGCCCCATCTGGGGCTCGTAATACGAAAGAAACCTCTTAAACATGCAGTCCTCGGAGATAAAACAATAACGTAAGACCCTGGGGCAAATAATCAGTAGTGTTTGCCCCAGGGTCGCCCTCGCTTTTAAAGCTCAGTTCCGCCCAGCCTGTGTGCAATGCTATCGCAGGCCAAGGCGCCCACGACGGTCTTGGCGTCTTCGATCTTGCCGTCGAGCACGGCGTCGATCAGCTCGTGCAGCGGCACCAGGTCCACGTTGACAAACTCGTCATCATCGGGGTTGGGCGCATCAAACTCGAGCTTGGTAGCCAAGTAGATGTGGATGATCTCATCGCAAAAACCACAGGACGTGACAATCGACGTCAAAAAGCGAATACGACCAGCCCTAAAGCCCGTCTCCTCATGCAGTTCGCGCTTGGCGCAATCGAGCGGGTCCTCGCCTGGATCGAGCTTGCCGGCGGGAATCTCGACCGTCACGCGGTCGATGGCGGTGCGGTACTGACGCACCAGTACGATCTTGCCACTCTCGGTCAGCGCCACAACGGCCGCCGCACCCGGATGGCGAACGATATCGCGGGCGCTGCGGCGACCGTTGGGCAGCTCAACCTCAAGACGGTGGACGTCGAGGATCTTGCCCTTCCAGGCACACTCCTCCGAAAGAATCTTCTCGTGCAGCTCGGCATCGTGCGGGTCGTCGTCGCCCAACACCAGCGCCGGCTCGTCAGCGACCTCGCCACCAGGCTCGCCCTCGGCGTGCCCATACATGCGGCTGTCCTCTTCAACGATCTGCGCATCCACGAGCTCTTCGTTCTTCTCGTCCATCCGTCTCATTCCTCTCGGATTTTAGGCATCCCAGGCGTCGCGGCCGCGCAGCGCGCGCAGGCCGATGTCGTGGCGCAGGGTCTTGCCTTCAAAATCAATCTTCTCGCAGGCCTCGTAGGCAAGGTTGCGAGCGTTCTCGAACGTGTCACCCAGAGCGGTCACGGCAAGCACGCGGCCACCATTGGTCACGAGCTGGCCGTCCACCACGGCAGTGCCCGCGTGGTACACGGTCACGTTCTCCATGGCCTCGGCATCCTCAATACCAGTGATGACCTTGCCCTTCTCGTAGCTGCCGGGATAGCCCGCACTCGTCAGGACAACGGCCACGGCCCACTCGTCACGCCAGTCGAGCTCAATCTGATCGAGCTCGCAGTTGGCGCAGGCGAGCATGACCTCGACCAGGTCGTTCTTAAGGCGCGGCAGCACGACCTGCGTCTCGGGGTCGCCAAAGCGGGCATTGAACTCCAGCACCTTGGGGCCGGCAGGCGTGAGCATAAAGCCGCCGTACAGGCAGCCGCGGTAGTCGATGCCCTCGGCAGCGAGCTCGGCCACGGTCTGCTCCATGACCTTCACCATGGTGGCGTGCTCCTCGTCAGTCACGATGGGCACCGGGCTGTAGACGCCCATGCCGCCGGTGTTGGGGCCCTTGTCGCCCTCGAGCGCGCGCTTGTGATCCTGCGAGGTGGCCATGGGGCGCACGGTCTTGCCGTCGGTAAAGGCGAGCAGCGAGCACTCGGGGCCGGTCAGCATCTCCTCGATAACCACGGTGTTGCCGGCATCGCCAAAGGTGCCGCCAAAGCACTCGCGCACGGCCTCCTCGGCCTGCTCAAGTTCGGTCGCCACGATAACACCCTTGCCCGCGGCAAGGCCGTCGGCCTTGACGACCAGCGGAGCGCCCTGCTCACGCACATAGGCAAGAGCCGAAGCCTCGTCGGTAAACGAACCATAGGCTGCCGTCGGAATACCGGCGCGCTCCATGAGCTGCTTGGAGAACAGCTTAGAGCCCTCCATCTGGGCGCCCTCGGCACCCGGGCCGAAGCAGGGAATACCCGCCGCGCGCACGGCGTCGGCCACGCCCGCCACGAGCGGAGCCTCGGGGCCAATTACCACGAGTCCGCATCCGTGGCTCTGTGCAAACGCCGCCACGGCCGCAGGATCGCAGTCGTCGAGAACAACGTTCTCGCCACAGCTCGCGGTGCCGCCGTTGCCCGGCGCGATGTAGAGCTTGCCGGCGCGCGGTGATGCTGCGAGCTTAGCTGCCAAAGCATGCTCACGGCCGCCGCTGCCCAACAACAGGATGTCGATGGTTTGAGTGTCCGACTTCAAGGGTGCCTCCTCTATGGATGAATGGCCCGCTCCGCGCGAGCCCTTTGCAAGCAAATATACCCCTCGGCCGCCCGTCCGGGCTGCAAAGGGGTATATCGCAATAACCAAATAGTCCCGATTACTTCCAGAATCGGTTGATGATCTGCTCGCGACCAGCGCCAACGCCAATGAACGTCACGCGGGTGTGTGCCAGATCCTCGATAAACGCCACGTAGTCCTGAGCCTCTTGCGGCAGCTCATCAAAGCTGCGACAACCGGTGATGTCGCACTTCCAGCCGGGGAGTTCCACGTAGATGGGCTTGGCATGCTCAAAGCGCACCTGATGCTCGGGCACGCTGGTGTAGCGCTCGCCATCGACGTCGTAGGCCACGCACACCTTGATGGTGTCGAAGGCCGAAAGCACGTCGAGCTTGGTCAGGGCGATATCGGTGAGGCCGTTGACGCGCGAGGCGTAGTTGGCGATGGGGCCGTCGAACCAGCCGCAGCGACGACGGCGACCGGTGGTCACGCCGTACTCATAGCCCTCCTCGGTCAGCGTGTGACCGGCCTCGGACTCATAGGAAAGCTCGGTGGGCATGGGGCCCGAACCGACGCGGGTGATATAGGCCTTCATGACGCCCAGCACGCGGTCGACGTTCTTCATGCCCACGCCGGAGCCGGTGATGGCGCCGCCGGCGGTGCAGTTGGAAGACGTCACGTACGGATAGGTGCCGTGATCGATGTCGAGCAGCGTCGCCTGGGCGCCCTCAAACAGCAGGTCCTTGCCCTCATCGATCATGTTGTTGAGCAGCAGGCTCGTCTCGGTGATGTAGGGACGCAGGCGCTCGGCCATGGGCAGGTACTCGTCGCAAATCTGGTCCACGGTGTAGGTGGGCAGGTTGTAGATGAGCTCGAGCTCGGGGTTCACGCGGGCGAGAGCGGTCTCCAACTTGTCGCGGAACAGTGCCTCGTCCAGCATGTCCTGCATGCGCAGGCCGATGCGGGCCATCTTGTCCTGATAGCACGGACCGATACCGCGCTTGGTGGTACCGATGTTCTTCTTGCCGAGCTTCTGCTCAAAGGCGCCATCCAGATCGATGTGGTACGGCATGATGACATGCGCGTTGCCGCTAATCTTGAGGTTCTTGGTGGTGATGCCGTCGGCCTCGAACATGTCGATCTCCTCAAGGACAACCTTGGGGTTGACGACGCAGCCGTTACCGATCACCGACACGTGGTCGGAATACATGATGCCGGAGGGCACCTGGTGCAGGCCGTACTTCTTGCCGTTGACGACGATGGTGTGACCGGCGTTGTTGCCGCCCGAGTAGCGCACGACGGCATCGAAGTCGCCGGCGACCAGGTCGCAAATCTTACCCTTGCCCTCATCGCCCCACTGGGCACCGACCAAAACGGTTGACGGCATGTTTACTCCTTACATTCATGGACTGTCTACGCGCCACGCCGGCACGCAGAAGCACAAAACATTCCCAGTATACCCGTGCAACGGGTGCCTGTCCTACTCCTCGGCATGTGCCCCATCAAGCTCATAGAACTTGGTGGATGCCGGCAGGAACATCAGGTCGACGTCGCCGATCGGGCCCGAACGGTTCTTGGCCACGACAATACGCGTAACGCCCTCGTCGGGTCGATCGTCGCGCGAGGCTTCGGCCTCGTCGGCGGAGCGGTCCAAGAACATAACGATATCGGCGTCCTGCTCGATGGAGCCCGATTCACGAAGGTCGGAAAGCTGCGGGCGCTTGCCGGTACGGGATTCGACCTGACGCGAGAGCTGCGACAGCGCGATGAGCGGGATCTTGAGCTCCTTGGCCATGATCTTCAGACCACGCGACATCTCGGAGACCTCGACGGTACGGCTCTCGGACCGGCGTCCCGGCGGAGGACTCACCAGCTGCAGGTAGTCCAGGATGATGATGGCCTTCTCCTTGTTGTGGAGCATGCGGCGGCTCTTGGCGCGAATCTCGGTCACTGTGGTGCCGGGCGTATCGTCAATCAGAATATCGAGCTTGGACAAGGTCTGCGTGGCCTCGTTGATATTGGCCCACTGCTCGGGGCTAATGCGGCCCATGCGGAAGTCACTGATCGAAATCATGGCGTAGGCGCAAATCAGACGCTGGGCAATTTCCTTGCCCGACATCTCCAGCGAGAAGAAGCCGACGGTATAACCGGCCGCGGCAGCGTTGAGCGCCAGATTCAGGGCGAACGACGTCTTACCCACAGCAGGGCGGGCGCCGATGATGATGAGCTGGCCCTCGCGAAAACCCATGAGCATGCGGTCGAGCGACGGGAAGCCCGTGGGCACGCCCGCAGCCTGGCCGCCTGCCTGGCACACTTCCTCGGCCTCGTTATAGGCCTCGACCATAAACTCGGTCAGCGTCTTGTAGCTCGACTTGACCTCGCGCGCCGTGACCTTGAGCAACTTGCTCTCGGCCAGCTCCACGACCTCTTTGGTATCGGTGGGAGCGTTATAGGCCAGCGCGTTGATCTCGTTGGTGGCGCCGATCAGCTCACGCAGCATCGAATCGCGGCGAACGATAGCGGCATGGTGCTGCCAGTTGACGAGCGACAGGGTCTGACCCATCAACTCCAAAATGTAGGCCTCGCCGCCCACGGCATCAAGCTTGTTGATGCTTCGCAGGTAATCGATCAGCGAGATGGAGTCGATGGGAATGCGGCTGTTGTACATATCGACCATCGCGGTATAGATGGTCTTATGAATGGGCCGGTAGAAGTCATCGGGCTGCAGCTCGACCTGGGCCTCTTCGACTACCTCGGGCGATAGCAGCATAGCGGCCAGTACATTGGCCTCTGCATCTTGGTTTTGGGGAAGACCCAACTTTGAGCCGCGGTCCTCAACCGTCAGCCCGGTCTCCCTATCGTCATATGCCATGAGCATCCTCATTCATATCGCTTGCGAGCATCCATAGTATCAGCCACGGTCCCAAAACGCGCCGCGCGCCGCCAATCATCACCGAACCAAACGGATGAACGGTCCTGTATATAGGACTTCGACGCAACGTTCACCATGACACTCACTCAGCGCAAATAACAAAAGGGCGCCCTGGTTTCCCAGAGCGCCCTTCTTAGAACAAGATTGTTGCGTTGCAGCAAATGCTACTCGGCAGCAGCCTCAGTCTCGACCTCGGCGGTCTCGGCCTCGGCGACCTCAGCGGCCTCCTCGACCTCAGCCTCGGCAGCGAGCTCCTCGGCGGTAACGCCGACGAGAACGACAACCTCGGCCTTGATCTCGCGGTACAGCGAGATGGCAACGGTGTGGGCACCGGCAACCTTGATGGGCTTACCGAGCTCGACGCGCTTGCGGTCGATGTCCATACCGAGCTGAGCCTTGATGGCGTCAGCGATCATAGCGGCGGTAACGGAGCCAAAGAGGATGCCCTCGTCGCCGACCTTGACGTCAACGGTGACCGTCTTGCCCTCGAAGGCAGCCTTGGTCTCGTTGGCGGTAGCCAGACGGACGGCCTCGCGCTTGGCGATGTTGTTGCGACGCTCGTCAAGCTGCTTGAGGTTGCCCTTGGTGGCGGCAACAGCGAGCTTCTTGGGGAACAGGAAGTTCTCAGCGTAACCCTGAGCGACCTCTACGACGTCACCCTCGCCGCCCTTGCCCTTGATCTCATCGAGAAGAATAACCTTCATGATGCGTCTCCCTTCTTAGCCGCGATCGCGGTTGCCACGAGAGGAAACCACGGGGACGGTGTACGGCAGGAGAGCCATCTCGCGGGCGCGCTTGATGGCGTTGGCGATGTCATGCTGATGCTGCGTGCAAGCGCCAGTGACGCGACGGGGCTTGATCTTGCCACGGTCGGTCATGTACTTACGGAGAAGCTGAGTGTCCTTATAGTCGATGAACTCAGTGTTCTCCTTGCAGAACTGGCAGTACTTACGACGCGGCTGACGTGCAGAAAAATCATTAGCCATGTCAAAATACCTTTCATTTGGCAACTTCGGCGAACCGAAGCAGCCTCTCACTCAAAAATAGGTGAACAACCCTTAGAACGGGATGTCCTCATCATAGACGTCGACCGCGGGCGGCGTAGCCACCGGTGCGGCAGGACGTGCTGCGGGCGCGGGAGCTGCGGGGGCGTAACCGCCCTGATCGTAGCCACCCTGGCCACCACGGGAGCTCATAAACTCAATCTCATCGACGATGACCTCAAGCTTGCTCCGGCGCTGGCCGTCGCGCTCCCAAGAGCTGTAGCGCAGCTTGCCCTCGATCGCGACCTTGTTTCCCTTTGCCAGGAAACGGCTCACGGCCTCGGCGCGGGTGCCGAACATGGTGCAGTCGACAAAGTTGGGATAGTCCTCCCACTCGCCAGTCTGCGCGTTGCGGCGACGATCGTTCACGGCGACGCCAAAGGACAGAACCTGGGTTCCGCCGGCGGTGGCGCGCAGCTCGGGATCGCGGGTGAGGTTACCGGTGATGTTCACTCGATTGATGCTCATAACTCACTACTTCCTCTTGGGGCACAAGCCCAGTCCAAAACGACAGTCTTACTCCTGGTCGTCACGACGGACGATCATGTGGCGGACCACAGCGTCGGTGATGCGCAGGACGCGATCAAGCTCGGCGATCTGGGTAGGATCTGCGTGGAAGTTGATGAGGGTGTAGTCACCATCGGTGAGGTCGTTGATCTCGTAGGCGAGCTTGCGCTTGCCCCACTCGTCAACGGAGTCGACCTTGCCAGCGCCCTCAGCGATCGTGGTATCGATACGCTTCATAACAGCGAGACGAGTCTCGGGGTCGAGCGACGGGTCAACAAAGAACAGCAGTTCATAAGCCTTCATATTGTCACCTCCTCTGGGCAAATGTGGCTTCAGGTCGTGAAGGTGCGCCTGAAGCAGGAAAAGACTTGGTAATAATATCTTTCAACCTCCTAGGCTGCAAGAATATGCAGCTACAACCTCATGACCTCCACATATGCCCATATTCGCACGACGTTTCATGCGCATTCCAACCAAATGCCGACCAAGAGCTTGACGGATTTGTGAACAAGATACGGTGCCGCGGGGACAAGCTGAGCCAAGCCGCAGGTCAACGGGCACAAGGCTGTGGTCGTAAAATGCATACCAGTGGTCCACAGCACCACCCAAAGATTTTTAAATTCATTGCCAAGTCGCTTATGAATACCCCTTTTGAACAATTGAGTTAATCAACCACGCTGGTCGGAAGCCGTTTTTTGGCACCTCAAACCCCACTGCAACGCCAAGCGCGGCCAAGCGTTTTAAAAAATGCCAACTTTTCTGTTTGCACTTTGCGATTCCTCGTGTATACTGACTTTCGCATTTAACGGAGAGTTGTCCGAGTGGCCGAAGGAGCACGATTGGAAATCGTGTAGGCGTCAAAAGCGTCTCCAGGGTTCAAATCCCTGACTCTCCGCCAGTTAATTCCAAAGCAGGCCTTCGAGCCTGCTTTGTTTTTACCCCACGCGGAGGGGTGGCAGAGTGGTTGAATGCGGCGGTCTCGAAAACCGTTTGGCCTGTATAAGGTCACGAGGGTTCGAATCCCTCCTCCTCCGCCATTTTGGTTGAGAAAGCTCCCAACAACGGGAGCTTTTTTGTTTTGAGTCCCTTACAAACAAATACGGCGAAGGAGGAGGGATTCGAACCCGCCAGGGCGCAAAGCGTAAAGAAAACGCGCCAGTGGCGCGTTTTTAGCGCAGCGCGGTCGGCGTAAGCCGACCGGATAAATTTTGAGCGCTGCTCAAAATTTAGACATCCCTCCTATTCAGCCACGCCCCCATCGCGTTCAGCATCGACCCAGATCCCCAAACATGGAGCCTACGCCCGCATCCAGTCCCGACCGTTTGCCGAGCAATAGGGTCGCAATCGGCGCCGAACATGTACTATGTACGGGCATTGTCCAAATCCGTAATCCAAAGGACCCCATCTTGCCCGTCGTCGCCGCTATGACCGTTACCTCACACGCCACGGATGCCATGGTCGCCATCCCGTTTTGGCTCGAAATGTTCGCCGTCGTCGCGGCTTCAATCTCGGGCGTGTTGGTCGCGCGCGAGCACAAGCTCGACCTGGTGGGTGCAGTTGCGCTCGCCGTGGTCTGTGGCTTGGGCGGCGGTCTTTTACGCGACATGACGCTGCAGGTGGGCAACGTCTACATCCTCAACCAGCCAATGGCGCTGCCGCTTTCCATTGCCACGGCAGCCATCATCTATATTTTCCCGGCAATCGTCGACAAGCCCGAAAAACTCATTCCCCTGCTCGACATCATCTCGGTCGGCATCTACGCCGCCACTGGAGCAGACAAGGCGCTGGTCTACGGCTTTGCACCGGCGGTGTGCATCATGATGGGCTTTTTCACCGCGGTGGGCGGCGGCATGTTGCGCGATGGCTTTATGGGCGTGGTTCCGGGCATTTTCCAACGTACTAACTTTTATGCCATCGCCGCCATCGCCGGATCGACAAGCTATGTGTGTCTCGTTATGAGCGGCATTATGAGCAATGTCGCCGCGCTGGTCGTATGCGTTGTCGTGACCATGGGTCTGCGCTGGCTCTCGCTGCGCTTTGACATCAAAAGCCCCACCGAAGAAGATATCGCGCGCTTCTTGCACCGTAAAAAGTAAACAGCACGGCACGACCCTTCGAAATGCAACCGAGAGGTTCTTTTAGAGCGCCCACGCGTTGGGTACCCTGTTAGGTGTATGTCGAGCATCTGACGAAGGATTCACTATGCCCTGTAATCAATTCCCGTCGACCCAGCGCCGTAAAGCGTGGGTCCGCATCACGATCCTATTCGCGCTCGTCGCCCTAGCGGTCACCGCACTTCCCACGGCGTCGTTCGCCGGCACAGACACCGCAGGCAACGTACTTGCGACCGACAATGACGCCAATTCGTCCGGCGTCGAAGGTGACCTGTACTGGGCAGGTCAGGCCCTCAACTTGGACGATGCGTCCATCGGCCGCGACATAATTGCAGCAGGCGAGAGCCTCTCCATCCGCGACTGCACGGTGGGCGGCGCCGTCCGCTTGGCGGCGCGCACCATCGACATTGCCAAGACTACGGTTGATGGCAGCGTGACCGTTGCCGGCCAGCATGTCGTGCTCAATTCCGACAGCACCGCCAACTGTTTCTATGCGATAGGCGAGACGGTTGCCCTGCGCGGCTCTACCAAGTCGGCAGCGCTTGCGGGCGATACGGTGACTATCGATGGCACCGTCGAGGGCGATGTCGAGGTCTGGGCCGACAAGCTCATCCTGGGCAAGAACGCCCACATCACCGGCACCGTGAACGCCCATGTTTCCGAGGACCCCGAGCGCGCCGCGGGAGCCGAGGTCGGCGCGCTCAAGATCGACCGCACCGAGAACGAGGATTCTTCCACCGTTAACGATGTCATCGGCGGTATCGTCGCCGCAGCGCTCTCGACCTGCTTCATCGCCCTGCTGCTCGAGCTCGTCTTTCCGCGCGCGACCGCCAGCGCCGCCGGAATGCTCCACCAGCGCCCCATGCCTCTGTGGGTGAGCGGTCTTCTGGGCACGATTGCTATCGTCCCCGCCGTCCTACTGCTAATTATCTCTATCGCTGGTCTGTCGCTTGCCGGAGCCCTCATGTGCGGTGTTATTGGCATCGCGCTGGTGTCGAGTGCCTTTGCAGGGTGCGCGATCGCGCGCATGGTCGGACACAGCCAGAACCGCTACGCCATGGCGGCCGCCGGCGGCGTGATCGCAGGTGCACTTACGGCAATCCCCCTCGTAGGCGATTTCATCAGCGGCGTGGCCTTTGTCTTCACGCTCGGCTATGTTATCCAGATCATCTGGCGCAACGCTCACCTCAAGTCGCAACAGCCGGCTAATACGCCGGAACTCCCCACCGCTTAGCAGCCGATCACCACAAAGGGGCCAGGCACCTTTGTGGTGGTGCAAAGGGGTCAGGTTACTTTGCACCAACAAACGAGGCGGGGCACTCGGTCATATCGACCGGGTGCCCCGCTTTTCTTGGAGGGTTCTCTAGTAACTTTTTTTAAAACCAATGATCATCAGGTCGGTAGGCCTGCGCGTCACTCGTTACGGAGGCAGTACGCCATTGAGCAAGGGGGGGGCAATTATTTTTCACGGCGACCTCCTCCCCGCTTGATGACGAGCGCGGCGACAATAGCCGCCACTCCGATGGCAGCCAAAGCCGCCACCAGCACCAACGTTCTATCTCCCGTCGAGGGCATAAAGCCTCGACTTACTTCTTTGCTTGGGGTGTTGAGCACCGACAGTTCAATCGAACCCGTCCCGGCATCGGCTGCGTCAACCCGCAGAGGGCTTTCGACCGATACAGTCACCTTGGGCTTCGCGGCCGTCACCTGTTTAACGTCCAGACCCTCGGCCGCAACCGTCACCGTACGTTTGCCCTCAAAGGCGGTGTAGCCCTTGGGTGCCGCGACCTCTTCGACGGTATAGACGCCCGCGTCCACACCGGTCAATTCCACATGGCCGTCCGAGCCCGTGGTGACGCACGCGTCAACATCCGTCGACCACGAGCCGTCAGTCGTTAGGATGCGGCCGCGGTCATCGATGATGCGCAGCTTGGCGCCCGCGAGCGGCTTATCGTCCGAGCTTGAGCGCTTGATCAGACTGAGTCCCCAGGTATAGGCGCACGCGTCATCGCTCGGCGTGCGGGTGAAGCCGGCGTCACCGGACTGGTCGGCGAGAGGAGAGCGCGGGTAAAGCAGGTAGACCTCGTTGGGGTTGCCCTTGGTGGCGCCTCGATTGCAGTTGGCCCCCAACGGCGCATTGTAGACAGCAACCACGCGGGCGCCCGCGGCGAAGGCGTCGGCCCCGCCGAGCGCGGCGACCAGGTCGCCGGTGCGCACGGTGAAGGCATTGCCCTCGACCGAGACCCTGCACTGTGAAGTAATGTCCGTCCACCCTTTAGCCAGCGTCGAGTTGGCGTTACCGCCCTCACATGTGACGGCGTCAAAGCCGCCGTCCGCGCCCGCCGCCACGTACACGCGCATGCTCGCGGCAACCTTGGAGGGGTCGAGCCCCGCGCTCATGGTGTCGACGAACTGCACCGTATAGGTGTCGTAGGCGGTAAGGCCCGCCGGGACCGTGGCCGAGAGGCGCCAGTACAGGTCGTCGGCGACCGTGGCGTCGGCGGCCTTCTGCCAGGCGGCGGCGCTGTCCTCCAGCACGTGCTTGGCGACCTTGGGGGTCGCCGCCTTGGGCTTGACGGTGACGGCGCTGCCGCCCACCAGGGCCATGATCGGCGCGGTGCCGGCCTCGCCCTGGGCGATGGCGTCGTCGTCGGCGACGATGAGCCAGTAGCCACAGGGCAGCTCGGCCGTCGTGCCCGCGTTAAGGGTCACAGAAGGGACGCCGACTTTGCAAATTGCTCTGGCAAGTTTTGCTGTCAGCGTGGTCGTCATGTGCCCGTCGGCATTCATCCATTCGGCAGCCTCTTGCGCCGTCGATGTCGAGCTATCGAGCCCCGCATCATGTAGCACCGAAAGAGCAGTTTGACGAACCGTGTCATTCGCCCACGTTACGTCAGTTGCAATTTTTTGGCCAGCATCGTCATCGTCGGCAACGGTCGCCGAAAAGAGCTGGTACGCGTCATACCGCGTCGCAACCGTACCGTCCACCGTAATGGCACCAGTATCGGCAGCATGAGCCGTCCCAGGGGCAATCGCGAAAGACAGAATAGCGACCATGATTATCGTCGCGGCAGCTAACAAGCGGCGGTTAAGCCTACTCACGGCTACCACCTCGATCCCGATCGCGATGGCGACGAGTATGCATCCATGTCGCAGCAAAACACAGCATCGAAGCGCCGGCCAGATATGTCATAGTCAAACCAGCACCGCCTGCCTCAGGAAGCGTGGTCGAATATTTGTTGGTAAAGGTCGGCGGAATTGTAGAGCCGTTGTCGTAGGTGACCTCGGTGTTTAGCTTTCCCTCTCCGTTGGTCACGACAACCTGAACCTCATGTTTGGTCGTGTCATAGGCGATGTGGTCCTTGACATTATTCTCGGCACCCTGGGGGACGACCTCGGAGATGGTGTAGCGGTACTCGCCGGCCTTGTTGTACTCGACATTGAAGGAGACGTTGCCCTCGGCGTTATTGGTCACTGTCTGGAGCACTTTACCCTCGGCGTCCTTAAGCGCAAACGAAAACTGCCCCGCCTTGAATGTCCCACCTGCGAGCACCTTCTCTGCCTTGATATCCGCAGTCCCCGTTAGGCGATTGTCATAGACCCAAATATCATCCTTTTTGGCATCACCTATGATTTCGGCGTTTTTGACGACGGCTCTTGCCTCAGCTAGTGCTTCTTGGTAACCCTCGTCGTTCGCGCTGCCCCTGAGCATAATCCAGACGGGCTGCTGCGTTACGGCATAGCCCGTGGGCGCTTTCGTCTCTACGAGCTGGTAGAGCACGCAATTACCCATCTTCTTGTCGCTCGTGCCAAACGAGATTTTGCCGTTGACATCGGTTGTAGCAGTGCCGAACAGCGTTCTGGCACTCTCCATGTCCTCCAGATTTTTCGCTTGGTCCATATCCACGCTATAGAGCTTGAACTCCGCCCCCTCAAGCGTCGCGCCGACCTGCTGGGCGTCGTACTTGGTCATCGTGATGCTGTAGCCGTTGCCGCCCGCGCTGGCGGACGCATTTTGAATCTTCCAATTTTGCTCGTCGATCGCCGAGCCTTCCTTCACACCCGTAAGCTCGGCGGTATTGGAAAGAGACACCTCTTCACCGAGGTTTCCGGTCGGGATAACCTCGTACTCGACCTTGAGGTATTTCTCGTCGGGCACATTAAGTGTCAACTTCGTGCGAGTGCCAGATTCGCCTGGGACCTGCTCCATCTTCGACGAATAGCCCTTCTGGGACAGCGCAACCCAGCCACCGTTCACGCGCTCATAGACCTTAAGCGTCGACGGCACCAGCGTGCACTTGGCATCCATGGTATCGACGAGCTCAAGGAAGTCGGTGCTATTTTTAAGGGCAACGGCAGACTCGTTAACATGAATGGTGTATTTAATGCGATTACTACTGGCAACCTGCTCGCCGGACTTTTTGATGACGTTGTTCTTAATGGTGACGGTACCGCTACCGGAGTCGAACTTTTTATCTCCTGACCCCGCGCTGGCCGAGTTGGTGAACTTCACTTCATTCTTGGAGGTATCGAGCTCACCGCGTTTGACCGCCGTCCGATATGTAAGCTTGGCGTAACCAGCATATTCGCCGAGCTCCGTCGTAGGGATGGAAAAGGTGACCGTGTTACCGTCGTTTTTTACGTTGCCAGCGGCAAGCGTCTGACCCGTAACGACCTCCTTGGCCTCGTCTCCGCGCCCAAGGCCCTTATGCAGATCGTAGGGATTCTGCACGAACGTATACTTTGCGGAATTCGCAACATAGCTCATACCATCCGGAAGGCTATCAACGATATTCAACGGTTTCCCGCCCAGCTTTCCAGCTCCAAAGTATTCGAACTCGCCATTTGCGCCCTTATTACCCTTTTGGCGGTTTGCATACACCGTCCAGTCGACGATCCAGGCGCCCTTCTCATCCGAGCCGTCAACGGTATGCCAATCGAGGTTCTCAACCCAAGACATCTTCGACTCCGCTTCCGGCTTCTCGACCGCGGGCTTCGTTTCTTGGTTGACAACGTACTTGACGGGTTCGGTGAACGACCACCGTAATTTCAGGCCCGGCGCGCTGACCGACGCAAAGTTTGAGTACCAGCCCGACAGCGCTTCTGATGTGGTGTCGTAGGTGATAACGGCGTAGTCCTCTTTCTCGAGGGCGTCTTTCACTTTGTTGGTAACGATAATTTTGAGGTCGTAGTTTTCCTTTGTTTCATTGCCCGGAAAGCTAGCCGTTGGATTCCAGTCGGCGCCCCGTTCCAGCACGGTATCGCCGATTTTAATGGTAATGGAGCTTTCGTCGACACCAAGTTTCTGCGACCATGCCGACTGAAATGTGTCCTTCACCGTCACCTCGTCTGGATGGACCGCATTGACGATCGCCTTCAGCGCGACCTTCGTCTCCCATGTCGCCCTGCCCGTCGTCGCCGCCTCATTGGATCTCACGAGCCTCTTGGTGATCGGCACAACACCCGTCAGCTGCGGCGTGAAACTACCTTCATCGGTACCGAAAACGGAGCCTTTACGCTCGATGGTCGCGTTATTGCGCACGGTGTCGTACGAGCTCGTGTCGTTCATCTTTGTGTGATAAACGATGCAGTAGGTGGCGTACTTATCCTCAAGGTTATCCCGGAACTTATAGGAAAAGGATTGTTCCTTTGGGTCAAGGTTGCCTTTCTCAATCTCGACTCCGCTCGCCTCCGAGTCGCCTTTGTAAACCGTAAAGTAGTTGCCCGTATACGTCTGTTTTCCGTCCAGATAATCGGTGAACACGTAGCCGCTCATGTCGGCCTTGAACTTGCCTTGGTTGAGTCTGACCGTCCACTTGATGTCCGACGGTGTGCCCGATCCGTTGGACTTGTCAATCATGTCGTAGCCGAATGTAACAGGCTCAGCCGTAGCTGTTTTGTTGTCGCCGTCGGTTGAACCAGCCCAATTCCACGTTGCCGTATTGTCAGCTTTGATCAAATCGCCGTTGTTTGCCGAAACGCCGCTCTTCAGCGCCGTTTCGTACGTGATCGTGTGGTCGCCCAGGGAAAGGTCGCCCAGGCTGTCGAGGATCGCGACCTGGCCGTCGATCGTCGGCTGCGGATTAAGCATCCTATCGTCGAGCGCGAAGCTGCCTTTCACAAAGCTGAAGTTGTCGCCCAGCGCATCGGTGAAGCTAACGTTCGTGGCGTACGACTCAACGGTAAGCGTAACGGTCCAGGTAACCTTGGCTACGCCATCGGATCCCTGGGAGAAGACCCCCGCCTTCGTCCCCGTGACCTTTGCCGTCCTTAGTGGGGATATCAATCGATCCCTCACCAGGGAATACTACGGACGTACTGTTGCCTGAACCGGTGTCCTTGTTTGCGAGCTGGAACGAGAAGTTTGCCGCAACGTAGATTTCCGCGGGGTTCAACTTGAGCCACGCCTCGTCAAACGTAAAGACAACCTTATTACCCTCGATCTTCCACGTGCCAGCTTGGGCGGCAGAAGCTTCCGGACCCTCCATGAGGTTGCCACGTGCGTCATCGACGACGATGGTGTCGGGTAGCTTATAGACAGCGATATAGTTCTCGGGCGAAGGTGCCTTACCGCTGTTGAATTGTGCCGAAAAAGCTCCATAAAGCTTCGAAGTAGACGTTACGGCACCATTGAGGTCTTGAGTATGGTTCTCGTCGGTAAACAGCTTGACATCAACCTTCGCCGTCTTCTCATCGATCACAATCGGCGTCGGCGTCGTCGCATCCTCGGCGCGCACTGGAGCTGCGCCGTGAAAAACTGCGGCGGTGAGGCTAATTAAAATGAAGATCAGGGCCGCCATACCCAGCGACCGCGAACGGTGTGCGTCCATAGTTGTCCCCTAATTCCTACAACACAGTGTGGAATACGGCGAATCGTCGGATCGACCACAAACCCCAACATCAACGAGAACCTACCTAGCGCATTGCAAGAACCCATTGGGGAGCAACTTCTAAGACGGTTCGTCTATGCCACAATGCATAAAATACAATATAGATACCAATCATGTAAACCGCAGGTAAAGAGGTCTTTTAATTTAATACCAGTTGATATTTACCTGTTAACGGTTTTGCATTAAAGCAGTTATATTCTGTGGAATTATGTATATGTTTAAACAACTTAACTTTGCCTGAAAAGCCACTCGGGGGATAACCTCCTCCACCGTGATGCAAAGTAACCTGTCCCCTTGCACCAAAAAGGGCGCCGACCATTGCGGTCGACGCCCTTTCTTATTGGCGGTTATAAGCCCCAGTGCTTATTTGTTGACCTGACCGGCGCGGACAGCAGCCTTCTTACGGTCGGTGGCGTTGAGCAGACGCTTGCGCAGGCGGATGTTCTTGGGAGTGATCTCCACCAGCTCGTCGTCGGCAATGTACTCCAGCGCCTCCTCCAGCGAGAAGGTGCGAGGCGGCACCAGCTGGACGGAGATATCGGAAGTCGAGGAACGCTGGTTGCCCAGGTTCTTGGTACGAGCGATGTTGACGACCATGTCGCCGGCCTTGCTGCGCTCGCCCACGATCATGCCCTCGTAGCACTCGGTACCCGGCTCAACGAACAGCTGGCCGCGCTCCTGCAGCGTACCCAGAGCGTAGGCAACGGCCTTCTCGGTGGTCATGGAGATCATGGCGCCGTTCTGACGGTTACCGATCTCGCCGGCGTAGGGGCCATACTCCAGGAAGGTGTGGTAGAACACGCCCTCGCCGTGGGTGACGTTCATAATGCGGTTCTTAAGACCCATGATGCCGCGGGTCGGGATCTTAAACTCGAGGTGCGTCACGATGCCCGAGGTATCCATGCTCGTCATGATGCCGCCGGAGGTACCGAAGACCTCAACGACCTTGCCCGAGTACTCGTCCGGGCACTCGACGACGGCCTGCTCGACGGGCTCCATCTTGTTGCCGTTCTCGTCCTTCTTAAACAGAACGCGGGGACGGCCAACCTGGAACTCAAAGCCCTCGCGACGCATGGACTCCATCAGAACGGACAGGTGCAGGATGCCGCGACCCGAGACCTCGACGCCGCTCTTGTCCTCGAGCTCCTCGATCTTCATGGTCACGTTGTTCTCGGCCTCGTTGAACAGGCGCTCCTTGAGCTGACGGGCGCCCACGATGTCGCCGTCGCGACCGACGAGCGGGGAGGTCGAAGCCTCAAAGACGATGGACAGAGTCGGCGGGTCGATCTCGATGGGCTCGAGCTCAACGGGATTCTCGGGATCGGTGTAGACATCGCCGATATCGGTGCGGTCGATGCCCACGACGGCGGCGATGTCGCCGGCGCCGACTTCCTGGCATTCGGTGCGGCCCAGGTAGTCGAAGGTAAAGAGCTGCTTGACGGTAGCGGTGGCGCTGGAGCCGTCGTTCTTGACGACCAGGATCTGATCGCCCTGATGGATGGTGCCGGAGTACACGCGACCGATGCCGATGCGGCCAACGAAGTTGGAGTGGTCAATGGTCACGCACTGCATGGCCAGCGGGGCATTCTCGTCAACCTCGGGAGCGGGCATGTCGTCGATGATCATATCGAGCAGCGGATACATGTCCATGTTGCCGTCGTTGGGGTCAAGACGGGCAAAGCCATTCATGGCGCTGGCGTAGACCACGTGCTCCATGGCGAACTCGAGCTGGTCGTCGGTGGCACCCAGGTCGGCCATAAGGTCCAGGCAGTCGTTGTAGGCCTTCTCGGGGTTGGCGCCCGGACGATCGATCTTGTTGATGACGATCATGATCTTGAGGCCGGTGTCGATAGCGTGACGCAGCACGAAGCGGGTCTGGGGCATGGGGCCCTCAAAAGCGTCGACCAGCAGCAGGGCGCCGTCGGCCATACGCAGCACGCGCTCGACCTCACCGCCAAAGTCGGCGTGGCCCGGGGTGTCGATGACGTTGATCTTGACGTCCTTGTACTCGATAGAGATGTTCTTGGCGAGAATCGTAATGCCGCGCTCGCGCTCCTGGTCGTTAGAGTCCAGGACGCGGTCCTCGACCTGCTGGTTGGCACGGAAGGCGTCCGTGGCACGCAGGAGCTTGTCGACCATCGTCGTCTTGCCGTGGTCGACGTGGGCGATGATGGCGATGTTCCTCAGATTGTCTACGCGCATGTAGTTCCCCTATCTTCTATCCATATACAAACGGCACGCGTATGCGGCCCGCCCAGCGATACAACGCTCAGCGGGAATATTGAGCCTTTTACCGAAAACTCGTTTATTTTAGCGATTTTAGATAAGAGGGGTTTCCTCACCTGCAGGTTCAGGGTCGCTCCACATAAAACCATCGCCGGCACCCATGCCCTCATACAGCACGTATGCCGAAAAACCGCTCTCGAGCGTGGTTTCGAAGAAGCTCACGAGCAGGGCGTCGTGATAGCCGCCGTCAATTTCGACACAACCGGTGTAGCCGATGGCATAGCGGGCGATGCGGCCCAGGCCCTCGTCCTTAAGACCCATCTTGTGCTCGGAGATAAAGTTGGTGGCCGCCTCGAGGCATGCCTCTTCGCCGTCCTCGTCGAGCGCCGCCAGATATCGGTTGGAAGCAGCGTCCTCGATCGCCACAACTACGCCCGGATTCTCGCCGGCGGCAAGGTCGTCCAAGAACGCACCAATCAGGTCACACACCATGGCGTCGAGCTCGGCGGAGACGTTACCGGCGTCCTGCATATCCTGTGCCATCTTTAGACCTTCCCATCGAGTCCGGCGTCGTTACAGTTCTTGTGCCTCGGCAGCAATCTTGGCGGCAGCGTCGCGGGCGCGCATCATATCCATCGCGCGCTTGTCGAGTACCTTGATCTGGTTGGTCAGCATTACTGCATCGACCACGCCCCAGATCACGAGGCCCGTAGAGATCGAAAACCCAAGCGCACCAACTGTACCACGAAGGCGCGAGCAGATTGCCGCGACAAGGGCGGAGACGACAACCATCTTGATAAACGAGCCGCGGCGCTCGCGAAGCGTGCGGGCCTGCGTCACATAGGCAATGCGAGCCGCCTCAGAAGCCTCCGAGCGCATCTGGGCTTCACGCGCGATGGCGGCCGCTTCAGCCGACATACCGCCGGCCATCAACGAACGCTCCGTATCCTGGCCGCCCCGCATTTAGAAGTCATCGGGGGAGAGCGTATGGACGAACTCGTCGAACTTCTCGAACTCCTGCTCGTCGTCGACATCCTCGGCGTGGGTGGAAACAGTGCCCAGGCGATTCATGATGTCGTCCTCCACAAACATGGGGGCATTGCTGCGCACGGCAAGGGCAATGGCATCACTGGGGCGGGCGTCGATCTTGCGTTCCTCGCCATCGGCCAGTACGACGATCGTCGCGTAGAACACCGGCGGCTCGGCGCGAACGATCTCGATGCGCTCGAGTTTGGCGCCCAGGGCGTCAACGGTATCGAGCAGCAGGTCATGGGTAATCGGGCGCTCGGCGCGGCCGCTATCGATGCCGCGGCTGATGGCAGCAGCTTCAAACGAACCAGTCTGAATGGAAAGGGAACGCAGCGGCGCGGGCGAGTCCGATTTGCTGCTGCGCTCACGAAGCACGATAAGCGATGGCACGGGACCGGCGGCCATGACGATGGTCTCTATGTCGACACGAACCATGGAACACCTCCGGTACGTAGCGGTTAACACGCGGCAGCCCGCCGCATTGAATAGCTATACTACCCAAACTTTCGCACAGCACACAAAATCAAAGTAGTTAATTTGGGACGGGGCTTTTTGGCTACTTTCAGTAGGTAAGAAAAAAGCCCCGAGGCAACGCCCCGGGGCTCTTCACAGTTTTGATGGTGGACCTGACAAGATTCGAACTTGTGACCTCCCGGTTATCAGCCGGACGCTCTAACCAACTGAGCTACAGGTCCATCATGGTGGAGGTTAGGGGGATCGAACCCCTGACCTCAGGCTTGCAAAGCCCGCGCTCTCCCAGCTGAGCTAAACCCCCACGGAGACAGTAATAAACACCCCAGCGGCGACTCGGCTCTCGCTGGGGTGTTTATTGCGAAAGAAAGTGGTGGACCTGACAAGATTCGAACTTGTGACCTCCCGGTTATCAGCCGGACGCTCTAACCAACTGAGCTACAGGTCCATCGCGCAAGGGATATATTAGACGAGTCGTTACGCGCGCGTCAACAACTTTTTTGAAAATCTTTGAGGGGTGTCGGCCCCGGCTGCCCGGCGGCATGCGAAGTCGCCTGCTCGGACAGTCCTGCTCGCACGGAGAGCACATTAAGTGCTCTCCGGCTCGTGCGGAACTCGCGATCGACTTCGCATGCCGCCGGGCAGCCGGGGCCGACGCGAGGTTCAAGATTGTCAAAAAAGCGGTCGGCGCGCAGTGCGCCGACCGCCGATATATGGGGTCTGATATTTTCTACCAGCTAGTTCCTCTTACTCGTCTAGGAGATCCTCTGGCATGTCGTTGCCGTCGCCTAGATCGACAGGGGTTTCTTCGGGGGCAGAGCCGTCTTCTGTGGCTTCGCCTTCGGGCTTCTCCTTGGCGGCCGTCATGCGGGCTACGGCGCAGATGCGGTCGTTGTCGTCGACGGTCATCATCTTGACGCCCTGGGTGGCGCGGCCGGTCTGGCTGATCTCGTCGGTCTTGACGCGAATGACCGTCGCGCCCTCCGTCACGATGAACAGCTCGTGCTGCGGGCCCACCGTCTTCATGGCCGCGAGGTTACCCTTACGCTCGGTCATTTGGATGGTGTAGACGCCCTGGCCGCCGCGATTCTGCTCCGGGTAGTCCGCGACCGGCGTGCGCTTGCCGTAGCCGCGCTCGGTGATGACGAACAGATCGCCGTTGCCGTTAGTGACTTCCATGCCCAGAACGCTCACGCCGTCCTTCATACCGATACCGCGAACGCCGCTGGTATCGCGGCCGGTGGCGCGCACCTGCTCCTCGGAGAACATGATCGCCTTGCCCGCGGTGGTGGCCAGGATAATCTTGTCGCCCTCGCGCACGCGGCGCACGTTCAGCAGCGCGTCGTCGTCACGCAGGTTGATAGCGATCAGGCCGTCGCGACGGCTGCGGTCATATGCGCTCATCACGGTCTTCTTGACCATGCCGCTCTTGGTGGCAAACATCAGATACTCGTCGGCAGGGAACTCGCGGCAGCTGATGACGCTCGCGATCTTCTCGCCCTCCTCGAAGGGCAGCAGGTTGACGATCGCAGTACCGCGCGCCTGGCGCGTACCCACCGGCAGCTCGTGCACCTTCAGGCGATAGACCTTGCCCTTGCTCGAGAAGAACAGCACGTACTCGTGCGTGGACGCGATGAACATCTCGTCGATGACGTCGTCCTCTTTGAGGTTGACGCCCGACACGCCCTTGCCGCCGCGCTTCTGGGCACGGTAGGCAGCCACCGGAATGCGCTTGACATAGCCGGTGTGGGTGATGGTCACGACCATATCCTCGTCGGCGATGAGGTCCTCGACATCCAGGTCCTTCTCAACCTGGCTGATCTCGGTGCGGCGCTTGTCGCCAAACTTCTTGGAGATCTCGCGCATCTCTTCCTTGATGACGCCCAGGATCTTCTCCTCGTGCGCCAGCAGGTCCTCGTAGTAGGCGATGGCGCGGCGCAGACCGTCCAGCTCTTCCTGAATTTTGTCGCGCTCCAGGCCGGTCAGGCGGCGCAACTTCATCTCGAGAATGGCCGTGGTCTGCTCGGGCGTAAAGCCAAAGCGCTCGATCAAGCGGCTGCTGGCCTCGGAGTCGGTCTGCGAGGAGCGAATAATGCTAATGACCTCATCGATATGGTCAAGGGCCATCAAGTAGCCCTCAAGGATATGCGCGCGGGCCTGGGCCTTTTTAAGGTCGAAGCGGGTGCGGCGGGTGACGACGTCGACCTGGTGGTCGATGTAGTGCTGCAGCATCTCGCGCAGGCTCAGGCATTTGGGAACGCCGTTGACGAGCGCCAGGTTGTTGGCGCCAAAGGTCGTCTGCAGCGAGGTGTACTTATACAGGTTGTTGAGCACGACCTGCGGAATGACGCCCTTCTTGAGCTCGATGACCAGACGGATGCCCTTCTGGTTGGACTCATCGCGCATGTCCGAGATGCCCTCGATGCGCTTGTCGTTGACGAGCTGGGCAATCTTCTCCTGCAGGGTGCCCTTGTTGACCATGTAGGGAATCTCGGTAAAGACCAAGCGGCTGCGGCCGGTCTTGGTGGACTCCACATGTGCCTTGGCACGCACGGTAATGGAGCCGCGGCCGGTCTCGTAGCTCTGCTTAATGCCGGCGCTGCCCATGATGATGGCGCCGGTGGGGAAGTCCGGACCGGGCATGATCTGCATGAGCTCGTCGACGGTGGCGTCGGGGTTGTCGATCAGGTAGCAGGTGGCCTCAATCGCCTCGGTGAGGTTGTGCGGGGCGATATTGGTGGCCATGCCGACGGCGATGCCCTGGCTGCCGTTGACCAGCAGGTTGGGGAAGCGCGCAGGCAGCGCCACGGGCTCGGCGAGCGATTCGTCGTAGTTGGGCTGCCAGTCGACGGTATCCTTCTGCAGGTCGCGCAGCAGTTCCATGGCGGGCTTTGCCAGGCGGCTCTCGGTGTAACGCATGGCTGCCGCGCCGTCGCCGTCGATGTTACCGAAGTTGCCATGACCGTCGATGAGCGGCGTGCGCATGGAGAACCACTGTGCCAGGCGGACCATGGCCTCGTAGACCGCAGAGTCACCGTGCGGGTGGTACTTACCGATAACTTCGCCGACCGTCCAGGCCGACTTCTTATGTGGGCGATTGGGGTAGATGCCGCTCTCGTTCATCGCGTACAGGATGCGGCGGTGCACCGGCTTTAAGCCGTCGCGCACGTCCGGCAGGGCGCGCGCCGTGATAACCGACATCGAATACTCGATGAACGACTGCTTCATCTCGCGGCCAAACTCCGAAATCTGGAGCTGACCGCCGTTGATATCCTCGCCGGCCGAGGCACCACGGTCGACTTCGCCAAAGCTCTCCTCGAGCTCGGCGTCATCGTCCTCTTCCTCATCATCGGCATCGGGGTTATAGGCGTCCGGGTCGCCGTCCTCGCCCTGCTCAGCACGGGCAAGCAGGCGCTTCAGATCATCGGGCATACCGGCATCGCCGGCCTCGCCCGTACCCTCGTTATTGTTGATATCGTCTGCCACGTTACCTCCTCTTAAGCGTCAAGGAAACGCGCGTCATGCGCATGTTTTTCAATGTACTCGCGGCGATAGCCGACCTCGGAACCCATCAGCTCGCGCACGGCGCGGTCTGCCACCACGGCGTCCTCGATCGACACGCGCTGCAGGATGCGGGTCTTGGGGTCCATCGTCGTCGAGGCAAGCTGCTTGGGGTCCATCTCGCCCAGGCCCTTGTAGCGCTGGACGGTATAGCCCTTGCGCTTTTTGGTGATCTTGCCGTCCTTGGCCTTGCCGTTCTCGTCGTTATCGTCGGGGTTCAGGCCCAGACTCTGGATGGTGTCGCGCAGGATCTCGTCTTCGGGCTGGCGGCCGTTGGGATACACGTAGTGGATCTTGTTGCGCACCTTAATGCCAAAGATGGGCGGGCAGGCAACATAGACGTAGCCGGCATCGATCAGCGGACGCATGTACTTGTAGAAGAACGTCAGCAGCAGGATGCGGATATGCGCACCGTCGACGTCTGCATCGGTCATGATGATGATCTTGTGGTAGCGCGCCTTGGTGATATCGAAGTCGCCGCCGTCGCCGGCGCTCGTCGTGACACCGCAGCCGATCGCGGTAATCAGCGACTGGATGGTGTCACTCGAGAACGCACGATGGTCACCAACGCGCTCGACGTTCAGAATCTTGCCGCGCAGGGGCAGAATCGCCTGGATGTCTCGGCGACGGCCGTCCTTGGCCGAACCGCCTGCCGAGTCGCCCTCTACGATGAAGAGCTCGGTCAGCTCGGCATCGCGTACCGAGCAGTCAGCGAGCTTACCGGGCAGGGACGCCGTCTCGAGCAGGCTCTTGCGACGGGTCGCCTCGCGCGCCTTGCGGGCAGCGTTTCGCGCCTTGCAGGCCTGTTGCGCCTTCTTGACGATCTCGCGAGCGGGCTTGGGATGTTCCTCGAGGTAATCGGCGAGTCCGTCGGTCACGATCTTGAGCGTGAGCGCGCGCATATAGGAGCTACCGAGCTTGGCTTTGGTCTGGCCCTCAAACTGCGGATCGGGCAGCTTGACCGAGATAACGGCCGAAAGGCCCTCGCGCACATCGTCGCCGGTCAGGTTGGCGTCTTTTTCCTTGAGCAGGTTCTGCTTGCGCGCGTAATCGTTGATCACGCGGGTGAGCGCGGTGCGGAAGCCCTCAAGATGCATGCCGCCCTCGGGGGTGTAGATGTCGTTGGCAAACGACATGACGTTCTCGCCGTAGCCACTATTCCACTGCAGGGAAACCTCGACCTCGCCCATCTTGGTCACAGGCGCGTCCGGGTCCGATTTGCCCTCGATGTAGATGGGCTCCTTAAAGGCTTCGGGAACGTCCTTACCCTCGTTGAGGAACTTGACGAAGTCGATGATGCCGCCCTCGTAGCAGAACTCCTCCACGTGGGGAGTCGCATCGCGCTCGTCGGTCAGCACGATCTTGAGGTTCTTATTGAGGAACGCCGTCTCCTGCAGACGGTTGTGCAGCGTATCGAAATCGTAGATGCAGGTCTCGAAGATCTCGTCGTCGGGCCAGAAGGTGACGGTGGTGCCCGTCGAATCCGAGGTGCCCACGACCTCCATCTTCTTGACGGTCTTGCCGCGCGAGAACTCCATCTCGTAGGTGTTGCCGTCGCGACGAACCTGAACGACCACGCGCCTGGACAGTGCGTTGACGACGGAGATGCCAACGCCGTGCAGGCCGCCCGAGACCTTATAGGCCGAGTTATCGAACTTACCGCCGGCGTGCAAGATCGTCATGACGACCTCAAGCGTCGGGATCTTTTTAACAGGGTGCTCGTCGACGGGGATGCCGCGCCCGTTGTCGACGACCGTGATGGAGTTGTCGGCGTGGACCGTCACCTGGATCTCGGTGCAGAAACCGGCCATGGCCTCGTCGACGGAGTTGTCAACGATCTCCCACACCAGGTGATGCAGACCGCTGGCGCTCGTCGAGCCGATATACATGCCCGGGCGCTTACGAACGGCCTCGAGACCTTCGAGAATCTTAATCTCGCCGCCATCGTAATCGTTTTCGTTTGCCACACGTCCTCCTTCAGTCAAGAAAATGTGTACAGCCTTGCTAGTTTATCGTAAAAAAATACCCTCGGGAACGAGGGTATTTGGCTCTACAAGGCCACCAGATGCGATTTAAGGCTCTTTTTTGCTTTGCACGCCCTTGGCCCACTCGGCGCTGGCTCTCATGGCATTCTCGAGGGCCTCGCGCAGTTTTCGGTCTTCGATGGGCACCACTTGGCGCTCGATCTCGGTGCGCTCGGCCTCACTTAGGTCGGCGTGCGGGGCCGGCGGGCGCTCGGTCGTCGCCGGGCGCAGGCGCTCCTTGGCGGCGGGTGGCGTGTGACCGGGCGCGGTGGTTTTGAACACCAGGCCGTCCACATGCGCACCGGCGCGCTCCATGCGCGCGCGGATGATCTCGCGCAACAGCGTCATTTCCTGCGTCCACGAGGGCGAGTCGAGATATACCAGCAGCTCATTGGACTCGGGCAGGTAGCGCAGACCCGTCACATGCCGCCCCTCGCGCGTGCCCGAGCACACCGCATTCCACGCGCGATAGACCGCACGAGATTCCTCTGCAGCCTCCATCTGCGCGCGGCGCTCAGGTGTCGCGGCGGCCAGGATGCGCTGGCGCTCTGCGTTCAAAAACCCACTGAAGGCGACCGTTTCGCTCTCGCGCTCGTAATTAGCACGTCTCACCCATGCTCACCACCTTGGCTCGATCAAGCAGATCATCGGTAAAGTACCCCAGGTTGGTCGTGGTTATGACCGTCTGGATATCATCGCCGATCAGCCGCAGGAAAGCACCGCGGCGTTCGCCGTCGAGTTCGCTCATCACGTCGTCCAAAAGCAGCAATGGGGCGGTGCCCAGGACATCGCGAGCCACGGCCACCTCCGCCACCTTCCAGGCCAGAACCAACGTTCGCTGCTGACCTTGGCTGGCAAATGAACGGGCGGAGCGACCCGCCACGGTAAACTCAATCTCATCGCGATGCGGTCCCACCAACGTCACGCCGCGGCGAATTTCCTCGTCGGCGTGCTCATCAAGGGCAGCCAGCATGCGCTCGTACGCCCAGCCCTTCAGCTCTTCGCGATCATCGACCTGGGGCAAATCCCCCAGCGTGGACGTATAGGTCACGTTGGCAGCCTCACCGGATGCCACTTGCCCGTAGGCAGTGTGCACATGGCCCGCCAGCCGGTCGAGCAGAGCCAACCGGTGCACAAGCAGGGCCGAGCCCGCGCGGGCAATCGAATCGTTCCACGCGCCGAGCATCTCGCGGCAGCACCAGGTCTCCTTGAGCAAGGCGTTACGCTGGGTCACGCAGCGCCCATAGGTGCTCGCAAGATCGGCATAGCGTGCGCTCAGTTGCATGCCAAAGTCATCGAGGGCGGCGCGGCGCACACTGGCGCCTCGCTTAACCATGTCAAGATGGTCGGGGCAAAACAGCACGCTCGGCAGAACCCCGCGCACACCGGCGGCAGAACATCTCTTGCCGTTGCGGCTAAACGAGCGCTTACCGTCCTCCGCGTTCAATCCCATATCAAGCACGCGGCCGTCGCCCTCGAGCCTCAGCTCGGCCTTGCACGAGCCCACGCCGTCATGGACGAGCTCGGCTGCGGTCGGATGCCTAAACGAGGCGCCGCTCGTCAGCAGCTGCAGCGCCTCTATGAGATTGGTCTTTCCCGCCGCGTTGGGTCCCGCAAGTATCGTCACACCCTCGTCCAGGGCAAGGCGATAACTATCGAAGCTGCGGTAGTGCGCGACGGAAAGATCGCGGGCGAACATGGTCATGGCGCAGCGCTAGATGCGGACCGGCATGACTAGGTACAGGTAGTTGATCTTGTCGTAGGACTTGAAGATGCCCGCCTGCGAGTAGCTCTTGAGCTCCAGCGTGATCTCCTTCTCTTTGGACAGAGCATTGAGGCAGCCGAAGATGTAGTGGTAGTTGAAGGCGATGGTGCCCGACTCGCCCTCGGCCTCGACATCGATCGTCTCCTGCGCAAGGTCCTGGTCATTGGAAATGGAGGACAGGCCCATCTGCCCGTTCTCGACATCGATCTCGAACTTGACGGCGGGGTTGGCGCTCGCGATAACGGCCACGCGCTTGAGGGCGGCGTTAAAGGCGGCGACGTCGATCTTGACGCTCGTCACGCACGAATCGGGGATGAGCTGCTTGTAGTTGGGGTACACGCCCTCGATGCGGCGCGACACGTAGGTGGTGTTGCCGGCCTCAAAGACAACCTGGGTGTCGGTAGCCCCGATCATGATGGTCGCCTGGCTGGCCATGATGTTCAGCGCGTCGTTAAAGGCGTCGGCCGGAACGTTAAGCTCAAAGGAGCCCTCGAGGGTCGAGGTCTCGACCTGCGTATCGCACACGGCCAAGCGGAAGGAATCGGTCGCCACCAGGCGCACGGTGTTGTTCTCGACCTTCATGTGCACGCCGCCCAGGATGGGGCGGGCCTTGTCGGTCGAGGTGACGCGCCACACGCGGCCGACCATTTCGGACAAGATATCGGTCGGCAGCTCCACGGCACTCTCGATGGCATAGGCCGGAAACTCGGGGAAGTCATTGGCATCGAGCGTGTTCAGGCGGAATGAGCTCTTCTCGCAACTAATCAACACCTGGCGCTCGGACAGCTCAAAGGTGACCGGGGCATCGGGGAGGGTCTTGGTGATATTGGAGAGCATCTTACAGGGGATGACCATCTCGCCCTCTTCTTCGACATGCGCCGCAATGCGATGACGGATCGAGATGGTGTAGTTAGAGGTCTGGAATTCCAAGATGCCGTCTTGCGCCTTGACGAGCACGCCCGACAGGATGGGAAGGGTGGATGCCGAAGCGACACCCTTCATAACGACGCCGATGGCTTGTGTAAGCGAGCTCTGGCTGACGGTGAACTTCATCTTTTAATACCTTTCTATAGATATAAATATCTTAATAATAGTAATAGCACTGACGAAACTGTTGATTACTCCCAAAGACGCAGGTCAGACCCAGAAAGAGAATCGACAGCAACCTGTGTGCAACAGGGGTGGTTTTCCACGTTCAAAACCTGCGCAAAACTTTTCATCACCGCGGTCTGGGTTTTAGACACCTTATGCCCGTGGTTTCGACAAGTTTTCAACAGGTGTCTCTATTTCCCTACGAACGCAGTGTAATTTTATCGCGCAGCGACTTGAGGTCTTCGGTGACGGTGCGGTCTTCCTGGATCATCTTCTGGACCTTTTTGTAGCTCGTGCTGACGGTCGAGTGGTTGCGGTTGCCAAATTCGGCGCCCACCGCCGTGGTCGTCATTTCGCACATCTCGATGGCCAGGTAGATAGCGATATGGCGTGCTTTGGCGATATTGGCGTTGCGACGCGGGCCGATGAGCTCCTCGTGCGTCACGCCGTACTGCTCTTCGATGACGGACTGAACCGTTTGCACGTTGATCTTTTTGGCCGATGTGTCGAAGTACTGGCTGGCGATGGCGTCGATATCGTCAAAGGTGAGCTCCCCGCCCTCGCGCTCGCGGTCGCCCGCCTCGCCGGCGCAGCGCTCGCAAAAGCTCTCGAGTTCGCGGATGTTGGTGCCCGACACCTCTGCCATGTGCTTAAAGTGCTCATCGGTCAGGTGCCCGCCGTCGCCCCCGTAGGCCGCCAGCAGTGAATCGTCGCCTGCCTCGGGAGCGGCGACGATGGTGTTCTCGTAATAGCGCTGCAAGATTTTGTATTTCATCTCGTAGCTGGGCTCTGCGACCAGGCAGAGCATGCCGGCGTTGAAGCGGCTGGTCAGACGCTCGTCCATGCTCAGGTCCTTGGGGGCGCGGTCTGCCGCGATGACGACCTTCTTGTTGTTGCGGATGAACTCGTCCATGAGCTGGAAAAAGTAGTCCACGCTCGCGCGCTTGCCGATGATGTTTTGGATGTCATCGATGATGAGCACGTCCACGCCGTGGTACGCCTGCATGATGGGGGCGTTGCTCTTCTTTTGGCGGTCGAACTCGGTCATCAGGTCGTCCAGATATGCCTGGGAGTTGGCATACTTGACCTTGATCTCGGGCGACTTCTCGGCGAGCTCGTTTTTGATAGCGAGCAACAGGTGGGTCTTGCCCAGGCCCGATTTGCCGTAGATGAACAGCGATGTGCACGTGCCGCGCTCGTCCGCGAGGGCGGCAAACTTGAGTGCCGAGCGATAGGCATGGCTGTTCTCGGGGCCGTAGACAAAGTTCTCAAAGGTAAATTTTGAGTTCGCGGCGAGCGGGGCTCCATCCGTATTCTGCTCGGCCGGCACGGTCGGTGCTGGCATGGGTGAAGCAGGGGTCGCAGCTTGCGTGGATTTAGTCGGCGCTCCGCCCTTCATCTGGTTCATCATGCGACGAAAATCATCGGCCGAGAGCGTGTTCTTGATTGCAATGCCCGAATCCGCGCCCGCCGCTGCGTCGTGAGCGATGGGCATGTGCGTGACGGGTACGTTCGTTGACGTCGCCGCCGCGGTCGGCAACGGTGCCATGGTTTCACGGGAAACATCGCTGTGCTGGTGCTCGATTGTCGGCACGTCGCCTGCAGAGGCCGGCACCGCCGGGGAAGCAGCGGGAGCCGCGGCGGGCGCCGTCGCGGCAGCGGATTCCGTCGCGGCGCCTTGCGGTGCCACGATATCGAGCGCAATCGGTGCAAAGGCGATTTCTTCCAGATAGGCCTCAATAGTCGGCTGATGCTTTTTGAGCTGCGCGATGGCAAAGCGCGAGGGGGCCTCGATCGTGAGCGTATCTTCGGTCAGGCTTATAGCGCGCGATTGCCCCAGCATGTTGATGAGGCGTGCATCTTGGCCGTCGCGCTGGCAAAAGGCGATGGCATCCCCCAGGATGATGCTTGCTTCCTCGTCCACTGTCTCTCCCGTTCTTTAGCTCTGAGCTCGCACGCGAGCGGCGCCGAGTTCGGTCAGATGGTATTTCTGGCCATGCTTGATGACCAAGCCGGCCTGCGCCAAGTCATTGAGCGTGCGTGACCAAGTGGGGGCCGAGTTTCCAAACGCCCTCGCCAGATCGGTTGCACCGCACGCTTGATTTTGCGCCAGATAACCCAGCGCGGCGTTGCCGCGATCGCTTACGAACACGTCCGGTTGTGGCTGCGCATACTGATTTGCTGCATTAGGATACATCATTTGAGCTGCTGGTTGTTGAGAACTCTGCATCGGCGGCATTTGCTGTTGAAAACTTTGAGGCCACTGTTGGTAAGGCTGCGGAGGCATCTGCTGGGCCCAAGGGTTGTACTGCTGCTGCGGCATCTGCTGGTACGGCTGCTGATATCCCTGCTGGTACTGCTGCGGGAACTGCTGGCCATACCCCAGTGGCGGCATCTGCTGATATGGATATCCCTGTTGGTACGGCTGATAGCCCATTTGCTGGCCGCCCGGTGCCCCCGTTGCCTGCTGCATTGCTGCTGCATCCTGATCCGCCAGCGGCATGGCCTCTGGCATGTTTGGCGGCATCGACATCGATGCCGCCCGGGGTTCTTGTGTAGGAGGCATTCCTGGCTGCTGCATCTGTCCCACGGGGGGCTGCATCTGCTGCGTTGCCATGGGCTGCTGTGCAAAAGCTCCCGGCAGGGGATATGTGGGCTGCTCCGTCTCGGGCCGCACGGCAGCGCCGCGTCCGCCGGCACGCTCGATTTCCTGCACGCGTTTAGGGTTCAGGCTTACCGTAACCACGGTGCCGTTGCCCATGTTGTCCTCGATGGATACGGCACCGCCGGCGTTTTCCAAATACTCCTGCACCATGGGAAAGCCTGCTCCGGTTCCACGGATATAGCGCTTCATCTTGCTGTTTGCGCTGGTAACGCCAAAGTCGAAAGCACGTTCCTTGTCGTCGATGCCGGGTCCTTGGTCAGCAAAGCGGATGGTGTCTCCGCCGTCCAGGATCGAGATGATGGGCTCGGCAAAGTGGGCGTGGATAAAGTTTTCGACAATCTCGCGGATGACCATGAGCGAGATATGGCCGCCTTGTTCTTTCATGCACTGGTAGACGGTGTTGGTCGTCTCTTCCAAATACGTGCGGACATCTTGCGGATCAATGACGACCACACGCGGTGTCGACAACATGTCGTCATAGACGGCGATGCGCGCAGCGTACATGGCTTTCGGCCCCTGCGTGGTCGTCTGTTCACCTTCGTCACGCTCTTCGCGCACGCCGGTGATGTGCTCGTTGTCGGGTGCCGGGTCTCCGGAATCGACCATGGTGTAAAAGTCGTCAGACATGCCACTCGCAATCTTCCAAAAGGTTTCGAACAAATAGTAGCTCACCGTGCAATGTTTCTCATCTTTCGACAACTTTCCAAAACCTGTTGAAAACTTTGGAAAACGGACGAAAAGTTCTCAACATTGCCAACATGACCTGTTGAAAACTCGATGAAATATCGTGAAAAGTTGCCATACACCGCTAAATCGAGCTCGGCTTATGGGGGAACCGTGTGAACTGCGTAACCTTTTACCTTTGATTTCTTGACATTTGAACATTGATTTCCCTACAATCTTCAAGCTCACGTGTCTATATCTGCGTCCGCGCCCCCGCGGACACTCGAAATGCAGCAGGAGGAACTTAAGATGAAGCGTACGTATCAGCCTAATAAGCGTAAGCGTGCCAAGACCCATGGCTTCCGTGCCCGTATGGCCACTAAGGGTGGTCGTGCCGTGCTCGCCCGTCGTCGCGCCAAGGGCCGCAAGCGTCTCACTGTCTAGCAGCGATACACACATCTCGCATGAAGACTATTAAGTCTCGGCAAGATTTCGAGCATGTGTTCAGTCAGGGGCGTCGTTTCAATCACCCTCTGATTCGAATGACCATATGTGAATCGGTTGGCGAAGGCGACTCCGGAAGGGTCGCCTTCGTTGGTGCTAAGCGACTCGGTTGTGCCGTCGTGCGCAACCGATCTAAGCGTGTGATGCGCGAGGCCGCCCGCAGCTGCGGATTTCCCGTTGCGGGTTATGACATCATCTTGTTCGCAACTCCCAAGACGAGGGTTTCCTCGCCGCAGGAGATGGACAAGGCGTTGCGTTCGCTTATGAAACGCGCCGGCGTTGCCGGGGAGGAGCGATGAGCAATCACGTTTTGCGACGTGTTGCCATCGCTCCTATTCGCATATATCAACAGGTTATTTCGCCCTTATTGCCTGACGCGTGCATTTATTACCCAACGTGCTCGCAATACGCCATCCAGGCGATTGAGAAGTACGGTTTTTTGAGAGGCTGCTGGCTTGCCGTGAGGCGCATCGCTCGCTGCAATCCCCTGCACGTCGGCGGTTATGACCCTGTGCCTTAGCGGGCACTCGCTATCGGAGGAAAACTTACATGTGGGATTGGATCGTTAACATCCTTTTCGAGCTGCTCAAGCTCATCCAGACCTTTGCGGTCGACTGGGGCCTGTCCATCATCATCCTGGTGGTCATCATCCGTCTGCTGCTGACGCCGCTCATGCTCAAGTCGACAAAGTCGACGGCTCGCATGCAGGTGCTGCAGCCCAAGATGCTCGAAATCCAGGAGCGCTACGCCGACGATCCCCAGCGTCAGGCCGAGGAGATGCAGAAGTTCTACAGCGAGAACAAGTTCAATCCGCTGGCCGGCTGCCTGCCGCTTCTGATTCAGATGCCCGTCCTTATCGCCCTGTTCACGCTTCTGCGCAACCTGCCGCAGTACTTTAACGAGGGCACGTTCTCGTTCTTCAACATCCTGCCCGACCTGACCACCACGCCTAGCGCTTCCTTTGCCGATGGCTTTATGGTTGCGTTGCCTGCGCTGGTTTGCCTGATTCTCTTCGCTGTCTTGACCCTGATTCCGCAGCTGTATATGTCCCGCAATCAGACCGGTCAGCAGGCCCAGAGCATGCGTATGATGGCCGTTGTCATGACCGTTATGATGCTTTGGATGGGCTGGAGCCTGCCCGTCGGCGTTCTGCTGTACTACGATGTGTCTTCTGCCTGGCAGGTTATCCAGCAGATTTTTGTGACGCAGAAGGTCATCGACAAGGCGAAGGCCGATGAGGAGGAGCGTCTTAAGAACGCTCCGCTGCAGGTTGAGGTCACTCGTCGCGAGAAGAAGCCGCGCCCGCACAAGAAGAAGTAGTGGGATATCAATCTTATTTAGGTACCTAACTTTTGGAGTACGTTATGTCTGAAGAGATCATCGAGGATATGCTTGAGGAGGTTGCCCCGCAGGTCGCGGGCGATTATCCCGAGATTGCACAGCGCTACAAGGCTGGTGAAGAGCTGACCGATGAGGAGCTCGACACCATTGCCGATGTTGCGATTTCCATCCTGCGTTCCATCCTTTCGCACTTCGATGCCGCCAACTCTCCTATCGATGAGTATGAGGGCGACGAGGGTGAGCTGATTTTGGATGTAACGGCTCCCGACCTTGCCGTTCTCATTGGCCGTCATGGTCGCACCCTTGATGCCCTTCAGGTTATGTTCTCTTTGCTGGTGAGCCGCAAGCTTGGCTTTAGGTATCCGGTTGTAGTGGACGTCGAGGGATACAAGAGCCGCCGTCAGGACAAGGTTGCCTCCATGGCTCAGTCTGCTGCCGAGCGTGCCATTCGCTCTCATAAGAGTGTTTCGCTTCCGCCTATGAATGCTTATGAGCGCCGACTGGTTCACATTGCACTTCGTGGCAATGATGCCGTCGATACTCATTCTGAGGGTTCTGACCCTGATCGCCATGTGGTGATTGTTGCTCGATAATCTACTCGAGCTTATGCTAAGGGGACGTGGTTTCCACGTCCCCTTTTTTTGTCAAAAGTTCTCGATACACTGATTTTTGTCAGAAAGGAGCTTTCGTTGTTAGTACTTACTGATCAGCAGGCTGACGAGATGTTGAGTCGTCTAACTTCCTATTGCAAAGAGTATTCCTTGAGCGTAACTGATGTTGAGCTGAGGAAATGTATTCATCATTTGGATTTGGTTCTGAAAACAAATAAGACAACCAATCTCACCCGTATTCTTAACGTAGAAGATGCTGCCGTACTTCATATCCTCGACTCTCTTGTTTTGCTCCCCTATATCAATAGGGCTCCTGAGGGAGCTTTACTCGATATGGGTACGGGTGCGGGCTTCCCTGGTATTCCGTTAACCATAGCCACGCATCGTAAAGCTACTTATATTGACTCTGTTGGCAAGAAGGTTGATGCTGTCAATTCTTTTGTCCATGTTCTTGGATTGAAACATGCTCATGCGGTTCATGATCGTCTTGAAGAATTTGCTCGAAGCCATAAGAAGCAGTTTTCTGTCGTAACCGCCCGTGCACTGGCCCCTCTACCGATTCTTGTTGAGTATGCGGCACCGTACCTGAAGGATGGAGGGCTATTTGTTATCACCAAGGGCAATCCTTCGGATGAGGAGCTTGCTTCCGGTATGTCAGCAGCTAAGATTTGCGGCTTCACTTTGCTTCTGAATGACGCAATTGATTTGCCTGAAGGATTGGGTCACAGGGAGTTCATTGTTCTTAAGAAGAGTCATCCAGCATCTGTTTCACTGCCTCGTGCAAATGGCATGGCAAAGAAGAATCCGCTTGCCTAGATGTTTCACGTGAAACATAATGGATACTAACAACTTGCAGTGTTTCACGTGAAACATGGCGGTTGATATCGAATCGGAATGTTTTACGTGAAACATCCTCCGTTTGACAGCTTTAATACACACCAGGAGGGACCGTGGGATTTCGCGACGTTAAGCGTTCTAAGAGCGCAAAAGACACGCGTATCATTGCAATCATCAATCAAAAAGGCGGCGTCGGTAAGTCAACGACGGCTGTAAACCTTGCAGCAGCACTGGGTGAGCAGGGTCGTAAGACACTGATTGTCGATTTTGATCCGCAGGGAAACAGCACTAGTGGATTCGGAATTGAAAAAGAAGACCTTGATCACTGCATCTATGATGCATTGTTGAATGATGTGCCGGCAGAATCGCTTGTTCTTGATACAAATTGCAAAAAGGTATTCGTAATTCCGGCTACAATTCAGCTTGCAGGCGCGGAAATTGAACTCGTAAGCGCAATCGCTCGTGAAACCCGCCTCAAAGATTTACTTGAGCCGATTCAGGACGAGTTCGATTTTATTTTCATTGACTGTCCCCCTTCGCTCGGCCTGCTTACTATCAACGCCTTGACCGCAGCAGACAGCGTTTTGATTCCTATCCAGTGCGAGTATTACGCACTCGAGGGTGTTACGAAGCTGCTTGAGTCAATGAAGATGGTTAAATCACGTCTGAATAAGGGCTTAGACACCTATGGTGTGCTTATGACCATGTATGACTCGCGTACTTCACTATCGAATCAGGTTGTTGAGGAGGTTCAATCGTACTTTGGTGATAAGGCGTTTAAGACGCTAATCCCACGTACGGTTAAAATCTCCGAAGCTCCGTCTTTTGGAGAACCGGTAATTACCTATGCACCTCAGAATAAGGGTGCAAAAGCGTATATGAACCTTGCAAAAGAGGTGATCAAGCGTGCCTAGTGTAAAGAAGCGTGGCGGGTTGGGACGTGGACTCAATGCTTTGGTCTCAGAGGCCGAGTATGAGACCGGTGGTTCGGCTGTATCGGCTTCAAATGCCGCATCTGAAACAAAGCTACCTATTGAGGATATTGTTCCCAACCCTAATCAGCCGCGAATTCACTTTAACGAAACTGAACTTCGCGAGTTGAGCGAGTCAATCCAAGAACATGGCGTTTTGCAGCCGCTTTTAGTTCGCAAGCATGGAAACGGCTATGAGATCATCGCTGGTGAGCGTCGTTACCAGGCGTCAAAGCTTGCTGGTCTTGAAGAGCTGCCTGTCATCATTAAAGACGTTAATGATGAAGAGATGCTGGCTCTTGCTCTTATCGAAAATCTTCAGCGTTCCGATCTGAATCCCGTCGAAGAGGCTAAGGGCTATCGACAACTCATCGATGCCAGCGGTATGACACAGGAGGCATTGTCGAAGGCAGTAAGCAAGTCACGCTCTGCAATTACAAACTCACTGCGTCTTCTCGATCTCCCCGAAATAGTTCAGCAGATGATTTTTGAGGGCAAACTTACTGCTGGTCATGCACGTGCGATTCTTGCAGTGCCCTATGAGGACGCGCGTATTCGACTTGCAGAGAAAGTTGTTGCGGAGGGTCTTTCCGTAAGAGCGACAGAAAATCTTGCTCCGTTGTTTTCTGCCGGAGAGACACCTAAGACGTCTAGGCCTGCAACGCCTCAGTCTTTTAAAAAGGCTGCCCGTGTGCTTCGTCAGGTATTTAATACCAACGTGCGTGTGAAGAGCTCGCGTGGAAAGAATAAGATTGAGATTGAGTTTAAAGACGAGGAAGAGCTCTCTCGTATTCTTGGCGAAATGATTCAGTTTGATCAAGGAGGCCAAGATGAGGAATAAGATCTTAACAGCGATTGCATTGGCGACGACTATCGCGGCTGGTGCCTTTGCTGGATATAAGATCGCGACAGACGATGAACTTAGAGGTCGTTTGCTTCGTGGCGCACAAGATATCGTCGATACTTCCAAAAAGAAAATGGATGTTATGACAGAAGATGTTGCCATGCGTACTGCTCAGGTAACGAAGAATCCCAAGATTAATCAAGGTTGGGTTAGCAACCAATGGGAAAATGTAGGCTATTAGGTACCTAACAATTACTCAGCATATTTTGAGGGGTCCTTGTCTGATTCATGAGACAAGGACCCCTTATTTTGGCCGTAAAAATGGAACCAGTAGCAGCTGAGTAAAATTGAGGCCAATAAATGAAACAGCCCCGGTTGCATATCCTGCAACCGGGGCTGTTCGATGTTTCACATGAAACGTTTTGGGATGCGACTCCCCTATGCGTTCTTCTGAACTTTGAAGCGCTGCTTCAGCTGTCCGCAAGCGGCGTCAATATCGTTACCACGGGAGTTACGAATCGTGGTCTCGATGCCACGGGACTCAAGACGACGCTGAAGATCCTCAACCTTATGAATCGGCGACGGCTTGAGCGGGCTGCCCTCGATGTCGTTAAGCTGAATCAGGTTAACGTGGCACAACGTTCCCTCGCAGAAGTCGCAGAGCGCCTGCATCTCGGGATTCGTATCGTTGACGCCTTCAATCATGGCATACTCATAGGTCGGGCGGCGGCCAGTCTTCTCGGTGTAGAGCTGAAGCGCTTCGTGAAGGCGAAGCAGCGTGTACTTCTTAACACCGGGCATGAGCTTATTGCGCGTCGACTGGATGGCGGAATGCAGTGAAACAGCAAGCGTGAACTGCTCGGGGATGTCGGCAAATTTGCGAATACCGGGAATAACGCCACTGGTAGAGACGGTGAGGTGACGAGCGCCGATACCGATGCCATCGGGGTCGTTGAGGATTCGCAGCGCCTTGAGAACCTCGTCGTAGTTGGCAAACGGCTCGCCCTGGCCCATGAAGACAACGCTCGTGGCGCGCTCGCCAAAGTCGTTGGATACATGAAGTACCTGGTCGACGATCTCTTGAGCGGTCAGAGAGCGCTTGAGGCCGTTGAGACCGGTAGCGCAAAAGGCACAGCCCATGCCACAACCAGCCTGGGTGGAAACGCAGACGGAAAGCTTGTTACGACGGGGCATGCCGACAGTCTCGACGGAAACGCCGTCGTGGTACTCGAGCAGATACTTGCGAGAGCCATCTTTGGAAACCTGCTTGGTGAGTTCAGTCGGCGTGTCAAAGGCAAAAGCCTCTTTAAGCTGCTCGCGGAAAGCCTTGGGAAGGTTGGTCATGTCGTCGAACGAACAAACGTTCTTCTCAAAGACCCATTCAATGAGTTGCTTCGCGCGGAAGGCGGGCTGGCCAAGTTCGGCCACGAGCTCGCGAATATCGTTTTGGCTCAAGTCGCGAATGTCCTGAGATTTAGTCCTGGGATTCATGGAAGCCTTTCGATTTTGGGGAAACGTAGAGGGTATCGCTACAATATGGTATCAGCTGCAGAAATTATAGAGGAGGAGTCTGCCCATGCCGGGTAAAAGCCTAGAGAACATGCACGTAGCGGTCTTGGCGGGCGGTCAGTCCGCTGAGCGCGAGATCTCGCTCAATTCGGGAAAGAACGTCGTGGTTGCCTTGAAGGAGGCCGGCTACACTTCGGTGGAGCTGCTCGACACGGCTGCCGATGATTTTATGGTAACCATGGCGACCGGCGGCTTTGACGTGGCGTTTATTGCCATGCACGGTGCCGGCGGCGAGGATGGCACCATGCAGGGCGCCATGGAGACCCTGGGTATCCCCTACACGGCCTCGGGCGTGCTTGCCAGCGCCTGCGGTGCCGACAAGGAGGTTTCTAAGCTCCTGTACGCCAAGACGGGCATTCCCATTGCCCCCGGCCTTGCGCTCGAGGTGGGCGATGAAGTCGATATCGATCATATCGTCGAGGTTTGTGGCGAGCGCAGCTTTGTGAAGCCGGCCGTCAACGGTTCCAGTTATGGCATTTCCCTGGTCCATGAGCCCTCCGAGCTGCCCGCGGCAATTGCCAAGGCGTTTGAGTGCGGCGACAAAGTGCTGGTCGAGAAGTGCATCGAGGGTACCGAGATCACCGTCGGCGTGTACGGCGAGGACGACGTGCGCGCCCTGCCGATTGTCGAGATTCGCAAGCCTGAGGACTGCGAGTTCTACGATTTGGACGTGAAGTATGTCGACCCTACGGACATCCATCGTATTCCGGCGCAGATTTCACCCGAGAATTACGCTCGCGCTCAGGAGCTTGCCTGTGCTGCTCACAAGGCCCTCGGTTGCCTGGGCATCTCGCGCAGCGATTTTATCGTGAGCGAGGACGGCCCCGTCATCCTCGAGACCAATACCATTCCCGGCATGACCGATACGTCGCTGTATCCGGATGAGATCCGCCACACCGACGACATGACGTTCCCGCAGGTCTGTGACAGCCTGATCCGTATGGGCCTTCGTCGAGCGGGCATTGCATGCTAATCGAGGACGCGGTTTCGTCAGGAACGCCGCAGTTTGTCATCGACTCCTATGCCACGCTTGCCGAACGCGCCAAAACGCAGTCCTTCGGCCTTATCGAGGAAGATGTGATTGTCCTCGATACCGAGACCACGGGTCTTTCGGTGCAGGACAACGAGCTGATCGAGATCTCGGCGGCCCGTCTTTCGGGCCGCGAGGTCATCGACCGCTTCGATACCTTCGTGCATCCCAAACAGCTGATTCCCGCCGAGATTACCGAGCTCACGAGCATTACAAATGCCGATGTGGCAGATGCCCCGTCGGCGGTTGAGGCCGTCGCCGCTCTCGCCGATTTTGTCGGTGGCTGCCCGGTGATCGCACACAACGCCACGTTCGACCGCTCGTTTATCGAGTCGATCAAAGGCGGCGTCAACGTGAGCGATATTTGGATCGATTCGCTGGCGCTGTCGCGCATCGCGCTTCCGCGCCTGGCCTCGCACAAGCTGTCTTTTATGGCCGATCTGTTTGGCTGCGACTCGGTATCACACCGTGCCAATGCCGACGTCGACGCCCTGTGTGGCGTATGGCGCGTGTTGCTCGTGGCGCTCACCGACTTGCCCCAGGGCCTCATGGCGCGCCTAGCCGACATGCATCCGGACGTGCCTTGGTCCTATCGTCCTATCTTCTCATTCTTGGCGGGGCAGAACCCTGGTTCTATCTTCTCTCTCAGCGCCGCTCGTGCTGACGTTCTCAAGGCCGATCGCGCCGACGATCGGGTGGACGCCGATGAGCTGCCGGTTCTCAAGATGCCGAGTCGTGAGGAGATCGAGGCAGACTATGCGCCAGGTGGCCTGGTCAATCGCATGTATCCCACCTACGAGCCGCGTGATGAGCAGATCGCGATGGCGCTCGAGGTCCGCGATGCGCTGGTCACGGGCACTCATCGAGTAATTGAGGCAGGCACAGGCGTCGGCAAATCGATGGCCTATCTGGTGCCTTTTGCCGAGGCAGCACGCCGTAACAACATCACGGTTGGTATTGCGACCAAATCGAACAATCTTGCCGACCAGCTCATGTACCATGAGCTGCCAAAACTTGCCGAGCAACTGGACGGTGGTCTGTCATTTTGCGCTCTCAAGGGGTATGACCACTATCCGTGCCTGCGCAAGCTCGAGCGCATGAGCCGCGGCCAGGTCGAGATTACCACCAAGCGCGATCCGGCGGACACGCTCACGGCGGTCGCGGTCATTATGGCGTACGTCTGCCAATCAGCCGATGGCGACCTCGACTCGCTCGGCATTCGGTGGCGCAGCGTCAACCGTCCCGACTTTACGACGGCCTCGCGCGAGTGTGCTCGTCGCCTCTGCCCGTTTTTCCCTGATAAATGTTTGGTCCACGGCGCTCGCCGTCGTGCGGCGCATGCCGATGTGGTGGTCACCAACCATTCCCTGCTGTTCCGCAACGTCGCGGCCGAGGGCAGGATTTTGCCGCCGATTCGTCATTGGGTAATCGACGAGGCCCATTCCATCGAGCGCGAGGCGCGCCGCCAGTGGGCGCGTGTGGTGTCGGCGGACGAATCACGCGTTCTGTTTGAGCGTCTGGGTGGCTCGAGCACCGGCACGCTAAGCCAGGTTTCCCGTGATTTGGCAACCTCCGAGGGCTCTACGCTCTATCTGGGCCTTACCGCCAAGGCGACGTCGACGGTTGCGCGCGCGAGCATGGCGATCGCCGGCGTGTTCGATGGCGTTCGCGAGCTCGGTCGCCGTGCCCGTGGGGGCTATGACAATGCCAATCTATGGATTGGCCCCGAGCTGCGCGAATCTGACGACTGGCATGATTTCTTACAGTCGGCCTACACTGGCATCGACGCATTGGAACAAGCTGACAAGAGCGTCGACGCGCTGGTGCAAGCCGTCGCCGCCGACAAGCCAGAGGTTGTTGTCGACCTGGGTGATATCTCGCGCCGCCTGCACGAGCTGGCCGAGAACCTAAAACTCATCATTGATGGTACCGATGAACACTACGTGTATTCGCTGCAGGTCAATCGCAGGCTGCGTGCCGGCGGAGAGTCAATGACCGCAGAGCGCATCGACATTGGCGAGGCCTTGGCAACCGAGTGGCTGCCCGAGGTTCACACGGCTATCTTTGCCTCGGCGACCATGACGGTGTCCAAAAGCTTTGAGCACTTTAACCATGCGGTCGGCCTTGATCGCATCGGTGCTTCAACGTCGTCATCGCTGCACTTGGATTCGAGCTACGACTTCGATTCGAACATGGCTGTAGTCGTTGCGGGCGATATCCCCGATCCGCGCGATCGTGAGAGCTATCTTACGGCGCTCGAGCGCGTACTGGTCGACGCCCATCTTGCCATGGGCGGATCGGTGCTCACGTTGTTCACCAACCGGCGCGACATGGAGGACCTATACGCCCGCGTTGAGCCCAAGATGGCCCGTGCGGGTCTGGAGCTCAACTGCCAGCAGCGCAACTCATCTCCTCGTCGCCTGCGCGACCGGTTTATCAACGAACCGACCTCGTCGCTTTTTGCGCTCAAGGCCTTCTGGGAGGGGTTTGATGCCAGCGGCGAGACGCTGCGCTGCGTCATCATTCCCAAGTTGCCGTTCTCGAGCCCCACGGACCCGCTCTCGTGCGAGCGCAACCTGCGCGAAGACCGCGCATGGGCGCGCTATTCGCTGCCCGAGGCGGTGCTCGAGGTTAAGCAGGCCGCGGGGCGTTTGATTCGCTCGTCGACCGATAGCGGTGTGCTGATCTTGGCGGATCCTCGCCTGGTGACGAAGGGCTATGGCAAGAAGTTCTTAACGTCGCTGCCCACGAGCTCCTACCAGCGCATCGAATCGGCGCAGATCGGGCACTATCTACAGCTGTGGCGTGCACGCCACGAGCGGCGGCGCTAAAGCGGACAGACGAGGGTTTTTGCCATATCGCACAGACGCTTTGACAGGGCGGGGTCATCCAAGATGCGGATGGCTCCGCCCGCTGCGATTATCTGGCTCAGCAGCCAACGCTCGGAGCCGTAATGTACGGTTACCGTTGCCGTGTCTGTCCCGCTGCGCTCGATTAGGGTGATGCCGGCCCAGTCCAGATGCTCCGCCATATCGAATGGCATCAAGAGCTTTGCGCTACGCTGCGTCCGGGCAAGGGAATCGTGGAGGGATGCAACGTCCGGTGCGTGAGGCACGACGGAGTCTTCCGTCAAGGCGAGTCCCTCGATTTTATCCATGCGATAGGTGCGCTGCTCATCGACCGCGATGTCCCAGGCAATCAGATATGTTTGGTCGCCGTTTGCTGTAATGCGCAAGGGGTCGACCAGACGCTCGCGTGGCCGCGCATCGTCCATCGAGCGATACGAGATACGACAGCGAACGCCGTCCTGAATGGCGCAGCTCAGCTGCTGCCAGTGCGACCCGTGGTTGACGGTGTCAAAGACGTGCTGGTTATAGCCGAGCTCTTCGGGTAGAAGAGCATGTCGAATTCGAGCCGCCGCCTGGGGCTCGATCCCCAACGATTCAAGTTCGTGGTTGAGCACAGCGCCCTCGGCGGCACTCAGGCGCAGCGGTAGTACACGCCCGGCGTCACCGGTGAGGACCACGCGCTCGCCGTGGCATTCGCAGATGATACGCGCACCCGATTCTCGGTCCGCGAGCGTCGAGACGATCTCGAGAATCTCGTCGAGCGACGCCCCCGTGATGTCAAAGCGACTGCAAATCTCGGTTCGTGTCATGCCGCTCTCGCCGGCGGCGTAGAGGGCCTCCATGATGTCGATGGCGCGCGAGAGCCTCTGCTCGCTGGTGAGTTTACGCACGGGCATGCTCGTGCACCGTCCTTTCAATGAGGTGGTTCCACGCCTGCTTGAGCGATTTGGGGGCCATGGGCCTCATGCCGTCCATGGCGTGGGCCATGCAAAATGAGGCGGCGGCTTCAAGATCGCGCACGTCAACGGTCCAGATCCATCCCGCATCGGTGTGTGCGAGCTCACCTCGCCCGCGCGTGAGGCCGTTGATCATGTCGATCTGCGTCTGAGGGGCGAACGAGAACGTGGCTGCAACGGGCGGTCGGTCGGCGAAATCGAATTCAAAGAACAGATAGTCGTTGAGATTGAAGTCCGCAGGGATGGCGTAGGCCTTCGAAGGACGCCAAGCGCGAACGATACGGTCGCAGCGGAATGTCCTGATGTCGTCGGTGACATTGTCGAGGCCGCAGAAGTACGCCACGCCCTCGCGTTCGAACATGCCGTAGACACAGGCGGTACGTTCTTTCTGCTCGCCGCGTCCGTTCTGATATAAAAATCGCAGCGCGCATCGCTCGGCAAAGGCGCTCCATACCGCATCGACGGTGGGAGAGCGGCGAATCGGTGTTTCGTCCACCGTCGTCCCACCGGTGAGGTAGGCAATCTTGGAGCGAATATCGGCAAGCGGTGCGGCAAAAGTGGATGAGCCGGCCGCTAGCGTCTGGTCGATGGCGTTGAGCAGGATATCGGCGTCGTCTGCGGTGATGAGGCCGCCTGCAGCAAACGTGTGCTCGCGGTCGATTGTCCACGAGCTTTCCTCGGTCTCCTGCGCACCGGCGGGGCGAACCTCCTTGATTAAGATGCCACGCTCGAGCAGTTTGTCACGATCGCGCCGAAACTTGCGCTTATCCGAGTCGATATTGCCCGAGCCATATCCCAGGTCGGAATCCAAGACGATCTGCTCGGTCGTCAACGGTTCGGGGGAGCTGTTGAGCACAAAGAAAAGATTGAGGATGCGCTGAGCCGTTTTATCGAAACTGGGCTCCGAATTCCCCTTTTTAATTGTCGCGGTCGTGTCGCTTGCCGTCATAGGGTCCTCGCATGAGAAGGTGGTTTGCTGCCATGATTTTAGTCCGATATGGAGATTAGGCTATATCCTTGTCCGCTCGGGGCGTTAAGATGGCCCGAATTCGGTCGTTTGCGCTCGCTCGGGGTATACTTTCGACTATATACGGTTCTAATGTGCATGCATTGGGCCTATTTGTCGGATTATGGATGTGGAGCGCACATGGCGAACACCCAGAACTATATTAACCACCTGCTGCAGAACACCGGCATTACGCCGGCATGCAGCGAAGAAGAGCGCTTGGCTGCCGAGGATATCGCTCAGATCTTCCGCAACCACGGCTTTGATCCCGAGGTTCAGGAGTTCAATGCTCCGGCGCCCAGTAGATTGGCATTTGCCGTTACCGGTATTCTTGCGTTTGCCGGCGCCCTGCTGATGGGCATCGGCGGCGGTGTCGGCTTGGTCGGCACCTTGCTGGCCATTGTCGGCGCCGTTCTTTACGTGCTCGAGCGCACGGGCCACCCCGTGGTTTCGCGCCTGGGCAAGACGGGCGTGAGCCAAAATGTCATCGCCTACCACAAAGCCTCGGGTCCGCTCGCGTCTCCGCGCAACCGCCCGGTGGTCGTTGTCGCACACTACGACTCTCCCCGTGCTGAGCTGCTCGCCCGTGAGCCCTATGCTTCGTATCGTGCGCTTATCGCCAAGCTGTTGCCTGTTGCCACGGTTGCCCCTGCTGCCGTTGCCATCCTGCGCATCCTGCCGCTTCCCGGCGCGCTCAAGGTTCTGCTGTGGATTGTCGCGATCCTCGCTTCCCTCGTTGCACTTGCCAACGCGGCAAACATCATCTCTAACCGCCACATTCTTCCCTATACGTCCGGCGCGGTGTGCAACAAGTCTTCTGTCGCCGCTATGCTCGGCGTTATGGACAACGTCGCTCCCTTCCAGGGCGAAAACGAGTTTCCCGACGATGTTCCGTTCGACACCTATTTTGGGGAGCAGAAGCGTCGTGCCGAGGAAATGGCGCGTGCGGCGGCGGAGTATGCCGCGGCCCAGCAGCAAAACGACTACGGCAACACCATCGAGTACGAAGAACCTACCTATGCCGAGGACGAGTTCGGTCAGCCGATTGCTCCCGGCGCTCAGACCGAGCCCGAACAGGGTGAGGCTTTCGACGAGCAGATCGAGGGCTTTGAGGGTGCGTCTGCCGACGAGACGCTGATTGGCGCCATCGTGCCCGAGGATCAGAATCAGACTGTCCAGGCCGAAGAGTTCAATGACGAGGTTCCCGCTGCCGAGTCGGCGGAGGAACCTGCCGCGGTCGAGCCCGAGCCCAAGCTCTATCGCAACGCCGCCGGCAACATCCGCTTTGGTTCGGATGCCATCCGTGCGCTCGGAATGCTTCCCGAGTCCTGCACGCTCGATTACGAGGAGGGCGAGGAGCCGACGTTTGAGCTCGAGCCTGCCCCCGTTGTCACCGTGGATGATGAGTCTGCCGCGGTTACCGCTGCCGAGCCCGAGGCGGTGTCCGCGATCGATCCCGCGGCAGGACTGGACATTTTGGCTCCCGCCGCGCCGGTGCAAGACGTTGCGGACGAGTCTGACGACGATTACGTTGAACAGCCGAGGCGCGTGTCTTACGAGAGCGATACTGATTTCTCTGCCGAGATTCCCGCGGCAACGCCCCATGCCGACATTGCATCGGCGTTCTCGTCTATTGGCGCCAGCGCTTCCAACTTCTTTAAGGGTGCGCTTGCAAAGGGCAAGAAATTTGTCGACGATTTCGAGGAGAAGCGCGCTGCCGCACGCGAGGCTGCCGAGCAGGAGGCTATCGCTCAGCAGCAGGCAGCCGAGGCGGCACGTGAGCTCGCGGCGCAAGAGTTCGAGCAGAACGAGGCTATGCAGTCCGTGCCCGTCGACGCCGCCGAAGCTACAACGTCCTTTGAGTCCCAGCAACCGACGTCCGCGGATGTTGTTGAGGCGACGACGTCTTTCGAGGCCCAGCAGCACGTCGATAGCACCATGTCGTTTGATGCCGCGAAGTTCGATTCCACGATAACGTTTGAAAAGCAAGGCACCGCGATTGCCGAGCCCCTTCCTGTTTCCGATGAACAGGGCGACGCGGTGGACGATGACGAGCCTATTGATGCTGCCGAAATCCAAGATGCCGCCGAGGACGAGTCCGTCGAGGCCAACTCTGACGAAGAACAATACGCGGCAGCCGAGCAAGATGAGTCGACCGAGGCCGAGCAGGAGGAAGTGCCTGCGGTTTCCGAGGCTCCCGAGACAGATGAGTCGAGGCCTTACTCCACGCAGATTTTCACCATGCCGACCCCGAGTGGTTCCGGTGCCACGGTTGCCGATGTCGCTCCCACCCAGGACGAAACGGTCGATTCCCTTATGGCCCAGATTTCCTCCCAGGCATCACCGCGTCCGCAGATGAATGTTCCCGATCCGGCGTCGGCACCGTCGCCTGCGCCCTCTTCGTCTCCGCTGGCTTCGGTCCCCGATCCGTCGCTGCCGTCGATGAAGCAGGCAAACGTTGCGTCTCGCACGTCGCTGTTCGACCTTCCCGATCCCTCTGCCCAGGTCAACGACCCCTTTGCTACTGCCCAGGGTCCCGAACCCACATCGGCACCCGTTGCGCCTCCTATGCCCGTTGCGTCGGGCGCGCAGCCGATCGAGACCATTTCGGCTCCCGCCCCGGCGGCACCCAAGTCTCGTAAGCGCGGCCTGGGTGGCCTGTTCGGCCGTAAAAAGAAAAACGAGCAGGACAGCATGAGTGACTGGCTGGGCGTCGAAGACGATTACGATGCCAAGAAGTCCGGTCGCGGTATCGGTTCGTGGGATAACTTCGAGGACGATAACGATGGCTGGAAGGGCGGCGCTACGTCTTCCGATGGCGCTTCTTCCGAAGATATGCTCTCGGCTGTCGCCTCTATGGGCGATGATGAGCTGCTCGGTCACGATATCTGGTTTGTGGCAACGGGCGCCTCGGATTGTGATGGCGCCGGCATGAAGGCCTTCTTGGCTTCGCACCGCGATAAGCTCCGCGGCGTATTCTTCATCAATCTTGAATCCGTCGGCGCCGGTAGGCTTTCGGTGGTGACGGTTGAGGGCGAACAGCAGCTGCTCAAGGGCGATCGCCGCATCATGAACCTGGTCAGCAAGGTGTGCAAGTCGTTCCATGTCGATTGTGGCGCGCTCGAGATGCCCTATGCCAAGACCGATGCCTATGCCGCGCTCGAGGCGAGCCGCCGAGCCCTCACCATCGCCGGCGTGGATGGCACGCGTCTGGCTTGCGCTCGTACCGAGGACGACCTGCCCCACAATGTCAACCCGACGAACATTGCCACGGTATCCGAGGTCGTGACCGAGGTTATCCGCCGTTCGTAGACGGAGCTCTAAGGAGTCAACGTGTTTTCGTATATTAAGCGCCATTGGCCTGTCTACGTGATTTTGACCTTGATTGCCATTGCGTTAGGATTTGGGGCTGCCTACATCGTGGGCGCGAAGGGCTCGACCCCCGCCTCCGCAATCAGCGAAGAGGTGGAGCAAGAACAGAGTACGGGTGCCGATGGGATTCCTGAGTCCGAGCAGGCAATCGTTGATGGTGGATCTTCGTCTGCAGAGTAGATACGGCGATTTACATGATTGAAAGCGGGCGAGCCAGTCCCCTGGCTCGCCCGCTTTTTCATCGCGCTAGCGCTTCTTTGGGATCGACCTAAGGCGAGCGAACCATAGGGCTGCGGCACCCGAGGTCAGGAGCGCGGTGATGCAAGCGGCGATGGGAACTGATCCTGTTGCCGGTAGGTCCTGCGGTAGGGTACAGCGTTGAATGACGCTGTCCTCGTCATGCGACTCAAGTTTATCGCCGCCACCGTTGCGGCAAAGATCGACGCGTGCGCTGTTGGTGAGTGCGGTTTGGGGCGTATAAGCCGACGTTGCCTGCATGTGTACGACTGCGCCCCGAGCGTCTGTGCCAAGGATTGCTTTGGCATCGTCAAGGTCGTCGTGCTCATCTTTGAGATCATCGCGGGTCCAAGAATCCGCATCGCTTCGAGTCGTAAAGTCGGCGGCTACCGCACCGTATTCAATGCGAATGCCCGTTACGACGGTGTTGGACGCAAGGTCGAGTTCTTTCGCCTCGAGTGTGGTGGATTCCGTGGTCGAGACATCCGCCTTCCAGAGGTGCCAGCCGTCGTAATCGACGAGGCGGCAATCCTCACCCAGACTTTCCCTTACTTCGTCGGACTCAAGCCAAGGATTTTCGTGCCCATCGTCAAGTGTCGCGTTTGCCGGCTCATCGACGTCTGTCGAGCCCAACGGCGTCGTGCGATACCACACGTTGCACAGACCATTGAGGTCGCCGATGGCGACGGGGGTTTCGATTGAGACGAATCTCGCCGTATCGTCCTCGGCGCACTCAAGATCATCGGTAATTGTGAACTCATCAACCCAGGTAGTTGAATCGTTTCGAGCGTCGATGGTATAGGAGAAAAGCCCATCCGTATTGGTTTGCATCGCGGCACGGTTTTTACCATCGCCGTTGGCCAACAGGCCCTTTTCGATAGGTTGGACAAGTTCCTGACGCTTGTCGACCTGCCCCTTGATCTCGATGGGCGCATCCTTCATCGCGACGGATTGGACTTCTCCCGTATCCTTTATTTCAAACGTTATCTCCTCGGCAAGGTCATAGGTCCGCGGAGACATCATTTCGCGCAACGAGTAGGTGCCGGGTGCAAGATGTTCGACGCGGTGCGGCTTGTCGGATGAGGTCCAGGAGTCTATTTCGGTTTTATCGGGACCATATAAGGTGAGCTGTGCGCCTTCCACTTCCTGCTCACCGCTTGCATCGACCTTGGAGATATCAACCTTGGTGTAATCGTCGGATACGTTAAGCCGTGCTTCTACAACGGGTGTTTTCTGGTCGGCATAAGTAAGGTCGACAATATGGGTTGTCTGATCGAGCAAGAAGCCTGCCGGCGCTTGAGTCTCGACAACCTCGTAGCGTGCGGTGCCAGATCCCAGTGGGAGGTTGTCCGCGCGTGCTTCTCCAGTTTCATCCGTCGTGACGGTCGCGACGGTCTCACCGTCGAGCGCGGCAATGCTACCGTCGGGGCGCACGATATCACCCGAGGCACGGATCTCAAAGACGGCGCCCGCGAGGCTGCTGCCGTCTATGGCATCGGTTTTAACGATCCTGATGTTTCCGGTCGCGGCGTGGTCATAATACGAGGCGATTGCAACGGGCGTTAGGTTCATGTCGGCGGGTATGTTTACCTCGATCTCTTCGCCGACAAGATAGGGCTCTTTGGCCGAGGTTTCGCGTACATAATAGGTGCCCGGCATGAGCGATTCGGGCAGTGTGACGGTGCCGGTCGCGTCAGTCGTAAAGGTGTCCATTACGTTATGTGCTGGATACCAGCAAGTTTGTGAGACAGGTTCGTGATTGCTGTCGAGGAGTTGGAAGGTGAATCCGGCTAGGGGAACAGAAGCGCCTGTTTGGGCATCGCGTTTTACAATCTGGAGATGCGTCGACAGCGCGTGGTTGTCCACAATATATTGAAGCTCGGCCCCGTCGGAAATCTGATTGGCCCCGACGGTCCATTCCCCTGCACGTTTAAAACCCTCGGGGACGGTTTCCGGAACCTCGCGAATCGTGTAGCCGGCACGGTCGTATGGGACAGCTCCGTGGACACCGGCGGGTCGCTTGCCTGTGCCGAACCATGCTTCGGGCTGATCTTTGGTGGAGGCAAAGCCATAGATGTTTGTGGTCAGTGTGCCAACAACCTGCTGAGAGCTGTTGCTGACAACCTCAAAGACAACACCACCCGCCGGCTGCTCCAGGCCGGATTGGTCGCTATTGCCGTAATCCTTGAATTTGGAAATCTCAAGGTCAAACGCAATGGGGATATCAGAAATGCGGGATTCGATCTCGACCACGCCTGAATCGCCGAGCTGGTCGGCTCCAACGGTATAGGTCCAGCTGTCGTTGGATGGCAGGTAGCCCTCGGGGGCTTTTGATTCGTAGATGGTAAAGGTTCCTAAGGGGACATCGGCGAGGGTGGCCCGACCGCTTTCGTCGGTCGTGAGGATTTGTGCCCATCCAGGGGTTGATTGCGACACACACGTGAACTCTGCTCCTGCGAGTGAAGATCCCACCTGGGGGCCGGCATTCGTCGCGGCATCGAGTTTTACGATACGCAGGTTGATGGTGCCGGGCTGTTCATCAATGGCGACCCGCCCGCCGTCATTCCCCGTGGTAAAGGCAATACGATCACGACGGGGGACATAGCCGGCCGGCGCCTTCGTTTCAACTAGGTGGTATGCCGTGTTGGGCAGAAGTGTTGCTTGCGCTCGACCGTTGCTGTCCATCTTGATGGTGCCGACACGCGCGCCGCTGGCGCTCTCAAAAATATCGAATGTTGCCCCGGTAAACTGATAGGTATTGTTTCCGCTGGTAATAACGGTGTTAGCAGACTGCTTTTGGAAGGAAACAGAGACCGCCGGCAGTACATAGAGCATGTCTTGACGTTTGCTGCCGCCCGATACGGCCCCTAGATAGCGTCGCGCGCGGTGCGGAGCGGCTTTGATGCTTCCTGATTTTGCGCTGTCGTGGAGCCACCGCGCAGCCGCCACGACTTCATTGTCGGCGGTAAAGTGTCCGCTCTTGGTTTTACCCTGAGCGGTCGTGTAGGAGTAGGTGCCGTCGACATGGGTAGTGCCGTTGAGCATCCATACGGCAAGCTGGGTGGCGGCGCGGGCGCGATCGGGTGAAAGATGGTAACCGCCAAACGACGTGGTGGTTGGATATCCGTGACAAACGATTGCCGCGAACTCGTCGTCGAGCCACACCCAGCCTTGATCAAAGTTGAGCCATGGGCCGCCCGGCTTGGTGGGGCCGGGGCGCTCCTGGTTCATGCAGTAGGCAATCGAGGCGTCTTGAGCTTCATACTTGCCGATAAAGAAGGGCCCACAATCATCGCTAATAGTGCGGAAGCCGAGCTGGTCGTAGCCATCAACGGCAAATGCGGCTCCCGGTGCCAGGCAGCCGAAAAGCAGGAAGAGGAGCAGGAGCAGCGGACCTGTTGCGATTGCGCTGTGGACAGAGTGCGTGGGTGCGTTGGACATGGCTGCTCCTTATCCCTCGTGCGTCGCACGGGGAGGCTGCGACGCGTAGGATGAGGCTACCCCCGAGGTTCATGCGGGTAAGTACCGGAGCCTGACCAAAAGCTTGCCCAATTCCTGACAAATTGAGCTCAAATACAACAATCAAGCAAAAGCGCAGGTAGAAGATAAGGTGAACAGGAAGTCAAAGGTCCTCGTCTCCACAATTGACGCGATTTTCAAACGAATCTCCACAGCTAAAACAAGCATCGCCACCCTTGTATCGAACAAGACAACCGCGTTATACTATCCCCCACATATGCGGGCATCGCCAAGTGGTAAGGCATCAGCTTCCCAAGCTGACACTCGCGGGTTCGAGTCCCGTTGCCCGCTCCATTCGAATTTCAGGCACGGTAACGTTTCGTTACTGTGCCTTTTTCAATAAAGTGCCGGGACTCGAACCCGACAGGGTGCGAGCGTTAAATAAACGCGAAGCGTTTATAGCGAGCAGGCAAGGTCGCCGATAGGCGACCGCAGCCGGTGCGGATTTGCGAAGCAAATGCGCGGACGTCCCGTTGCCCGCTCCATCGAGCGCGGGAGACCTTGGGACGGCCAATTCAACAAAGTCTTCCCCATCGTCTCCGTGAATCCGAGGAGATCGACCGCAGCCGGTGCGGATTTGCGAAGCAAATGCGCAGACGTCCCGTTGCCCGCTCCATCAGCCGAGGTCGATTTCGGGAACGACAGATTCGACCGGTTTCGCCCCCGCGTCTCCCCGGACCCAGGTTTGTCGACCGCAGCCGGTGCGGATTTGCGAAGCAAATACGCGGATGTCCCCATGCCCGCTCCAATTCCAAAATGTTAGGTTAATGCCTGCTGCCCATACTCGCACCCGCGCACGGTACAATGGTTGAGTTACGACCAACGTGCCAATAACCAAAAAGGAGCCGCTATGATCGATCGCTATACCCGCCCGGAGATGGGACATATTTTCTCCCTCGAGAACAAGTATGCCATTTGGCAGGAGATCGAGGTTCTGGCCTGCGAGGCCCAGGCGGAGCTCGGCAAGATCGGCATTTCCAAAGACGAGGCCCAGTGGATCCGCGACCATGCCAACTTTGAGAAGGCGAAGGTCGATGAGATCGAGGAGGTCACGCGCCACGATGTCATCGCCTTCCTGACCAACATGAAGGAATATATCGACGCCGATGTTCCCGAGGGCGAGCCCAAGCCTAGTCGCTGGGTTCACTACGGTATGACCAGCTCCGACCTGGGTGATACTGCTCTGTGCTATCAGCTTACTCAGGCGTGTGACCTGATTATCGAGGACGTCAAGAAGCTCGGCGTGATCTGCAAGCGCCGCGCCTTCGAGGAGCGCAATACGCTCTGCGCCGGACGCACCCATGGCATCCATGCTGAGCCGATGACCTTCGGCATGAAGTTTGGCTCTTGGGCATGGGAACTCAAGCGCGACCTTGATCGTCTTGAGGATGCTCGCAAGAACGTTGCCTTCGGTGCCATCTCCGGTGCCGTCGGCACCTACAGCTCCATCGAGCCGTTCGTCGAGGAGTACGTCTGTGAGCACCTGGGTCTGGTTCACGACCCGCTGTCCACGCAGGTCATCAGCCGCGATCACCACGCCTATCTTGCCGGCGTGCTTGCCACTACAGCGGCCACCTGCGAGCGCATCGCGACCGAGGTCCGCAACCTGCAGAAGACCGATACACTCGAGGCCGAGGAGCCCTTCCGCAAGGGCCAAAAGGGCAGCTCCGCCATGCCGCACAAGCGCAACCCCATCACCATGGAGAAGGTCTGCGGTCTGTCGCGCGTCGTGAAGTCCAACGCCCAGGTCGCCTTCGACAACGTCGCCCTGTGGCACGAGCGCGACATTTCGCACTCTTCCGCCGAGCGTGTCGCCCAGGCCGATAGCTTCATCGCGCTTGACCATATGTTCCAGTGCCTCATTCGCGTTATCGACGGCCTGCAGCTGTATCCGGCCCGCATGATGGCCAATCTCAACAAGACCCGCGGCCTCATCTTCTCCTCCAAGGTCCTGCTTGCCCTCGTCGATACGGGTATCACCCGCGAGGATGCGTACGCCATTGTGCAGGAGAACGCCATGGCCACCTGGCACGAGGTGCAGGATTGTGTCTCTGGCCCCACCTTTAAGGAGCGTCTCGAGGCCGATCCGCGCTGCACCGTCAGCCAGGAGAAGCTCGACGAGATTTTTGATCCGTGGGACTTCCTCACCCGCATCGATACGGTCTTCGATCGCCTGGAGCAGCTGAACTTCGAGTAGGTTAACCTAATTCGACCGCTTGCGGATGCATTTCAGCCTTTGGCGCCTTGCCCGTCTTGGGCGAGGCGCTTTTTTTACTGTCGCATATGCGCCCGGGTAATAAAATGAACTCCGACTGCTGTTTCGATGAAAGGGGGCACGTGCCCAGACGCATCAAGCGGGCCACCATCGTCTCGTTTACGCTCATACTCCTTGTTGCCGTCTGTGCGGGCGCCCTGACGTATACCGTTCGAAGCAGTTCTTCCTCCTCGAATGAAGCCGATAGAGATCTCCCGGTGCTCAAAATCGGCGTTACGGATAACGACCCCTATGTGTATGTCGATACCACGGGCGATTACGCCGGTATCGATATCGACATCGCCCGCGAGGCCTGCAAGCGTGCGGGGCTCAAGCCACAGTTTGTCGATATTGACTGGAACGATCGCGACCGGCTGCTCAAAAACGGTGATATCGATTGCCTGTGGTGTGACTATTCTCCCTGTTATCGCGAGGATAAGTATTACTGGACCGAGCCGTATCTAACCGTGACGGTCTCGGTTGCCGCCAAGAAAACGAGTGGCATCAAGTCCTTGGCACATCTCGATGGAAGTAAGACCATTGCGGTGATTGCGGGTTCGGTGAGTGAACGCCGATTGCTTGCGGGGGATCTGGGGGTCTCGTCGGACGTTCAAATCAAATCATATGGCTCTGCCGAACTCTGCAAAGCCGCTCTAGTCAAAGGGTACGTTGACTGCTGGATGGCGGATGTCCAGTCGCTTGACCGACTCGTTGCTCAGTATCCCGGCGTTTACCGTGTGTTTGCCGACAATGTTATGACGGTTGACCTGGGCGTCGCGTTTGATGACAGCTATGAAGGATCGGTCGTAAAGGATCTCAATACCGCGCTGTTCGACATGGATCGAGATGGCACGATTGACCGTATTGTGGGCAATTACAAGACAGGAGCGACGACGGGCGGGCAAGGAGGAAATTCATGACAACTGATGAGCACCGCTTGAGTCGAAAGACTCTGAACGTCATAGCTGCCAGCGTTATTGTCAGCGCCGTCTTGTTAGGCCTGTTGTATACGGTTGGAACCCATCGCTGCCTCGAAAAAACGCTTGGGTTTGGCCAAGAAACCATGGTGTTTTTGGAGAACGCTTGCGAAAAATATGACCGCTACGAACAGGGGAGAAAAACCGAGGCGACGCACGATTTGCTCGCCGCGGTCGAATCGTTTGCGACGTTCCTGTCCTCTGATCGCGTTGAGGTTAACGACGATCTTATCGAGCAATTTGTCCATGCCGAGAACCTTTCGGGGCTGATGGTCATGGACTCCGATGGCCATATGGCTGCCCACTACGACATCGATGGTCGCGATCCGCTCATGTTGTGGCGAGATGAGTTGGCCTGTTCGCCGGTCGCATCGATGTATCAAGGTTCCAAAGTGACCTACTCAACTGTCGATGAGCGCCGTGGTGTCGTTTTTGCCGTCTGTGCTGTTCCGTATGGCGACGGCGTTGCCCTGGCATACCGCTCACTTGTTTCCGATACGGCGGACGACTATTCATATGCCATAGCCGACGTGCTTTCGAACAGTACCTTCCACCAGGGTCCCACGGTGCTTGTTATGGAGGATGCGGAGATTGTCTCATCCAACAGTGCCGATGCTGACGTGTCGCTCGCCCGACTCCTCACCAGCGTAGGAGTTGAGTGGAAAGACGACGGCCTGACGCGCATCGAATATCGAGGAGACGAATGGTATGCCGTGCGTGCGGCATATAAGGACTACCGCCTGTTTGCGCTATATCCCAAATCTGAGGTCATGTCTAACAGGATTTCATTTGTCGCCGTCGGCGTCTTGGTGTGTCTTGCGTTTTGGGTCGTGGTGCTGTTGGCTCGAAATATCGTTGACCACCGCAATTTGGTCGAAAAGGATAAACAGCTCGGCATTATCAATGCCATAAGCGCCATCTACGATTCGACCTTCCTTTTGCATCTCGACACCCTCGAGATCGAGGGGATCAATATGTCGCCGGCGATAGCGAAGATATTTGCCGAGCACAGCGAGGCATATGACTTTATGGACACGGTCTGCCGGGATATCGTGAGCCCCGAAAGCCGCGAAGCGGTTGTGGGACTCGTAGATATAAGTTCGCTTCGTGAGCGTATGGAGGGCGTACCGTACTTGGCTGCCGAGGTGCGAGATTGTCGAGGCGCTTGGTACTCGCTACAGGTTGTCCCCCAGCATCGCGATGAGCAAGGCCGGCTGGAGTCGGTCGTCGTGGCGACGCACAACATATCGATGGTCAAGCATGCCGAGGAGCTGTCATATCAAGACAAACTGACGGGGCTTCGCAACCGCAACTATCTTGAATCGCGCGGAGATAGCCTGGTAAACGAGGACTTGCCCGTGAGCGTGATTATGTTGGACTGCAATTATCTCAAGCGGACCAACGACATCTATGGTCACGAGATGGGGGATGAACTGCTGCGACGGACGGCGTCCGTGCTGCGGCGGGTGGCTGGTGCGGATTATCTGCCGATGCGCCTTGGCGGCGACGAGTTTTTGCTGGTTTGCCCCCATACTGACAACGAGTCTGCGCTCGGGCTGGAACAGGACCTTCGTCTCGGTCTTGCCGCGGTAAGCGATGAGACCCTGACGGTCAGCGCATCGATTGGCGTGGCGACCGTCGAGACGGCTGGAAATACGCTGGCCGATGTATATCGCGTCGCCGACCACAATATGTATCGTGAGAAGCGCATGGTCCACGTACAGGGTGCGGACTGCTAATCTTGCCCCCACCAGTCCAAGCATCGTAGGATGTTGAATCGGTGCTTGCGATAATAAGTCGGTCCAGGCGGGGATAATAGACGTCTGAAATTTCTTTCTGAGAGGGGATCTCAATGATTAGTTTTGACTACAAGCCTCAGGGTGTATGCTCTCGCAATATTCACCTCAATCTCTCTGACGATGGCAGCAAGGTGCTGGGCGTCGAGTTTACTGGCGGCTGCGATGGCAACCTCAAGGCCATCTCCAGGCTGGTTGAGGGCGCTCCCGCCGATCGCGTAATCGAGGTTCTCGCCGGTAATACCTGCGGTATGAAAAAGACCTCTTGCGCCGATCAGCTTACGCGCGCTATCGAGGCCGCTCGCGCAGAGATCGCCTAATGAGCATCGCTGATCGCTTTAAGAATGGAATAACGCGTCGAGGTTTTGTGCTGGGTGGCGCCGCTACCGGTGCTGCTGCCGTACTGGCCGGTTGTTCGAAAAAAACGGGCACGAGTGATGACGCCGCTGGCGAGCCGCAGGTTATCAAGGACGATTCGAAGATTGTCTCGATCACTGATGAGTACGAAGCTGTTGATATCGATCTTGAGCCCGCGGCCTCGTGGACGCTGCCGCTGGGCACGCTGCTGTACTACTGCGATGGCGACTACGCTGCCGCGATGATGGCGCCTGCTTCTGCCCTGCATGCCAATACGCTTGGTGTGCTCAACCTGGGCGATGGCTCGCTTACCACACTTATCGAGGATCCCATTGAGGGAACCGGTTATGCGTTTTACGACGTTCGCGCGGGTGATGGCGTGTTCGCATGGGTCGAGATGAACTTTGCCAATGCGTCTTGGAAACTCTATGCGCAAAACCTTGCAGGCTCCTCCCTTACCGGCAACGCTGTCGAGCTCGACCGCGGCGGCGAAAACTACGATCCGCCGCTCTTCACAGCGTATGGGTCGTCGGTCATCTGGTATAAGATGCCTTCGTCCGGCGGCACCAAGACGAGTAACGATTCGTACTGTTACCGTCAGGCGCCCAGCGAGTCCAAGCCTGAGACTATTTGGAAGTCAACGGGCCGCTTCGCATCCGCCCCGCGTGTGAGCGACGGCATCCTGACCATCTCGCCCCGCGTGCACAATGATGAGGGCGTCTATTACGGTATGACGGCGATTGACCTGACTGACGGCAACAACACCAAGCGTGCCCAGCTGGTCCTCCCTTCGTCAGTTTCGCCTTTCGAGGCCGTATATATGGGCGATACCTTCGTGTTTTCTATCGAGGCGGCCTATAGTGGCGTGGGCAGCCTGGGCAATATGGGCACGTATATCGGTAATGAGGGAGGGCCGTACCTCTTCCTGTCACGCGAGCCGCTCGCATGTGCGGCTGGCAAGAAGAATAAATACCTTGTTAAGGTACAGGCGTCGCATTTCCTGATCGACACCTCTGCCAAGACCTATGGCTCGCTGCTGTCGCCCGACCGCGCTTTGGAATATGGCGATTATCCAGCTACGGCGGGAAAATCGGACTCATTCCTTACGTACGCCACGGTGCGCAACAGCCAGGGTATACCAGAGACGGTCACTGCACGCCTGTTCTCTCTTTAAGTTTAGAGGGGTTAAAAAGGCGCCAACAGGGGAATAAACGCGTTGTAATTGTGAGTACCGCCCGCCGAGCTGCCGCGTCATAGCGGCATCCGGCGGGCTCAGGTGCGTTAAAATGGGCTTGTTCTTAGCTAATTGAGACAGGGGGGCCGTGTTATGGCTTCAGATGCAAAAAAGATTCTGCTGGTCGAGGATGAGAAGGCAATCCGTGACGCCGTCGCCGCCTATCTCGAGCGCGAAGGCTACTGGGTTGTGGGCGTCGGCGACGGCCAGTCCGCGATCGAGGAGTTCGAGAAGCATCAGTTCGACCTGGTCGTGCTCGACCTTATGCTCCCCAAGATCCCCGGCGAGCGCGTTTGCCGCACCATTCGCGATACCTCGGATGTCCCCATCATCATGCTGACGGCTAAGGGCGAGATCGAGGACCGTATTATCGGTCTTGAGCTCGGCGCCGACGACTATCTGATTAAGCCGTTCTCGCCGCGCGAGCTCGTCGCCCGCGTTCGCGCTCTGTTCCGCCGTGCCCACCAGGCCGACGAGCCCGCCGTCGAGGTGCTCGACTTCGGCGATCTGGTCATCGATATTTCGGGCCACAAGATCTTGGTCGAGGGCAAGGAAGTCGATCTGACGGCTTCCGAGTTCAAGCTGCTCACCACACTTGCTCGTCATCCCGGTCGTGTCTACAACCGTATGGAGCTGGTCGAGAAGGTGCTTGGGTACGACTTTGAGGGCTATGAGCGCACCATCGATAGCCACGTGAAGAACCTTCGCGCCAAGCTGGGCGATGATCCCAAGAAGCCCAAGTGGCTCTACACCGTCCATGGTGTCGGATATCGCTTCGAGGCTCCGGCTAAGACCGATAAGTCGGACGAGAAATAGGGAAATCACATATGACACCTGCGCGCTTTGAAATCGGACAAAAGCACAAGCAGGAGAGTGAGGCGGGTTCCAAGGCTAGTTGGAACACGCCTCGTTCCGATTCACGGCCAACGATGAGCTATCCCTCGCGCATGGCACTTGCTTTTGCTCTGACATCGCTCATGACGGTATTGGTGCTGGTGGGCGTTGTCTCTGTTGTGTGGGGCACGGTCTTTTCGGATTACACGCGCTCCAATATCGTCGAAATCGCAAATTCCGCTGCCGAGAAGTTGGCAACCTCATATGAGGAAAACGGCTCTTGGACCGCGGGGGAACTGCGCACGGTTGCAACGTCGAGTTTGGTTTCCGACGATCTGGGTATGCAGGTCGTCAATAAAAAGGGCGTGATCGTTTATGACGATTCCTGGCCCTCGGCAAGCGCGACCGCCGATGTACGCGAGAGCGAATCGCCGTCGAGCAGCTCGAGCGGTAAAAAGGCCTCGCATAGCCCGGTCTCGTCAGCGCCCACCGACTCCGATAGCGTTGCCAACGTCGAAATCGTTACGTCCTCTGGCGAGCACGTCGGACAGGTAAAGCTGTGGGCTATCGGCTCCGACGCCCTGCTCACCAAGGCGGACTCTGCGTTTAGGGAGAAGACCTTTAACGCCATGGCCCTCGCCGCGGTTGTTGCAATCTGCATTTCGGTCGTTATCGGATCGCTCGTGTCGCGCATGCTCACCAAGCCGATTCATCGCATCACCAGTACCGCAAAGCAAATCCGTGACGGCGACCTGTCGGCTCGCACGGGGCTGCGCGGTGATGACGAGATCGATCAGCTGGGTGAGACCTTCGATGAGATGGCCACTTCGCTCGAGAAGGATATGAAACACGAGAAGCGTCTGACCTCAGACGTTGCACACGAGCTTCGCACGCCGCTTATGGCCATGCTCGCAACGGTCGAGGCCATGCAGGATGGCGTGTATCCCACCGACGATGAGCATTTGGAGACCGTTGCTTCCGAGACGCGTCGCCTGGCTCGTCTGGTGCAGCAGATGCTCGACCTGTCGCGCATGGAAAACAGCACGGCTCCGCTCAACCTTGAGCCGGTGGACATGGTTCCTTTCGTGCGTTCCATCGTCAATGCCCAGGAGCGCCTGTTTGTCGACCGCGATCTGCGCCTGCGTTTTGCGGACGAGACCCAGGGTCACGACGATGTCGTCGAGGCCGATCCTGACATGATCACGCAATGTGTTATCAACCTCATGAGCAACGCCATGCGCTACACCCCCGAGGGCGGTTGGGTCGTGGTGTCGGTGCTCAGTGACCGCAAGCACGTCAGCATTGCCGTTTCTGATACCGGCATCGGTATCGCCAAGGACGATCTGTCGCGCATCTTCGGGCGGTTTTGGCGCGCCGATGCCAGCCGCGCCCGCGAAGCTGGCGGCCTGGGCGTTGGCCTCGCCGTGACCAAGCAGATCGTCGAGCGTCACCATGGCTACATATCCGTGGAGTCGGAGCTTGGAAAGGGTACGACTTTTACAATTCATCTGCCCCGCGAGCACACGGCAGACGCGGCATCTACTACAATGGAGCACTAGCTTTTCGCTATTCGGTGAAGGAGGGGTTTCGTCCCTGCCGCTCCGAGTTTGCGAAAACATGCGGGAAAGAACCCGCATTTCTGTCGTATTTAGGTAAGGAGTGACTCACGTGACAACGATGGAGCGTCGTCCGGATTCCCGTGGCAAGGTTCGTGATATCTACGATGCCGGTGAAAACCTGCTGATGGTCGCCACCGACCGCATTTCTGCGTTCGACTTCATTCTTCCCGACGAGATTCCGTTTAAGGGAGAGGTGCTCAATCGCATCTCGGCATTCTGGTTCGATAAGTTTGCCGACATCGTCCCCAACCATCTCGTTTCCATCGACCCGGCGGATTTCCCCGAGGAGTTTACTGAGTATCGTGACTACCTCGCTGGCCGCGCCATGCTGGTTAAGAAGGCCCGGACGATTCCTATCGAGTGCATCGTCCGCGGCTATCTGACCGGTTCGGGCAAGAAGACCTACGACGAGAACGGCACCGTCTGCGGCATCCAGCTGCCTGAGGGCCTGACCGAGGCTTCCAAGCTTCCCGAGCCGCTGTTCACGCCGTCCACGAAGGCCGAGATCGGTGACCACGACGAGAACATCTCGTTCGAGCGTTGCTGCGAGATCGTGGGCGAGGACATCGCCACGCAGATTCGTGACCTTTCCCTCAAGATCTACAAGGCCGCTGCCGAGTACGCCGCGACCCGTGGCATCATCATTGCCGACACCAAGTTCGAGTTTGGTGTTATTGATGGCAAGGTCACGCTGATCGACGAGTGCCTCACGCCCGACTCCAGCCGTTTCTGGCCTGCTGCCAGCTACGAGGAGGGCAAGATCCAGCCTAGCTACGACAAGCAATTCGTCCGCAATTGGCTCAAGGCCAACTGGGATATGACGGGGGAGACCCCGCACCTGCCCGCCGAGGTCATCGATGGCACGTCCGAGCGCTATCGCGAGGCCTTCCAGATCATCACGGGCTCCCAGTTCACAAGCATGAAGGAGAACGCATAAGTGAGTACCCGTAGCGCCACGAACAAGCGCACGCAATCCCACGAAGTTACCGGGGTTGCGCGCAAGTCTGCCGCATCTGCTAAGCCCGCCCGCCAAGCAGCGGGCTCCGTTCGCGTCGTGCCGGCTTCGTCTAAGGCACGCCGCAAAGAGCTCGAGAAGGGCGAGAACCTCGAGGGCCTCTCTAAAGAGGAGAAGCGCGCCCGCAAGGCTAAGCAGCGCGCCAAGGAGGACCGCATCTATACGGTGTCGAATATCCTCCTCAAGCAGGACGAGGACTACACCAAGCGCCGTCGCATCTGGTGGATTGTGCTCGCCATTGGCATGGTGCTCGTCGTGGCAATTTGGGCCTCGCTGTACTTCGCTCCCGCTGGCATGGTGTCCAGCCCTGTCCAGATGGTCGGCATCGTTTTGTCCTATGTCATCATCCTAGGTGACTTTATCTACGACTTCGCTCGTATTCGTCCCTTGCGCAACATGTACCGCGCGCAGGCCGAGGGCATGTCCGAGAACAAGCTCAACGCTCTTATCGAGCGCGCAGCTGCCGAGGAGGACAAGAAGGACTCCAAGAAGAAGTAGCGTTTGCATACATACTTATCGCTAAGATATAAGGCGCGTCGTTTTTGCGGCGCGCCTTTTTACTGTTCTATAGATAGATGGAGTGGCACATGATTCGAGCTGCCCTGACGGTCGAAGAGGCTCTGGAGAGCATGAAGGCCTTGGAGCCCAAGATTAAAAATTACGCGCGCCTAGTCGTCCGCAAGGGCGTAAACGTTAAGCCCGGCCAGGAGGTCGTCGTTCAGTCTCCGGTCGAGTGCGCGCCGTTTGCGCGCGTGGTGGTCGCGGAGGCCTATGCTGCCGGCGCCGGCCACGTGACGGTCATCTGGGCCGATGATGCCGTGACGAGGCTCACGTACGAGCATGTCGAGAAAAGCTATTTTGAGCAGACGCCCGAGTGGAAGCGCCTGCAGCTGGATTCCTTAGCCCAGGATGGTGCCTGCTTTGTCTTTATCGAGGGTGCGGATCCTGCGGCCCTCAAGGGCATCGATCCAGCCAAGCCGGCCGCGGCATCAAAGGCGAGGAATACGCAGTGCAAAGTTTTCCGCCGTGGACTGGATTACAACATCAATCCGTGGTGCATCGCCGGCGCTCCGGTCGTGGCTTGGGCGCACGAGGTGTTCCCGGGAGACGCCGATGAGGTTGCAATCTATAAGCTGTGGAATGCGATTCTGCACACCGCGCGCGCCGATGGCCAGGACCCAGAGAGCGACTGGGAACTCCATGACGCCGCATTCGAAAAGAACCTGCGTTTCCTGAACGACAATCGTTTCGACTGCCTGCATTACACCGCGGCAAATGGAACCGATCTGACGATTGGCATGACGAAAGGTCACGAGTGGGCCGGCGGCAAGGGCAAGACGCCCGATGGGCACCCCTTCTTCCCCAACATTCCCACCGAGGAAGTCTTCACTTCGCCCGATCGCATGCGCGCCGACGGTATCGTGTACTCGGCCATGCCGCTCATCCACCACGGCAATAAAGTCGACGATTTTTGGATTAAGTTCGAGGGCGGCCGCGTGGTGGACTACGACGCCCGCGTGGGCAAGGCAACGCTCGCAAGTATCATCGATACTGACGAGGGCGCTGCTCACCTGGGAGAGGTCGCGCTCATTTCCAAGAACACGCCGATCCGCGAAAGTGGTGTTCTGTTCTACGATACGCTCTATGACGAGAACGCTAGCTGCCATCTCGCGCTAGGTGTCGGTTTCCCCGAATGCATCGAGGGTGGGTATGACATGTCCAAGGAGGAGCTCCTGGAGCATGGCGTTAACGTCTCGAGCACGCACGTCGATTTTATGATCGGCACGGACGACATCGATATTACGGGCATTACGCCTGATGGACGTGAAGTTGTGATTTTCCAGAACGGCCAATGGAGTTGGGAATAGTCCCAGACCGTGGTACAATGCCACCCGCGGGCCGTTAGCTCAGCTGGCAGAGCAGGGGACTTTTAATCCCAAGGTCCAGGGTTCGAACCCCTGACGGCCCACCATAGAAAAGAAAGCGATCGACTCCGGTTGGTCGCTTTTTTGTTGCCGGTGCATGGGTTCGAACCCGTCGGGGCGCGGAGCGCCGCAGCGGCCGCCTGCGGAGCAGGCTGAACCCCCGACGACCCACCCAAAGAAAGGAAAACGAAATGAAAACAGATAGATACGGAATTAGCGGCAGCACATTAAAGATAATAGCGGCCATTTCGATGGTTCTCGATCATGTAAGCAGGATCGTCTTGACCAATGGAATCATGACTCACGCATCGTACAATCAGATATCAGACGAGCAGTGGGCGATTCTAAGCGAGGCTTCGGATGTGCTTCATGTTCTTGGCAGAATTGCATTTCCCTTATTTTGCTTTTTGATAGTTGAGGGATTTTTGCATACTCATGACATAAAGAAGTACCTGCGAAATATGCTTGTCTTCGCAATCATTGCGGAGCCCATATACGATTTCGTTCAAACCGAGCAACTATTCGACCTTCGGCAACAAAATGTTATGTGTGAGCTCCTGCTTTCCTTGGTCTTTTTGATTATTCTGGAAAAGATACAAAGTCTTTCAAAATGGAAGAGGCACATCGCAGAATTTGCTCTGATTGTTTTGACAGCACTGGCAGCTGAATACACTAAACTAGATGGCGGCGTGTATGGCATTCTGCTTGTGGCTGCATTCTATTTATTCCACGACAGCAAGGCCAAGATGTTCTTTGCTGCAGTATGCGCAGTGCTCCTTTCGTCATGCCATATAGTTGGCGGCGGATTTGAGTTTGCTACAGCTAATGTATTTAATCCTGATGTTGCTGCCGCGGTCGTTTCGTTGCTGCTTATCAATCTTTATAATGGCAAGCGAGGGCTGAAGCTGAAATACTTCTTCTACATTTTCTATCCGGCACATCTTGCTCTGCTTTATGGTGTCTCACTTATTGTTTTGAACTGTCTTTAATAACTCTCAAACAAGTCTCTGAAAGCAGAAACAAACTGACCCTAAGACTGCTTGTGAATTTCCGGAAGACCTGAGAGATGCGAGGATAGACAACGAGGGCTGCAGAAAGATGCTTCTCAGTTCTCTGGCGGATCGCACGTATCTGTATGAGGATCACTTCCGCACACTCATTAATAACAGTGATAAACACGGCAGATCCTCAAAACATGAGGCTGCGAAGGTCGAACGATGCTTTGAAAGCATGAATGGCACCGAGAAAACGAGTTCGGAAGCATCCTCTGGATGCTCCAGCATAGAATAGAAGGCGATCGGCTCCGGCTGGTCGCTTTTTTGTTGCCGGTGCACGGGTTCGAACCCGAACTTCTCTATAAATAAGAACGCTTGGCGAACAAAACCTGCCTTTTACCGATGGGAAACAAATGGCTGATGCTTTTGGAGTAAAGTGGCGCTCCAGAGATGACCGATGCCTTAATACCTATAAACCAGCTGGTCATCGCCAATATCAGAAGCCAATGCTTCAGTTTTAACCTCAGTGATGCGACTGAGGGATCTATTCATTTGTGAACAAAATATGGAGTGCCAGATTCCCGCCCCCGGCGCCCCTCGGGTCTGGCAATATATCTCCTTGCCGCGCGGCCCGGTCGGACCGGATCAGCCGCCAGGCGTGCACCTTGAGAACCGGATACTGCGAGGATGGACACATTC
>JAGZEK010000044.1 GCA_018368345.1 Collinsella sp.
AATCGCCTCCTTAAAGCACGATAGTGCTTTTTCTTTTGCGCTATGGTATATTTAGTATATGTTAAAGGATCGTGGTGATAACAATAGAATTAGATAGAAATCAGCACTCAGTATATCTACTCAATTATCATTTAGTAATGGTTGTTAAATATCGGCGTAAAGTCATTAACGATGAAATATCTGAGTATCTGAAACATCGTTTTGTAGTAGTTGGTCAGTCTTATGGTATTAATCTTCAAGAGTGGAACCATGATATTGACCATGTTCATGTCTTGTTCCGCGCAACACCGCATACGGAGATGGCTAAGTTCCTGAACGCTTATAAATCATCAAGTTCTCGAATGGTTAAGAAACTATTTCCAGAAATTAAGCGTCAGTTGTGGAAATCCGCTTTTTGGACCCAAAGCTATTGTTTAATTAGTACTGGTGGTGCACCGTTAGAAGTAGTAAAAAAGTACATTGAAAGTCAAGGGAGAAAGTAATGGTTCTTAAAGCCGTGAAAATGCGTATATATCCTAATTCCGAGCAACGTGACCGTTTAATGCAAACCTTCGGTTGCGCTCGTTTTGTGTGGAATCAGATGCTTAATATGCAAATTGAGCGGCGAAAGAACAATCCAGACGCCAAGTTTGTCAATGCCTTTGGCATGAACAATCTTCTAAAACGATTAAAAGAAGAATATCCCTGGTTGAAGCAAGCAGAATCAACATCCTTGCAAAGCGCTAATCGCAATCTAGCCGACGCCTTTCAGCGTTTTTTTAAAGGGCAAAATAAATTTCCACACTTTAAGTCACGAAAGTATGCACAGAGCTATAACTCGAAATGTGTTAACCACAACATTAAAGTGATTGATAATCACCATATTAAGTTGCCTAAATTAGGGGTAGTTTACTTTCGATCAGGACGTTTACCACAAGGCAAAATCAAGAACGTTACTGTTCGCCTAACTGTTGCTAATCAATACTACATTACCGTTTTAACTGAATGCGAAAACCAAACATTAGCTAAGACTGGTAAGCGCGTTGGTGGTGATTTAGGATTAAAATCATTACTTAATCTATCCGACGGTTACAAAGAGCCAATTCACCATTTTGAAGATAAGTATCGTAAGAAGCTACACCATTGGGAAAAGTTGCGCAGTCGACGCTACTTATTAGCTAAACAAGCCATTGCTTGGGATTATCACAATAAGGTCTTAGCTCCACGGCAATTAGACGACTTCAAAAATTACCAAAAAGCTCGTGTCATGGTTGCTAAATATCGTCAAAAAATCGCCAACCAACGGTTGGATCAGTTACAAAAGTTCACAACCAAGTTAGTTAA
>JAGZEK010000023.1 GCA_018368345.1 Collinsella sp.
GACGAAACTGGAGAGGAGGTATTACGAGCTCCTGTGCGAATTGGAGAGAGCGCTCCCGCAAACTGCCTCTTGACAACTTATAGGAGCGTCGGTTTTATTGAGTATTTGTCGCGGTGTGCTCGGCATATCCAAATAAGTCTACTCACTTGCATCTGCCCATCCCCTTTGTGGTGGTTTGGAGCTCTCCTCGGCGGAATGCTAGACTGGCGGCGTATACATTCGCGCCAAAACACGGGTCGCATGCAAGAAAGGAGATGCCATGGCGCCTATCGCACCGCTCAAGATGCTCGTCGCTCCTGCCGCCAAGACCATCGCCCGCCTGAGCGACTCACTCACCTACGAAGATATCCCCTGCGTTGTCGACGAGCGTACGGACAGTTGCCCTTACCTGGGCCACGTCCCCTACTTTGCGCCTAAGCTCGCTTCTGATTCCGAGCACCGCGAACAGTAATCCAAGATGCAGCCAGCGCCGCACAACTCGCGGCGCTACTGTTTTGGTGCGAAGCGACCGGTCCCCCTTGCGCCAACGCCGGGATTATCGACACTGCGGCCGCGGCGCGATATGAGGCGCGAAACCTCGCCCAGCAACACGCCGATCACCACACCCATGAGAATGGGCAACTTTGACATCTCGGCGGGCGAGCCGTTAAGCGGCACGATTGTCGCAACAATCGAAAGCACGAGTTCTACCACCGGCACCGCAAGCGCTACCGCAAGCACCTTGCCCTCGAAGGGCGCGCGGAACACACGTGGGCGGTCGTCGTATTTACGCAGGCGCCAAAACGCCGGGAACATCGGGATATAGCTCATGAGCAGAAAGACGACGTTCATCGAGAAGAAGACCCAAAAGACGTCGGAACCTTCACCCAGCGGAATCTGAAGTAGCAGCACCAAGCTGGCAAAACAACCGTTAATGAGTGCCGAGCCGTTGGGCATGCCGGTCTTCTTGGACACCAGTGCAAAGGGACGCGGCATGTTGCCATGGCGCGCGGCATAGCTCGCCACGTTGTTGACGCCAAAGCTCCAACAGATCATGTTGGCAAACAGCGTTACCAAAAAGGCCATGCCCACGATCATTGTCAGCGGGTGGCTGCGCCCCACCATGGCGGCAACCGCGTCCACAATGCCCGAATCGAGCGAAAGCTGCTCGGTGGGAACCGCGGCTCCAATACCGATGCCACAGATAATGTAGATCGCCGCGATGGCAACGCCACCGGCGATAACCGCCTTGGGGATGTCGCGCGATGGGTTCTTCATCGTGCTGGCAAAGGTCGCGACCACCTCAAAGCCCATAAAATTGAAGAGGATGATCGAAAGATACGTCAGTGAGTTAGTGTCTCCCAGATCGGGGACAAAGGTCTTAAACGACATATCGTTGGCAAAGCCGTTATTGCAGGCAAACCAGATGCCGACGATTCCCACCACGGCGGTAATGAGCACCTTGATGACGGCGCCGCCATCCATGACCCAATCGGCCTCGGCCACCGGCTGCATTGCCATGACCGTAACGCCCCACACAAAGGCAAGCTCGATGGCAATTCGGACCCCAAGCGAAAATTCGATGCCCCATACCGCATTGATGACACTGGGGAACATGCAGGCGATACTTGCCACCCACAGTGGAAAGTTGACCCAATAGCACCAGGAGCAGCGGGCGCCCCAACGGTCGCCCAAGCCCAGGCGAACCCAATCGTACAGGCCGCCCTCGGAATCGAACGCCGTGCCCAGCTCGGCCACCACCAGGCCATAGGGAAGCAAAAACGTAATGATGAGGAAGATCCACCAGAAGAACTGCACGTTACCCATGGCAGATGCCGGAGCGGCCGCCTCAATGGTAAAGACAACGCAGATAACCGAGAGGATGACCTCGAACAGGGAGAACTTTTTACCTGCCACGACACGCTCCCCCTACAGCAAAAAGGATGGCATCTGTACCGAAGGCGCAGCCCAAGGTAGGGTTGCAGGCCGCGTCACCGGTGCAGGTGCCATCCCAAAGAGAAGAGAGGATGCAATTGTTGGACCAACGCTCGCGGAACAGGCGCGTGTAGATAACGATACGCTGGTACATAGATACTCCGATCAAAACGGTCGCGCTCGCAACCGGAAACTATCAGCAATTGAATACGCGTCTGACCTGGGAAATTCAAGCGAACAATTGGCCTAACCCGCAATAAATCCCAGATCAGACGCGTACTCAATCAAAGAGGCGGGCACTCCGAAGTGGAGGCAACGGAGTGCCCAAAGAAAAAACCCAGCCGACCAAGACATCAAGTAGCAGCCCATCAATGCCCCGAGATGGTCACGGTGCGGTTCACCGACTGTCCGATTGATCGGCTGGGTTTCTGAGGTGCGGCAGATTCCCGTGAAAGAGGAGCGCCGCGTACTTTGGTACGCAAGCGACGAATGAACGGGAAGGTGCCGTGCCTCAGGAAGCCAGACAATTACGCGGACGGCTCCTGCTGCGTGATGCAGTGGATGTTGCCGCCGCCGAAGACGACCTGCTCGGACTGAACGCCGACGCACTTGTAGACGCCCTCGCCCCAGACCTCATCGTAGATCTTCTGGAGCGTGTCGACGGCCAGCTGGTCGTTCTCGTCGCCGTACTGCGGGACGATAACGCCGTGGTTGGTGACCAGGTAGTTCATGTAGGAGGCGATCAGCGGCTCGTCGGGGACGCGAGGCTCGGCGTTCTCGTCGGCGTCGATGGTGTCGCAGGAAGCCTGGTCCATGAACAGCGGGTTCACGGGCATGCAGAGCTTGTAGACCTTCATCTTGCGGCCCTTGGCGTCAACGGCGTTGGAGAGGGTCTCGTAGGCAGCGTGGCACTGCTCGTAGAACGGATACTCGGGATCGTCGGTCCAGATGCAGGCCATGACGCCCGGGGCGATGAACGTGGCGACGTCGTCGATGTGGCCGTTGGTCTCCTCGGGGTCGATGCCCTCCTTGACCCAGATGACCTTCTCGACACCCAGGTAATCCTTGAGGTGCTCGTCCATGTAGGCGCGAAGCTCCTCGCTCCAGGGCTCAAACTTCTTGTGGTACTTGGGCCAGATGGACTCGGGATCCTCTTCCTCCTCGAGCACCGCAGAGCAGGTGCGGCCCGGGGAAAGCAGGCACTGATCGGTCACGACAAGGGTGCCCTCGCCGTCGACGGTGATGGAGCCGCCCTCGAGGATCATGTCGTCGGGACGATAGCGGCGGCAGCCGGAGAGCTCAGCCATCTTGAGGGCAATCTGCTCGTCCTTGTCCCACGGGAAATAGAGGCCGTCGACGAGACCGCCGTAGGCGTTGAAGTGCCAGTGGTTGGCGCGCTTCTCGCCCTTGCCGTTGATGACGTAGGTGGCGGCGGTGTCGCGGAACCAAGCGTCGTCGGTGGTCATCTCGATAACGGTGACGTTCTCGTCGTTCTCAAAGACGGCCTTGCAGTTGGCATAGTCGACCTGGTTGGCGCACATATAGACCGGGGTGAACTCGGAGATGGCGCGGGCGATGGCGGCATACTGCTTCTGGGCCGGCTTGGCGCCGTGGGCCCAGGTGTCGGTGCGGTGGGGCCAGCCCATCCACACGCGATCCTGCGGGGCGAACTCGGCGGGCATGAAGAAGCCGTCGGCCTTGGGGGTGGACTCGGACTCGGTGATCGTACGCATAAGATTTCCTCCAAATCGAACGATCGCTTGCTGCGGGCGGGTTACCCGCAGCCTAAAACCAAGAGATGATAGGCGCCCGTTCCCCGGCAAAGGTCGGGGCGCCCGGTGCCGGTTTTCACGGAATCGCACCGGCAAGCGACGACGTAACCAAGTGCGCGGAGACAAAACGCACGAAGGATACGGAAGAGAGATTGGGGTGGGCGGTGGTTACCGGAGCTATCGCTCACACCCACCCCGGGGAATGGTTAGCAAACCTGTCGCTTGGGCACGCCTCCGAAGAGGCTAGAGTGCCCGGAGTCGGGAACGACAAGCCCGACGAAGCGCACGTTGGTACGCGAGGAGGGTTGGAGCCCCAGAACCGGGTGCTCTAGTTCTCCTCGGCCTCGGCGGCCTCCTCAGCGAGACGCTGGGCTGCGAGCTCAGGGGTCAGACCCTTGTACTCTTCCTTGCGGCCCTTGGCGCTGACGACGCGGACGACCTCGCCGATGAGCACGAGCACGATGAAGATGACGATCATCGGGAGCTTGTCGCCAATTTCAGCGGCGGAGAACGGAACCAGGGTTGCGACGATGGCCAGGACCAGCTCGATGCAGGGGATGGCCAGCATGACCTTCATCATCGCGCCCTTGAACGGGAACGTGAAGATGCGCTCACGGTTGGGGTCGTTCTTACGAAGGTTGAGGAACGCCGGGAACATCGGGATGTAGGTGAGCAGCAGGAAGACGACGGAGGTGCCGAAGAGCATCCAGAAGACACCGTTGGAGATGGCGTCGATGGGCACCAGCTGCAGGCAGAGAACCAGGGAGGCAACGACAGCGTTGACCAGGTTGGCGCCGTTGGGCATGTCGTCATCCGAGATCATCGAGGCGAAGACCTTGGGCATGTTGCCGTGCTCAGCAGCATAGCGAGCGACGGAGTTGACGCCGAAGGACCAAGCAGCCATGTTGGCGAACAGGGTGATCAGGAAGGCGATGCAGATGACCTTGAAGAGCATGGAGTCGCCCACCATGGTCTGAACTGCGACGATCATGCCGTAGTCGGGGTCGATGGAGTCGGCCGGCACGGCGGCGCCGATGCCGAAGCCGGCGAACAGGTAGATGACGGCGATAGCCACGCCACCGACGATGATAGCCTTGGGAATATCGCGAGCGGGATCGGCCATGTCGTCGGTCATGGTGCAGATGACCTCGAAGCCCATGAAGTTAAAGATGATGATCGACAGGTAGCCGAGAGCGTTGGTGTTGGTGAGCTCGGGCAGGAAGGTGGCAGCGGACATGTCGTTCGCAAAACCGTTCTCCATGGCATACCAAATGCCCAAAGCGCCAACGATAACGGCGACGGCGACCTTGATGATGGCGCCACCGTTAAGGACCCACTCGGAGTCGGCCGCCTTGGAGCGGCCCATGAGGTAGACGATCCACACAAAGGCAAGATCGATACCCATCTTGGCGATCAAGTTGAACTCGACGCCAAAGACCATGCCCAAAATGTCGGGGAACATGGTAGCCAGCGAGGCGATCCACAGCGGGTAGTTGACCCAGTAGTAGTACGAGATGCGGGCGCCCCATTTGTCGCCCAGACCATCGCGTACCCAGTCGTAAATGCCGCCCTCGCCGTCATAGGTGGTACCGAGCTCGGCGACAACCATGCCGTAGGGAAGCAGGAAGGTCAGGATCAGGAAGATCCACCAGAAGAACTGCTGGTTGCCAATGGCAGCAGCAGGAGCGGCGGCCTCGCAAACGAAGACGACGCAGATGATGGTCGAAATGACCGTCAAGAAGGAAAGCTTTTTCTTTCCGTCGCTCATGATGAGCTCCTTCGCTCAGTCTTGGACAGATCCGAGGCCCTAAGGTATTAAGGCAATTGCTTGGGCCTCGGTGAGCGGGCGACAGGAGACGAGCATCCGCCGCCCGCAAACGTGCTTTTAGAAGCCTTGAGGCTTAGAGCTGCTCGAGAGCCTCGAGAGCGGCGTGGAGCTCAGCCTTGGCGGAGTACTCGACACCCTCGTCGTTGAGCGGGGTGCGCTTGCCCAGGGCGGCAAGGAGAGCACGGATGGAGTGCTTGCGGTTCTCGGCCTCGACCCAGCACAGGGAGCGCTCGGGATCGTCCATGACTTCGTCGACGACCTCCTCGTTGCGGGTGGCCGGCAGGCAGTGCATGAACTTGGAGTTGGGGCCGGCAAAGTTCATCATGTCCATGGTGACCTGATACTTGGGATAGAACACGTCCATGTAGTTCTCGCCCGAGACCTCCTCGTCGTACAGGCCATACCACACGTCGGTGTAGATGAAGTCGGCGCCCTTGATGCACTCGATGTCGTCGGAGATGACGATGGAGCCACCGGAGACCTTGCAGTTCTCCTCGGCGATGGCCATCATCTGCTTGCCGAACTCGGCGCGCTCCTCGACGGTGCCAACGTGCAGGCCGCCGTCGGGGATCTGGTGGCCCTTAGGTCCAAACTGGACAAACTTCATGCCGACCTTGGAGGCGATGAACATGAGGGAGACGCAGACCTGGGTGGCGTCGCCGATGAAGGCCAGGGTGCAGTCCTCGATCTTCTTGCCCTCGGGGAGGTTCTCGAGCATGGTCATGAGGTCGCCCATCTCCTGCGTGGGATGGTTGAACTCGGACATGCCGTTGATGACGGGCACAGCGGAGCCCTCGGCGAGGCCGACGACGTCCTTGTGACGGTCAACGCGAGCCATCATGATGTCGAGCAGCGAGCCCATAACGCGAGCGGTGTCGCCCAGGGACTCGTGACCGCCGAGCTGGATGGTGCCAGGGCCATAGAACTGAGCATGGCCGCCGAGGTCGGTCATAGCGGTCTCGAAGGAAAGACGAGTGCGGGTGGAGACCTGCTGGAAGATCATGCCAAGGCTCTTGTTGCGGAGCAGGTGCGGATAATAACCGTCAACCTTGATGGCCTTCTTCATTGCCAGGCCAAGATCCTCAATAGCCAGGATCTGCTCTTTGGTGAAGTCGTTGGTGTCGATGAAATCCTTAGGCAGTGCCATGTCGATTTCCTTTCCGCCGGTCTTGCCGACTATTACTATGAGGCGCTCGAACATCACGCCTCGTGTTGACAAGACCATCATTCACCCGTATGCAATTTTTACCTAGTTTATTCGGGATTAAAGACCGTTCACGGAGTTACACCCCCTCTAAACCAATATAAACCCGCAGGTCAAGAGTTTACAGGGGGTTTACCATCTAGAACCGCGAACGGTATACGGCTATGCTGTATCTCGGCGCCTAATCCGCAATGAAACGAAGGGTTGAGACGTCTATATCCCACAAGGTATACAGAGCTCGGCCATAGAATAAATGAGATGGGACGGTGGCAGATGAACACCCTGATGTTCTTCTATACCCTAGCGATACTCGTGATCTGTATTGTGACGGCGGTGCTCTCGCTTGCCGCCTATGCCTCATCTCGTCGACGCTTCTTTATCTATGGCAGCGGCGTATTTATCTGCTATGCCATCGAGATGACCGAGATTTTCTTTTTTGAATACACGCTGCAAAACCAGAGTTTTCCAGCCAGCGACTATTACTCAATTACCATGCCTGTGTTGCGGACCTTTGTGGCGACCGCTTCGCAGGCTTTTATTTGGCTCATTGCCATGGATTTGCTCGACAAGCATTCAAAAAAGCAGTTTGTCATTCCCGTCGCAACGTTCTTGCTGAGCGAGCTGCTGATTATCGTCGCTGTCCCCTACGGCCCCATTCATCAATGGCTCTACTACACGATGCGTCAGGTATTCCTTGTTTTCGTGGGGCTATATATCTTTTGGACGGCACGCAAGAGCACGCAAGTCGAGCTGAAGGCACGCGTTAACAACCAACGAAAGCACCTGATTATCGGCGCTATTCTGGTCGGTTGCATCGTTGCCGAGGATTTCTACAACATTCTGATTGTCCCCATGAGTCTGGCGCCCTCTTGGCTGCAACTATATCTGTCCGAGCGCAACTTTAGCGAAAACGTCTTTGCCTGCTACTTTGCGATTCTGCTGATCATCTACTCCTACCACGTGCTTTCAATCCGCATGCAGGAGGCGCCCGAGGAAAAGAACGTCAGCGATCTTGATCGACACATCGAAGAGCAGATGCCCTTCTATCGCAACGCCTACAAGCTCTCCAACCGTGAGACCGAAGTTATGCGTCTGGTCGTACTGGGCAAATCGAACCAAGAGATCGCTGACGAGCTATTCCTTGCCGTGGGCACCGTCAAGACCCACATCCACAACATCCTGGTCAAAACCGAACAGCAAAACCGCACGACGCTCATCCTCCACTTTTGGAAGCGATAACCTGCCAAAAAGGGACAGGTTTATTTTGGCAGGTTTTATCTGGGCAAACGCCAAAAACCGCCGCGAGGGAGTTACTTTCCCTCGCGGCGGTTTTCTAGCAGTAAAACCAAGTGAGTAGGCTTTTGGCGGGATGCCGAGCACACCTCAAAACGCCACAGCCCTGACCTGCGATTTTATTGAGCACTTGCCGCGATGTGCTCGGCAGATCCAAAAAAGCCTACTCACTTGCATCTGAGATGCTCTAGATACGCAAAATACCGCCGCGAAGGGAGCTGGACTCCCTTCGCGGCGGTTATTCGCTCTGATTTTGCGACGGTTTTGCCCGCTTGTTACTCGCTGTAGCGGGTGGCGATGGCAGCTTGTACCATGCCGGCGCTCATGAGGTACGTTACCAAGAAGTAGCCACCATAGGCCGCCAGGAAAATCGCGCAGGTGAGGCCCACGGTGCCGGCGATGCTCATATCGCCGAATACGCTCACCAGCTCGATGATCACCTTGAGCGCCACAAAGGAGTGCGCCAAGCCCACTGCCAGCGGGAACAGGAAGAACACCGCTTGCTGCGCCATCACCGAATGGCGAATCTGGCGGTCGTCACAGCCGATCTGTGCCAGCACACGATAGCTGCGGCTGCCGTCGGCCACATTGGAGAGCTGCTGGATCGATAGAATTGCCGCGCACGCAACGACCAGTACAAAGCCAATGTAGATGGCCAGATAGCTAATCATGCCGTTCATCTGCGCTGCTTGCGTGTACATCTCGGAACGCGTGATGAAGACTCCCCACGACCCCGGCTCCTTGCCGTCAACGAGCAGATTATCGAGCAAGGTGTATTTAATGCTCTCGTCTGCCTCGGTCGTATCCATACCCTGTTTGTAATTAACGAGCAGATTACTGGAATACGGTTGCAGATTAAGCTGGGACAGCAGCTCATCGGCTACGACCACGGTACCGGGATTGCTGCCCATCGCCGAGTTGGCGATGGCCGCCGTGTCCTCGTCCGACTTATCGGTTGCGGGCTTGAGCGTATGTCCGCCCAAGGTAAGGGCATGGCCGCCAGCCATATACTTGGTGTACAGGTCGCCCAGCTCACCGCCCATATCACACGTGAGCAGATACTGGTCGCGGCCAATGCTCACCGGCTCCTCGCCCATCATCTGGCGCAGTTTGTTGTACTGGCTCGCCGGCGTCACATACAGACCCATCGCATCGGCGTTGCTTCCCTCGAGCGCCTTGGGAAGCTTTTCGCCCATGGCCTTGCACATCTCACCCGCCACCACCGAGGGGCCCGAGCCGCCAAGCGGGTAACTCAGATACGAATCGATCTGCACATGCTCACCGGCAACATCGGCGATATTGACCTTCTTGCCGGTCTCGTCGTTGTTGTCCGCCGACTTGCCCTTAATACCGTCTGCAACGTTATCGGGATCTTTACGATCGCCATGCCATGCAGCGTACAAATCGACCGTTGCATCGGCCAGCACCATGCGATCGGCCTCAGACGGATTGACATACTCCTTGTAGTAGTCGAGCGTTTCGGGCGTGTAATAGACATACGTCTGAGACACGTCAACAGGGTTATAGCGCTCCAGGTTTTCGTTCATCACGTTGGCAATCGACATACCGCAGGTCACCGAGGTAATGGCCAAAAACAGAATCATCGCGATGACGCCCATCGAAAAGCACACCGTGTTGACCTTGGCCGCAAGCTGGCGCACGGTAAACATGTTGAGGCCGCGCCAGTACACGCCGCGCAGGCTCTGCAGCAGCTTGATGAGCATGCCTGAGAGTCCCCAGAACAGCGCAAAGGTACCCACTGTAACCATAGCGGTCGTAATGCCAAACTGGCTCATGGCCTCTTGCAGCTTGCTGTCCGTCGCAGTCAGCGGGAACCCATCACGTAGCAGACGGTAATAGGCCACGCCCACAAGCGCCACGCCCACGGCAAAGATGGCAATCGCGATCCAGGGGTTGCGCGTCTTGATGCTCTCGTTGCGACGCTCGGCACCCATGAGCTCAATGAGCCTGGTGCGACGCACGGCGCGAAGGTTCAGCAGTAGCGTAAGCACAAACATTACGAGCATGCAGGCAAGGGTCAGGTTGAACGCATGCACCGAGAAAAAGAAGTGGAAATTAGCGATCTGTGTCTTAAAGAGCGAGGCCGTAAAGAATGTCATGAGCTGGGAGAGTCCCACACCCAGCACAATGCCGACGACAAAGGCCACGACCGAGACGATCACGGTCTCGAGCGCCATGATCGTGGCGACGCGCCCGCGCCCCATGCCGAGCACCTGGTACAGGCCAAACTCCTTCTTGCGGCGTTTCATGATGAAGTTATTGGCATACACCATCAAAAAGGCCATGACACCGGCCAAAAAGTACGTCAGGTAGCCGAGCATGCTGCCCATAACCTGCGCCAAGCCCTTTTCATCGATTCCGGCGATGTCGACCTGCATCGAGATGGTGTTAAAGGCATAGAAGACCGTGACGCCCAAGGTGAGCGTCAAAAGGTAGACGAGGTAGTCGCGGCCGGCGCGGCGGACGTTGCCCCAAGCGAGTTTACAGAGCATCGGAGCCCTCACCGCCCATCATGGCAACGACCTCCATAATGCGGTCGAAGAACTCTCGGCGGTCGGTGTCGCCGCGGCGCAGCTCGGTGAAGATCTTGCCGTCGCGGATAAACAGCACACGGCTCGTATAGCTGGCGGCAAAGCTGTCGTGCGTGACCATGAGCACCGTGGCGCGCAGGCGGCGATTGAGGGCCTCCAGGCTCTCGAGCAGCAGACGAGCGCTTTTAGAATCGAGGGCGCCGGTGGGCTCGTCGGCCATGATCATGGTGGGGTCGGTGACGAGCGCGCGGGCCGCGGCAACGCGCTGCTGCTGACCGCCGGACATCTGGTAGGGATACTTGTCGAGCACCTGACTGATAGACAGACGCGCGGCCACATCCTGCACGCGGGTCGAGATCTCTGCCGAGTTTGTGCGGGCAATGGTGAGCGGCAGGGCGATGTTCTCGCGTGCCGTGAGCGTATCGAGCAGGTTGGAGTCCTGGAAGATAAAGCCGAGCTCTTCGCGGCGGAACTGCGAAAGCTTAGCCTGCTTCATGCGCGTCACGTCCTGGCCGTTGATGCGGATGGTGCCGCTCGTGGCGCTATCGATGGTCGACACGCAGTTGAGCAACGTCGACTTGCCCGAGCCCGAAGCGCCCATGATGCCAACAAATTCGCCGCGGTTGACGGTAAAGCTGACGTCGTTGAGCGCACGGGTCACGTTGCCCAGCGCTCCATATACCTTTTCGAGATGCGCGACCTCCAGTACCGGGGTCGCCATGTGCGTGGTTTGCATACCGAGTCCTTTCTTGCGATTAGTCTACGGCATCTATAGTCGCAAGAAGACGAGTCGGCTACCATCGATATGGCTTACGCTTGCCTTACCGTTGTGTAAGGTAGGGGTAGCTAGCCTGCCACGTGATGATATTGAGAGAGGACTCCTGTTGAAGACTGTTCATGTTGCCGCTGGGATCATTCGCAAAGAAGGATCCGATGAGCTGCTTGCCGTGCAGCGCGGCTACGGCGACATGCAAGGACTTTGGGAATTCCCGGGCGGCAAGCTCATGCGCGGCGAGACACCCGAAGACGCCGTGCGCCGCGAGCTCATGGAAGAGCTGCAGGTAAAAGTTACCAACCTGCGCGATCTCTATACCGTTGAGTATGACTACCCCGATTTTCATCTCTCCATGGAGTGCTACTACTGCTCGCTCGCCGATGAATCCGATGAGCCTCAGAAACATGACCGACAGCTCGATATCCGCTGGATTCCGCGCGCCTCGCTTGCCACGGTGGAATGGATGCCCGCCGACAAGGGGCTTATCGATGCCCTGATTGAGCTGAAGGAAGATCGGCTTGAGGCTAACGCCGCCAACGACACCGAGTCCACCACAGCCGACGAGCCCGTTACCAAACCCAAGCGCGCACCTAAGCGCCGCAGCAAAAAGCGCCCCAAGCCCGGCCTGCTCGACGGCATCGACACCTCGGACCTTTCCGCCGACGAGCGTGAACTCGTGCGCCGTCGCGCCGCTATAAAAAAGTCCATGAAGGGCAACAAACGCGCCAACACCAAGCCCGAGCTGCTTGTACGCCAGCGCCTGCGAGCCGCTGGCCTCACGGGCTATCGCTTGGAATGGAAGGTGCCTGGCAAGCCCGATATCGCCTTCCCCGGGCGCAAGATCGCCATCTTCGTCAACGGCTGCTTTTGGCATCGCTGCCCCAAGTGCAACCCCAGCCGGCCCAAGCGCAACGTTGAGTTTTGGGAGGCAAAGTTCCGCCGCAACGTCGAGCGCGACCGCGCCGCCGTGGCAGCGCTTACCGAAATGGGCTGGACGCCCATAACCATCTGGGAATGCGAGCTCAAAAAAGACTGCATCGACGCCACGATGGAAAAGGTCATCGAGCAGGTGCGCGCCGCCGCACCGCAGCGCTAGGAACGAGCCGTCCACACGCCCCACACAGGCGAGCCACATCCACGTCACAAACCTTAGAAAAGCCCTTAAGTCCAAAACCTTTCAAGAGTGTTACTCGATAGCTTTGACCTGCGGTTTCATCGCAACGTCAAACCTCATTAAGCTTTTCTTTAGCGATTCTTTGCAACAGCCGCGGCATAATGCTGCCAACGCACGGGACCTAGCAGCATACCCCGAGCGCAATCTTTTGGTGGACATCGAGGAGGCCGTATAAGCATGCATTCTTCCAATGCCGTAGCACGGCAGCCATCCCCAAAACATGCAGACCTTTTCTCCTTCCCCCCGACACAGAGAGACGGCCTCCTCGACTCCCCCACCACAAAACCCAAACGCTCTGCAGACCAACACCTCAACCTGCAGACATCCTTCGAAAAACTCCAAGCCTCACTAGACCAGGCATTCCCCAACCAAGCCCGGGCATACTAATCCCCCATCAGCAAAGAAGCCCTGGCGCCCCACCCCCTTTCCGCCCCAACGCCACAAGGGCGATTGAGCAGGGCCGTCCGGAAACGGAAAAGGGCCTATCTCTCAGAACATTCCGCAGGACGGAGGAAGCCCCGCAGCGCGTAGCGCGCGGCGGGGCTTCCGACATGTCCGAGGACGTTCTGAGAGATAGGCCCTTTTCCGTTTCCGGACGGCCCGGTGGGATCAGAGTACCCTTGCTGTTACTCTGCTTTGCCCACAGAGTTGAGGTTGGTCATGCGGATCTTAACCAGCTCGGTAATCTCGCGCATGCCCTCCTTGGCCGGCTTCTTGGGGTCGAAGCAGGCGGGGTTCTCGGCCATGTAGGCCATGAAGCCCTTGGTGTAGGCCTGACGCAGCTCGGTGGCGTAGTTAACCTTGCAGATGCCGTTCTTCACGGCCTCGGCGACCTGCTCATCGGGCACACCGGAGGTACCGTGCAGAACCAGCGGCACGTCGACGGCGTCGCGGATGGCCTTGACCACGGACTGCTCGATGTGCGGATCGCTCGTGTACACGCCGTGGCTGGTGCCAACGCCAATGGCCAGCGAGGTGCAGCCGGTGCGCTCGACGAACTCCTTGGCCTCGGCCGGATCGGTGTAGGGGCTCTCGCCCTCAACCGCGGGACCGTCGTCCTCCTTGCCGCCAACCTTACCGAGCTCAGCCTCGACGGGCACGCCCATGGCGCGGCCAGCGTCGGCGACGGACTTGGTCAGGGCGATGTTGTCCTCGAAGGACTCGTGCGAGCCGTCGATCATAACGGAGGTGTAGCCCGTGCGGAAAGCCTGCATGCAGCGGTCATAGCCATCGCCGTGATCGAGGTGCAGGGCGACGGGCACGGAAGCGCGCTCGGCGGCAGCCTTGACCATGCCGTAGAAGTAATCCAGGCCAGCGGTCTTGATGGTGCCCGGGGTGGTCTGCATGATGACGGGGGACTTGGTCTCCTCGGCAGCGGCCAGAACGGCCATAACAAACTCGAGGTTCTCGACGTTGAACGCGCCAACAGCGTAGTGGCCGGCCTGAGCGTCCTTGAGCATCTTTTCGGTGGTAACAAGTGCCATGAGCGTTTGCTCCTCTCCCTCGCCCGCATCTGGACATCGGGCGTAGTTGATCACAAGGCGTTTTACCTTGCGTTTTGCTGCGCCCATTGTATGAAAATCGACGGCGTCGCACATATGAGATATCACCGGCACACAGGTCAAGAAGCTCGTTTTTGAAAAGCAAACGGAAGAGATTCGCATCGGATTCCTCTATACGACATTGAAGTTTTCAAGCGAATCATCTTTCTTTTATAGAAAAGATAAGTAATCGAAAGACGTTTTCTTACTTAAAAAGAAAATGAACGAAAATAGACTCAACACAATTCCTGCAAATTTCAGACGATGATGGAGCAGATATGGCCCATGCAACAACCCGAGCTTTCGCCGATGAGCGTCGTGCCGCCATCATGGAGATGCTCGAACATAACGCCTCGGTGCAGGTGGCAGAAATCGCCCAGACCTTTGGCGTGTCCTCCGTTACCGCCCGTGCCGACCTAGACGCGCTCGCCGAGTCCGGCAAACTGCGCCGCACGCACGGCGGCGCCGTGTCGCTCCACAAACGCCTAACCGTCTCCACGCAGGATCGTCGCATCAACGTCAATGTCGCCGCCAAGCAGGCCATCGCACAAAGCGCCATCGAACTCGTCAATGACGGCGACACGCTTCTCGTCGACTCGGGCACCACCGCTCTCGAGTTTATCCGGCTCCTCGACCAACGCGACGGCATCACCGTCATCACGGCCGACATCACCATCGCTGATTACATCGACGAGAGCATGCCCTCGGTCGATGTTGCCATGCTGGGCGGAGCACTGCGCAAAGGCCATCGTTATCTGTACGGTCCGCTCACCATGCAGGCGCTGCGAATGGTTCACGCTGACCTCGCCATCATGTGCCCCGGCGCCTTTGTTCCCGGCTGCGGCTTTACCACCGACTTTCCGCAGATGGCCGAGACCAAAGCGGCTATGGTCGGCGCCGCCCGCCAAAGCGTCGCCCTCATGGACGCCAGCAAGGTCAACGGACGCGGCATGTACCGCTTTGCCGAGCTGGCAGATGTCGACACCATCGTGATGGACCGTGACCCCAACGATGCCGTCGCCACCTCAATCGCCGAGATCGTCGACGGCGCCCACCCAAATCTCGTCATCGCCGGCGCTTAAACAAAAACCACCACAAAGGTGCCTGTGAACTGCGCCCCGAAACTTGGACTGAATAAATAGCGACTACGCCGCAAGGGCCCGGTTCCGGAACTCCTCCGGCGTCAGGCCCTTCAATCTTACCT
>JAGZEK010000045.1 GCA_018368345.1 Collinsella sp.
GACTGATATAGCTCAAAATACTACTGATATCGGTAAAAATAAGACTGATATTGCACAAAACAAGCAAAATATTACTCAGAACACACAAGATATTGCGACCAATAAAAATGCTATCTCTACAATCAATACAACTATCGCTAAAGGCCTTAATTTTGATGGAGATAGTGGCGCTGTAATTAACAAACAGTTGGGTGATAAGCTCAGCATTAAAGGTGGTGCAGCGGCTGCGAACTTGACGGATAATAATATCGGTGTCGTATCTGATGGCAGTGCGTTAAATGTGAAACTGGCGAAAACATTAACTGGTTTGGACAGTGTGACAGCTGGTGGTACAACTATCAATAATGGGGGCTTAACCGTAGGCGGCAAGACCTATGTAACACCGAACGGCATCAATGCGAATGACAAGAAAATAACTAATGTTGCTGATGGTGAATTGGCGGCTAATTCCAAAGAGGCAGTTAACGGCGGTCAACTTCATGCGGCTAAAACCGAATTAAATAACAATATTAATAATGCTAAAACTGAATTAAACAAAAATATCGGTGATGCCAAAACTGAGCTCAATAAAAATATTAATGACGCTAAGACTGAACTGAACGGCAATATAGATAATGCTAAAACCGAGTTAAACAATAATATATCGACTGCGAAGAATGATGTGATTAACACAGGTCTCAAGTTTGATGCGGATACAGGCGGTGTTAAGACCAATAAACTGGGTTCCAAGGTAACGGTAAATGGCGATGATAATATCACAACAGAAATCAGTCAAACTGGTGATGATACTAAGATCGGTCTTAAGTTAAAGAAAGATCTTAATGTTAATACTATTACTGCCGCTGATACTGTGAAAGCCGGCACTGTGACTATGGGCAAACAAGCTGGTGGTGCAGGCGGTGCAAACGGTAACTTTGTAACAGGGCTCGATAATAAGTCTTGGAACGCAGATAATCCTCAAGCTGTAAGTGGTCGTGCTGCTACGGAAGATCAGTTAAAATCCGTTAATGATAAGGTCAATACAAATGTAACCAACATCAATAAAGGATTAAACTTTAATGGCGATAGCGGTGCTGCGATTAATAAAAAATTGGGCGATACTGTTACCATTAAAGGTGGTGCTACGGCGGATCTTACGGACAATAATATCGGCATCGTATCTGATGGCAGCACATTAAATGTGAAGCTGGCTAAAACATTAACCGGTTTGGATAGCGTAACAGCTGGTGGAACAACCATCAATAGTAGTGGTTTGACCGTAGGCGGCAAGACCTACGTAACGCCAAAC
>JAGZEK010000046.1 GCA_018368345.1 Collinsella sp.
ACCCGGACGAGCAGCTGGCGAAGCTGCGCGAGGACGTGGACGCCGCAAGGCGCGAGTTCCATGCCTCCAAGGAGGCACGCGACACCCTGCAACACCCGTACCCGGGGCTTCTGGCCGGCATGCACGTGTTCGCCAAGGCGGGGCGCAACGCCCGTGACCCCGTGTCCCGCATGATGGCCGACATGACCGCCATGATGCTGCGCATGATGATTCAGGAAGCGCTCGCGGAGGAGCGCCGCAGGCAGCGCGAGGAGGCGGAGAGGCGCGTCTACGAGTCCCGCAAGAACATGTGGGATGCCGAGAAGCGCCTCAAGGCGGCAGAGAAGGCGCTGTCCGACGAGGACGAGCGCGAGAGGCGTCTGAAGCACGAGCGCATGCAGCGCCGTGTCAAGGAGGCCGAGCAGCGTGCGCCCGTGAGGACGCCGAGGTCGGCGGACAAGGACACGCAGTTCGACGAGTAGCCGAAACGATAAGGGAGCAGCGTCAGGCTGCTCCCTTTCTCAAGCTCCCGCTCGCGGGCTGCGAAGAGACCTTCAAAAGGGCTGTTGACGGGCGTACGCGCGAGGGGCGGAAAATCGGGGTTTTCGTCGTCCGCTCGTTTATGAGACGGATTCGGAAAACGCGAGGAGCGGACGGAGCGAGGCGAGGGCGTGAAGCCCGTTTGGAGACCGGCAAAAGCCCTGATGAAGACCCGATAAAGCCCCGAAAGTGGCGGTTGAACATGTACTTGTCGGCTCATATAATTAAATATGGAAATGCGTAATTGATTAAATATATAGCGAGGTGAAGATATGAAGACGATTCTGGTATGCAATCAGAAGGGCGGCGTTGGCAAGTCCCTGTGTGCCGACGAGATTGCCTTCTCCTTCGAGCGCTCCGGTATCCCCGTGAGCTTCTACGACCTGGACACGCAGGGCGGCACGTTGCACGAGACGCATGAGGCGGACGGCGCGCAGGTCGCCGTGGTGGACACGCCGGGGGCCTTGCAGGAGGGGCTGGCGGACTGGTTGAAGGAGGCGGACGTGGTGGTCATCCCGACCAGGACCACGTCGAGGGACATCGAGCCGCTGATGCGCATGCGCAAGGCGGTGTTCAAGAACAGTCATGCGAAGATTGTCTACGTGATGAACGGGTGGAACCGCTTCAAGGCGTCCCGCGACTTCATGGAGTGGTTCGGCGGTCTTGCTGGCGACCAGACGGTGGCCACGCTGCCCCAGTCCGAGGCGTTCGTTCAGGCGGGAGCCGCCGGCAAGTCCGTGGTCGAGTTCGACCGACGCGGCAAG
>JAGZEK010000047.1 GCA_018368345.1 Collinsella sp.
ATGGCTTTACAATGATCCAGAGAAAACTGATTACGAACTCATCCCTGAAGGGGCTCAATTCAACGATGCCCAAGTTTCACGCGAAGCAGTGGTAAAAGCCATCTTTGATATCTTACACGCTGCGGATGAAACGCCTTTCCACCGCACAAGCATCGGTGTAGGTGAACCAGGTACACACTATGACAAACCAAGCTTTCACTAATATATAAATAAATATTTTGTAAAAAAGAGAAATTACTATATACCAATACAAGACTATCTTCAATACGCTTGAAGATAGTCTTTTTATATATCATTTTATGATTAAAGTATCTAGTTAACCTCATTTGAATTAAATATCTCATATATATATTTGTATACTGCAATTATATCGTTTAAATGATATAATTACAGTATAAGAATGATGAACAAATACTTTTAAAACTATAAGGAGATAACTATGGGAATATTACGCGAAACAATTCGTCCATCCTCTGATTTACGAAATAAGTATCCTGAAATTTCTAAAACCTTACAACTTAAAGATGAGGCTGCCATTATTACTGTAAATGGTCGTGGAGATACCGTAAGTCTCGGCTATAATACATATAATATGTTAAAGTCAAAAATAGAATTATTATCCTCTCTTGTAGAAGGACAAAACGATATCATTCAAGGTCGCACCACTACACTTGATGAAGCTTTCAACAGTATCGATAAAATGCTAGATCAAATGGGGTAACTCTATGAAATCCCAACCCTACACAATCATTCCTACTGAAAAGTTCAATAAAGAGCTACATCAACAAATACTTTATATAGCTATGCAGTTTTCAAAAGAAACAGCTATACAAGTAAAAGAAAATATTCAAAATTCAATTTCAAATCTTATGAACCATCCATATATGGGGACTACACCTAAAATTAGAGCACTTAATGACAGTGACTTTCGAATGTTGATTTTAGAAAAGCTTATTATTTTCTACACAGTTGTAGAGGAAACTAGAACTATTTATTTAATCTCTATACTTGATCAACGACAGGATTATGTAAATATACTAAACGGATTATAACATTTGAACTAAACCAGTGCTTCTTTAAAAATTAAATACCCTTCAAAGTGGTATATCCTAAATCTAATCGGTACATTTTTACTCATGTAACATAGATTTTGGATATACCTTTTTTATTCCTACATTTTATAGATATTTATATAGATAAACTCACGTATTTACGCTATACTAATAAATGATTAATATACACTTATAGGTATGT
>JAGZEK010000024.1 GCA_018368345.1 Collinsella sp.
CATTCAGCATCAGGGTAGCGCTGCGACGCGGAAATCGCGCGCCGTTGCCGCGCCCCGCAGTGCCCGCTTCCCCCGAGAACAATTATCAGTGCAGGTAAACGGCTTGCGCATTTTCGGAAAACCGGGGGATGGTCGACCCACACGGTTCAAACGTAGTAGATAGGCCGCTTTCGTGGTCCCGCGCCAAAACAGTCTTTTTTGAGCGAAGTGGCAGGTGGTATCCTTGGTAGCTCTGTGCTGCAAACGCACCTCAAACGCAAGGAGTCCCATGGATCTTATCGCCCAGCTCGCGCGCGAGCTCAACCTTAAGGCCGCCAACGTCGAGGCGGCCGTCAAGCTCATCGACGAGGGAAACACCATTCCCTTTATCTCGCGCTACCGCAAGGAAGCCACGGGCGGCATGGACGATGTCGCCCTGCGCGCGCTCGACGAGCGCCTGTCCTACCTGCGTAATCTTGAGCAGCGCAAAGAGGACGTCATTCTGCTCATCGATGCCCAGGGCAAACTCACGCCCGAACTCGAGCAGCAGATTCGCGAGGCCACGCAGCTCCAGCGTGTCGAGGACCTCTACAAGCCCTACCGCAAAAAGCGCATGACCCGCGCGCAGAAGGCCCGCGAGGCAGGCCTGGAGCCGCTCGCCAACATGATTATCATGCAGGCCTCGGCCAAAGGCAGTGCACTCGACGCCGCCGCGGCCTACGTCAACGAGGAAGCCGGCTTCGACACGCCCGAGAAGGCGCTCGCCGGCGCGGCAGACATCGTGGCCGAGACGGTGGCCGAGGACCCCGAGAACGTCGCCGATCTGCGCGCCTTTACGCAAAACACCGCCGACATCATCGTCGAGGCCACCGACCCCGCCGAGAAGACCCCCTACGAGCCGTACTACAGCTATGATGAGCCGCTGCGCCGCATCCCCAACCACCGTGTGCTGGCTATCGACCGCGGTGAGCGCGAGGGCAAGCTCCGCGTGCGCGTGAACGTCGACGGCGCCGCTGCCACGGCACGCCTCGGCAGCCGTTGGCCCCGACGCCAAGGCGTCTTCGCGCCCGTCTTTGACGCCGCCATCGCCGACGGCTACAAGCGCCTCATGGCCCCCTCGCTGGAGCGCGAGGCCCGCGCCAAACTCACCGTCCGTGCGCAGACCGAGGCTATCAACGTCTTTGCCAAGAATCTCGAGGGCCTGCTCTCGGCACGCCCCGTCCGTGGCGCCCGCGTGCTCGCGCTCGATCCGGGCTACCGCACCGGCTGCAAGGTCGCCGTCATGGACGAGACCGGCAAGCTGCTCGACCACGGCGTGGTCTACCCCACCAAGCCGCGCCACGACGTCGCCGGCACCAAGCGCGAGCTCGCTCGCCTCGTCAAGAAGGACGGCGTCAACACCATCGTCATCGGCAACGGCACCGCCAGCCGCGAGACCGAGGAAGTCGTCTCGGAGTTCATCGCCGAGCAGGCGCCTGGACTGCGATACACCATCGTCAACGAGGCCGGCGCATCGGTGTACTCCGCCTCCGAGCTCGCGAGCCAGGAGTATCCCGACTTGGACGTCACCGTGCGTGGCGCCATGAGCCTGGGCCGCCGCCTGCAAGACCCGCTGGCAGAGCTCGTCAAGATTCCGCCCCAGTCCATCGGCGTGGGCCAGTACCAGCACGACCTTGACCAGGCCGAGCTTTCGCGCACTCTGGGCCACGTGGTGGAGGACGTCGTCAACCGCGTAGGCGTCGACGTAAACACCGCGAGCGCGAGCCTGCTGGGATACGTATCGGGCATCACGCCAAGCGTGGCCAAAAACATCGTGGCCTACCGCGAGGAAAACGGCGCCTTTACCGATCGTCGCCAGCTCAAGAAGGTCCCCAAGCTGGGACCCAAGGCATATCTCAACGCCGCGGGCTTTTTGCGCATCAGTGGCGGCAAGAACCCGCTTGACGCGACAAGCGTCCACCCCGAGAGCTACGAGGTGGCGACGGCCGTCCTGGAGCGCGCCGGCGTTAAAGCAAGCGAGCTCAGCCGCGGCGGCGTGCCCGACATCGAGCGTCGCCTGGGCAGCATCTCGGCGCTGGCAAGCGACCTGAACTGCGGCACCCTCACGCTCATCGACATTGTCAACGAGCTCAAGAAGCCCGGTCGCGACCCGCGCGACGACGCGCCCGAGGTGGTCTTTAGCCGCTCAGCACTTTCCATCGATGACCTGAAGCCCGGCATGGAACTCAAGGGCACGGTGCGCAACGTCGTCGACTTTGGCGCGTTCGTCGACGTGGGCGTGCACCAGGACGGCCTCGTGCACATCTCCAAGCTGGCCAACCACTTCGTCAAGCACCCGAGCGACGTAGTGCGCGTCGGCGACACGGTGAAGGTGTGGGTAGAAAAGGTCGACCGAGACCGCAAAAAGATCTCCCTCACCATGGTGCAGGGGAAGTAGCCAGAGCAATTACTTAAGAAATGGGGCAAACAAGACTTGTTTGTCCCATTTTTAGAAGACGAGGCACATCGGCGAAACCTTATGTCAAACCACTAGACTTGCAAGTTTTTCTCACCCGATAGAAAGAACTTGCAAACTTTGCAAGTTCTTCTCACGCGATGACAAAAACTTGCAAGTCTGACAGACCCGCTATAGCAAAACGCCCCGACCCTCACGATTGTGAGCCGGGGCGTTATTCAGTTCGTGTCGGCAGCCCCGGCCTTTCCTTTGCCTAGCGCGACCCTCGCGAAGCGCGTGAGCGATAGGGAAAGGAAAGGCCGGGGCGAACAGTCCACGACACAGTCGGTGTTCGCTTTACGGCAGGATATGGAAGCCGAGCGAGGCGATGTCCTTGGCAAAGCCGCGCACGGTGTCGAGCGAGACCTCGTATGGGTCGCGGCCGATGTTCTTGCGCTTGGCCAGGATGCTGTTGGGCACCGTGATAATCTGGCAGCCGCAGGCCTCCGCCTGGTAGATGTTGATGAGCTCGCGCGTGGACGCCCACAGGACCTCGCAGTTGGGCTTGGTGGCGGCCTTCTCGACCGACTCCGTCATAAACGGAATGGGGTCGACGCCGGTATCGGCGATACGGCCGGCAAAGAGCGAAATGATGGACGGCGTCTCGGCGTCAACGGCCTCGACCATCTCGTCGACCTGCTCGGGCGTAAAGATGGTGGTGACGTTGACCTTGATACCATCGGCCGAAAGCTTGCGGACCAGCTCGGCGGTGGACTCGCCCTTGGTGGTCACGCATGGAATCTTGACGTAGACGTTCTCGGCCCAGGTAGCGATCTCGCGAGCCTCGACCTCCATGGTCTCGACGTCGTCGGCAAAGACCTCAAACGAGACGGACACATCGGTGATGTGGGTCAAGACCTCCTTGGCAAACGCGCGGTAATCCGTCACGCCGCCCTTCTTCATAAGGGACGGGTTGGTCGTGAAACCCTGAACGTTGCCGTTCTCGTACATGTCGAGCATGCCTTCGAGGTTTGCACCGTCAGCGAACACCTTGATTGCCATCTGCCTGATTCCTTTCGTTAGCATACGGCCGATAAACTGCTAAACACTTTACCTACGTTTATCAAGGCGTGAACTGCGGTTTTTTATCTTCTCGGCGAACGGTTTTGCGGTTTTACCATTTTTATATCAACAACCCAGCGGCAAAACGTTTTTGCCATTCATGGCGTTTGATTCCGCTCACGGCGCAGAGACGATGCTTCGTCAGCATGTTTTCACAACCGCTCCAAAACAAAAAAGCGGTGACGCCTCATTTGAGACGTCACCGCTTTCGTGTAGGAGCCGGTTATCGGAGCTCCGCCCGATTAGGGCTTAACGTACGCCTGGATTACTCTTCCTCGACGTGGTTGATCACAGCGCCCTTGGTGTGGATGAAGTTGGGGACAAAGGCGATGATCAGAAGGACAGCGAGAATCGCATAGACGCCGGTGGTACCGAAGGCCTCGGCAGCACGGCCGAGCGTAATGCCGATAACGGAGAAGTCGAAGTCACCAAACGTGGTGTTCTTGAAGCCGAAGACGTCAAGGACAGGCAGGAGCAGAGCAGGGGCAAAGGTGATGAGCAGGCCGTTGACGAACGCGCCCAGAGCCGCACCCTTGCGACCGCCGGTAGCATTGCCGTAGATGCCGGCAGTGGCGCCGCAGAAGAAGTGAGGAACCATACCCGGGATGATGAAGATGCCGAGGGTAGCACCCACGATGAACATACCGACCACGCCACCGATAAAGGAAGCGACAAAGCCGAGGATGACGGCGGTGGGGGCATAGGGGAAGAAGACGGCGCAGTCGACGGCGGGGATGGCACCGGGGATCAGCTTGTTGGAGATGCCCTGGAAGGCCGGGACCAGGTCGGCGAGAATCATGCGGACGCCGTTGTAGACGATGGTGACGCCGACGGCGAAGGACAGAGCACAGGTCAGGGCGTAAACAATCACGTTGTCGCCGCCAGCAGTCTCAGCAACAACCGCAGGATCTGCGATGTAAGCGGCAAAAGCAGTCACCAGGTAGAAGAAGGCCATGGTAAGAGCCGTGGAGATGGTGGTGTCACGCAGGAAGGCATACTTCTCGGGGACCTCGATCTTCTCGGTGCTGTTCTCCTCGGCGTCCTTAGCAAACAGCGTACCGACGGCAGCGGAGATATAGTAGGCAAGCGAGCCGAAGTGACCCATGGCGATCTCGTCGCCATCGGTAACCTTCTCGGTGAAACGCTGGCCGACGGCAGGGAGCATGGCGCTTACAAGACCCAAGAACATGCCGCCCACAATAACGAGCTGAACATCCTGGAAGCCAGATGCCTGCAGAACAGCAGACAGCAGGCAAGCCATGAACATGCTGTGATGGCCCGTCAGGAAGATGTACTTAAACTTGGTAAAGCGAGCAATGATAATGTTCACGACATAGCCGAGAATCAGAATCATCATGGTCTGAACGCCGAGGACGCTCTGAGCCATCGAAACGACGACCTCGTTGTTGGGCACGACGCCGGTGATGTGGAAACCGGTCTCGATGAAGGTACCGAGCGGAGCAAGGTTCTCCTGAACAACAGCGGCGCCGGCAGACAGCATGATGTAGCCAAGGATCGGCTTCAGGGTGCCTGTCATCACCTTGTGGGCGGGACGCTTAAGCGCGACAAGGCCCACAAAAGCGAACAGGCCCATAATCCATGCTGGCTTGGTCAGAATCGATTGGATAAACTCAAGTATGGGAAGGATGGCTTGCATCTGGGCTTCCTTTCTTTTTAACGTGGGCGCGTTTCCCTCTTCCACAGGGAACCGCCCCTTTTTGTGCCGCTTTAGGCGTTAGCGGCGGCCGCCTTGATTGCCTCGAGGGCGTCTTCGCGGATCTTCTTCTTGTTCACGTAGCTGCGAACGATCACGACGTTACCGTGAAGCTCGGGGGCGAGCTCCTTAACGGTAATGAACAGATCCGGATTTGCGGAAGAAGCACCGTTCAGGTCCATAGACTCAACGTCGGCCTTGATGCCCTCCTCCTCACAAAGCTCCTCGACTTTGCCAGCGAGCATCAGGCTGGACCCGATGCCGTTTCCGCATACGGTGATGATATGCATGGCAACCTTCCTCTCCTACACGTGACGGTTTTCCCGTCTATCCAAAAGCGGCGACGCATCGCCGTGCCATTAAGGCCTAAAAGAATGAACGCATGGTCTCCAAAACCTGCTCGGGCGTATCGCACGCGCTGAGCTTGGCAACGCAGTCCTCGTCCTCGAACATCTGCGAAAGTTCCGCCAAGCAACCAAGATGAGCCTTGGGGTCGGGCGCGCAAATGCCCACGAGCACGTGAACCGGATCGAAATCCTCGTGTCCAAATACGACCGCAGGATCAAGCGTGACGATGCAGATTCCCGCTTCGCTCACATTGCCATCGGCCTGGGCGTGGGGCATGGCGATACCCTCTTCCAGAACCATATAGGGACCAAATTTGTGAACCGATGAAATCATGGCGTCGACATAGCTCTGGTCGCATTTGCCAGCGTCAACGAGCAACTTGCCGCATGCCTTGATCGCTTCCCCCCAATCGGAGGCCTCGACATGGCAGGCAACAAGCTCGGGCTTAAGAAGATCGGTCAGCATGCTCGTCCCCTACTCCTCGGGCAGGATGTGAAAACCAAGCGCCTGAATGTCGCGGGCAAAGCCCTTGACCGTATCAAGCGAGTACTCAAGCAAATCTTTCCCGAAATTCTTGCGCTTGGCAAGAAGGGCATTGGGGACCGTAATGATCTGGCAGCCAACAGACTCTGCCTGGAAGATGTTGAGCACCTCACGCGTAGATGCCCAGAGAACCTCGGCGGCGGGCTTGACGGCAGCCTTCTTTACGGACTCTGCCATGAGGGGCAGCGGATCGACACCGGTATCGGCGATACGGCCGGCGAAGATGGACAGAATAGAGGGGGTCTCGGCAGAGACGGCATCGACGAACTCGTCGACCTGCTCGGGCGTGAAGATGGTGGTGACATTCACCTTGATGCCATCGGCGGAAAGGCGCTTGACCAACGCGGCGGTGGACTCGCCCTTGGTGTTGAGCGCCGGGATCTTAACGTAGACGTTGTCCGCCCAGGTTGCGATCTCGCGAGCCTCGGCCTCCATACCAGCCTCGTCGTCGGCGAAAACCTCAAAAGAGACCGACACATCGGTGATGTGCTCAAGAACCGTCTTGGCAAAAGCGCGGTAGTCGGTCACGCCACCGGCCTTCATAAGGGAAGGATTGGTCGTGAAGCCCTGAACGTTGCCATTGTCGTGCATGTCAAGCATGCCCTCGAGGTTAGCGCCGTCGGCAAACACCTTGATCGCCATGTTGGTCCTTTCTCATCTAGCATTATTGCCATCGAAAGCCTTTTTCTTTGTTTCAAAAGCTTTTCGGTTTTCTTTTATAAACTACTTCAAAAGATATCGAAAGCTCAATTGCCAACTTTCCGCGAACGGTCGATTATCAGGCGTGAGCGTACCTCACTTTTTGTGAACACCTTCCAGGCAAGACTCTTTACAGGCTGTTGCAGGCATTCTGCATGTCAGGCCAACTACTAACACAAATAAAAGCAAAGCGTGTCATTCATCTTGTTCACTCGATTTTGCCTTGTTCTTTTCATATCGATACGTTATATTTCGATTACGAAAGGCATTTCTTTCGCCTTTCGTTCATAAGGAGCGACACATGGCATCTACTTCAGACCTTTCACCCGCCGAGCGTCAGCGATTTATCATGAACTGGCTGGCGGAAAAGCCGAATATCTCGGTATCTGACATCGTCCGTCGCTTTTCGGTTTCGGAAGTCACCGCACGACACGACCTCGTCTCACTGGAATCGGAAGGCAAATTGCGTCGTGTACGCGGCGGAGCAGTATCGCTTTCACGTTCCACCGCAATCTCGTATCCCGAAGAGCGCATCAATGTCCAAGTCGAAGCCAAGGAGGCTATCGCCGCGACCGCAGCAACTCTTGTTGACGATGGTGACGTTTTGGTGATCGACATCGGCACCACGGGCTTTTACTTCACTAAAGCCCTCATGGACAAGCGCGACATCACCATCATCACCGGCGATCTTGCCATCGCAAACTATGCCAGCTTCAATCTGCCCAATGCTTCGGTAGTGCTGTTAGGCGGCTCCGTGCGAAAGGGTCACCTTTATCTCGCGGGCGCGCTAACGCTCGACTGCATGAGCAAGCTTCATGCCGACAAGGCATTTGTCAGTGCCGACGGATTCCATCCCGACCACGGCTTTACCGTTGAGCACGACTTCTCTGCCATGATCAAGCGCATGTATCTAACCAACTCGAACTTGAGCTACATGATGGTCGACCAGGGTAAGTTCAATAAGACGAGCTTTTATCAGTCCGCACAGATCGATGACCTCGACGGCATCATCATCGATGGGGACAGCGAAGGTATCATGACAGCGGCAATCGAGAGCAGCCACAGTCATCCCAAACTCTATATTGCAAAATAGCTCAAATGGCCGGGTCGCCCCCACTGCGGGCGACTCGGCCATGTATTAAATCAAGCCAAAGTGGCGCATCGCCGTGACGGTGCCGTCGTGCGCGACGTCATCGGTCACGTAGTCCGCGACCGCCTTGACCTCGGGCATGGCGTTGCCCATGGCCACGGCCGTCTCGACAGCAGCGAGCATACCCAGATCGTTGCCGGAATCACCAAAGCCAAAGGTGCGTGCGTTGCCGGTGCGACCCAGGTATTCCAGCGCTCGCGCCACGCCTACGCCCTTGTCGATGCCCTTGGGGCTCAGCTCACGATTCTGACCACCGGTGTTGCACAGCTCAAACTCGCGATCGATAAAGCCATCATCGTTGGCTACGCGAGCCAGGTCGCTCGCGACGATGCCTACCTTGCCCACGCGCAGACGGCCGTCGACGCGCATTTCCTCGGTGCTGTGCACCACAGAAGTGCCGATCAGAGACGACTGCTCAACACCCGCGGGTTCCAGGGCAAAAGTAGCCACGTTGGTCTCGAAAAAGGCTTCAATCCCTGCCGCGGCCATACGGCGAGCGAGCTCCGCAACAATGTCTTCGTCAAAGCAGTCCTCATGCACCACGCGGCCCTCGACCTCGAGCGTGGCGCCTGCCATGGCAACGATGCCCGCGGGGTCGAGCGCACGCAAGCTGTCCGCGATGAGCCACAGGGGACGACCCGTGCAGATAAATGCCTTGTGCCCCGCATCGCGCAGTGCGCGGAACGCCTCAACCACCGTCTGCGAGGGACGAACCGCCGAAAAGTCCTTATCGGTCATGTTGTCGGGATCGAACGACGTCAGCGTGCCGTCCACGTCAAAAAAGAGCACAGCGGGTTCGGGACACGCATCAATCATATGGGTTCCTTTCGAGGATAAGGGCAAACGAAGCATCCATCATATAATGGAGCGACGCAACCAGAGAGGTCACCCATGGAATTTTACGCAAGCTGCCCCGAAGGCTTTGAGTCCGCACTCGCCGATGAGCTTAAACGCCTCGGGCTTTCGCATGTTCGCCGGCTGAAGGGCCGTGCCACGTTTGAGGGCGAGCTCGAAGAAGGCTACCGCGCCTGTCTGTGGTCGCGCCTAGCGAGCCGCGTGTTTGCGGTGCTCGGGCGCTTTGAGGCGCAGGATGCCGATGAGCTGTACGATAGCGTTTACGACATCGCCTGGGAGAACATCGTCCGCCCCGGCGCCACCATTGCTATCACCGCCCGCGGCGTGACCGAGCAGCTGCGCAACACGCGCTTCTCGGCCCTGCGCGCCAAGGACGCGCTGTGCGACCGTCTGGCCGAGACCACGGGCCGTCGCGCCGATGTCGACGCTGCCGATCCCGACGTTCACCTGTTGCTTTCGCTGCGCCAGCGCCGCGCGAGCATCAGCCTGGACCTTTCGGGCGATCCGCTGTTCAAGCGCCTGCCGCCCGCGGCGACCCGTGCCGGCGAGGGTGCGCACGTGTTGCGCCCCGACTACGCCGCCCTGGTGCTGGCGCAGGTCGGCTGGACCGCACTGTGCGAGCGCGAGTTGACGGCCGACGATTACGAAAACGAGGCCCTGCCCGCGCTGATCGACGCCTCGTGCGCCGGCGGCGGCCTGCTGCTGGAGGCCGTGAACATTCTGACCGACCGCGCCCCGGGCGCCGCCCGCGAGCGCTGGGGCTTTGAGGGCTGGCAGCTGCACGATGCCGCCCTGTGGGAGCAGCTGCTTGCCGAGGCACGCGAGCGCGAGGCGGCAGCGCGCGAGCGCCAGGCACGCATCGTGGCCGCGGATGTTGACCCCGCCGCCCGCAAGACCGCCGAGCGCATGGTCAAGTGCGCCGGCTACAAGCACTTTGTCGATTTTTGCGCCGCCAAGTCCGCCACCGTGCTGGACCACGCAGGTGCCGTTGCCGGTGCCGCCCTGGTCGCGGACACGACCGAGACCCCGCTTTCGCTCATGCACGACGCCATGACGCTGGTCGGTGAGCTGCGCCGCGCGCCCGAGCTTGCCGCGGCGTCGGTCGCCGCACTCACCCGCGACGGATTGCTGGCCCGCGCGCTCCACGCCGAGCCCGAGCGCTCGATTGCCGTCATGCCCAATAACGAGGAGGCAACCGTCGAAGTCTGGCCTTCGCTCGACCACGCCGCCGCAGCGTTTGAGGCTGCGACCAGTGCAAACACCGAGGAGCAGACCGCGGGCGCCGAAGACGAAGCCGCCGACACCCTCATGCCCGAACCTGCCGCCACGCTCGACTTGGGCGACGGCAAGCCGCTGCCCGTGCTCATCCCGGAGTCCGAGCAGTTCGCCAACCGTCTGCGCAAGAACGCCCGCCTGCGCCGCAAGTGGGCTAAGCGCGAGGGTGTGAGCTGCTACCGCGTCTACGATGCCGACCTGCCCGATTACTCCGCTGCCATCGACCTGTACGAGGGCTGCCCGCAGACGCCGGGCCGCTGGCTCGTCATCGCCGAATACGCTGCGCCCAAGACCATCGACCCCGCGCTGGCTCAGGCCCGTATGCTCGACATCTTGGCCATCGCGCCGCACATCCTGGATGTCCCCGCCGAGCACGTGCACGCCAAGGCCCGCATGCGTTCGCGCGGCGGTTCGCAATACGGCAAGCAGGGCGCCGGCAAGGGCGGCTCGGGCGAGCGCGCCAACATCGCGCGCCGCCGTCTGCCGCTCATCGAGGAGGGCGGCCTTACCTTTGCCGTCAACTTTGACGACTACCTGGACGTCGGCATCTTCCTGGATCACCGCGTCACCCGTAACCTGGTACGCGAGCACGCCAAGCAGGCGCGCCGTTTCCTCAACCTGTTCGCCTATACCGGCACCGCCACCTGCTATGCGGCAGACGGCGGCGTCGAAGAAACTGTGACGGTCGACCTTTCCAACACCTACCTGGACTGGGCCGAGCGCAATATGCGCCAGAACGGCTTTGTTGGTCCGCAGCATCATTTTGTGCGCGACGACGTGCTTGCCTGGATTCGCGACCAGCGCCAGACGCGCAACCGCTGGGACCTGATCTTTGTCGACCCGCCCACGTTCTCGAACTCGTCCAAGATGGGCCGTCGCACCTGGGATGTTCAGCGCGACCATGTCGAGCTTTTGGCCGGCGTATCGCGCCTGCTCGCGCAGGGCGGCCATGCCATCTTTAGCTGCAACCTGCGCGGCTTCCGCCCCGAAACGCGCAAGCTCGCACGCGCGGGCGTGGTGCTGGAGGACATTACGGCACAGACCATCCCCGAGGATTTCGCGCGCAACCAGAAGGTGCACCATTGCTATATCGTGCGCCGCCTGCCCATCGAGGACGCCATGGCCGAAGTCGGCTTTAGCGCCGAGGAGATTGCCGAGCGAACCGAGGAGCTGCGCAGCCCCGAAACCCGCAAGCCTCGCGCAACGGCGCCCGCGCACGCGCAGGCCGGCAACGGCAAGCCCAACTTTGTCGGCAAGCCCTCCCCCGCCGGCAAGCCCAAAAAGAAAAAGTTCTACGCCAGCAAGCCCAAGGGCAAATAACAAAGTTGCGGTGGAATACGGACTGTTTTGCCTGGAATTAGGTAAATTTAGACCGTATTTCACCGCAACTCATATTGGGATGGCGGATGCCGACCTATCCCTGGATGACCAATCGGTAACCAATACCCACGTGCGTCTGGATATAGCGCGGATGCGCGGGGTCGGACTCGATCTTCTTGCGCAGCGTGCCCATAAAGACACGCAGGCTCGCCAGGTCGCTCTTGGTCGCCGTGCCCCAAATCTCGTGCAGGATAAACTGGTGCGTCAGAACCTTGTCGGCGTTGTGTGCCAGCAGGCACAGGAGCTTGTACTCGATCGGCGTCAGGTGCAACTCCTCGCCATCCATCGTGGCAATGCCGGCATCAAAATCGATATGCAGCTCACCGGTATCGAACGAGCCCTCGGAGACAACGCCGCCCGTTTGCGCATACGAAAGGCGCCTGAGCGTCGTGCGAATGCGCGCGAGCAGCTCCTCGACCGAAAACGGCTTGGTCAGGTAGTCGTCGGCGCCGGCATCGAGCGCGCGAATCTTGTCCGCGTCCTCACTGCGCGCCGAGACCACGATGATCGGCATGCCCGACCATGCGCGCACCGACTCCACTACCTTGACGCCGTCCATATCGGGCAGGCCCAAATCGAGCAGCACAATGCTCGGCGCTTGCGATGAGGCGGCGGCGATAGCGGCATGGGCGGTCTCCACGGCCATATGACGCAAGCCGTGCGCCTCGAGCGCGGCAACGATAAGATTGCGAACGGCGGGGTCGTCCTCAACGACCAAGATGAGCGGTTTTACGGCAGAGTTCGGCACGACGCTACTCCTTATCAAACGAAACATCGGCGACGGGAAGCTCAATCGTAAAGACCGAGCCGTGCGGGTCCGCCGCGGCAACCTCTATGCTACCGCCATGCGCCAGCGCAATGGACCGGCAGAGCGAAAGCCCCAGGCCCACACTACGGTGGCTGTCGGCCAGGCCATGGTTGGCGGTATAGAACGACTCAAAGATGCGCTCGCGATCCTCGGGTGCGATGCCCGGACCATCATCGGCCACCGAGCACGCCACGCGTCCATCGTCGACACTAATCGAAATCATGATATGCGAGCCTGCGGGCGTATAGGTGATGGCGTTGTTCACCAGATTGACCACCAGCTGCACCATCAGGCGCGCATCGACGTTGACGAGCGCTGGCTCATCGCACGCCACCACCTTAAGGTCGTGCTCGCGCACGGCAGGGTTCACGTGGCGCAGCGCCTCCTCGACGATATCGTCCATGAGCTCGAGTGTGGTCGACAGGCGCATACCGCCACCCTCGAGCTTGGTGATGGCGAGCAGGTTCTCGACGGTGGCGTTGAGCCATTGCGCATCCGAGCGAATGGACAGGAGCAGGCCGCGGCGCGTCTGGGCATCGAGCACGGCGGTGCCGGTCGAGCCCTGGTCGAGCAGCACGTCGGCATTACCCGAAATACTGGTAAGCGGTGTGCGCAGGTCGTGCGAGATGGAGCGCAGCAGGTTGGCGCGCAGCTGCTCGTTTTTGGCGAGCACCGCCGCCTCCTCGCGGGCCTCCATGGCGCGGGCGCGATCGAGCGCCAGCTCGCCTTCGCTCACGATGGCATCGGCAAGTGTCCGTTCCTCGTGCGTTAGCACGTCGGGTTCGGCAACGATAGCCAGCACGCCCACCACCGAGGCGGGGTCGCTCGAGCGCACGAAGCCGTCGCCCGTGCGAACCGTCAGGTAGATGCCATAAAACGCCGAGCCGCCATAAGTGGCATCGAGCGGCGTTCCCACATAAGCGGACGCCGAGAGCCGCGGCGGCATCTGCGGCGCCAGTTCGTGCACCGGCGCGGCATCGCCCACGGCCGTGTATGTCGCACGCGGCAGCAGGTCATCGCCCTCGGCGTCGGCGCTGTACCACACGACCGGACAGCCCGAAAGACGCGCCAGCTGCGTTGCCATGGCATGGACGATCTGCTGCTCGTCGGCGCACCGCTGCAGCATGCGGTTGGTCTCGAGCACCATATGCGTGCGGCGGTCGCTGGCGGCAGCCTGTGCCAAGGCGCGGCGCAGGGCCAACGCAATCGAGCTCGACACAAGCGAGACCACGAACATGATGAAGAACATGCCGGGATAGCCGCGGTCGATAAGCGACAGCGAGTAGCGCGGGTCGACAAACAAGAAGTTGTAGAGCGCCACGGCGGCAGCCGAGCTCAGCAAGCAATACAGGCGACTCCAGGTAAAGAATGCGCACAGCTGAACGGCGAACACATAGACGATCATGATGCTCGGCGCGAGACCCGGATGGTCGAGCAGCGCGCCCACAATCGTCGCCGCGACCAGCAGCCCCACCGATACGCAGGCGTCATACAGAGGAGTGCGGCGCGTCAGCGTTGTGCGCCGCCACCAAAAGCTATCGGCAATATCACCGTCCGTACGGACGTCCATCAGCGCCCCGCCCCTCTCTCAAAAACAAAAACCACCACAGGGGACAGTGAACTGCGCCCCGAAACTTGGACTGAATAAATAGCGACTACGCCGCAAGGGCCCGGTTCCGGAACTCCTCCGGCGTCAGGCCCTTCAATCTTACCTG
>JAGZEK010000010.1 GCA_018368345.1 Collinsella sp.
TGCCGCCCCCGGGGCCCGCGAGGGGCCTCGGGGGCGTTCGACTAGCTGCGGGAACGTCCTATCCGCTCAATGTGTTCGGCTGAGATCGGAAATCAACCGTTGAACATTATTTGCTCAACGGCACGGGCGCGCCTATCCAAGAGACGACGCGGCGCCGTGCACAAAAAACGACCGGAGCGCGGGGCTTCCGCGATCCGGTCGTGGCGTTTGGTCAACTAAACCTAGCAGGCGGCCATGATGGGGGCAGCGACCTGCTTCTTACGGGAGAGGACGCCCGGCATCCAGACGCCGTCGTGCTCGTCGGCAATGCCCAGGCCCTTCTGAGCAGCCTCGGTCTCGCCCTCGAGCAGGACCTGCGAGCCCTCCTCCATGATGTCAGTGATACACAGGACGATGCCGTCGGCACCCTTCTCGGCGGCGTAGGCGCGCATGGCCTCGCGAATCTCGTCGATCATGCCGAGTGCGCGAGTCTTGTCGACAGTCTCGTACTGGCCGATGAGCAGCTTCTTGCCGGCAGGCTCGAACATCTTGATGTCGTTGCCGACCATCTCGGCTGCGGTGAAGGAGCCGGACGGGCGGGTGAGGAAGACCTCCATGCCAAACTTGACCGGGTCGACGCCCACCTGCTCGCCGAGCTTGGCGGCGACGGCGCGGTCGACATCGGTGGTAGTGGGGCTCTTGAGCATGAGCGTGTCGGTCATCATGGCCGAGAGCAGCAGCTTGGCCTGAACGTCGGAAAGCTCAACGCCGAGCACGCCGGCGAGCTTGGTGACGATGGTGCAGCTGGAGCCCCAGGGCAGGCAGATGTAGTGCAGCGGGCCGGCGGTCTCGAAGTCGCCGATGCGGTGGTGGTCGACGACGCCAAAGACCGTGGCGTCCTTAAGACCGGCGACGGACTGGGCAGACTCGTTGTGGTCGGTGAGGACGACGAGCTGACCGGCCTCGACGGACTCGATCACGCGGGGCTCGGCAATGCCGGCGTCGGCGAGCAGCTTGGCGGACTCGGCCGGAAGCTGACCAAGGGCGCAGGCCTCGTAGGTGTTGCCGGCATACTCAACCTGGTTGAGCAGCTGAGACAGGACGACGGCGCTCATGATGGCGTCGTTATCGGGGTTCTGGTGACCAAAGACAAGAACGTTTGCCATGGATATCCTCCACTTGATATGTGTGCTTGGACGTAGCTATGGTAGCACGCCGATGCCGAGCCTTCGCAGACGGAAGGGCCACGGCATATTTTGGGGCGCAGGCACGGGGGCCAAGGCTGTCCCTTTTGCACCATGTTGGTGCAATGTAACCTGTCCCCCTTGCACCAGCTATTTACCGGCAGCGCGCAGGGCTACGTAGGCGGCACCGATGATGCCGGCGTCGTTTCCGAGCGAAGCGACCTTAATGGGCGTCTCGCGCGAGGCGGAAAGCGCGTACTGCTTAAAGTGCTCGCGAACCTTGTCGAGGTAGACATCGGCCGAGGCGGAGGCGCCGCCGCCGATGAGGAACATCTCGGGATCAACCACGTTGGCAATAAGCGCCAGTGCGCGGCCGAGATAGTCGGCCATGGTATCGGCCGCGGCCAGCGCGAGCTTGTCGCCCTCGCGACAAGCCTGGAACACGTCCTTGGAATCGGAGGGGCCGGTCAGCTCGATGGGCTCGACGCCCGCCTTCTTGCACTCGGCAAGGTAGTTGCTCACCACGCCGGTGGCGCTGGAATACTGCTCCAGGTGGCCATGGCCGCCGCAGCCGCAGGTGCGCTCCTCGGCCGGGTTCAGGCACATGTGGCCAATCTCGCCGCCAGCACCCACAACGCCCGATACCACGTCGCCGTTAACGATAACGCCGCCGCCCACGCCGGTACCAATGGTGACCATCACCACGTTCTGTACGCCCTTGGCAGAGCCGAGCCAGGCCTCGCCCATGGCAGCGGCGTTGGCATCGTTCTCGTACTTAACAACCGCGTCGGGGCAGTGCTCCTGAATGGCGACTCTTAGCTCGGGCAGGTTAATGGCAATGTTGGCCTTGACCTTGGCATCGCCCGATGCCGGGATGGGGCACGGAACGGCCAGGCCAATACCCGCCACAAAGGCGCGCGGAATCTGGGCCTTGGCGACCACCTGGTCGATAGCCTCGGTTACCGCGGCAAAGCCCGCAGCGTCGACGATGGGAGGCGTGGGCACGCTGGCCTTGGCAAGCAGGTTACCGTCTTCGTCGAACAGGCCCTCCTTAACCGAAGTGCCGCCGACGTCAATGCCGATGTAGTACTGCTTAGGTTCCATGAGAGCCCACCTTTCTCGTTTAAACATTGCCTGTATGGTACCGCTCCCAAGGCAAAAACCTGCCAAAAAGGGACAGGTTTGTTTTGGCAGGTTTTATCTGTGAAAACGCAAACGACCGCTCAAAAGGTCACGCAGGGCCTTCGCCAAATATAAGGGCGCCGGGAGGCGGAAACTCCCGGCGCCCGTCAAAGGAACTGTGTTGTCTGTTGGACCGCACGGTCCGTGACGGCAATAACGCCGACTAGGCCTTAAGTGCCTGCAGCTGCTTGTGGATCTCGATGAGCTCCGTCGCCATGACGCGCATGGTCTCGGTGCCGGCCATCTGGTCCTCGGCATGCAGCAGAATCAGCGGGGCCTCGCCGTTACGCTCGCCGTTGGCCTCCTTTTTGAGGAGCCCCATATGGACATCGTGACCGCCGTTATAGGCCTCGTCGCCCTGCTTGATAAGCTCCTCGGCGGCGTCAAAATCGCCTTCCTTGGCCTTCTGCACGGCATTGATGTACATGCTCTTGGCGGTACCGACGTAGCTGATGATCTCAAAGCAGGTCATCTGCAGTTCGTTCATATCCTCCATGCGGAGCACCTAGCCCATCACGCTGACGCAGTGGTCGATGATGCCGGCAGCGTTCATGCGGCCGTAGTCGACCATGTTGATGACCTCGACCGGGAAACGACCGGTGGCCTCCTTCTCAAAATCGCCCTTGGTGTAGCCGATCTGCGGACCAAGCAGCAACATGTCGCACTCGCCCAGGTGATCGTGGGCCTCGTTCATGGGACGAGCCTCGACCTCAATATCCAGACCACGGTTTGCAACCTCGGCCTGCATCTTCTGGACCAGCAGGCTCGTGGACATACCGGCATTGCAGCAGAGCATGATCTTCTTCATGGTTTCCTCCTTATAACTGCGCGGCGCGCAGACGACGACTGGTTTTATTCCTTGCGGCTATTGTGCCCACCCCCTGCATCTTTACACAAGGGAGAGAGCCGCGGGCACCGGCACCGCGTACCGGTGCCCGCAACGGTGAAAGGGACGAACGTTAGGCGTTCTACTCGGCGAGAGCCTCCTGCTTGGCGATTGCCTTCTCGGAAATCTTCATAAAGGGCAGGTAGACGGCCATGCCAATGACAATCTCGAGAGCCTGCCACACGCCGGCGCGCCAGTCAAAGCCCGTAGCGAGCAGGGCATTGATGACGGGAGGCATAGTCCAGGGCACCTGGGCGATGCAGGGGCTGATGATGCCTGCGCAGGTAAGGCCATAGGTGATGCCGATGAACAGGTCGGGAAGGAGGACGAACGGGATCATGAGCGGCAGGTTGTACACGATGGGGTAACCGTAGATAACCGGCTCGTTGATGTTGAACAGACCAGGCAGGATAGCCATCTTGGAAACGGTCTCGGAAGCCTTGTTCTTGGAGAACAGGAGCGTGTCGAGCAGGAGCATGAGGGTGCAGCCCGAGCCGCCGATGAGGGCGAAGCTGTTAACGATCTGCATGTTCATGTAGTGATCGGGCTGGATGGTGCCACCGGCGGCAAAGGTAGCCATGTTGTCGACGATGAGCATGGTCAGGATCGGCTCGACGGTAGCGCCAGAGATGGTGGACTGGTGAATACCGACGCAGAACAGCAGGTTAGCAAGGGTGTAGATGAGGATAACAGCCCACGGACCGGCGTTCATGATGCTCTTGAGCGGGTTGGAGATGCACGTGGAGATGATGGCGCACAGATCGGTGCCGGCGCACACGGCAAGCAGAGCTGCGGCAAGAGCGAAGATCGAGAGGTTGAGCAGCATCGGGATCATGACGTTGAAGGAGTTGGAAACCGCGGGGGGCACGCCCTCGCCCAGCTTAACCTTGAGCTTCTCGATGCCAGAAATCTTGATGAAGAGCGAGACGGAAAGCAGGGCGATGATAATAGCCGAGAACAGACCGTTGGTGCCGGTGTTGGCGGTCGAAAGGGCGCCCGTGACCTCGGCGGAGGTGATCTTGTCGGTAAGCAGCGGGCTCGTGGCGGCAAGCGTGGCGGTGATCTGCTGCGGCATCATGATGACGAAAGCAGAGATAGCGACGACCACGCAAGCGAGCGGGTTATCGAAACGCTTGTTCTTAGCGAGGCTGTAGCCAATCAATCCGGCCAAGATAATTGCAGAGACGTTGAGGGTGCCCAGCGTAATTGCCGAACCCCACGTCTGAAGGTTGGCAAGGCCCGCCGCATCGAGCGGGAACAGGGGGAACACGACGTTGTTGATAAGAACCGCGATACCCGCAAGGATATAGAGCGGCGTGATGGTCGCGAAGGCGTCACGCAGGGAACGCAGGTGAACCTGGTTTCCTACCTTCGCAGAGACCTCGGCAAACTTGTCGAGGAAGCTCTTTCCGTTGTCACTGGCCATGATTGCTCCTAACTTTCAAATCCGGCCTTTTCCTATGCGCACGGTGGTCTGTCGCCCTCTGCCACCAAATGTGCCATGTGTTGCGCGCAGCGGCGCGCGATCTGGGCGTTCGCCCGGTCGCTAATCAACCACGTGGGTCGTGGCGACCTGTTTGAGCCAGGCCGCCGACTTCTTAAGGCGGCGCTTGTAGCCGTCCATAAGGTCAACCTCGACAAAACCGTAACGGTTCTTAAAGGCATTAGCCCAAGACCAGTTATCGATGACGGCCCAGTAATGGTATCCGCGGCACTTGGCGCCCTCGGCAATTGCCTTGGCCACCCACTCCAGGTGCTGACGTACAAAGTCGACGCGGTAGTCATCCTGGATGGTTCCTTCGGCGTCACGGTTCTTGTATTCGTCCATGATGCCGATGCCGTTCTCGGAAACGAACCACTCAAGATCGGGGTAGTTCTTAGCGCAGTCCATGCCAAAGTCGTAGAGGCCCTGCGGGTAGATCTCCCAGCCGCGGCTCTCGTTCATAACGGCGTCGGGCCACACGTACTCGTCGGCAAAGTGCGGCAGACCGTACTGGTCGACCTTGCTCGCCGGAGCCTGAACACGCGTGGGGTGGTAGTAGTTGCAGCCGAGCCAGTCGACAACACCCTGCTTGAGAATCTCTTGATCGCCGGCACGGAACGGGAGCTTAACGCCGCCCTCGGCCAGGCTGTCGAGCACGTCAGCAGGAAGCTCGCCCTTGGTAATGAGGTCGAGCCACCAGCGATTGTTGATACCGCTGGTCATACGCACGGCCTCGAGGTCTGCCTCGCTGGGGTTCTCCTTGGTATAGACCGGGGTAAAGCAGTTGATCATGCCGATCTTGGCATCGGCGCGAATAGCGCCCTCGTCATAGGCGCGACGATAGTTGGCCACGGCCAGCGCATGTGCCAGCGAGATGTGATACTGCACGGTGCGAGCGCGGCTATAGTCGTGGAGCTGCGGGAACCACACGCCCTCCTGATAGCGCTGCTCGGGCTCGACGATGGGCTCGTTAAAGGTAAACCAGTACTTAATCTCCTGGCCAAACTCGTGGAAGGCGACGTCGGCGTAATGCGCGTAAGCCTCGACGACCTCGCGGCTCTCCCAGCCGCCACGGTTAAAGAGGTAGGTGGGCATGTCAAAGTGGTACAAGTTGACAAACGGCTCCAGGCCGGCCTCGCGAGAGGCGCGGAACAGCTCGTGATACCACGCAGCGCCCTCCTCGTTGAGGTTGCCGTCGGCATCGAGCAGACGGCTCCACTGGATGGAAGTGCGATAGGTATTCAGGCCCAAGTCCTTCAAAATGCGAAAGTCTTCCTGGTACTTGGCCATAAAGTCATTACCGGCATACGAGCCAACGCAGTTGTAGAACGAACCCAAATCCTGGATGGACCAGGTGTCCCACAGGTTCTCGAGCTTGCCCCCCTGGTTCCACTGACCCTCAGTCTGCGGGCCGGACATAGCGGCGCCAAAGAAGAAGTCGCTGGGCAGCTGATACTGAGCCATCAAAGTCCTCGCTTTCGTGTCTAAAGCTTTCGGTTGGAGACGGATTTGCTTTGGCAGGCCATCCGGCGCGGGCGCGCACCAGGTATCTGGATACCCTGCCCGCCAAAACAAATCCGTCCCCAAACAGCACAAGCAAACGCCAATGCATCTCGCTTGTTGTCTGTAACTATAGCGCTCTAATTTATTATGTAAAGCGTCTTTTTTATTTTTCTTTATCGAACTTCTTTGATGAAAGCCATATGGATGCTTTTTAAGTAGGTATACTCTCTTTTATATCAACGCAAATATGAAGGGAGGATTGCATGATTCCCAAATACGAGGCGATAGCTGCAGATATCCGTCGAAGCATCGAGGACGGCTCCCTTAAGCCGGGCGACAAACTGCCCACCGTCGTAGAGTTTTGCGAGCTGTATGGCGTTTCCAAGATCACCGTCAAGCGCGCGATCGAGCAGATCACCGAGGAGGGCCTGGTCACAAGTCGCCGTGGATCGGGCACCTACGTCAAGGACACGGCGGGGCTTCCCGGCCAGGTGTTTTTTCAAGGCAAGAACGACCGTGCCCAAGGCTTTTCGTACGAGCATCGCGGGGAGAAAGTGACCTCGGTGGTCTACGATTTCTCGATCGTCAATCCGCCGGCAGAGGTTGCGACCCAGCTGGGAATGGCCGAAGACGACTTTGCCTATCACATCGTGCGCGTACGCGAGGTCGATGGTCAGCCCATCGTTATCGAGTACACCTATATGCCACTCGAGCTGATTCCGGGTCTTAAGAAAAAAGACCTGTACGCGTCGGTCTACAGCTTCATCCGCGAGCAGTGCGGACTTAAGATCTCGAGTTTCCACCGTACCATTCGCGCCGTCGCGGCAACTGAGGAAGAGGCTGAGCGCCTGGATACCAAACCCGGCTCTCCCCTGCTCGAACTCAACCAGATTGGCTTCTTGGATAGCGGCACCGCGTTTGAATATTCTATCTCGCACAACGTAGGCGACCGCTTTGAGCTACACAACGTAACGCTGGCCTAGTTTTGCAATCCGGCGGGTGCTCGTTTTGAGCTGTCTTACGCGGCACCCGCACAACCTTATGGGAGTATGCACATGTCCGATTTGATTAAACTCACGCCGATCTTCCACGAGAAGATCTGGGGCGGCCGCCAGCTCGAAACCGTATTTGGTTACGACATTCCCGAGGGTCCCATCGGTGAGTGTTGGGCTATCTCGGCCCACCCCAACGGCGACTGCCAGATCGCGGAGGGCCCGTACGCCGGTCACACGCTTTCGTGGCTGTGGGCCGAGCACCGCGAGCTCTTTGGTAACTGCGAGGGCAAGGAGTTCCCGCTGCTCATTAAGATTCTAGACGCCAAGGACGACCTTTCGATCCAGATCCATCCCAATGACGAGTACGCCGCCGAGCACGAGAACGGCAGCCTGGGCAAAACCGAGTGCTGGTATGTACTGGACTGCGAGCCCGGCGCCACGATCATCGTCGGACAGCGCGCGCACGACCGCGCCGAGGCCGCGCGTATGATCGAGGACGGCCGCTGGGACGACATGCTCAACGTGCTGCCGATTCACAAGGGCGACTTTTTCCAGATTGATTCCGGTACCGTGCACGCCATCAAGACCGGCACGCTCATTTTGGAGACGCAGCAGTCGAGCGACGTGACGTATCGCCTGTACGACTACGACCGTCCCGGCACCGACGGCAAACTGCGTCCCCTGCACATTGAGCAGAGCCTCGACTGCATCGACTTTGATGCTCAGGCTCCGACCGACGGCACGGTGACCGCGCCCGAGGTCGACGGCGTAACCGAGCTCGAGTCCAACTCCTGCTACACCGTCGATCGCGTGCGCGTCGACGGCAGCAAGACCCTCGAGCAGCGCTGGCCCTTCATGTGCCTGTCGGTCATCGACGGCGAAGGCACCGTCTGCGGCGACCCCGTCCACAAGGGAAGCCACCTGCTGGCCCCGAGCACCGTCAGCTCCATCGACCTCGAAGGCAAGATGGAACTGATCGTCTCGCACCTCTAGGTCGCACCAACAACCCAAACGCAACAAGGGGCTCTCCCGTCCATGTACGGGAGAGCCCCTACTCATATCTATCTATCAGCCCACCCGGCTCTCCAGATCAAAAAGCGAACGAGCAGAGCGACGTTCGCAAGCAGCGTTACCCAAGGACCTGGGCGGGCGTATGGGGCAACATCGATCGCGAGTTCCGCACGCAAAGGAGGCCACTTAATGTGGCCTCCTTTGCGCAGGACTGCCCGAGCAGGCGATGTTGCCCCATACGCCCGCCCAGGTCCGCCGGGATTACGACAGTTTAACAATCGGAGCGAAGCCTTTCATTAGCTTTTTGGTCTGGCCGGTCTTTTCGAATTGAACCTCGATCATGTCTCCGGCGACCGAGATCACGGTACCCGTGCCAAAGGTCTTGTGGCTCACGGTATCGCCCGCGGCAAAGTCCTGCGACGCGCTGGCGCGATCGACCTTGCGCTCCACCGTCGGCGACACCTTGGACGACGGCTTTTTGGCTCGCGGCGCGCCCGAGCCAAAGGTCGAGGCAACACGACCGGCGTCGGGCGAGACCCCACGATGGCGCTCGGTCCCATAGCTGCTGCCGCCAAAGAAATCGTCGAAGCTCGATCCGCCGCGCGATCCGGAACCGCCGGTCGAGCGCGTATGCGAGCCAAACACCTTGCCGCCATACATATCCGAGCCCATGCCCGAGCCAAAGGTGCCGTGACGGTCGCCGCGCTTCTCCCAGCCCGTGCCCTCAAAACCGGCAGAACCGATACCGCTAAACTCGATATCCTCAAACGGAATCTCGTTGAGGAAGCGCGAGCGCGGGTTGGCAGAAGTCGAGCCGTAGGTGCGACGCGTGGCCGCATAGGTCAGAAACAGGCGCTTACGGGCGCGCGTGATGGCAACGTAGGCCAGGCGACGTTCCTCCTCGAGCTTGCCCGGATCATCGCTGCCGCCAAAGTCGTGCACGTGCGGGAAGATGCCCTCCTCCATGCCGGCCACGAACACCGCCGGGAACTCCAGGCCCTTGGCGGAGTGGATGGTCATCATGGTAATGGCATGCGTCTCGCCGGCCAGGGAATCCAAGTCGGAGCGCAGGGCCAGCCACTCCATGAGTGCCGGCAGCGCCTTACAGGTGAGCGGACCGTAGGTGCGCTCGATCTCGTCGGCATGCACGGCGCCCGCCGGCATCTCCGTCGGCGCGGCATACGCGTTGCCCGCGATGGCGGCGGCCAAGGCATCCTGCGGCGAGAGCGCCGGGGCGGCTAGGCTATCGAGCGGATTGGAGCCCGCGGCGTCACGAGCGCCGACAAGTGCCTCAAACGAGGATGCCGGAGCGGACGGCCCCGGCTCGGACGCGGGCGCACTCACCACGACGGACTCGGACTCGGCGACGGACGGCACGTCGGCAACACCGGCTGCACGCAGCTCTTCCAAGCTCTCGAGCGTGCCCTCGATATCCTCGTGCGTCTCCTCAAATTCGGCAGCGACGCCCAGGAATTCCTGGATGTTCTCGGCGCGGCTCTCGGATTCCATGGTGCCCTCGGCGCGGAACGCCTGCAGCAGACCCGTCTTATCGACGATCATCTCGACGACGTCCTTGAGCTCGCCGTCCATGCGACGGCCCTCGCGCACCAGCGAAACAAAGCTCGACAAGCCGTTGCGCACCTTGGCGCTAAACATGCCCGTCTCGGCTGTTGCGATCTCGCAGGCCTGGAAGAACGAGCAGCGGTTGTCGCGCGCCAGCTGCTCAATCTTTTGGATCGAGGTGGAGCCGATGCCGCGGCGCGGCGTGTTGATGACGCGCTTGACGCTCATCTCGTCGGCCGGGTTCACGATCATCTTGAGGTAGGCCATGACGTCGCGGATCTCGGCGCGGTCGAAGAATCGCGTGCCGCCCACGATCTTGTAGGGCACGCCCGCGCGCAGGAACATATCTTCGAGGATACGCGACTGGGCGTTGGTGCGGTAGAACACGGCGATATCGTCGTAACTCGTGCCCTTGGCGTGCAGCTTCTCGATCTCGCCGGCAATCCAGCGGCCCTCGTCGCGCTCATCGCTTGCCTGGAAGGCCTGGATCTTCTCGCCATCGCCCTCGGCCGTAAACAGGCGCTTGTCCTTGCGCTGCGAGTTGTGGCGAACAACGGCATTGGCGGCGCTCAGGATGTGACCCGTGGAGCGATAGTTCTGCTCCAGCTTGACGGTCTTGCAGTTTTTAAAGTCCTTCTCAAAGTCCAGGATATTGGTGATGTCGGCGCCACGCCAGCTATAAATGGACTGGTCGTCGTCGCCCACAACCATGAGGTTTTGGTACTTGGCGGCCAGCAGGTTGGCGATCTCGTACTGGACGTGGTTGGTGTCCTGATACTCGTCGACGCTAATGTAGCGGAAGCGCTCTTGGTACTTGTCGAGCACCTCGGGGCGGGTGCGCAGCAGCTCGAGCGTGCGTACGAGCAGGTCGTCGAAGTCCATCGCGTTGGCGGCGCGCAGGCGGCGCTCCAGCTCCAGGTAGACCTGCGCGGCCTTTTTGTCATTGGGGCTATCGGCGCTCTTGAGCATGTCCTCGGGGCCGATCATGGCGTTTTTAGCAGAGCTGATCTTGCTGCGGATCATGTTGATGGGGAACTGCTTTTGCTCGATGCCGAGCGCCTGCATAATGTCGCGCACCATGCGCTTTGAGTCGTCGTCATCGTAGATGGTGAACTGGCCGGTGTAGCCCAGCAGGTCGGCGTCCTCGCGCAGCATGCGCACGCACATGGCATGGAAGGTGCACACCCACATGCCACGGGTGCCGCTGGGAATGAGTGCCGCCAGACGCTCGCGCATCTCGGCCGCAGCCTTGTTGGTAAACGTAATGGCAAGAACCTGCCAAGGCTTAACACCCAGGTCGCCGAGCATATGTGCGATGCGGAAGGTCAGGACGCGGGTCTTGCCCGAGCCGGCGCCGGCGAGCACCAGCAACGGGCCCTCGGTGGTCAGGACCGCCTCGCGCTGGGCGGGATTAAGGCTGTCGATGTCGACGAGCGGCTTGGCGGGCTTGGGTGCCGGCGCGGGAGCGTCGTAGATGTCGAGCGGAACGAGCTCGGGCTCCGGCGCAGCGGGGGCGGTGTATGCATCGAGTGGCACGGGTTCCGGCGCGGGCGGCACGGGCACCGCGGCGTTCTTTTCCCAGGGCAGGGGCTGGGTCATGGGCGACTCCTCATCTGACGGACGGCGCGCCTGCGGGCAGCGCCATAGTTTGAGCCGTACTAGTATACCGAGCCGCGCGGACACCGACGCAAATCACACCACGACTCCGTGCGCCACCGTCAGACCCGCCCCAGCGGATTTGGCGCAATGGGGTCAGGTTACTTTGCACCAATCTATTGACAATCACGAAACCGCCGATGTCATGGCAGCAGCAGCGAGCGACGGTCAGGGCGAACAAATTGGCATGAAAAGGGGGCGGCATAGACCTTTTGGTCATGCCACCCCCTTTGAATGACAAGTTGTCGCCCTGGCCGCCGCGCAGCGTCGACTAAGTTAGAGGCCGAGCATCGGCTCCAGGACAAAGAAGTATGCGAGCACCACGATGCCCAGGATGATGCGGTAGACGCCGAAGCACTTAAAGTCGTGACGGCGGACGAAGCCCATGAGCCACTTGATGGCGATGAGCGACACCACAAAGGCGACGACGCAGCCCACGCCCAAGATGGCGATCTCGTTGGTGCCGAAAGTACCGCCCTTAATAAAGTACTTGACCAGCTTGAGCGCACTTGCGCCAAACATAACGGGAATAGCCAGGAAGAACGTGAACTTAGACGCCACCGAGCGCGTGCAGCCCAGCAGCAGGCCGCCGATGATGGTAGAACCGGAGCGAGACGTACCAGGCACCAGCGAAAGCACCTGGAAGCAGCCGATACCCAGCGCAGTCTTCCAGCTGAGGTCCTCGAGCGTGGCGATGGAGCCAAAGTCCAGGTTCTCATCATCGTCCTCATCCTCAGCGGTAGCCGTGGCGGGCGCCGCAAAGTGCGCACCGGCGGGACGTTCACCCGACACCACAGCACGCGAACCAAACGAACCGGCAACGGCCATTTCCTCGCGCTTGCTCGCGCGCCAGTTCTCGATCACGATAAACAGCACGCCGTACACAATGAGCGCCAGCGCCACGACGGGAGCATTGTAGAAATGCTCCTCCATCCAGTCGTTGAGCGGCAGGCCGATCGCCGCCGCAGGAATGCAACCGAGCACAATCTTGCCCCACAGCACCCAGGTGTCGCGACGGCCCTCCTTGCCCTTGCTGGGCGAGAACGGGTTGAGCTCGTGGAAAAACAGCACGCAGACGGCCAGAATGGCGCCGAGCTGAATCACGACCAGGAACATGTTCCAGAACGTCTCGCTCACGTTCATCTTGACGAACTCGTCCACCAAGATCATGTGGCCCGTCGACGAAACGGGCAGCCATTCGGTGATGCCCTCGACCAGGCCCATGAAGGCAGATTTTAGAAGCTCGATAATATCCAAAGGAACCCCCTCGTTAGACACCCGCCGATATTGTTCTGCGGACGGTGCGGGCGATGTCCCATTATCAACCGTTGGCGGCGCGCCTGCGCCTACCCTTACCAAAAAACTCGCCCGTTCACAGAATTGCGAGCGGTCAAACCCAAATCCTTGGGTATAACTGCAACAAGATAAAGTGTCCGGCGGCCAACGCGCCCGCGCCCGCCCGATGCACGAGCCCCGTGCCCGTGCGATAGACCAAGGAGGAAACCATGAACGAGGGCTACACCAAGGTATTTGTTTCACTCGACGGTACTGAACAGCAGGATTTTGTGCTCGCACGCGCCATCAAGGTCGCCGCGAACAACGGCGCCAAGCTAATCATCGGCCACGTTATCGATTCCACGGCGCTCGAGAGCGCCGGTTCCTATCCGGTCGATCTGGTCAACGGCCTAGAGGAGGCATTTAAGAACTCCATCGCCAAGCAGCTCGAAGAGGCCAAGGCCAATCCCGACATTCCCGAGGTCGAAGTCATGATTCGCGCCGGCCGTATTCGTGAGACGCTCAAAGACGAGATGCTCGACGTGGTCAAGCCCGACCTGGTGCTCTGCGGCGCTCGCGGCCTGTCCTCGATCAAGTATGCGCTGCTGGGTTCGATTTCGACGTTCCTGCTGCGCAACACCGACTGCGACATTTTGGTCGTGAAGTAGCGTTGCTCCCACCGGCCGCGGGGCCTGCGGGGTTTCCACGGGCACGTCCTCGCCGCGTTGCGGCTGCGGGATGTGCCCTTAGGAAACCCCTCCCGGCCCCGCGGCCTTCGCAGCCTTACTTCAGCGAGTTGGCTGATAAAAGATGGCGTGCCGCCCCGTTTGGGGTGGCACGTTTTGTTTGGGCTGCACGTTTTTGTTTTGGGAGATCCATTTGAGCCTCATAGTTATGTTCACGTTCGGGAACATAGCGCCAGTTGCCTTAGCTAAGTTCACGTTCGGGAACATAGCCGTCCGCACCGCAAGACGGCCCGGCTACTCAAAGTATTGGAACTTGTTCGTTGAGAAGGCAAACGTTACGACAAAGCCTTCTCCGGAGTTGGATGCCGCGGTGACGTCGATGCCCATCTTGGAGCACAGGCGCGCCACCAGGTAGAGGCCGATGCCCGTTGCGCGCTTGGTGGTGCGACCGTTGTCGCCGGTAAAGCCCTTCTCGAACACGCGTGGCAGGTCAGCCGCACACACGCCGCAGCCGTTATCGGCAACGGTGAGCTCGATGCGCTCGCTCGCCAGGCCCTCGTCCAGCAACGCGCCCGAAAACACAATCTTCGCGCCGTCCTCGCGCGCATATTTAATGCTGTTCTGAATGAGCTGGCCCAGGATAAATTCGAGCCATTTTTCGTCGGTAAAGACCTCGAAGTCAAGGTTCTCGCACACCGGAGCCACGTGCGCCGCAATGAGCTCGCGCGCGTTGGCCTTAATCGCACCCGTCACCAGGGTCTTAAGATCCCAACGGCGAATCAGGTAATCGCGCTCCACGACTTCCGAGCGCGCGTAGTACAGTGCCTGGTCGATATAGCGCTCAACGCGAGCCAGCTCGCGACCCAGGTCATCCACACGCGACAGGTCGTCTTCGCTGCCGTCCAGGTTTTCCAAAATCAGATGGGCTGCCGCCAGAGGCAGCTTGGCCTCGTGGACCCAGCTCTCGATATAGTCGCGATAGTCATCGGTCTGGCGCCTGCCTTCGGCAACCTCGTCGCAAGCGGCTTTGCCCACCCGGCGCAAGACCTCGTACTCGAGCTCGCCCTCGGCATAGGTCGGACATTGCACCATCTCCTGCACCCATGCGGGACTCTCGAGCTCCCCTACCGCACGCTCCAGCTGGCGCAGAAAACGACGACGGCGCGCGTACTCGATCACGATGCCGAGCATACCAAAGATAAAGGACACGCCGACCGCCACGACCACGATAGAAACGGGTGCGCCGGCGACCGTCAGTACAAAGCAGCTCAGCAGCACGCCGCACGTCCACACGGCGACGGGAAGCAGCGCATCTTTGAAGAATTTGGCAAACGACATAGCCGGCCCCTAGACCGAATAGCCCTGGCCGCGGTGCGTCGTCAAATACCCCTTGATACCGATTTTTTCGAGCGTGGTGCGCAGGCGGTTGATGTTGACGGTAAGCGTGTTGTCGTCCACGAAGGCGTCGGAGCCCCACAGGTCCTGCATGATGGCCGAGCGCGAGACAATCTTGCCCGCGCGCGACCCAAGAGCAGCGAGAGGATACGCAGCTCGTTTTTGGTGAGCTCGGTACTGGTGCCGGTTTGCATGTTGATGACCATGGAGCGAGCGAGATCGAGCTCCAGTCCCTTGTGGACAAGTGTGCTGCGCTCGCCCGCCGCCGCGGTGCGACGTAGCAAGGCATTGATGCGCGCCACGAGCACGCGCGCGCTATAGGGCTTGGGAACAAAGTCGTCCGCGCCGAGCGTCATGGCCATGACCTCGTCGATCTCGGTCGTGCGCGAGGTGAGGACGATGATGGGGACCTCGGATTCGCGGCGAACCTCGTGGCAGATATGCTGGCCGTCCTTGACGGGAAGCGTGAGGTCGAGCAGCACCAGGTCGGGCGCGGCGGCGAGAATATCGCGCGAGACATGCTCGAACGATTCGCAGGCCTCGATTTCAAACCCGGCGCGGGCAAGGATGTCGACAAGCTCACGACGAATGGGCTCGTCGTCCTCAACGACATAAATCAGCGCCATGTGTCCTCCCGTTTCTCGTAACTTGCACTTTCCGCACCATTATGCCCACGGCGTCGCAGCGATGCGACCCCGTGGGCACCTAATATGACAAAAGTGTTCGGTAGCCTTAAGAGAAAATAGGGGCCGACCGGTCCTAAACCGATCGGCCCCATCGCTTCGACCTCGAGCCTCTACTCGAGCGTACGCATGTACGCGGAGATAGCATCCAGGCCCTTCTGCAGGTCGTCGGTATTATCGGAGTATGCATAGCCAATGCGCATGCTCTTGGGCTCCTCGAAGCAATCGCCCGGGGTGACGAGTGCGCCGGACTTCTTAATCATGTCGGTGCAGAACGTCCTGGAGTCAATGTCGTAGTCGTAATACACGAGCGCGGTGCTACCCGCCTCGGGCTTGACGAACGACAGGTGCGGCTCGCTCTCGACCCACTTCTCCAGAACAGCAAGGTTCTGACGGACGATGCGACGGCTGCGCTCAAGGATCACGGAAGCGTTGCCCAGAATCAGCTCCGCCACCGACTCGCTGAATATGCCGGCGGAAATCAGGTTGTAGTCGCGATGCGAAAGCAGCGCGCGACGGAGCTCCGGGCTCTTGGTGACCGCCCAGCCCAGACGCAGGCCGGCGAACGACCAGACCTTGGACATGGATGCGGTGACGATGGCCTTGTCGTATAGGTCGACCACGGACTCGGCGTACTCATCCGTCTGAGTAAGCAGACGGTAGACCTCGTCGCAGAGCACCCACGCGTCGTGTTTGCGTGCGACCTCGACAATCGCCTTGAGCGTATCGGTGTCGAGCAGGGCGCCCGTGGGGTTGTCCGGATTATTGATGCAGATGAGCTTGGTATCGTCAGTCACCAGAGCATCGAGCGCGTCGACGTCGACGTGGTAGCCGTTCTTGCGATCGAGCTGAAGAATATCGACCTTCGCACCGCACATCTCGGGAATCGAGTAAAGCTGCTGGTAGGTGGGCTTGACGGAGACTACATGATCGCCCGGTTCGACGAGCGTGGAAATAACCAGGGAGTTGGCACCGGTCGCGCCGTGCGTGGGCACGATATGCCCGGGCTCAACCGTCTTATAGAGACGCGCGACCCCCTCGAGGAAGCCGGGCTGCCCCTCGATGTCTCCGTAGGTGAATCGGCGCGAGCACAGGCTATCGAGCCACGCCTTCTTGTCGGTGTTCGTAAGCTCGAACAGCTGGTCGAGCGTGAGGGAGTAGACGCACGTCTCCGCAACGTTGTGGGTGCACTTGGTCTCCCACTCGTTCATCCACTGCTCGACGGCGAAATCCTTGATCTGCATTGTCGTTTCCTTTCCTTGACTTTCTTACAGTTCCACCACGGTGCCCAGCCCCGCCTCGACGGCGCGGTCGTAGGCGATTTTCGATGCCGAAAGGTCCTGAACGGCGATGCCCGACGTATCGAACACCGTCACCTGTTCGTCATCCGAACGTCCCGTAGCCGTGCCGGCGATGACTTCGCCGAGCTCCGCTTTGATGTCCTCGGGCGTGATGGCACCCTCGGCAACCGGAATCTCCAGCTCGCCGGACGCGACCGATTGCTCGCGGTCGTCGACGTAAACAGCGGCACGGGCGACAAGCGCCGAGGCGAGCTCCTGCTTGCCGGGCATGTCGGCACCGACGCAGGAGATATGCGCACCGGGGCGCACCCATGCATCGGGGATGATGGACTTGGTCGCAGGCGTGATCGTCACGATGATGTCGGCCTCTGCCGCGGCGCCTTGGCCGTCGGCCGTCGCCTCGATGGAATAGGTGGATGCCTCGCGAGCATGCTCGCAAGCGCCCAAGATATGGGCGACCTCGTCTCGCATGCGCTCGACGCGAGCCTCGGGCGCGGCATCGGAAACCGGCTCCCACACCTTGACCTCGCTCACTTTGGGACAGGCGGCGAGCACGCCCGCCACCATATAGGTGCTCATGTGGCCGGCACCCGCAACAAGCAGTTTGGACGCATCCGCCCGAGCCAGCCACTTGGCGCCGAGCGCAGCGGCAGCACCGGTGCGAAGTCCAGTGACGGCGGAGGCATTGAGCAGCGCCAACGGCTCGCCCGTCGCGTTGTCGCACAGCAGCGTAGTACCAAAGATCTCGGGGAGCCCCTTTTTGGGATTCTGAGAGAACCAGGCAGTGAGTTTGAGACCGAAGAGGCCGCTTCCCGCCAACTCGCCCGAGCGGATATCCATATCGGCCACGCCGGGTTCGAACTGCTCATATACCATCGGCCACGCAACACCCTTGCCCGTTGCCTTCTGGCGATATGCCTCCTCCACGGCAGCGATTGCATCCTCGATCGTCAGCACCTTGGAAACTTCCTCGGCCGAAAGCACCACCATCTGCCCCATCATCGCTCCTTTCAGCGAAAGCTTTACGTTGCTTCACTGTACGGTTTAGTAACGATGCCGCCAAGGATCATTTCTTGTTGGAATCTACAACGATTTTTGATCTGATTTTTCCATCTATCAGCAGGTATTTGAACTATTTATCGCATCAAAGGCATACGGATGTGCGATTATCCTATTTATACCTGTACTTATTGTATTGATTTACAAGGTGATGTTGATGCTATACACCATCTCGGACTTCTCACGGGAATATGAGGGCTCGGTCCGTCTAATCGCCGGCAGCGATGGCGTCTCGTGTGCCGTCTCTGGCGTCGGGATCCTCGATTATGAACTCATGCCCGGCCTCAAGAGCAAGTACCAGCGCGTCAACTTCAGCTCAGACGAGATCGTCCTCAGCACCTTCCTCTATGCGAAGGACGACCCGTACCTCATCACTGAAGCCGTGAAATACCTCGTCGCCAAGGGGACGAGCGGTCTCCTCATCAAAAACGTCCTGCACATCCCGATTCCCGACCAAGCCATCCGCTACGCCAACGCGCGGCACTACCCGGTCTTTCTCACGACCGACGACTCACTGTTCTTTGATAGCGTCATCTATGAGGTCAAACGGCATATCGAGCAGCTCGCGTCCATCGACTTCGCACAGCGCGAGATCGATGCCCTGAGGACAGATGTATCGCCCGAGTCCATCTGCCGACGCATCCGAAGCCTCAACCCGTCATTTCTGGACGAAGCGGTCGCCCTGTTCGTATCGTTTGCAGAACCCCTCGACCCGCGTACGTTTTTGCAAATCGAACGCCTCTGTGCAAAATCGACTCTCGCCGGATGCCACAACATGTTGGCACCCTATGACGGAGGTTTGTTATTCGTAGCGACAAGCGACTCGGAGCAGACGCTCGATGTGGAGCGAATCGTGCAGGCGCTCACGGAGCTCATCGAGGCTAGCGGTATCGATGGCGGAGCGGAAGGGCTCGGCATCAGCGATATTCTGTTTGGAGACGAGGCGGTGGCGCAGGCGATCTCGCAGGCGATTTACGCACAGTGCCTATCTTGTCAACGAGCCGAGGGTCCCGTCCGCTATACGCAGCTCGGCATCCTGAGAACCGTGATGCCTTTTGCGGAAACCCCGGAGATGCGATCGTTCTCGGAGGCGATTCTCTCGCCGATACGCGAGCACGACAGTGAGCATGGCAGCGAGCTGGAATCCACGCTCGCCGCATTCATCGAGAACGACCGACGTATCGAGCGAACCGCCAAGCAGACTGGCCAGCACCCGAACACGATTCGATATCGCCTCGATAAGGTGACAGCCCTCACCGGACTGAGCTACAAATGCGCCCCGGAGATGGAGCAGCTGTCGCTCGCCTACGCCATCGAACGCGCTCGCTCGCTTCAGTAAGCCCACCCCACCTTGAGGTTAGGAACGGCGGGCACGGAGCTTTTCGTAGCCGTCGGCGAAGAAGGCGACCGTGGCGGCGTCGGCCTCGGCGGCGTCCGTCTCGGTTGCGGGGACCACGCCGTGCTCGTCGCTCACCAGGAACAGCGCGCCCTTGAGCTGAGCGGGGATGTCTACGCGCGTGACCGGGATGCCCTTGGTCTGGGCCAGCTGTTCGATGAGCGTCGCCGTGCCGCACAGGCGCTCGTCCGCCGGCGCCACAAAGGCCAGCTCGCCGTCGTTGACGGCAGCAAGCAGCTCGGGCGCCACGCCGGTTTCGTCGGCCTCGGAACGGGCCTCGGCAGAGCGGGCACGCAGCGCCTTGGCTGACGTATCGGCGAGCGGCTCGTACTCCCCCACTGTCATGGCGGCGTTGCCGTTGATGTCGATCACCAGCATGAGTACGCCGTCGTGCGCGGTATAGTCGCCCTCGGCTAGCGACCACTCAACGTGCTGCTTGGCCCAGCTGAGCATGTTATGGGTAAGCGGCTCGCCCTGCACCAGACGCTCGGACAGTGCACGGATGTGGCGGTTGAGCATGGGCACCTTTTTATTGGACATGCGCCAACGGCAGACAAGCGCGGGCTTGTCGAGCGTGAACTTCTCGACCGCCTCCTGATTGGCGCAAAAGTCCTCGTACGCACGCTGATCCTCGGCATTGCCAAACAGCTCGGCATCATCAATCTGGGGCATGGTCATACCTTTCGTGTTAGTCATTCCGTCCTCTTATACCAAAAAGACGGCCCTCCAAACGGAGCAGCCGTCTTTTGCAGAGATTATTTTGACGATATGGTCAGGCGACCGAACAGTTTAATGGGATAGAGAAACAACCCATTAAGGGTTTTCCAAGTGCCCGAGATTGCCCCGAAAGAGGAGCGCCGCGTACTAAATGTACGCAAGCGACGGTTTGAGGGGCAAGGTCGGGTGCTTGGGAAAGCCTCTAGTGCCTAAAATGCCTGGCTCCGGTGAAGACCATCGCAATGCCATGCTCGTTGCAGGCCTGGATGCTCTCGTCGTCGCGCTTGGAGCCGCCAGGCTGAATGATGCAGGTCACGCCGTGCGCGGCAAGCACGTCGACGTTGTCGCGGAACGGGAAGAACGCGTCGCTTGCGCAGGCAAAGCCGCCCTTCTCCACGCCCTCGCGTTCGCAGAAGTCCTCGGCGCGCTCACAGGCAAGCAGTGCAGAGTCAACGCGGTTGGGCTGACCCGGGCCCATGCCAATGCCGGCCTTACCCTTGGAGACCAAGATGGCGTTGGACTTGACGCCCTTACAGACCTTCCAGGCAAACTCGAGCTCGGCCATCTCGGCGTCGGTGGGCTTGCGGTCGGTGGGGAACGTAAAGGTCGCGGGATCCTCGGTCACGTGGTCGACCTCCTGCACCAGCATGCCGCCGTCGATGGAGCGCAGCTCCACTTGGGCACCGTGGTCCACGCCGCCGGTAGCCAGCACGCGCAGGTTGGGGCGCTTGGCCATGCGCTCGAGCGCCTCATCGGTGTAGCTCGGGGCGATGATGACCTCGACGAACTGCTTGTTCTGGTCGGCGAAGTGCTCAACCAGCTCAAAGGGAACCTCGCGGTTGCAGGCGATGATGCCGCCGAAGGCGCTCTTGGGATCGCAGGCGAAAGCGCGGTCGTAGGCGGCCGTGATGTCCTCGGCAACGGCGGAACCGCAGGGGTTCTGATGCTTGAGGATCACGCAGGCCGGCTCGTCGAACTCGCGGACCAGGTTCCAAGCGGCGTCGGCATCCAGATAGTTGTTGTAGCTGAGCGGCTTGCCCTGGATCTGCTCGGAGCCCACGAGCGGGAACTGCGAGCTCGCGGTGTTCTCGCAGCCCTCGGCAAAACGATAGACCGTGGCCTTCTGCTGTGGGTTCTCGCCATAGCGCAGGTCGTCGACCTTTTCCAGCGAAATCTCGAGCTTGGCAGAGGTGTCCGCCACGTCGCTTGCCTGGGCGGCAAGCCAACGGGAGATAGCCGTATCGTAGGCGGCGGTAGTCTGGTAGACCTTCACCTGCAGGCGACGACGGGTGGCAAGCGTGGTGCAGCCGCCGGTCTCGCGCATCTCGGCAAGGACAGCGTCGTAGTCGGCCGGGTCAGAGATGACGGTAACGCTCGCAGCGTTCTTAGCGGCGGAGCGCAGCATGGAGGGACCGCCAATGTCGATGTGCTCGATGGCGTCCGCAAAGGTGACCTCGGGGTTGGCGACGGTCTTCTCGAACTCGTACAGGTTGACGACGACCAAGTCGATCAGCTTAATGCCGTGCTGAGCGGCCTCCTGCATGTGCTGCTCGGAATCGCGGCGGGCCAGCAGCGCGCCGTGAACCTTGGGGTGCAGGGTCTTAACGCGGCCGTCCATCATCTCGGGATAGCCCGTGAACTCCTCGATGGGGGTTACGGGAACGCCCGCGTCCTCGATGGCACGAGCCGTGCCGCCCGTAGAGATGATCTCGACGCCAAAGTCATCGACCAGCGTCCGTGCGAAATCGACGACACCCGTTTTATCGGTAACCGAGATCAACGCGCGTGCGATCTTCACATCAGATCCCATGCAGTCCTCCTGTCTGGTACGCCGCCGTGCTCTGTGAGTCGGTGATACGTCGATCTGCAGCGCTCGCGCAGCGGCATTGAAAATACTGATTTAATGTAGCGCATCGAGCGCATCGATGCACCCCGCAACGCACGGCTGTGCAGAAAAAGTTTGCGAGCGAAGGGGATGGACACGGCATCGGGCACGGTGAGTTCATGGAACACAGGGGCACCATAATTAGATGCCAATAGCGTGGTAGAACTGTGCTCGATATGTATCCGCAATAGAAAGAGGCACCATGGTCTCGCGGGTTCTCTACCGACCGTTTGATACCGAAGATTTCGACGCCATCGCACTGATTCTGCAGCAGCTTTGGCATAACAATTCGGATAACGATGAGTACAACCGCCTCGAGGCCGCGTGCGACCTCGCCTATTGCCTTTCGTCATCGACGTTTTCGCAGGTTGCCGTCATCGACGGTCAGGCGCGTGGCATTGCGCTCGCGCGTGCGGGACGGAGCTCCGGCGCCACCGTTAAGGAACATTGGATGGATACCGAACGCGCGCTGCTATCGCAGATGCGTGAGCTGGAGCCTGATGCCTGCGCCGAGTATCTCTCGTTTGTGCGTGCAACCATCCGAACCAACAACCGCCTGCTCGAGAGCAGCCCGTTGCCGCACGACAACGAAGTCACGCTGCTCGCCGTCGATCCCGATGTCCACGGCCTGGGTGTAGGCTCAGTGTTGCTCGATGCCGCGGTCTCGTACCTGTCCTCGCGCGGGGCGACAAGGGCGCACCTGTACACCGACTCCAACTGCTCGTGGAAGTTCTACGAGTTGCACGGCTTTAAGCGCACGGCCACGCACCGCGCCAACCGCGAAGAGCGTCGTCACGACATGCCGCGTGAAAGCTTTCTCTACGAACTCGACCTAACAGCCTAGCCCAAGCAGCCACACCTGGTCATTTAAGAACGTCCCCAATGACTGATCCCCAACAACTAGTCATTTAAGTCTGTCCCCAATGAGTGGCCTAGGGGGTTTGTAGATAGCCCTGGTCAAAAAACATCAAATATGAGTACTGTTACCTTTTTAGTAGCAGCGATTTGGGGCATTTTTGATGCTTATAGGCATGACGACCAGCTGCACGAGCTGACATAACTCCCCAAATGTTCAATAAAATGGGCTCCTAACGAGAAGTACTCTCATTAGGAGCCCATTATTATGTGCAAACATATGTGACCAACGCAGCAACAGTACTCATATTTGGCATTTTTTGTCCACTGCCCCTTGCGCGAAGGTCCTCAGCGGAAAGTTTGACCCGTTTCGATGCACAAAAATGGGATGAATCTTCCCTGGCAACCGCCCAGAAAGATCCACCCCAAAGCAAGCGCTCGCTAGAACGTTCCGCCGCCGCCTCCGCCGACGCCGCCACCGCCGCCACCGGAAAAGCCGCCGCCGCTGCCGCCGCTCGAGCTATCGGAACTCGAAGCCAGCTCGCGGATGGTCTCGTGGTACACATCGTTGAACGAATCGAGCGGGGACTCGTTGCCGTAGTGATGGTAATACCACCAGTAGCAGGGGTAGTTGTCGTAGAAATCGTCGCTGTTGCGCAGGTCCGCAGGCACGGCCTCGGCCAGCTGTCGCAGCACTTCTTTCGAAACGCCCAGGGCAACGCCCATCACCAGCAGTTTGTTCCACAAGATCAGGTCGCTGGGAATGGCCTCCTTCAGGCGCGTAAAGTCCTCAAGCCAATGCTTGAGCGCCTTGCAGCGAGCCGCCACCTCGGCGCCCTCCGGCGTGTAGCGGCGGAAGGTGCAGCTCAGGACAAAGCCCACGATCGTGACGGGGATCGAGATCATAGCGGCACCGACGTTGGCGTCCGCAAAGTCGGTATAGATCAGAGAGCCCAGAATGCCAAAGACGATGATGATGCCGAGAACCAAGCCGGCAACCAGGGCGATGGTGCCGTCCGAGGCGATAAGCTCGCGCGTCTCCAGCTTGCCCTTAACCGTGCTTTGATAGTCCTCGAGCTTGTTGCCAACAGATTCAGTACGCTCGCTGGCATACTCCTCCAGCTCGCTAAACGTGCGTGAACGGACGCCGTCTTTATCGGGCTTAACGCCGGCGAAGAAGACCTTGAGCACATCGCGATCGATGCCGTCCTTCTTGGCAGCCTTCCAGGCCTCGTCGGTCACTGTGATGCGATACGTCTGCTCCTCTTTTTCGCGACGGAGCAGACCCTTCTTCTTGGTCTCGGTCGCTTCTTCCAGCTTGATCACGCGGTCGTCGGTGAGCTTCATAAGCGTGGCGATATATGCCTGATCGGGCACGTCGTTCCAGCTCATAAGAGCTGCAAGCACCGCGGGATGGTCGGCCGAGGGCACATCGCGGAAGTACTCGTCCTGGAAGAGCGGCTTGGGCTTGGGCCTGCGCAGCTTAAGCATCACGATCACACCGGTATAGGCAACCGCCACGACAACACACACCACGGCAATCGCGCCGGCAACCGCACGCGCGTGCTCACGGCGAGCGTTGGCCTCGTCGGCCCATTCCTTCTCTTCGCTCAGAATCGTCGACATGCGCTTTTCGCCCGAGACGGCAAGCTGCGGCACCCAGTCGCTGGGGAAGGCGATGCGTGCCTCGGCGAATTCGCCCTCATGCACGCAGGGAATGGTATAGGTGACCATGGGCTCGTCCGCATCGAGCGACACGTCGCCCGTCAGTGGGCCGTGGCCCCATGCGCGGAAGTTATCGCCCTTGACGGCAGCCGTCCCGGCAGCGGCATTTGCAAAGTAGACTTCCATCTCGACGTCATCGGAATCCGCCGACCAGCCGTCGCCGACGAATTTCCAGTAGAGCTCGGCGGTATCGGCCCAGTTCATAACCGCACCGGTCATGGAATAACTCACGTAGTAGATTGCGCTGTCGCCGCTCTCGTGAGGGCTGAACACCTTAATCTTTACGCCGTCGTCGGACTGTTCCACCGTGTAAACGCCGTCGTCGCCTTTATTTGCGCTGTCGACCTTGTTAAACGCAGTGTCGTCTTCCTCGACGCTCAGCACATTGACGACCACCGAGCCGCCTTGCTGGTTAGAGCCTGTATTGATATCCCAATACACGCCGTTAATGTCATCGTCGAAATCGAACTGGCGTCCCTCGACAACGGTCAGCGAGCCATCGGCCTCGACCGTGGCACCGATGTAGGTTTGGCTCATGGAGTAGCCGTCGGCGTGCGCGGCGGCAGGCAGCAGCAACAACGCAAGCGCGACGAGTGCGCAGACGGAAGCGAACCGCGCAAACAGGCGGCGCTGCCGACAGGGCTGGGCAACGGGGGCGTTCATAGGCACATCCTTTGTCTGTGGTACCAACAGCGTTATTGTCCCACGTTTACGGGCGCACATGACGAGCATCTAGGCCAGCGGAGTATTAAACAGGACAAAAGTTACGCCCGCGGCCGGCACCTGGGGACGTTCCTTATCTGCCGGCAATCTGGGACACTCCTTGGCATAGCCCGCTCCGGCAATAGATACCACTTCATAGCTCCATCACAGGTGTAGCGGCTTTGTGTGGGCGCGGCGTGAGCCGATTAAGCCGGCGAGCGAGGGGCATAAAGCAGTTGAGCGAAAATGGTTTGCCCCTTTGCCGTTCGCTCGAGGATCATGTCCCCCTTTTCCGCGGAAACCCCGGCAGTTGCGAAGAGCTGCCGGGGTTTCTGTCGTTTGAGGGCTAGATTGATTGACGACGATTAAGGTGCCGAGCCGGTGGTCCGGCACGCGCAACGCGCGGCCGCGGCAACTTGCGAGCATCGACGACGCCTCCCCTCACCTCACCCCGCGCTATACTCGTCCGCATGGATATCAACGCATGCAACATAGCAACGCCCGCCGCCGACGCGCCAACGACGCCGGCCGCTCCCGCGCCCGTCGTGGGGCGCTTCGCCCCGTCGCCCTCGGGCCGTATGCACCTGGGCAACGTGTTCAGCTGCCTGTGCGCATGGCTTTCGGCCCGCAGCCAGGGCGGCAGCATCGTGTTACGCATTGAGGACCTGGACGATCGCTGCAAGCGCCCGGAACTTGCCGCCCAATTGATTGACGACCTGGCCTGGCTGGGGCTGGAGTGGGACGAAGGCCCCTACTACCAGCACGACCGCCTAGACCTGTACGAGAGCGCCTTGCGCCGGCTGAAAGACGCCGGCCTCACCTATCCCTGCTTTTGCACACGCGCCGAGCTCCACGCCGCGAGTGCACCGCACGCGAGCGACGGCACGCCCATCTACCGTGGCGCCTGCCGAAGTCTTTCGGCCGAGGAGGTGGCCCGCCGCAGCGCCCTGCGCGCCCCGGCCACACGTCTGCGCGTGCCCACCGTCGACGACCTCGCAGACGACGTGATCGAATTTGTGGATCGCACGTACGGCGCCCAATGCGAAGCACTCGCCACCGAGTGCGGCGACTTTTTGGTGCGCCGCAGCGACGGCGTGTTTGCCTATCAGCTAGCCGTGGTGGTCGACGACGCTGCCATGGGCGTCACCGAGGTCGTGCGCGGATGCGACCTGCTGGGGTCCACGCCGCGCCAGATCTATCTGCAGCACCTGTTGGGACTGCCCACGCCGCACTACGCACATATTCCGCTGCTCATGGCACCGGACGGCCGCCGCCTTTCCAAACGAGACCGCGATCTGGACCTGGGCGAACTCCGCGCCCGCTTTGGCACGCCCGAAGCGCTGCTGGGCTGGCTCGCCGGGCAAACGGGCATCGCGCCGGACACCACGCCGCGCTCTGCCGAGCGGCTGGTCGAGCACTTTAGCTGGGATGTTATCCGCAAGCACAGGGAGAACATCACCGTAACGGCTGAGTAATCAGGCACCCCACCCCTACGCAACATCCCAGGGCTGGAGTTCGTCGCCCAAGCGAACGATGCAGTCGTAGAGCACGGTATGACGCTCGGCCGGGTTGGCATCTCGATGAAAATGCCCGTAGTACCAGCGCCTGTAGTCCAAGCGGTCTTCCAGCTCATCGAAAAATGCCGTAAGCCGATCAACGGCAGGGCAATTCCAGCCGGGCCCCGGATAGAGCGTGGGCGAAAGCATGCGCGTGGAGCAGGTGTGGGTGATCACGTAGTCGACCTTCCAGCCCACGCCGTCGAGCTTTGTCCGTGCCTCCTCAAAGTTGCGCTCGTCCGGCAGCTCCTGTGGCCACCAGCTGGAATACGGAATGCGGTATTCCTTGTCCACGCTCGTGGCGCCGCCCATGGTAAAGACCGTTGAGCCGTCGAGCTCAAAAACCTCGCCGCGCGTCAGGCGCCGTATGGGCGAGGTGTCCGACAGACGCTGCGTCAACCCACCATGCCACAGCTCCATGGGGCGCTCCGCCCAATGGTCGTAGCGTTCGTGGTTGCCGTCGACGAACAGCACGGTATAGGGGCGCGACTCCAGCCAGGCGATATCGGCGCACTCCTCGGCAGAAAAATCCCAGGGAAAGCCAAAGTCGCCCGCGACAATCAGATAGTCGTCACTCGTCAGGCTATCCCCAAGCTCCCAGTCGCGCAGCTTTTGCATGTCAAGGCCGCCGTGAATATCGCCCGTCACATAGACCGTCATCGGATCACCACTTCCCTCTTATAGGCTTCGAGATCGCGCTCGACTTGTTCGTCGTCCGTGGCGTTGACCCACCACGGCCACTTAACGCAACACACCGGCTCCTCGACCTGAGCAAACCACGACTTGAGCTCCTCTAGGCTCACCGGGGCATAGCCGTTGGCATCCACGCCCACGTCATAGCGCAGCAGCCCCTGCCTAAGGTTGAACTTGTTATACACGCCGCCACAGCTGTGGATATGCCCGTGAAGATGCCAGCCGCCGTGCGACATGCCCTGCCAGTCGACCATGGGATAGTGGCTTAGCACGATTTTTTGGCGGTCGATCTTGAGCACGCAAATGGGCGGCTCGACGATAAAAGCACCCGCTACCGCAGGCTGCGTCCAGTCTTTGTCGTGGTTGCCGGGCAGCAGATGGACGCGCTTGCAGGCAATGCTTCTGCGCAGCTCGTAGGCGTCTTGGACCGTCATCTTAAAACTAAAGTCGCCCAAAATGTAGAGCTCGTCATCCGCAGTGACCTTGCTATTAATGTTGGCGACCATGGCCTCGTTCATCTGCGCAACAGTCGACCAAGGCCTATCGCTAAGCCGTAGCATGTTCTCGTGTCCTAAGTGAGTATCGCTGGTAAACCAGATCATGGGGAACTCCTAACGCAACGGGGTATCCGTTCCTTAGGGCTTACCCCTCGTTCTTCCATCCAAACGGGTCAAACACCCAAAAGACCAGATCGAGCACGCCGCCGGTCGCCATGGCGCCGGCGAAGGCAATGCAAACGTGCAGCGAACTGGCGCTTCGGAGCACGTCAAATGGCCCCAGAACAGCCAGCAGTGCGACCGCTACGCCGGCCGCGCACAGCACAAGACACGGCCCTGCGTCCTTAACGCACTTCTTTGCGAGATGCTTTGCGTTGTCACTCATCGATATCGAACTCCTTAGAGGGTCGTTGTTCAGATGCATGCCGCCGCGGCGGAGCATGGTGGCAGGGTAAGTGTCGCATGTCGTGCGGACACGTCCGAAAGCTCGCGCCAAACCGCCAATCTTAATCGTCATACGCCCAAAATACGAACGATCGATCTGTTATCCTGGCGCCAACATAGTCTTTCGAAAGGTTTGGCCGGGATGACTACGCAGCAGCAGATTGATATTGAATTCGACTCGCTTGCACGCGAGAACGATTCACCCAAGCTCATCGCCAACTCGAAGGCGACCGGCGGAACATTACTATCCGTTATCAAGGAGCAGCTCTCGACCTGCAGCTCTTTTGACTTTTGCGTAGCGTTTGTTGCAGACGGTGGCCTTCAAATCTTGGTCGAAGCGTTCCGGGAGCTCAAGCAGCGTGGCATTAAGGGCAGGCTGCTGACGTCCACCTATCTCAACTTCAACTCACCCGATGCGTTTCGCAAGCTCCTGGAATACGACAACATAGAAGTTCGCGTTTTCCAGGGTAATTTGCATGCTAAGGGATACATTTTTGATAAGGGCGAAACCAGCACGATAATCGTCGGCAGCTCGAACATGACGCAGACCGCCCTCACCTGCAATAAAGAATGGAACGTGCTGTACCAGACCGTTGAAAACAGCCGCTTGCTCGGAGAGCTTAGAGGTGAGTTCAATTCGCTGTGGAGTGACGCCTCGACCGTTGCGCTTTCCCAAGACTGGATTGACAAATATGCCGCATATCGATCGGCGCGTCCCCCAAAGCCCAAATCGAAACCGACGTTCCAGGCAACTGTTAGCCCAACCACGAACGACCTCGAAGAACTCAAGCCCAATAAAATGCAGCAGCGCGCCCTTGAGGCGCTCGGTGTAATCCACCGCAAGGGCGAGACCCGTGCATTGCTGGTCTCGGCAACCGGCACTGGCAAGACCTTCCTTTCGGCGTTCGATGTGCTCGCAACTAAACCCCGGCGCGTCCTCTTTCTTGCGCACCGCCGGCGCATTATCGACGCCTCCCGTGCAAGCTACGAACGGCTCTTAGGTAGTACCTATATGTTCGACACCTATCAAACTGGCAAGAATATAAGCAATGCCACCTGCGTGTTTGCCATGTGTTCTTCGGTCGCCAAACATCTGAGCGATTTCCGTCCCGATGAGTTCGACTACATCGTCATCGACGAGGCCCACCGCACGGGATCTCAGGGCTACCAATCCATCATGTCGCACTTTACGCCTCGGTTTTATCTGGGCATGACCGCTACACCCAATCGCACCGACGGCTATGACGTCTTTGCCCTTTTCAATCACGTCATCGCATTCCAGATCACGCTGCAGGACGCTTTGTCCGAGGAGATGCTAGCCCCCTTCCATTATTTTGGCATTCACGATCTGGAGATTGACGATGAGACGGTCGAAAATACCGCCCTGTTCGGGCGCTTAACGTCCGACGAGCGTGTGCGTCACATCACCGAGAAGATCGAAGAATATAGCGTCACCAAAAGCAGCCGCAGGGGCTTAATTTTCTGCAATCGAAACGCTGAGGCCAAAGAACTGTCGCACAAATTCAACGCTCTCGGATATCGAACGGCTGCGATTAGCGGTCAAGATCCCGATGAAGTCCGCGATGCCGTTATCAGCCGACTTGAAGCCGGCGAGCTCGAGTATATTTTCTCGGTCGATATCATGAACGAAGGCGTCGACATCCCCTCGCTCAATCAGATCATCATGCTTCGACGCACCGACTCCGCAATCATCTTTATTCAACAGCTCGGACGAGGTTTGCGTCTGAATGATGGTAAGGAATACGCACTGGTGCTCGACTTTATTGGCAACTACCAGAGCAACTTCTTGGTGCCCATCGCGCTTTCGGGTGACAAAACGTACAACAAAGATCGCCTGCGTCGTCTCGTCCAAGAGGGCGATTCGACGATCCCCGGATGCTCGACCGTGAGCTTCGATCGTATTTCCGAGGCACGCATCTACAAGGCCATCGATGGCGGCGATTTCACCTCCGTCAGGTTTTTGAAAAACGAATATCTCGACTTGCGCCAGAAACTCGGCAAGATTCCCTCGCTGCTCGAATTTGATCGTAACGGCTCCATCGATCCGTTGCTTATCTTCAAGAATAGCGGCCTGGGGTCCTACCACGCATTTCTATCCAAATACGAGCCGGACTACACGGTTCAATTTTCCTCTGATCAAACCAAGATTCTCAAATTTATTTCTCAAAAGCTCGCCGCGGGCAAGCGTTTCGAAGACCTCTATTTGCTTCAAACGCTCGTCGAAGCCGGACACGAGGGCTACCGGCATATGCGCGAGGCTGCGCTTAGGAGCTACCACACACAGCTTAAGGACAGCGCCGTTAGGTCGGCAATCACAGTCCTTAAGGGCGACTTTGCCACTCCCAAGGATTTCGTTTCCCTGCTTATTGACGATGGATGCGGGCCTCGTCTGACCGAAGCGTTTGCGACCGCCCTGCGCAACGCAGAGTTCAAGCGTCAGATTCTCGAGGTGCTGGATTTTGGCATTGCGCGTAACCGACTCGACTATGCCGAGACGTACCAAAACACAAATTTCGTTCTCAACGCCAAGTACACGTACGAAGAAGTTTGCCGCTTGATGAACTAGGAAAAGAACATCAACGGCCAAAATCTTGGCGGCTACTTCTACGACGAGAAGACCAATACATTCCCCGTGTTTATTAACTATGACAAGGCACCCGACATTAGCGAGTCCATTCAGTATGAAGACCGCTTTGTTTCGCCGAGTAAGCTAGTTGCAATCTCTAAGAACAATCGCACGCTCAACTCCCCCGAGATTCAGCGACTGCAGGTATGGCCGGGCAACGGGCTAAAGACGTATTTGTTTATGCGCAAGAACAAGGACGATAAGGGTGGCAAGGAATTTTACTTCCTAGGCGAAATGCATCCGACTGGCGAGTTCAAAGCTATTAAAACTAAGAGCGGCGACAACGCCGTCGAAATCGAATATGAACTCAATGCGCCCGTGCGCCAGGACATTTACGAGTTTATGCTCAGCGATCTGAGTGAGACAGAGTAACAAAGAAGGAGCGGGCCGCCATGCGACGTCCGCTCCTTTCTCACATAAGCCCGAGTTTCTTTTCGAGTTCCCTAACGACTTTAACGTCCGCCGGAAGCCAATCGACATCCCACAGGTTATTGGTATCGAGCCACTTCATGTCCTCGTGAGCGTGCTCTTTGAACTCCCCCGATAGGATGCTAGCTAGGTAGCACTGCATCGACAGATGGAACGTCTCGTAATCGTGTTCGACCGTGCAAAGATAGTCGAGGTTACCGATCGTGACCTCGAGCTCTTCTTGAATCTCGCGCACGATTGCCTGCTTGCCGGTCTCGCCCGGCTCGAGCTTACCGCCCGGAAACTCCCAGCCGTCTTTAAACTCGCCGTAGCCACGCTGGCAGCTCAGGATTTTCCCGTCCTTCTGAATAATTGCCGCTGCAACATTGATTGATTTCATAACTAGTTATCACCTCTCCAGTTGAGCCCAACCAGTATAGGCGATCGACCGCCCGCCATGTCCCAGTCGCCTGAAAACCGCCTGCTCGACCAACCCTTGACGCCGTTTTGTACCGGCACCCCATCTCCCGCTATCGAGGTCTAATACTTTTCCCACTGCCACCCAAAAACTCATCCAACATTAATCTTGGCTCAAGAATCGCTTAATCTATAACCTGCACTATAGAGTTCGACCAAGGGCGGGGCGGCACCGCGCAACGCAGGCCGACGAACGCAACGCTCGCGCCCGGGCAGGTCGCCCGGCGTCGCGCCCATCGAACGAAAGGACAGGTCATGGACGACCTCGAAAAAGTTGAAACCATCCGCACCAAGTGCAACGTGAGTTACACCGATGCCAAGGCGGCGCTCGACGCTGCCGACGGCAACGTTTTGGATGCCATCATTTGGCTCGAGTCGCAGGGCAAGACCCAGACCACGTCGGCGCATGCCGCCACCGAATCCGCGCCAGTCGATGAGCCCTCGGCCGAGATGGTCGCCGCGCAGGCCGCCTACGAGAAGTCGAGCGAAAAGACCGACTTCTCCAAGAAGATGGACAGCGTGTGGGAGTACCTCAAAAAGCTCTTCCGCCTGAGCCTGGACACCAAGTTTATCGCCACGCGCCGCGATGCGATCATCCTCAACATTCCCATCCTGATTCCCATCGTCGCGCTGTTTGCCTGGGGCGCTACGATTTGGCTGATGCTGATTGGCCTGTTCTTTGGCATGCGCTACCGCATCGACAGCGACGGCGACGTGCCCGGCAGCATCAACAACCTTATGGATAGCGCTGCTAACGCCGCGGATGACATCAAGCAAAATCTGAACGACGACAAGTAATCGCAGACGGGGGCACGCATGGCACGGATTCTGATCGTAGAGGACGAGGAGAAAATCGCCCGCTTTGTGACGCTCGAGCTGGAGCACGAAGGCTACCAGGTGGAGCACGCCGCCGACGGTCGCACCGCCGTGAACCTGGCGCTGGAGCGCGACTACGATCTGATTCTGCTCGATGTGCTGTTGCCGCAGCTCAACGGTATGGAGGTCCTGCGGCGTGTCCGCAAGCACAAGGATGTGCCGGTGATTATGGTCACCGCGCGCGATGCCGTGATGGACAAGGTGGCCGGGCTCGATGCCGGCGCCGACGATTACCTGACCAAGCCATTTGCGATTGAGGAGCTGTTCGCACGGATCCGCGTGGCGCTGAAGCGCTCGGAGGCCGTGCGGGCGGCTTCGGGCATTGGAGGCGCCGGTACTGGGGCGGGCGCGGCAGGCGGCGCGGGCGCCGGTATCGCCACAATGCCCCCGGCAACCGACACGGCCCAGACCGCTGCCACGCCCTCCCACGCTGCGCTTACCGTTGACTCGGTTGCGCTCGACCCCGACCGCCGCGAAGTCACGGTCGGCGGCTCGCCCATCGCGCTCACGGCCCGCGAGTTCGATGTCCTCGCCCTGCTTATGGCGCATGCCGAGACCGTACTCACGCGCGAGCGCATCGCGCACGAGGCGCTAGGCTACGACTACGTAGGCGACACCAACAACGTCGACGTGCACATCGCGCACCTGCGCGCCAAGATCGAGGACGCCGGCGGCGCCCGCATCATCCAGACCGTGCGCGGGGTGGGCTATGTCTGCCGTGCGTAACGCCGAGGTCAAGCGCGTCACCTCCATCGCCCGCGCCATCAACTGGAGCTATATGTGGCGCCGCCTGATGAGCTACGTCTGGCTCGATCTGTTGCTGTTGGTTATTGCGGTGGCGATCCTCGTCTATGGATACAACCAGACGCTGCCCAACGGCGCGTTTACCGCAGGATGGATCCCCAGCGCCACCGTTCGCAGCATGTCGCTGACGCCCGCGCGCGGCTGGGACCTGACAACGCTCACCTATACCGTCGAGCTTGCGCGTACCACCAAGACTTTCCCCCTCGCGCAGGACCTCGTCACGCTATGGCCTCTCTACCTTGTAGTTGTGGGTTGGCAGGTCATCAGCGTGCTCAACATGCTCGGCGGCGCCCGCCGCGTGCGCCGCACCATGGCGCCGCTCAACGATCTGGCCCTGCGCGTGGACGAACTCGGCCGCATGCAGCTCTCCGGCGGCAAGATGGAAACGCTCGAGCAGGCCATCGAGCGCGCAAGCGTCGACTCGCCGAGCGTCACCACCGGCGACGCCGACCTGGCAAGCATCGAGGTCGCGCTCAACCGCCTGCTGCGCCAGATGCAAGAGGCCAAGCTGCAGCAGATGCGCTTTGTCAACGACGCGAGCCACGAGCTGCGCACGCCCATCGCGGTGATTCAGGGCTACGTGAACATGCTCGACCGCTGGGGCAAAGACGACCCGGACGTGCTGGCAGAATCCATCGCGTCCCTCAAGGCCGAAAGCGAGCACATGCAAGAGCTCGTGGAACAGCTGCTGTTTTTGGCACGCGGCGACGCCGGACGCACGGTCCTGCGGCGTGCGAATACCAACCTGGCCGCGCTGGTCGGCGAGGTATGCGAGGAGTCACAGATGATCGATGCCGCGCACACGTATCGACTGGCGTACGACGCTGCGCTTGTCAGCGACCCGCGCTGCGACGCGCCCGTTGACGTGGCGCTCGTGAAGCAGGCTCTGCGCGTGATCGTGCAAAACGCCGCCAAGTATTCGGACGCGGGCACGCCCATCTCGTTTGGCGTAGCGCCGGATGCGGGCGCAGGCACGATCGACATAAGTGTTGAGGACGAGGGTATCGGCATGAACCAGGAATCCGCAGCTCACGCGTTTGAACGGTTCTACCGCGCCGACAACGCACGCGATGCCGGCGCGCAGGGCTCGGGTCTGGGGCTTGCCATTGCCAAGTGGATCGTCGATAGCCATGGTGGTGTCATTGGCGTGACCTCAGTCGAGGGCGTCGGCAGCCGCTTTACGATTCGCCTGCCACGATAGAAAGCCCCTCGGCATAAATAAAGGGATAAGGCCATGCGGCCCTATCCCTTTTTGCTAGCTATAGCAGCCTGTGCGCTACTCGCGGCACAGGTGCACGGCGAAGCCGGCGAACTCGCGCTTAAAGTACACGAGCTTGGTGCCGCCGTCGGGCAGCAGCACGCGCGACTCCTCGTTGACCTCGAGCCCGCGCTCGGCAAACCACTTCTCGGCAGCGTCGATGTCGTTGACGGCAAAGCCGATGTGGCCCTTGGTGCCACGACCGTTCTGCTTCATGATCTCGACCAGCGAATCGTTAAAGTACGAAACGGGGGTCTCGATGACAGGTAGGCCCATCATCGTCGAGAACAGCTCCGCGATCTCCAGGGCGTCTGCCGGGTCGGTGGCGTTAATGCCCACATGGGCAACGCGCATACCAAAGAGCTCTACCGGGTTGGCGTTCTGCTCACTCATGCAGTCAGCGCCTACTGAGCCATAACGTCGAGAACGGCCTTCTCGGCAGCAACGCGGTTCATGCCGGTCATGAAGGGCACGCCGCTCACGTACGGGCAGGTGAGGCCCTCGGGGGCAACGGTGGTGGCAATCAGCAGGTCGGCGCCCTCGTCGCAAGCGTCCTTGGCCTCGGAGATGGCGCACTGCACGATCTCATACTTGCCGGCATAACCGTTGGCGTCGAGCATGGTAGCGACCTTCTGGGCAACAAGCGTGGAAGTAGCAGCGCCAGCACCGCAAGCCAAAACGATCTTCTTCATAGGTAATGTCTCCCTTCATGGTTTACTTTAGGTAAGTGTACCGCAGCGAGCGATGGCGCTCAGCCTCGATGCGCTTTTATGCCAGTTTGCTTGCGCGCTGCGTATAATACATCTAGTACGTGTTGTCATACCGCTCGCTTTATGAGCGACTAAGGACCCTAATATGCCCGATTCCCGCACACTCTGGACCGCCGTCGTTATCATCTGCATCGCCGTGTCGGTGTTTTTTAGCGTCAAAAAACGCACCACGTTCAAGCGCCTGCAGCAGTTGATGGCCGCCAAACAGTGGGCCGAGTTCGATCGTTTGCTCGACGGCAAACTCACCAGCATGCTGTACCCGCGCTACAACCGCGACTACCTGCGCCTGAACTCCTATCTGCTACGCGAGGACCATGAGCGCGCTGACGAGATGTTCGATCTGCTGCTGGGGCTCAACCTGCCCAAGATGCAGCGCGTCGACCTGGTGATCAAGGCCTTTAACTACTACGTTGGCCAGGAGGACCGCAAAAAGTCTAAGGAGCTGCTGCACGAGATCAAGGGCTTTGAGGGCGGTCAGGCCGAGGCGGTCGCACACGAATGCCAGCTAATGTACGACACGATGATCCTCAAGCGCCACAACGACATTCCCGAGCTGGAGCGCATGCTCAAGGAAGCCGGTGACGACAAGGTCAAGCGCTGCCGCTTGGAGTACCTGCTGGCCCTGCAGTACCAGAACAAGGGCGACGAAGCCAAGTTTGCCGAGTACTTGGAAAAGTCAGGCCAGCACTCGATGGCCGTCAACGCGTAACGGACGGCTTGTGCTAGACTTCTAGTCTCACGGGGGCGTGGCGGAATTGGCATACGCAGGAGACTTAAAATCTCTCGCCGCAAGGATTGTGGGTTCGAGTCCCACCGCCCCTACCATATGAAGCGTTCGAGCCCGTGTCCCGTTGGGATGCGGGCCCGTTTTTTTCGGACGCCGGTGGGGCTCGAACCCGCGAGGGGGCGAGCGTCAAGCGGACGCGCAGCGTCCGCAGCGAGCCGGCAAGGGCGCCGGCAGGCGGCCGAAGCCGGTGCGGATTTGCGCAGCAAATACGCGGAAGTCCCACCGCCCCTACCATGTAGTGCTTACGAGCCCGTGTCCCCCAGGGATGCGGGCTCGTTTCTTTTAGGTGCCGTCAACTGCAGAGCAGCTCATTTGGGACAGAGCTTTTTTGACTACTTTTAAAGGGTGCTCAGGCTCGGGGTCCAGGCGATGGTGGGGGTTGTGCCGTCGAGGGTCTCGTTGATGGTGGCGGCCATGCCGGCGAGTAGGCTGTTCTCGCTTACGGTGAGCGTCTTGTAGCCGCCGGCACGCATGAGCTCGCGGATCACCACGGCGCCGGCCAGAATCACGCCCGCGCGTTTGGGCTGTACACCCGGTAGCGTGGCGATGCCTTCCGCGTCCAACACAGACATGCGCTCGATAGCGGCCGAGACCTGCTCCAGCGACAGCTCGCATAGGTGCACAAAGCTCGAATCGTACGGTTCCAGCTCGTGAACCAGTGCCACGAGCGTGGTGACGGTGCCGCCCACGGCGACCAGGCGCTCTGCATGCTCAAAGTCGCTGGGCAGGCCCTCAAAATAGGCGGCGAACTGCTCGCCCGACCACGCAGCGGCGGCTGAAAGCTCGCCATCCGCGGGTGGCAGCGCCGAGAAAAACCGCTCCGTCACGCGACGGCAACCGATGTCCAGCGAGCGCGTTCCCTCCAGCGCAAAGACGCTGCACTCCGGAGCGTATACGCCCGTCGCGAGCTCCGTGGAGCCGCCGCCCGAATCCGCGACGATGATGCGCTCGCCGGCAAAGTCGTGCGCCACGCCAAAAAATGTCAGGCGCGCCTCGACCTCGCCCGGAATCACCTGTGGTTTGAGCCCCAACTCGCGCAGGCCGTCCAGCAGCAGCGCGGCATTGGACGCATCGCGCGCGGCACTCGTGCACGTGGTGCAGACGCACACGGCCCCAAAGGCACGGGCCTCGTCCACAAACATGCGGCACGCAGCGAGCACACGCTCGACAGCCGCCTTGCAAAAGCGCCCCGTCGTGTCCACGCCCTCGCCCAGGTCGGTAATCTCGGTATGCTTGGACGATTCCACAATCGCTCCGCCCTCGACCTGGGCCAACACCAGTCGCGACGACACCGTTCCCAGGTCGATCGCGGCTACCTTATAGCGTTTGCAATTTGTCATTGCGGGCTCCCCTCCGGGCGCTATTTGCCGTTGGACACGACCGTCTGACCCTCGACGCCGTTAAACCCAAACAGCATGTCGAGCGCCTGGATGTACCACGGCGCGTCCTTGCCGACTTCTTCGATTTCCTTGGCCACTTCGCTGGCCTTCTTGGCGTTTGAGGACTTTTTGCTCGACGACGAGTCCGAATCGTCGTCCAAGCCTAGCACGTCAATCTTCTTCTCGCCGGGCATCACCAGGCCCAGGTCCTCGGACGCCGCGTCCTTGATACCCTCCTCCGAGAGCAGCTTGTCGACGCTTTTTTGCAGCTCATCATTGTATTGCTGGCGAATCTCGACCTGCTTGGCCAAGATGTCGCTCGAGCGTTTTGCCACGTACAGGTCGCGTACGGGAAAATACAGGCTCACGAGCGCCAGCGCCACCACGATACCGATAAACAGCGGACGCAGAGAGCCATGCGTAAAGTCATAGATCGCCTTGACCACCGCATTGTCGTTGGCGTAGCGCATAAAGTCCGAGCCCGAAAGACGGCTCGAAGGCCTGCTCGACCTGTCGTGCGTCTGGGCCGAGGGACGCGACGCATGTGTCGAACGTGCCGGGCGCACCGGTCCATCTGCCGAAGTATTCACATGAGCATTGGGGCGCGAGGTACTTGTCGGGCGCTGCGTGGAGCGGTCGGCGCCGGCGTAGGCGGACCCACCGAGCTGCACCGTGCGCGCACGGCGAGGCGACGGCTCACGCGAACCGGCGGAATAGTACCTGTTGTCGTAAATCTGATCCATGTGCGCCTTGTGCGGTTGAGGTTTGTTTGCGCTAAGTATTCTAGTTATAGCACGAGCGCGCGCACCACCTTCGGCAGCCTTTGCTCGACATAAAAAAGGCGCTGAGCCATATGGCCCAGCGCCCAATGGTGCTCAACAGCGCCCGGCTGGAGCAAGGCGAATCCGAGTCTTCCCCGCCCCCGCGAGCTCCGCGTGCCTAGCGAATGTTGTAGAACGCGGCCTTGCCGGCGTAGCGCGCGCTGCCCTCGAGCTCGTCCTCGATGCGAATGAGCTGGTTGTACTTGGCGATACGGTCGCTGCGGCACGGGGCGCCCGACTTGATCTGGCCGGCATTGACGCCCACGACCAGGTCGGCGATCGTGGAATCCTCGGTCTCGCCGGAGCGGTGGCTCACGATGCAGGCGTAACCGGCCTCCTTGGCGGTCTCGATGGCCTCGAGCGACTCGGTGAGCGTGCCGATCTGATTGACCTTGACCAGGATCGCGTTGGCGGCACCCAGCTCGATGCCCTTCTTGAGGCGCTCGGTGTTGGTGACGAACAGGTCGTCGCCCACCAGCTGCACCTTGTTGCCAATGCGGCGGGTAAGCTCAACCCAACCGTCCCAGTCCTCCTCGGCCATGCCGTCCTCGATGGAGATGATGGGATAGGTGTCGACGAGCTTCTCCCAGTAATCAACCATCTGGGCACTCGTGTACTCCACGCCCTCGCCCTTGAGCTCGTACATGCCGGTCTCGGCGTTGTAGAACTCGGTCGAGGCCGGGTCCATGGCGTACATGAAGTCGACGCCGGGCTTAAAGCCAGCCTTCTCAACGGCCTTGGTAATGTACTCGAACGGCTCGGCATTGGTCTTAAGGTTGGGCGCAAAGCCGCCCTCGTCGCCCACGCCGCCGCCCAGGCCGGCCTCGTGCAGCACGCCCTTGAGGGTGTGGTAGACCTCGGCGCACCAACGCAGGCCCTCGGCAAAGCTCGGGGCGCCCACCGGCATGATCATGAACTCCTGGAAGTCGACGTTATTGTCGGCATGCACGCCGCCGTTGAGAATGTTCATCATAGGTGTGGGCAGCAGGTGGGCGTTGACGCCACCCAGATACTGGTACAGCGAAAGACCCGCCGACTCGGCAGCGGCGCGGGCAACGGCCAGCGACACGCCCAGAATGGCGTTGGCACCGAGCTTGGTCTTGTTGGGGGTACCGTCCGCGGCGACCAGCGCAGCATCGACGGCGCGCTGGTCGAAAGCATCGAGGCCCACGACGGCGTTAGCGCACTCGTTGTTGACGTGCTCGACGGCCTGCGAAACGCCCTTGCCCAGATAGCGGCCCTTGTCGCCGTCGCGCAGCTCACATGCCTCAAAGGCGCCGGTCGAAGCACCCGAAGGCACCATTGCGCGGCCAAAGCTGCCGTCCTCGAGCACGACCTCGACCTCGACGGTGGGATTGCCGCGGCTGTCGAGCACCTCGCGACCGTAGACGTCCAAAATATCGCTCATGTTGTCTCCCTCTCACTTGGAAACGGGTTGAATGCTTGGCGACACGGCTTGCACGCTACAGCGGCGCGCAGGTTCATAAGTTAGCCTTATCGCACTTTTTGCATTATGCCCTAAGTTAGCCAAGGGATACAATCTTTTTAAAAATAATAGGGGCGATGGGACAAGTCCGTCCCGTCGCCCCCGCAGTCTTACTCCTCTGCCTTTGCGGCATCCCAGAGGTCATTGAGGCCGTGGGTCGAAAGCTCGGCCAGATCCACGTGGGCGTCGGCCGCCATCTGCTCCATCGCGGCCCAGCGGCGGCGGAACTTTGCCGTGCTGGCACGCAGGGCGCTCTCGGCGTCGATTCCCTCCTTGCGCGCAACGTTGACCAGGGCAAAGAGCAGGTCGCCAAACTCCATCTCGCGCTCGGGCGAGCCGGGAGCCTCGGCCTCAAACTCGGCACGCTCCTCAGCGACCTCGTCCCACACGTCCTGGACCGTCTCCCACTCAAAGCCCACGGCAGCCGCCTTGCGCGACACCTTCTGAGCCTGCATCAGCGCCGGCAGGTGCGTGGGCACACCGTCGAGCAGACCCTCGGGTGCGGCCCCGCCTGCCGCCACGGCCTGGTCTTTGGCGGCCTTCTCGGCAAGCTTGACCTCGTCCCAAATCTTGAGCACCTCGTCGGAGTTGTCGGCATCCGCATCGCCAAACACGTGCGGGTGACGACGGATGAGCTTGGCGTCGATATCGCGCGCCACATCGGCCAGCGAAAACTCGCCGGCATCCGCCGCAATCTGCGCATGCAGTACGACCTGCATGAGCACGTCGCCCAACTCCTCGCGCAGGTGTGCCGCGTCGTCGGCCTCGATGCAGTCGAGCGCCTCGTAGGCTTCCTCGATCATGTTCTTGCCAATGCTGCGGTGCGTCTGCTCGCGGTCCCACGGGCAGCCGTCGGGCTGACGCAGGCGCCAGATGGTCTGCACCAGATGCTGCAGCTCGGCCGACGCGTCTACCAGCGTGGACAGGTCGCGCGAACCCTCGGCATTTTGCTGAGCCATATGCTCGGCCATGGTTAGTCCTCCCCCATGATCACATGGCGGAACGCGCCGCCCTCGTAGACGCCGTAGCTATGTGTGCCGTCCTTGGGGATGCTCACGCTGCCGGGATTGAAGAGCCACAGACCCGGGTGCGCGGCGCTTTCCTCGTTAACCTTGATGTGCGTATGGCCGTAGACGAGCGCGGAGCCCTCGGGCAGCGCGGGCGCGTGGTCAACGCTGTTATGCATGCCGGCGCCAAAGACGTGGCCGTGCGTCAGGAACAGTTCACGTCCGGTCTCGTCGAATAGTGTGGCGTAGTCAGCCATGACGGGGAAGTCGAGGACCATCTGGTCGACCTCGGCGTCGCAGTTGCCGCGCACCGCGATGATGCGGTCGGCCAGGGCGTTGAGCAGCGGAATCACGCGTTTGGGGGCGTAGTCGCGCGGCAGGTCGTTACGCGGGCCGTGGTAGAGCAGGTCGCCCAGCAGCACAATGCGGTCGGGCTGTTCGGATTCGATGGCAGTGCAGAGGCGCTCGGCCCAGTATGCCGAGCCATGGATGTCGGAAGCGATGAGGTATTTCATGGGGAGTCCTTTCGGTGGGGTTAATTGGATTGGCGCGGCGCGTCACTCGCCCGCATCACTCAAATCGCAACGCCGCGGCTTGGGCCGCTTGCATCACGCGTTGGAGCGGCACGTTGTGCTCGCGGGCAAGGCGAGCACAGTCCTCGTACTCGGGAGCCGCACGTTCACTGCCATCGGGCAGGGTCGCCACCTTAACGGATACCTCGCCCCAAGGCGTCGTCACCTGCTCGAATCGGCGCGGCAGGCAAACGCGTTCCATCACCTGGCGACGAACGGCGTTGGTCGTGGTTTCCAAAAAGATAATCGTCTGCAGGCGTTCGATATCCTCATGCGAGCAAATCACCTGCAACTGCCATCCGGGGCGGCCCTTTTTGCAGTAGAGGGGCAGCCAGTGCACCTCGCGGGCGCCGGCCTCGCGCAGGCGGTCGGCGGCGTAGGCGAGCACCTCGGGCGACGCGTCATCGATGTCGCACTCCAGCTTGACGATAGTTTCGGGCGCATCGGTCTCGCGGGACAGCGGAGATGTACTTCCACGTTGCATACGGTCCGAATCCTTTCCGCACGGGCTCGTTTTATTCACCCAAACGCTAGCACATCGGACGTGGCACAGGCGTGACTTTCGTCCGTCGCCGCCCTCACCCCTATCCAAACGTGTACGTCAGCCTCCAAACATGTCATTTTTTGTCGGTTTTGGAGGCTGAGGCACACGTTTTGGAGCGAGGCCGCACACGATCAGAATTGCGCCCGCACTCCGTCCACCACAAAGTTCGCCGCACTCAACAATTTTGGACTTTCTACGCAGTTCATCGACCAAAAATTACCCTCGGCATACTTACCCGCTGCACGATGTTACTCTAGTTGCATTTGGCTAACTAAGCGGCTGCCGAGGACCCCGCCCGGCACCGTTACGGCATAGGAGGTTTCATGTTCGAGAAGCGGCTCTTCTCCCTGGTTCCGCAGGCAACGCCCTACATTATGGCAAGCGTCCTGTTTAAGTGGATCGCGCTCATGGCAAACATCACGGTGATGTGGGTGCTTGCGCGCATCTTGGGCGGCATCGTCACGGACGGCCTTTCCGCCGCGCTCGCCGTCGATGCCCTCGCACAGGCGGCCCTGCCGCTCGCCGCCGCCATCATCGTGCGCGCCGCCTCCATCTACCTGGCCCAACGCGCCGGCGACAAAGCCGCGTTCGAGGCCGTCCGCCGCGTGCGCTCGTTCGTCTACGACAAGCTCACCGCACTCGGCCCCTCCTACACCGAGACCGTCCCCACCGCCGAGGCCGTCCAGACCAGCGTCGAGGGCGCCACGCAACTCCAGGTGTACTTTGGCGGCTACCTGCCGCAGCTCTTCTTTGCCGGCTTGGCACCCATCACGCTGTTTGTACTGCTCGTGGGCCAGGCGGGTCTTCCCGCCGCGCTGCTGCTCGCCTGCGTTCCGATCATCCCCGTCTCCATTATGATGGTCATGCGCAACGCCAAAAAGATCGGTGCCGAGTACTGGGGCAGCTATGTCGATCTTGGCGGCATGTTCCTGGAGGCCGTGCAGGGTCTCACCACCCTTAAGGTCTACCAGGCCGATCGAAGCTGGCACGAGCGCATCAACGCCGAGTCCGAGCGTTTCCGCACAGCGACCATGCACCTGCTGGTGATGCAGCTGCGCTCCATTTGCGTTATGGACCTGGTCGTCTATATGGGCGCCGCGCTCGGCATTATCGTGGCCGCACTGCAGCTCGCCACGGGCAAGATCGGCTTTGAGGCTGCCTTCCTCATCGTCTTTCTGTCACAGGAGTTCTTTTTGCCTATGCGCCGCCTGGGATCGCTGTTTCACACGGCCATGAACGGCATGGCCGCCTCGCGCCGCATGTTTGGCATTTTGGATACGCCCGAGCCCGAGCGCGGCGATGTTGAGCTTGACGGCCGCGGCGATATCGAGCTTGACGGCGTGGGTTATGTCTACGGCGACCGCACGGTGCTGGACAGCGCCAGCGCGACCATTGCGCACGGCTCGCTCGTGGCACTCGTGGGCGAAAGCGGCGGCGGCAAGTCCACGCTCGCGGGGATTATCGCGGGCCGCAAGGGTGCCTACCGTGGCAGCGTTCGCATTGGCGGCGTCGAGCTGCGCGATGCCACGGCCGCCTCACTCATGCGTGCCGTCACCCTGGTGCCCACCAACGGCTACCTGTTTGCCGGCACCCTGCGCGACAACCTGCTGCTCGCCCAGCCCAACGCCACCGACGCCGAGCTTTTGCGCGCGCTCGGCCGCACGCGCGTGGCGGCCTTTGTGCAGGCCAACGGCGGGCTCGACATGGTGATTAACGAGGGCGGCACCAACCTTTCGGGTGGCCAGCGCCAGCGCGTGTGCATGGCCCGCGCTCTGCTGCACGACTCTCCCATCTATGTGTTTGACGAGGCGACGAGCAACGTCGATGCCGCAAGCGAGGCCGCGATCGGCGAGGTCATCGCGTCGCTTGCCGGCGAGCACACCGTGATCGTGGTGGCGCATCGCCTGTCGACAATCGTGGACGCCGACCAGATTCTGGTGCTGGAGCGCGGTCGCATTGCCGAGCGCGGCACCCATGATGAGCTCCTGTCGGGCGCGGGCGCCTATGCGCGCATGTGGAACAGCCAGGAGCAGCTCTCGGCATATGCGTATGCGGAGGGTGATGCCGAGGATGCCGGCGCGGTTGAGGCTGTTGACGGCAGCACCGCCCGTACCGATGGCCTCAACGGTGCCGGCTCGTCTTCCGCTACCGCGGCGCCTGACTCCGGCCGCGCCCGTCGCTCGGCGCCGTCCATCATGTGGCGCATGATGGGGCTCATCCGACCGCTTGCCGGCTGGCTTGTGCTAGCCGTCGCGCTGGGCAGCATCGGCATGCTCACCGCCGCGTTCGTGCCGGCCTTTGGTGCCCTCGGCCTTATGGCCGCGCTGGGCCGCAACGCCTTGGGGCTTGGTCTGATCGCAGCATGCGCGGCCTGTGCCGCCTGCGGCATCGCACGCGGGCCGCTCCACTACGGCGAGCAGCTCTGCAACCATTACATCGCATTCCGTCTGCTCGCGCACGTTCGCGACCTGGTGTTTGGCGCCCTGCGCCAGCTCGCCCCCGCCAAGCTCGAGGGCCGCGGCAAGGGCGAGCTCGTGAGCCTGGTCACCTCGGATATCGAGCTGCTCGAGGTCTTCTACGCGCACACCATCTCGCCCATTGTCATCGCTCTGGTCTGCACCGTTGTGTTTGAGGGCTTTTTGCTGGCTGTGAGCCCCGAGCTCGCGGGCATCGCGCTCGTGGCCTACGCGGTCCTGGGCGTGCTGCTGCCCCTGATCTCGGCCAAGGCATGCGGCACCACCGGCCGCCAGAGCCGCGAGGGCGCCGGTAAGCTGGGTGCCTTTGTGCTCGACAGTCTACGCGGCGCGTCCGAGACTATCCAGTTTGCCGGTGGCGCCGATCGTAGCCGTGCCCTGGGCAATCTGACCGAGCAAGTCGGCGCCGTGGACGCGCGCCTCAAGCGCCGCCAGGCGGCCAGCGAGACCGTAGCCGATGCGCTTATTCTTGCGGTCAATCTGGTGATGCTCGGGCGTGCGCTGCAGCTGGTGGCTGCGGGAATGATTGACTTTGCCGCAGCGTTTGTCGCCGTCTTTACCTTTGTGTCGTCGTTTGGCTCGGTGATGGCCGTGAGCCGCCTGGGCGCCTCACTTCAGGAGACGCTCGCCTCGGGCGCACGCGTGCTCGATTTGCTCGACGAGCAGCCCCAGTGCGCCGAGGTCGCCGATGGACAGGACGTTGAGTTTGCCGGAGCCGCAGCCGAGCATGTGAGCTTTAGCTATGCGGGCGGCGTGGACGCGGGCGGCGCCGACGCCACAGAGCAGGCCGCGAACGACCCCGCTGCGAGTCTCATCCTCGACGACGTGACCTGCACCTTTGCGCCCGGCACCATGACCTGCATCATGGGGCGCTCGGGCTCGGGCAAGTCGACGCTGCTTAAGCTGCTCATGCGTTTTTGGGACCCCGCAGCTGGCACCATCACGGTGAGCGGCATCGATGCCCGCCACATCAACACGGCGAGCCTGCGCAGCCACGAGGCCTATATGACCCAGGACACACATCTGTTCTGCGGCACCGTACGCGAGAATCTGCTGGTTGCGCACGCCAGCGCCACCGATGCCGAGCTGCTCGACGCTTGCCGCTCCGCCTCACTCACCACGCTCATCGACCGTCTGCCGCAGGGACTCGACACGCCCGTTGCCGAGCTGGGCGACTCGCTTTCGGGCGGCGAGCGCCAGCGCATCGGCCTTGCGCGCATCTTCCTCAACGACGCACCCTTCATCTTGCTCGACGAACCCACCAGCGCGCTCGATGCTCTCAACGAGGCGTCCGTGATGCAGGCAATCGACGAGCTCAAGCGCCGCGGCAAGACCATTGTGCTCGTGAGCCACCGTGCCAGCACCTGCGCGTTTGCCGATTTCTCGCTTTCGGTCGAGCACGGGAGGCTGAGCTAGATGGCGCGCACCGCCGACACGCCGGAGCTGGCGCGCAAACGTGCACGCGAGGCCCAGATGGTGTCGCAGATGATCGCATTGTGGTGCCACGGGCATCATGGCGGCGGGCATGCGGTCGAACAGGCTTGCGACGATGAGTCCGTGCGCGTGAAGCTCGGCCTTCGGACCATTACGCTCTGCTCCGAATGTGCCGAGCTGCAGGCCTACGCCGTCGCGCGCATCGAGCGCTGCCCCCACATGGACACCAAGACATTTTGCTCGGCCTGTCCTTCGCATTGTTACCGGCCTGCCATGCGCGAGAAGATCCGCGAGGTCATGCGCTGGTCGGGACCGCGCATGATCAGCTATCGTCCCGTCACCGCCGTGCGGCACGCGATTATAACCGTGCAGTCCAAACGAGCGGCGACACGAAGCAAGTAGTCGCCGGCGCCGGCACGCGCTGCCCCGCCCCTCGCCCTCGTCTCAAACGCGTACGTCAGCCTCCAAACATGTCATTTTTTGCAGCTTTTGGAGGCTGACGTACACATTTTAGAGCGAGGCCGCACCGCGCGCCGCGCAGCCTTTCCAATCGATTTCGACCCCCGGCGTGCCCGGCGTGTTGAGAGCTGCGCCATTACAATGAAGCGGATTCGCTTGACGCAAAGGAGCCGCCATGTCCGCTTGCCCGCTGGTCGATTGTCACACCCACACCTCGTTTTCGGACGGCCATGCCTCGTTTGATGACAACGTCCGTGCCGCTGCTGCGGCAGGCTGCCGCGTCATGGTCTCGACCGACCACCTCGCCCTGCCTGCCAGTATGGATGCTAACTGCGAGGTGCAGGTCGTCGAGGGCGACTTGCCGGCACATCGTCTGGCCTTTGAGGACGCCCGCAGGCTTGCCGCGCAAATCGCGCCGGAGCTCGAGCTTATCTATGGCTTTGAATGCGATTGGTACGAGGGCTGCGAACCCTTGGTTGAGCGCTGGTCCCAGGGCGCCGTGGTGCGCTTGGGCAGCGTGCATTGGATTGGCGACCCGGGCGATATCATGGCCGGCGCCGCGGGCACGGCGGGAACGGAGAGCGTCACTCGTCCCGATACGCCCGATTCGCTTTGTGGCTGGATCGACGACGATACCAACCTGCATGTTTGGGAAAACTTAGGCGTACGCGGCGTATGGGAACACTACGTCGACGACTGGTGCCGTGCTTGCGAAAGCCCGCTTAACTTTGACGTGATGGCCCACCCCGACCTGGTCATGCGTTTTTCGAAGGAGGGCTTTGCGCCCGATTTTGACCCGGCGCCGTTTTGGGAGCAGATGGCCGAATGCGCCCACGATACGGGTCGCCGCGTTGAGGTCTCGACCGCCGCACCGCGCAAGGGGCTCGACGATTACTACCCCGCGACCGGGCTGTTGCGCCGCTTCGCCCATGCCGAGGTGCCCATCACCTTTGGCTCGGACGCGCACCGCGCCTGCGACATCTGCTGGAACATCCGCGAGGCCCAGGCCCACGCCTACGACTGCGGCTACCGGGCCTTCGATATCCCCCACCCCACCGGCGAATGGGAATCCACGCCCCTCGCCTAACTAGTCGTTTAAGAACGTCCCCAATGACTAGTGGCGGCGGGCGTTGAGTTCGCCGGCCAGTTCGTCGAGGGTGATGCCGTAGCGCTCGAGCGTCACGAGCAGGTGGTAGATCAGGTCGCCGGCCTCGTAGCGGATGTGATCGTGGTCGTTATCCTTGCAGGCCATGATCACCTCGCTCGCCTCCTCGGCAAGCTTCTTGAGAAGCTCGTCCTCGACGTCGGTCAGCAGACGCGCGGTATAGCTCTCCTGCGGCGATGCGTCGCGACGGCCGTGAATCACCTCGGCCAGTCCCGTCAGCGTCTCACCGATGTTTCCCGGCTGCACGTTAGCTGTTCTGACTCCCATGGTTATTTCCTCTCGTTACTGCAGCGTAAAGTAGGTACCGGTCTCATCGAACCGAGGCTTTGCGCCCTTTTTCTCAAAGAACTCGACGATGACGGCATGGGCCTCATTGAGCCTTTCCTTCTCGGCCTCGAGCCAAAGCGACTGCGCCCCGCAGGCATCAGTCAGGTGCACGCGGCATGGCACGCCCGCGCGGAGGAGCTCGGTGTTGCATTCGGCGACCTCGAACGGCGTCACGACTTTCATCGCACTCCCCCTTCCACGCGCTTAAAGAAGCAGGTACGGTTGCCGGTATGGCAGGCCGGGCCCGGTGAGTCCACCTTGACCAGCAGCGTATCGCTATCGCAGTCGGCCCAGAGCTCCTTGACCTCCTGCATGTTGCCACTCGTCGCGCCCTTGTTCCAGAGCTCCTGACGGCTGCGACTCCAAAACCACGTGGTCCCGGTCTTGAGCGTCAGCCCCACCGATTCCTCGTTCATCCAAGCAACCATAAGCACCTCACCGGTGTCATGCTGCTGAACCACGCAAGGAATCAGCCCGCGGGCGTCGTACGTAAGCTTTGAAGGATCGGTTATCTCTTCCATTTCTCTCCCCAAATTCAAACTTCGCAGGTCGGCGAGGGTTGTCCAGGTGCCCGAGATTCCGAGCGACAAGCCCGACGACGCGTACTTAAAGTACGCGAGGAGGGTTGGAGCCGGAAGGTCGGGCGCCTGGGCAAGCCGCAGCGCTAGAAGTCCAACCTGACAGGGATGCCTTGAGAGGCCATATATTCTTTGACTTCGCGAATGCTGAAAGTTCCAAAGTGAAAGACGCTCGCCGCCAGCACGGCATCGGCCTCGCCCTCGATCACGCCCTCGGCAAAATGCTCGAGCGTGCCCACGCCGCCGCTTGCGATCACCGGGATCGGCACCGCGCGCGCCACGGCGCGGGTGAGTGCCAGGTCGAAGCCAGCCTTGGTGCCGTCGCGATCCATGCTGGTGAGCAAGATCTCACCGGCGCCGCGACGAGCCGCTTCCTCGGCCCACGCCACCGCATCGATACCCGTGGCGTTGCGACCGCCCGCCGTGAAGACCTCCCACTTGTCGGCATCCGGCTGACCGGGCAGGCCCACGCGCTTGGCATCAATCGCCACGACCACGGCCTGGCTGCCAAACGCCGCGGCGGCCTGGCTGATCAACGACGGATCGCGCACGGCGGCGGAGTTAAGCGACACCTTGTCGGCACCGGCGGCAACCATGGTTCGCATGCCCGCCAAGTCGCGGAAACCGCCGCCCACGGTATAGGGAATAGCGAGCTCCTCGGCCGCGTGCGCCGCCATCTCGATGGTCGTCGCGCGGTTGTCGCTCGTCGCGGTAATGTCCAGGAAGACGACCTCGTCTGCACCCTCGCGGTCGTAGGCGCGCGCCAGCTCCACCGGGTCGCCAGCATCGCGCAGGCTCACAAAGTTGACGCCCTTGACCACGCGGCCGTCCTTAACATCCAGACAGGGAATCACGCGTTTGGCAAGCATGGGCTACTCCTTCCCTCGGGCGGCGGCCAACGCCTGGGCCAGCGTAAAGTTGCCCTCGTAGAGCGCACGACCGGTAATGGCACCCTCGATGGCATCCTCGCCCACCGCGGCCAGTGCGCGGATATCGTCGAGCGTCGAGATGCCGCCCGAAGCCACGACGGGAAAGCCCGCGACCTCGGCCACATGGCGATACGCCGCCACGTCGATGCCCGTCTGCATGCCATCGCGCGCGATGTCGGTATACACCAGATGCTTAAAGCCCAGCTCGGTGAGCTGCGCCACGGCGTCGTCGAGCGCCACACCCGCGCCGTCGCGCCAACCATTCACCTTGACCTGGCCGTCACGGGCGGCAATGTCTGCCACCAGTAACTCGCCAAAGCCTTGCGCCGCCACCTCGGCAAATCCCGGCTCGGTCACGAGCACCGTGCCTAGCGCGATGCGACGCGCGCCGTAGCCGGCCAGCTCGTCGATGCGCGCGAGCGAACGAACGCCGCCGCCCACGTCCGCGGACAGACCGTCGACGCCGCAGATGGCCTTAATCGCTGCCGAGTTGGCAGCGCACGCGTCCTCGTCCTCGCCAAAGGCAGCGGACAGGTCGACGACGTGCACCCAGCTCGCGCCCTGCTCGGCAAAGGAGCGGGCAACGGCCACGGGGTCGTCAGAATACACCTTACAGCGGCTCCGGTCGCCGCGCTCCAGGCGCACGACCTTGCCGCCGATCAAATCGATTGCGGGAAACAGAATCATCGGCCGGCCCCCTCGACGATGCTCACGAAGTTCTTAAGGATGCGCTGACCCAGCGCAGAGGATTTCTCGGGATGGAACTGGCAGCCCCACACGTTGCCGTGGCGCACGATGCACGGGAAGCTCCGTGTATAGTGCGTGCGCGCCAACACATCGGCGGCATCGACGTCGTCGGCCACCGCGTAGCTGTGAGTGAAATACATGTTGGCGCCCTCGGCAAAACCGGCAAGCAACGGATCGGCCGCACCGGCGGGCGTCATGCGCACCTGGTCCCAGCCCACGTGCGGGACCTTCAGACGGCTCGACTCCAGGTGCGTGCACGAGCCACGCATGATGCCCAGGCCATCGACCCAGGGACCACCGGCCTGCTCGGAGGCATCGTCGTCCGCGTCCGCGTCCTCGTTCGCAGGCACGCCCTCGTTGCCGCGCTCAAAAAACAGCTGAAGGCCCAGGCAGATGCCGAGCAGCGGAGTTCCGGCGGCAACGGCATCGAGCACGGCCACCTCCTCGCCGCTCTGACGCATAAAGGCGATCGCGTCATAGAACGCACCCACGCCCGGGATGACCAGGCCGTCGGCGTTGCGGATCTGCTCCGGATCGTCCGACGTGCAGGCGGCAGCACCGGCGCGCGCAAGCCCGCGCACGACGCTCGACAAGTTGCCCTTGTGGTAGTCGACCACCACGATCTTCGGTTCGCCCACGCGACCCCTCCACTTCTCATCATCCAAAACCACCACAAAGAGGACAGGCATCTTCGTGGTGGTTTTACCCTTGTGACGGTTACAGCGAGCCCTTTGTGCTGGGGATACCCTGCACGCGGGGATCGAGTTCGCAGGCGCGGCGCATCGTGCGGCCCACGGCCTTAAAGGCGGCCTCGATAATGTGGTGCGAATTGCCGCCCGCCAGCTCGCGCACGTGCAGCGTGAGCTTGGCATCGCGCGCAAAGGCATAGAAGAACTCGACGGCCAGCTCGGTATCAAAGCTGCCCACGCGCTCAGTCGGCACGGGCAGCTCGCAATAGGCCTGCCCGCGACCCGAGATATCCACGGCGGCCATCACGAGTGTCTCGTCCATGGCGATCGCCGCGTCGGCAAAGCGCGTAATACCCGCCTTGTCGCCCAGCGCCTGGCAAAACGCCTCGCCCAGCACAATGCCCGTGTCCTCAACGGTGTGGTGCGCGTCGACCTCGACGTCGCCCACCGCATGCACCGTCAGATCGAACAGGCCATGGCGGCCAAAAGCGTTGAGCATGTGGTCGAAAAACGGCACGCCGGTCGAGATATCGCACACGCCAGATCCGTCCAGGTCGAGCTTTACGACAATGTCGGTCTCGCCCGTCTTGCGGGTTACCTCGGCATAGCGGTCCATCTACATCTCCTCCTTCACCAGCGCGGCAAACGCGGCCAGCACCTCGTCGTTTTCCTGCGGCGTACCCACAGTGATGCGCAGACAGTCCGCAAGCCCCGGCGCGTAGCTAAAGTCGCGCACCAAAATCGAATACTCGTCGCGCAGACGCTCGCGCACGCGCGTGGCATGCGGCGTGCGCACGAGCACAAAGTTCGCCGCGCTCGGCCATGCCTCCACGGGCATGCCCTCGGCAGCCATTGCGCGCAGGGCGCACAGCTCGCGCTCGCGCTCGGATGCGATCTGTGCCACCACGGGCGTGTAGGCATCACGGGCACGCACGCAGGCAAGTGCTGCCGCCTGGCTCAGCACGTTAACTGAATAGATCTGGCGAATCGCCGCGAACACGTCGATGACTTCCGGCGCCGCGATCACGTAACCCAGACGCGTACCGGCAGCGCCAAACGCCTTGGACAACGTATGCAGAATCACCAGGTTGGGATGCTCGGCGATAAGCCCCTGCGCCGTGGTGACCGCGCCAAACGAATCGTCGGCAAACTCCACGTAGGCCTCGTCAACCATTACCATGCCGGGGCACGCATCGCACAGCGCCGCGACAAAGTCGAGCGGTGCCACGTCACCCGTGGGGTTGTTGGGCGAGGTCACGATTGCCAGGTTGCACTCGGACGCCGCCGCAAGCACGGCTGCCTGGTCGAGCTCAAAGGTCGCGGGGTCGCGCCACACGTCGCGCACCTCGGTCTGACAGAGCGACGCAAAGAACGCATACTCGCTAAAGCACGGCGGGCAGTTGAGCAGGGTCCGTCCCGCGCCGCCAAACGCCAACAGGTAGTTATAGAGCAGCTCGTCGCCGCCGTTGCCCACGCAGACATTCTCGCGCGCCACACCATGCCAAGCGGCAAGCTCGTCGCGCAGATCGTTGGACATGGGATCGGGATAGCGGTTGAGCGGCGTGGCAGCCAGGGCGGCGTCGACCGCCTCGCGCACGCCAGCCGGCACGGGATAGGTGTTCTCGTTGGCCGAAAGGTTGATGCGCGTGGGCGTAAAGTTGGGATCGTAGGGCTCAATACCGGCCAGGTAAGGCTGGACGAGCTCCTTCATGCGAGGCGTGAGTTCGGCCATATTAGGCCTCCCCGCCGGTTACGCCAGCGCCATCTGCGCCTGCAGCCGCCAGGTCCACGCCCTCGGCAACCGTCGCCACGGCGTCGCCCGGCCAGGCAACCTTGGTCAGGTCGGCCGCGGCGAGCGACTCGGCGCTCACGGCATCCTCGCCCTGCTCCAACACGCGGCGACGCAGTGCGGCCGAAAGCGCGTGCGCCCACAGGCCCTCGGCCTCGGCCAGGCGCTGCGTAGCGGGAGCGTCGGAGAGCAGGCCCTCGGGTGTATAGCAAATGACGCTCGAGCGCTTGACGAACTCCTCCACCGAAAGCGGGTTTGAGAACATGGCCGTGCCGCCGGTCGGCAGCGTGTGGTTGGGACCGGCAACATAATCGCCGAGCGGCTCGGAGCTCCAAGCGCCCACGAAGATGGCGCCGGCGTTGCGAATGCCGCCGAGCAGGCCCATCGCATCCTTGCAGTGCAGCTCCAGGTGCTCGGGCGCCACGGTGTTCACCGCCTCGACGGCGGCAGTCATGTCGGCGGCCACCACGATAGTGCCTTCGTTATCGAACGAGGCGCGCGTGATCTCGGCACGCGGCGACTGCGCCACCAGGATGTCGATGCCGGCCTCGACCTCGCGCGCAAACTGCTCGTCGCAAGTCACCAGATAGCAGGCTGCCAGCGGATCGTGCTCGGCCTGGGCCATCAGGTCTGCCGCGACCACCATGGGCTCGGCCGTGGCATCGGCCAGCACGCAGACCTCGGAGGGACCGGCGACCATATCGATACCCACATCACCCGAGACAATCTGCTTGGCAGCGGCGACAAAGGCGTTACCCGGGCCGGTAATCTTGTCGACGCGCGGAATGGTCTCGGTGCCGTACGCCAGCGCGGCCACGGCCTGGGCGCCGCCCACCATATAGATTTCGTCCACTCCGCCGAGCTTTGCCGCGGCGAGCGTGTAGGGGCTGATAAGGCCGTCCTTTTGCGGCGGGGTCACCATAACCACGCGCTTGACGCCGGCGACCTTGGCGGGAATGGCATTCATGAGCACGGTGGAGGGATACTGCGCGCGACCGCCCGGCACGTAGATGCCGGCCGCCGCGAGCGGGGTCACCTTAACGCCGAGCATCGTGCCATCCGCACGCGTGGTAAACCAGCTCTGCTCGACCTCGCGCTGGTGGAACTCGCGAATCTGACGCGCGGCCTTCTCGAGCGCGGCGACAAAGGCCGGGTCGAGGCCCTCAAGCGCGGCATCGATCTGCTCTTGCGGCAGGCGGAAGCTCTGCAGCTCAACACCGTCAAAACGCTGACAGTAATCGCACACCGCGGCATCGCCGTTAGCACGCACGTTGGCCACGATATCGCGGGCGGCGTCGACGATGTTTTGCGGCAGGACGCCCTTGCGGTTGAGCTGGTTGGTAACGAGGCGCTCACCGGGAGCAAGCTTAATGGTCTTCATATCGGTATCCCCTATCGGTCGAGGTTGTGTTCGAAAAACGAGAGGCCGGGCGGCGGCGCCAATCGGCCCGCAGCCCGGACGTTGGGGCGCCCGTGCGCGCTCGCGCTATTGTGCCGAGCCCGCGACGGGCTCAAAATGCTTGTCCTTAACAGCCGCAGCCAGGCGATCGGCCAGGTTGCGCACGCGCGGATCCAGGCGTGCGGCGCCCGGATTGACAAAGAAGCGGGCCGTGCAGTCCATGATGCGCCCGGTAATGACCAGGTCGTTATCGCGCAGCGTAGCGCCCGTGGCGGTAATGTCTACGATGCGATCGGTCATGCCGACGATGGGCCCCAGCTCAATATTGCCATGCAGCGAAACGATGTCGGCGTTCACGCCGCGCTCGGCATACCAGGCACTCGCGATGCGCGGGTATTTGGTTGCCACGCGAAGCGACCCGCGACGGGCATAGTTGCGCTCGGCCTGACCGGCGCGCCATGCGGGCTCCGCCTCGATAAAGGTGCACAGGCCGTAGCCCAGATCGACCAGCTGTAGCAGGTTGAGGTCGGCCTCGATGAGCGAGTCCCAGCCGCAGATGCCGCAGTCGGCACCGCCGCAGCCCACAAAGGCGGGCGCGTCGCTGGGACGCACGATGACAAACTCGATATCGCCGACCGCGCCCTCGCCGGCACGCGTGTCGCGGCCGCGCACGATCAGGTGACGGCCGGGGTCACGCAGCTCAGAGACGTCCAGGCCCGCGGCCTCGAGCACGTCGAGCGTATCGGCCTTGAGTGAGCCCTTGGGCACGGCGATGCGCAGCGGGCCCTCGGCGCCACGGCCCGCGGCGTGATCGCCATCGGAAGCGGCGTCCTCGGCCGAAGTGCGCGCGGCCTCCAGGCGCTCGAGCGAAAAGGCGAAGCCCGCCGCCGGCACCTCGATACCGTCGCCAAATGCGCCGGTAAAGATGGAGTCATAGCGTCCGCCCGAACCGACCGGATCGGGCAAGCCGCCGGCATAGGCCTTAAAGACCAGGCCCGTGTAGTAATCGAAAGAGTTCATGATAGAGAAGTCGAACGACAGCACCTGGGCGTCCTCGGGTGCCAGGCCCTCGACCAGGGCACGCAGCTCGCGCGTCAGCGGCGCGACGATACCGGCGGCCTCCAGCAGCGCGTCCACGCGGTCGAGTACCTCGGCACCGCCGTGCAGACGCGGCAGCTCGCTAATGGCGGCCTTGACGCCATCGGACTCGACGCTTGCCGCCACGTGGGCATCGAGGCCCACAAAGTCGTTGGCGTGCACGCAGCACAAGGCCTCGGCGGCCAGCTCGCGATCCTCGCACGCCGCGAGCAGCTCCTTAAACGGGCGCACGCTACCTGCGATAATGCGCGCATCGGGCAGCGCCAGCTTGCGCACGGCCTCGGCCACGAGCGAGACAATCTCGACATCGCCCGCGGTATCGCCCGCACCGATAAGCTCAAAGCCCAGCTGCGTAAACTGACGCGAGCCACCGGCATTGCGCTGGCACTCGCGAACCACCGGCGCCTCATAGCGCAGGCGCAGGGGCAGGTCGGCCGCGCGCATGCGGGTCGAGACCAGACGCACGATCGGTAATGTGTTGTCGGGACGGACCACCAGCAGACGGCCATCATCGTCAAAAAGCTTAAACGGCGTGTCCGCGATGCGGCCGCCTTCCTCGAGTGAACCCTTGTCCTCGAGCAGCGGCGTTTCGACCGGAAGGTAATGATGCTCCCTGAAGCAGCCCTTCACCGTCAGCACAATCTCCTCGCGCGCCTGAGCCTCCTCGGGCAATATGTCCCGGAATCCCCACGGTGTGGCCGTCATCTGGTGAGCCTCCTCATGCTGTGTTTCACATAGAGCAGAAGACCGGCATAGCTCCGCCGGTCTTCTGGGTACTTTAGCATACTAGAGTGCTTGCGGGGAGAATCGTCTCTCACGGCTCACAGCGTATTCATTTGGAAACATTGGAACGGATTGCCCGCGACCCGCCTCTACAACGAAGGGCATCGACAGTCCATCCGAAAAAACGTCCGAGCTCCCGCTCGCTCAGCGGAAGAGTTTACAGACGAGGGCCGGGGAGGCGTGCTTTGTTTTGAGAAGTGGGCTCCGCGAACTTCTCAAAACAAAGCACGCCTCCCCGGCCCCGGCAATGTAATTTTGGCTGACCAAAGGAAAATGCGCAGCCCCAAGGCCGCCCAGCCGGGCAAGGCCCCAGCGCGAGACCGTCCCGAATGCCTACCCGCACAGTGTGGCTACGAGTGGGATGGTCAAAATGGAGCAGATGATCGACAAAAACGTGCACTGCATCATGGGGCGTGCATCCTTGCCGTATTGTAGGCAGTACAGCGTACCGTTGCTGCCCACCGGCATTGCCATCTCGAGCACAAGCGTCGCGATAAACATGGGCGTCATGCCGGGCCACAAGCGCGCGACGGCAAGACATGCCACCGGCACGACAACCAGGCGAAACGCCACGGCGACATAGGCGCGCCAGTTGGTGAGCATCTCGAGCGGACGGTACTTGGCGATAGACGATCCCATGAGCAACAATGCCGCTGGAGTGGTCATGGTGCCAACGATGGAAATCGAGTCGCCCAACACGCCCCAATCGGTCCATCCGGTTAGCACGATCCCAAGCACAACAGCACTTGCAATGAGACCAGGACTCTTGCAGCAGGCGGCAATATTGCGCATCTGCTTTTTAAGGCCGCCATCCATTCCGCTAAATAACATGGCACCGACGGTAAACATAAGAAGGTTTAGGGGGATAAGCGCAATCGATGCATACAACAGCGCTTGTTTTCCCAACACCGCCGAAATAACCGGAAAACCGATAAACCCGGCATTACCGAAAAGCACGGCGAAGCGATACGAGCATTCTGTCCCTTTGGGAACGCGAAGAGCAGCGGTGACAGCAAACGCGATAACGGTCGCCACCACATACATCACAAAGGACAGACCCATGAGCGAAAACGTCTCGGCAATGCTCGGAAGCTTCACATCATCGCCCAGCGCTGACGAAAGCACCAAGCACGGTAGCGCCACCTGCAACAGCAGATGCGACAGCTCGCGCTCGAACTCCGCTTTCATAAACCCCAGCTTGGCGATACACCACCCCAACAAAATAGGCAGCGAAACCGTCAACATCTGAAGCGCCACACTCGTAAAGCTCATGCTTCCCCCTTATCTATTCCACGAGGGCCGGGGCGCCTGCTTTGTTTTGAGAAGTGGGCTTCGCGAACTTCTTAAAACAAAGCAGGCACCCCGGCCCCGGCAATGTAATCTTGGCTGACCAAAGCTAGATGCACGGTTTTCAAGGAAGTAGCAGCCGTGTCCCCATTACATAAAAAATAATCAGCCCCCGCATATCGAAACGGTCGAGAGGGCCGCCTCCGGGCTGGTGCCCTTCCTCGGAGAAGTTCGCGAAGCCCACTTCTCCGAGGAAGGGCACCAGCCCGGAGGCGGCCCCAGCGCGAGATCGTCCCGGATGCCTATCTACTCGTTGTCGCCCGCGGTCATCTGCGTTGCGGAGAGCGCGCCGTCGGCTGCTGTTGCGGCTGCGGCGTCGGGCCAGACCCAGTCGGTAAAGGCCGGGTGATCGTAGCCCTCATCGCACGCGAACTCGAAGGCCTCGGTGCGGAATGCCTCCCACTTATCAATCTGCTCCGCAAACTTATCGGCGTCGACCAGGCGCAGCACGTCGGCGGCCAGTGCCCAGCGGTCCATGTTGTTCAGGCGCAGCATGTCGAACGGCGTTGTCGTGGAGCCTTTCTCCTCGTAGCCGTGGACGCGGAAGGCATCGTGGCCGGGGCGGTTCCAAATCAGACGGCGAATCGTGCCGGCATAAGCGTGGAACGCGAAGAGGACGGGCTTCTCGCCGCAGCCGAACAGCTCAGCCCAGCGCTCGTCGCTGAGAGCCTGGTCGTTCTCGCAGACGTTCTGGATCTTGAGCAGGTCGACCACGTTGACGAACCATACCTTGATGCCCAGCTCGCGCAGCATGTCGGTTGCAGCCAGAGCCTCAAGCGTCGGCACGTCACCGCAGGTGGCGACCACGATGTCGGCCTCGGCGAGCGAATCGGCGGTCGATGCCCACTCCCAGGTCGCAACGCCCTCGGCGAGCTCCGCCTTGGCCTCGTCGACCGTCTGGAAGGTCGGAGCAGGCTGCTTGCCGCAGAAGATGGCGTTGACGCAGTCAGTGGACTGGTAGACGCGCTCGGCCACGGCGAGAGCCATGTTGGCGTCGGCCGGATAGTAGGCGTTTACGATGTGCGTGTCGTTGGCCTTGTTGAGCAGCAGGTCGATAAAGCCGGGGTCCTGATGCGAGAAGCCGTTGTGGTCCTGACGCCAGACGTGGCTCGACAGCAAAATGTTAAGGCCGCTGATGGGGGCACGCCACGGAATCTCGCGCTTGGTAGCCTCGAGCCACTTGCAGTGCTGGTTGACCATGGAGTCGACCACATGGACAAAGCTCTCGTAGGAGCTCCACACGCCGGAACGGCCAGTGAGCACGTAGGCCTCGAGGAAGCCCTCGCATTGGTGCTCGGACAGCTGCTCGACGACCTTACCGGAGCCTGCCAGCAGCTCGTCGTTGGCCTCGTCCTCGTAGAAGCCGGCGTCCCACTGCTTCTTGGTCACCTTGTAGGCAGCCTGCAGACGGTTGGACGCGGTCTCGTCGGGACCAAAGATGCGGAAGTCATCCATGTTCTTGGCCAGAACGTCGGCAGTGTACTCACCAAAGACGCGGGCGGCCTCGGTGGAGCCCCAGCCATGACCCTTAGTTGCGACGGGGACCTCGTGGGCATGAATATCGGGCAGCTCGAGCTCGCGACGCACCTTACCGCCGTTCGCGTTGGGGTTGGCGCCGATGCGCAACTCGCCGGTCGGCATAAAGGCCGTCACCTCGGGGCGCACCTGGCCCTCGGGCGTAAAGAGCTCCTCGGGCTTGTAGGAACGCAGCCACTCGCGCAGCACGCGGAAGTGCTCGTGGGTGTCCTTGGCACTCGCCAGCGGCACCTGATGCGCGCGCCAGGAGTCCTCGGTCTTCTTACCGTCGATGTGCTTGGGGCAAGTCCAGCCCTTGGGCGTACGGAACACAATCATGGGGTAGGCCGGGCGGACCACGGTCTCGCCTGAGGCGGCCTGGGCCTGCGCGGTGGCCTTGATGTCACAAATCTCATCGAAGACCTGCTCAAACAGGGCAGCGAAACGCGCATGAATGCTTGCGTGGCTCTCGTCGTCAAAGCCGGCGACAAAGAAGTGCGGCTTATAGCCCATGCCCTCAAAGAACTTGGTGAGCTCCTCATCGGACACGCGGGCAAGGATGGTGGGGTTGGCGATCTTGTAGCCGTTGAGGTGCAGGATCGGCAGGACGATGCCGTCGGTTGCCGGGTTCACGAGCTTGTTGGACTGCCAAGAGGTCGCGAGCGGACCGGTCTCGGACTCGCCGTCGCCCACCACGGCCACGGCCAGCAGGCTCGGGTTGTCCATAACGGCACCGTAAGCGTGGCTGAGCGTGTAGCCGAGCTCGCCGCCCTCGTGGATGGAACCGGGCGTCTCGGGCGCAAAGTGGCTCGGGATGCCGCCGGGATAGGAGAACTGGCGGAAGAACTTCTGCAGGCCGGCCTCGTCATTGGTGATGTCGGGGCGAATCTCGCGGTAGGTGCCGTCGAGCAGCGACTGAGCAGTACCGGCGGGGCCACCGTGACCAGGGCCCATCAAGAAGATAGCGTTCTGGTTGTGGTCGGCGATCAGTCGATTGACGTGACCGAACAGGAAGTTGATGCCGGGCGTGGTGCCCCAGTGGCCAACCAAGCGGTGCTTAACGTCCGGACGACCGAAGTCGCGCACCTCACCGGTTTTCTCATCAACAAAGTCGGGGCGCATTAGCGGGTTAGAGCGAAGGTAGATCTGACCGACGGACAGATAGTTCGATGCGCGCCAATACAGGTCGACGCCCTCGAGCTCGGAAGCCGGCACCTCGTGGCCCAGCTTTTGCCACGGCGTCCCCAGTGTTTTAGCCATTGTTTATGTCCCTTCGCTGTGCGGTCACCCTCCAATACGGCAACCTTTCGTTGGGACCAGTATATTTGCTAAAACGTTTTATCATGGTGAAAAAACGTTTTACCACCCTTATCAATCCCATCGATTAGCAAAACGCGACATTCACCTGCGGCGTTGATTGTCACAGGTGCTCCACATTCGGTCTCTGCAAATTGGTAAACGTGTTTAGTTGTGTTTAGTAAGCTCGAGCACGCTGTCCTTAACGATAAGCTCCGGCTCCAGAACGACCTCTTCGGCACGCCTGCCGCCCCTACCGGCAAGACGCTTGGACATGCAGCCAAAAGCATGCTCCGCAAGGACACCAGGGTCCTGCTCAATCGCGGTCAGCGCCGGCTCAAAGAGAACGTCGGCCGCCGAGTTGTCATAGCTCACCACCGAGATATCGCCCGGGATGCTCTTCCCCATCTCGTGCAAGCGCTTGAGCAAACCGAGGGCAATGTTATCCGAGCTTGCGAACACGGCAGTGGCGTCAGTTGCGAGCACTGCCTCCGAGGCCTCGTATGCGCTCGGAATGTAGTACTCGCTCTCAAACTCCAAACGCGCGTCGATCGGCAGGCCAACCTCGCGCAGCGCGCGCTCATAGCCGGCAAGTCGCTTGCGACCCGTATTGGAACGGCGGGCATTAACCAGGCAGGCGATGCGGCGATGACCTTGCTCGATCAGATAGCGGGTGGCCATATAGCCGCCCATCTCGTGGTCGAACATCACCTTGTCGCACTCGAGCCCCTCAATGGCACGGTCGACCATTACGGCCGGGATGGGCAGGTGGCTGACTTCTTCGCGCAGGGCGCGGTCATCGGAGAACTCGTCACCCACCACCAGGAAGACGCCATCAACGCCGCGCGTCACCAGCTGGCGCAGCAGCTCCAGATCGTCATCGGCGCTTCCGCCCGAGCTGGTAATGAAGAGCGCATAACCGTCCTCGCGGCAGCGCTTTTCCAGGCTACCGGCGAGCGAGGCAAAAAAGCGGCTCTCGATGGTAGGGACGATAAGGCCCAGCGTGCGCGACTCGCGCATGACCAGGCTGCGCGCAATCTGGTTGGGAACATAGTGGTTGCGCGCCGCGACCTCTTTGATGAGCTTGCGGTTTTCTTCCGAGATGCGACAGGGCCGATTATTGAGAACAAGCGAGACCGACGAGGGGGAAAGCCCCACCTCCTGGGCGATCTGCTTGAGAGTGACTTTGTTGGCCATCTCGCTCCTTCCGGGTTTACGCGCAATCTCTTGAAAGTATAGCGACTACCCCTCTACCTCGGTGATAAACACTTTACCAATCCGGTGGACGGCTGTTTTATCGCCGCCAGCGCACCAAATCCGTCCGGGTGGGGTATATTGCAATCGATTGATGACAACGACCACCAAAAGGCGGATATCCGTATGCACGAGAACGATTTTTTTAACGAGGACCTGCTGTGCGCGCTCGCTGGCGTTGCCGGCGAGGACAACGTGCTGATGAGCGAGCCCATGCGCGAGCACACCACGTTTAAGATCGGCGGTCCGGCCGACGTCTTTGTCACGCCCGATACTGAGCAGGGCCTCGTCGCCACGCTCGATACCTGCTATCGCTGCAATCTACCACTCACCATCGTGGGCAACGGCTCCGACTTGCTCGTCGGCGACAAGGGCATCCGCGGCGTCGTCGTAGCGCTGGGCGAGGGCCTCTCCGACATTACGGTCGACGGCACGCACGTCACGGCGGCAGCCGGCGCCTTGCTTTCCGATGTCGCAGCCGCGGCAGCCGAGGCCGGCCTTACCGGCATGGAGCCCATCTCGGGCATTCCCGGATCGGTCGGCGGTGCCTGCTACATGAACGCCGGAGCATACGGCGCTTGCATGGCCGATGTGCTGGAGTCCGTGCGCGTCTACAAGCCCGCACGCATGCTCGACGACGGCACCCGCGGTAGCGGCAGCATTATCGAGTTCGATGTCGATGAGCTCAACCTGGGCTATCGCAAGAGCCGCATTGCCGACGACGGTTTCATCGTGCTTTCGGCCACTTTCAATCTCGCCCCGGGCAACGCCGCGATGATCAAGGCCGACATGGACGACTACTGCCAGCGCCGCGAGGACAAGCAGCCGCTCGACATGCCGAGTGCCGGCTCCACCTTCAAGCGCCCCGAGGGCTACTTTGCCGGCAAGCTCATCATGGACGCCGGCCTGCGAGGACACGCCATCGGCGGCGCGCAGGTGAGCGAAAAGCACTGCGGCTTCATCGTCAACGCCGACCACGCCACCGCCGCCGATGTCGACGAACTCATCCGCCACATCCAAACAACCGTCAAAGACCAATTCGACGTAGACCTCGAACCCGAAGTCCACCGAGTCGGCGAATTCCTCTAAAAAAGAAGGCCCCGAAAGGGGCCTTCACTTTCTTTTATTCAGACAACCAATCCGGTGCGTAGCGCCCCGAACCCAAGAGGGCCGGGACTGTCCGAGAGGCATAAGGTTGATCGCGAGTTCCGCACGAGCCGGAGAGCACTTAATGTGCTCTCCGTGCGAGCAGGACTGTCCGAGCAGGCAACCTTATGCCTCTCGGACAGTCCCGGCCCAACTTGCGTTACGACAGCGCAATACCGCCAAGCCAGCCCCAACGCACGCCAGAGCCAGTACCATAGAAGCTAATAAACGAATCAAGCGACTTCGACGTAATGGCACCCTCGTTGCTCATAACGATGCCGCCGCCAACGTAGATACCCACATGACCGTAGATAAGGCCCGGAGCACCCGTGCCGCTGTGCGAGGAATCTGCCACGATCATGCCCACCTGCAGCGCCGAGCGGTCGGAGCTATAGCACCAGGCGTTGAACATGTCACACGCGTTGCCGCCAAAATAGCCCACGCCGGCATTGCGGAAGACGTTGGTAACCCAGGCAGCACACCAGCCCTGGCCGGGAGAAGGCGTCGAGTAGCACGCATTGACGACGGCCTGCTGCTTGCCCGAACCGCCCGTCTGTTGCGGGGTGCCGCCGGCATACGAGCCGCCACCCGAAGAAGAGCCCGTGTTCGCAGAGGCCGCGGCTGCCGCAGCCGCCTTCCTAGCGGCCTCCTCAGCCTGGGCGGCAGCGAGGATCTCGGAATCGCGCTGAGCCATGAGCTCCTTGACGTCGTCGGAAAGACCGTTCAGCACGGTCTGGACTTCTTGCTGCTTGGCCTGCATATCCTGCATCTGAGCCGTCTGCTGGTCCTTGAGTTTCTCCAGGTTGGCCTTTTGTGCTTCGAGCTCGGTCTTCTGCGCGTCGAGCTCAGCCTGAATCGTCTGGATATCCTCGATGGCATCGCGGTCGCTCTTGTTGATCTTCTCAACGTAATGCGCGTTGGCGACGAGTTCCTCAAACGAGCCAGAGGCCAGCAGCAGCGACAGGATGTTCGTACCGCCGGACTTGTAGCTGGCGGCCACGCGATCGGAAAGGTCGTTGCGCTTCTTCTTGAGCTCGGCCTTCTTTTCATCGATCTGGGCCTGCGTGTCGTCAATCTTGCCCTGGACATTCTCGATGTCGTTGAGGGTCTGGGCATTCTTGTTGGCCAGCGCCGCATACTCATTTGCGATGCTGTCGAGCTGGGCCTGAACCTCGTCGAGCTGGGCCTGGGCGGCATTCAATTTATCGGTGGTTTCTTTGGAAGCCTCCGCCGCATGGGCGCGAGTGGGCAGGCCAAAAAGAACTGCCGCAGAAGCGGCGCCGAACAGGGCCTTAAGGGCAGTGCGGCGCGAGAGCTCCTGGGAAAGGATGGAATCGCTGTTTGGTGACATATGTACTCCGTTACATGCTTATTTATATGTCGCTCAACTCATACATATTAGCGTACATATGGCGCGTCCCAACGATTTCCACGAACGGCAGGAAACTACAAGGTCGGCGGCTCGTAAGCAATTGTCAAATTTGAGGTAACAATTGAGCAAGCTCTTATATGAGTACGTTAACATAATCCTCTGCTTTTCCTACAGTGCACCATTTGGGCGTCCCCGCCTGCGCTATACTCCCCTCTAGAAGTGTTCCTGATTCGATAGGAGACTACATGTCCAAAGCACTCGACCCCAAAGACACCTGCGTCCTCGTTACCGGTGGCGCCGGCTTTATCGGCTCGCACACCGTCGTTCAGCTGCTCGAGGGTGGCTACCAGGTCGTCATCGTCGATGATCTCTCCAACTCCAGCGCCGTCGCCGTCGACCGCGTCAAGACCATCGTGGGCGACGAGGCCGCCAAGAACCTCACCTTCTACGAGGCCAACGTGCTCGACCGCGATGCGATGAACAAGATCTTCGATACCCATCAGATCGACCGTGTCATCCACTTTGCCGGCTTTAAGGCCGTCGGCGAGTCGGTGAGCAAGCCCGTCGAGTACTACCACAACAACATCGAGAACACCCTGGTGCTCATCGACGTCATGCGCAACCATGGCTGCAAGTCCATCATCTTCTCGAGCTCCTCGACCGTCTACGGCGACCCGGACAACCCGCCCGTCACCGAGGAAGACCCCAAGAAGCCCGCAACCAACCCCTATGGCTGGACCAAGTGGATGATCGAGCAGATCCTTATGGACGTCCACACCGCCGACCCCGAGTGGGACGTCGTGCTGCTCCGTTACTTCAACCCCATCGGCGCTCATCCGTCGGGCCTGATCGGCGAGGACCCCAAGGGCATCCCCAACAACCTGGTGCCCTATGTCGCCCAGGTCGCCGTGGGCAAGCTCGAGGCCGTTCAGGTCTTTGGCAACGACTACCCCACCCCCGACGGCACCGGCGTGCGCGACTACATCCACGTGTGCGATCTGGCCTCTGGTCACGTTGCCGCCCTTAACTGGATGAACGGCAAGACCGGCGTCGAGATCTTTAACCTGGGCACCGGCACCGGCACCTCGGTACTCGAGGTCGTCGCTGCTTTCTCCAAGGCCTGCGGCAAGGAGCTGCCCTATGTGATCCGCGAGCGCCGCGCCGGCGACATCGCCGCCAACTGGTGCGATGCCTCCAAGGCCGAGCGCATGATGGGCTGGAAGGCCCAGTACGACATCGCGGACATGTGCCGCGATAGCTGGAACTGGCAGAGCCACAACCCCAACGGCTTCGCCGACGCCGAGTAGCAAAAACCTACATACCGTTCTTGCCCCGATCTCACGTTGTGAGGTCGGGGCTTTTTTCATGGCATGTAGCCATTCGCCGAAAATCGACCAACTTTTTTATCTTGCCTGTACATGTTTAAACAACATGTTTTACAATAGGCGTATCGAATCAGAACATCGGAGGCGGACTGCACACCCATCGGCAGGCCGACCCCACAACAAGAAGGTTGGTGAGCGCATTCATGGAGCGTGCAAGCGGCGTCCTCATGCCCGTCTCATCTCTGCCCGGACCATACGGAATCGGCGGCTTTGGCTGGAATGCCTACGACTTCGTCGATTTTCTCGCCTCGTGCAAACAACATTACTGGCAGATTCTGCCCCTTACGACGACCAGCTATGGCGATTCGCCTTATCAGTCGTTCTCGGCCCGCGCAGGCAACCCCAACTTTATCGACTTTGCCGAGCTTATCGAGGCAGGGTATCTGGAGCAGCGCGATATCGATGGCGTGTATCTGGGATCCGACCCCAGCAATGTCGACTACGGTGCTATCTTTGGCGGCCGCCGTCAGATTCTCGACCGCGCCGCCGAGCGCTTTGCTGCCGACAAGCCGGCCGATTTCGATGACTTTATCCAGGCCAACGAGGACTGGCTCATCCCCTACTGTGAGTTCATGACCGTCAAAGAGGAGTGCGGTCTCAAGGCGTTTTGGGAGTGGCCCGCGGAGCTCCGCACCCGCGGCGAGGCTTCCGCCAAGGTCTGCGCCGACCATCCGGCGCGTATGCTCTACCACCAGATGACGCAGTACTTCTTCGATCGCCAGTGGAGCCGCCTCAAGGCCTATGCCAACGAGCGCGACATTCTCATCATCGGCGACCTGCCCATCTATGTCTCGCGTGACTCCGTCGAGATGTGGGCGACACCTGAGCTCTTTAAGATCGACGCCGCCGGCAATCCCGTGAGCGTCGCCGGCACGCCGCCCGACCAGTTCTCGGCCACCGGCCAGTACTGGGGCAACCCCATCTACGACTGGGACGCCATGGAGGCCGACGGCTTCTCCTGGTGGGAGGGCCGCATTCGCGCCGCCCTCGACATGTACGACGTCATCCGCCTGGATCACTTCCGCGGCTTCGAGGCCTATTGGGAGGTGCCGTTCTCCTCGCCTGATTCGTCCTACGGTTCGTGGACGCAGGGTCCAGGCCTCAAGCTCTTCAAGACACTCGAGGAAAAGCTCGGCACGCTGCCCATCATCGCCGAGGACCTGGGCTTCCTCACCCCCGGCGTCATCGATATGCGCGACAACTCGGGCTTCCCCGGCATGAAGATCCTGCAGTTTGCCTTTGAGGGCACCAACTCGTACTACCTGCCGCACAACTACATTGCCAACACCGTCGCCTACGTGGGCACTCACGACAACGAGACGGCACGCGGCTGGTTTGAAGGAACGGCTACCCCGCGTCAGCGCGAGCAGACAGCCCTGTACACCCATCAGCAGGCCGGCGAACCCATCGCCGACGCGCTCAACCGAACCATCGCGGCCAGCGTGAGCGACACGTGCATCTACACCATGCAGGACCTGCTCAACTTGGGCAACGAGGCGCGCATCAACACCCCTGCCACGCTGGGCGGCAACTGGACCTGGCGCATGCTCGACGGCGCCATCACCCGCGAGCTCGAGCACAAACTCACCGACTGGACCGAGACCTACTTCCGCATCCCGTCGGAAGCCGAAATCGAGCTTCCTCAATAGGAGCTACCGCGCCCGACCCCTCCCCACCGTGCGGACGCGCTTGCTTACCCGCGCGAGGCCACCCCAATCCCCTCGCGCGGGATTCTTATGAATTGCAGACATGTAATCAACCCATTACAGGAGGAAACATGCCCCAAATTAACCTCATGGAACTCGCCGAGCAGTCTTTTGGCACCTCGCTCGAGCAGCTCGACGACCGTCGCATTTACAAGCTGCTGGTCAAACTCGTGCAGGAGCGCTCCGCCGCCTGCCCGCTCAACAACGGCAAGAAAAAGCTCTATTACATTTCCGCCGAATTTTTGATCGGCAAGCTGCTCATCAACAACATGATCGACCTCGGCATCTACGACGAGGTTAAGGACCAGCTCACCGCCGCAGGCCACGACCTCAACAAGATCGAGGAGTTCGAGGTCGAGCCGTCGCTCGGCAACGGCGGCCTGGGCCGCCTGGCCGCATGCTTCCTGGATTCCATCGCCACGCTGGGCTTGACCGGCGATGGCGTGGGCCTCAACTATCACTACGGCCTGTTCCGTCAGCGCTTTGTCGACAACCAGCAGAAGGCCGTCCCCGACGAGTGGCTCGGTGAGCAGGACATCCTAGTCGACGACGACCGCTCCTACACCGTCGAGTTCGGCGATTTTGCCGTTACCTCCAAGCTCGTCAACATCGATGTGCCCGGTTACGGCCAGCCCACCAAGAACCGTCTGCGCCTGTTCGACCTGGCGAGCGTCGACGACGGCCTGGTCCCCGGCAGCTCCATCGACTTCGACAAGACCGAGATCGCCAAAAACCTCACCTTGTTCCTCTACCCCGACGATTCTGACGAGCAGGGCCGCCTGCTTCGCATCTACCAGGAATACTTCATGGTGAGCAACGCCGCCCAGCTCCTGATCGACGAGGCCATCGAGCGCGGCAGCAACCTGCACGATCTGGCCGACTACGCCGTGGTCCAAATTAACGACACGCACCCCACCATGGTCATCCCCGAGCTCATTCGCTTGCTCACCACCGAGCATGGCATCGAGTTTGACGAGGCCGTGACCATCGTACGCTCCATGGTCGCCTACACTAACCACACGATTCTTGCCGAGGCGCTCGAGAAGTGGCCGCTCGTCAGCCTGCAGAAGGTCTCCCCTGCCATCGCCGACATTATCGTCAAGCTCGATGAGATCGCGAAGGCCGAGCACGATGACCCGCGCGTCGCCATCATCGACGAATACGACACCGTCCACATGGCCCACATGGACATCCACTTTGGCTTCTCCATCAACGGCGTAGCCGCCCTCCACACCAAGATCCTGGAGGACACCGAGCTTCATCCGTTCTACGAGATCTATCCCGAGAAGTTCTCCAACAAGACCAACGGCATCACCTTCCGCCGCTGGATCCATGGGGCCAACCCCGCGCTCGCCAGCCTGCTCGACGATGTGATCGGCACCGACTGGCGCAGCACCGGCGATCTGAGCAAACTCGCCAAGTTCGCCGACGACAAGGATGTTCTTGAGCGCCTGGCCGCCACCAAGGTCGAGGCCAAGGCCATCATGCGCCAGTTCATGGCGCTCGAGCAGGGCGTGACCATTCCCTCCAACGCCATCATCGACGTCCAGGTCAAGCGCATCCACGAGTACAAGCGTCAGCAGATGCTCGCGCTCTACATCATCTGGAAGTACTTCGATATCAAGAACGGCAACAGGCCTAAGCACCCCGTCACCATCATCTTTGGCGGCAAGGCGGCGCCTGCCTACACTATCGCGCAGGACATCATCCATCTGATCCTGACGCTGTCGCAGTGGATTGCAAACGACCCCGACGTGGCTCCCTACCTGCAGGTTGTCATGATCGAGAACTACAACGTCACCGCCGCCGAGCGCGTGATCCCCGCCGCTGACATCTCCGAGCAGATCAGCCTGGCCTCCAAGGAGGCGAGCGGCACCTCCAACATGAAGTTCATGCTCAACGGCGCCCTAACCCTGTGCACGCTCGACGGTGCCAACGTGGAGATTGCCGAGCTCGTGGGCGACGAGAACATCTATACCTTTGGTGCCTCGTCCAAACAGGTCGAGCAGCTCTACGCCGACGGCACCTACAACGCCGGTGCGCTCTACCGCAAGCCCGGAATTAAACTGCTGGTGGACTTCATCACCAACCCAGCCTTTATGGCAACCGGCAACGCCGAGCGCCTGCAGCGCCTGCACGACGACATTAAGGGCAAGGACTGGTTTATGGCCCTGCTCGACATTGAGGAGTACATCCAGACCAAGGAGCGCGTGCTGGCCGACTACGAGGACCAGGACGCCTGGATGCGCAAGGCGCTCATCAATATCGCCAACGCCGGCACCTTCTCGTCCGACCGTACGATCTCCCAGTACAACGACGAGATCTGGCACCTGAGCTAATTCGGTTTCATCGCCCATCCTCTTGAAAACGGAGCCACGGCAACGCGGCTCCGTTTTTTGTGCCCGCACGTTACCCTGTGATCCGACTCGGCCAAACAATCTCGATCCATAACAACTACTCAACCAAAACGGTCCCAGCTGTTACAGATTGAGACATACCGGCCCCTCCCCTTGGGTTTATCTCAATCTGTAACATCTAGCAGGTGAAATTCGCCTTTGGTGTTACAGATTTAGATGAAATGGTTAGCTCAGCGGAACCGTCTCGATCTGTAACATCTAACGTCCGAAATCGGCCCTACCTGTTACAGATCAAGACAAACTGACAGACGGAAAGCCCCAACACAAAGAAAGGCTCCCCTCTCGCCCAGTGGACGGGAGGGGAGCCTTATATGTGACCGCGGCAAAAGGATGGCAAAGCCGCAGTCGCCCAAAGGGAGGGCCTGGATGCACCGGGCCTAGATAAGGTTCTTGCCAGACACCTTATCGAAGAGATGAGTCGCGTTCTTCTCGAACTTGAACCAGATGGGGTCGCCAGCCTTGAGCGCGCCCTTGGCCTCGAGGTCGACGACGGGGATAATCAGGACAAACTGGCCGTCGGGAGCGGTCACGTGGACATGCTCGGTCGAGCCCATGAGCTCGGTCACCTCGACGGTGCCCTGGAGCGCACCCTCCTCGCCCTTGTCGGCAAGCAGGATCTGCTCGGGGCGCACGCCGGCCGTAATCTCCTTCACGTCGCCGCCGTCCCAGTTGAGGGCAAGCTGAGCGCAAGTCTCCGGGGCGAGCGCCACGTTCATATCCTCGGTCTTGACAGTAAAGCCGTTGCCCGAGCGCACCAGCTGGGCATCGAAGAAGTTCATCTGCGGCACGCCGATGAAGCCGGCGACGAAGATGTTCGCGGGATGGTTGAAGACCTCCTGCGGCGTGGCGATCTGCTGGACGACGCCGTCCTTCATGACCACGATGCGGTCGCCGAGGGTCATAGCCTCGGTCTGGTCGTGGGTAACGTAGATGAAGGTGCCCTTGATCTCGTGACGCAGCTTAATGAGCTCGGCGCGCATCTGGTTACGAAGCTTGGCATCCAGGTTGGACAGCGGCTCGTCCATCAGGAAGACCTTGGGGTCACGCACGATGGCGCGGCCGATGGCGACGCGCTGGCGCTGGCCGCCAGAGAGCGCCTTGGGCTTACGGTCGAGGTACTCGGTAATACCCAGGATCTCGGCAGCGGAGCGAACCTTGCGGTCGATCTCGTCCTTGGGGACCTTCTTGAGCTCAAGCGTAAACGCCATGTTCTCGTACACCGTCATATTGGGGTACAGAGCATAACTCTGGAACACCATGGCGATGTCGCGGTCCTTGGGCGCCACGTCGTTGACGCGCTTGCCATCGATGAACACATCGCCGGAGGTGATGTCCTCCAGGCCGGCGACCATGCGCATCGTCGTGGACTTACCGCAGCCAGAAGGGCCAACGAGGACGATGAACTCCTGGTCGTGAACGGTGAGGTTGAAGTCCTCTACAGCGAGCACACCGTCCTCGGTAACCTTGAGGTTGTGCTTCTTCTCCTCGGTCTTCTTCTTTTTGCCAAAGAAGCCCTTCTTTTTTGACTCGTTGTTGGGATACACCTTCTGAACATGTTTGAGAACGATCTCGGCCATGTCTTTACCTTTCGATACGCGGCGCCGCGCTGAGAGGCGCCGCCAAAACTTGCAAAACAGTTACGGCATCAGCCCTTGACGGCACCTGCCACCACACCGTCGATGATGTACTTCTGGCAGAAGATGTACATGATGACGATGGGGATGACGACCATCATGATGCACGCCATCATGGGGCCGAGCTCGACGTGGCCATAGCCGCCACGGAAGTACTGGATCAAGATAGGAATGGTCTTGTACTTGGTGGAGTCGAGCGTAAGGTAGGGCAGCAGATAGTCGTTCCAGACCCACATGGTCTCAAGGATGCCGACCGAAAGATAGGTGGGCTTCATAATGGGAAGGACGATCTTAAAGAACACTTGGACCGGGTTGCAGCCGTCGATCATGGCCGCTTCCTCAATCTCGAGCGGGATGTTCTTGACGAAGCCGGCGAACATAAAGACCGCGAGGCCCGCGCCAAAACCAAGGTAGATGAAGCAGATGTTAAACGGCGTGTTAAAGCCGATGCGGTCCGCGAGGTTGGACAGCGTGAACATGAGCATCTGGAACGGTACGACCATCGAGAAGACGAACAGGTAATAGAAGAAGTTCGAGATCTTGCTGTTGACGCGCACCACGTACCAAGCGCACATGGAGCAGCACACCAGAATCAGCACGACCGACGTGACCGTGATGATAAGCGAGTACATAAACGCCGAGGCAAAGCCCTGCTCGTTCAGAGCGTGCACGTAGTTTGCGAGGCCGTTGAACGTCTCGGGCGTGAGCAGATCGAACGCCGTGGTGGTGCTGATTGCGGTCGCTTTCTTAAAGGAATTGAGCGCAATCATGAACACGGGGTAGATCCATGCGAGCGACAGGATCGTAAAGAAGATCGAGAGCGCGCGGTTGATAGCCTTATCGCGTTTCATTACTGCTGCACCTCCTTGGACCTCGTGGCCTTAAGCTGGATCATAGAAATAGCGACAACCAGGATGCAGAAGATAACTGCCTTGGCCTGACCGATGCCCTGCCATGCGATGCCAGCACGCGAATAGAACGTGTTGTAGATGTTCAGGGCGAGCATCTCGGTGGAGTGCGCCGGGGCGCCACCGGTAAGGGCGAGGTTCTGGTCGAACAGCTTAAAGCCGTTGGTGATGGACAGGAACAGGCAGATGGTGATGGTCGGCATCAGGTTGGGGATCTTAACCTTCCAAAACGTCTGCCATGCCGTAGCGCCATCGACCTTGGCGGCCTCGATGTAGTCAGACGGAATGGACTGCAGACCGGCGATGTAGATGATCATCATGTAGCCGACCTGTTGCCACAGGGTCAGGATGATAAGGCCCCAGAAGCCAGCGGCGGAGTTGAGGGCGATAAGCTGGGCACCCACGTTGGAGAGCAGGCAGTTGATCAGAATCTGCCAAATGTAACCCAGTACAATGCCGCCAATCAGGTTAGGCATAAAGAAAATCGTACGGAAGATGTTGGTGCCCTTGAGCGCCTTGCGAGTGAGCGCCTGCGCAATGGCCAGCGCGATCACGTTGATGAGCACCGTCGACAGGAAGGCAAACGCCACGGTAAAGAAGAACGACGTGGAGAACTGCGGATCGGACAGCGCGCGCACGTAGTTCTCGATACCGACAAAGTGCGCGTTATTGATGGTAATAAACTGGCAGAACGAGAGATAGAAACCCTGGATAAAGGGAATCACGAACCCGATCATAAACGCCAGGCACGTGGGCAGCATAAAGAGCGGCCACCAGCGCTTGAGTGCTTTGCCCATAGAAGGGTCCTTTCAATATGCAGGGGGCGGGCAAACCTACGTCTGCCCGCCCCCTGTCGCTAATCAGATAGCTTGGGCAGCAACTGCTTACTCGGAAGCAGCCTTCTCGGTCTTCCAGCCATCGACGAAGGCGTTCTTGACGCCGTCCCACTTGGTGTTGTCGGCAGCATAAGCGATGAGAGCCTGCTTGAGGTTCTTCTTCCACTCCTCGGAGGGGATGTAAACGAAGTCCCAAGCGACGGTCTTCTTGCCGTCCTTGGCCATAGCAACGGCCTGCTGAGAGAAGACGTTGGTGGTCTCCTTAGCGCTCTTGAACGGGGCGGTCAGACCCATCTTGTCAGCGATGATGCTGGTGGCGGTGTCAGAAGTGACGCACCAATACATGAAGTCCTCGGTGGCCTTCTGGGCATCCTCGGAAGCCTGGGAGCTGACGCACCAGTAGTTCTCGCCGCCGGAGCACAGGCCCTGGTTCTCCTCGCCGTCGACGCCGATGTAGATCGGCAGCATGCCGAGCTGGTCGTCGGTCATACCGGCCTTGGTGAGGTCGGCGTAGGCCCAAGAGCCGTTCTGATAGAAGACGGCCTTGCCGGTTGCGAACTCGTTGGTGGCGTCGTCACCGGTCTTGGAGGCGAGCTGCGAAGGATCGCAGGTGGAGTCGGTGATGTACAGGTCGAAGATCTGCTTAAAGTTGTCGAGATACTCGCCCTTGATCTCGTCGTCCTCCTGATTGTGCTCCTTCTCGAACTCGTAGTAGAGCGGGAGGTTGGCGAGGTGCGTGGTGTAGCGCCAGCTGGAGGAGTCATCCATACCGGCGGAAGTGAAGGCACCGTCAACGCCGAGCTCGTCCTTGCGGGCCTGGATGTCATCGGCGCAAGCCTTCAGCTTGTCGAAGGAGTTGATGTCCTCGGCCTTGTAGCCGGCCTTCTCGAGGAGCTCCTTGTTGTAAATGATGCCGTAGCTCTCCTGAACCCAGTCGATACCCAGATCCTTGCCGTCGGACTGCAGCGCCAGGGAGTCGTCGATGAGCTCGCCGCGGAGCTTGGTGTCGGAAAGATCGGCGCAGTAGTCCTTCCAGTTCTTAAGGCCGGTGGGGCCGTTGACCTGGAACAGCGTCGGAGCGGAGCTCTTGGACATCTCGGACTTGAGCTTCTCCTCGTAGGTGTTGGAGGCGGCGGTCACGATCTTGACCTCGACGCCCTTCTCCTTCTTGTACGCCTTGGCGATCTCCTTCCACTCCTTGTCGACCTCGGGCTTGAACTGGAGGAAGTAGACCTCGGCAGCGTCACCAGAAGCAGAGGAGCCAGAGCCGGCAGAACCACCGCAGCCCACGAGGCCCAGACCAAGAACCGCAGCCGCGGAACCAGCAAAGCCCAGGAACTGCCTTCTGCTCATTTCGTTCTTCATTACAATCCACCCTTTCACACCGTGGCGGCACCCTTTGCCGCCGCCTTCGGAGATTGGCTCGGGGACTTTGCCCCTTTTGCTGACTTGTACAATACGCTATTTGGCTAGTTGTTTGAACAAGTATTACTAGAGCGGTAGAAAAACTTCGGTGAACGGTAATTTCGACTTGATACTTGACAAGTTTTGTATAAACAATTATTTGTTATCGAATGCAGAGAAAACGCCCGATCAAGCCGATGCATCGTCGGTTTGACCGGGCGTTTTCGCTTTGAGGGCATGAGTCTCGTCAGGCTGCGAGCTAGCCAGCTATCGCTTGGAATTGACGCGGTAATGGAAGATCTCGGGGTGTGTGCGGGCATGCGTGACCTCGAACAAGATGCCGTCCGAGGTGTACGACTGGCTCTCCATAACGGCGACGCAGTTGTACTTGCCGAGGTCCAGATAGCTGCAGTCTTCATCGTTGGCGAGCTCGACACTCACCGTACGACGGCTCGCCATCACTTTGACGCCGCGCTTGTGCTCCAGATAGCCGTAGATAGAATCCGCCGCGATCTCGGGGGTCAGGCCCTTGGCGATCGACGCCAAAAAGTAGCCATGGTCCACTTGGCGCGCGCTGCCGTTGAGGCTTCGGACACGCACTACGCGAATCAGCTCCTCGCCCACCTTAAAGCCCAGGCGACGTGAGAGTTGCTCAGTGCAAATCAAATGTTCAAAAGACTTGACCTCGGTCGATGCGACGGCATTGTTGCGTTTTGCGAACTCGCCAAACGACTCAACCTCTTCGAGTGCGCCCAGCATGTCGGTTTCGCCCTTAAGCCAAATAACGCGCACGCCCTTACCGTGTATAGGCTGCACAAACATCTGGTCGGCCAGCATGCTCAAGGCGCGTCGAACGGTATTGCGCGTGCAGCCAAACTCCGCGGTCAGCTCGGCTTCGGTTGGCAGCATCTCCTGAAACGCATAGGTCCCGTTGATGATGCGCGAACGGATCTCGCGGTAGATTCCTTCGTAAATCGCTTTTGGCATGATTTCACCTCTAATGAATATGTATGGCTAGGCACGATAGCATTTCTTAAAGTTGTTTAAACCGATTATCGGTAAAGCACGGATTATTTACCGTCGACGGTTCCCCCGAAACCCAAATCGGACCGAATCAAAACCGTCAATGCGGCAAGCAGCCAGTCCTCTACAATGAGTTCATTGTTTAAACGTTCTTGCTCGCACAGCATGTTGCATCCGAAAGGCATATTATGCTGCAGAAAATCCAACGTTTTGGCGGAGCCATGTTCGCGCCCGCCATGCTGTTTTCTATATCAGGCCTCATGGTCGGCATCTCCGCCCTCGCAACGACCGTGGATATCGTCGGCGACCTCGCCGTATACGGAACCCCCTGGTACGTTTTCTGGACTATCATTCAGCGCGGCTCGTGGACGGTCTTTAAGCGCCTTCCACTCCTTTTTGCCGTAGCGCTGCCTATCGGCCTTGCCCAAAAGCAACCGGCACGCTGCTGCCTCGAGGCGCTCGTAGCCTATTTTGCCTACTGTTTCTTTTTGAGCGAGATCATTAAGCTGAGCGGAGACAACCTTGGGCTTAAGTACCCGTCGTTTTTGACCTCCGCTAGCGGCATCACCGTCATCGACGGCATCAAGACGCTCGACACCGGCATTATCGGCCCGCTGGCGGTATCGGCAACCGTCGTCGCGATCCATGACCGCTTCTACGATGCCAAGGTTCCCGATTGGCTCGGCACCTTCTCGGGTTCCTCGCTGGTCTACCTCATCAGCTTTTTTGCCGTGTTTGCCCTTGCCGCCATCTCGGCCGCCATCGTGCCTTTCGCATACGCTGTGACCGAAACGCTGCGCCACGCACTTGCGGGCGTCGGCCCCTTCGGCGTGGGCATCTTTGTGTTTTTGGAGCGAGCGCTCGAGCCCATGGGGCTGCACCATCTGCTCTATATGCCCATCTATTACGACAATCTGGTCATTCACGACGGTATTTACGCCACGTGGACCAACCTGCTCCCCATTCTCTCCCATAGCACGCGCCCTTTAAATGAACTTGCGCCCTGGGCAGGTTTTACCGCCACCGGCTGGGGCAAGCTCTTTGGCCTTCCCGCCATCGCGGCAGCATTCTATTTCACCGCCAAACCCGAACGCCGCGCCGGCCTTAAGGTCATCCTTTTGCCCGCCATCGTCGCCTCGGTGGTCTGCGGCGTCACCGAGCCGCTCGAGTTTCTCTTTATGTTCACCTATCCCGGACTCTTTTTGCTCTACGCCGTCCTGTCCTCCTGCCTTGCCATGACCATGAACTTCTTTGGCATCGTCGGCATCTTCTCGGGCGGTCTCATGGAAATGACGGCCTTCAACTTCATCCCACTCATGCGAATGCATGCCGGCTCCTACCTTTTGGCGCTCGGTATCGGTCTGATGTTTAGCGCTGTCTTTTTTCTGGTCTTCCGGGGCCTCATTCTGGCTTTCGACCTAAAAACCCCAGGCCGCGAGGATCATATCGCCAGCGATGCGGCGCTCGCACGTCTGACGGGAAAAAGCTCTGCCAAAGAAGGCGCGGCCCAAAACGGCACCGACAACCAATCATCCCAAGATCATCTGCTTGCTGAGCAAGTCGTTGCGCTCTTGGGTGGCGTTAGCAATATTGCAGGAGCGACCAATTGCGCCACGCGTCTGCGCGTTGAGGTCGCAGAACCTTCCGTTGTCGCAGACAACGCAGCCTTCGTCGCGGCGGGCGCCAAGGGCCTCATCATTACGGGCAAGACCGCCCAGGTGATTATTGGCATCTCCGTTCCCCGCGTTAAAGAGCATTTTGACCAGATCATGGGCCTCGAGCCGGGATTTGTGCCCACCACCTCGGCCTCCCCTGCCGCCAGCGCAGCCCATAAGCGCGGCGATATCTGCTTCTTCGATATCGACGGAACACTCGCCTGGCAAGACCCTCGAGTGGCACAAGAGCTTCCCGAGAGCGAGCGAGACCTCTCCCCCTATCCCAATGAAGCGGTCTCGCAAGCCATCCGTGATTTTGTCGCCAAGGGCAATATGGCGTTTATCTGCACAGGGCGCACGCTGAGCTGCATCCATCCAAAGCTGCTCGAGCTGCCCTGGACCGGCATCGTCTGCCTCGCGGGTGGCTATGTCGAACTTGAGGGACACGTGATTCGCGATTTGGCGATGACGCCCGGCATGCTGCAGCGCCTTGCTCCCATTCTTGAGCAATCGGACGAAGTGATTCGTTTTGAGGGACTCAATGGCGTCGTTCGCATGAGTGCCGATGCGCCCGACGCCCCGGGATACGCCCGCACCGTGGGCGATGCAATTACGCAGCTGCAACATTACAGCGCCTACAAGATCTTAATGTCCACGTCGCTTGCCAACCGCATCGCTCAGGATCAAGCGTTTGAGCCGCTGCTCTGCTTTAACGAGCTCGAGCTCGAAGTGACCGAGATTTCGCCTCGCGAATGCACCAAGCGCGAGGGTATCCAGTCCGTACTCGACGCCCTCGATCCCCACCACGGAACCGTATACGGCATCGGCGACGCCAGCAATGACGTCTCGCTGATGAACGCCGTCGACGTTGGCATCGCCATGGGCAACGCGCCGGACTTCCTCAAGGAAAAGGCCGACTATGTCACCGACAGCATCGACCACGACGGCGTCGTCACCGCGCTCGAACACTTTGGGCTTATCTAGCCAAGCCCCTACCGCACTTGCGGCCGCATGGACCAATCGTCTTCAACCGCCGCGCTCGACGCCCTAATGTGGCAATATGTTGTCTGCATAATGCAACGATGCAACCTATCAAAGAATGCGAGAACCCGTGTCCAGTCCGTTTACCAGCTTTTTAGCCCAGCACTTTGACCAGATTAACGACTATCTGGCCACGTTCTTTGACGGACAGGCGACTTCCGCCGATATCGAGCGCTACCTGTATACCCCGCTCTCGGCATTTACGGCAAACGCTGGCAAGCGCCACCGCCCGCTCATCTGCATGCTCGCCGCCACTGCGGTAGGCGGCAGCTTTGAGAGCGCCCGCAGCGCAGCGGCGGCCATCGAGCACTTTCAGTCGGGCGCACTCATCCACGACGACATCGCCGACAACGGGCAGATTCGTCGCGGCAAGCCCTGCATGCACCTTACCGAGGGCACCGGTCTTGCCATCAACTGCGGTGACCTGGCGCTCACCATGGTCACCAAGACGGTTCTCGACGACCCCACGCTCGAGTCCGACGTGAAGCTGCGTGTGCTCCACGAGCTTACCGAGATGATCGTCCGCACCATCGAGGGTCAAGCGCTTGACCTGGGTTGGGTCCGTGACGAGCGCTTTGATATCTCGGTTGATGACTACCTGGACATGGCGACGCACAAGACCGCGTATTACAGCGGAGCCACGCCGCTTGCCGCCGGAGCCATTATCGGCGGCGGCAGCGAAGAGCAGGTCGAGGCGCTACGCGCCTTTGGCCTGCACACCGGCCTTGCCTTTCAGATTCAGGACGACCTGCTCAACTTGGTCGGCACCAAAGAGGCCGCCAACAAGGACTTCCGCACCGACATCACCGAGGGTAAACGCACGCTCGTTGCCGTGCACGCCCTGTCTGATGAGCGCCATCACGACGAGGTCGAGGCAATCCTTTCCTCGGGCACCGAGGACCCCGCGCAGCTCGCGCGCGCCGTGGAGATCTTCCAGGAGACCGGCTCCATCGATTACGCCCACACCTATGCGCTCGACCTGACCGCTAAGGCCAAGGCCGCTATCGAAGGCGTCGAGCTCGACCCGCATGCGCGCGAGCTCTTCCTCTCAATGGCAGATTTCTTTGTGGAGCGTCTTAACTAGCGGGGGTCATAAAACCTGTGGGCAGCGAGTTTGGGTACAAGTTGCTACACTATTGAGTGCATGTTTATAAATTGTCTCGCGTTGTCTATCCGACACACGCTCAAAATAGTACGAATGGTACGCCGAAAGGGGTTCGTTCATGGAACCTATTACCACGGGCATGCAGGGAGCAGCCGTCGAGGATGTTCAGTCCCGCCTTCTGCAGCTCGGCTATACAATCGATGACGCCGAGGTTGTCGACAAGCGCTTTGGCACCACCACCGAGCAGGCCGTCAGCACCTTCAGGCTCGACAGCGGCCTTGCTGCCGGTCATGCCGTCGATATCCCCTGTTGGAGCGCCCTGGTCGACGCCTCGTATAAGCTGGGCGACCGCACTCTGTATCTGCGCATGCCCAATTTCCATGGCGCCGATGTGCAGGCCCTGCAGCGCGCTCTCAACGTTTTGGGCTTTGCCTGTGGCGAAGACGACGGCTACTTTGGTCCGCATACCGAGGCCGCCCTGCAGCAGTTCCAGGAAAATGTCGGCCTGTTTGCCGACGGCATGGCCTTCCAGGACACCTACGCCTATATCAACCGCCTGCACCATGTGTGGGAGGGCAAGCCCTCGGTCACCGAAGCCGAGTCCCGCATCGGTTTTGCTCGCGCCGCCAACGTGCTCGAGCGCTTCCAGATCGCCGTTATCGGTGAGGACCCCATCGCACGCAGCGTTGCTTCGCGCATGTGGAACATCGCCACGGCAACGACCGACAACAGCGGCATGATGCTCTGCGACTCCGAGGTCCCAACCGACGTTGACCTGGTGCTCGAGATCGCAAGCGACGAGCTGCCCGCCGACGCCGCGCCACGCGCCACGATTGCCCTCGCCGAGTGCCACAACCTGGCCCAGCGCATCCGCACCGCCAATGTCGCCGCGCAGCAGAAGCCGGCTCGCATTCGCATTGAGCTCACGGGCATGACGCGCTACAACGGCACCTTCACGGCCAGCGACGCGCAGACGCTCGCCGTACGCCTACTCGACGGCGTTTGCGATGCCCTCGCAGATTAGGTAAACTAGACGAGTTGCTTTTGGGCAACACCACACATTGGGACGTAGTTCAACGGTAGAACTCCGGTTTTTGGTGCCGGCTGTTGGGGGTTCGAATCCCTCCGTCCCAGCCATTAAAACTGAGCGCCCTAAGCCCATAACGGCCCAGGGCGCTTTCTTGTGGGCAAGCGGAGGAATTCGAGCCCGCAAGGGTGCGGAGCTGAGGAAACGCGAAGCGTTTTCCAGCGCAGCACGCAAGGAGCGAAGCGACGCAGCGGGGCGCGGCCGCCGACCAGGCGGACGCGGAATCCCTCCGTCCCACACCAGCCAAGAGCCCCTCACGTCAAGCAAATCGAGCCAACGCCGCCAAGCGGAGGGATCCGAACCCGCAAGGGTGCGGAGCGACGCAGCGGCGCGCGGGCGCCGCAGGCAGACGCGGTGTCGGCACTTGGGGACGCTCCTAAGTGCCGGCATTATAGGAACGTCCCCAAGTGCCGGCTCGGGACTATTTTCGAGGACCCTCCGAAGGACTGTGGCCAAAAAACGGCAAATATGAGTACTGTTACCGTTGTAGCTACATTATTTTCGTTAATAAAAGAAGATCTTAATGAGATTTATTCGCATCAAGGTCTTCCTTTAATGAACACTTGAGGAGATACGGCAGCTTATCTGCTCGATCGACACGTCAAATCACCTTAAATGTGGTCAAAATTACTGCTACTAAAAGAGTATCAGTACTCATATTTGCCGTTTTTTGGCCACGGCTCTTTATAGACACCCTGTACAGCGACGGTGGTAGATTTCGGAACGTGTCCGTCAGCCCCGTTCCGAAAAGCGAGCCGCATGCAACGGCCAAGCCACGACAGGCCCCGGGAGAGCGGGGACACCGGCTTAGGTTTATCGCGAGTTCCGCACGAACAGGAGGCCACTTAATGTGGCCTCCGTCGTGAGCAGGACTGTAGAGCAGGAAACCTAAGCCGGTGTCCCCGCTCTCCCGGGGCCGGCGGAATTTAGTTGTTCAGCATGCGGTCGAAGCTTCCCGAGTCGCCATCCCGATAGTCGGCGGTCATCAGAATCTCCTGCGGAATGCGCCCGCCCTCGCGCAGCACATTGCGGAACTGCACGCGCGTGACCATGGGCAGATCCTTGATCGTCGCCGCCAGATTCTGCGGCACGCCCTGGTTGGCAGCCGCGGGCTCGCACTCGCCGCCGGCCTTCACGCGACGCTTATGCTCGGCGAGCATGGCGCGGTACATGCCGGCATGCAGGCGAATCTCAACCACATTGGCATTGCGAGCCTGCTCGACGATGCGCGCGCCCTCGCGGTCGATATCGCCCACGTAGTAGACGTAGTTAAAGCGATAGCCGATCTCGGCCAGATAATCATCCAGTGCGTGCGAAACGCTCGCCTTGCAGCCACCGCCAAAGATCACGCCGCCCACCTTGGTGCCAAAGAGCTTAGCGTGCTTGCGGCCGCGCAGGAGCTTGACGATCTCGTCATAGGTGTCCAGGTTCTCGACCATAATGAACGGCTTATCGGCGCCCAGCGTAAAGAAACCCGTAAAGTGAACGGGGCGGTTGGGGGCGACCTTAATCGCCTGCATGCTGATGCCCTTTTCGGTCATACGCCGAATTAGGCGCTCGCCGTGCTTGCCGTCAAAGGCCTTCTCATCGTTAAAAATCTGGTAGGCACGCTGGCGGCGCGAGGCAACCGGCGTATCGGCACCTCGGTTTTGCTCGATCCAAGCCTGGATGATTGCGATTTCCTCGGCAATCTTGCGGTTGGACATCTCGTTGTGCTGAGTGCGCTGCGGCGCCTTTTTGCCGTCCTTGCCCTCGACCTTAACAATTTGAGTCTGCTGCTCCTTGATCTTAGAGAGCGCCGTAGGCGTAGGGACAACTTTGAGCAGCTGCCTGCCCAAAACGCGGGCAAGGGCAAACGCCGATACCTCGCCGTGGACGGCCGACTCGGGCTGCTGGGTAGCACTATCAGCCGCGGCAGGCTCAGCCTGTGCATGAGGCTTACGCTTGGAATCTGCCCGGGTATTACGTTCCTGCTTGGGCGCAGACGAGCGCTTTTGCGGACGATCGGACTTGGCCTCCTTCGCCGGCTGGCGCTTGACCTGATCCACCGGAGTCTCGGCCTTCTCATCTCCGTTTTGTGTCGCTGTCTTCTCGGCCGCGGCCTCGGCATTTGAGCCACGACCGCCGCGGTGACGACGACGGCGGGGCTTGCCTGAGGCGCTCTCCCCAGCCTGCTTATCAGCGGTCTGTTGAGCTTTGACCTCAGTGTCAGCCGCAGGCTGCGACTCGGAAGGTTGCTGCTCGCGAGCCGCCGGCTCAACGGTTTTCTCGGTTTGTTCGGCCTTCTCGGCCTGAGCGGTCGAAGCCGGCTCGCCCTTCTCCTGACGCCTTACGGGATACGCGCGCCTCGCAAAACCACGCCCGGGACGGCATGAACCCGGAGCCTTCTTGGCAGACTCCTCAACATCGTCTGCAGCCTCGGAAGGCTCTTCAACCTCATGCGCGACATCCTGCTGCGCAGCCTTAAAGTGGGCACCACGGCGACGCTGGGGCTCCTGGGCCTCCACGGGCTTTTGCTCCTTCGCGGGCCTCTGCGACTCGGCAGCAACCTCGGTCTCAACAGCCTCGGCATCCGTCTCGCCCTTTCGAGCAACGGCGCGACGGAAGCGCTCCTGCTGGGCGCGGCGCTGTGCATCGCGCTTGCCGCCCCCGCCAAAACCGCCGCGTCCTGCCTTGGCCGTAAAGGCACGCACGACGTTCTCATCGAGCAACTCATCGGTATCGACATGCTCACGCGGAGCAACTTCTTCCACAGCAGGCACGTCAGCGAAATCCTCGACGACAAAATCTTCGACGGACTCGGCAGGCTGCTCCTGGGCATCGCGGATCTCGGCATTGATGGTATAGAACGCCGGGCGCCCGTTAATGCCGCTGCCCTCGATCTTGGTAACGATCTTTGCCGCGATGAGTTCGTCGCGCATCACCTTGGTGTTGCATTCCTTATCGACGGAACGGAAAATCTGCGCCAGCGCGCTCGACTTGATCTTGAGCGCCTTGCGGCAGAGCAGGTCGTAGGCAACCAGCTTGGCGCGCTCGGCAGAAAGCGACGTCTGGCTGCTCAGACGCTCAGCCAGAGCATCGACATTGTTTTGATTATCGGAATATACCGTCTTGGCCACGGGGCCCCTTTCATATGCACACATATACGTCCATATGGTACAACGCACGAGCCTATCCACGCAAAACATCTGCGAGAACGCCCTTGCACCACCTGTTCTCACAAGAAAAAAGACCGGGTCCGCTTGATTGCGGACCCGGTCTTTCCGAGTCAAATAGATGGGAGATTCAACCCGTCCGACCGACTAGGCCTTGGCGGCCTCGGCGTCGGCAGGAGCTTCAGCGGCAGCGGCGCGACCGTACTCGGCCTTGCCCATCTCGGACCACTCGGGCTCCTCATCAGGCATGGAGCCGGCCTCCTTGCCGAAGAACTCCTTGAGGCAGTTGACGGCGACGATGAGGCCCAGGACCATCAGCAGGACGGCGAAAACGAGCTGCAAGCCCTTGGTGGCGGCGACGGAGACGGCGGCCGTGGTGGCGGTAGCCGGGATGGTGCCGAAGAAGCCGTAAGCCTGGACAGCGGTCATGCAGCCCATGGCGCTCTGGACCAGCGAGGTGAAGGTGCAGCAGAGCAGGAAGGCGACGGGCACGTAGAGCATCCAGCCCTTGCGGCCGGTGCACTTGCAGAACACGGCGAGGGTGATCATGGTCATACCGCCGAGCAGCTGGTTGGAAGCACCAAAGAGCGGCCAGATGTTGGCATAGCCACCAAAGGCAAGGGCGAGACCGGGAAGCAGGGTGACGACCGTGGCGAACCAGGGGTTGCCGAGAACCTTCATGTAGCCGGCCTTGGACTCGATGGCCAGGGCGTCGTTGGTCTGGGCAAAGAACTCGGAGAACGAGGTGCGGGCGATGCGGGCGACGGCGTCGAGCGAGGTCAGGGCCAGAGCGGAAACGTTCATGGTCATGAAGACGGTAGCGAGCGTACCGTCAACACCGAAGGCCTGCATACCGCGGGAGATACCAGCGGCGAAGATCTGGAACGGGGTGGAAGCGACGCCAGCGTTGAGGGCGCCGGTACCGGCGGTGTTCATGTCGGAGAACATGATGCCGGCGACGATGATGGCAAGGATGCCGACGAAGGACTCGACGATCATGGCGCCATAACCGACCTTGACGGCGTCCTGCTCCTTCTCGACCTGCTTAGAAGAGGTGCCGGAAGAAACGAGGCTGTGGAAACCGGAGAGAGCACCGCAAGCGACGGAGACGAACAGGACCGGGAACATCATGCCGGAGGCAGTGGAGAAGCCGGTGAAGACCGGAGCGGTGATGGTGGCCTGGCCGTTGACGCCCAGGACGACGATGCCGAGGACAGCGCAAACGATCATGACGATCATCATGATGGAAGTGAGGTAGTCACGCGGGGTCTTGAGCATCTGGATGGGCATAGCGCCAGCGAAGACCAGGTAGACCATGACGACGGCGAACCACTGGAACTTATCCAGGTAGACCGGGAACTGCATACCGACGGCAAACATGAGAACCATGAGGACCACGCCGGTGACGAACTCGGTAGCACCGGTGAGGTTGAACTTCTTCTGGGCCCAACCAAAGGCGATAGCGACGAAGGTGAACAGGATGGAGATGGTACCAGCGCAGCCGGCGGCATAGGACTTGGTGAAGTCGATGGCACCGGTAGCAGCACCAGAAGCGTCAACGGCCGGGGTGAACATGAACGTCTTGCAGACCATGTCGGTGAAGGCGGCGATGACGATGATGCAGAACAGCCAGCAGAACAGCAGGAACAGGCGACGGCCGGTCTTGCCGATGTACTTCTCGATGAGCTGAGCGAGCGACTTGCCGTTGTTCTTCATCGAAGCGTACAGAGCACCAAAGTCGTGGACGGCGCCAAAGAAGATGCCGCCGACGAGGACCCAGAGCACGACGGGCAGCCAGCCAAAGGCCATGGCGACGATCGTACCCGTGACAGGGCCAGCACCGCAGATCGAGCTGAACTGGTGCGAGAACGCGGTAAAGGCGGAGACGGGCGAGAAGCTCTTGCCGTCCTTCATGCGCTTGGCCGGCGTGAGGGCCTCTTTGTCAACGCCCCACTTGTTGGCCAGCCAGCGGCCGTAGCCCAGATAGCCACAGGCGAGCACCGCCGCGGCCACAACCATGAGCAAAACTCCGTTCATTACATTTCCTCCTCTAAAAAGAACTTCCTAGACATAAAAAATGAGGGCCGTCGGTTGCGCTCGACGGCCCTCATCTTCATCAGCCGCCCGTTATCGTACGGGCTAGCTGTATGTGCTAACCCGCATCAGATAATTACTACGCTGATAATGTTTAGCTGATGCGTGAACATGTCTAAGAAATCCTCTTCAATCATGATGTGAACGATCCGTGCGTGTTCACATCCCCCAGTGGTTGAAAAGGAGTATGAAACTTTAGTTACCTAAAGTCAACGCAAATATGTAATGAATTTTCAACTTTTTTGAATTTCTCGGTATAAAACGCCACTGACCTCGGACTTTACCCGACAAAAGTTTTTGCATGAGAGATGCCCCTCGGGAGCGGCGGGAGCCGGGCGGCGCATATGAACTTTCCTGCTCTACAGTCCTGCGCAAGACGGAAAGCACATTAAGTGCTTTCCTTTGCGTGCGGAACTCGCGATAAAGTTCATATGCGCCGCCCGGCTCCCGCGGCTCTCAGGGGCTCCCATCCCAAATGCGGAGCAAAGCTCCGCACACCATCTTTTTCTTTCAGCTAAAGCACGCCGGAAATTCGACGCAGCTGGCTAACCTTGCCGGACGTTGTCGACGCCAAACCAGCTCAGAAGCTATATCGATACAGAAAGGTCCCCGGACGGAGGGGCCGGATATAAGGTTTATCGCGAGTTCCGCACGCAAAGAAGGCCACTTAATGTGGCCTTCGTCTTGCGCAGGACTGTAGAGCAGGAAACCTTATATCCGGCCCCTCCGTCCGGGGACCCCGCCGTACCAGCTACAGCGTCATGTTTGGATCGGCGTCGACGTCGAACGGCGAGATTTCTCCTCGGTCGAATTTACGGCGAGCGACCTCCGCGATCATGGCAGCGTTATCGGTGCAGGCAGACAAGGGCGGCACCGTCACGCGGATCCCCTGACGCCCGAGCTTCTTGATCATCATCTCGCGCAGATGCGGATTGGCCGAGACACCACCGCCGATGCAATACTCCTTGCACCCGGTGGCGTGCAGGGCGTTTTTGGCCTTCTTGTACTGCACGTCAAAGACCGCCGCCTCAAACGAGGCCGCTAGGTCGGGCAGGTGAATCGTGCGCCCGGCCTTGGTCTCCTGCTCGATGTAGAGCGTCACCGCCGTCTTGAGGCCCGAAAGCGAGAAGCGATAGTCCCCCCTGCTGTTAAGCGCACGGGGGAAATCGATCGCCTTGGGGTTGCCCGTCTCGGCAAGCTTGGAGATGATAGGGCCTCCGGGATAGCCAAGACCCAGTGCCTTTGCCACCTTGTCGAAGGCTTCGCCCACGGCGTCGTCGAGCGTCTCGCCAAGCACTTCATAGTCGCCCCATGCCTTTACGTGCACGAGCATGGTGTGCCCGCCCGAAACGAGCGTAAAGATAAACGGGGGCTTGAGGTCGGGCTGCGCCAACAGGTTGGCAAACAGGTGGCCCTCCAGATGATTGACGCACACCAGCGGTTTGCCGGCAGCATACGCAAAGCCCTTGGCAAAGGCGACACCCACCACCAGGGCACCCACCAGGCCAGGACCTTGCGTCACGCCCACAGCGGCAAGCTCACTTGGCGCAATGGCTCCGCCCGTAAGGCCCAGCGACGCTGCGGCGTCCTCGAGCGCCGCGTCCACGACGCTCACGATGACCTCAACGTGCTTGCGCGAGGCGATCTCGGGCACCACGCCGCCAAAACGGGCATGGAAATCGATCTGCGTCGACACCTGGTTGGCCAGCATATTGCCATCCGCATCGATAATCGCCACCGCCGTCTCGTCGCAGGAACTCTCGATGGCAAGCACTAGGCGGCGGCGCTCAATTTCGGCACGCTCCCCCTCGGAGCGCCTAGGCGCAGGCAGCGGCCATACGCGCTGCTCTGCCGCCGTCGGCTCGGGCGAGGCATTGTCGACCGGAAGCACCAGGGGCAGCGGAGCCGTCATGACGATGGCATCCTTGCCGGCACCATAATAGCCGCGGCGCCATCCTGCCTCGGTAAAGCCCAGAGCGTTATAAAGCGCGATCGCTCCCCTGTTGTCGTCCTCGACCTCGAGCGAAGCCGTGGTGCAGCCGAGCATCTGGGCATCATAGCTCACATGCGACAGCAGCTTGCGGGCAATGCCCTCACGGCGATGTGCCGGGTCGACGGCGACATCCAGAATCTGCACATCACCGTCCACGACCATACCGCCGGCAAGGCCCAGCAGCTTGCCGTCATCGTGTGCCACCCACCAACTACGCGGCGCAGCGACGTCCTCGCCCAGTTCGGACAGGAACATGCCCGGCGTCCACGCCTCGTGTCCGGCACCTTCAAAGCAGGCAGCCTCTAGCGCGCTCGCGCCCTCGGCATCCGCCGCGCCCATGGGACGGAACTGCAGATGACGACCGGCGAGCTCATCGGCAACGCCCGTAATTTCGCTCTGTGCACTCTCAGCAAGACCAAGACGCTTGCGCTCGTTTTCCTCGGCATCCGAAAGGCGCGTGTAAATCGGCAGGACGCGAGCCGGATCGCCGTCACCCGCAGCGTGCGCGAGCAGCAAGCCCTCGCCCGAAGGCCACCACAGGTCGCGCTCCACGCAGCGGGCGGTCTCGTCCTCACCCAGCAGCTTGCCATAGCGCACGAGACCGTCACCGGTCAGCTGAACCTGGTCCCAGTCCGCTGCTCGGCGCCACTCATCGAGCGCCACGGCGGCCTTGACCACGTGTTCGCGCTCAAATTGACGCTCGGGTCCCTCATCGACCAGCATATACAGCGCCGGATATACCTCACCGCGCATAGCATCGGCCAAGATACCAAGCTTGCCGCGCACGCCAGCCTTCCACGCCGTCCAAGCGCAAGCGTCGAGCGTCGACACGCCCAGCAGCGGAGCATTGGCACCGCGCGCGAGGCCCTTAGCAGTGGAGATGCCGATGCGCACACCCGTAAACGACCCCGGGCCGCGGCCGACCACGTAGCAACCAACATCGCTGCGATCCAGACCGGCTTGAGCCAGCATGCCATCAACGGTATTCACGAGCTCAACGTTGGCGTGACGGCGACACATGTGGTCGCCACTCACGAGCTTCGTCTCGCCCGTCTGCCCATCAATCCAGCTTGCCGCGCAGGCAAGCATGTCGGTCGAGGTATCGAGCGCCACCACCAGCGCGTTGTCGTTATGCAAGCTCATCTTGTACAGCCTTATCAATCAAATGGGAAAGCTCCATTGCGCGGTCACCGTGCGCCTCGAGCGTTATCGTTCGCACATCACTGTCGCCCTCATCACGCTTGAGCGTCACCGAAAGATACTCATCCGTCAGCTCGTCTTGGAATTGTTCGCCCCATTCCAGCAGGCAAGCACCCTCATAGCCCAGCACATCGAAAATGCCCGTATCCTCGAGCTCGTAGGCATGCTCCAGGCGGTATAGATCAAAGTGAAACAGCGGAATACGACCTTGATCGTGGACGGCCATGAGCGCAAACGTAGGGCTCGTAACCATATGCCCATCGCCCAGCCCGCGCGAGACGCCCTTGGTAAAGTGAGTTTTGCCCACTCCCAGGCCACCGGTCAGGATGAGCACATCGCCGTCCTCAAGGCACGGTGCAATTAGCTCGCCAAAGTACTCCGTATCGGCAGCGCAAGTCGTTTTGTAAATACCTACCCCCAGGCGCTCCAGGGACATACATGCTCCTTATTATTCCGAGGCGTCCTCTGGCGCGGGATGTCGCTCCAGATAGTCGCCCAGCATCTTAAAGTCTTCCTCCAGCAGCTCCTGCCACGCCGGATTGCGTAGCGCTGCTGCCGGATGGAAAGTGGGCATCACCACAAAGTGCCCCATCTGATGGAACCTGCCGCGCAGCTTGGTAATGCCGATCTCGGTCTTGAGCACAAAGTGCGTTGCGGGGTTGCCGAGCGTCACGATGATATCGGGCCAGATGCTTCGAATCTGCTCGCGCAAAAACGGTGAGCAAGCCAGCACTTCCTCGGGGCGCGGATTGCGGTTTCCCGGCGGGCGGCACTTAAGCACGTTGGCAATGTAGACGTCTTCGCGTTTGAGCCCCGCCAGCGACAAAATGCCGTTGAGGTCCTCGCCTGCCGCCCCCACAAAGGGCTCGCCCTGCAAATCCTCATTGCGGCCCGGCGCCTCGCCAATAAACATCACGCGAGCGCGGGGGTTTCCCACGCCAAACACGATATTGTGACGCGACTGGTAGAGCTGGCAGAGGTGACAATCGCCCAGAACGGCCTCAATTTCCTCGAGTGCGACCTCACGTGGTGCCTGATGGGTATGGCCGGGGATGTGCATGACGCCCATAGCGGCTCCTACACGTAGACCTTGTCGAGACGCATGCCAAAGCCGCAGGCGACCTCGTAGTTAATCGTTCCGCGCAGTCGGGCCATCTCGTCCATAGTGATCTCGGCGTCGCCATCGCGGCCGACAATGATCATCTCGTCACCATACTCGGCCTCGGGAATCTCGTGTGCCGGGTTGGACTGAATGGCGACCATAAACTGGTCCATGCAGATATTGCCAACCTGATGCACGCGCTCGCCGCGATACAGCACATCCATACGATTGGAAAGCGTACGCGATAGGCCATCGGCATAACCGATCGGCAGCGTGCAGATCTGAACGCGCGTACGCGGTACGCGGTAGGTAAAACCGTAGCCCACGCCCTCGCCCATCGCAGGGTGTGCCACGCGCGTCACGCGCGCATGGACGCTCATAACGGGATCAAGCTGCATCACGCGGCCACTCAGCTCGCACGGCTGCATGCCATACAAGCCGACGCCGGCGCGAATCATATCAAAATGCATCGAGGGGTCGAGCATCGAGGACGGCGTGTTGGCGCAGTGCACGATACCGCACTCAAAGCCCGCATCCTTAATGGCCTGAACGGCCTCGGTAAAGCGCTGACACTGCAGTTTGTAGTCCCAGCCCGAAGGTTCATCGGCCGTGGCGAAGTGCGTAAATACGCCGTCGCACTGAATACCGCGATGGAAATTAATACCGCGGACAAAGTCGAGCACCTGCGTGTAATGTACGCCAATGCGGTTCATGCCCGTCTCGATGGCGAGATGATACTTGCCCACCTTGCCCGCCGCGACGGCACATTCGCCATACGCAAGAGCAAAGTCAGACGTATAGACCGAGGGCATGATATCAAACTCGAGCAACGTCGGAATGGCCTCGATAGGCGGCTCGCTTAGGATGAGGATGGGTTTCGTAATCCCGCCCTGTCGGAGCTCAACGCCCTCGTTAACCGTCGCCACGGCAAACATGTCGGCACCGGCCGAATACATGATCTTGGCGCACTCAACAGCTCCATGACCATAAGCATCGGCCTTGACCACGCAGCACAGGCGCTGACGCGGATTCAACAAGTTCTTATAGGCCCTCGTGTTGCGACGGAGCGCCCCGCGGTCGATCTCGACCCAGGACCAGCGCGTCAAATCGGCTTTATTCATGATTAGTCATCCGACCCTTCGTCCATGATTCCCAGATCTTCGAGCGCATCCTTTGCCGCCAGCTCCATGGCAGGACCGATCAAGTCGATAAGATCGGTTGCGATAACGCTCTTCTCACCATACTCCGTCGCCGCGGCAAAACCGGCGTAGCTGTGAAGTGCGACGGCGTACGAATACAGCAACTCCCAACGATCCATCTCGTCGCGCATGGTGGCAAGCGTGCCGGCCAAAATACCCGCCAGAACATCACCCGAACCGGCAGTTGCCAGAGAAGCCGGACCCGAGAGTGGCAGCAGCACGCGCTCAACACCACAGATAGCCGTCGTCGGCCCCTTGGCAATGACCACCAGATTGTCCGAGCCTGCAGCCCAAACAACCTTCTGCGCGGCCGCAATCGCGGTACCAAGGTCGTTCACCTCGTCACCGGCAACCAGACGCGAAAGCTCACGATAGTGCGGCGTCATAACCAACGGCTGCTCGCGGCGATACATCTCGGGGTTACTATCAATACCGTCAATGGCAATCTTAGCAAGGCAGTTGAGTGCATCGGCGTCCAAAATTAGCGGTACATCAAGCTCGAGCAAGCCCGAAACCACCTGCATAGCGCCGGCAGACGTCGTCATACCGGGACCGCACAGCACGCAGCTGTACTTCTTTGCGATCTCGCACACCGTCATGCGCGCAGCGGCGCCAAAGGAGCCGCGGGAATCAGACGGAATAGCAAAGACGGGAATCGAAGGAAGTGCCATGCGAATGAGATTGGCACAGGCGTCAGGAGCCGCGACTGCCACGTAACCAGCACCCGCGCGAGCTGCAGACTTGGCCGCCATAATGGCAGCACCAGGATATTGCGCAGATCCGGCGACAATAAGCACAGAGCCACGGGAATACTTATCGATATTCGATGGTAGCGGAGCAAAGTAATCAACTAAGTCACCGGGCTCGACAATCTCGGCGGCGTGGTCGACATCATCGATGACCTCGTCAAGACGGTCGTAAAGATTGCCGCAGGTCAAATCGCCAGCATACTCAGGACCATCAGCGCTATACAGACCAATCTTGGGCGCAATCATCGTCACCGTGCGCTCGGCACGAATGCAGTCGTCATCAACAACGCCCGTCTCGGCATTCAGGCCCGAGGGGACATCAATGGATACGACACAATCGGCGCATTCATTGACCGTAGGAATCCAAATGGAGAACGGCGCACGCAGATTCCCGTGGAAACCGGTACCAAAAATGGCATCGACAACAACATCGGCCTTATCGATCAAAACCTCGAGTTCGTCACGCGAGGGACCGACGCAAACGTGCACATCGCGGCCGGCAGTTCGACGAGCAACATGACGTGCCAGAGCAGCAGGAATCTCATCCGGCTCAACCGGAGAAACGATATCCACGTCCACACCCTTGTGGCTCAGGATATCGGCGGCAACCCAACCGTCGCCGCCATTATTACCAAAACCGACCAGAACGAGAACCCGATCGGGATTGAGCTTCAAGACCTCGTTGGCGGCAAACTCACCCGCTAGCTCCATAAGCTCGGCCTTCGAAGTCCCTTCGCGTTCGATGATATCCTCGAGACGAACGACTTCTTCGGTACTCAAAACCGGTTTCATCTATGCTCCTAGCGTATCTTGCGAAGCATCGCCCAGATGCTCCGTCAATGCTGAATTCTGCAGCTGCTCGAGCTCATCTAATACAGAGCGAGCCTCTTTAAATGTCTGCGCAACGCGTTTCTTGGTACTCACCTTTTCCTCTTTTGGCTTAGGCCGAGCATCTTCGGTAATCGCGATGGCATTCGCAACGGCCAAGTCTCCCGTAAGGGTAATGGAAAGAGCGACCTCAACAACACCCAGTTCTTGAGCGATCTCGAGAGCACGGCCCGAAAGCAGCGCCTTCGGTTTGCCGAGTTTATCACGCGTTACCGAAACATCCTTGCGACCCACGCCTTGACTAAAACCCGTGCCGAGAGCTTTAAGCACCGCCTCGCGCGAAGCAAAGCGGCTCGCATAGTGAGCAGCGGGACGCGATGATGCATCGCAATACGCACGCTCTTCTTCGGTAAACACACGCCGAGCAAACGACGGCGTCTTTTCAAGAATAGATTTCATGCGGGAAATCTCGACGATATCAACGCCGATACCAGCTTCAGCCATGTTCACCTCCATATTGCACAGACTAAGCTATTGTAGCCCGTTCACAGAAGATGCGACAAACGAGGGTTATAAAACACAGCTACTATGTGAGACAAAAGCCCGTAAACGCAAAAAAGGGGGAGGCCGCGAGGCCTCCCCCTTCTCAGTTCAAGCGTACGGCTCGGTGCCGTCCACCGGTCAGCGGCGCCCTGGCCTCC
>JAGZEK010000048.1 GCA_018368345.1 Collinsella sp.
TAGTAAATGTATACGTGATTATTAGTTTGTTACGGAGGTATTTATGTCTGTAAAAGATTTCGTGCAACAACGGCGCGATGCGTTAATCGCTATGCGTCGCGACTTTCATATGTACCCTGAGCCTGCTTGGCTTGAGTATCGCTCTGCTGCGAAGGTGGCGGATACGCTTATTTCTTTGGGCTATGATGTGGCGTTAGGCGCAGATGTACTCGATTTAGATTCTCGTATGGGATTGCCTAGTGATGAGGTTATGAAAGTTGCTATGGATCGCGCCATCGAAGAAGGTGCCAATCCTGAACTTGTAGAAAAGATGGGCTATGGTAAAACGGCCATCGTCGCAACTATGAAGTTCGGTGGCGAAGGTCCCGTAGTAGCGTTTCGTGTAGATATGGATTCCAATGATGTCATCGAAGCTAAAGATGATAACCATGTACCCGCAAAGGGCGGGTTCCGTTCTTGTCATGATAAGGCGATGCACGCCTGTGGTCATGATGCACATATGACGATGGGGCTAGGCCTAGCTGAATATTTGTCTGCGCACAAGGATGAATTCAAAGGCACTATCAAACTCATCTTCCAACCAGCAGAGGAAGGCGTGCGCGGTGCTAAAGCGATGGCGGAAGCGGGTGTTGTGGATGATGTAGATTTGATGTTCGGCATGCATATTGGGTTTAACGAAAATCTATCCAATTGCTTTGCTTGTAGCGATCATGGCTTCTTAGCGACAACAAAACTTGATGCGGTGTTCCACGGTTATTCTGCTCATGCTGGGGGCTCCCCTGAAAAGGCACAAAATGCAATGCTCGCCGGTTGTACAGCGGTTCTTAACTTACAAGCCATCGCTCGCCATAGTCAAGGGGCTTCTCGCATGAATGTAGGTGTTTTTGAAAGCGGTACAGGCCGCAATGTGACGCCTGATGTGGCGGTTCTTAAACTAGAAACTCGTGGTGCTACGACAGAAATCAATGATTACATGATTGAACGGTCGAAGACTATTATTAAAGGTGCTGCAGAAATGCATGATTGTACCTTTGAAATCACAAAACAAGGAGAAACTCCGGCAGGTCGCATCAGTGATGATTTAGCTCGTGAAGTACAAGCTATCGTGGAACCACTTGGGATCTTTAAAGAGGTTCCCTTCGATTACAGCGGTGGCGGTAGTGAAGACTGTGCG
>JAGZEK010000025.1 GCA_018368345.1 Collinsella sp.
CATCCGGGACATCCTGGTCATCTCCACGCCGACCGACCTGCCCAACTTCGAGCGCCTGCTCGGGGACGGCTCGCGCTACGGCGTGAACCTCTCCTACGCCGAGCAGCCGAGCCCCGACGGCCTCGCCCAGGCCTTCACCATCGGCGAGGGGTTCATCGCCGGCGAGCCGTGCGCCCTGGTGCTGGGCGACAATATCTTCTACGGCAACGGCCTGTCGCGTCACCTGACGCGCGCCGTCCAGAACGCAGAGTCCGGCCGCGCCACGGTCTTCGGCTACCACGTGGACGACCCCGAGCGCTTCGGCGTCGTCGAGTTCGACCGCGAGGGGAGGGCCGTGTCCATCGAGGAGAAGCCCGCCGAGCCCAAGAGCTCCTACGCCGTCACCGGACTGTACTTCTACCCGGGCGACGTGGCCGCCAAGGCCCACGAGGTCAAGCCGTCCGCCCGCGGCGAGCTGGAGATCACCACGCTCAACCAGATGTACCTGGAGGAGGGGACGCTGTCCGTCGTGACACTCGGCCGCGGCTACGCGTGGCTGGACACCGGCACCATGGAGAGCCTCCACGAGGCCGCGGAGTTCGTCCGCGCCGTCGAGCACTCCCAGGACCTTCCGGTCTCCGTTCCCGAGGAGATCGCCTGGGAGAACGGCTGGATTACCACCGCCGAGCTGGAGGAGGCCGCAAAGGCCTACGGCAAGTCGGTCTACGGGCAGCACCTGAAGAAGGTCGCCGCCGGCGAGATCGTCAACAGCCCGCGCGAGTACTAATCCGATCCAATGGGAGATAGAAACATGTCTGAAGAGCTCTTCGAGCCCAGGAACATCATCGTCACGGGCGGCTGCGGCTTCATCGGCAGCAACTTCGTGCACTACGTGGTCGACAACCACCCCGAGGTCCACGTCACCGTCCTGGACAAGCTGACCTACGCCGGCAACCCCGAGAACATCGCCGGGCTGCCGTCGGACCGCGTGGAGCTCGTCGTGGGCGACATCTGCGACGCCGGGCTGCTGGACGAGCTCGTCCCGGGCCACGACGCCATCGTGCACTACGCCGCCGAGAGCCACAACGACAACTCCATCGCCGACCCGGAGCCCTTCCTGCGCACCAACGTCGAGGGCACCTTCCGCCTGCTGGAGGCCGTGAGGAAATACGGCGTCCGCTACCACCACGTCTCCACCGACGAGGTCTACGGCGACCTGGCGCTCGACGACCCCGCGAAGTTCACCGAGGAGACGCCGTACCACCCGAGCAGCCCGTACTCGAGCACCAAGGCGAGCTCCGACATGCTCGTGCGCGCCTGGACCCGCACCTACGGCCTGCGCACCACGATCTCCAACTGCTCCAACAACTACGGCCCCTACCAGCACGTGGAGAAGTTCATTCCCAGGCAGATCACCAACATCGTCGACGGCGTCCGTCCCAAGCTCTACGGCCGCGGCGAGAACGTCCGCGACTGGATCCACACCGAGGACCACTCCTCGGCCGTCTGGGACATCCTCACGAAGGGCCGGATGGGGGAGACCTACCTCATCGGAGCCGATGGCGAGAGGGACAACATCACCGTCCTGCGCATGATCCTCGAGGCGATGGGAAAGGATCCCGAGGACTTCGACTGGGTCGCCGACCGCCCCGGCCACGACCGCCGCTACGCCATCGACTCGACCAAGCTCCAGCGCGAGCTGGGCTGGAGGCCGGCGCACACCGACTTCGCCGAGGGCCTCAAGGCCACCATCGACTGGTACGTGGCCAACGAGTCCTGGTGGCGCCCGGCCAAGGAGGCCACCGAGGCCCGCTACCGCGCCCAGGGGCAGTAGGAGGGGGAGTTACATGGCAGACATCGCATTCGAGAAGGACCTCGCCGTCGCCGAGACCGGCATCGGGGGCCTCAAGGTCGTCGACCTCGCCGTCCACGGCGACTCGCGCGGCTGGTTCAAGGAGAACTGGCAGCGCGCCAAGATGTGCGCCCTGGGCATCCCGGACCTCAAGGTCGTCCAGAACAACATCTCCTACAACGACAGCCGCGGCGTCACCCGCGGCATCCACGCCGAGCCCTGGGACAAGTTCATCTCCGTGGCCCGCGGCTCGGTCTTCGGCGCATGGGTGGACCTGCGCGAGGGCAGCGCCACCTACGGCAGGGTCTACACCTGCACGCTCGACCCGTCCAAGGCCATCTACGTCCCGCGCGGCGTGGGCAACTCCTTCCAGGCCCTGGAGGACGGCACCGCCTACACCTACCTGGTGGACGCCCACTGGTCCCTCGAGCTGAAGAGGACCTACACCTTCGTGAACCTCGCCGACCCCGAGCTCGCCATCCAGTGGCCGATCCCGCTCGCCGAGGCCACGGTCTCCGAGGCCGACCTCAACCACCCGATGCTCGGGGACGTCGTCCCGATGGCGCCGAAGCGCACCCTCGTCACCGGCTGCAACGGCCAGCTGGGCCATGCGGTGCGTGCGCTCGCCGAGGAGCGCGGCGTGGCGAAGGACTTCGACTTCTGCGACATCGACACCTTCGACATGTCCGACCCCGACGCCTACGCGCAGTACGACTGGTCGCTCTACGGCACCGTCATCAACTGCGGCGCCTACACGGCCGTGGATAAGGCGGAGACCCCCGAGGGCCGCGTGACCGCATGGAGGGCCAACGCCACCGGTCCCGCCCTTCTCGCCCGCACCTGCGCCGGGCACGGGATCACCCTGGTCCACGTGTCCTCCGACTACGTCTTCGACGGCACCGCCGAGGTCCACACCGAGGGCGAGCCCTTTTCCCCGCTGTCCGTCTACGGCCAGACCAAGGCCGCCGGCGACATCGCCGTGGCCGGGTGCCCGCGCCACTACATCATGCGCAGCTCCTGGGTCATCGGCGAGGGCCACAACTTCGTCAAGACCATGAAGGCGCTCTCCGACCGCGTCGCCGACCCGGAGGACGGGCTCGGGCAGGTCACCGTCGTGGACGACCAGCTGGGCCGCCTGACCTTCACGCGCGACATGGCCGAGGCCATCTTCCACGTGCTGGGCACGCACGCGCCCTACGGCACCTACGACTGCACCGGCTCCGGCGCCGTGAAGTCCTGGGCGGACGTCGCCCGCGCCGTCTTCGAGGCCGCCAACGGCAACGCCGAGAAGGTCGTTCCGGTCAGCACCGCCGACTACTACGCGAGCGCCGCGGGCCCCATCGCACCGCGCCCGGTCCACTCCGCACTCGACCTTTCCAGGCTCGAGTCGGTCGGCTTCCACATGCCCGACTGGGAGGAAGAGCTGGGGGAGTACCTGGATGGACAGTTCGAAGGGGGCCGCTTATGAGCCATTCCGACATCTGCATCGTGAGCATGGATAACGTCAAGCGCGTTCCTTATATCTCTCAGTACATTAAGTGCCTTGGCGGCAAGGACTTCGACTTCCTCTATTGGGATCGCGACTGTACTGACGACCAGGTCGGGCAGAAGAGCAGCTTCCCATTCCGCCATAAGGTACGGCATGGGAAGCCGACGCTCGCCCAAAAGGCTGAAAAGCTTACTGGATACATCGGTTTCAAGCGTTATGCCAGCAAGGTATTGAGGAGGAACGACTACAAACGCGTTGTCTGCCTGACGGGCAACGCCGCCGTCCTGGTGAGCGGTGTTTTGCTTGGGAAGTACGACGGACGCTTCATTATCGACATCCGGGATTACTGGCACGAGGACAACAAAAGGTATCACGACATCGAGCGGCGCCTCATCGAGGCATCGCCATGCCCTGTCATTTCTTCGCCCGCCTATAAGGAGTTCCTCGGTGAGTATGACTTTCGCATCATGCACAACTCACAGATTCTGAGCGGTGATGAGAAAAAAATTGCCGAACATGGGCATGAGCTCCCGTTCCGTATCGTCTGTGTTGGCGCAGCGAAGAACCTCGACTACGACAAGAGGGTCATCGATTGCTTCGCCAACGATAAACGCTTCATGCTCGCGTTCAGGGGTAGGGGTTACGACCGGCTTCGCTGCTACGTCGAGGAGCGCGGCATAGCGAACGTTGAGACGACGGGGGAGTTCGACTTCTCTCAGACGCTTCGGCAGTACGCCGACGCCGACATGGTGTTGAGCATGTACGGCAACGGCTCGCCCTATTGGGACTACGCCCTGGCCAACAAGCTCTACTTCGCCGCGCAGCTGGGGCTGCCCATTCTCGTATGCGAGAAGACAGCAATGGCTGATATGACTGAAGGGTATGAGCTTGGAGTCGCCTTCGATCCTGCGGACAAGGCTGCAAAGGACCGAATAGCGCGCCTCTTTGATGGGGAGCAGGTTATGCGGAGACATGAGGGTTGCTGTGAATTTTTGAAAAGGGTCGAGGCTGATAATGCTCATGCCCTCTCTGATGTTGAGAAATTCTTCGACTGTTAGGTTGTTTGATGAATGTAGTTGCTTTCTATCTCCCGCAGTTCCATGCAATACCCGAGAACGACGAGTGGTGGGGTGAGGGTTTCACCGAGTGGACGAACATGAAGAAGGCCAAGCCTCTTTTTGAGGGCCACAATCAGCCGAGGATACCGCTTGATGGGAACTACTACAACCTGCTTGACCCTGAGACGCTGCACTGGCAGGTAGACTTGGCCAATAAATACGGAATAGGCAGCTTTTGCTTCTACCATTACTGGTTCGACGGGCACATGCTGCTTGAGAAGCCCGTGGAGATGTTCCTTGCGGACAAAAGCCTCGAGCTTCCGTTCTGCATTTGCTGGGCGAACGAGCATTGGACCAACCAATGGGTGTCCGGCGAGAACAAGGTCCTTATCGAGCAACGCTATGGCGGAGAGGCCGAATGGCGGCGTCACTTCGAGTACCTGTTGCCCTTTTTCAAAGACGAGCGCTACATTCGTGTTGATGGGAAACCGCTTATTGTCCTTTACCGTCCGGAGATAGTGGACTGCCTTGCTGAGATGCTTGCTTGCTGGCGTAGATTGGCCGAAGAAAGCGGGCTCGGTGGGCTGACTATCACCTATCAGCATCCTTCTTACTACGTTTACCCTGAGAAACGAGAAGACCTTTTTGATTACAACATCGAATTCCAGCCGACTCTTGCCTTGACGATGCAGAAGTCTCAGCACCATAAAATCCTGAGAGCCGTCAAACGTAAGGCAGCCCTGCTCATGGAGAAAAAATTCGGTATCGACCTGAGGTTCATCGGCTCCGGCAACGGACTTACTCACATTAGCTATGACGAGGTTTGGAACACAATTCTAACGACGCCGCCGACGCGTGAGAAGAGTTTCCCCGGAGCCTTCGTTGACTGGGATAACACTCCGAGAAGGGGCACGAAGGGAAGCCTTTACGACGGGGTAACGGTTGACAAGTTCAGACGATATTTCAAAGAGCAGGTAAAGCGCGCACGCGATGTGTACGCGAGTGACCATCTCTTTATCTTTGCATGGAACGAATGGGCAGAAGGCGGTTACCTGGAGCCTGACGAGAAGAGGGGCTTCGGATTTCTGGAGGCTATACACGACTCACTCTGTGAACTGAATGAGCTGCCAAATTAGGAGTTGTGATATGAAGAAAGTGATGCTGGTCTTCGGCACCCGCCCGGAGGCAATCAAGATGTGCCCACTCGTAAACGAGCTGAAGGGTCGCCCCGAAGAGTTTAACATCCTCGTCACTGTGACTGGCCAGCATCGCGAGATGCTGGACCAGGTGCTTCGTGTGTTCGATGTCGTGCCCGACCACGACCTGGCGATAATGAAGCCGGGACAGACGCTGTTCGACGTGACGTGTGACGTGCTGCTCAAGCTTAGGGCCGTCCTCGAGGACGAGAGGCCCGACGTGGTCCTGGTCCACGGAGACACCACGACCAGCTTCGCCGCGGCGCTCGCATGCTTCTACCTGCAGATCCCCGTGGGGCACGTCGAGGCAGGCCTGCGGACGCACGACATCTATAGCCCCTGGCCCGAGGAGTTCAACCGCCAGGCCGTCGACATCGTGAGCGAGTACTACTTCGCCCCCACGGAAGCGAGCAAGCAGAATCTGTTGGACGAGGGCAAGCCCGAGTCCAAGATCTGGGTCACGGGCAACACAGGCATCGACGCCCTGCGCACCACCGTGCGCGGGGGGTACTCCCACCCCGAGCTCGCCTGGGCCGAGGGCTCCCGCCTCATCCTCATCACGGCGCACCGCCGCGAGAATCTTGGCGAGCCCATGCACCGCATGTTCCGCGCCATCCGACGCGTGATGGAGGAACACCCCGACACCAAGGCGATCTACCCCATCCACATGAACCCACTCGTCCGTAAGGCCGCCCACGAGGAGCTCGACGGCTTCGACCGCCTGCATATCATCGACCCGCTCGAGGTGCTCGACTTCCATAACTTCATGGCGGCGAGCTATCTCATCCTCACCGACTCGGGCGGCATCCAGGAGGAGGCGCCGAGCCTGGGCAAGCCGGTGCTCGTCATGCGCGACACCACAGAGCGCCCCGAGGGCGTGGCAGCCGGCACACTGAAGCTCGTAGGCACCGAGGAGGGCGCGATCTACCGTGAGTTCAGCCGCCTGCTCTCCGACGAGGGGGAGTACGCAGCCATGAGCCATGCCTCGAACCCCTACGGTGACGGACATGCCAGCGAGCGCATCGCGGGCGTGCTGGTTTGAAAGGAAAATCAATCAAGATGGATTTAAGTAATGCCAATGCAGGCACGCTCATTCTTTGGACGGCATACTTGACGCTCATCCTTCTAGGTCTTTTTGCCCGTAAATCTAAATGCTACGACGCCTGCTTTGTTGTTTTTATGGGAGTTGTAGCCTGGTTAAACACCGATTCTGCTGATATTCTAGATGTCTATATGCCAATGTACGCAGCTCCCCAACTCGATTGGGGTACGGAGCAGGGGTGGCTCTTTCTATGCAAGGTTGGCTGCGCTTTGGGCCTTTCATATAACGGGTTTGCCTTTTTGTTGACCCTTTTGGCTTCGACTGCTTTGGTTATTTTTGCGCGCAAAACGACGCCAAATGAGTCCTTTTATCTAGCGCTCTTCTTGGTATATCCGGGATTGCTATCGCTTGTCCAGTTTCGCCAGTTCATTGCGACGGTTATTGCGTTGATTGGCGTGTTGGTTCTTGCGAGTGGCCGAAGAGGGAAATGGGTTTGGTTTTTTCTGCTTCTCCTTGTCGCCTTTTCAATGCATAGGTCGGCGATTATTCTTGTCTTGTTGGCCTTCGTTCCGATTTATCGGAGAGTCCCGAAGAAGCTTCGTTGGCTTGCCATTACGTTCGGGGCGTTTCTTCTTGTTGAGGCGGTCATAAACGCGCAGAGCATAAGCACGTTTTTCTTCGGCGAAGTCAAGACGGGCGCTTATTTCCGCTCTCTTAGCGGTGACACATCGGCCGGGTCGGCGGGCAATGCATCGTCGTTGGGCATTGCGCTGATTGATATCTTTTTGACCGTGTTCCTCTGCTTTCTTGTGCCTTTTTTTGCCAAGCGACTTAAAGAGGATGCGGTTGAGGACAGCGCGTTTCTAAAGTTTGCATCCTTTGCTAACATTGCGACGATCGTTCTTGTCCCGATGCTATTCATCACCGAAGATTTCATGCGTTTTGAGCGTTATGGCTTTATGCTGGCGCTTTGCATATTTGCAGGAATGCCGTATCTCGCAAAACGACATGTTCTATTCTCATGCAAAGCCTTTCTGTTGGCTGTTTGTTTTGCTTTCTGCTGGATGTATGCAATTAGGGGAGCGACATTTGGAGCGGTTATAGGACCGCTTCTCTCCTTCGAGTATTTTCCGTCACTTTTCTTATGACGTTTGTCTTTGTTATCTATGATTGGCGGTATGGATGGCTAATAAAGCTATGAAGAAAATTTGTTTCGTGCTTCCCGAATATAGTAGAAAACCAGGTGGTGGCACGAAGGTGGTTTTCGAATATGCGAATATTCTCGCGGCGGAGGGCTGCGAAGTTACTATTTGCTTCTGGCCGCGGATCTCTCTCAAGCAGTACCATATGCCTGAATTTGTCCGACGCATGCTGTGCCGAGTTTTCACGGCCGTCTATCCAAAATGGTTTCCGCTCGACCGGTCGATTAAAAAGCGCTGTATTTTTAGTATTTCAAATTGCACTATTCCCAAAGGCTCTGATATTGTCGCAACCGCAGTTGAGACTGCTAAGCCCGTAGGGCAGTTAAGCCCTGAAAAAGGTAGTAAACACTACCTTATTCAGGGCTTCGAGCTCTGGAATACTCCGGAGCTCGAAGTCCGTTCGACATACCGTATGGGCATGTCGAATATTGTTGTTTCCGATTGGCTCGCAGAGCTTGTAAGGAGTGAGGCGTCGGCTGAACCCAATCTTATCAAAGATTGGATTGATGAAAGCACTTTCTATCCAGAGCATGACGTAGCTAGACATAAGAACGAGGTTGCCGTTCTTTACCATGTTGACAAGCACAAAGGTTTTTGCAATCTGTTCGAGGCGCTCAAAAACGTTAAAGCGAAATATCCTGAGCTAATCGTAAATGCTTTCGGGACGCCTCCACGACCCAATTGGTTTCCTGATTGGATTAGATATACCCAGGCTGCTACGCCTGAGCAATTAAGGAAGATATACAGCCGCTCGCTCGTCTTTGCATGCGCGACGATTAATGAGGGGTTCGGACTGACTCTTCCTGAAAGCATGTTCTGCGGATGTGCATTGGCGTCGACAAAGTTTCAGGGTGTTTGGGAGTATGCGAGCGAGGACTGCGCTCTTTTATCGAACGTTGGAGACTCTGAAGAGCTTGCTAAGAATATTTTACGACTCCTTAATGACCCCGATTTTGCGGTTGTGCTTGCAAATAAAGGGCGTCGGTATGCAATGTCTGAATGCTCGAGAGAAAAAGCCGAGGAGGCAATTAAGAAAGAGTTCGGATTGGGGGTCGCGTAAGGGATGGCATTAGATTCGACAACACTTATCAGCGTCATCATCCCAGCTTACCAAGCCGAGAGGACCATTGAGCGCGCCGTTAGCAGTGCGCTTTCCATACCTTATGATGCTATTGAGGTGATAGTGGTAGACGACGGCTCGACGGACGGCACGGCGGGAATTCTTGACGCCGTTGCCGCTGGAGATCACCGTGTTCGGCTCGTTAGGCAGGAGAATCGGGGCAGGTCCGTCGCAAGGAACAAGGGCTTTTCTATCTCCCGAGGCGAGTGGGTTATGTTCCTGGACTCCGATGACTTCCTACTGCCTGAGGCATTTGACTCGATGCTTGAAAGGGCCGAGAATTCCACCTCGTCGTTGGTAGTCTTCGGCATGAAGAGGAGCGATGGCCTCGATCAGTTTGGCGGGCAAGCTGCCTGGGGCCCGTTGGGGAATTCCGGCGGCGAGGTTGAGCTGTTCTCAGTTTGCGCTGCGGTTTTTGCCGCTGCGATGATTGGTGATGAGCGCTCTGCGTTTGTGAAAGAACGATGGAAATACGAGTCGAACTCTTCCTGGTCACGCCTATACAGACGTGAACAGGTGCTCTCCCTGGTCACGGAAAAGAACATCGGCTTCGGGCCGTTCCCCGATGGGATCAAATTTTCCGAGGATCGGCTCTTCAATATTGCATTTCTCGAGGCGCTGGGGCGAGAGCCCGTCGAGTTCGTCCCCGAAGCGCTGTATTATTGGGACTTCGGAGAGTCCGGTACCTGTGCGTGCGTGAGTGTAGATGACGCTCGGACGCTGCCTGCGTTTCTCGGGAAGGCTGCCGTCCTGCGCGACTCTGGCTTTCTCGGAGAGAGGGAATACGGTGCCGTATGCGCACGGGAGTTCTTCTCTCAATTCCAGCGCGCCGTTCGCGCTGACGCCGCTCTTGGCGGAGTCTCAAGGAAACCTTTCTTAAAAGCTCTATCGGATCCTGCCGTGCGGGTGGCTGTTGCCGCCATCCCCCCAGGCTGCGTCGATGGCTCGCTTGTTTGGCGGTTCGCCGCCCGGCTGATTGGCTGCGGGCGCTTCGATATTGCCTTCGACGTGTGCTCTCGTCTCATCGGAGCAAAATCCGTTATCAAGTCCATTTTGCACTAACTTCGACTGGATGAATGTATGAAACCATCCCTTGCCAAGAATTCGATGTTCAATGTTGCCTATCAGCTTGTGCTTGTGCTCGTTCCGCTGATAAGCTCGATGTACGTGTCGCGCGTTGTTCTCCCCGACGCCTTGGGGGAGGTTTCGGTCGCGAACAATCTCGTCTCCTATTTCATCGCCCTCGCTCCCCTGGGCATCCCCGCCTACGGCGTACGAGAGATAGCGAAAGCGGGGGACGATAAGCGCGCCCGCTCCGCCGTTTTCTCTGAACTCTTTATCGTCAACTTCGTTTCTACCGTCGTTTTCCTTGCTGCCTACGCAGTTTGCATCGTGGTGATGTATGGTGCTGCCGTTCCTGAGCTTTATCTCATCTTTGGTTCTCTTATCATCGCAAATGCCCTCAACGTCGAGTGGTTCTTCCAGGGCACGGAACGCTACGACTTTATCTCCATCAGGGGGACAATCGTCAGGACAGCTTGCCTACTCCTCACGATGCTTTTGGTAAAAAGCCCCTCAGACGTCCTCGTATACGCCGCTATCACATGTCTGGGGACGTTCGCGAACTATATAGTCAATGTTCTATGTCTTCGGAAGTCTGTGGAATTCACCACCAAGGGGCTTTCTTTCTCAAGGCATCTCCGTCCGGTAGCGGTTCTGGCGGGCACTAACGTACTTTTCAGCCTCTACACAAAGATTGACGTGACGATGATGGGCGTCCTTTGCACGAGCTCGATCGTCGCATATTACACCTACGCATATAACGCTGAGGAAATTGCCAAGACGCTCTGCGTAGCCATCACGAATGTTTATCTTCCTCGCTTGAGCTATGAATTCAAGAATAACGCGAAGGAGTTCTCAAGGCTCGTGCAACAGTCGATGGACCTAAACATCTTCATAGCGCTTCCCATGTGCCTCGGTGTTTTCATCCTTGCGCCTAAGGTGGTCGTGACGTTGTTCGGTGACGCATTCGCTCCCGCTTCGCTGACCCTGAGGCTTTTCGCATTTCTCATATTTGCTAAGAGCATCGGGAATGTTATCTACCAGACCACTATCGCAACGGGAAACGAGAGGTTTCAGCTTATCGCTTACACTCTCGGCGTTGTTGTCAACATTGTCCTGAACGCTGCGCTGATCCCCGTCTTCGAACAGAACGGTGCCGTTATCGCCACGGTGGCCACTGAAGTGGCGCTAGACCTTGTCTTGTGGATGTGCCTGAGGAATTATATGAGGTTCAGATTCACTTCACGTTTCGTTTTTTCGACTCTAGTCTCGCTTGGCGCGATGTGCGCCGTGGTCGTCGCCTGTGACATGCTCATTACCTCTAGACTGCTGTGCATCGGTGTGGCCGTTGTTCTTGCGGTGGTCGTTTACGCCTGTGTCAGCGTCCTTTTAAAGAACGAGGTCGCGCTGATGTTTGTCAAAAAGCTTTTCAGAAAGTAATTTCATTAATTTACTAAAACTAAGGTGGAAATTACGCCGCGTCCTCGAGCGACCACGCCTGGGCCTGGGTGCCGTTGGCCCCGTAGAGCCACACCTCGTTGCCCTCCCACGTGCCGCGGGAGCGCAGGTCGAGC
>JAGZEK010000049.1 GCA_018368345.1 Collinsella sp.
AATTAACATGGAATGTATCTGAGTCGTTAGATAATACGGCCGTACTTTCACTATGAACTTGTTTTACCGTAGTCCCCTGCATAGGTTGCGCTGTTCTGTCCACCTGTTTTCCCGACACAGGCATGACAAACATACATAAGGCACTCATCAACACGATTATATATTTCATTACACACTCTTACGTACAAACTTCTCATTACATAATTATGTACGTACTTAATTACGTACATAATACTTAATTACACACGATTACATATACCGATGATTCATGATTTTATCATGAATAACACATGAAATTATTTCTATTTTATATAAATATATAGAGGATTGTCAATGCAAATACAATACAATATGCTACATTCATACAAAATATCCATACAATATAATCGTTACAATCCATAATATTATTTTATATACATAAGTAAATTTCATTTTATTTATATATAAGCTCTTCTTAAATATTTATAATAAGTGTATAACCAAAATATATAAACAACGTTTAATAAATTCTTAAAAGGAGAATTACAATGAAGAACAAATTATTACCAATGGGCATTATAGCCTTAATCATCGCCGTAGTCATCTTGCTGATCATTCCAGATCCATCAGCGAACAACGTAGAAATCGCAAAACATGCGACCAGTGCACAACAAGCGGCTCAAGCCATTTCCAAGAATAACCAGACATCCATTCTTATCCACACTATCGGTATGTTCTGTCTCGGCCTCGGCATTGCATCGACCGTAGGCGGTATTATCGTGAAATTTATCAAGAAAGATAACTAAAATCTCATACAGAGCCTAAAAAGGGCTGTAATTGAAATGCAGTTATATCGCATTCAATTACAGCCTTTTCTGTCTATTCTTCCAATGACTACTTTCACACAAACACACTAAAACCAAAACACAAAAAGCTGTACACACATAATCGATTTTTGAACCACCTTTGATGTTACATTCGTTTTGACATCAAAGCCGTTCAGTCTAATCTATGTATGTACAGCTTTTATGATTATTTATATGTAGTTATTATAATAATGTATTTCATCTCAATTTGACGATATATATTTTTATCCCTAT
>JAGZEK010000026.1 GCA_018368345.1 Collinsella sp.
CCGTAGCGCGAGCCGTCCCCGAGCAGGCGCTCGAAGTTGGGCAGGTCGGTCGGCGTGGAGATGACCAGGATGTCCCGGATGCCCGCCAGCATGAGGGTGCTGAGCGGGTAGTAGATCATGGGCTTGTCGTAGACCGGCAGCAGCTGCTTGGAGGTCACGAGCGTGAGCGGGTACAGGCGGGTGCCGGACCCGCCGGCGAGGATGATGCCTTTCATTAGCTATAGCCTTTCTTTTCTAGCGGCCATACGGCCAGCACGGTTTCCGAGGAGGCGGGCGCAGCAATCGACGCCAAAGGCGACGAACTCGCCAAAATTTCCCTCCCGCAGGAGTTGCAATGAGACCGACTTGACTAGCCGTCCTCCCTCGCCGGTCTCACTTATATGCATGAGATCGTCTGCATGCGATTCGAGGAAGAAGCCGACGGCACGGTTGCGGGCAAACTGTTGGGATGGCGTCAAGTTGTGTGAGTGGTAGACCTCGGCACGCGGCTCGTAAGCGACCTTCATACCTGAGGCGATAAACCTGGCGGCCATGAGCATGTCCTCGTTGGTATTGACATGCTCGAATCCACCACATTCGAGATATGCAGTTCGTCGATAGGCGGAACAGGTGTCGGAGGCAAAGAACGTCTTAATACCGTATTTTTTGAGATCACGTTTTGAACGGACGGAAGAAGAGTCAGGGTAGTTGAAACCACGCACCAGCTGCTCAAAACGGCGAGCATCGGCCTTGGGTAGCTGCCTACCACTAACAAGCGCAATCTCCGAATCATCTACCATAGGAGCAACAAGCAGCTCCAGGTAATCATCGGAAACAGGCAGGGCATCTTGGGTGAGAAAACAGACAAAATCGCCACGTGACTCCCTCAGTGCCAAATCCCTTGTGCCGCCATGGTTAAAATCCTGCCGATCAATTTGCAATAGGCGAACGCCTTTATGCTTCTGGATTAACTCGATAGTTCTATCTTCCGATGCGGAATCGACGACCAAAGTCTCAATCGGCTGTATTGACTGCCGTCCCAGCACAGTCAAAAGTCCCTCGATATCATGTTCCGCATTAAGGGTCGGAATGATGACGGAGATGTCCATCTATCGCCCCGTCCTCTCTTTACCGAACATAGCGCCGAAAGTGCCGGTAAAGCACTTCCAATCCATACGGAAGCAGCGATTCTGAACGTAGCGAAGCTCAATCTTTTGACGCAAACCACTCTCAAACGTCGCTTCGTTACGATCGGTTGCCTGCCATAAGCCGGTAATGCCAGGCTGGACAGAAAGAAGCTCCGCCTTTTCTTCATCCGTAAAATGCTGATTCAGCTCATCCCACGTAATGGGGCGAGGTCCAATAACGGACAGATCACCGTTGAGCACATTGATAAACTGGGGCATCTCGTCGATAGAGCACTTGCGAATAAACTGGCCTATCTTGGTAATGCGAGGATCATCATCAACTTTGCGCTCGACTTCCCACTGATGCAGCTGCTCAGGACTCAAATACTTCTGCACATTCCCCGCATCGGCGACCATACTGCGAAGTTTAAAAATCTTGATTGTTTTTCCGCCCTTGCCAACGCGCTCTTGCGTATACATAGGGCTGCCGGGCGATTCAAGGCTAATAAGTGCGCACACCACAGCAATAGGAATAAGCAATAGAACACTCATCAAAAGACTGAACACAAGGTCAAACAGCCTCTTAACAAAGCGATAGCCAAGCGTACCGCTCGGCTTTATCTGATCGAAAGCCAGTGCATCCCCCATTGATGCACAGCTCTCTGTCATTTCCTTAGCAGCCACAGTCAAACTTACGTCCCCGTTCCCCAGGGATCCCCCAATCGGTAAATTCAAAAATGCGAACGATTAGCTGGTGCAACGTCTCCCTTACGTCTTGCTAGGAACGTCGAGTGGAAGCAACTCCCTAAAAGCGGAGTCGCCTTCGCCCACGTCTACCAGGCACCAGCGTTTATGACGGTCGATTTTCTTTACGCGGGCCTCTTGCCCCACCAAGGGACCCTGCTCTATGTGCAACATGCCGTCTTCAATGCGGGCGACGCTGTTACGCACCACGCCGTCGTCGTCCAGCACGCTGCGATACCAGTCCTGTGCATCGTCCGGCATGGGCATGTATGCCCGCTCCCTGCTACCGGCGATGCGACAGCCAAAGCTCAACTGGGCCAAAGCCCTATCGAGCGCGGCGGCATCGTGCGTGGCGACGAAGAAATATTCCTTGTACATGGGTTTGGTTTGGAGCGACCAGGCGCCGTCCCGCTTAAACCAGAATTCCTTTTGCATTACAAAAGCGTCCTGCATAAGGTTGTGAGGGATAATACGGCGGACCTTTTCGCAGGTCTCACGCTCTTTTCCATTGGCGGTGTGAACCAGATACCAGCGGACGCGGCCATGCTGGCTGTTGATGGTGACGCCGTTAAATGCGCCCGGCAGCTGCTCTTGGCGCCGTGCCGTTTGTTCCATGTTCTCGCCCCCTCTTTTTGCTTTGCGATGCACGCAAATGCAGGGGCGTTTAGAACAGGCTTCTCGCTCGCAGCTAGGCGCAGTCGCAAAAGTACAGGTTTTTGTATCTTTCGACAGACGACATTATACGAGCAATTAATCAGCGTTTGCCCAGATTACGCAAAATGTACTGCCAGTAGGTACATCTCCATACCCCTCTACAAAAACCTGTACCTTTTTGTGCAACAAAAAAAGCCGCTCAACCAGCGGCTTTTCTTATTTCGGCAATAAAAAAGGCGGCCGCCCTTTGTGGACGGTCGCCTTTGTTAATTGTTGTGTTGCTTGCCTTAGGCGCGGGTCTTGATCTCCTCGGTCACCTTGGCAACAAACTCGTCAACGCCCATCTGAACGGTCTCGTTAGAGCGATCGCGGACGGAGATGTTGCCGGCCTCGACCTCCTTTTCGCCCAGGATAAGCATGTAGGGCACGCGGTCGATGCTGCGGGCCTCGCGGATCTTGTAGCCGATCTTCTCGTCGCGGTCGTCGCAGACAACGCGGATGCCGGCCTCCTCCAGCTTGGCGCACACCTCGTGGGCGTAGTCGCGGCTCTTCTCGGACACGGGCAGGGCCTTGACCTGCACGGGAGCCAGCCAGGTGGGGAACTTGCCCGCAAAGTGCTCAATCAGAATACCGATGAAGCGCTCGATGGAGCCAAAGCATACGCGATGCAGCATGATGGGGCGCTTCTTGGTGCCGTCGGCGTCCACGTACTCCAGGTCAAAGTTAAGCGGCATCTGGAAGTCGAGCTGGACGGTACCGCACTGCCAGGTACGGCCGAGCGAGTCCTCCAGGTGGAAGTCGATCTTGGGGCCGTAGAAGGCGCCGTCGCCCTCGTTGACCTCGTAGTCCATGCCCAGCTTCTCCAGAGCGGTGCGCAGGCCCTCCTCGGCACGCGCCCAGTCCTCGTCCGAGCCCATGGAGTCCTCGGGGCGGGTGGAAAGCTCAACGTGATACTTAAAGCCAAACTTTTGGTACACGGAGTCGATGAGGTTAACCACGCCCACGATCTCGTCGGTCAGCTGGTCGGGACGCACAAACAGGTGGGCGTCGTCCTGGTTAAAGCAACGCACGCGGAACAGGCCGTGCAGGGCGCCGCGCAGCTCGTGGCGGTGCACCAGGCCAATCTCGCCGGCGCGAATGGGCAGCTCGCGGTAGGAGTGCGGCTTGCTCGCGTACACCAGCACGCCGCCCGGGCAATTCATGGGCTTAATGCAGTACTCTTCGTCGTCGATGACGGTGGAGTACATGTTGTCCTTGTAGTGGTCCCAGTGGCCACTGGTCTTCCACAGCTGCTTGTTCATGATGAGCGGCGTGGAGATCTCCACATAGCCGGCCTTGTGGTGGATCTCGCGCCAGTAGTCCAGCAGCGTGTTCTTAAGGATCATGCCGTTGGGCAGGAAGAACGGGAAGCCGGGGGCCTCGTCGCGCATCATAAAGAGGTCCATCTCGCGGCCGATCTTGCGGTGGTCGCGCTTCTTGGCCTCCTCCAGCATGTGCATGTGCTCGTCGAGCTCTTCCTTGGTGGCAAAGGCGACGCCGTTGATGCGGGTGAGCATCTTGTTGTCCTTGTCGCCCTTCCAGTAGGCGCCCGAGACGCCGGTGAGCTTAAAGGCCTTCAGGGCCTTGGTGTAGCAGATGTGGGGGCCGACGCACATGTCGATGTAATCGCCCTGCTGGTAGAAGGTGATGCGGGCGTCGTCGTCCAGGTCGCCGATGTGCTCGACCTTGTACTTCTCGCCGCGCTCCTCCATAAGGGCGATGGCCTCGGCGCGGGGCTTCTCGTACACGGAGAACTTGAGGTTCTCCTTGACGATCTTTTTCATCTCGGCCTCGATCGCGGGGAAGTCGTCCTCGCTGATCTTGACGCCCTCGGGCAGGTCGACGTCGTAGTAAAAGCCGTTGTCGGTCGCGGGGCCGTAGGCAAAGTCGGCCTCGGGATAGAGGCGCTTGATGGCCTGCGCCATGATGTGCGCGGCGGAGTGGCGGATGACGTGCGTGACCTCGTCCTGCGGGAGCTCGGCCACCGAACCGTCATTGTAGAGTGCCTTCATGGGTATGTTTTCTCCTCTCGGATGTCTGATGCAAGTGCGTGCGATGCGATCGGCGTTTTTGACTTGCATCATTATAGGCAGGTTGCCTTGGTATACAAGCGCCCGCCGCACCTTAATGGCACGGCGGGCGATTTTCTACGCATGCTTCATCGTGTGGGGCGGGGCTGCGGGGCGCGCGTGGCTTGCGGTGCGCCCGTGGCTTGCGGCCGGCCCGGCGATGGATGCGTTACTGGATGCGAGTTCGGCAGTAGGGGCAGACCTTCCAGTGTGCATCGAGCGGGCGATGGCAGCTGGGGCATACGTTGCGAACCTGGGTATCGCACACCGGGCAGACGACGAAGTCCTTCTCGATGGGCGCGCCGCACTGCGGGCAGGTGCCGTACTGGGCAAGCTGGCGCTCGCGCAGGGCCATGTCCAGCTCCTGTTCCTCGCGGTCGGACGCGTAGGAGTGCGGACGCAGGACCAGGTAGGCGATGAGGCCCACAAACGGGATGAGGGCGATGATGCCCCATGCCACGTAGGCGCTGGCGCCGCGACGACGAGCGTCGATGAACACATAGACGACCGACAGCACATACAGGGCGATGATAAAGCCAACAAAGGCATAGATGACGCCCATAAGCTGCGGCGACATGAGCTCGGAGATGTACTTGGACATTAGGGGTACCTTTCGGAATATTAACAGTCCGGTCAAGTTTACCACGGGGTTTGTTTATATGGGACCACGGCTAGGGGCGGGGCTGGTGCGGACACAAACATCTCAATCTGTAACAAGTGGGAGCGGAATCCGGGTCTAGGTGTTACAGATCGAGACACAGGGGTCCCTCCCCAACTTCAATCTCGATCTGTAACATCTTGGGCCCCAAAACCCCTCTTACTGTTACAGATCGAGACATTCAAAATCCGCCGGAGGGTTTGTCTTGATCTGTAACATCTAGAACCCAAATCATCAGCTAACTGTTACAGATCGAGACGAAAGGTTGCCGTAGCTGTCGGCAGACGAGCGTGTCGACGTTGCCGGGTCTCCCCTCGCCTGCCGTTGGCGGGTGTTGCGGGGCTGTTCGCCGCATTGCCGCCGCGCTGGGGATGTATAGACCGTAGGATAGTCTTATTGACAGCCTGTCAACTTATCTGGGAGGCACCGTGGCAGAAACGTTTGATATCGCAATTGTGGGCGCGGGCATTACCGGGTGCGCCATCGCGAGGCAGCTCGCGCGGTTTGACCTGTCCATTTGCGTAGTCGAGGCGGCTAACGATATTGCGCTGGGCGCGTCGAAGGCCAACGGCGGCCTGGTGCACGCCGGCTACGATCCGACACCGGGCACCGTAAAGGCGCAGGTCAACGCCCGTGGCTGCGAGTTGTACGGTGCGTGGGCGCAGGAGCTGGGCTTTCTGTTCTGCCGCACCGGGTCGATGGTGTTGGGCTTTAACGACGAGGACCGCGCGCATCTGGAGCAGCTGCGCCAGAATGGCCTGGCGAACGGCGTGCCCGAGCTTTCGATCGTCGGACCCGACCGCATCCACGAATTAGAGCCGCGCGCCAGTGCCGATGTAACGTGCGCGTTGTGGTGCCCATCGACTGGGTTTGTCGACCCGTTTGAGGTTGCCATCGCCGCACTGGAGAACGCCGTGGCCAACGGGGTGACGTTTATGCGGTCTACGCCGGTGGAAGCGATTGAAGTTGCGGGCTCGGGCGACGACGCGCGCTTTACGTTGGCGACGCCCGCCGGAGACGTGCGCTGCCGCTACTTGATCAACGCCGCGGGCAACGGCGCCGCCGACATCTCGCATATGGTGGGTGCCGAAGAGTTCCAGATGATCTGGCGTCAGGGCAACATCGTGGTGCTGGACAAGGAACCGCGCGTACTCATGCCGCTCTACCCCGTGCCGACGCCGGTGTCGAAGGGCGTTATCGTGACGGGCACCGTGCATGGCAACACCGTGATCACCGCCACGGCTGCTGTGCGCGAGCCAGGCGACACGCAGACCTACGCGACCGATGTCCACGCGCTCCTGACCGGTGCGCACAAGCTGGTGCCCGATCTGGACACGCGTCGCGTGGTGCGCGCGTTTGCCGGCGGTCGACCGGTCATTAAGGGAACGAACGACTTCTTTATTGGGCAGTCGGCCGTGGTGCCGGGGCTGTTCCAGGCGGCAGGTATTCAGTCGCCGGGCGTGGCGAGCGCGCCGGCCATTGCCGAGCGCATGGAGCGCGTGATGCGCGAGGCGGGCGCTGCTTTGCGCGAAAGGGCCGATTGGGACCCGATTCGCCGCGCGCCGGACGACTTTGACCGCGCACCGCTGGCGCGCAAGGAGGAGCTGATCGAGTCCGATCCCGCGTGGGGGCAGATCGTCTGCCGCTGCGAAACGGTGCCCGAGGCCGAGATTGTGGCCGCGATCCGACGCCGTCCGGGCGCGATTTCGGTCGAGGGCGTCAAGCGCCGCTGCCGCGCCGGCATGGGTCGGTGCCAAAGCGGTTTTTGTCAGAGCCGCGTGGTGGCGATCCTGGCGCGCGAGCTGGGCTGCGACCCCAGCGAAGTGCTGTTGGAGGATGCCGGATCTTGGCTGGTCGAGGGACCTTTGAAGGGGGTGCGCTAGGATGGCGGAATTCAAATCGAGTGCGATTGATTGCGGCGTCGTGGAAGCCGTACAAACGCGAGCCTTCGACGTGGTCGTTATCGGCGGCGGACCTGCCGGCATGGCTGCCGCGCTGGCCGCGCATAAGGCCGGAGCGCGCGTGGCCATCGTGGAGCGCGAGCAGCACCTGGGTGGAATCCTCCGCCAGTGCATCCACCCCGGCTTTGGCCTGTCGCACTTTAAACAGGAGCTCACCGGCCCCGAGTACGCGCAGCGCTTTATCGACCAGTTGCACGCAACCGACATTGCGCTGTTCCTCAACAGCATGGTGATTGGGATTGATTCAGGCGAGGGCGCGGGCGCAGCCGTGAGCGCGTCGGGCGTGGACGAGGCCCCGGGAGCCACCGCAGTCCATGCCGTCACGCTCATGAGCCGCGCCGGCATGCTGCAGCTCACCGGAAGCGCGGTCGTCCTTGCCATGGGGTGCCGCGAGCGCACTCGCAGCGAGATCAAGATCCCCGGCAGCCGTCCCGCTGGCGTGTTTACGGCCGGCCTGGCGCAGCGATACATCAATATCGAAAACCTCAAACCCGGCTCGCGCACCGTCATTTTGGGCTCGGGAGACATCGGGCTTATCATGGCGCGCCGCTGCACGCTTGAGGGGATTTCTGTCGAGGGCGTGTACGAGCTCATGCCGTACGCCAACGGACTGCGCCGCAATGTGAAGAATTGCCTGGACGATTTTGGCATTCCGCTGCATCTGTCTACCACGGTCACGCGCGTGATCGGGCACGACCGCGTGGAGGCCGTCGAGGTAAGCCAGGTCGACGAGCGCCTGGCGCCCATTCCGGGGACCGAGCACATCGTTCCGTGCGACACGCTGCTGCTTTCGGTGGGATTGATTCCCGAGAACGAGCTTTCGGTTGCCGCGGGCGTGGAGCTTGACCCACGCACGCGCGGCGCCGTAGTTGACCAGAGCCTCCAGACAGGCGTGCCGGGCATCTTTGCCTGTGGCAACGTGCTGCACGTGCACGACCTGGCCGACAACGTGACGACCGAGTCCGAGCGCGCCGGTGCAGCCGCGGCGACGTACGCGCTGGGTGGCGGAGCCGAAACGAACGCGGTCGCGGACACGAGCTGCGAGCTCACGGTCTCCCCTGCCGGCATTGCGGGCTACGCGCTGCCGGGACGCATTACGGCTGTGGCGCTCACCAAGCTCAACTTCCGTGTGCGCCGGCCCGTCGACGCCGCCCGCGTGAGGATCTTGGCAAACGGCGAGGAACTGTTCGCCGGCAAGGTCCGCGCGTTTAAGCCGAGCGTTATGGAAAGCTTTCCGCTGCCGGCGAAAGTCATCCAGCAAGCGCACGACCTGGGTGCCAGCGAGATTGTCCTGTCCGTCGATCCCGTTGAGGAGGCATAGCTCATGAGTACGAATGTGACCGAGACGCTGCAGTTCAACTGCACCACCTGCCCATCCGAGTGCCTCCTGACCGTAGAGGTGGAGCACGACGCCAATGGCACCGTGGTGGAAGTGCGCTCCGTAACCGGTAACAACTGCCCGCGCGGCGATACGTTCGCACATCAGGAGCTCACCTGCCCCATGCGTGTGCTCACAACGACCGTGGCCGTCTCCGGCGGCGACGAAGCCCTTCTCCCCGTGCGCACGGCCGAAGCCATCCCGCTGGAGCTTCACGCCCAAGCTATGGACCTCATCCGCGGCGTGGTCGTCGAGGCCCCCATCCGCATGGGCGACATCGTTCTGAAGAACCTCCTCAACACCAACATCGACCTCATCGCCAGCATGAACATCGACCGAGCCTAAGTAGCTAATTGGGGACGGGGCTCTTTTAGCTACCCCGCCATCCACCCGGTCCTCCTCCGCAGTTGCGTGAAATACGGACTGTTTTATGGCTTCAGGCCGCTAAACAGTCCGTATTTCACCGCAACTTATGAGGGCGCGCATGGGATGCAAAGGAGTGTCCCGAAGTGCCGGCATAAAAGGAACGTCCCTATGTGCCGGACTTGGGATACCATGGTGGCAGCCTAGCGAAAGGATGTTTCATGGCACATGTCGATGACCAGCGTGTGGCACGCGTGCTCGATGCGCTCGAGGCTCAGCACCCCGGCGCGCAGCTGCTCGTAAACGACCCGTGGTCGATCTACTATCTGACCGGCTTTTATGCCGATATGTTCGAGCGTTTTTGCGGCGTGCTGCTCGCGCGCAATGCCGAGCCCGTGATCCTGGTCAACGCGCTGCATCAGCTGCCTGAGTATGACAATGCGCGCGTTGCCTACCACACCGATACCGATGTCGTGGCCGACGCCATCGCTCGCGAGGTCGACCCGACCAAACCGCTTGGCATCGACGCCGTCATGCGCTCCGGCTTTTTGATGCCGCTCATGGAGCGCCATGCTGCGAGCGAGTTTTTCCTGGGCGACTTTGCCGTCACCGCCGCGCGCACCCACAAGGATGCCGCCGAGCAGGAGCTCATGCGCGTGTCCTCAGCTGCTAACGACGCCGTGATGGCCGATGCCATCAAACTCGTCCACGAGGGCGTGACGGAGCGCGAAATCGCCGACCAGATGCTCGACTTGTATCGCAAGCACGGCTGCGAGGGCTTTAGCTTTCCTCCCATCGTAAGCTTTGGCGCCAACGCCGGCGACCCGCACCACGAGCCCGACGGCACCGTGCTCAAGCGCGGCGACGTGGTGCTGTTCGACATTGGCGGACGCCATCGCAACTACTGCTCGGACATGACGCGCACGTTCTTTTGGGGCGAGCCAGACGAAGAGACGGCGCGCATCTACGATATCGTGCGCCGCGCCAACGAGGCCGCCGAGGCTCTCATCGCACCGGGCGTGCGCATGTGCGACCTGGACCGTGCCGCGCGCGACGTGATTGAGGACGCGGGCTACGGCAAATACTTTACGCATCGCCTGGGTCACTCGATTGGCCTGCAGGACCACGAGCCGGGCGACGTCTCGCTGGTCAACGAGCAGGTCGTAGCGCCAGGCATGACGTTCTCAATCGAGCCGGGCATCTACCTCCCCGGCCGCACCGGTGTCCGCATCGAGGACCTGGCCCTGGTGACCGAGAACGGCGTCGAGATTCTCAACGCCTACCCCCACGATCCGGTCCGCCTAGACTAAGCAATGTGTCAAAGGGACAGCCCCTTTGACACATCTTGCAAACGCTGCACCACGAAAACGGCCTATCTACTACGTTTAACCCGCATGGGTCGACCATGCGGGTCTTTTTTGAAAAATGGCGAGCCATCTACCTGCACTGATAATTGTTCTCGGGGGAAGCGGGCACTGCGGGGCGCGGCAACGGCGCGCGATTTCCGCGTCGCAGCGCTACCCTGATGCTGAA
>JAGZEK010000027.1 GCA_018368345.1 Collinsella sp.
GACGAAACTGGAGAGGAGGTATTACGAGCTCCTGTGCGAATTGGAGAGAGCGCTCCCGCAAACTGCCTCTTGACAACTTATAGGAGCGTCGGTTTTGTTTTTTCGCTTTGTGGCATGGTCGGGGATGGGCGGTTAAACGTAGTAGATGGGCCCATTTCATGGCGGGCGGATCATGCAGCAGCTTGTTGCGCCTCCTGCCGTTCGGTTTTTCGATGGGTGGGTATACTTTCCACCGCAATACAGGCCGGAATGAGGAGGTATCCAAATGCCGGACAACGGATCAATTCAAAAAAGAGACGCGTATGAGATGGCTCATGGGCGTCCTGTCCAGATAACCGAGCATACGACGGTAACCGAGCTGCAGCCCAGCCTGTCCGATGTCGTGTGCGCAAACAAAAAGCTCCAGATTGGCTTTATCGTTGCGCTCGTGGTGCTGGCGCTGCTGTCGGGCTTTGTAGCTCGTCCGCATTTTGCCGATACCAAGACTTGGGACTCCACCATCGAGGTCATCGATCAAAAGAAAGGTAACGTACTGGCGCTCACGACCTCGTGCGTGGCGCTATCTGCGGGCATTACCGCGCTGCCGGGTGATACGGGAACGCCGGTTGCCGAGCAGCTCGCGCAGCTTTCAGGCAACTTGGGCATCGTGCTTGCCGTGCTCTATCTCGAGAAATATCTGCTGACTATTTTGTGGTCGGTTGGCCTAGGCATCTTAATCCCGTTTGCGTTGGTGCTCTTTGCGGTGTCGCTTGGCATTCATGGGCGCTGGAGCACGAGCGCCGTCCTGCGCCGCGTGGCGACTCGCGTGCTGGTGGTTGCCATGATCGGCATGGCGTTGGTGCCTGCAAGCGTATGGGTGTCGCAAAAGGTCGACGAAACGTATCGAGTGAGCATCGAGGCAGCCGAGCAAAAGGCGGCCGACGCTGCGAGTGCGGCAGATAGCGACAGCTCCAAAGCAAGCAAGAAAAAGACCGAGTCCACAGAGTCCAAGAGCGTGCTTGAGCAGCTTGCCGACGGTGCCTCGGGTCTCGTCACGTCGGTGACCAGCGGTGCCAAGCAGATGACCGATGAAATTGTGCAGCAGGTGACCGATCTGATCGAAGGTGTCATCGTGATGATCGTGACCTCGTGCGTGATTCCACTGTTGGTGCTCGCGGCGTTTTTGTGGCTGGGGCACGTGCTACTGGGGATTGATATTTCCGGCCCGGCGAACTATTTGACGGGTCGCTTTCTGAGCGCTCCGTCCAAACATGCCAAGAAGAGCGGACGGTCTGAGTAGCTAAAACAGCTGTATATACCGGGGAATACCGCCGAAGGGCGGCCGAGACACGTTCTCGGCCGCCCTTTTGTTTGTTGAATACGTGGTAAGCCGGGCCTTCCCTGAGCCTAAACGGTCGCCAATCATCCGCGAACGGTATTTGTTCAAAAAAGAACAAAGATAAACAAATAGTTATTGCAGTAAATGTTTGAATGTGTTCAAATAAACATGAACAGTGAAGAACCGCACATTCAGATGCCCGGACCTGAACGCGATTCAACACTTCCAAACAGAAACTACGCACCTGCGTATCTCTCAAGGAGGATGTCATGAGGGTTGTAATCGCTTCCGATGCCGACGGTATGTCGATGAAGGAGTCCATCAAGGAGATGCTCATCGCTGACGGTCACGAGGTCGTCGACTATTCCGAGACCCCTGCTGCGGACTTTGTCGATTCCGCGACCGCCGTTGCCAAGGACCTGCTGGAGCACAAGGATTCCCAGGGCTTCGCATTCGATAAGTACGGCGTCGGCTCCTATATGGCCGCCGTCAAGATCAAGGGCATGGTCGTCGCCAACATTTCCGACGAGCGTTCCGCCTACATGACCCGCGAGCACAACGGCTCGCGCATGGTCACCATGGGCCCGGGCGTTGTGGGCACCGAGGTCGCCAAGAAGATCGCCCGCGAGTTCCTGCGCGCCCAGTACGCCGGCGGCCGTCACCAGATCCGTGTCGACATGCTCAACAAGATGGCCTAACGAGAGCCACCGAGAACTCGAATTTCTATCTCAACTTGTGAATTCAGACGAAAGGACGTTCTGATGAAGAAGACCATCGCAATCGGTTGCGACCATATCGTTACGGACGAGAAGATCTATCTGGCCGACCGCCTGGAGCAGGCTGGCTACAAGGTGCTCGACTGCGGCACCTACAGCCACACCCGTACGCACTATCCCATCTACGGTAAGGCCGTGGGCGAGGCTGTTGCCAGCGGCAAGGCCGACTTTGGCGTGGCCCTGTGCGGCACCGGCATCGGCATCACCAACGCCGTCAACAAGGTTCCCGGCGCCCGCTGCGCGCTGGTCCGCGACATGACCTCTGCCCTGTATGCCCGTCGCGAGCTCAACGCCAACATCGTGGGCTTTGGCGGCAAGATCACCGGCGAATTCCTGATGGCCGACATCATGCTTGCCTTCCTGGAGGAGCCCTACGAGAAGACCCCCGAGCACGATGCCCTGATCGCCAAGATCGACGCCTGCAACAAGGCCGACGCCGAGGCTCAGGCCGACCCGCACTTCTTTGACGAGTTCCTCGAGAAGTGGGACCGCGGCGAATACCATGACTAGCGGGTATCCGGCGTAATTTACTAGTCCGTTGACGGCTCGCGTTTCTGTGAGGGGGCGCGGGCCGGTTTTCTATCAGCCCTATTCACTCGGCGGGCTGGCGTAAGAAAGGGAAGGCTCCTATGGAGTTTGTTCTTGATAACGGTTCTGTTCGCGTGGCACTGAGCACGGCTGGCGGATCGTTCACTTCGATTAAAGCCAACGGTCGCGAGTACCTGTGGCAGGGCGATCCTTCGGTCTGGTCGGGCCAGGCACCCATTTGCTTTCCGATTTGCGGCGGCCTTCGTGACGGCCGCGCGATGACCATGGGCGGCCGCGAGGTCAAGCTTGCCCGCCACGGCTTTGCCCGCAAGCAGGAGTGGAAGCTCGAGGAGCAGGGCGATAACATGGTCGCGCTGAGCCTGAGCTCTGCCGACCATGCCGAGTTGCTCGAGCAGTACCCGTATCCGTTTAAGATCGTTGCTCGTTACGCGATCGATTCGGAAAAGGTGGCCGTGTCGTACGAGGTGACCAATGAGGGTACCGAGGACATGCCGTTCTTTGTGGGCGGTCACCCCGGCTTTACGTGCCCGCTCGACGAGGGCGAGTCCTATGACGATTACGAGCTCCGTTTTGAGCAGCGTGAGGCCGCCGAGCTTTGTACTGCCGTCCCCTCGACGGGCCTGATTGATGTTGAGCATCGCAGCAAGAACCCCATGATCGGCCAGAACCTGCCGCTTACCCACGAACTCTTCGACTTCGCGGAGACCATCTTTGACGTGCTCGAGAGCCGCGTGGTTACGCTGACCAAGAAAACCGAGGACAAGGGCGTGCGCCTAACGTTCCGCGATATGCCGTACCTGATTGTGTGGAGCAAGCCCGAAGGCGACTTTGTGGCCGTGGAACCGTGGGGCGGCCTGTCCACCTGCTCCGACGAGGACGATATTCTGGAGCACAAGCGTGGCTGCCTGGTTGCCAAGCCGGGGGAGACCGTCACCCGCGGTTTTGAGATCGAGATCCTTTAAAGAGCTATCGTATGTTTGGGGTCGCACACGTCGTGCCCCGGAAACAGGAGTTCAACATGATTCTGACCGTTACCATGAACCCGTCGATCGATACGCGCTATCAACTCGACAAGCTGATCATCGACGACGTGAACCGCGTGACGCCCGAAAAGACCGCTGGCGGTAAGGGTCTCAACGTGAGCCGCGTGCTGCTGCAGTTGGGCGACGATGTGCTCGCGACCGGCCTGCTCGGCGGCCACATGGGTGCCTATATGGCCGAGCTTATGGATGCCGACGGCGTCAAGAACGACTTTGTGCCCATCGCCGGTGAGACGCGCATTTGCCTGAATATTCTGCACGAGGGTAATCAGACCGAGCTGTTGGAGAGCGGTCCGCAGATTGCGCCTGCCGAGCTCGAGGCCTTTACGGCAAAGTTCGCCGAGCTTGCAGCGAAGGCGGACGTCGTGACGCTTTCGGGTTCGCTGCCGCGTGGCGTCGATGCTGGCTACTATGCCGAGCTCGTCAAGATTGCCGAGGAGGCGGGCGCCAAGGTGCTGCTCGACACTTCGGGTGCATCGCTGGAGGCCGCGCTGGAGTCCGACGCTAAGCCTGAGCTCGTAAAGCCCAACCTGACCGAGATTAACGGCCTACTGGGTACGTCCTTTACGACCGATGATGTCGATGCCCTGCGCGAGGCGCTTGCCGCCGATGGCCGCTTTGCCGGTATCCCCTGGGTTGTCGTATCGATGGGCGCTGCCGGGTCGGTGGGCTTCCATGAGGGTCGCGCGTTCCGTGCCAAGACGCCCGCGATTGCGGCCGTGAACGCGACGGGTTCCGGCGACTCGACCATCGCTGGCTTTGCGCATGCCATTGCTGCTGGTGCCGACGATGTCACGGTGCTCAAGACCGCCAATACCTGCGGCAAGCTCAACGCCATGGATCCCAAGACCGGCCACCTGGTCATGGACCGCTGGGATGAAATCTTCAACAACGTTGTCGTGACTGAACTCTAGGAGTCGCGGCACCGAACACTCGAAAACGGCGCCCGTCGGCGATGTTGCCGGCGGGCGCCGTTGTCGTGTGGGCGGTTATGTCGTGGCCGCTGATGAGGCTCGAACTCGTATGCTACAGCGAGTCGATAAAGCGCTGCTGGGCGGCGCGGCCGGCTTCGTCCCACTTAAAGACGCCGGCGTTGTCGAGCACGTGGCCAAACACCACGCCGACCTCCTCGTGCAGGATATCGATGGCGTTGTCGGCCGTAAGTTCATCGGCACGGCGGGCAAAGACATCCAGGGCCCATGCAGCGTGGCTGCGGCAAAGGTCGTCGCCCTCGAGCGCACCGGCAAGGTCGTAGCTGGTATCGACCTTGGCTGCCAGCAGATGCTCGCGAACGGCGCCGAGCTCGGGAACCAGGCGCGGCGGTAAAATGGCCAGGCCCATGACCTCGATCAGGCCGATGTTCTCCTTTTTAATATGGTGATACTCGGCATGCGGGTGGAACACGCCTAGCGGATGCTCGTCGGTCGTAATGTTGCAGCGAAGTGCTAGGTAGGCCTCGTAGATCTCGCCGCCGGCGTTGCCGCGGTAGTTCACGCGGCGGATGACGGGCGTCACGGTGTTGTGCGCCACGCCGTCGGCTGTATGCGCGATGACGCCCACGGACTCGTCGGTCCATTCACGCCAGGCGAGGATGATCTTCTCAGCAGCGTCGAGCAGCTGAGCGCGGTCGTGCGAGCGCAGGCGCAGCACCGAAAGCGGCCACTGCAGCACGGTGCCGCTGACCTGGTCAAATCCGGGCACGTTAAACTGCGAGACCTCGGCCGCGTGCATCATGGGGAACTCGTGCGCGCCGCCCTGGAAGTGGTCGTGCGACAGGATCGAGCCGCCCACGATGGGCAGGTCGGCGTTGGAACCGATAAAGTAGTGCGGGAACAGGTCCACAAAGTCGAGCAGGCAGGAGAGGCCCTTGCGATCGACGTGCATCGGACGATGCTCGGAGCTCATGGCAATGCAATGCTCGTTAAAGTATGCGTACGGGCTGTACTGGAAACCCCAGCGTTCGCCGTCGAGCTGGATGGGGATGATGCGCAGATTCTGACGCGCGGGATGAGCGCCGCCGTCGGCCGCGGCGGAGCGCCCAGGGTAGCCCTCATTTTCGATGCACAGCTGGCAGGCGGGATACTTCTCGCCCGTGTTCTTGGCAGCGCCGGCCGCGGCGATATCGCGCGGGTCCTTCTCGGGCTTTGACAGGTTGATGGTGATCTCAAGGTCGCCCCAGTTGGTGGGGGTGCTCCATTTGATGTTGCGTGCGATGGCGGCGCGGCGTACGTAGCCGGCGTCGCAGCACAGGCCGTAGAACCAGTCGGTTGCGGCGCGAGGCTCGTTGACGCCCATACGGCCGGTGAACTCGTCAATCACGACAGAGGGGCGCGGCATGAGCATGCCCATGATACGCATGGCGATGCGGTCGCGGCCCGATGCCGTGTCCTCGGTGGCACCATTGACAACGGCGGCTTCGGAAAGCGCGGCGAGTGTGCCCTCCAGATCAAAGTCGGGGAGGGTGTCGGGGTGCAAGATCGAGAGCTTCTCGGTCTGCAGCGCCCAGGTCATGTCGAGTGCCGGGCCCGTGGCGCCGATGCACTCCAGAATGGTGTTGTAAGCCCAGATGCGATCGTCCTGTCCGATCATGGACCGGTGGATGGCGTACTCAATCAGGCCCTGCGCGGCCTCGCGCACGTTGGTCATTACAGCCATGCCGCGTAAGCCCCCTTGTCAGAAATGGCGTAGTGGCGGGCAGAACCCTCGCCCAGCCAGCCGTTCATCTTGGTAATGAAGGTGTCGACCAGGTCGAGCGGCATGAAGGCCTGGATGGTGCCGCCGAAGCCGCCGCCGTGGATGCGGACGGCGCCGCGGCCGTCGAGCACGTGCTCGGCAAGCGCAAGCGCGTACATAGAAGGCTGCTCGGAGCCCAGCTTGGCAACGACATTCTGCAGGTACATGGCAGAGCTGGCGCCGGACTCGCGCGTCAGGGTCAGGAACTGGTCGATATCGCCGGCGTTCAGGGCTGCCCAGCGCTTGTCGACTAGGCCGTTCTCGTACCAGTAGTGAACGGCGCGCAGGCAGGCGCGGTCGCCCAGCTTGGCGCGCAGCTCGGGCAGCTTGGCATCAAAGTCGGCAACGTTTACCTCGCACAGACGTGCCTTGCCAAACTCGGCGGCTACGTCCTGCATCTCGCGCGGAACGGCGGCGTAGTCGTCGGTAGCGGCCACGTGGTCGGCACCCACCTTGACGAGCACGAGCGCATAGCCGTGATCCTCAAAGTTAAGCTCGAGTTTCTGGGTCTTAGGCTGAGCCTGATCCTCAAAGTCCATGTAGGCAAGGCCGCCCAGACACACGGCAGCCTGGTCCATCAGGCCGCAGGGCTTGCCGTAGTAGTTGTTCTCGGTGCGCTGGCTCATCTGCGCAAGCGCGACGGGCTCAATGGCGGGCGCTCCCCAGAGCGTCTCCATGGCGCGGCCGTATGCGGCCTCGACGGCAGCGGAGCTGGAAAGGCCGCCGCCCGAGGGAACGGAACAGGTAAAGGCGAAGTCGAAGCCCTGGGGCTCAATGCCCAGAGCCGCGATCTCGTGGGCCATGCCACGGACGAGGCTTGCGGATGTGCCCTTCTCGGACTCCTGAACATCCAGCGTGTCGAGCGTGATCTCAAAGGTGGGGTAGCCCTCGTCGGCAACGCGGACCTTGTTGGTGTCGGTTGCCACGGCGATACCGTCGACGGCGACATCGAGCGAGCCGGCGATGACGTGGCCGCCCTCGTGGTCGGTGTGGTTGCCGCTGATCTCGGAACGGCCGGGGGCGTGCACATAGAGCACCTGGCGGTCGCCGATGGGGCCAAACTCCTCCTCGAACAACTTGGTGAGGGTGGCGAGTGTCTTTTCGTCGGGGGCGGTCATGAGGGTCCTTTCCTTGGCGCGAACAGGCGAGTTTTGCGTCATTATGAGTACGTTAACAATTTGAAGCGGCGTGAACTCCACGTCCACGATGTCGCACGTTACGGGCTATGTTAACGTACTCATAACACAACGCTTATTACTTTTTGAGAATCTGGTAATCGGTATGTTTCCAGCCGTGAACGGTAGCACCGTATGGACTTATAGAGCAGAAGAGCTGCAGCTAGAAAAAGTAGAGTACGTTAACATGCGTCCGACGATAGCGGCCCTTCGCGCAGGTTATTTTTCTGCACGGGTAGGCATGCATGCTATTCAGATCTCGCAAGGGTGAAGGTGATCCTGTGGCAAGGCGCCCCTCCAACGATACAAGTTCTCGTCCGGTCTCCATGGCCGACGTCGCCCGTGCTGCTGGCGTTTCGCAGCAGACGGTTTCGCGCGTTGCCAACGGCCTGCCTAACGTTAACGAGCAGACGCGTCAGCGCGTGCAGACCGCCATGCAGGAACTTGGCTTTCGCCCCAGCTATGCCGGTCGCTCCCTGCGCGATGGTCGCTACCATTCGGTCGGTCTGTGTGTTAACGACGTCACCAAGTTTGGGAACCTCACGATGATTGACGGCATTGCCAGCGCCGCACGCGAGCATGCTTGCGCCATCACGCTGGTCGAGATGTCCAAGACCGAGGAGTTTTCGCTTGCCGAGGCCACGCGTCGCATGGCGGCGCTGCCGGTCGATGGCATCATCATCGGCATGAGCCGCATGGCACCCGACTTTGAGACGTTCGATCCGCTGCCGGGAATCGGCACGGTTATCGTCACCATGTATGCGCATCCGCGCGTGACCACGGTTGACTCCGACCATTACGGCTGCTCGCTGTTGCTTATGGATCACCTATTTGAGCTCGGCCACGAGCAGATTCGCTACATCGGTGGTCCGTCCTTCTCGGTGGACGAACAGTTCCGCCGCGCCGGTTGGCAAGACTCGCTCGAACGTAGACACATCGAGCCGATAGAGCCACTCGAGGGCGACTGGTCTGCCAACAGCGGCTACGAGGCTGGCAGGTACCTGGCCGAGCACGACCGTACGATGACGGCAATCTACGCGGCAAACGACCAGATGGCAAACGGGGCCATCGCCGCGCTGCGCGATAGTGGCCTGCGCGTGCCCGAAGACGTGAGCGTGGTGGGCGTCGACGATTCGCTTGACGACTTTGTCGCGCACAACGAGCTCACGACCGTACGGTTCGATCTGCATCAGCGCGGACGCGAGGTATTTGAGCATGCGGTTCCCGAGGCGGGGGCATCGGACAAAACCGTTGCCATTCGTATTCCAGGCCAGCTCATCGTTCGACATAGCACGGCGGCTCCGCGCTCGTAGTTTGCGCAGCTCAACGGCATAATCTTGCACTTCAACAACAATCGGTAAGGATGCTGGCAGATAGCTGTTGGGATGCAGCCGAGTGCTATGATAGACGGGTTCTTTTGTCTATCTAGGAGGCTTTGCCTGATGGAGATCACCAAGGATATCCGCTACGTTGGCGTCGACGATCACGACATTGACCTGTTCGAGGGCCAGTACGACGTGTCCGAGAACGGTATGGCATACAACAGCTACGTTATCTTGGGCGAAAAGATCGCTGTCGCCGATTCGGTCGACGGCGGTTTTGTTGATGAGTGGCTCGGCAACATCGAGGCCGTGCTCGACGGTCGCATGCCCGATTATCTGGTCGTTCACCACATGGAGCCCGATCACTCCGCTGGCATCGCTGCCTTTATGGAGCGCTATCCCCAGGCCCAGATTGTGGCCAGCATGGGCGCCTTCCGCATGATGGTCAACTACTTTGGCACCGATTACCCCGAGCGCAAGATGGTCGTCAAAGAGGGCGACGTGCTCGACCTGGGCGGCCACAGCCTGACCTTTGTCGGCGCCCCCAACGTGCACTGGCCCGAGGTGCTGTTCTCCTACGAGTCCACCGATAAGGTACTCTTTAGTGCCGACGGCTTTGGCAAGTTCGGCGCCAACGACATCGAGGATCCGGAAGGGTGGGCCTGCGAGGCTCGCCGCTACTACTTTGGCATCGTGGGCAAGTTCGGCAAGTTCGTGCAGGCCGTACTCAAGAAGGCCGCCGATCTGGACATCCAGATCATCTGCCCGCTCCACGGCCCCGTGCTGACCGAGAACCTGGGCTACTACCTCGACACCTACAACACCTGGTCGAGCTACCAGCCCGAGGACGAGGGCATCACCATTGCCTACGCGAGCGTCTACGGTCACTTGAAGGCTGCCGTTGAGGAGCTCGCCGCGGCACTCGAGGCTCGCGGTCAGAAGGTCTCCGTCTTTGACTTGGCTCGCGACGATATGGCCGAGGCCGTTGAGGATGCGTTCCGTTACGACCGCCTGGTGCTCGCTTCTATCACCTATCAGGGCGAGATCTTCCCGTTCATGAGCACCTTCATCCACACGCTCGCCGAGCATGCCTACCAGAATCGCACGGTGGCACTCGTCGAGGCAGGCTCCTGGGCGCCCGCCGCTGCCAAGGTCATGACCAAGGAGCTCGAGGGCATGAAGGACATCACCCTGGCGCAGAGCAAGGTGACCGTCCTGGGTTCGCTCAACGACGCCTCGCGCGCTCAGATTGAGACTCTCGCCGACGAGCTTTCCAAGTAGCGATATTTCGCTTTTAACGAGCAAACCACCACAAAGGGGACAGTGAACTGCCTCCCATTTCTTGGACATCGGGAAATGGGAGGTTTTCCATGAGTATAGATCTCAGGTCGAAGCACGACCTGGAGTCCAGGAGGCGGGCCGT
>JAGZEK010000050.1 GCA_018368345.1 Collinsella sp.
GAAGGAGCCGCCGAAGGCAGGTCTGATAACTGGGGTGAAGTCGTAACAAGGTAGCCGTATCGGAAGGTGCGGCTGGATCACCTCCTTTCTAAGGAAGAAGAAGTAGGGGTTGTTTTACTGTTGTGTTATCAGTGGAAACTAAATAAAAAGTTCCGAGAAAGCCGGAAATAAAACGAGAGGGTTTTGCGTTGTTACGTGAGACCGCCCGGAGGGAAAAGGCGAAACGGAACAACACAAAACACATTTCTGGTGGCGATGCGCTTAGGGGAAACACCCGTACACATCCCGAACACGAAGGTTAAGCCTTAAGCGGCCGATGATACTATACTGGAGACGGTATGGGAAAGCAGGTGGCTGCCAGATTTTATTAAATTGAATAGGTTTAAAACCCTAAATGGGGGTATAGCTCAGTTGGGAGAGCACCTGCCTTGCAAGCAGGGGGTCAAGGGTTCGAATCCCTTTATCTCCATCAGATATTAATAAAAAAGCTGTTGACAAAGAGTTGACACTGTGTTAATATCTACAGGCTGCCAAAAAACAGCCGAGGGTCTGCGAAAAGCGGACACTGTTCCCTGAAAACTGCATATTAAAATATCTAATAAACATTAATAATGTTTAGACATCCGAGGTGCGGCATATACGATAAGATATGCCAAACCAAGAAACAAACCGAAATGATGAAAATCAAAAAAAGCCGTCAGGTATAACGCTATATATCTGATATGGGATTGGAAGACGGAAAATCATGAAGCGGTTATTCGTAAAAGCCATGCTTTTATTCATATCCTTTGCTTCGCAAATGATTCCGAATTAACCAGCAGAACAGCTTTTGAATGTAAACATTCAACGCAGGTCTGCCGCTTAATCCGAACCGCTTTCAAATCTTAAAGGTTAAGCTATAAAGAGCACAGGGCGGATGCCTAGGCACTGAGAGCCGACGAAGGACGTGACAAGCTGCGATAAGCTGCGGGGAGAAGCAAATATTCTGTGAGCCGCAGATTTCCGAATGGGGGAACCCACGTGAGCAAACC
>JAGZEK010000051.1 GCA_018368345.1 Collinsella sp.
CGGGTGTTGCAGGGTGTCGCGTGCCTCCTTGGAGGCATGGAACTCGCGCCTTGCGGCGTCCACGTCCTCGCGCAGCTTCGCCAGCTGCTCGTCCGGGTGGTTGCGCGCCTCGACAATCTGCTGATAGCGCTCGTCCATGAAGGGCTTGCCCTCCTCGCGTGAGCGGTGGATGTGCGCCTTCTGAAGGTCGGACGCCATCTCCGACACGTACGCCCGGTCGAGGTCGTACACGTCGAGAGCGGAATCCTTAGAGGGCTGTGCTGCCGGCTCCGCCGTTTCGGGCACGTCGGGAAGGACTTCCGGTGCCGGGGCGTCCTGCTCGGGTGCCTCAAGCTCGCGCTGCTTCGCCTCGAAGTACGCCTCGATGCCCTCGCGGGTCAGGTCGTCGGCGAGGTTGGAGGCACGGCGCCTTCTCTTGCGCCTGCCCTTGCCGTAGGGGTCGCGGGACTTGTAGCTCCAGCCCACGGTCTCCTCTCCGGTCTTCTCGTCGACCTTGCGGGTCTCGGTCAGCTCGACGCCGCGAACCTTCAGCCCCTCGAGGAACTCCTCCATGTTGCTCGCATGGTCGCGGGCGTCCGCCACGCGGTTGCCCAGAACGCGCTCGAAGGACTCGATGCCGAACTGCCCCTTGCGCTCGGCCCATGTGGTCGGCTCCCTGGCGGGTTCGGGACCCACGACGGTGAACCCCATCTCGCGGCTCAGCCGGTCGTTCTTGCGCTTCACGGTCGCGTGGTCGGTGCCGTGCGCGATGGCCGTGCCGGATACCAAGTCATGGTTCGCGATGGTCGCGTGGACGTGCACGCAGCCGCCCTCGCCGTCGGTGTGGACCGTGACCCAGCAGGGAGCGTTCGGGGCCACTTCCTTGCACAGGGCATAGCCGTATTCGCACGCCCGCTGGATGTCCTCGGGGCTGTCCTTTGAAAGCTCTTCGGGGGACCACGAGACGCGCAGCTCGTAGCCCTCGTTCAACCTCGTCCCCTGGCTCTGCCTGCGCATGGCGGAGCAGAACCGGATGAAGTCCTCGCGG
>JAGZEK010000052.1 GCA_018368345.1 Collinsella sp.
GAATGGCTTCTCCTTCTCCACCACAGATGACTGAAGAACAAGATTCGGATGCACAACCGAAAACTCCTTCTCCACGCTAGACTTGATATCCTCTGGTGTCGCAGGATCACCATTCTCCGTCGTCCAAATGAAAGAACAACCACTCAACACTACACTACAAACACCAACGATACCTAACAACACATACCTAAACAACCTCATACACAAAACCTCCCCCTCTCTCTATGTAAAAACTATAGAATGAATATGCTGGGATAACTATGGATAGGACTATATTATTATTGATGGGACACCTTTATAACTAGCGTATTAAAAAGGGCTATTACCTATTGATGAGCGACTTAGATCACTATGGAGCGAAGAGATAGGTAATAGCACTTTTTAATTAATTACGTATATAGTTCTCGGGCCCCATCAATAATAATTACCTATTAACTAGTTCATCTAGCATATTCATCCTGTAATTTTCTATTACGTTCATAAAGAATTGATTGTGTATCGGATTTTCGCTCATTCCGAATAGATGGCTGTTGCAGTCACAGTCGCTACACCCAAAGTTCGGTACATTCCATTCCGCAATAGCTCGCACCGCATCAGCGAGAGCACATTCTACATCAATTTTAGTTAGATCTACATCTGCGCTTTCACGAGCAGCCGAATCATCAGAGAGTTTACCTTTACGCCGTTCATGAGCAGAAATTGTCATAGCCTGCGGCCGCCCTCTGGTACGAATCGGCAAACCCGCTATCATTTCACAGTGACCTCGGAAGTAATCTAGATGCCAATGCATTTTCTTCCGTTTTCGTTTATGACGTTCAATGCGTTTCGTCAAATTTGCCTTCGCGGAACCAACGTACATATAGTAACCAGGTTTGAAATGCATCATCCCTTTAGAACCGATTTCGAGATCTAAATCGTGATCGAGGTGCATGACCATCACATACACGCCACTATCATGAGCCTCTGTGTCGAGGATACTACTAGGATAGGAACATTCATGTGTCACCGTAGGCATGGTGAA
>JAGZEK010000053.1 GCA_018368345.1 Collinsella sp.
AAGTTGTTTATGGAAGGTGGATCTGAGGCCTTGAAACCCAAGAAGAAAGGTAGGCCAAGTAAGATGTCAAAAATGACAAAGAAGGATGCACGTAAAATCTTAAAAAAGGAAAGTGATGAAATTGCGGCACTAAAGAGTGAATTACGTCAAGTCAAAATGGAGCGTGATATCTTAAAAAAATCGTTGACCCTGTTCGGGCCCTCAAAGCCAAGGAGAAAACAATAATTGTGGATCAGATCAGGGTGGACCAACAAAACTTACCCAAAAAGGAACGATATGGGATTGGTGAGCTTCTAAAAACGATTGACTTGAAGCGACCAACCTATTACGATGAACGCAAACGTATCATCAATAAAAATGATAAGTATGCTGATGTTAAGGTGGTAATCAAAGAAATAGCGGAAAAAGGTAAATGGAGGGGTTCTTACACATACGGCTATCGCCGTATAATGCCACTTCTTGAGAAAGCTGGATATCACATGGCTGAAGCCACTTTACGTCGCCTAATGAACGAATTAGGTGTACAACCAGCTATGTATAATCGTCGTAAAAATAATCACTATTCTTCTTATAAAGGTACAGTTGGTAAGGTAGCTGATAACTTGTTAAACCAAACATTTGATGCTACATCTCCTTTTACCGTTCTTCATACGGATGTTTCACAGGTACGTCTAGGTGATTCGACCTGGGCTTACATGTCAGTCATTTTAGATCAAGCTACCAAGGAAGTTTTAGCCGCTTCTGTTAGCCAAAGCCCAAATAAATTGTTGATTATGGATACATTAAGCCAGCTTGAGGATAACCTCCCTAATAACTTTAGTCCAATTATCCATTCTGACCAAGGATGGCACTACCAATTAGAATATTACCGTGAAAAGATTGATTCATTAGGTTTAATTCAAAGTATGTCCCGCAAGGGAAACTGCCTAGATAATGCTCCAATGGAAAGCTTTTTCCATCTTTTTAAAGTTGAATCACAGCCTGAAATAAAGAAATGTAAGA
>JAGZEK010000002.1 GCA_018368345.1 Collinsella sp.
CCTATTCGACCGAGCGCTCGGCTCCTATTCCCGATAGCAACCCCGCATCAAGGACGGGACGGGTGCTGAGCCATTTATCTATACAGCTTTTATTATACGGTGTTAACACTAACTTTGCAACACTTATTATTTCGTTACCCCTGCTCAGAGCCTATTTCCGCTCGTTTATGGGCAGAAATCAATTCAAAAAAGTTCGCTCACGCCCCCTGAAAAGTCGGCGGGGGAAGAAGACGTACGCCAAGGATTGCGGGGTCTGTTCCAGTTTTGTTCCAGTTTGTTCCAAAAAAGTTGGAACAAGATTTTTCCGTGTTTACCTGCGGTTTTGCTCATTTGTTCCAATTGTTCCGGTTTTTAACAAGTTTTTATATATAGATACATATATAAAGACTCCTTCCTATATTCCTTTCTCTTACGCGTAAGTTAAAAATAATTGGAACAAATGGAACATTTACTAGAAATGCCTGGTAGATACGGGAAAAACCTGTTCCAACTCCGATTTTGCGAATTGGAACAACTGGAACAAATCGCACTTTTTCAGGAAAAAACCCTCATAAATGAGCACTAAATCGAAATTCAAAACTGGAACAAAAGTTCTCAGCGTTAATAGACATTAACGAACGGCCGGCAAAATGGAACGAGGCCCATGCCGCACCCCTTCTGTACGTCCACCCGCATCCGACTGCCGCCCGCAGGGCGGCCACCCTTGCATCGAGCGAACGCGAGATGCACATGGGCGCTCGAACGTCCCCAGACCGCTTCAGAGGCGTTTTAAGGCACGAAAAAAGCCCGAGGGGTACACGAGTACCCCAACGGGCTTAAAACGCCTTAAAACGCAAAATACGGCGTTTCACGGCAATGGGAACGGAAAGGGGACGCCATCAGGCGTCCCCCAACCTATACACAAGCGCAAACTCATTCTTGTAAAAGAAGAGTTCGACGCTTCCTCTTCTGGTGGAGGCGCGGAGAATCGAACTCCGGTCCACGAAAGCCCCCTGATTGGCATCTCCAAGCTCAGTCGCTGGTTTAGTCTCGGACGCTTTGCGCGCAGCGACACGCTCGCGGCGTCCTAACCGGTTCGGTCTTAGCCTGCGCCATACCGATTACGTGCGCAGGAGCATTCCCCTAAAATGACGTCGCGCCGGTGTCGGGGAAATCACCGGGTTGACGCGCCGCTATAAACTAAGCAGCGAGAGCCATAGGCTCAAAAGAAGAGTTGTTGTCAATTCAATTTGACGGTACCCCTGTTTAACGAGGCGAGGAGACCTCGGCTTGCTTCCTCTCTCAGAGCTATCGTGTCGAAACCAGTCGCCCCCGAATGTCGGGAAGTCTGGATGGCATTGGGCACGCGCACCCAACACCCGTCAACTTTTCAAGGAACGTGCAGGGCGAGCCCCGCTTGTGGAGTGTTATCTTACCACGTTCTGAAAGCGGACAGCTGTTCTATGCACGAGCTGTGAAGACCCCAATGTGCGCCGCACTTCGCACTTTTGTTACCGATTGCGTCACGTATATTTTCGCCAAGCAAAATTGACCCGTCGAAAGGACCGTTATGGATACCAAACAGCAACTCGTCAATGCCCTCGCAGGCCTGGGTTCAACCATTACCGAAGCTATGGATGTCATCGAAGGCTTTGTCCCCTGTGGACATCCCGCCCTCACGGTATCGAACGCACTCGTCGCGCTGGACGCTGACGATGATGCAGCTCTCGCCCAGCAGCTTGAGACCGTCGAGGGCTTTATCGACCACGTGAGTGAGAACCGCGGCGTGGCCGCCTACCACGGCATCGAGGTCAAGCTCGCGGGTCCCAAAGCCGATCTGCTCGCAGCAATCCGCGAGGTAGGCGCCCTTATGCAGACCGCAGGCGTCAAGAACACCCAGGTCAACGAGTGGGTCTACCGCAGTCTGGCAGTACTCGACAGCTCCGACGAAAAGGCAGCCGAAAAGCTCGCAGAAAGTCCCGCCATTAAGGCCGAGCTTTTGTAAATAGCAGACGCGGGCCCCTTGGCGCATCGTCGTCCAAGAGGCCCGCAAACAGTTCGCGTCAACCGATGGCCGCGCCGCCGCGTTCGGCCAAAGCCAGAATCGGCATCATTTGGCGCGGCGTCTTTGCTGCAAGATCGGCATGTTCGAGCAGTTTACGGTCGTTGGTCACCAAGTAATCGACCTGCGCGCGTTTGCATGCGGCGAGTACCAAGTTGTCCTCGTAATCGCGATGGAGCGTCAGATATTTGTCGGCTAGCCACAGATCGGATGCATCAGCGCCCACGGCCGTGGCGTTTTCGGTCATGTTCCGAACAAACGCCAACGCCGCATCGCCAATTGCACGGGCAGATGCCTCGTCGAGCGCTCCCCCGCTGGCAAGAACGCTGCGCTTCAGTTCGTGTTGGACAACGTACAGCACGTCCTTGGCGATATGCACCGGAAAGAACAGCAATGCCCCCGTCTCCGTCGCCTGACCAATAAACGCACGCGCGGCAAGCGACTCGGCATGGTCGACGCAAAACGAATCAACCCATACGTTGGCGTCTACCATGATCTTGAGAGGCGCCCCACTCACTGGATCATCCCCTTTTGGCGATAATGCTCATCCATGGCTTCGGAATAGATTGTGTCCCAATCGCGGTCATCGGATACAGGCGACGTAGCGATGCCCAGGTCCGCGTAAAGCTGATCCGCCGCCGCCCATGATGCGGCGAACGGAGTATCGTGCGCGACGGTTTGTTGCCGACCATCAACGGCAGACAGCACTTCCTCACACTGCCCGCCACCCTGTGCGACCTTGGCCACAACCTTTTTGATGAGCTCGGGCAGTGACCCGCCCGAAAGCCGCAGTGCCTCCTCGGCACGGTTCTTGACCTGGCGATCCACGCGAACGTTCACCTGCGCCATGCCGCTAACAGCACCCACGTTGATTCCACTCCCTTCAAATGCTAGCACCGCTAGCAACACTATATAGAGAAGCTAGCAAATGGTCAAATGCAAAAGGCCTGCGCCCAGACGACACCGATGCCGTCTGGGCGCAGGCCAGATAACGTGAGCGAACACGTCTACTAGCGCAGGTAAGCCTTTGCGTTGCCCAGGCTGTAGGCGATCGTTGAGCCGTTGTGCAGCAGCGACGATGCCTGCGGGGTAATCGCGCCGGTAATACCCAATGCCAACAGCGCCGAGTTGGTGAGCATCACCTTGGAATACGAACTCGTCAGACGGTCGATAAGCCCCTGACTCATGCGGCGCAGGCGCACGATCGCGGCGAGATCCGTATCGGTCAGGATGATATCGGCGACCTCCTTGGCGATGTCGCTTCCACCGCCCATTGCCAGCCCCACGTCGGCCAAACCGAGCGCCGGCGAATCGTTGACGCCGTCGCCTACCATGGCAACGTGGCGCCCTTCGCTCTTAATGCGCTCCACATACGCGTACTTGTCCTCGGGCAGCAGCTCGGCCTTAAACTCGTCGACACCCGCTTCGCGCGCAATGCGCTCGGCCGTGCGTTCCGAGTCGCCCGTGAGCATGACCACGTGCTTAACGCCCAGCGCATGCAGGTCGGCGATGGCCTCGCGGACCCCGGGCTTAAGCGGGTCCTCGATACCGAGCACGCCCACAACGGTGCCGTCGACCGCCAGATACAGCGGCGACAGACCCTGCATCTGGAGCTCGATTTGCTCCTTAATGTCGGACTCGAGCTGCGCACCCTCATCCTCGAATACAAAGTGCGCTGAACCGATGATGGCGCGACGCCCTTCGATGGACGAAGCGATGCCGTGCGCCACGATGTACTCGACCGCAGCGTGACGCTCGCGATGCTCGAGCCCGTGCTCGTGAGCAGCGTTGACCACGGCACGCGCCACCGGATGCGGGAAATGCTCCTCCAAGCAAGCGGAAAGGCGCAGGATCTCGTCCTCGCTCCAGCCATCGGTGGTGAGCACGCAAGCCAGGCGCGGCTGAGCCTCGGTCAGCGTGCCGGTCTTATCAAAAACGATGGTGTCGGCCTTGGCAAACGACTCAAAGTACTTCGCGCCCTTGACCATGACGCCCATCTTGGCGGCGTCGCTCATGGCAGTCATGACGGCAACGGAACCCGTGAGCTTGAGCGCGCACGAGTAGTCGACCATCAGCGCCGCCGAGGTCTTGATAAGGCTGCGCGTAGTGAGCGCGACCAGGCCCGCAAGCAGGAAGTTCCACGGGACGATCTTGTTGGCGAGGTCCTCCATATGCGACTGGCCCTCGGACTTGAGCGAGTCGGCCGTCTGCACGAGCGAGACGATTGAGCGCAGTTTGGTTTGCGCCGTATTGGCGCGCACACGCACCAAGATGCTGCCGTCTTCCACGACGGTGCCGGCGAACACGTCGTCGCCTGCGCTGCGCTCGACGGCCAGCGGCTCGCCGGTCAGGGTCGCTTGGTTGACCATGGCGCTCCCCTGCTCGACCACGCCGTCGATGCAGATAGACATGCCGGTGCGCACGGCGACCAAATCGCCGGGCTCGAGCTCGGTCGCAGCAACGCTTACCTCGGTGTCGCCGACGACCTTTTGCGCCTTGTCGGGCACATCGAGCAGCGAGTTGATGAGCTCGTTTTCGCTCATGGCGCGGGTGTAGTCCTCGAGCAGCTCGCCCACGTTGAGCAGGAACATTGTCTGGCCCGCGGTGTCGACATCACGCTTGACGAACGAAATGCCGATGGCCGAAGCGTCGAGCACAGGAACGGTCAGGCGCGGCTGCGCCAGCTCATGAAGGGCAGCGCGCAAAAATGCCATGTAACCGGCCACGACAAACACCGCACGCAGAGGCGTCGGCAAGAACCAGCGGCGCGCGTAGTGGGCGCCGATAAGTGTGGCAAGATCCATGACGAGTTTGTGCTTGCGCGGCTCGAGTTGCATCACGTAACCCGTCTTTGCGTCGGCAATGGCCTGGGCATCGAGCGCACCCAAGGCGTCGAGCACGCTTGCGCGGCGCGGCTCGTCGTACTCCAGCGCCATTTGGCCAATGCGGCCGTACACGCGCACCTTGTGCACGCCGTCGATATCGCCGCTGAGCTTAAGAAGTGCATCGAGATCGCTCTCTGGCACAGGACCCGCCAATTGAAGACGGGTCCTGCCGGGGATCTCGCTAATAATCGAGAATCTCATAGTTTGTGCCTGAGAGCGTTACTCGGCTGCCTCGTCAGCAGCGGCCTCGCTCTGGGTGATGTAGGCAGCCTCGGCAACCATGTCGTCGACATTGGCCTTGGCCTGCTCGACCATGTCCTGGTAGCAGTTCTTGACGCGCATGCCGCACGCGATACCCTGCACGCAGGCATTCTTTACCGGAGCGCTGGTAAGCAGCTTGATGCCGGCCGTGCCAAGCAGAAAACCGCCACCGACAAGCAGGGTATTGAACGTCGACTTCTTCATGTTGCTTCTCCCTTTTGCCGCATTGGACGCGGCATGGTGCTTCAGCACCCGAGTAAACAAGTTTGCTCGAGCACGCTTTTGAAATATCTCAATTTTATCTAACTATCTAGGTCAGCCATGGCTAACCTTTTGAAAATTAACGATGCGGAGTAACCGATTGTCAATGTGAGAAAGGGACTGTCCCTTTGCCCCTTCTTACAACTGCCAGGTAGCTGCTTCCTTTTGCAGCGCCACCATGCGGGCGAATTCTCCACCTGCCGCCTTGAGCTGCGCCGGAGTGCCCTGCTCGGCAACCACACCATCCTTGAGTACAACGATTTTGTCGGCATTTTCCACCGTGCGCATACGGTGGGCAATAACGATAACCGTCTTACCTGCAAGCAGACGGGAGAGCGCCTGCTGAACCACGGTCTCGTTCTCCACATCCAAACTCGCCGTCGCCTCGTCCAGCAACACAATCGGCGCATCTTTGAGCAGCGCGCGGGCGATGGAGATGCGCTGGCGCTCACCGCCGGACAGCTTGGAGCCGTTCTCGCCGATCATGGTGTCATAGCCCTGCGGCATGCGGCTCACAAACTCGTCGCAGTTGGCGGCACGCGCGGCAGCAAGCACTTCCTCATCGGTGGCATCGCGACGTCCAAGACGGATGTTTCCCATCACCGTGTCGTCAAAGAGCAGCACGTCTTGGAACACAATGGCGTAGTCGCGCAGCAGCACCTCGGGATCCACGCTCGCAACATCCACGCCGCCCACGGTGACCGTGCCTTCGGTGGCGTCCCAAAAGCGCGCGGCCAGGCGGCTCACCGTGGACTTACCGGAGCCCGAAGGACCGACCAGTGCCGTGACCTCGCCTTCCTTGGCGGTAAAGCTCACATCGGTAAGAACTTTCTCGCCGGCGCGGCCGTCCTCGCCCGCACCATAGCCAAATGCCACGTGATCGAACACCACATCGTGGCCTACGGGCTCAAACTGCTCGCTGCCCCGCGCCACGGGCTCTTCCATGATGGAACGCATGCGCTTGGCCGACGACTCGGCGGCAAACAGCTCGGACATCAGCATCAGCGCCTGATCAAAGGGCGCATAGATGCGGCTCACCATAAGCAGGAAGGCAAACATCATCAAAAAGTCGGCCTGGCCGGAGGCGACCATCGCAGCGCCCGTGACCAACGTGGTGGCAATCCCCAGGCGCAGGATGGCAAAGGCGGAGTTGACCAAAAGCCCATTGGCGAGCTCGCCTCTGGTGGTCTCGCGCTCCTCGGCATCGATCACGGCGTTGAGCCCCTCAAGATAATGAGCCTCCTGGTTGGTGGCGCGGATCTCGCGCACGCAGTCGAGCGTCTCCTGGATCGCCTCGGTAACCTTGACCTTCTCGGCACGCACATGGTCGAACACCGGGATCATGGGGCCGCGCGTCAGATACAGCACGGCAAAGGCCACGGGAACGCTCCAAAACGCCGCAATCGCCAGCTGCCAGCAAAAGAACAGCGACGCCACGAACACAATGACGCTTGCGATGATGGCACCCCAAAGCTCTCCCAGCACGTGGCTGTAGGCGTGCTCCATGGCCTGGACGTCACCCATGATGGTCTCGGTTAAATCGGCCAGATCACGACGACCAAAAAACGACAGCGGCAGTTTGCGCAAGCGCTCGGCAATCTCCATACGCTGCTTGCCGCACTCCTCGTAAAAGATGCAGTAGGTGTAGTAATACTGCTGCCAGTTAGAGGCAAAGAGCAACACGAAAAAGACCAGGAGGCCGCCCACAATCGGCAGGGCATCCGGCAGGTCGGCACCGGTGGCGAGATGTTCGACAAAACCGGCCATGACCAGGAACAATAAGCCCATGCCGGCCATGGTAATGAGATTGGTGAGCGCGGTCCAGAAAATGCCGCGTTTTACGCCGGCGACGCCTTTATCGGATAGGAAGTACTTCTTTTGGAATGAGGCGAACATTTAGGCCTCGCCTCCCTTCGTGACGGCGGCATCCGCGGCAGCAGTGATCTTCCAGCTCGCGGCCTGTTCGTATTCGGCCCACATCTTGGCGTATAGACCGTTTTGGGACAGCAGCTCGGCATGGGTGCCAGCCTCCTGCACGCTACCTTGGTTGAGCACCACGATCTTGTCGGCCCCCACCACGGTCGAAAGCCGGTGCGCGATCATAATGACTGTGCGACCCGCCGCCAGCTTGCTAAAGGCGCGCTGGATGAGCGCCTCGTTCTCGGGGTCGGCAAACGCCGTGGCCTCATCGAGCACCACGATAGGCGCGTCTTTAAGGATCGCGCGGGCGAGTGCTACGCGCTGCACCTCGCCGCCCGAAAGATATGCCCCTCCAGCACCGAGCATGGTGTTAATACCCTGCGGGAGCTTGGCCACAATGTCGTCGCACTGAGCTGCGGAGAGGGCCGCACGCACTTCGTCGTCAGTGGCCGTGGGCTTGGAGGCACGCACGTTATCGGCAAGTGTTTGCCGGAACAGCTGGTTGGTCTGGAACACGAAGGCGACCTGGTCCATAAGCTCGTGCGGGTCCATGTCGCGAACGTCCACGCCGCCCACAAGCACGCGACCCGAACAAACATCCCAAAAACGCGGGATCAGGCTGGCGCAGGTTGACTTACCGCCGCCCGAAGGACCCACAAGCGCAAGGGCACTACCAGCGGGAACGCTGAAACTTACATGGCTAACGGCAGGTGCTTCGGCACCCTCGTACGTAAAGCTCACGTCCTCAAAGCGCACATCGCTGCCAGCAGGGTGCTTGGGCTGGGCAGGCACGGAGAGCTGCTTGGAATCCATAACGCTTCGGATGCGCGCCAGCGAATCGGCACTCATCTGAGAGGCCTCGCCCACAAACATAAGCTTGGTCATGGCCGTCGGCACCACGGCCGAAAAGATTGCGTAAAACGTAAAGTTGACCATAAAGTGCGCGAAGTCCGTCTCGCCCGGTGCCAACAGTAGCGCCACGGGCAAAAGGAATGCCACAAGGCCGTTGAGCGCGGTAAGGTTGAGCACCTGCGGACCTCGGCAAAACGTACCCGCATAGTTTTGCGCCATGTCGGCGTATTCGGCGATCGCATCATGGAACGCCTTAAAGGAGTAGACCGTCTGCTGGAATACCTTGACCACGGGGATGCCGCGTACGTATTCGGTGCCGGTCTTGTTCATCTTGACCAGCGCACCCATGTAGGCCTTCATAAACTCGCCGCCCTTGCCGCTCATCATGGTGGCCATGGCGCAAAACGAAACAACGACCGAGATTAAGCATGCCGCGCCCAAACGCCAATCGAGGGCAAAAAGCAGCACGAGCAGGCCCACGACCATGGCGGTGGCGCCGGCAATATCGGGCAGCATGTGTGCGAGCAGCGTCTCGGTAGAGGCGGCGCAGCCGTCTACGATACGGCGCAGCTCACCGGTGGCGTGCGTGTCAAAGTAGCCGAGCGGCAGCTTAAGCAGATGCTCGCTCGTGGTCTTGCGGATATTGGATGCGCAGCGAAACGCGGACAGGTGCGTGCACATGAGTCCCACGAAATAGACCACGATGCTTGCCAGGGCAAAACCGACAGCCCACCAACCATACATCGCGATGTCGGCGGCCTCGCTCCAGTTAGGCGCCACGGCGATAAGATCTCGCGCAACAAGCCAGATGCACACGTACGGGCCAAAGCTCAACAGCTGCGAGAACGCCGAGAGGGCCATGCCCAAATACGTTAGGAATTTACGGTCGCCGGCATATGCAAGCAGCTCGCCGATGCCGCCGCCTTCCCTTTTTGATCCCTTTGCCATGAGATTCCTTTCTAACGGCTTGAGAGTTAACCGTTAGAAACTTATCATTGGCGTGTTAGCCGAGGCACACAATCGAGCCAGGCGTGGACGTTTCCGCAAAGGAAGGGGACGCTTTTGAAAATGCGGCGGGCAGCAACCGATATAACCGAGCTCTACGCACCGCAATTTGAGCAGTTTGGCCTGCAGCTTTCCGGCAAGGGCGCCGTCTTTACCGGTGAGGTGGCAAACGATCGGGCGCACGGACGCGCATGGATCATGCCCCTTTCCCCCACCTGCATCGTCATGGAGCATTTCATTACCCCGATGCACAACATGCACCTAGCCGAATACACGCCCGAACCGTACGCGTGCGTGAGCGAGGTCAGCGCGCCCACACTTACATGCATGCCCGAGGCTGGCATAACGCCCGCGAACCTTAAACCATTGCATGGACCGTGGCCAAACAATGCAGTTTGCAGCTTTATCCAAGATAGCTGTGGCGAGGAATTAAGCCCGCTGTTTGCGGGGGAGCTTTATCACTCGCGCTCGGTGCTCTTTTTGCCTGGATATTTTGACGAACTGGAGCACCGCTATCCCACCGAGTTCGCGGGAATCTTTGAGGCGTTTGCCGAGCCATGGCACGAGGAAGCGACGTCTGCCATCTGCCACACGCTGCGCCGGATTAACGAGGACCGCGCCCGCACCGTAGGCGGACACGTCTATATGCAGGGCATCGTGGAGACCATGGTCGCGGAGCTCGCCTGTTCGCGCGCGGCCCACAAGCGGGCGCGGCAGGCGGCAGGCACACGCGTCAGCATAACCATTGCCGAAGAAGCAACGGCAATGATTGAGCGCGCGCTCGACAAAGGCAGGCGTGTGGGTATCAACGAGGTGGCCGAGAGGCTTTACACAAGCCGCTCCAAACTATGCGCCACCTTTAAGGCCCAAACTGGCGAGTCCCTGGGCGCCTACATTCGCAGACGCCGTATGGAGCGAGCACAGGACCTTTTGGCAGATAGCGCGCTCACGATAGCGCAGGTGGCAGAGCGTCTAGGCTACCCTCAGCAGGCCGCCTTCGCCCAAGCCTTCAAACAATACACCGGCACCACCCCCACCACCTGGCGCTCCCAACATATATAAAGAATGAGGGCGCCATCGGCACCCTCATTCACCAAATTCTATTCAGCCCCGCCTGACCCGAACGGCCGAGTCGTCACGGAACCGAGGGGCCGGGCGCAGGGCCTTGCCTCTCAATGAGTTCCGCACGAACAGGAGGCGCCAGTGGCGCCTCCGTCGTGAGTCAGGACTGTCCGAAATTGAGAGGCAAGGCCCTGCGCCCGGCCCCTCGGTTCCCGCTTACGAGAGCGACGTTCTCAGCAACTCGTTGAAGAGCTTCGGGTTGCCCTTGCCGCGGCTCGCCTTCATGCACTGGCCCACCAAAAAGCCGATGACCTTTTGGTTGCCGTCACGATACTGCTGCGCCTGATCGGCACAGTTTGCCAGCACCTCTTCCACGATCGGCTGCAGCGCGCCGGCATCGCTCACCTGGCGCATACCACGCTCGTCGACGATCTTATTGGGGTCGTCGCCGGTCTGGGCCATGGCCTCAAAGACCTCGTGCGCCTGGTTGGAGCTGATGGCATCGGTCGCCAGCAGCTTGGCGAGTGCCGCCACCTGAGCCGGCGCGATGCCGGACTCGGCGAGCGACACGCCCGCGCCCTTAAGGTAGGCGATCATCTCGTTCACCAGCAAGTTTGCAACCGTCTGGGCCTCCTTGCCAGCCATACCGGCAGCGGCAGCCTCAAAGAACTCGGCAAACTCGGGGTCGCCGGCGATTTGCTCGGCATCGGCCGCCTTAATGCCAAAGTCGGCCTCAAAACGGGCGCGCTTGGCATCGGGCAGCTCGGGAATCTCGCCACGGCAGCGGTCGATGAACTCGTCATCCAGATCGAACGGCGCCAGGTCGGGATCGGGGAACAGACGATAGTCGTCAGCCGTCTCCTTCACACGCATGACCACGGTGCGCTTGCGGCTGGGCTCCCAGTGGCGGGTCTCCTGATAGATGATGCCGCCCTCCTCGAGCACCTCGGCCTGGCGGCAGATCTCGTAGGCAAGGCCGTCGTGCAGGCTCTTAAACGAGTTGAGGTTCTTGAGCTCGGTCTTGGTGCCCAGCTTGGTCTCGCCGCGGCGACGCAGCGACACGTTGCCGTCGCAGCGCATGGAGCCCTTCTCCATGGAGCAGTCGGAGATGCCCAGCGTCACAAAGATGCGACGGAGCTTCTCCATAAACAGGCGTGCCTCCTCGGGCGTGCGCAGGTCGGGCTCGGTAACAAGCTCGATCAGCGGCGTGCCGCAGCGGTTGTAGTCGACGAGCGACTCGGCCGCGGCGGTAATGCGACCCTCGGCGCCGCCCACGTGGACCATCTTGGCGGCGTCCTCCTCCATGTGGATGCGCAGGATGCGGATGGGTACCGTGTAGGAACCGTCCTCGCGGCGCTCGGGCATCTGCAAGTTGGATGCGTCGTAGCTGGCCAGGTGACCGGCGCGCTGGTTGCCCTCGCGCATGGTCGACGTCATGGACGTGGACAGGCCCTCGGCGTTGGCAGAGGCGCTCGCCAGGCTCTGGGCCTCGGCCTCGCCAAACGCGCAGTCGGGGCGCTCGGCGGCGCCGCGGCCGGTCACGTCCAGGTCCAGATGGCCGTACATGGCAAAGGCGACCGGACCCTGCGTGGTCTGGAAGTTCTTGGCCATGTCGGGATAGAAGTAGTGCTTGCGGTAGAACATCGAGTGGCGCTGGATCTCGCAGTTGGTGGCGAGACCGGCCTTGACAATGCTCTCGATTGCCTTCTTGTTGGGCACCGGCAGAGCGCCGGGCAGGCCCAGGCACACCGGGCACACGTTGGCGTTGGGCTCGTCATCGTGGCTGAGCTTGCAGTTGCAGAACATCTTGGTGTCGAGTGCGGTGAGCTCGGTATGGATCTCCAGGCCGATCACGGCCTCCCAATCCTGCAGGACCTCGGAAAGCTCCTTCATTACAGCTCGCCTCCCTTCCCGGCAAAATCGGGCGCGACGGAAAGCGCCGGCGCACCCGTGGCGACATCGGCAAAGCCGCGCTCCAGGGCGCGGGCAAACGTGAGCAGCTGACGGTCCTTAAAGGCAGGTCCCACCAGCTGGGCAGAAACGGGCAGCTTGCTGTCCTCGCCCAGGCCCAGCGGCACCGAGATGCCGCCGTTGCCGCAAATGTTGAGCGAGATGGTGTACAAGTCGGACAGGTACATCTGCGTGGGGTCGCTGATCTCGCCAAACTTAAAGGCCGTGCGCGGCGAGGCGGGCATAAGGATGGTGTCCACCTTGGCATACGCGGCGTCGTAGTCCTGCGTAATGAGCGTGCGGGCCTTTTGCGCGGCGTAGTAGTACTTGTCATACACGCCCGAGCTCAGCAGGTAGGCGCCGAGCATCTGACGGCGCTTGGCCTCGGCACCAAAGCCGTGGGCGCGCGAGAGCGAACTTTGGTCGGACAGGTTGGCGCAGCCCTCCTCCTGGTAGCCGTAGCGAATGCCGTCAAAGCGGGCCAGGTTGGAGAACGCCTCGGCCGGGCCGATGACGTAGTAGGCGGCGATGGCTGCGTCCAGGTGCGGCAGGTCGACCTCGACCAGCTCGGCACCCTGGTTCTGCAGCTCCTGGGCGGCGCGCTGAACAGCGGCCTTAACCTCGGGCGTCAGGCCCTCGGCCTCCATGAACGCGGGGATGATGCCCACGCGCTTGCCCTCGATGCTGTCGTTGAGGTGCTCGGTAAAGTCGACGGCACAGTCCTGGCTGGTGCAGTCGTACGGATCGTGGCCCGCACCGGTGAGCGCGTTCATGGCCAGTGCGACGTCCTCGACCGTGCGGCCAAAGGGGCCCACCTGGTCGAGCGACGAGCCAAAGGCCACCACGCCGTAACGGCTCACGGCGCCATACGTGGGCTTAAAGCCCACCACGCCGCAGAGCGACGCCGGCTGGCGGATAGAGCCACCGGTGTCCGAACCCAGCGAGAGCGCGACCTCGCCCGCGGCGACGGCAGCAGCGGAGCCGCCCGAGGAGCCGCCGGGCACGCGCTCGGTATCCCAAGGGTTGTTGGTGCGATGGAAGGCCGAACTCTCGGTAGAGCTACCAAAGGCGAACTCGTCCATGTTGGCCTTGCCCATGGGCAGGCAGCCGGCGTCGAGCATGCGCTGGACGCAGGTGGCGGTGTAGACGCTCTGATAGTCCTCGAGCATACGGGAAGCGCAGGTAGTGCGCGTGCCCACGAGGTTCATGTTGTCCTTGATGGCCAGCGGCACGCCCGCAAGCGGGGGCAGCGGCTTTCCGGCGGCACGGTCGGCATCCACGTGCGCGGCGGCCTCGAGCGCAAGCTCGGGCGACACCTGCAGGAATGCCTGGACCTCGCCCTCGCGCACCTCGATGGCGGCAAGGGAGGCCTGGGCCACCTCGGTAGCGGTAAAGTCGCCGGCGGCAACGCCCGCGGCGATCTGGGCGGCGGTAAGGGAATCGAAGCTCTGCGCCATTACTCGCTCTCCCCCTCTCCCAAAATGGACGGCACGCGAAAGTAGCGGTCGCGCGCGCTGCCGGCGTTTTCCAGCGCAACGTCGAGCGGCAGATCGCGCTTGGGCTCGCGCAGGTCATCGCCCATCACGTTGGACAGGCTTCCGATGGGATGGAACGTGGGCTCCACGTCGGGCAAGTCATATTGCAAGACGGGCTCGAGCATCTGGACGGCGTCGTTCATGTAGGACGTCATCTGGGTGAGCTCGTCATCGGTCAGTGCGATCTTTGCGTACTCGGCGATGCCGCGCACGTCTTTCTCGCTGAGTGCCATAGGCGCTCCCTTCCGCATAACAGTTAAACCGCTCTAGTATACAGGGCAACGCCGGCTTGGAGCAGGCGCTTTACCCAAATGCAGCGAAAACGTAACGAGGACGGCGGGTTGGCAGGGCGCGGTTCGGCGGACCTGCGGCTAAAACCGTCCCGCCCACAACAAAAACCGTCCCAACATTCGACGTTTTTCGGCAAAATCGCGATTTTCATCGAATGTTGGGACGGTTTGGAAGCCCTCGTTGTCCACTGGTCTTATGCCGAGGCCTTGGCCTTGCGGCGCTTGCGGACCGCGTGGATCACGATGTCCAGCAGCAACAGCAGGATGGCCACAACCACGATGAGCACGGCGAACTCGCGCTTGCCCCAGTGGCGGCCGGCGAGCGACTTTTGCTTGTCGACATCCTTCTTGTTGTACTTGGTGCGCACGCAATGCACCAGCAGGCGATGGTCGTTCACGCCATAGGGCGTGCAGGTAACGAGCGTCACCTTGTCGGCGCCGGGCTCAATGGTCAGCGACTCCATCTCCTCGGGCAGCACGACCTCGGAGTCGACCATCTTATAGGCGAGCGTCTTGTTCATGGTGTGCAGCAGCACCAGGTCGCCGGGCTCCAGCGAATGGATGTCGTCGAACATGCTCAGGTTGCGCATGCCCGAGTGCGCGGTGAGCACGCAATGCGTCGAGGTGCCGCCCACCGGCAGGCTCGTGCCCTCCAGGTGGCCAACGCCCGCCATAAGGACTTCCTCGCTCGTGCCATGATAGATGGGCATGCTCACGTCGATGGAGGGGATCTCGACCCAGCTCATCATGGGGTCGCGGTCAAAGATGAGCTGCTGATCGTATGGCTCGATCTGGTCGGCGGGAAGCTCGGTGGCCTCGCCGGCAAGTTGCTCGTTAAAGGAGCGAGCCTGCAACAGGATGCGCTCGCGCTCCTCTTCCGAAAGCGCATCCACGGTGCTGGACACGGTGCTGATCTGGTTGAACACGCCCGAGGCCTCGAGCCGGTCCAAGATCCACGGCCAGGTCATAAGGCCCACACCAATAAGAATGATGACGATGGTGATGAGCCGGTCAGCCCAGCGCGGCAGCCGCTTGCGACGACGCTTGGGCTTTGGTTGAGGTTTGAGCTGGGGGCTCGAGCCGCCGTTATCCGCGGTGTTATTGCCCTTCATATGCTTGGCGCCCTGCACCATCGCCGGTCACTCCTTTACAGCTCAGGTTGTCTAAACAAATAATAGCCGATTAGCAGGCTCCCACGGCGGGTGAGGTCGGACATGGGCTTGCATTTGAGTTTTCAAAATATCTCGAATCAACTGAGCGATTCGGGATACAATGTCTATAGAAAACGACGCACCCCGCGTAAGTGTATGAGAGCGCGGGCGGCCTAGTTTTCAGCTTTTGTTAAATGCCCGGGCCTCTAACCCCGGGCATTCTTATTTGCGCTTGTTGCGGCGCAAATGCCTTCTACCGTCCGCACCGCGCGTGCGCCTACGGACCTTAAACCGAACCTCATACGAGTCAAAAAACGCGATGACGAACGAGCCCACCGCCGCGAGGGCGGCGAGCACGTTAAGGAATTTCAGCATTTGGGGACCTCCGATCGAGTCGTCGGCCGCCCGCGCACGGGATGCGTCGCAAGGGTATTTTACCGCGAGCGCACGCACTTACAGCTGGTAAACGCAATATTTGCAAACATTTGTTCGATGGTTACACACACGATCCTTTGAGCAGCGGAGCCTGGCGGCATTGCCCGGTCAGGTAGAGACCCGTATTTGCGTTTTCAAATTATCCCAGATCGCTGGGGCGATTCGGGATACAATAGCTACAGGAAACGACGCATCCCGCGTAAATGATTGAGAGCGCGGGCGGCCTAGTTTTCAGCTTTTGTTAAATGCCCGGGCCTCTAACCCCGGGCATTCTTATTTGCGCTTGTTACGGCGCAAATGCCTTCTACCGTCCGCACCGCGCGTGCGCCTACGGACCTTAAACCGAACCTCATACGAGTCAAAAAACGCGATGACGGATGAGTCCGCATCGGACGGTGGAGGCTGCCTGTGTTGTCCAAAAAGAACGGGGCAAACTCCAGCGTGGAGTCTGCCCCGAAAAGAGAATGGCGAAGCAAGAACGTCGATGGACGAGAAGAGTGTCCGCAAGTCTCATGGCCATCTCATCCCACCTGCCAAAGGGATGGGTGAGTGAGCGTTACTCCTGCTCGGGCTCCTCAGCTTGCTTGCGACTACGGATGAGGTGCGCCACGCCGATGCACAGCACCTCGCCACCAGCGATCCACGTGAAGGTCACGCCGTTAAGACCGGTGAGCGGGAGGCCGGAGCCCTTCTTGTTCTTGACGGTAAGGGTAACGGTGCCGCCACCAGAAGAGGAATTGGTGACGAGACCAGAGCCTTTCGTGGATGTGGTCACCGTCAACGTATTCTCGCCCTCGTTCTGATTAAGACCCGTGGCAGTAATGGTGAACGTGAATTTGGGCACGGTGTTATAGCCGGGGAGCGTATGGGTCTCCTCGACCGTGTAGGCGCCAGCATCGAGGCCCTTGACGCTGATTTCGCCCTTATCATCAGTCGTAAAATCATAAGCAGTATTGCCCAAAGAGCCGTTCTCTTAGACATACTGGGCGCCGGCGCCCTCGTTGGTTCCCTTGGAAGAGGTGCCGGGCTGAGGGCGGAGCATGGCCACCGGACCCATCGAAACACATCTCCACCGTTCCTTCAACTGGGAAAATGCCGCCCCGGGGCCCGGGAGGGACCCCGGGGGGCTGTCGGCTAACTGCGGGAACGGCCTATCCGCTCAATGTGTTCAGCTGAGATCGGAAATCAACCGGAGAAAGCGACCCTCCTAAAAGGAGACCGTGTATGAAGACTGCATATCCCTTTTGCCTCCATATACACAAAAAGCGCCCCTCGGGCGCTTCTGAGAGGCTCCCCCTGGGATGTACCCCAGGGGGAGCCTATGGACCTCAGAGGCCGCTGCGAACCGTTCGCAGTCGGGCCGTCGAAGGCCTCGTTACTTAAGCTCGGGCCAGAAACCCTTGTTGGCCTCGATCATGTCGTCAAGAATCTCCTTGGCGACCGTCATGGACGGCACGGTCTTGTTGAGCGTGAACGCCTTGAGCGCCTTCTCATACGAACCCTCGATGCACGCCTCGACCACGAGCTTCTCGGAGTTGAGCTGCTGCATCATGAGGCCCTGCTGGAACAGCGGGATGTTGTCGCACGAGATGACCTCGGGGCCGTTCTTGCCGATGTAGGCGGGCAGCTCCACCATCGCGTCGTACGGCATGTTCGGGATCGCGCCGCGGTTCTGGCAAATGACCAGGAAGCGTGCGAAGGCGCTACACTTCGAGCGATATTTTGCACCAACGCGGGCGCTAGCGCAGGTGTCGCCCGCGATACTCGGGAGAATCAGCATCGGAATCAGGGGAAGCCGAGGAGGCTGAAGCAGAGGAGACGAAGGGGGCCGCAGGCCTGGAGGCCCCCACGGTCCACCCGTTTCCGCCATCGCCACCAGCCGCGTCGGCGTTTAGCGTCACCGCGGCGGCAACGGCCGCACGCTGTGCCGCGCGCCGCTTCTTGCGCACGTGCCCGGCCACAACGAGACCCACAACAATCGCCAGCAGCGCACCCAGAACGCCCAGCGCCACCGCGGTGGTGTTGATGCCCTGCGCCTCCTCGGGCACGGGAACCTCATCCGGAATGCTTGCACGCACACCCGATACCAGCAGACGGTGCGAGTTCACGCCGTAGGGCGTGCAGGTCATGAGCGTCACGCGGTCCTCGCCGGCGGTCACACGCAACTTGGAATCGTCGTCGGGCTCGATCACGTCTATGCGGTCGATCTTGTAGCCCAGCTCCTCGCCCATCACCTCGATGTAGAACGAGTCGCCCACCTGCAGCTCATCCAAGCGCGTGAACAGGAGCGAGCCCGGCACGCCACGGTGACCGGTGAGCACGGCATGCGTACTCTCGCCGCCCACGGGCAGCGACGTTCCGTACAGGTGGCCGGCGCCCGCGGCGAGCACCTCGTTAGAGGTGCCATGGTACACGGGCAGGTTCACGTCGATCTTGGGGATACGCACCGAGCACATAAGGCCCGAACCCGCATCGAGCAGGCCCTGGTAGGTGGTGTCTTGCGAGGCGATGGAATCCTTGGCACCTGTTGCGGTGGAAGCGCCGGAGGTGCTACCGAACGGGTCCACAACCTCGCCGATGACGTCCTGACCGCCGGCGGCCAACTGCTCGTTGTAGGCGCGTGCGGCCGCGAGGGCCTCCTCCGCCTGCGGATAGGGCCAGCCATCCACGGTGTTTTGGGCCGCGGTAACTGCGGCCGTCTGCTCAGCCTGGGACATGGCGCGCAGGACGAGGGGCGTGGCCACGATAACAAAGCCGGCGGCAAAGCACAGAAGGGAAAGCAGGCGCAGGACGAGGGGCGGTTTGCGTCGGCTGGGGGAAGCCGGGCGCGATCCGCCGCTCGGCGTGCGCATCGTCGATACAGGCTTGATTGCCTCCATGTGGTTCACCTCCGGGGGTGTGGGTGGGATGTGGGCGCGGCGCGAGAACGCGCGGTGCACGAATGGTTGCGGTTCAATGCACCGTGCCCCGCCGCGGGTCTAGGCGCGACGGGGCACGGCGAAAGAGGAATATGGCAACGCGGCGCGCGGGCGCTGATAGGAGACGACGATCGCCCGCTCGCTGCGTCAGCAAACGAAGGGATTAGGCGCGCATACGTGCACTCAGGGCGAACGCGGCGCCAGCAGCCATGAGCAGCACGCCCACGGTGATGAAGACCTTGATGCCCAGGTCGCCGGTCATAGGCAGCTCGGTGAGATTCTTGGCGTTCTTGACGTTGGCCTGAGAGGGGGTGGTGGCGTCGAAGGCGATACGGCTGTCGCCGGTGCCGGGGGTCTTGGCGTAGGTCACGGTCGCGAGTTTAGAGTTGGCATCAATGGCGGAATCAATGGTAAAGGTAAAGTTAGGCAGGCCGATGTTGGTGTACCCGGTCGGAGCCTTGATCTCCTCGACGTAGTAGGTACCCTGAGGCAGGCCGGACATCGTAATCTTGCCGTCTGTACCGGTGGTGAACACACCGGTGGCCTCGGTACCGTCCTTGGCGGGCGTGGCCGCGGTGAGCTCAGACCAAACACCGTTCGCATCCCTCTTCAGGAAGGTCTTGGCGTTAGCACCAGTGTCCACACGAGCGATGGCGAACTGAGCGCCCTTAAGAGCTTCGCTAGACTGGATGGTGTTGCCAGCCATGTCGGTCTTCAGGATGCTGAACTCGTAGGTGTAAACGCGAGGAACCTCGGGGCCAGGAATCTTGGTGGACACGTTATCAGGAGTGCGAGAATACTCAAGCTCAACGGAGTTGGGGTTACCAACGCCAGCCTTGACGGCGCTGCTGTTGACAGTAGCCTCAAACTTGACGGTCACAGTTGCGCCCTCGAGAATGCCGTCGGTAGAGGAGGTAGAGCCAACTGCCTTGTTAACGTATTTGTCCAGGTCGATGGTGGTCACAATGCCGCCGGTATACTCAGAGTCGGTGCCGTTGTAGCCAGCAGTGGCAACGGTGTAATCGGTGCCCTTAACGAGAACCACGTCATCCTGACCTTTTTTCTTCAGGGTGACAGACTTCACGGAATCAGCCGTGACCGTCAGACCCTTGGATGCGGTATCGATGAGCTTGAGCACACGGGAAGGCTTAGTGATGTCGTAGCCGGTGTAGGTCGGAATAACGGAGCTGAGCTCATACTTGACCACGTCGCCGATGCGGGCGTCTGCATTGTAGCCATTAGCTGCAACGGTACCGGTAGCAGTCTCAGTGATCTTCTTGTCAACGGTCGGCACGTTCATCTTCAACGTGACGCTGCCCCAGTTGACAGTTTCCTTGGAATAGTTGGCAAGCTTGGTGGCGACGATTATGGGGATGGACTGGGTCGTAGGATCGGCAGAAACATCCTTCAAGAGCCACAGGCCCTGGTCGCAGGAGTTCTCGAAACCTGTGGCGCTGCTCTGGAAACCAGTCTTAGTAGCAAAAGGCGCGCCGGTCTCGGCGAGCTTCTTCGAAAGATTCGTCGCGAACGTGCGCAGCTTCGACGAATCTCCACCCCACGGATCGGACGCCTCAGCAGCACTGCCCTTGAAGCTGTTGGCGACAAGCCAGCCGATCGGGTTGTTGTCGGTACCGCTCTCAGTGTAGTAGTTAGCATCAGCCTTGTAATCAGCGAGCTGGTCGCTAGTCATGGAATCCTCAATGACCGGAACCATGGCATTGTTAGTATCGATGAGGAACGTGAGCTTGCCATCGGCGGAGGCAACGTTCTTCAACGACGCGAGCTTCCAACCGTCAAGCGTATGCGTCGCAGTGTCGCCGGAGGCATTGCTGATGGTGATGGTGCCCGTGGTGGGATCCGCAGCCTTGGCCACAGACGCGCCGCCCACCAGGCCGGTTACGGCGATCGCTACGGCGGCGGCGCCGGCGATCAGCTTTTGTACGAATCGGTTCATGATTCCCCTTTCAGAAATGAGCCCGACATTCATAAACATCTATCTACCAGCGCCATCGGACGGGTCGTCCTGGCGGCGCTTTGTAGCGAACCAATACGCTCCCGCAGCGATGCCGCTCAGAAGCATGAGACCGACGCCCACGAGGAGCATGGAGTTTTCGGTCCACCCCGCGCCGGTGAGCGGGAGGTCCGTGAGGACTTTCACGTTGGTGAAGGTGGAAGCGGGGATGGCGTCGGGCGCGGCGGCGGTGCCGATGACCTTATTAACGGTGTTGCCCATGTCGTCCTTCATCTGGGTAACCGTGGTGGAGGTGGTGAGGCCGGAGTACTTGCCAGTGGTCTTATCCTTGGCGGCCTTTACCGTGACGGCCACCTGGTACTCGGCCTTGGAGTAGCGGAGCTTGTCAACGGCCCCCGTGGTAGGCGCGACCTCCTTCACCGTGTAGGTGTAGGTCTTGGCGCCCGTCGGGTTCGAAGCGTCGATCTTGGCAAGATGGTCCTTGTTGAATGCAATCTTCTCAAAGTTCGCAACGATGTCGTTGACCTTGGACGCATCCGTAGGTGCAACGGAAATGGTCGTTACGCCAGGCATCGGAGCCGCGGGATCGGACGTCGCCGCCGTGATCTTGAAGTCGAACGAAACATACTTGCCGTTGTCATCCTTCGGCCAATCCGTATTGCGAACGGACTTGGTCACCGGAATCTGCACGGACGTAGTGGTGAGAGTGTCGGAGATGTAGGCGCCGTTCGCGTCAATCGTCGCGCTCTTTCCCTCGGTCCACGTAATGGAACCGTCCGTATTGGACACCGTGAACTCAAAGACCGTCGTATTCAGCTCGTAACCAAGCGGAGCTTGGGTCTCTGTGAGCGTGTACGTGCCCGGCAGCAAACCGGCCAATGTGAACTTGCCATCCTTGGCGTCGGTATCGGCCCAAGTGGTTTCGCTCGGAGTCGATTGGTCGCTCACGGTCCAGGACTTCTCCTCGGTCGAGTCATCGGCACCCAGTTTCGCAAGCTTCCACTCGGAACCAGCCAAAGGAGCGTGTCCTGTGTCGCCCTCCTCCACCTTGGTCCAAGACACGGAACCCGTGATCTTGGTGTTAGTGATGACACCTGTGGGGTTATTCTTGAACGGAACATTTTTGCCGCTCTCATCCACGTAACCCTGAACATAGTTCGGCTTCTCGCCAGTATTGTTCATAGTGGCGTAGTAGATGGTCTCGGACTTCTGGTAACCAGCCGGAGCAGTCGCCTCTTTGATGTAATAGGTGAATGCCAGATTAGAATCCGAGATCTCCTTACTCGGATCGGCCTTCTGGTTCAGATAGTTGAACTGAAGCTCGCCATCACCCGAAGCGTAATCGTTGGCACCGCCATCCGTTACCGTAACGATGGGATTCGTCTCTTTCTTGGCATCATCGACAGTGCCGTATATCGTCCACGAGGAACCAGAAAGCAGCGTCTTGTCGTCCGCAGCGTCGACCTTGCTCCACGCAATGGCAGAGCCGTCCGGTGTATACGACCCGGACCACGGGAAATTGTGACGCTCCTGGTCCATATCGATGACGGAAGCCGAGTCACCCTCAGTGAATTTTCCCGCGACCGTGGGGTTGTACATCTGGAAGTCCTCGCCAACATAAACGCGTCCGTTGGTGGTCACGTGATCCTCGAAGCTGCCGTTGGGAACAACTATGCTGCCCAACATGGCAGCTGCCGGGTCGTCGTCGGTCCACTTCCCGTCTGCGTTAGAATTAAGCTCTTTATTGCCCTCAAGGGCCATACCGCCTCGGATGGTGACTTGCTTGGCCGTTGCGAAATTCCACATGATGCTCTGGGCGGCAGTGGAGTACAGAGACCGAGTATTGCCGTCGCCATCCTCCTCGTACCCGCGGGAGATTTCCTTACCATTCCACCAGAAACGCCAACCAGTGTTGAACTCGACCGGGGTCGCAGAGTGGCCCTTTTCATCGACGATATTGACAACCACGGAAGCGCCCTCGGGTATGTTCTCGAAGCTGAAGTCCACGCCACGGTAGGTCGTGTCGCCAATGGAGTTGGTAAGATCCGACGCCTTCAGGTTAAAGACTTGAAGCGGAGAACCGTTGCCGCTTTCGTTCGCATTGCCGATAAACGTGATGAGCTTCTCGTTGTTGACAAGTTTCACCTGGGCGGAAGCGTTGTTGCCGTTTACATCGGTGTAATTCGTCTTGCGAGTAAAAGTCTTAGTGGAGTTATCGAACTTGAGACCGTACGTGGGTCTGTTATCCGAGTTGTTGTACTTTTTAATGGTGTAGTTGTCCGCCGTCTTGGCAACATCGACCGTGTAACTCCCGGTAGCAGCAAGCATTGCAAGGGGCGTGGATATCTTCGCCTTTACTTCGGACTCCAGGAAATTGGTGTAATTCTTACCGTTGACATCAGTCAAACCAGCATTTTTATTGAACAGATTGCTATCCTTAGGGGTCTCGCCCTCGTGCCAATTGCCCTGCGTTGTCACCACGGATTGGCGTCGATCGCTATCTTTCCAGTATGTGATGGGACCTGCGATCTGCGCGGTGTAGGCAAAGCCGGAAGGAGTCGCGCCCTCAGAAGATTTCTGCTGTCCGACCCAAGCGCCTTTGTTCCAAGCGCCAACGGTAGTCGTACTCGGCGAGTCACCGTTGTAACCAACACTCATATTGGTGATCTCACTGTTGATTCCGGCCACCGCAAGCACAGTGCTGCCGACGACAGGACGGAACTGGGAACCAAAACCGACGGTGCCAAAGCGAAAACCAGCGCCAGACCCATTATAGGGCCAGCTCTCTTTGAGTGGATTCATGGCAAGCTTGCCACGGACCACGGTAAGGCCCTCCGCCTCAACGGCATATGAACCGGTGGGGGCGTTTTCCGCACCAAGAATGCTAGGGTTGCTCGGCTTACCACCGATGTACATGTCGCGGCCGACGAAGGTGGCCACGCCGGGATCGGGGGTGGAGACATCGATATTCGTACCGATACCGATAGACGTGGGCTTGTAGATGCCCTTGCCCACAGTGGTAGCCGCGCTCGCAGAGGTGGCGGCGCTATTCTGGTTTTCGGCATCCTCGCTGGTGTTACTTACAGCAGCGGAGTCACTTGAGGAACCCCCCCCCCATTACAGTTTCCTCGGTAGAAACTGTCTGGGTGTCGTTGGCGATGGCCTGCGAGATCGGGGGCATAACGAGCGACAGCACCAGGCTCAAAACGGAAGCTCCGCACAAAACACCTGCTAGTACACGATGTGCCGCTTTATTGTTCTGCTTGGATTTATCCGAATTTGCTGCCATCGATGCCTCCCCCCAAGAGACTGCGATCTTGCTCTTTCACAAATTAACCTTGGGCGCACAACCTATAATTGCTCGCGCTCAATATGCATATTATTACTTATTGTTTAAACAACGAAAAGCCCGATTCTGTCAATTTCTTTTCTCAGAGTCTTTTGTCTTGACATTTATTCAAATTATGCAGTGTTAGTCGATTATTCAGTTTTGGAAAACCGCAGGTAGAGTTGTTGGCAAATAGAGATGAATGACATTCTGTTGTTATTTGTACAACATTTTGTTATAACCCACTCAATCTGTGAACGGTCGATATTTGGCTGTGAGTGGTCGCTCGTTTACCTGCAAGGATAGCCTACAAACTAGATAGTCAATTCCCGTACAGCTATTGTTAACGTCAACATATTCATACATCTATTCTAGAAACTGCCGCTTGTTCCCCGCGTCGATTCGCCTCGGGACAAAAAAGCGTCCCGGCAATCGGTTGCCGGGACGCCTGATCGAACCACCACAAAGGTGCCTGTCCCCTTCGTGGCGGTTTATGTCCAGCGCGCAGTGCTACAGCAGGTGCTCCTGGATAAAGATCGCGATACCGTCTTCGTCGTTGCTCGCAGTTACAAAATCGGCCGCGGCACGGGTGGCGTCGCTGCCGTTTGCCATGGCCACGCCCACGCCGGCGTCGGCCACCATGCAGGTGTCGTTATCGGCATCGCCAAACACGCAGATGTTCTGGAGCTCCATGTCGTTGAGCTCCGCCACGCGCACAAGGCCGCGCGTCTTGGACACGCGCGGGTCCATGAACTCGTAGAGGCGCTGCGTGGTTTGCAGGGCGGCCGCTTTAACGGTGTCGTCGGCGAACGTCGATGCGTGCTCGATGACCTGCGGCATCACCTCGGGCGCCATGGTAAACATCACCTTGGGCTGCGGTTCGCGCAAGAACTCGGCAAAATCGACCACCTTATAGGGCACGCCGTCGACACGCGACAGGTGCTCCACGCACGCGTTGCTCTGGGGCACGTAGAACACGCCGTCTCGGGGGCAGACGGGCGTTGCCGGAAGGTCCGCCATGTGTTTGCAGATGCGCGCGATGGTTTCGCCCGGAAGCGGGTAGCTCAGTTCGTTGATGCCGTGCGCGCGGTCGATGACCTCGGCGCCGCCGCAGCCCACCATCACGTCCACCAGGCCGTCGATGCCCCAGAGCTCATACATGGCCTCGGTCGCGTGGGCGTCGCGCCCGGTGCACAGGCCAAAGAGCACGCCGCGCTCGCGCAGGGCGCGGATCGCCGCCACGGTGCGCGGGGACACCGTGTGCTCGCTCGTGAGCAGCGTGCCGTCGATATCGCAGAACACGGCTTTGATGTGGCTGAAGGTGGTGTCCATGGGGCCCTTTCTGGGTTGTGCGGCGGTGTGGGAAGTGATCGGAAATGGAATACATGGTATACCAAGGCGCGGGTCGTTGGAGCCCGACCGCCACAAAGGTGCCTGACCCCTTTGTGGCGGCTTGTGGTGCTCGGGCCTCAGCACAATCCATCACAACATTCGACGTTTTTCGGCAAAATCGCGATTTTCATCAAATGTTGTGACGGTTTCTTACCGTTCTGCAGCACGATCAAAATACTTGCGTCCAAACAGCAGCAGCGCCGCGGGGACTGCCGTTACGACTATGCCCGCACCAACGAGCGTCTGCTGCACGCCAAATGTCGCCGCCAGCCAGGGGGCAATCGCCAGCGGGGCTACGCCGGCAAACATGTTGCCAAAGCCCATGACCGAGTTCACGCGACCGAGCTGCTCGAGCGGGGCCGTCGTTTGCACGATCGTGTTGTGGAGCGGGTTGACGACGCCCCAGGCCACGCCCAGGGCAATCTGGCCGACAAGGGCTACGCCCACGTACGGCGTTCCCACGTAGAGCAGGCTTCCCAGACCCACGGACATGAGTGCAACGAGCAGCGTTTTGAGGCTGACGAAGCGCCGCGGCAAGCGGAGCGCGAGGACGGCGCCCAGCACCGCACCCACGCCGCAGGCCGACGAGAGCCAGCCCATCCACTCAACACCGACATGCAGAACATCGCGGTAGAAGAACGACTCCAGCGGATCGAAAGCTCCATAGCCAAAGTTCGAAAGAAAAATGATGCAAAACAGCAGGGTGAGGACGCTATCGGTAAAGACCGTCTTGATGCTGGCTGCGAAGGTGGCGCGGGCGGACGTGCTGGGGTTGGAGCTTTGTCCCGCACGCTCCCCTTCCTCTGCCGAATCGGCATCCGCATGCCCGGCGACATGGCTGGTCTGCGGCCTAAAGCCCCAACCGACGACGAACGCCAGCACGGTAAAGAGCATCATGAGCACGAACACCGCGCGCGACGATGCAGCCGCCGCGACAAAGCCGCCCAGCGTGGGGCCAACGATGATACTCACGTTTGAGAACATGGCAATGGCGGAGTTGATGTCTTTGAGCTCGACGGGGTCGTTGGTGAGGTAGGCCGGATAGGATGTGGCAATGGGCTGGGCGAATCCCATCGTAAAGCCCAGAAACACCGCGCCGAGCAGGACGACGCCGGTCGCGCTACCAAAGGCGATGATTGCCGTGCCAGTTGCGAGAGTGCCGACGATGCTCAGCAAGAAATGGCGGCGCGGACCCCAGGCGTCGAGTACCGCGCCACCCGCAAAGGATCCCAGGATCACGAAAACGTTCATAAACAGGACGGCCAGCGACGTCGCGACGACCGAGGCATCGTCTGCATAGGTGAGCGTTCCGATGACGCCGATAAAGTAGCTGGTCTGAAAACCGGTGTAAATGAGAAAGCGCATCGCCACCAGGCGCTTGGCCTGCACGGACAGCGATGACTGAGGCTTTGAGAAAAGAGAGGCGAGCATGGAGACTCCTTGTTTCACACGAATGCGGACGGCGAGCATTCCCCACCGTCTATCGAATCAATCAATCCGCATGAAACATTAAGGACGCATCGAGCCCCTTCTCTCCGTTTTTCGCCCGTCATGAACCACTTGGTAGATTGTAAGGCATGTCCCACACATCTACTAAAGCAAAAACCACCACAAAGGTGCCTGGCCCCTTTGTGGTGGAAATGACGTTTGCCCAGATAAAACCTGCCAAAAAAACCTGTCCCTTTTTGGCATGTTATGGCAGCGCAGCGTCAAGCCTTAAAGGTGGTCTTGGATCAGATCGCAGATGGCTCGGGCGTCGTTGATGTTGATGGCTCGGGCCGCGAAGCCGGCGTCGAAGGCCTGACGCGCCAGGGCTTCGTTGCAGGCAAGGGCCAGCGTGTGACCGTCGACCAGGTCGAGCGAGCTCTTGCCGCGCAGACGGTCGACGCCCGAGCGCGCGACGACGATGTTGTCGAAGCCCTCGGTCTTGTAGCCCTCGATGATCACCACGTCGACATCGTTGTAGCGCGAGAGCAGCTCGCGCGCGGGCATCTCGTCCTCCTCGCGCGTGTCGGCGTACTCCGCCCAGCGCGTGGCGCAGATGAGGCCCACGTGCTTGGATCCGGCTTGGTGATGGCGCCAGGTGTCCTTAGCGGGTACATCGATATCAAAGCCGTGATGCCCATGATGCTTGAGCGAACCCACGCGCAGGCCGCGACGGGTGAGCTCGGCGATAACCTTCTCGACGAGCGTGGTCTTGCCCGAATTTTGGTAGCCGATAAACGCAATCGCGGGGACGGCCGGGGCCGGAGCTGCGGACGCGACGGCGACAGGCGCGCTTGCGGGTGCGGCACCGTCAGCGGCCACGGACTCAACAGCAGCGGCCTGACGCTCTGCACGATCCCACACGCCCGAGCGGCCGCCCTCCTTGTGCAACAGGCGCACGTCGACGATCTCCATGCCGCGATCGACGGCCTTGCACATGTCATAGATCGTAAGGCACGCGGCACTCGCGCCGGTCAGCGCCTCCATCTCAATACCCGTCTTGCCCGTCACGCCCGCCGTGACCAGCACGTGAAAGCCAACCTGCCCGTCCGCGCGCGCCGGTGCCCAGCCCTCGGGCACGTCCTCGACAGGCGTCCCCGCCGCAGCGATGGGCGCAATGTCGCACTTACTCTTGGTAATGAGCAGCGGATGGCACATGGGGATGATGTCGCTCGTGCGTTTGATGGCCATGATGCCCGCCACACGCGCACAGGCAAGCACGTCGCCCTTTTTGGCGCGGTCCTGCAGCACCATGGCCTGCGTCTCGGGATGCATGAGGATGGTGCCCTCGGCGATGGCAATGCGATGGGTCTCGGCCTTGTCGGACACGTCGACCATGCGCACCTCGCCTTTGGCGTCCACATGCGTCAGCTCGTCGCGACGGGCGTCGCGGGCGGGCTCGGCGGCAGCGCTGGAAGTCGGCTGCGCGGACGCGTCGGCGTTGCCAGCATTCGCCGCAGCCGTGACTTTGTGGGCAGACATTGCGGCCCTGCGAGCGGCCTTGGTGGCATCGGCGTACCTGCTCTTGGCCATATGATCATCCTCCGATTTGGGACATAAATCGTTGCGTGCCCTCAATTATCGCGTGTTCCTGCGGTTTGTGGGCCACGGCATCGCGCCAAATCGAAAGTACCTGCATATCATCACCACGGCGCAGCGCCTCACGCACCGAATACTCAGCATCGCTGAACAGGCACGGACGCACGTTGCCATCGGCCGTCAGGCGCAGACGGTTGCAATTCGCACAAAAATGATTGGACATCGCGCTGATGAAGCCGACCGTTCCCGCCGCGCCCGGAAAATGCCAATAGCGCGCAGGGCCCGCGCCGGCAGGAGCGTCGTTGATGTCGAGCGGCTCGAGGTTGCCCAAGCCAGCCGCGACGGCACCGGCATCGATGCGCGCCCGCAGCTCGTCGCTCGGCACGGTATCGCTCGCGTCCCACAGCTCGGGATTGAGCGTGGGCGCATGCGGATCAACGGCGCAATGCGAACTCGTGTGCTCATCGCCGATGGGCATGTATTCAATAAAGCGCAGGTGAATGGGGCGGTCGACCGTCAGGCGTGCGAGGGCCGCCACGTCCTGGTTGAGGCGGCGCACAACAACACAGTTGACCTTAACGGGCTCAAAACCCCAAGCCAGCGCGGCGTCGATGCCAGCCATGGTCTGCTCGAGCCGACCCAGGCGCGTGATCTTTCCAAAGAGCGCGGGATCGAGCGTGTCGAGTGAGATGTTGACGCGGTCGAGCCCCGCGTCTTTAAGCTGCGGCGCCAGCTTGGGCAGCAAGGCACCATTGGTGGTGAGCGAGATATCCTCGATCTGCGGGATCGCACGGATGTCGCGGATGAGCGGGATAATGCGGCGGCTGACCAGCGGCTCGCCACCCGTCAGGCGCACGCGGCGAATGCCCTCCCCCGCCACCAGACGCACAAAGTGGGCGATTTCCTCGGCGCTGAGCAGCTCGTCATGCGCGCGCGGCGCCACGCCGTCGGCAGGCATGCAATAGATGCAGCGGAAATTGCACTTGTCGGTCACGGCAATGCGCAGGTAGTTGATATCGCGGCCAAAACCGTCATGTTGCACGTGCCCGCCCACGCAGTCCTCCCCTCACGTGGCGTTTTATTCTTCGGAAAACATAATACCCCACGAGAGAATCATGCCGACACCCGTACGACAGGACAGGCCGCTTCGAGCAAGACCGGCTTCCCAAGCCTATCCTCAGCATACTAACCATCACAACATTCGATGCTTTTCCCGTTTTTGGCGAAAAACGTCGAATGTTGTGATGATTTGCCTGCCCACGGCACCCCGTAGAAGGACCAAAGCGCCCCTAAAGGCCGCCGTCCCAGTGCCGAATCACGAATTCTCGCAGGTCGTTCTGACGTTTCTGGAACGCTTCGCTTCGATCGCACTTAAGGCCCATAGCGAGCGCGATGGCGTTCATCGCCCGGTGCAATTGCAGCTGATGGGCAAACTGAGTCCCGGTGAGGACGATCATCCTAAAGCCCAGCGCGCTCAGCACGGTCATACGCTCCGCATCCGACGCGCTGCGCTGCTTATCAAGATGGTCCGAACCGTTGTATTCAATCCCCGTACCACTCGCAGGCGCATATACGTCGATCTCGAAATACCCGGCCTTTGCGAGATACTTGAACTCGTTGGGAACATCGACCCGATGGTTGAGCTCGATCTTGGCGTATCCCAGCCCGCCCTGGGAACGTTTTGCTACGACCATGATTGCGGTGGCCGTCTCCATGGGCGACCGCGCGCCATCGTGTACGCGCTTGAGCACGGCGGCCGCACGTATAGTCCCCTGACGAGATCGGTTCTCATTGCAATAGGCAATCAAGTCGGCAACGGTATACCTCTGCCCCATCTCGACATAATCGTCCGTCGACAGATGATTCAAATGGTATCGGGCACAGATTTCGTAGCCATATTCCAGCTGTTCGGGCTCGCTCATCCACGAACCCGCCTGGACAAAGCACATGGCCTCATCAACCACCAGAAGGCCCTCTGCCACCTCGATAAGATGGCCTGGAGGTACCGGTGCCCCAAACACGTGGCACCTAAATCCAGCCGGCGTCGAGCGCTCAAAATCGAAGTTGACGAGCGTGTCGATATGATCGAGCTCTTCTCGTGGAATACCAAGCGAAACCAGATAGTCGGTAACGATCCCAACTGCCGTCGAAGCCCTCAGCCCCTTGGCATCTAGTCCCAATTTGGGCAGGCCTGCGGTCGGCTCCGCCTCGTTAGCAAGCGAGTCCTCATCGTATAGGCTGCTTGCTCGCGAGAGCGGCTCGGACGGGCGCGCCACGTTGTGGTACAGCCAGGCAGTCTTATGGGACAGGACGATCGGCAGGTCCATGAGCCCTCCAATGGAGTCGGATAACCAACCTTATTCCCCTGCCCACGGGTCCGCACGCCCTCGTGCGCAAGAAAGCGATTCCACCCGATCGAGTGGTAGAAAAACCATCACAACATTCGATGCTTTTCCCGATTTTGGCAAAAAACGCCGAATGTTGTGATGGTTTAAGGCGAGGTGAGGAGCACGGAGGGGTCAAAGCATCGTGCTCGAACGGGTTAATCCAACTCTTTTAAGCCATGCGCCAGCTGCCAGTACTCGCCGTGCTGGGCGAGGAGCTCCTCGTGGGTGCCGCGTTCGATGATGCGGCCGTGCTCGAGGACCATGATCGCGTCGGCGTCGCGGACGGTGGACAGGCGGTGCGCGATCATAAACGTGGTGCGACCGCGCATGATGCGGTCCATGCCGCGCTCGATGAGCTTTTCGGTGCGCGTGTCGATGGAACTCGTGGCCTCGTCCAGGATGAGCACCGGCGGATCGGCCACGGCCACACGTGCGATGGCGAGCAGCTGGCGTTGGCCCTGCGACAGGTTGGCGCCATCGGCCGTAACCGGCGTGTCGTAGCCTTGTGGCAAGCGGCGGATAAACGAGTCGGCGCAGGCGGCCTCGGCGGCGGCGCGCACTTCCTCGTCGGTCGCGTCGAGCTTGCCAAAGCGAATGTTCTGCGCAATGGTGCCGCTAAACAGGTGCGTATCCTGCAGCACAATGCCGAGCGACCCGCGCAGGCTGGCCTTGGCGATGTGCTTGACGTCGATGCCGTCGTACGTGATCTCGCCGTCATCGACCTCGTAGAAGCGGTTGATGAGGTTGGTGATGGTCGTCTTTCCGGCGCCCGTCGAGCCCACAAAGGCGATCTTTTGCCCCGGCTTGGCAAACAAGTTGAGGTCCGTGAGCACGCGCGTGCCCGGCACGTAGGAAAAGTCCACGGCATGGAAGCGCACGTCGCCGGCAAGCGGCACGAGGCCGGTGACAAGCTCAGTGCCGTCGGCAGCCACCGCACGGCCCGCATCGTCGACCGAGGCCACATCGTGCAGATGCCCGTACGTGCCCACGCCACGACCTTCGGGAATCTTCCACGCCCACGCGGACTCGCCCGTCTGCACCAGCTCCACACAGCCCTCGTCCACCTCGGGCTGCAGGTCCATCGCGGCGAACAGGCGCTCGGCACCGGCCAGCGCGTTGAGCAAGAAGTTGCCCAGTTGCGTGAACTGGTTGATGGGCATGGCCGCCTGGCGCACAAAGACCAGATAGCTCGCGAGCGCGCCCACATCGGCCAGGCCGTTGATGCAGAGCATACCGCCCGCCACCGCGACGATCGCGTAGTTGGCATACCCGATTACCACAGTCATGGGCACCATCGAGTTGGCATAGGCCTGCGCGGCGCCGCCAGTACGACGCAGCTCCTGGTTACGCGTGTCAAAACCGGCAACGTTAGCCTGCTCGTGGTTAAAGACCTTGATGACCTTTTGGCCCGAGACCATCTCCTCGACGTATCCGTCTAGGTCGCCGAGCGACGCCTGCTGAGCGGCAAAGAAACGCTTGGAGCGAATACCCGAGTAGCGCGCGTACAGCACAATGGCCGCGTCGCACACGAGCGTGATAATCGTGAGCTGCCAATTGAGGATGATGAGCATGGCCGTGGTGCCGATCACCTGGATCGTCGCCTGAATCACGTTGGCAAAGCTGTTGTTGAGCGCCTCGGAGACCGTGTCGACGTCGTTGGTGAAAAAGCTCATGATGTCGCCCGAGCGTGTGCTGTCGAAATAGCTGAGCGGCAGCGTCTGAATGTGCGCGAACAGGTCGCGGCGAATGTCGGACACCACGCGCTGGGCTGCGCGCACCATAATCTGCGAGTAGCCCAGGGCCGAGAGCACGCCCGCGGCGTAGATGGCGGCCGTAAAGAGAACCTGCTTGGTGAGCAGCTCCTCCCCGCCCGTAGCCAGGCCGTTAACGATGGGGCGCACCATATAGGTGCCGGCAAGGCTCGCAATGGCGGCGATGGAGGCGAGCACGCCCACCGCGAGCAGCGAGAACTTGGCGTGGCCCATATAGGAGAGCAGGCGACGGAGCGTCTGTCCCAGATTGGCCGGACGGGCTTGAGCTGATGTCTTAGGCATGGCGCTCACCCCCTTCTCTGGCCGGGGCATCTGAGGTCGTATCCCCCGCGAACTCCATCTGTGAGGCGTAAATCTCCTGGTAGATGTTGTCAGCCGCCAGCAGCTCCTTATGCGTGCCCACGCCATGGACACGGCCGTCGTCCAGAACCACAATGCGATCGGCATCCATCACGCTCGCGATACGCTGGGCGATGATGATCACGGTCGTATCGGGAATCTGCGCGATATGCTCGCGAATCCTAGCATCGGTCGCCATATCGACCGCGCTGGTCGAGTCGTCAAAAATAAGCACGCGCGGCTGCTTGAGCAGCGTGCGCGCGATGCACAGGCGCTGCTTCTGCCCGCCCGAGACACCGGCACCGCCCTGGCCCAGATAGCCGTCAAGGCCGCCGATGCGATCAAGGAACTCGTCCACGCATGCCGCCCGGCAGGCACGCAGGAGCTCCTCGTCGGTGGCATCGGGCGCGCCCCACTGCAGGTTCTCGCGCACGGTACCCGTAAACAGCACGTTCTTTTGCAGCACGATACCCACGGCATCGCGCAGGGCAACCAGGTCGTAATCGCGCACATCGCGTCCGCCCACGAGTACGGCGCCTTCGGTCGCGTCGTACAGGCGCGCGATTAGCTGCACAAGCGAACTCTTGCCCGAGCCCGTGCCGCCGAGCACGCCCACCGTGGAGCCCGCCTCAATGCAAAGGTCAATATGCTCGAGCACATCCTCGGCAGCATCCGCGCGGTACTTAAACGACACGTCGCGAAACTCGATGCCTCCGTCGGCCACCTCGTGCACGGCAGCGGCAGCGTCGGGCGCTTGAATAAGCGAACGCTCGTCGAGCACCCGCGAGATGCGCTCCACGCTGGCAAGTGCGCGGGTGAGCAGCAAAAACACGTTGGAGATCATCATGAGCGAGTTCATGATCAGCAGCACGTAGCTCATAAAGCCCGTGAGCGAGCCCACGCCCAAGCGACCTTCGATGATCATGCGGCCGCCAATCCACAGAATCGAGAGCGCAGCCACGTACATCGAGAGTTGGAACACCGGCAGGTTGAGCACGGCGTTGCCGAAGGTCTTCGTCGCCGTATGTGCGAGCTCGGTATTGACGGCGTCGAACTTGGCCTCCTCGTGCTCGGCACGCACGTACGCCTTGACGGCGCGCACGGCGGTGAGGTCCTCCTGCACCACACCGTTGAGATGGTCCATCGAGGTCTGCAGCTGGCGGTAGAGCGGACTGACGCGATAGGTGATAACGCCCAGCACGATCGCCAGCACCGGCAGGATGATCGCGAAAACGGTGGCGAGCGGACGCGACAGCACCAGCGCATAGACCAAGCCGACGATGAGCGTCACCGGTCCGCGCACCATGGGGCGAAAGCCGTTGCCGATGGCGTTTTGAATGACGGTGATGTCGGTGGTCATGCGCGTGACAAGCGAGCTGGCGTCGTAGTTGTCCAGGTTACCAAAGGCGAGCGTCTGAATCTTGCGATACTCGGCCTCGCGCAGGTTAGCGCCCAGGCCCGATGCGACACGGGCGGACGTGCGCGCGTAACCCAAGCCCAGTACCAGCGAAAACGCGGCGCACACGATCATGAACGCGCCCTGCAGCAGCATGTAATTGACGTCGCCCGTGGGCACGCCCACGCCGATGATGTTGGCCATGATGACCGGGATAAACAGCTCGAGCGCGGTCTCGACCGAGACGAAAATAACGCCGAGAACGGCATCGCGACGGTATGCCCCCAAGTAGGAAAACAGTATTTTGAGATTGCGCACGCAGGTTCATCCCCCATCAAACGTTGTTCGCAAACGCACGTATTATTGCGCGCCGAGCGATGGTGTCAAGTGTTCCGAAATCGATTTCTACAAGGCCGGTGCAGGCGCTAAGCCCGCGCGGCGCGCGAGCGTATTCGAATGGAAATGATTGTGGGCGCGGATTTTTCGCCCCACGGGCAACATGGACCTTGACTCTACAATCGTTGTAGGGTTTTCACTACACTGGTACGTAAACGAACCAAGCCAGAAAGTGCCCGCCCATGGAACACGACCTCACACGCGGTAATGTCCTCAGGACCATCGCGGTCTTCGCCCTGCCCTATATGCTCTCGTACTTTTTGCAGATGCTCTACGGCATGGCCGACCTGTACTTTATCGGACAGTTTAGCGGTGCCGCCGGCATCACCGCCGTGGGCAATGGCGCGCAGACGCTCTATATCATTACCGTGACGCTCGTGGGTCTGGCCATGGGAACGACCGTCATCGTCGGCCACGCCGTGGGGTCGCGCCGTTTTGACCGTGCCGAAGCCGCCATCGGCAACACCATCACACTCTTTATGGGTGTCTCGGTGGTACTGGCCGCGCTCTTGCTCGCGTTGTGCCCGCAGATTGTGGCACTCATCGGTACGCCGGCCGAAGCGGTCGAAGGCACTGCCGCCTACCTGCGCATCTGCTTTATCGGCATTCCGTGTATCGCCGCATACAACATCCTCTCGGCCATCTTTCGCGGCCTAGGCGATTCGCGCTCGCCTATGTACGTGATCGGCGTGGCGTGCGTCATCAACATCGCGCTCGACTTTCTGTTTATTGGCCATATGGGACTTGGCCCCGTGGGCGCGGCGCTCGGCACGGTGATCGCGCAAACGGCAAGCGTTGCGCTTGCACTCGTGTGGCTCAAGAGCCGTCGCACAAACATCCACGTTAAGCGCAGCGACCTGCGCCCCCAGCCCGAGGTGCTCGGCAGCATTCTTAAAATCGGCGTGCCCGTGGCTGTGCAGGACGGCTGCATCCAGGTGGCGTTTATGTTTATCACCGTCATCGCCAACCACCGAGGGCTCGTCGACGCCGCCGCCGTGGGCCTGGTCGAGAAGATGATCAGCTTTTTGTTCATCGTGCCGAGCTCCATGGGCGCCACCGTCAGCGCGCTCACGGCGCAAAACGCCGGCGCGGGCAAGGGCGACCGCGCGCGTCAGGTGCTCAAGGACGCCATGACCATCTCGGTGGTGTACGGCTGCCTGATCACGGCGCTCATGTGGTTGGTGGCACCGGCGTTTCTCGGCTTTTTTGCCAAGGACGCCGCGGTGGTCGCGGCAGGAACCGGCTATATGCGGAGCTATATTTTCGACGCGATCTTTGCCGGCATTCACATTTGCTTTAGCGGCTTTTTTGCCGCGTACGGCAAGAGCTACATCGGCTTTGCGCACAACGTGCTGGCCGTGGCACTCATTCGCGTGCCGGGCGCGTGGCTGCTGTCGAACGCCTATTCCGACACGCTGTTTCCCATGGGTATCGCCTCGCCGTGCGGGTCAATTCTATCTGCAGTCATTTGCGTGGTGGCGTTTACGGTGCTCAACCGCCGCGGCACTTTTGACAAGCTCGTGGCGTAGCGGGGCGACGCAAGCCTAGCAACCCTGTCCTGCTTTCTGCCGAAAGGAGCGATCCCGTGACCGACACATCCAGCGAACATACCGACGGCCTGCTCCGCATTGGCGAGGTCGCGCGCCTGTTTAACCTGAGCGTTGGCACACTGCGTCATTACGAGCAGATGGGCTTGCTGGAGCCGGCGCGCATCGATCCGGCGAGTGGGTATCGCTATTACGGAGTGCGACAGCTTTCTACCCTCAACACCATCAGCAACCTGCGCGTTCTTGACTTGCCACTGGCGCAGATACGCGAGTTTGTCGCCACGCGCGACGTGAATCTAATGCAGCGCCAACTGGCCCAGCAGCAGGAGCTCATCGAACGCAAGCGCCGCGAACTGGAGCGCGTCTCGCGCAAGATCGATGACCGGCTTGTCTTGTTGCGAGACGCTTTGAATGCCGAACTCGACACCATCCGCGAGACCGAGGCACCCGGGCTTCGATGCGCCGTACTGCGCGAACGTGTCAACCCCACCGACGCCTATGCGCTGGAGTGGCAGATTCGCCAGCTGCAAAAAGGACAGCACGAGACCTTCGTCTTTCCCGGCAATCTGGGCGTGGGCATCTCACCCGAGCGCCTTGCCGCCAGCGACTTTGATGGCTACGACGAGGTCTTTCTGCTGCTCGATGACACGGACGACTACCTGGGAGACGTCGAAGTTCGGCCCGCCGCACGGTGTCTGACCATTAGCTTCCGCGGCACGCACGGGCAGGCGGCCCCGCGCTACGAACGCCTACTCGATTACATGCACGAGCGCAACCTGTCCCCCGCCGGCCCCTCACGCGAAATCGCCCTCATCGACGACATCATCAGCGACGACCCAGCGACCTACGTGACGCAGATCACGGTGCCGGTTGCCCCAGCAAAGTAAGAACCGCCCGGAAGGCATCATGCTTCCCGGGCGGTTCTTCAATTAGGCTATCAATGCGCTAAGCCTGGGGCACCTCACCAGTCGCAAGGATCTGCTCGAGCGCGTCCTCGTCCAGCACGGGCACACCCAGCTGCTCGGCCTTGGTGAGCTTGGAGCCCGCCTTGGGGCCGGCGACCAGATAGCTCGTCTTCTTTGACACGCTGCCCGAGACCTTGGCGCCGAGCACCTTGAGCGCCGCGCCCGCCTCGTCGCGCGTGCGGTTGACGAGCGTGCCGGTGAGCACAAACGTCAGGCCCGCGAGTGGCTGGGCGTCGGCGAGCTCGCCTGCCACGCCGGCATCGGCGGCTGCCTGTGCGTGCGCGGTGCCCAAGTCAACCTCGAGCGACAGGCCCGCCTGACGCAGACGCTCCAGCACGGCAAGGTTTTCAGGAACGGCCAGGAACTGCTTGACGCTCGCCGCAATCTTGGGACCGATGCCCTCGCACTCGGCGATGTCCTCTTCGCTCGCCAAGATGAGCTTGTCAATCGACAGGAATCGCTCAGCGATGACCTCGCCCACGCTCTTGCCCACGTGGCGGATGCCCAGGGCAAATAGCACGCGACCAAGCGGCTGGGTCTTGGACTTGTTGAGCTCGGCGATGATTTTCTCGGCCGTCTTGAGGCCAACCGGAATGGGGCCGCCCTTCTTGACGCCCTTTTTGCTGTTGGAGCTGGCATAGGTGCGGCCCGTGTCCAGTCCGGCGATGTCGTCGATCGTGAGTTGGTAGAAGTCCGCGACATCGTGGATCAGGCCGGCGGCGATCATCTTGTCGACGATCTCGTCGCCCAGGCCGTCGACGTCCATGCAGCCGCGGCTCACCCAGTGGAGCAAGCGCTCCTTGAGCTGCGCGGGGCAATCGATGGACACGCAGCGGTAGGCAACCTCGCTATCCTCGTGGACCACGGGGCTGCCGCACACGGGGCAGACCTCGGGCATGCGCCAGTCGACCGAATCGGCCGGGCGCTTGTCGAGCACCGGGCCCACGACCTCGGGGATTACGTCGCCTGCCTTGTGCACGATGATGGTGTCGCCCTCGCGCACGTTTTTGCGGCGGATCTCGTCGATGTTGTGCAGCGTGGCGCGCGCGATGGTGGAGCCGGCAACCGTCACCGGGTCGAACTCGGCGACCGGCGTGAGCACACCGGTGCGACCCACCTGAATGCGAATTTCGCGCAGGACGGTCTGCTTTTCCTCAGGCGGGAACTTAAAGGCAATGGCCCAGCGCGGTGCGCGAGCGGTAAAGCCCAAGTCAAGCTGCTGTTGGAAGCTGTCGACCTTTACGACCACGCCGTCGATGTCGTAGTCCAGGTCGCCGCGATGTTCGAGCGCCTGGGCACAGAACTCGTGGACCTCTGCCGGCGTGGCGCAACGAGCCACGTTGGGGTTGACGCTAAAGCCGGCGCTACGCAGCCAATCGAGGAACTCGCGCTGGCTGTGGACGTGCAGCGGGTCGGTATCGGCGATGGCATAGATAAAGGTGGCCAGGTCGCGGCGCGCCGTAACCTTGGGATCCTTTTGGCGCAGGCTGCCGGCGGCGGCGTTGCGCGGGTTGGCGAAGGGGTCACGCCCCTCGGCATCGGCCTCGTCGTTCAGACGAACAAAGCTGCCCTTGGGCATATAGACCTCGCCGCGTACCTCAATGGAGCGCTCGCGGTCGGCACCCATGTGGGCGAGCGCCGGCTCGGACAGGTGCATGGGCACGTCCTTGATGGTGCGGACGTTGAGCGATACGTCCTCGCCCGTGGTGCCATCGCCACGCGTGGCCGCACGTACGAAGGTACCGTTTTGGTAGGTAAGCGCCACGCCCAGGCCATCAATCTTAAGCTCGCAGGTATAGGTGACGCTACCGGCACCGAGCGCATCCTCGGTGCGTTGGAGCCATGCGTCGAGCTCGTCCAGATCCATGGCATCGTCCATGGAATACATGCGCGCCATGTGCGTGACCGGCGTAAACTGCTCGCTCACGTAGCCGCCCACGCGCTGGGTATAGCTGTCGGGCGTTACCAAATCGGGGTAGGTCGCCTCGATCTGCTGAAGCTCAACGAGCATTTTGTCAAAGGCGGCGTCCGTGATCTCGGGCGCGTCGAGCATGTAGTAGCGATAGGCGTGGTAATCGAGCTCGTGGCGCAGCTCGGCCGCGCGCGCTGCCGCCTGGGCACGGGCGTCGATCGGTGCGGCGGCATCCGCGCTCGCAGGCGTTTCGGTATCGATGTCCACACCGTCACCAAACAGGCTCGGTTGCTCCATAGCGGCACTCCTTCGCTCGATTTCAAACGGATACAAGAGTACCACCGGTCGCAACGGGGTCGAATAGCCCTTTCGAACCGCACCGAATCGGCAGCCGCCAGACCAGGGTGGATCGCGCGATCAAACCATGCCCTTGCCGTTTCGAAATGATCCGTTTTCCTCCGCCCCCAACGGATCAATAAGAAAAGAGGGGCTGCCCCGCGTTGATGGGACAACCCCTCTGGCATTGGTATGTGCGAAACGGCTCGCTAGAACCCCTGGCCGTAGCCCTGACCCTGGCCCTGCTGGCCCAGCAGCTCCTCCAGATACTGGCGCAGCTGCTCATCGGTAATACCGCCGTTGCCGGTGTCGGTCGCGCTGTCGTCCTGCTGCTGGTTCTGCAGCTTCTCATCGGAGCCCAGCTCGACGGTGACCTTTTTCTCTTCCTTGCCGCGCATGAGCGTGATCTCGACCTTCTCGCCCACCTCATGGCTGCGCAGCGCGATGATCAGGCCATCGGCGCTCGTAATCTCGTCGTCGCCCAACTTGGTGATGACGTCGCCCTCTTGGATGCCGGCCTTGGCGGCGGGACCGTCCTCGACAACGCTCGCCACGTACGCGCCGCTATCGGTGCTCAGCTTGTTGGTGCGGGCGTTGAGCGCATTGACGCTCGAAAGCGTGGCGCCCAGGTACGGATGCACCGGCGTCTTGCCGTCGATAATCTGGTCGGCAATGTTCTTGGCGTAGTTAACGGGAATGGCAAAGCCAACGCCCGAGCTGGAGCCCGAGTAGCTCTCGATAAGCGAGTTGATACCCACGAGCTCGCCGTTGTCGTTGACGAGCGCGCCGCCGGAGTTGCCCGGGTTGATGGCGGCATCGGTCTGGATCATGTTGGCATAGATGGTGTTGCCGCTGGTAGAGCTCATGGCGGTGGAGCGATAGAGCGCCGACACGATACCCGTGGAGACGGACTGCTCGTTGCCGAACGGCGAGCCGATTGCCATGACCCACTCGCCCACGTTGAGCTTGGAGGAATCACCGATCTCGATCGGCGTAAGCTTGGAGGCGTCAGCATCCTTGAGCTTGATGACGGCCAGGTCGCTCGAGGCATCGTTGCCCACGAACTCCGCCTCGTAGGTGGTGCCGTCGTCCATGGTCACCACGTACTGGTCATAGCCATCGACCACGTGGTTGTTGGTGAGGATGTGGCCCTCGGTATCGAGCACCACTCCCGAACCGACACTGCCCGAGCTGTCCGACTCGTCGGCAGACTGCGAAAGCGAGCCATTCTGGCTGCCGCTCGAAGTGGCGGTAATGGAAACCACGGAGGGCAGGGCCTTGGCAGAAACGGCCTCGGCCAGCGTGGTGTCCTCGGAGTCGATCGTGATCTTTTGCGTCGACGAGCCCGAAGCACCCGCCGTAACGGCATTCTTGCCGCCACCGATATTGAGCGTACCGCTCATAATGAGCGCAATAACCAGCAGGGCTCCGCAGGCACAGCCGGCAAGCGCCGTAATAAAGATCGGTAGCTTTTTGGTCTTGGTCTTGACCACTGTGTGCTTGTTTACAACCTGCTGGCTGCCCAGCGGCTTTCCGGTCTGTGTGTCGTAGGCCTGCACGTAGGGAATGTTGGTGTCGGCAGGCGTCGACTCCACCTGCACGCGCGGCTGTTGCTGGGTCTCGCCGACGTTGCCCGCATCCTGGGGACGCTGGGAATCGTACTCGCTCATAGCTGCGATCCTTTCGTCAAATAACCAAAGGCCCGCCAAACATGTGGCGGGCCATCATTGTTCACGTTGAGTTGTACCCCAATATGCAGGCGTACGTGTACGAGAACGCAATCTTTTAGGAAGGCTTAAGTTCTGCTGCAAACTCGAAAGGAGCCCGCACCTGCGTCAAAACCACCACAAAGGTGTCTGTCCCCTTTGTGGTGGAAATCTAGTCCTTAAACAGATATCCCACGCCGCGGACGGTGGTGATGTGTGCCGCGATCTGCGGGCCCACCTTGGAGCGGATGCGTCGAATGTGCACGTCGACGGTGCGCGTGCCGCCGCAGTACTCAAAGCCCCACACGCGGTGCAGCAGCACCTCGCGGCTGTAGGCGCGATTGGGATGCGTCGCCAAAAAGCTCAGCAGCGAGTACTCCATCAGCGTCAGGTCAATGGGCTCGTTATCGAGTGTCACCTGGTAGGTAGCCAGATTAATCTCGAGGTTATCGATGTTGAGCACATCGTCGGCGGTGACGGTCTCCTCCTCGCCCATCAGGCGCTGCGCGCGAGCCTTGAGCTCGTTGGGCGTCGCCGTGGGGCACACAAAGTCGGCATGCGCGTGATTCGGCAGGCGCAGGGTACCGAGCGCCTCATCGTCGACGATCACCAGCATGGGGACACCGCCGCGATCGTCAAGCCACTTGGCAATCTGATCGATGCGGTCGCTGCGGATGCCGTCGGAATCGAGGATCAGCAGGTCAAAGTCGTGCGCCGCAGTCGGCGAATCGGGGGTTGCCAGGCTCACCTCGACACCCAGGGTGGTCGTCAAGCTGCGGGCAAACTCGTGGAAGCGCGTCGTGCGCGCCATGAACAGGGCACTCTTATCGGACATATCGGCCTCCAAAGAAATGAGCTCAATCGTACTGAAACAAGCCAGCGCGATTAGGAGTTCGCCAGGTAGTGCTTGATCTCCCACTCGGTGATCGTGGACTCAAACTTATGCCACTCGTCGCGCTTCTTTTTGAGGAAGAAGCTGTGGATGTGCTCGCCGAGGGCATCCTTCATAAACTGCGAGTCCTCAAAGACGTCGAGCGCCTCTTTGAGCGAGCGCGGCAGCGGCGTGTAGCCGGCCTCGACCATCTGACGGTCGGTGAGCTTGAGCGTCTCGGCCGTGGCCTCGGGCGGGAGCTCCAGCTTGCGCTCGATGCCGTCCAGACCAGCCGCCAGCGTGACGGCGTTGACCAGGTACGGGTTGGCCATGGGGTCGGGGCTACGAAGCTCGATGCGCGTGGACAGCTGCTTGCCGGGCTTGTAGACCGGGATGCGGACCATGCTCGCGCGGTTGCGCAGGCCCCACGTGGCGTACTGCGGCACGGAGTCGCCACCCGTGGTGATGCGCTTGTACGAGTTGACCGTGGGGTTGGTGATGGCGCTGATCTCGCGGGCATGCGCCAGAATGCCGGCCATATAGTGCTTGGCGATTTCGGAGAGATGGTACTTCTCGTCGTCCTCGCCCCAAAACACGTTGTTGCCGTCGTGGTCGAATAGCGACTGGCACAGGAACATAGCGCTGCCATCCTCGCCCGCCAACGGCTTGGGCATAAAGGAGGCGTGGCAGCCGCTCTCGTAGGCCTGCTGCTTAATGATGAGCTTAGCCGTGGTGATGGCGTCGGACATGCTCAGGGCCTCGGCGTGGCGCAGGCTCATGCCGTGCTGCGAGCGACCGGCGGCGTGGAAGGTGTACTCCACGGGCACGGACATTTTCTCGAGCGTGAGAACCGTGTTGCGGCGCAGGTCGCGAGCGGCATCGCTCACCGAAAGATCGAAGTAGCCCACGTTGTCGAGCGGCTCGGGCGTGTGCTCGTCGGGGAAGTAGTAATACTCCAGCTCGGCGCCCACGTTGAGCAGATAGCCGGCCTTCTCGGCCTTGCGGAACATGCGGCGCAGGGCATCGCGCGGGTCGCCGGCAAAGGGCTTGCAATCGGGAGTGCACACGTCGCAGAACACACGGGCAACGCCGTTGTGGCTCGGGCGCCACGGCAAAATCTGGAAGGTCGAAGCATCGGGAAACGCCAGCATGTCGGCTTCCTCGGGCGTGGCAAAGCCCTCGATGGCGGAGCCGTCAAAGCCAATGCCCTCCTCAAAAGCGACCTCGAGGTCCTCGGGGCTAATGGCAAAGTTCTTGAGGCGGCCGAGAATGTCGACAAACCACAGACGCACAAAGCGGATGTCGCGCTGCTCCACAGAGCGGAGTACGTAATCGATGTTCTGCTGGTTCATGTCGCTCCCCTTTCTTTCGGGCGGGTTTCGACTGGTCTATATCGCAGATACTATCGCAGAAAAATGTTTCCGCAGGGTTAAAGCGTATCAAGCGCTCAAAAAACGTGCGCGAACAGGCAAGCGCGGGTCGGTGGCTTAACGTGACGTCGATGCGCGGTACTCGATGTGGCCGGGGATCTCGATGCGTTTGGGCGCCAGCTTTGCGGCATCGCCCACCGTGGTGGTAACGACGTCGATGCGCTCGGACAGGCGCTCGACTACGCGCTCGGCAATGGTGATGGTGTCTTGCGCTGCCGTGGTCACACCGCCAAAGAGCACATGGTTCCAGGGATAGTCATCGAACGTCGCGATCTTTAGGCCCGCCGGCAGCGAGGGACCAAGCTGGGCCAGTGCCTCGGTCAGGCGCAAGAAGACCAATCCGTTGACGGCGATAAGGCCGAGCTTTTTACCTGCGTAATCGCGGATGGTCTCGTCCAGGCGACTGATGCCCTCGGCGCCGCCGTCGGTAAGGGTGACAACCTCGCCGGCAAGACCGCGACGTGAGAGCTCATCGGTAAAGGCCTCGGCACGCTCGCGACGGACGGGGCTGTCGTCGCTTGCCTCGGTGAGCAGGCACAGGCGCTCACTGCCCGCAGCAGCCAAGGCGTCGACCAGCCCGGCAACGAGCTCGCGGTTGTTTGATGTCACCAAGTCGATGCCGCCGTCCTCGATGTCGCGGTCGAGCAACACGACCGGCAGGCGTCCCGCAGCCGCGGCGATCGCCCCGTCGTTGCCGCCGCAGGTGTTGACGACCAGACCGTCCACGCCCGCGTCGATGAGCCTGGTGAGCGACTCGGCCTCTTTGGCGGGGTCGTTGCCGCTAATGGCCGTCATAAGCGAGCAGCCGCGCGCGGCGGCGCTGGCGGAAAGTCCTTCGAGCATTGCGCTGGAGAACGGGTTGGCGATGTCGGCCAGAATCACGCCGATGAGGTTGGTGCGTGAGCTGCGTAGATTGCGTGCGGCGGCACGTGGGCGATAGCCAGTGCGCTCGATAACCGCCGCGATGCGAGCGCGGGTTTCCTCGGTCATCTGCCCGGGGCGGTTATTGAGATAGCGCGAGACCGTGGCCGGACTCACGCCCGCCTCGACGGCAATGTCCTTGATTCTCATCTGCGCCATAGCGCACCCCGTTTCCCAATTGTCGGCAGTCTGAGCCATTTTAGGCATTTTTTTAAAAATCTCGCTTGCAAAACGCTGTAGGTGAGTATACTACAACTCGAAACGAAACCGATTTCGTAAACCGATTTCGGCAAGCGTTGGCACGGAGGTGCAAAGATGTACCCTACCGTCTTGGCACCTCCGTGCCAACGCCATATCAAAGGTGTACGCACGAGTAAGAAGGAGCTGCGCGACCATGGGTAAAACGGTTCTTACCTTCGGCGAGATCATGATGAGGCTCTCGCCCAAAGACCATCTGCGCATTGAGCAGGCGACCGAGTTTGATGTCCGCTACGGCGGCGCCGAAGCCAACACCGCGCTTTCCCTGGCCTACCAGGGTGACAAGGCAGCTTACGTCTCCGTTGTCCCGGCCAACCGTCTGGGCGAGTGCGCCCTGCGTTCGCTGAAGGTCTACGACGTCGATACCTCGCGCGTCGTGCGCCAGGGCGACCGTCTTGGCTCCTATGTGTTTGAGGTCGGCGCCTCGCAGCGCGGCAACGGCTGCGTCTACGACCGCAAGTACTCTGCCATCAACATGGCCAAGCGCGACGTCTTTGACTGGGACGAGATCCTCAAGGGTGTCGATGTCTTCTACTTCTCCGGCGTGACGCCCGCCGTCTCCGACGAGATGGCCGCCGCCTGCAAGGATGCCCTCACCGCCTGCCGCGCCAAAGGCATCGCCACCGTGTGCGACGTGAACTATCGCGGCAAGATGTGGTCGCCCGAGAAGTCGCAGGCCACCATGAAGGAACTCCTGCCGCTCGTTGACATCTGCATTGCCAACGACGAGGACGCTCCTGCCGGCCTCGGTATGACCTGCGTCTCCGGCTCCCTTGCCCACGGCATCGAGGAACGCGACACCTACGTCGAGATGGCCCGTCAGATCTGCGCCGAGTACGGTTGCAAGAAGGTCGCCTCGGTCGTCCGCAACATCTCCTGCGTCGAGCGCTCCATTTGGATGGGCATGCTCTTTGACGCCGAGAGCGGCGAGCACTGGTTCTCCCCTGCTCACGACGTGCACGTGCTCGAGGGCGTTGCCGCCGGCGACGCTTTCAACGCCGGCCTCGTCCATGCCCTCATCAACGACTTTGCCCCGCAGGACGCCGTCAACTACGCGATTGCGGCCTCGATCCTCAAGCTCACCATCAAGGGCGATTCCAACCTGGTGACCGCAGACGAGGTCGCAGCCGTGGCATCCGCCGACGACGGTGGCACCCGCGTCGCCCGTTAATTCGTTCCCCATTCCGCGGACTGCAGCTTTCCATACCCATACCTCTGCAGCCCGCTCCCCGATTCCTCCAGCCAGGTAGAACCACTTAGTCCCATTCCGGTTTTGTCTGGCATTCCTTCACGACTGGCCTCGTAGCCGGTTCCGAAATTGCTTGTGACCCAAGCAGTGCCTCCGATAACCAATCCGGAACCGGCTCATGGCCAATCTTCTTTGGCAATCACGCGCCCGTGCGCGACTCACATCGAAAGGAACACTATGTTCGATCAGTTCTACACCACGCTTGAATCCCTGGGCATCGTGCCGGTCGTCGTGCTCGATAAGGTCGAGGACGCCGCACCGCTCGCCCACGCCCTTATGGCAGCTGGCATGAAGTCCGCCGAGGTCACCTTCCGCACCGCCTGCGCCGCCGAGTGCATCGCCGCCATGGCTGAGGCCGAGCCCGAGATGTGCGTCGGCGCCGGCACCGTCCTGACTGTCGAGCAGGTTGAGCAGGCCCGCGCCGCCGGTGCCAAGTTCATCGTCTCCCCGGGTTACAACGAGGACGTTGTAAAGCACTGCATCGACATCGACCTGCCCGTCCTTCCCGGCACCGTGACCCCCTCCGAGGTTACCGCCGCCGAGAACCTGGGCCTCAAGGTCACCAAGTTCTTCCCCGCTGCTCAGTACGGCGGCCTGAACACCATCAAGGCCCTCGCTGCTCCGTTTGTCGGCCATCGCTTTATGCCCACCGGCGGCGTGAGCACCGCCAACGTCGAGGAGTACCTGAGCTCCTCCGCCATCATCGCCTGCGGTGGCACCTGGATGGTCAAGCCCGCCCTGTTCGCCGACGGCGACTTCTCCAAGGTCGAGCAGATTGCCCGCGAGGCCATGGACGTCGTCAAGAAGGTCCGCGGCTAGGTTTAGCTCTCTATCGTGAAAGGGGGCGTGCCCTAGACCTCGCCCCCTTTCTCTTAAAGCGGCTCGGAAGCGCGCCGTTTCCGTCACGAACAAGAACCAAAACCGTCTTGTATGCTGATAGAACGTGACGGAAGCGACACGCCCCCGAGCCGCTTTGCTTTCCCGGCCAATCAGCCGGCTCAACATAATCCAGTCCACCAAAACAGCTGCGGCGCCGTCTGGAGGAATGGACCCTTGCTTCCGGTCTTTTCCTCCAAGCGGCGCCGCAGCCTTTTCATGCCCCGATTTCACCCCCGCACTTGCGGTGAAATACGGACTGCTTACGCTGCCAAAGCCGCAAAACAGTCCCTATTTCACCGCAATTAATGTAGGGGGCGAGTTAGATGGCCGAGTCTTTGGACAGCTCGAAATAGTCGGGATGCAAGGCGATAACCGGGCCCTGCTCCTCGGGCATCAGATGCAGGTGCGTCTCTGCCAGGTAGCTCGCCGTGTCGGTATCGCCCTTCTTAATGGCCTCAAGAATCCGGCGATGTTGCCCACGGATCGGCTCCCAGTCCAGATCCTGCGACACCATACGCAACCAGTTGTATCGCTCAAAATGCGTGTTGACGCTCTTCATCCAATCCCACAACATGTGGCGGCCGGCAATCTCAAAACATGTCTCATGGAACAGGTTGTCCAGATCGAAAAAGCGACGCGTTTCACGATGATCGAGCGACTCGGACTCGGCAAGAATCTGCTCGAGCCGATACTTTTGCTCGGGCGTGGCGGCAGAGCAGCATTTAATGAGCACACTTCTCTCGAGTTTCTCGCGCAAGAAACAGGCGTTCTCAGCGCGCTCCATGCTGATTTTTGAGACATAGGTGCCGCTTTTGGGACGCGTTTCCACCAGCTCTTGCTCGCGCAGGCGCACAAAGGACTCGCGAATGGGCGTGCGCCCGATTCCCGTCTCCTTTTCCAGACCAATCGCCGAAAGGCGCGTGCCGGGTTTGAGCTCGGCATAGATGATCTTGGAGCGCAATGCGTTGTATGCCTGATCTTGCAGGCTCTGATAATGCTGGTGCTGTTCCATAAAGCCCTCGGATGAAGCTCACGGTTTTTCGAATCTCATCACGTAATACTATCGCATCCCCCATACCCTCAGTTGCGGTGAAATGGGGGCGCTGGCACCCATGCACAACTTAGGCGGCTCTGACGTGACCAGACGTGACCACCGCTATCTCGGCGCTGATCTTAGGCAACGTCGCCGGCATCGCCAGTAAGTTGTTCACCCGGCACTTTGCGCGCGCCGCGTTTGAAAAGTAGCACTACGCGCGGGGCCAACGGGCAGCCCGTGCCCACTTGTCTCTCGAGCTTGCCCTCCTCGATCAGGACAATCGAGCCGTCCGCACAGCAGGGCGAGTTCACCGTTTACCTTTTAAAAGTGATCGTTCACCTATTTTTCGGAGAATGGGAGGGTTTATTACCCTACTTCACATATACTGAGCTTGTACGAAAAGCAAGACTTATATAGATGAACGTTTCTTTTGGAAGGATTGCTATGTCTGATCTTATGGACAGCTTCCGCCTGGACGGCAAGGTCGCGCTCGTGACCGGCGCCACCTATGGCATCGGCATGGCCATGGCCGAGGCACTCGGCGAAGCCGGCGCCAGGATCGCCTTTAACGCCCGTCACGCCGACAAGGTCGCCGAGGCCGAGAAGCACTACCGCGAGCTGGGCTTTGATGCTCACGGCTATGTTGCCGACGTCACCGACGAGGCCGTCGTCGCCGAGCTCATCGCCAAGATCGAGGCCGATTTTGGCACCACGCCCGACATTCTGGTCAACAACGCCGGCGTCATCCAGCGCACCCCGATGCTCGACATGAGCGCCGAGGACTTCCGTCGCGTCGTCGACATCGACCTCAATGCCCCGTTCATCGTGTCCAAGGCCTGCCTGCCGGGCATGATCGCCAAGGGTCACGGCAAGATCATCAATATCTGCTCCATGATGAGCGAGCTGGGCCGCGAGACCATCGCCGGCTATGCCGCCGCCAAGGGCGGACTCAAGATGCTCACCAAGAACATCTGCTCCGAGTTTGGCGAGGCCAATATCCAGTGCAACGGCATTGGGCCCGGCTACATCGCCACGCCGCAGACCGCACCGCTGCGCGAGACGCAGCCCGACGGCAGCCGCCACCCGTTTGACCAGTTCATCATTGCCAAGACGCCGGCCGCCCGTTGGGGCACGCCCGAGGACCTGAAGGGCCCCGCCGTGTTCCTGGCTTCCGACGCATCGAACTTCGTCAACGGGCACATTCTGTACGTGGACGGCGGCATCCTCGCCTACATCGGCAAACAGCCGCAATAGGCTGCGGCCGCGCGGAGCACGGCACCTTGGCGCTCAAACCGTCGCTCGCGTACCGAAGTACGCTTCGCTCCTCTTTCACGCCAATCTGCCGCACTCCGCGCGCCCTCGCCACCGTCACGCACCAGCCAACACAGGCGCTTCGGTTTGTGCGGAACTCGCGACAGACTTAACTGCCGACCGCCCGCATAGCTCATCGCGGGTTGGCTTTGCCGCCGCCCGCGCACAGAAACAAAAAACTGGAAGATTAAGTTGAAAGGTTAACTCAAATGAAGATCGCTCTGATCAACGAGAATTCTCAGAACTCCAAGAACCCTATGATCGAGGCTGCCCTTAAGAAGGTTGTCGAGCCCATGGGGCACACCGTCTTTAACTATGGCATGTATGCCGACGCCGACTCCAAGCCCCTCACCTACGTGCAGAACGGCATTCTTGCCGCCGTGCTGCTCAACTCCGGCGCTGCCGACTACGTCGTGACCGGTTGCGGCACCGGCGAGGGCGCCATGCTCGCCTGCAACTCCTTCCCCGGCGTGCTGTGCGGCCATGTTGCCGACCCGCTGGATGCCTACACCTTTGCCCAGGTCAACGATGGCAACGCCGTCGCCATGCCCTTCGCCCTCAAGAACGGCTGGGGCCAGGAGCTCAACCTCGAGTACACCTTCGAGAAGCTCTTTGGCTTTGGTTCGGGTAACGGCTACCCCGCCGAGCGCGTTGAGCCCGAGCAGCGCAACAAGAAGATCCTCGACGGCGTGCGCGCTGTGACCATGCGCCCGCTCGTCGACGTCCTGGGCGAGATCGATCAGGACCTGGTGAAGGGCGCACTTGCCGGCGAGCACTTCCAGGAGTACTTCTTTGCCAACGCTACCGACGAAGCCATCATCGCCAAGGTCAAGGAGCTCTTGGGCCTGTAATAAGGCCCACGGGGCGCACCGACCCCCAACAAGCCGCCAGACAAAAGGCGCCGCGACAATCTATGTGTCGCGGCGCCTTATTTGATTGGCTATCGCTTGAGCCACCGCAAGGCGGCCGCTCCCCTATTTGCCAAGAGCCTACAGCTCGCAGGCGACCTTGTAGCCGTCGCCGATGGCGTCGCGGATGTTGCCGCACTTCTGGGCATCGCCCAGCACGTGGGTGACAACGCCGGCAACGGCAAGGTCATCGGCCAGCTTGGTGTTGGGGCGGTAACCCATGGCAAGCACCAGCGTGTCGGCGTCGGCGATGGTGTGGACCTCGCCGTCCTTCTCGTAGCTGATGGCGTCCTCGGTAATCTCGGTCACCTTGGCCTCGGTCAGCACGTGAACGCCCTTGGAGAGCATGCGCGTGATGAGCACCGCGCGACCGGCACCGCCCTCGTTGGCAGCGAGCGTCTTGGTCATCTCGATAACGGTGACATCGCGATTGGCCGGCGACAGGTCGTTGACCAGCGGGGCCAGGTAGTCGGCCGTCTCGCAACCGACGGTGCCGCCGCCCACGATGACGATCTTCTTGCCCGGGAAAGCCTTGCCACCCAGCAGGTCGTCAGCCGTCATAACCTGCTTAAAGCCCTGCATGAAGGCCGGGGCAATGGGCTCGGCGCCATAAGCCAGGACGACCTCGTAGCCCGCGTAGTCACGCTGAATGTCCTCGGCAGTAAGCTCGGTGCCAAATACGCACTTCACGCCGGCCTCGGCCAGACGACGATACTGATACTTGATCACGCGGGTGAGTTCCTGCTTTGCCGGCGGAACGGCTGCGATGCGCATCTCGCCGCCCGGCTCGTCCTGCTTATCCACGAGCACCACGTTGTGGCCGCGCTTGGCGGCAATGTAGGCTGCCTCCATGCCCGCGGGACCGGCGCCCACAACCAGTACGTTCTTGGCCTCGGCGGCAGGCTCGTAGCCGGCCTCGTCGCGCTCCACGTCCGGATTGACGGTGCAGGAGATGCGCTTGCCAAACATAATGCCGTTCAGGCAGCGCAGGCAGCCGATGCAGGGGCGGATGTCGTCGGCGTTGCCGGCGGCCGCCTTATTGCAGAACTCGGCATCGCACAGATTGGCGCGGCCCATCATGCAGATGTCGGCGGCACCGTCCTCGATCAGCTCCTCGGCGATCCAAGCCTCGTTAATGCGTCCGACGGTGGCGACGGGAATGTTGACGTGCTTTTTAATCTCGCGCGAGCAGGCAGCGTGCGAGGCCTGCTGGGTACCGGCGGCAGGAATCGCGGAACCGCGCTTGATGGTGGTGCCGCCCGACACATGAATCATGTCGACGCCGGCCTTCTCCAGGCGACGCGAGACGTAGATCATGTCGTTGAGGGTCAGGCCGCCATCGGTGTACTCATCGCCCGAGATGCGGACGTCGATGATAAAGTCCTTGCCGCAGCGCTCGCGAATCTCGGCGATGACCTCGAGCAAAAAGCGCATGCGGGCGTCGAGCGAGCCGCCGTACTCATCGGTACGCTTGTTATAGAGCGGGGTCAAGAAACCGCCAAGCATGCCGTGGGCATGCGCCGCATGGACCTCGACGCCATCGACACCGGCCTTCTGCATGCGCACGGCCGCGTCGCCAAACTGATGCGTGAGCTCGTGGATCTCATCGACCGTGATGGGGCGCGGTGCCTCGCGGGCATAGGACGGGCCCACGAAGGACGGGGCGATCAGGCGCGGCGTGCCCGGGATGTTAAAGGCCATATAGGCGGGATGGAAGAGCTGCGGCATGATCTTGCAGCCGTACTCGTGGACGGCCGCGGCGAGCTTTTCCCAACCGGGGATAAACGTGTCGTCGTAGCAGCACATGTCACCCGGCAGATAGGTATAGGTGGGCTCGACCGTCACGACCTCGGTAATGATGAGGCCAACGCCGCCCTTGGCACGGGCACGGTAATGATCGACCAAGTCGTCGGTCACATAGCCATGATCGGCCAGGTTCGTGGATACCGGCGGCATAAAGACGCGGTTCTTGACCTCGGTCGTACCGACCTTGATCGGGCTAAAGAGCATCGGGTAGGCGGATGACTCCATACAGGCTTCCTTTCGTTTGAGCCGCTCGGCGGCAGTTGCTAACGTACCTATCGTATCAGTATCCGCCGCATTCGTACTCGCTCGCACTCCCCACCTTCAATCCCGACCCTCACAAAAAAGTTGCGGTGGAATACGGAGTAGATAAGGCCTTTGACAGCCAAAACAGTCCGTATTTCACCGCAACTGATGGGCGGGGTGGAATTGAGGGCTCAGATAGTCAGTCATGCCCTCATCCGCCACTTCCTCACCTACAGCGCGTCATCCAGCATAAGGTTCACCTTGAGCACGTTGACCGTGGGCTCGCCGAACACGCCGAGGAAACGGCCCTTGGTGCACGCGGCGATGATGTCGCGCACCTCGTCCTCACTTTTGCCCGTGGCCTTGGCAAGGCGCGGAACCTGGTACTCGGCGGCATACGGAGAGATCTCCGGGTCGAGGCCGGACCCCGAACACGTCACCAGATCGACGGGCACGGCGTCCATATCGGCATCGGGGTTGGCGGCGCAGATCTTCTTCACGCGCGCATCTATCAGCTGCCGATACTCCTCACTCGCCGGGGACAGGTTGGACGGGGCACCATACGCCATGAGCTCGCCGTCTTCGCCTTCGACAATTGATACGTTCTGGATACGACCCCACATGTGGGCTTCGTCATCGAAGTTCTGGCCGATGAGCTCGGAACCCACAACCTTGCCGTCGACCGTAATGAGCGAACCGTTCGCCTGATACGGGAACGCAACCTGGGCGATGCCGGTCACGACGAGCGTATAGCCCAGGCCGCAGACAACGGTAAACAGCGCGAACACGCCCAGTGCGCGCGATGCAACACCTTTGAACATACAAACCTCCACTTACATAATGCCGCAGAACGCGAGCAGCATGTCGATGAGCTTGATGAATACGAACGGGGCAACGATGCCGCCCAGACCCCACACGAGCAGGTTGTGGGTCAGCAGCTGTCCGGACGGGACCTCGCGGTACTTAACGCCCTTCAGCGCGGCCGGAATCAGCGCGACGATAACGAGCGCGTTATAGATGATGGCCGAAAGAACCGCGGACAGCGGGCTTGCCAGACCGAGGATGTTAAGCGCGCCAAGGCCCGGGTAGATCGGCGAGAACAGGGCCGGGATGATAGCGAAGTACTTCGCCACGTCGTTGGCCACCGAGAAGGTCGTGAGCGAGCCGCGGGTCATGAGTAGTTGCTTGCCGATGCGCACGACCTCGATGAGCTTGGTAGGGCTGGAGTCGAGGTCGACCATATTGCCGGCCTCCTTGGCAGCCTGGGTTCCCGTGTTCATGGCCACGGCAACATCCGCCTGCGCCAGCGCCGGCGCGTCGTTGGTGCCGTCGCCGGTCATGGCGACCAGGTGGCCCTCACGCTGGAACTCGCGGATCTTCTCGAGCTTGCCTTCAGGGGTGGCCTCGGCCAGGAAGTCATCAACGCCGGCCTCGGCGGCGATTGCCGCGGCGGTGAGCGGGTTGTCGCCCGTCACCATGATGGTCTTGATACCCATCTTGCGCAGGTCGGCGAACTTCTCCTTAACGCCGGACTTGATGATGTCCTTGAGGTACACAACGCCCAGCACGCGGCAGTTCTTGGTCACGACCAGCGGGGTGCCGCCGGCCTTGGCGATGCGCTCGACGACCTCGTCGCACTCCTGGGAGAACACGCCGCCGGCTGCCTCCACATAGGTGCGCACGGAATCGGCAGCGCCCTTGCGGATCTCATTACCCTCGTAGTTCACGCCGGACATACGCGTTGCCGCGGTGAACGGGATGAACTCCATGCCCTTATCCTCGAGTGTGCGGCCGCGCAGACCGAACTGCTCCTTGGCGAGCACGACGATGGAACGGCCCTCGGGGGTCTCGTCGGCCAGCGAGGAAAGCTGGGCGGCATCGGCCAGCTCCGCGGGATCGACGCCGTCGACCGGGATGAACTCGGCGGCTTGGCGGTTACCCAGGGTGATGGTGCCGGTCTTGTCGAGCATGAGGATGTCGACGTCGCCGGCGGCCTCGATGGCGCGGCCGGACATGGCCAGCACGTTGGCCTCGTTCAGACGGCTCATGCCGGCGATGCCGATGGCGGACAGAAGGGCGCCGATGGTAGTAGGAGCCAGGCACACGAGCAGCGCCACGAGCGTGGTCACGGCCGTGGGGTTGACCATGTCGTTAAGACCGGACGAGAAGCAGGAGTAACAATACAGGGCCAACGTGACCAGGATAAAGACGATGGAGAGGGCCACCAGGAAGATCTCCAGAGCAATCTCGTTAGGGGTCTTCTTACGCGCGGCACCCTCGACCATCGCGATCATCTTGTCCAGGAAGCTCTGGCCGGGCTCGCTGGAGATCTTGACGATGATCCAGTCGGACAGCACCGTGGTACCGCCGGTAACGGCAGAGCGGTCGCCGCCGGCCTCGCGGACCACGGGGGCGGACTCGCCGGTGATGGCGGACTCGTCAACGGAGGCAGCGCCCTCGATGACGTCGCCGTCGCCGGGAATCTGCTCGCCGGCGCGTACGATCACCAGGTCGCCGCGCGTGAGCTCGGTGCCGGGAACGACGGTGAAGTGCTCCTTGTCCTCAACGGACTCGATGCGATGGGCCTCGACATCCTTCTTGGCCGCACGCAGGGAATCGGCCTGGGCCTTACCGCGGCCCTCGGCAAGAGCCTCGGCGAAGTTCGAGAACAGGTCGGTGAGCCACAAGATGACCGCGATGGCGACCACATAGTAGGTGGGCACACCCGCGTCCTGCACACCGAAAATGGAAGCGACGGCCAGGACGGAGGTCATGACGGCGGAAAGCCACACCAGGAACATGACCGGGTTTTGAATCTGGACGCGAGGATCCAGCTTGCCAAACGAGTCGCGGACCGCGCGGCCCATCATGTCTTTTTGCATAGTCATAAATCTGCGCCCTCCTTTACGCAATCATCTGGAAGAACTCGGCAACGGGGCCAAGCGCCAGGGCCGGGAAGAAGCTCAGGGCACCGATCAGCAGAACGATGAACACGAGCAGGAATACGAACATGCCGTTGGTGGTAGACAGGGTACCGGCGCTCTCGGCGACCTTGCCCTTCTTGGCCAGCGAGCCGGCGATAGCCAGCGTACCGATGATGGGCATGAAGCGGGCGAACAGCATCTCGAGGCCGAGCATGACGTTGATCCAGGGAATGTTGCAGTTCATGCCTGCAAACGCCGAGCCGTTGTTGCCGCCGCATGAGGTGAAGGCATACAGCGCCTCGGAGAAGCCGTGCGCGCCACCATTGTTGAGCTGGTCGGCAAGACCGGGCACCATGCAGGCGATGGCCGAGCACACCAGAATGGCAAACGGAGTTGCCAAGCACAGGACAACTGCCCAGCGCATCTCGCCCGGCTCGATCTTCTTGCCCAGGAACTCAGGCGTGCGTCCGACCATGAGGCCGGCGATGAACACTGTGAGGATGGCGAAGCCGATCATGCCGTACAGGCCGCAGCCCACGCCGCCGAAGACGACCTCGCCCAGAGCAATCTGGAGCATCTGGACAAAACCGCCCAGCGGGGTGTAGGAGTCGTGCATGGAGTTAACCGAGCCGTTGGAAGCAGCCGTCGTGAAAGCGGACCAGGTAGAAGAGGAGGCGATACCGAAACGGCTCTCCTTGCCCTCCATGTTGCCGCCGGCCTGGCCGTCGGTCATCTCGATATTGACCGCTCCGCCATCGGCCAGCTGCGGGGTGCCCGCATGCTCGTTGACGGCGATGATGCCGGTGAAGATCACCAGCAGGATGAACATGGCGGCAAAGATGGCCTTGCCCTGCTTGGTGTTCTTGACGCCGATACCGAAGGCGAAGCAACAGGCGGCCGGAATCAGCAGCAGGCTGGTCATCTCGATGATGTTGGTGAAGGCACTGGGGTTCTCATACGGATGGGCGGAGTTCACGCCGAAGAAGCCGCCGCCGTTGGTGCCGGACTGCTTGATGGCGACCTGAGGAGCCGCGGGACCCTGGGGCAGGAACTGCTCGGTGACCACGCGCGCGCCCTCGACAACCTTGCCGTCGACCTTGACCGTGTCGCCCTCAATCTGGGCGCCGTCGATGACGCTCCAGCCGCCGTCTGCATTAGGCTGAACAGCGACGGGTTCTACGAGCTCAGCCTTCTGAGCCGGCTGGAAGTTGGAGATGACGCCACCGGCAGCCAGGCAGATGCCGAACACGAGGTTCAGCGGGATGAGCACATACAGGACGGTGCGGGTGAGGTCGACCCAGAAGGAACCCAGACCCTGCTCCTTGACCTGACGGAAGCCGCGGATCAGCGCGAACATGACCGCGATACCGGTGCCAGCGGAAACGAAGTTCTGCACAGTGAGACCCATGAACTGCACAAGGTAGGACAGGGTGGTCTCACCGGAGTAGGACTGCCAGTTGGTGTTGGTTATGAAGGAAGCAGCCGTATTGAACGACAGGTCCCATGACACACCCGGCAGGTGCTGGGGATTGCCTGGCAAGAAGGACTGAAGCGCCTGGAGTGCCACAAGAGTCACGAGGCCGATCCCCGAAAAGACCAGCACGCTCGCCAGATAGCGCCTACACCCCATCTGTTCTGCAGCGTCGATGCGAAGCAGACGATAGACGCCACGCTCCACAGGAGCAATCACAGGCGACAGGAACGTATGCTCACCATCCATGATATGGGCCATGAACCGACCGAGCGGAACGGCCAGGACGACGAGTACGGCAAAGTACAAGATGTACTGAATCGCAGCGTCCATAGTTTACGAATCACTCCTCATCAGAATGTAGATGTAATAGATAAGAAGTCCAATGCAGACGACTCCGATGATGGGAATGAGGATGTCCATTTACCGCCCCTTTCACACGCGGTCCGATGTCTCGGACGCCTGCCCTCGCAAGCGTCTGGGGACAGTAAACGCTTCTAGGGATTAAAGAGGCGTGAGGGCCGGGGCTCACGTCCTTAAGATGCCGTAAAGATGCAGGTAGAAAGCACTATTGCAGCTGCAGTGCGCCTATACTCGACCTCGCGAGCATACAGTGGCGTCCTCACCGCGTATGCACGCATGGGCAACACTTCAGAAAGGCTACGCTATGCAGCGCGACGCATCGGACACTCGCGTCAATCCAGACCTCATCCTCAAGGCAATTGAGAAAGACGAGGTCGCCGATGACGCTCGAACCAGCCGGGGACACCTCAAGATTTTCTTTGGCTACGCTGCAGGCACAGGCAAAACCTATGCGATGCTTCAAGCCGCCCACGCCGCCAAGCGGCGAGGTGTCGACGTCGTCGCGGGATACATCGAGCCGCACGAACGTCCGGCAACTGCCCATCTTGCACAAGGGCTTGAGAACGTGCCCTGTAAACTCATCGAGCACAACGGCATTGCGCTCAGCGAGTTCGATCTAGATGCGGCTATCGAACGCGCCCCTCAGCTCATCCTTGTCGACGAGCTCGCCCATACGAATGCGCCGGGGTCTCGCCACGACAAACGCTATCAAGACGTCGAGGAACTTCTACATGCGGGCATCGACGTCTATACGACCGTGAACGTTCAGCATATCGAGAGCCTAAACGACATGGTTGCATCCATCACCGGCGTTGTCGTGAGCGAACGAATCCCCGACCGTATCTTCGATGATGCCGACCAGGTCGAGCTCGTCGACATAGAGCCCGAAGACCTACTTGAGCGCCTTCGCGCCGGTCTCGTCTACCGTCCCGCACAAGCCGACCGAGCGCAACAGCATTTTTTTACCGTCGAGAACCTCACCGCACTCCGAGAAATCGCGCTGCGCCGCTGCGCCGATCGCACCGGCCACCTCACAGACGCCGCACGCGTGCTGGGAAACCGTGACTACTACACCAGGGAGCGTATCTTAGTCTGCGTCTCCCCGGCGCCGACCAATCCCCGCATCGTCCGTGCCGCCGCACGCATGGCGAAAGCGTTTCGCAGCGAGCTCGTCGCCCTGTTCGTAGAGAGCCCGCGCACGCAAGCCATGAGCGATGATGAGCGCGCCAAGCTTGCAGCCAATATCGCCCTAGCCGAGCAGCTCGGAGCACATATGGAAACCGTCTATGGCGACGACGTCGCGTTTCAGATCTCCGAGTTCGCGCGCCTGTCGGGTATTTCGAAGATCGTCATGGGACGCACGGGCGAGCACAGCAGCGTCCGTCAGGCCCTCTTTGGCCGCAAATCTCTCGTAGAACAGCTCATAGCATTCGCCCCGAACCTCGACATTTACATCATTCCAGACCAGTCGACTCCGCCCTCCCGGCCCAAAGGACGCCGGCATGCGCTCGCCCTGCAGCCGCCCAGCAGCCGAAACGTGCTTCGCACGCTGGCCCTCTCTCTTGTCGCCACGGCGATCGGCACGGCTTTCCGCCATCTGGGATTTGCCGATTCCAGCATCATATCCCTCTATATCCTCACGGCCCTGCTGACCGCCGTCACCACGACGGGGCGTATCTGCACGATCGTATCGAGCGTGCTCTCTGTAGTGCTTTACAACTTCTGCTTCGTCACGCCTCTGTTTTCGCTCGCCAGCTACGACCGAAGCTATCTGGTCACGTTCGGCATCATGTTCGCTACCGCTATGGTCGCCGGCGAGTTAACTGCGCGCATCGCCGACAACGCCCGTACCTCCGCCGAGAACGCATTCAAAACGCGTGTACTCCTCGAAACGAACCAGCTCTTGCAGCAAGCCCATAGCGCGGAGGAGTGCGCCCGCGTCGCCATGAACCAACTCGTCAAACTGCTAAAACTCGACGTGGTCTTCTACCCCGCCGAACACGGCACGCTCGGCAAGGCGCTCTATGAGTCCGCTGGCACCGAAAACCGATCCGCGTCGCTGCTCACCGACTACGAGCGCGCCGTTGCAACCTGGACCTTCACCAACAACAAGCGCGCGGGCGCAAGCACGCGGACCCTGCCTGAGGCGCGCTGTCTCTACCTCGCGGTTCGCACCGGCGACAAGGTATTCGGTGTCATCGGCATCGCCCTGGAGGGGCGCGAGACCGAAGCCTTCGAGCATTCGATCGTCCTATCTATCGTAGGTGAATGCGCCTTGGCGCTCGAAAGTGACCGAGCGGCGCAAGAGCGCGAAGAGGCTGCGGTCTTGGCGAAAAACGAGCAGCTGCGCGCCAACCTTTTGCGCTCCATCGGCCACGATTTGAGGACACCCCTCACGGCTATATCCGGATCTGCGGCAATCCTTCGGAAGAGCGACGAGAGGCTCAGCCTCGAACAACGCTGCGATCTTGCCGATGCCATCTACGATGACTCCCTCTGGCTTATCGATACCGTGGAGAACCTCCTCGCCATCACACGCGTCGAGGACGGCACCATTCGCCTCAACCTCACATCCGAGCTCATCGACGAGGTCATCGAGGCCGCCCTCAGCCATGTCGCCCAAGCATCGCATGGACATGCCGTCACCATCGAGCACACTGACGACATCCTGCTGGTACGCGTCGACGTCCATCTCATCATGCAGGTGCTTACGAATCTCATCATGAACGCCTTCAAATACACGCCCGAGGACTCGACTGTCACCGTCAGCGCACGTCGCGAGGGCGCGTTCGTCGTGGTGGACGTCGCAGACGATGGGCCGGGTGTGGCAGACTGCGACAAGCCTCATATCTTTGAGCGCTTCTTTACCTCAGGCAATACGCGGCCCGTGGATTCGCGTCGAAGCATCGGCCTTGGGCTGTCGCTCTGCCGCTCCATCGTGGAGGCGCATGGCGGCGTCATCGAAGTTCGCGACAACCACCCCCATGGGGCCGTCTTCCGTTTTACCCTGCCCGCTGAGGAGATCGAGATTCATGAATAATGCCGCTAAGCCACGCATCCTCCTGGTCGAAGATGACCTGACCGTTCAAAACCTCGTTTCGACCGCGCTTGACCTCCACGGCTATGTCGTGAGCAAGGTTTGCAACGGCCAGGCCGCCATCATGGATGCGGTATCGCATGGCCCCAGTCTCATCATGCTCGACCTCGGCCTTCCCGACATTGACGGTATCGAGGTCATCACGAAGATCCGAAGCTGGTCGGCAGTCCCCATTATCGTCATTTCGGCGCGCACCGAAGATTCCGACAAGATTGCAGCACTTGACGCGGGGGCAGACGACTACCTCACCAAGCCCTTTTCTGTGGATGAGTTGCTCGCGCGCGTCCGTGCGAATTTGAGGCGTTCCTCGATGGCGTCGAGCGAGTCGACAGAAGCGAGCACGTTCGACAACGGTCCGCTGCATATCGACTACGCCGCGGGATACGCGACGAAAGACGGACGCGAGCTCTCGCTCACCCCAACCGAGTACAAATTGCTCGTCCTTCTGGCGAAAAACGTCGACAAGGTGCTCACCCACACCTTCATCACCCGCGAGATATGGGGCACGAGCTGGGACAGCGATCTGGCGAGCCTGCGCGTGTTCATGCGCACCCTGCGCAAGAAGATCGAGGCAGACCCCTCTCACCCCAAGATGATTCAGACGCACATGGGTGTCGGGTACCGCATGCAGCGTCTCTAGCCCACCCCACAAAAAAGTTGCGGTGGAATACGGAGTAGATGAGGCCTTTGACAGCCAAAACAGTCCGTATTTCACCGCAACTGATGGGTGGGATGGAGTTAGAGGCCCAGGTAGTTGGTCATGCCTTCGACGGCGAGCTTGGCACCGGCCACGGCATGGACCACGGTGAGCGGGCCGTTGACCACGTCGCCGGCGGCAAAGACGCCCGGCACGGTGGTCATGCCGCGTTCATCGACCGAAAGAAGGCCGCGATGGTCGGTCTCCAAGCCACCCGTCGTAAGCACAAGCTTGTCCTTGGGCACCTGCGAAGCCGCAATCACAACCGTGTCGGCAGACGCATGGTCGAGCTCTTCCTCGTAACCCACCACGTTGTTGTCCTCGTCAAAGATAGCCGTCTCGAACACCGGACCGTTATCGTCGATGGCGCAGATCGCCTTGCCGCACACAATCTCGGCACCGTCAAGCTCGGTCAGCTCCACCTCATCATCGATGGCCGAGATATGGAGCGATCGGGCATACACGGTGACCTTGCGAGCGCCCGAGCGCAGCGCCGTGCGGGCAACATCCATGGCCACATTGCCGGCACCGATGACCGCCACGTTCTGCCCGATCGCCACGCTCGAAGGATCGACCAGGTAATCGATACCAAACAGCACGTTGCCGCGCGACTCGCCGGGAATACCCAGTTTGCGAGCTCGCCAGGTACCGGTGCCAACAAAGACCGCATCGTAGCCGTCGCGCAGCAGGTCGTCGATGTGGAGCGCACCGCCGATGGTGGTCGACGGACGAACGCGCACGCCGAGCGAGCACATCACGTGACGATACTTTTGCACGAGCGCACGGGGCAGGCGGAACTCGGGGATACCGTACTCCAGCACACCACCGATCTCGGGGCGCTGCTCAAATACCGTGACGGCACAGCCCAGCTGGGCCATCTTAATGGCCACGGTGATACCGGCAGGACCGGAACCGACCACGGCGACCTGTTTACCGCACGACGGCGCGGGCTTCCACTCCTTACGGTCCAAATACGCTGTCGAGATATAGTTCTCGATGCTCGAAAAATGCACGGGTGTGCCCTTGCGGCCCTGGATGCAAGCACCCTCGCACTGGCCTGAATGGTTGCACACCATGGAACAGACCGCGCTCATGGGATTGTTCTGGAACAGCAGCTCGCCCGCCTCTTCTAGACGACGCTGTTTGAACAGGTCGATGACCTGCGGAATAGGCGTCTGAACCGGGCAGCCCTTAATCTGGCAGAACGCCCTTTTACAACCTAGGCAACGATTCGCCTCTTCGACAATGTGGATAGCCACGCAGCTCCCCTTTTTGATGTAATCCAATGAGGCGACGATAAAAAACCCTTCACCGCCGCCCCCAGTCAAGCAAACTCAATATGCCGCCACGGCAAAAGCCAATGCTATATCTCGCGATGCGGAGCCCCGCAGCGAGCGGACATGCGCTCGAGTGTCGCCAGGCAGCTAGCCGCCGTCGTCGGCACGCTGTTCTCGACCACGCAAGGAATCCCCGAACAGGCGGCAGCCGCCCAGGCCACCACGGGCTCAAAGTCATAGCGGCCCGTCTCGCCCACGCCGTGGCACACCAGGCGAGAACCCGTACCGTCGCACCAGCCGGCTTCGTCCTCGTTGTCGACGACCTCAAAATCCTTGGCGTGCAGCACGCGAATCTTACTGCCGCATAAGTAGAGCATACGCGCGGTGATTTCCTGCGCCTCGCCAACGACGCTGGGATGCAGCAGCGACACCGGGTCGTAGATCACGCCGAGCGCCGGGCTCGGGACGCGCTCCAGCACCTCACGGCAGCGATCTGGCGTGTTGACCGTCTCGTTCCAGCCGGGCTCGATCAGTATTTGCCCACCCACGGCCTCGGCGCACTCGCAGACGCGCGCGAGTCCATCCATAAACGCATCGAGTGCCTCGTCGGTCATACGGTCGTCAGCAACGCGGTTCTGCGCATTGGGACGACCGGTCTCGGTGCCAACCGGACAGCCGCCGAGCATCTGAGCAAAGTTCAAGCACGCCTCGTACTCGGCAAAGTTATCCGTGAGCTGTTGTCGATCGGGCGTCGCCAGATTCTTATAACAGCCGAGCACGGCGACCGAAACGCCCGCCTCATCGAGCACCGCACGCAAATGCTCGGCGAGCTCGTGGGTCAGACCGCATCGATCGATTCCCATTGATGCGTAGAGCACCTTGCTCGGCAGCTGAATGCACGAAAAGCCCAGCTCCCCTGCCATGCGAATGCGTTCCTCGACGGTCCCCTGCGGAAGGTCGTGTAAACGCACGCCCGAAGTAATGGCCCCCACACTATTCACGCCCCTTATGAGCATTGATGCCCGGGGTGTAGCCGCCAAACGGGTCATCGATGGAGCACACGCCCGAAGGGGCGAGCGGATCGCGCTTGCCTGCCAACTTGTCATGATGCATGGTCTCGATATAGGCGAGCACCAGCGGCGCCACGCCCTTCGCGTCGTTTTTGACAACGGGCTCGCTCATGTAGTAGCCAAACGTGCCCTCGCGGTGCGCGGTGTTGCCAAGGCCCGCCACCAGGCAGATGTTGTCGAGCGCCAGCTGCCCGTCACGCTCGGACAGGCAAGTGTCGCAAATGCCATCAAACGCACGGCGACCGTACTGGTAGTAGCGCTCGCCCAGCACGCCCAGGCGCACGCCCTTCATGATGGCGTTGGCGAAGATGGCGCTGCCCGACTCCTCCAGATAGTTGGGGGCGATGTTGGGCAGGTTGATGACCTGGTGCCACATGCCGGTCTTCTCGTCCTGATACGGCAGCATGGCGTCGATCAGGTCGTGGAACATCTTGCGGATCTCGTCCTTCTCGGCCGACATCGAGGGCGACATGAGCTCCCAGGTATCGATGAGCGCCATGGCAAACCAACCCTCGGCGCGCAGCCAGAAGTTGGCCGAAAGACCGGTGACTGGGTCGCACCAGAACTGCTTGCGGCTCGCGTCGTAGGCGTGATAGTACAGGCCGTTGAGGGGGTTGCGCATCAGGTCATGCACGACCTGGAACATATGGAAGCTATCCGAGCAGGCACGGCGGTTGTGGAAGCTCAGCTCGTACTGCATGTAGAACGGCTGGGCCATGTACATGCCGTCGAGCCAGATCTGGTTGGGATAGACGGCCTTGTGCCAAAACACGCCCTCTTTGGTGCGCGGCTGGGACTCGAGCTGACGGTAGATGGTATCCATGGCGGCACGGTATTTGGGCTTGCCCACCAGGTCATACAGCTTATAGAGGGTCTTGCCCGCGTTGACGTTGTCGAGATTGTACTCCTCGGGGTTGTAATGCTTGATGGTGCCGTCTTCCTGGACAAAGAAGTCGATATAGTCGTCGGCGAAGGTCAGGTAACGCTGCTCGCCGGTGATCTCGTACAGCTCGATGAGTGCCTTGATCATGCAGCCGTCAATGTAATTCCAGGTGTTCTCCTTGCCGGCGCGAAGCTTTTCGATATTCCAGGCCGGCACCTGAGGCGTAGAGGTCTCGATCAACTGCTCGATATAACGGTCCAGAATCTGATTGCAACCCATTGCTGTCCCCTCTGACGTTATTGATGGGTGAACGTTTCCCCTAGTGTAACGCGAACGGGGATTATAGGGTGAACGTTAACCCTATAATCCCCGTGAACGGCAAACTTTTAACGGCAAACGGCGGTGAGGCCCGCAGTGATGCGATGCGCCAGGCGCTCATAGCCGGCAGGGCTGTAATGCAGACCGTCCGGCATGTAGAGCTCGCGGTGCTCCGGCAAAAACGGGCTGATGCCGCTTTGCGCATACAGGTCGATCACCGGCACCGAGTAGCGATCGCAGACCTCCAGCATCGCGCGCACATAGGCGTCTTGCGTCAGGCCCAGATGGTTGGCCTCGTTGCTTGCCGGAATATCCTTCTCGTGTTTGCCGCTCGTCTTGCACGGCGTCATAAACACCAGCTTTGCCTGAGGCGAGCGCGCCGTGATGGTGCGGATCAGGTAGTCGAGCGCACCGTAGAACTCGTGCACGTCCGTGCTGCCCAGCTCTCCCAGCGGCACGTTACGGCTAAAGTCGTTAACGCCGCCAAAGACGATGCAGATATCTGCCGTGTGATCGATGCCGTCCAAGCGCTCGACAAACGAATCGCTACGGTCGGCCTTGACGGCAATACGCGAACCCTTAATACCAAAGTTCTCGATCGTAGCGCCGCCCAGCAGCGCACCCAGGTGCGAGGTCCAAGAGATGTCGTTGCCTCCCCCGCCGCATCCGTTATCGCCCCAGGTGGTCGAATCGCCAAAGCAGCAGACGGTCGATTCGCTCAAGTTTTTCGTTTCCATATTCTTCTCCTCACCCGCACACCGGCGGTCATACAGGTACATACCGTTCATTCACAACATATCGAGGGACTATGCGTGGGCGTATTCCGCAACTTGCGAATCGAGCCATTCGATATCCTCGGCAAGATGCGCCACGCCCAGGTGGTGTCCACCCGGGCAGACCTCGTGCAGAAGGTTTTCGTCCTTGCCCAGCAGCGCGTAGGCGTCGCGAACGATATCGAGCTGCTCGTCTACGTTCGCAAGCCCGCGGGCGCCGTTGAGATGGTCTTTCTCGCAGCTCTGAACCAAGAGCGGCCGTGGCGCGACAAGCGATGCAATGTCGCCCATGTCGAGCAGACGCCAGAGTCCAGGCGTGTAATTGCAGCTGCAATTGCCGTTGAGGTGCAGTAGCGAATCATCAACGCCGTACAGATAGCCCGAGACAAACGCCTTGCGCACGCGCGGGTCGAGCGCGGACAGGTACAACGTCATGTAACCGCCGCCCGAAAAACCAAAGCAGCCCAGGTCGTCCATGGCAATGTCACCGCGTGTCTCCAAGTAATCAATCAAGCGCATGTTGTCCCAGGCGTTGAGGCCCGCGACCGTAAGACCCAGCGGCTCGGCCATACGTGCTTGATTCAGACACGTACCGCGCAGGTAGCTGTTCTCGTCGTCGCCCTGACCCTTCCAGTCACGACGGTATCCCCAACCACGCGCATCGGGGCAGACGGTCACATAACCCATGCGCGCCAAACGCAGACCGTAGTCGTAATTGAACTTACGCACGGCATCGTCGACCGCCGGCACGCCCGCAACGCCGGCTATGCTTGCAGCACCCGCCCCCTGGTGACCATGCGGGCAGATATAGCAGCGCTTGAGTCCCCGCTCGTCAAGCTTGGGGCGGGACGGCTCCAACAGGTAAAACGGCATCCACACATCGTGCTCAACCTGCAACACCGCATGAGTACGCACGATGCTGCCGGCAACCCGCACGCGATTGAGCTCACGAATCTCAATCGGGGCGCGGTCCATAAGCGAAAGACCCAAAATATCGTACAGACGAGTCCTGGTCGCAGCCTTCCATGCCTCAAAGTCTATGGGAGTCTTGCCCGTAAATGCGGCCGAGCGCCCCTCGCGCTTCAGTCGGGCGCGCAGCGCAGGTTCGTCCTCGTAGTACGTCTCGATGTGCACGGTGCGGCCATTGGCAGATAGCCCGGCCGTCTCTACCGCATCACCGTCGCCGCCCTCGGGATCCCAACCATCCGTGCCGGCAAGCACTCGGTCACGCGCATAGCGTTCGGAATCCTGACCGGTCAGGCAATGCGCCCACGGCACCCAAGCGGCAGTATCACCCGCCGGGCCAAACAGGGCACCGCCGGCATACAGGGTGCCGTCATGTGCCGCTGGCTTATTCCAATCCCACCAACCCTCGAGTGAAATATGGGGGCCCAGCCAGCATTCGAGCAAAACGGTCTGGGCCCACTCGCGCCATGGACGACCTAGATAGACCGATCCGGGGGCAATGCCCTCATCGGCTGTAAACGAACAGCCATGAAACACAAATCCGTACGGCTCGCCCTGAGGCGTGGAGGCTGCCGTTACATACCCGTTGACATCCATATCGCGGTTGAGCGAGCGAATCTCACACCCCTCAAAGTAGGCACGCGCGCCGCCAAAGATAAAGTCGACATCGCCCTCGATCCGGCAACGTCGAAAATACTGCCGCCCCACGCGGCGCGGGGCGAACTGCTTGGGGCCTATAAAGCCGCCCGGCTTGGCCTCGCGCGGCGGCAGCGGCCCCAAAAAGAGCGTGTCCTGGTGTCCCTTAATGCAGCAGGCATCGACAACCAGGCGGTCACCATCGGCATACAGGGCAATCGCCTGGCCGACCTCGCGCCCATCACCGGCGTTGTTTTCGATTGTTAGACCCGCAAGCGTCACGTCGTCGGCATCGACCAGCACCGTGTACGTACGGAAGGTGCCGAGTCTTCCATCCTGGCCGCTACCATCTTCCGAAGGCATCTTGGCACCCAGGCCTCCCACGATACGCACGCTGTCGGCCGTCTCGCCCTCGAGCGTCACATGCGGACGACGAATTTCGACCCGTTCGCGGTACTCACCCGGCGCCACCAGCACGCGCACCGGCACGGTCACATCGGGCACACACCGCTCCGCCGCCTCGAGCGCCGCCGAAATGCTGCGATACGCGCCTTCGCGTTCGAGCGATACCTCAAAGAGCTGTTCTTTACCACTCATCTGTCATTACGCTTTCTGTCACAGAACACCCACCGTGCAATACCGGCACCTATAGATTGCGTGCGACAGCCGGGCAGACCCGACCGTCGCACGCCTCAACATGCCGTATTCACTTGTGCAGGAGCACTACCCTACGCGCGGATAACCTTGTCGACGTTTTGCAGCTGCAGCTCGTCGCCATCCTGACCCTCGATGCGCACGTTCTGCAGGTCGAGGACTTTCACGTTCTGCGCGATGATGCCCTGGCGCACCATGGGCTCCACGCCGCAGGCCATGGCCGGCACAAAGGGCTCGGCATCGGCGGCAAAGGTCACATGGACATCCTGGAACGTCAGGCGCGTCACCTTGCTCTCGGGAAGGCCCGTGATATAGGCCACGGCAGCATGGCAGTTGGTGGCCTCGATATCGCAAAACGTCGTGGCACCAAAGCCGGGCGTGCGGTCGTCGACAGGCAAAGCCTCGCGAGACTGCACGTAATCGGTCTTGCCGTCCTTGTCACAGAAGTAGAAGGAGTTGACCACGAAGGGCGTGAGCACCTCGTCCATGCGAATGTGCTCAAAGGTGATGCCCTCGTTAACGGCGTCCTTGCCGCGCCCGCGGCGGGTCTTGACGCGCAGGCCGCGGTCGGTGCGCTCAAAGAGGCACTTGCTCACGGTAAGGTCCTTGATGCCGCCGGCAGCCTCTGAACCCAGGACCACGGCGCCGTGACCATCGTGCATGTAGCAGTGAGAGATCAGCACGTCGTGCGTGGCGGGACGAAGCTCGGGCTCAATGCCCAGCTTGCCGCTCTTGATGGCGATGCAGTCGTCACCCACTGAGAACTGACAACCAAGGATGCGAACAAAACCGCAGCTCTCGGGATCGAAGCCGTCGGTGTTGTGGGAGTTCTTGGGGCCCTCGATGGACAGGCAGAGCGCATCGACGTGCTCGCACAGGATGGGATGGATATTCCACGCCGGGCTGTTGCGCACGGTGAAGCCGGCCAAGCTCACGTTCTCACACTCGGATAGGAAGATCATGCGCGGGCGGGCGACCTCGCGGCCCTCCTCCGGGCGAAAGATGTTCTTAAAGTCCTTGTTCCACCAGTTGTCCTCGGCAAAATCAGTCTGACCGTCGATCGCGCCGCGACCATAGATGCACACGTCGTGCACGCTCAGACCCGTAAAGGTAGAGCAGTAGGTCGAGAAGCTCTCGCCCTCCCAGCGGCCCAGGGGCAGCATATCGGTGCCGGCATACCCGGCGCCCTCGTTGCCCGTGACCGTGCCCGGAATGTAGGCAAGCGAGGCACGATCGTGGCGGGCCAGCAGCACCGCTCCCTCGGCGAGCTCGATGTTGATATTGCTCTTAAGGAAGAGAGACTTGATGCGATAACTACCGGCGGGGATCAGCACGCGGCCACCCTTGGGGCAAGCCATGATGGCAGCCTGGATGTTGGTGGTGTCATCATGCTCGGCATCGCCCTTGGCGCCACAATCGCGAACGTTGATGGTAAAGGGCTCAGCCGGCGTGGTGACACCTACGCTCAGCTCACGCTCGCCACAAACAAAACGAACCAGGTTGCGCTTGCCGGGGGTCAGGCCGTCGACATAGGTCTCGACCGTATTCGTGGTACCGGCGGGCTCGTCGTTGACAAAGATCTCCCACGTATCAGCACAGGTAAAGTAGCCGCCGTCGTCAAGCTCGATCACGGCCGCGCGGGCGTTGCGCCAGATAACGTTCGTCTCCATGGATTTCTCCCTCAAAAAGATGCTCTAAAGGCAAATTGTACGCTGTTAAAAAAGGGCCGTGCCTGCCGGCGGAATTCCGGTGGCACGGCCCTGTGATTTGGACGATATGTCGGCCTTACTCGGCGGGGGTTACGCTACCGTCCTGGAAGCCAACGTTGTTGTGGGCAAAGCAGTCCTCGTACTTGAAGCCGGAGAGCTCCTCGCAAAGCGCCTTGACCTCGGGCTTGACGTCGGCCATCTTGCCGCCCTCCTTGACGCGGCGGATCTCGTCGCAAAGGACGTCGCACTGCTCCTTGTCGATCTTGATGCCGCGGGCAAGGACAGCCGCGAGCAGGAAGAAGCCGGCGCAGCCGATGAGCATGTAGCCGCAGATGTACAGAGGCACGGTGGCGGGCTGGGTCACGGCGTCGCTGTTGCCGGCGGTCTGAATGAAGCCGGAGGCAGCAAGGACGATGGCCCATGCGTTAACGGCGATAGCCTGGGCGATCTGCTGACAGAGCTGCTGAGCGGAGCTGTAGATGCCCTCGCGACGACGCAGGGTGATGAGCTCATCGACATCGGGGATGTAGTTGAGCAGAACATCGGGCAGGTACTGGAAGCCGACGTAGAAGAACTTCCAGATGGCGAAGATGATGGGGTAGGCGATCATGGCGATGGCGACCGTGGAGGTGCCGTTGATCTGACCAAAGGCGAAGTAGTTGTAGGCGATGATGCACGCAGCGCAACCGACATTTGCGAGGTACCAAGACTTGTGGAAGCCTTTCTTGGCCATGAGGGCGACCCAGATAGCGGTGCAGACGATAGCGACGACCTTGCCAGGCATCTCCATCACGGACTCGTAGGACTTAGGAATCTGCAGGCAGTAGACGATAAAGAAGGACAGGCAGGCAGACCAGCAGGCGGCGGCGAGCTTTGTGGAGACCTGTGCGTACAGAACCTTGCGGAAGGACTTGTTGCGGAAGGTGGAGATAACGTCGATGAAGAACTTCTTGATACCCTCGCCGACGCTCTCAATCTTCTCCTGAGCGACCTCCTCGGGGGTGTGCTCCCACGTGGACAGGTACACGCAGAGCAGCGAGATTGCCATGACCGAAGCGTTGACCGTAGCGATGATGAAGTAGCTGAACGGGTTGGTCTCGCCGAAGGTGCCAAAGCCGAAGCCCACAAGTGCAGCCATCAGGAAGCCGGCGGCGTTACCAAAGAGATGCTTGTAGCCGGTGAGGTACGTACGCTCCTTAAAGTCGTCGGTCATCTCAATGGTAAGCGGCGACAGGTTGGCGGTGCAGAACGTGTACGCGACGTTGTAGATCAGGTACAGCACAAAGTAGTACGGGAAGCCAAACGGCGTAGCCACGAAGATGAGCGGCTCGGCGATCATCATCGGGATGGCCAGCAAGATCCAGAAACGACGACGACCAAAGATGCGGCCAATCTTAGTGGCATAGAAGTTATCGGCCACAAAGCCCATCAGCGGGCAAAGAATGGCGTTGACATAGATGGCAAACGAGCTGATCAGTGCAGCCTCGCCTGCGGACAGGCCACACTCCGTGGACAGGAACAGCACCATGTAGCTGTGCGTAAAGGTCAGGGCACCGGAATTGAGCATACCGCCCATACCAAAGCCCAAGCGCGTCCAGAATGTGATCTTACGCTTTTTTCCGATCTTATTAGTCATCGAGCTCCCTCTCTTTTCTCGATTGTCTTGTAACAAGACATTTGAGTCCATACCGATGTCTGTCTGCATATCGCCCACTCGTAGGGTGAACGTTTAGCTAGATTATGCGCGATTGCATATGATAGGTGAACGTTCACTTGTATATTATCCTTGAACGGTCGTTTTTTGCCGTTAAACGGACATCTGACTTGAAAAAAATCACGATTACATGGGTATTGAGTGGGTTTAAATTTGAGGTCGATTAGGTGAACGTTTATTGTTTTCGCTGCTCCCGTACCCTCAGGAAGACACGCCCGAACAGACAGAACAAACATGGCCCCGCCGGGAACACTCCCGACGGGGCCATGGTCAATAGCGCCCTATGCGAACCCATTTACCGCTACAGGCAGACGCCATCCTTCCAAATGCTGATCTCGTGGCAGCCGCGACGCTCGGCACTCGTAAGCTTGCCGCTCGCCGTTTCTAGCACCAGCTGGTACAGGTCGTGGGCAGCCTCGTCGAGCGTGCGCTCGCCCGTGGCAATCACGCCGGCGTTAAAGTCCATCCAGTTGGCCTTGTGGTCGCACAGACGCTGATTGGTGAACACCTTGAGCGTAGGCGCCGGCGCGCCAAACGGTGTGCCGCGGCCGGTCGAGAACAGAATCACGTGGCAGCCGGCAGCCGTCAACGCCGTGGTGGATACCATGTCGTTGCCCGGACCGCACAGCATGTTCAGGCCGTGTTTAGTTGCCTGGCCGGCATACGGCAGCACGTCGACGATGGGGGCAGACCCGCCTTTTTGCACGCAGCCGCAGCTCTTGTCCTCGAGCGTGGTAATACCGCCGTCCTTGTTGCCGGGGCTCGGGTTCTCGTAGACGACCTCGCCGTGGCTAATAAAGTAGCCCTTAAAGCCATTGAGCATGTCGGAAGCGGCGTTAAAGACCTGCTCGTTCTCACAGCGATCGAGCAGGATACTCTCGGCGCCAAACATCTCGGGCACCTCGGTAAGCACCGACGTGCCGCCGCGGGCGACAACCATATCACTCACGCGACCGATCGTGGGATTGGCGGTAATGCCCGAAAGGCCGTCGGAGCCGCCGCACTTAAGGCCAATAACCAGCTCGGAGGCCGAAATGGGCTCGCGCTTGGCCTGCTTGGCGAGGTCTGCCAGCTCGGCCAGAATCTTGTGGCCCTCGATCTGCTCGTCGGCTACATCTTGGCAGGTGAGAAAACGAACGCGCTCGTGATCAAAGTCACCGAGCTCGTCGAGCACCTGCTGGTGCGTGCAGTTCTCGCAACCGAGCGACAGGAATAGCACGCCGGCCGCATTAGGATGACGCGAGAGCGCCACCAGCAGACGACGCGTCTGGGCATGGTCGGCGCCGGTCTGCGAGCAGCCAAAGGGATGCGGGAAGTAGTAAACACCCTCCAGCGAGCCATCGACCAGATCCTGGGCCTGCTCACACATGGCACGGGCGACTTCGTTGACACAGCCGACCGTGGGGATGATCCACAGCTCATTACGCGTCGCGGCACGACCGTCGGCGCGGCGGAACCCCATAAAGGTCTCGGGCTCAACCGGCTCAACGACCGGATGTGTGGGGTTGTAGGTGTACTCGACCTCGCCCGAAAGGTTAGTCTTGACATTATGTGTATGAAGCCACTGACCGGGCTGGACATCGCCCGTCACATGGCCGATAGGAAGGCCGTACTTGATGACGTCCTCCCCCGCGGCAATCGAGCGCACGGCCATCTTATGACCCTGCGGAATATCCTCCGCGGCCACGACCTCGCCCACCCCGGGAACCGCGACGGCGGTGCCCTTGGCAAGCGGCGACAGCGCGACGATCACGTTGTCGGCCGGATTGATCTGGATAGTGTTCATTGCAAATGGTCCTAACCCTACAGGTTGAGTAGAAGTCGAGACGCGGGCACGCCGTCCCGCGCCCGCGTCTGCGCCGGAAATTTACGCCTGAGCGTTGGCGAAGGCCTGCTTGGCGCCCTCGGCACGCACGACGGCGAGCACGCTGACGACAAACTCCTCAAGACCTGCGATCTGCGTAAGGTCCTCGCCCCACATCTGCTCGTTGGTGAGCACGTCGTGCACCAGCTGGGCATCGTCGGCGCCGGCATGGGCGGCGTAGAAGTCGAGCACGAAGGCGTCGTCCTGAGCGGTGTACTCGGTGCCGTCGGAGCGACGCAGGTGCAGGCCGTCGCCCTCGCGGGACACGAGCTCCTGCGTGTAGAAGGAGATGAGCGTAGCGAGGCTCGTGGCCAGGCACTTGGGCAGGTTGCCGGTCTCGGCAACGTAGTCCTTGAGCGTGGGCAGGTCGCGAGCGCGCCACTTAGCCGTGGAGTTGAGGCAGATGGAGAGCAGCGCGTGGTCGATAAACGGGTTGTCGAAGCGGTTTTCGACGGCGGCGGCAAAGGCCTTGCAGTCCTCGACATCCAAGTCGGCGGCAAGCGTCGGAATGACCTCGTCGTAGAGCATGGTGTTCATGAAGCCGCGAATGGTCTCGTCATGCATGCAGTCGCGCACGATATCAAAGCCGGCAACCCAGGAACCCGGAACGAAGGCGGTGTGGGCACCGTTGAGGATGCGGACCTTGCGCTTCTTGTATGGGGTGACGTCGGGGGTCACAAAGACACCCGGCAGACCGGCCTTCACGAAGGGCAGACGCTCCTTGAGCGATTCGTCACCCTGGATGCCCCACATCTGGAAGGGCTCACGCACGGCCAAGAATGGATCCTCATAGCCCAAGCGCTCGGCCACGGCAGCGGCCTCCTTGGGATCGCGGATGCGACCCGGAACGATGGTGTCGACGAGCGTGGTGCAGACGGTGCAGTCGTTGGCCATCCACTGCGAAAACTCGTCCTCCCAGCCCCAGTCGCTCACGTACTGGTTCATGATGCGCAGCAGCTCCTCGCCATTGTGGTCGATGAGCTCGCAGGCGAGCACGATGACGCCCGGCTTGCCGGCGGCCCAGCGAGTGTGAAGGACCTGGACAAGCTTGGCGGGGAAGCTCGCGGGCGGCATATCGTCGGCCTTGCAGGACGGATCGTAGGCGATACCGGCCTCGGTGGTGTTGGAGACGATAATCTCCAAATCGTCGGAGACGGCGACCTCCATCATGGCGCGGTAGTCGTCCTCGCGATACGGATTGAGACAGCGGCTGCAGGCGCTGATCACGCGGGACTCGTCAACCGTGTTGCCGCTCTCCTTGCCGCGCACCAGCACGGTGTACAGGTCATCCTGAGCGTTAATGCCGTCGGCAAAGCCAAAGGCACCGCTGATGGGCTGGACCATGACAACCTTGCCGTTCCAGCCGGTTGCCTCGTTGCCCATGTCAAAGAAGCGGTCGACAAAGGCGCGCAGGAAATTGCCCTCGCCAAACTGCAGAACCTTCTCGGGCGCGTCCTTGGGCAGCAGGTAGCCCTTGTAGCCGATCTTCTCGAGCGTCTCGTAGCTGATGTTCTCCATCGATGTCTCTCCTTAAATTGCTGTTAGCGTGCAGGCAAAACGGGGGCGCCGCGTGTGGCAACGGCGCTCCCGAGTTCGGTGTGATTCGATGCGGGTTTAGGCCTCGACGGTATCCAGGTCAAAGCCAAAGTAGCGGACCGCGTTGTTGTAGCTGATGTCGCGCACGATGGCTCCCAGCAGCTCCATGTCGGCGGGGTACTTGCCCTGCTCGACCCACTCGCCGATCACGCCGCACAGCACGCGACGGAAGTACTCGTGACGCGGGTAGGACAGGAAGGAGCGGGAATCGGTAAGCATGCCCACAAAGTTGCCCAGCACGCCCTCGTTAGCCAGAGCCGTAAGCTGCTCGCGCATACCGATCTCGTTGTCGTTGAACCACCAGGCAGAGCCGTTCTGGATCTTGCCGGCGGTCGGAGCCTCCTGGAAGCAGCCCATCACGGTATCGATCATGGTGTTGTCGATGGGGTTCAGGCTGTACAGGATGGTCTTGGGCAGACCCGTGGACTCCTGGATGGAGTTGAGGAAATCGGCCAGCTGGTCGGACGGCGTGTAGTTGGAGATGCAGTCGTAGCCGGTGTCGGGACCGAGCTTGGCGAACATAGCGCGGTTGTTGTCACGCTTGCAGCCAAAGTGCAGCTGCATGGCCCAGCCAAGGCGGACATACTCGCCGGCGACGAACTGCATAAAGGCCGTCTTGTACTTGAGGACCTCGTCCTCGGCAAGCGGCTCGGCGGCAAGGCCCTTGGCAAAGATAGTCTCGATCTCGTCGGCGGTAGCCGGAACGTACATAACGTAGTCGAGCGCGTGGTCGGAAGCGCGGCAGCCCAGCTCGTGGGCAACGTCGTAGCGCTTGGAGATGGCAGCCTTCATGCCCTCGAAGTCGCTGATCTCAACGCCAGCAACCTCGGAGAGATGCTTGCAGTAGTCGGCGAACTCCTGGCCACGCTCGATGCGCAGGGCGGCATCGGGGCGCATGGCGGGAACGACCTGAACGTCAAAACTGTCGTCGGCGGCAATCTTCTTGTGCCACTCAAAGCTGTCGGCGGGGTCGTCGGTAGTGCAGATCATGCGGACGTTGGACTGCTTGATCAGGTTGCGGCAGGTAAAGCTGGCCCCAGCGAGCTTGGCGTTGGCAAGGTCCCAGACCTCCTGAGCGGTTTTGCCGTTCAGGACGCCCTCGTAGCCAAAGTAACGCTTAAGCTCCAGGTGGCTCCACTCAAAGACGGGGTTGCCCACGCAACGGCCCAGGGTCTCGGCCCACTTCTGGAACTTCTCGCGAGCAGGGGCATCGCCGGTAATGAAGCGCTCGTCGACGCCGTTGGCACGCATCAGGCGCCACTTGTAGTGGTCACCGCCCAGCCAAACCTCGGTGATGTTCTCAAAACGCTTGTCGTCCCAGATCTCCTTGGGAGAAATGTGGCAGTGGTAGTCAACGATGGGCATGCCCTCGGCAAAGTTGTGGAACAGCTCCTCACCGGTTTTGGTGCTCAGCAGGAAATCCTGATCGTCCATGAAGTTTTTCATCAAACAACCCCTTTGTTGGCGGAGCGGGCGCACGATGCGCTCGTTATCCTCTAGGTGAACGTTCACTATACTAATTCATTGCGACTTAAAAGGTGAACGTTCACCTAACCACCATGGGGTGAACGGTCGATTTTGTCCGTTCAACGGTTGCCGGAGCTGTGACTTGCATGTATTGCGGACCGGTTGGCGTCCCCGAACACCGAACTTGAGCGCTTTTGCTCAGGTGGGTCATATCCCGCCGTACATTTTTGGGAGTATTCAGCATCGAAGCGCGCCGCGCGCCGTCCTCGGCGCCCCATTTGATGCGCACATTGCGTCCGATCGGCATAAAAAGTGCCGCCGATGGCGAAATACGCCACCGGCGGCACTTAAAACAGTCGTTCTGCGCCTCATTCAGGGCATGCCAATGCTGAATACTCCCAAAAATGCACGTCGCAAGAGGGGGTACCTGCCCAATCGGCTAAATTCCCGCAAGTTCGCAGTAGCGGTCGACATTGCTGGCAAATACCATCTCGACGGCGCCCTTCTGGACGGGCACCGTCGGGGTCCTTCCCCACAGCAGATAATCGCCCAGCGTCTTAGCGCCGCGATACGCCAGGCTCGTCGGGTCCTTATAGACAATATTGGTAAAGATACCGCGACGCAAGGCCAGAGCACTTTCGGGAAACAGGTCGTTGCCGATCACCATGACCTGACCGGCCTTGCCGGTCGAGACGAGCGCGTCGGCAACCACTTCGGAACCAACGGCAAAAACGCTACAGATAAGTTCGGGGGCGTCCGGCGCACTCAAGCGCTTTTCAAGCTCATGCTCGAGTTGTTTGACTTGCGCATGGGCACCTGCAAGATCCTCAACCTGCCATGGAATATCACGTTCGCGCAGGTAATTGTGGAAGGCGCGGGCGGTTAGATAGTGCGAATCGGTATATGGGTCGCCTGTCAAAAGGAGCACGCGGGCGTCGGCCCCAGAAGCATGGACTAGGTTTGCCGCCTGCTCGGCCATAAGGCTGCCTGCCGTCGAATAATCGGCCAAGCTCGCACCCAAACGATTCAAATGCGGACGGTCGCCGTCAACGAGCTCAATCGTCACGCCCGCCTCGGCAATCTGCCCCAAAAGCTCAGTTGCACGATCGTCGCCCGGCGCATAGGCGAGCAAGCCATCGATCTTCTCGCCCACCTGCAAACGCTCGTCGATTTGCTCGAGCGCATCAGCGTAGCCGCCCACGCCAAATTCAACACGCTCAACCGTAATGCCTTGGTCGATGACCTCCTGTTCAAAGCGATTGCAGCCTTCCCACAGGTAACGGAAAAAGTACGCTCCCTCGCGCGATGCGCGGGGCAGGCAAAACACCAGATTGATGTCCTTGCGGCGCAGGCTTGAGGCACTTGTGTTGCGGTGATAGCCCATGGCCTCGGCCTTGGCGTTCACCTTGGCGCGCACGGATTCGCTCACGCCGGCCTTTCCCGTCAGGGCCTTGTGCACGGTATTGATGGAAACGCCAAGCTCGGCGGCTATGTCCTTCATGGTTACACGAGCGCTCATGGGATTACTCCGTTATAGATAAGTTGCCAATTTACAGTTCAGTTAACGATACCCCAAAAATACTCTTCAACTCGCCGCGCTCGCGCCCAAATGCGCAAAGCGCCCCGCGAACGGATGCTCGCGAGGCGCTTGGATGTCTAGACCTTATTTGATACCGCGGCCCAAGTCTTCGGCGATTTTGTCCACGCCCTTAAGTGCGGCGCACGTCTTTTTGTTGGAGCAATGCCCCGTGCAAACGCCACCCTGAGCGCAGTCGGCGCAGGTGCCCTTGCGGTAGATGCGCACGCATACCGCGACAAACGCAATACCAATAACAGCCAGTACAACAATATCGATAGGTGCCATAGCAAGCCTCCTCTAGTTAACCATCACTTACTTTACCCCATTCTCCACCTACCAAAAAGGGATAGGTTCATTTTGGTCGGTTTTATCTGCGGAAACGCCACATCTCCCCTACCAAAAAGCCCGAGTGTCGCTGGGACACCCGGGCTTTCGGAAAGGGGTTGATCCTTATTCGGACTTAAGCGGAAACTGCGGCGGAAGCAGTGTTGGTCTCGTCCTCATCGGTCCATGCATGTTTGGGCATGGGACGGAAGATCTGGAAGAGCATCGCGACCAGCAGCACGATAGCCACAACCGTCCAGAGGCCAAACTGACCCAGAACAAGCAGGTTGTAGAACTGGTTGATGAACAGGCCGATAACCCAAGCAAAGGCGCACTCGTAGCCGATGGCAATCGCAGTCCACTTGCCAGAGTCCATCTGGTTGCGGATGGTGCCAATGGCGGCAAAGCACGGAGCGCACAGCAGGTTGAAGGCGCCGAAGGCAACGCAAGCGCCCATGGTGGGGAACATGCCGGCAAACGCGGTCCACAGGCTCGGGTCGGTCTCGCCCGCGTCGGCGACGGACAGCAGCGAGCCGGCGGTGGCGACGACGTTCTCCTTGGCGACGAGGCCAGAGACGGTCAGTGCGGTTGCCTGCCAGGTGCTAAAGCCGAGCGGGGCGAAGATCCAAGCGACCAGGTTGCCCAGCATGGCGAGCACGGAGTAGTCCATGAACTCCTCGGGGATGCCGTCCATCGCAGGCAGGAAGCCAAAGGAACCGTTGTAGCTACCAAAGTTGGACAGGAACCAAACCACGACAGTGGACGCGAAGATGACCGTGCCGGCCTTCTTGATAAAGGCCCAGCAGCGCTCCCACACGTGCAGCGCCCAAGAGCGGATCGCCGGGAAGTGGTAGGCAGGAAGCTCCATAACGAACGGCGTCGGGCGGCCGGCGAAGAGCTTGGTCTTCTTGAGCATGAGGCCCGAGGCGATGACGGCAAAGACGCCCAGGAAGTAGAAGAGCGGGCTGATCCACGCGGCGGTAGTGGAAGAATCGCCGATGATGGAGCCCATGAGCAGGGCAATGATCGGCAGCTTGGCGCCACAGGGAATGAACGTGGTGGTCATGACCGTCATGCGGCGGTCCTTCTCGTTCTCGATGGTCTTAGTGGCCATGACGCCGGGGACGCCGCAGCCCGAGGACACGAGCATGGGGATGAAGGACTTACCGGACAGGCCAAAGCGGCGGAACACGCGGTCCATGATGAAGGCGACGCGGGCCATGTAGCCGCAGTCCTCCAGGAAGGACAGCATCACGAACAGCAGGAACATCTGCGGCACAAAGCCGAAGATGGCGCCCAGGCCGCCAACGATACCGTCACAGACGAGCGAATCGACCAGACCACCGTCCTCGGTGCCACCCGCCACAAGGGCATCGTGCACCATGGTGGTAATGCCGGGAACATAGGGGCCATACTGAGCCGGATCGACCGAATCAGCGTTGTCACCCGCGGCCTCGACGGCAGCGTCGTAGGCATCGCGGCCCTGACCGAGCACGTACCAACCGTCGGTACCAAAGAGCTGGTCGTTGGTGAAGTCGGTCACCGTGCCGCCCAGGGTGGAAACGGCGATGTAGTACACGCAGAACATGATGACCACAAAGATCGGCAGGCCCAGGATACGGTTGGTAACCACGCGGTCGATCTTTTCGGAAGTGCTCATCTTGGCCGGAGCCTTGGTGAGGCACTCGTCAATGATGTGGGCAATCACGCCGTAACGCTCGCCGGTGATGATGGACTCGGCATCGTCGTCGCAGTCCTGCTCGCACTGGGCGACCAGCTCCTCCACGCGAGCGGCCTTCTCCTTGGTGAGGTTGATGAGCTTGCAGGCGTCCGCGTCGCGCTCAAACAGCTTGACAGCGTAGTAGCGGCGCTTGTTGGCGGGAACGCTCGCCGGAAGGTTGTTCTCGATGTGGTCCAGAACGTCCTCGATGGAGGAGTCGAACTTGTGCTCCGGCACCTGGCCCTTGGAAGCGGCGGACTTCTTAACCTGCTCGAACAGCTCCTTGATACCCTTGTTCTTAAGAGCCGAGATCATCATGACCGGGCAGCCGAGCTTCTTGGAAAGCTTGTCAATGTCGATCTTGTCACCGTTCTTCTCGACCAAGTCGGCCATGTTGAGGGCAACGACCACGGGCAGGCCGGTCTCGATAACCTGAAGCGCCAGGTACAGGTTGCGCTCGAGGTTGGTGGCATCGACGACTTGGACGACAACATCGGGCTCGCCGCTCATGAGGTAATCGCGCGAGCATTGCTCCTCGGGGCTGTAGGGGGAAAGCGAGTAGATGCCAGGGAGGTCCGTGATGGTAACGTTCTTGTCGCTTAGGAGCTTGGCTTCCTTTTTCTCAACCGTGACGCCGGGCCAGTTGCCAACGTAGCCGTTGGCGCCGGTGATCAGGTTGAAAAGCGTGGTCTTGCCGCAGTTGGGGTTACCCGCCAGCGCGACATGGATCTGAGAATCCGCCATTCAATCCTTCTTCCTTGTGTGCCTGCGCTGCTTTCTCCGCGCAGGCTGGATAATGTGCTTCAAAGATGCTGCATTAAGTTAGAAAAACCTAACTTTATCTGCAGAAATATACGTCGCAAGCCCTTACTGGACCTCGACGACGGCCGCCTCCTCCTTGCGGATGGAAAGCTCGTAGCCGCGCACGTTGATCTCGACCGGATCACCGAGCGGCGCGACCTTCACGACCTTGAACGAAGTGCCCTTGATGAGCCCCAAGTCCATAAGGTGGCGGCGAAGCGCACCCTCACCGTGAAGCTTGACGATGGTAGAGCTCTCGCCCACCTTAACGTCACCCAACGTCTTCATTTACTTGTCCCCCTTTCAGTGCGTACAGAAATACCGTCGACTAACCGACGGTCATGATGTGCATGGCAACCTTGGAATCGATACCAAAGCGTGCGCCCAGCACCGTGACGATGATATTGGCGCCACTCGAGCTCACCACGTGGATTTCGTTGCCCTCGACAAAGCCGAGGTCCTTGAGGTGGTGCTTCATATCCTCATTGCCCTTTACACGAGACACGCGCACGGTTTCGCCCGCTTTTACCATCGAAAGCGGCATTGCCGGCATCTGCGGTCCGCAAGACATGACTGGGCTCCTAACATCGATTCGTCCTTCACATCGACGCAGCAAAAGTTAACCACGCCTATGTTCGCTTTAGTAAACTAACACGTGGTTAACTTTTTGGAAAGGGTCCCCATTCAGATTTCGAAAAAGTTTCCTATACGAAACAAAGGCACCGCAAAGACCGTCTCTTTGCAGTGCCTATTGATACCAATTTATGCAACAGAGGGGACTGCCCCTTTGTCACATTGTTGAGGTTAAAGCGAGAGATTTCTGATCGACGTGACGCAGGAGGCCTCATCCACACCCGAAACGCGGAACACGACGTCTTCGCCACATTCGCCGCAGAGTGCCATGAGCCCTATAACATCGCGGCCATCCGTGTGGCGATTGCCGATACTGACTGACACGTCGCTACGATGTTTGGCAATGATGTCGTAAAGCAGCGCAACCGGGCGGGCATGTAATCCCAACGGATCTTTAATCGTCTTTGTAAACTCGACCATGTCCCCTCCCGCGGCATCGCACATTCGGCCGGCAAACCCAGCCACGTGGTAGTTATTGTACGTTACCGGCGCACCCCCGTCCCATAAAAAACGAGGGAAGGCACGCGTCCTTCCCTCGTTACAGGCAATATGTAGCCGTTCGCCTACATCAGGCGCAGGCTGACGTCCTTGAGCTGGGCGCCACTAACGGCACTCGGGGCGCCCGACATGAGGTCGGAGCCGCTAGCCGTCTTAGGGAACGCCATGACGTCGCGGATGGAGTCGGAACCGGTGAGCAGCATGCACACGCGGTCCAGGCCCAAAGCGAAACCGCCCATCGGGGGCGCACCAAACTTGAGGGCCTCCATGAGGAAGCCAAACTGCGACTCGGCACGCTCCTCGGTAAAGCCCAGGAGCTTGAGCATGGACATCTGCATCTCGGCGTTGTGGATACGCATACCGCCGCCGCCGGCCTCAAAGCCGTCCATGACAAAGTCGTAGGTGCAAGAACCGGCTGCCAACGGATCGGCCTCGATCTTGGCGATGTCGGTCTCGGTCGGCAGGGTGAAGGGCTGGTGCTCGGCGGCGTAAGCCTTGCGGTCCTCATCCCAGTGGAACAGCGGGAAGTTGACGACCCACAGGAAGTCGTGGCCCTCGCGCTTGATCTCGAGTGCATTGGCCATGTGAGAACGCATGCCGCCCAGGATCTCGTCAGAGAGCAGGCGCGGGCCGGCGGCGAACATCACAAGGTCGCCGGGCTCGACGTCCATGCGCTCGCGCAGAGCCGCCATTTCCTCGTCCGAGAAGAACTTGACGATGGGGCTGTTGATGGAGCCGTCCTCGCGGAAAGCGATCCAGGCCAGACCCTTGGCGCCAAACGTGGAGGCCACGCCGGCGAGCTTATCGATCTTGGCACGTGCCCAAGCACCGGCGCCCTTGGCGTTGATGGCCTTGACGACAGAGCCCTCCTCGTTTGCGGCAGTCGCAAAGACCTTGAACTTGGAGTTGGCAAAGATGTCGGTCAGGTCGACCAGATGCATGCCATAGCGGGTATCGGGCTTGTCGGAGCCATAGGTATCCATGGCCTCCCAGTAGTCCATACGACGCAGCGGCGTGGGCATCTCGACACCCATGCGACCGAAGGCGTCGGCCAGGACCTCCTCGAGCGCGCTCATGACATCGTTCTGGTCCACGAAGGACATCTCGATATCGACCTGGGTGAACTCGGGCTGACGGTCGGCACGCAGGTCCTCGTCGCGGAAGCACTTGGCAACCTGGTAGTAGCGCTCGACGCCACCGACCATGAGCAGCTGCTTCAGAAGCTGCGGGGACTGCGGCAGGGCGTAGAAGTTGCCCGGCTGGATGCGGCTGGGGACGATGAAGTCGCGGGCGCCCTCGGGCGTGGACTTGAACAGGGAGGGCGTCTCGACCTCCATGAACTCACGGTTGTGCAGCGCCTCGCGAATGGCAAAGGTGAAGTCGGAGCGCAGCTTGAGGTTGGCCATCATCTCGGGACGGCGAAGGTCCAGATAGCGATAGCGCAGGCGGGTGTCCTCGCTGGTCTCGATGCCGTCCTCGATCTGGAACGGCGGGGTGACGGACGTGTTGAGCACCTCGGCGTGGTCGGTCAGGACCTCGATCTCGCCGGTCGCGAGCTTAGTGTTGGTGGTCTCCTCGCCACGGGCGCGCACGACGCCGTGGATCTTGATGGGCCACTCAGGACGCATGGTCTCGGCGATCTTAAAGGCATCGCCGTCGGAGTGCTCGGGGTCGAAAGTGAGCTGCGTGATGCCCTCGCGGTCGCGAAGGTCGCAGAAAATAAGGCCGCCGTGGTCGCGACGACGGCTCACCCAACCGGTGAGGGTGACCTCTTCGCCCACGTTCTCGAAGCGAAGCTCGCCGCAGGTACGGGTGTGCATGGAATGCTCATCGATGGGACGGGTCTGGCTCATACCAGTGATCCTCCTTTATGGATCTGTGCCGCCCCGTGTCGTTCCGGGCGGCGTCGTACAGATTTGCCCAGCCTGCGTAAACCGCGCAGCCGGACATGGCGTTCTATCTTATCGCACCCACGTCGATGTACCGCGAAAAAGTAACTCTTGCCCAAAGACTTGACGGAGACGAAACAATTGACGCACCGTGGCCGTCGCCAAGGCGCGCGGCGTGCGACAATGTGCCCCAATACAACTGCACTCGGAAAGGCCCGCCATGACTGCACGCCTCATCGTTATGGATATCGACTCCACGCTCATCAACCAGGAGGTCATCGACCTGTTGGGCGAGGAAGCCGGCGTAGGCGAGCAAGTTGCACAGATCACCGAACGCGCCATGCGCGGCGAGCTCGACTTTAAGCAGGCGCTCGAGGAGCGCGTGGGGCTGCTTGCCGGCTTGGACGAGAGCGTGTTCGAGCGCACCTTTGCGCGCGTGACGTTTACCCCCGGCGCGCTGGAGCTTGTGCGCTCGGCGCACAGCAAGGGCTGGAAGGTCGGCGTGGTAAGCGGCGGCTTTCACGAGGTCGCCGATAGGATCGTGGCCGCCGCGGGCATCGACTTTTGCCTGGCTAACCGCCTGGAGGTCGTGGACGGCAAGCTCACCGGTAAGTTGGCGGCCGACATTGTAACCAAGGAGTCCAAGCTCATCCAGCTGCTGGATTGGGCGGTTGAGTGTGGCGTCGATATGGCACACACCGTGGCAATCGGCGACGGCGCCAACGACATCCCCATGATTCAGGCCGCGGGCACGGGCATCGCGTTTTGCGCCAAGCCCAAGACGCGCGAGGCAGCCCCGTTTACCATCGACGAACGCAACCTGATGCTCGCCATGGACATCATCCTGCGTGACTAGTCGATCCGTCTAACAATTGAATCAGTCTGTCCTATAGTTTCCGAACAATTTTGTCTTAGTGTTCGGAAACATACCCTTTGAGTGCTAGACTTTGCGCCGTCGAAGGGAACATATATGGATAAGCAAGATCTTGAGCAATTGCTGAGCGATGTTGCCGGCGGAGCAGTCGCCCCGGCAGTCGCCCTCACGCGCATCCAGACGGCTCCGACCGCCGATTTAGGCTTTGCGCAGCTCGATCTTTCGCGCGGAGTGCGCCAGGGAGCCGGCGAGGTTGTCTACGGTGCCGGTAAAACCGCCGAGCAAATTGCCGCCATTATCAAAGCATTACTTGATGCCGGCCAGGAGCGCATCCTGGTCACACGCTTGGATGCCGAAAAAGCCGCGCGCACCGCTGAGCTTCTCGGCAACGACATCGACCTGGGATATATCCCGGACGCCCAGCTCGCCTTGGTGGGTGGCAAGCCCTCCCCCACCGGCAACGGACGCATCGTCGTCGCCTGCGCCGGCACGAGCGACCTGCCCGTCGCCGAAGAGGCGGCACTGACGGCCGAGTTCTACGGCAACGAGGTCGACCGCCTCTACGACGTAGGTGTCGCCGGCCTGCACCGCCTGCTCGCACATGCCGAGGAACTTGCCCAGGCACAGGTGGTCATCGCCATCGCCGGCATGGAGGGCGCTCTGGCGAGCGTCGTCGGCGGTCTGGTGAGCTGTCCGGTCATCGCCGTTCCCACCAGCGTGGGCTACGGCGCGAACTTTGGTGGCGTAGCCGCGCTGCTCGCCATGCTCAACTCCTGCGCCAGCGGCGTTTCGGTCGTCAATATCGACAACGGCTTTGGTGCCGCCTACCAAGCAAGTCTTATCAATCATCTGAGCGCCGGCGCGTCCTGCGCCCGCTAAGGAGCATTTCATGTCCAACCATCAGCACACGCTTATCATCGACGGCACCTCGGGCATCAGCGGCGACATGACCGTCGCGGCCCTGCTCGACCTGGGCGCCAGCGAGGAACAACTGCGCGAGCAGCTCGCCACGCTTCCGGTCGGCGGCTTTGAGATTGCCGTTACGCGCGCAAACAAGCATGGCATCGACGCCTGCGACTTTGACGTTCAGCTGGCAGAGGAGCTCGAGAACCACGATCACGATATGGCCTGGCTCTACGGCAACGAAGCAGCCGTCGAGCACACGCACGAGCATGGGCACCACCATCATGACCATGGCGAGCACGAACACGAGCACTGCCACGAGCATGACCATGAGGCCCACGGCCATGGTCACGAGGGTCACCATCACGCCCACCGCCATCACCACCGCTCTTTGGCCGATGTCACGACGATCATTGATGGCTCGCAGCTAAGCGATGGCGCCAAGCGACGCGCCCTCGCCATTTTTTCCGTACTCGCCGCCGCCGAGGCCAAGGCTCACGGCAAAACGCCCGAGACCGTCATGTTCCACGAGGTAGGCGCCGTCGATTCCATCGTCGACGTCTGCTCTGTCGCCATCTGCCTCGATGACCTGGGCATTGAGGACATCGTTGTCGAGTCGCTCTCCGAGGGCCACGGAACCATCCGCTGTGCCCACGGTCTCATGCCCATTCCCGTCCCCGCTGTCGTCAACCTATGCCAGGCGGGCAATATCGCCCTCACGCCCGCACCGGTCGCCGGCGAGCTCGTGACGCCCACGGGCGCCGCCATCGTTACCGCGCTGCGTACATCCGAGCACCTGCCGGCCCGCTACCGCATCGAGGCCGTCGGCTACGGCGCCGGCAAGCGCCCCTACGAGGGTTGCTCCGGCACGCTCCGTTGTCTGCTCGTTCACGTGGATGCATAGCCATGGATGCCCGCAAAGAAAAAAGCCGCGCCGCCATCGTCGCGGCATTCTCTGAGCTCCTGCGCGAGGAAGACTACAACAAGATCACCGTCGGTGACATCATCGCTCGCGCCCATGTGGGTCGGGCCACGTTCTACGGCCTCTTCAAGAGCAAAGACGACCTACTCGCCGCGCTCGTGAGCGATATCTGCGCCCACGCCCTCGACGATGACGGTACGCCCCTCGACGACCCACTCGTACAGGTCGAGCATATCCTCAACAACCTCTGGGAGCGTCGTCAGGGCGTACGCGCCCTCGTAGCCGGCGCCGGCTCACGCGTCTTCGCCGACTGTCTCCGCAAGACCATCATGTCGCGCGCGGCCGAGACCGTCCCCGCCGACCCCACAGGCCCCGCCGGCAGCATGGACCGCAGCTTCTTACTACACCACATAGCCTCAAGCTTCGTAGCCACCGTCCAATGGTGGGCCTGGCACAACTTCCAAGCAGACAAAGCCGACGTAGCCAAAGACTACCTATCAGCCATAAAGCCTCTCTTCAGCTAAGTAAGAAGCTCATCCCAAAGCATCGCCCCAACCCAGGGCGCCACGCATCCCAAAGTGCCACTCGCGCTTCAATGCCCCCAACAGCAACAAGCCCCTCCCATCCAAATTCAGATATATATGTTGGGTTGCTTGTACGAACGCAACAAAGACCCCGCAGCTGACCGCATGGGGTAACTTCCCAGCGCATTCCGCAGGACGCAAAAAGGCTCGCCGCACGAAGTGCGCAGCGAGCCTTTTTGCATGTCCGAGGACGCGCTGGGAAGTTACCCCATGCGGTCAGCGGACAACTATGTAGCCTCAGACTAGAACATGCCCAAGAAACCGTGCACAAACAGTGCGGCCAGAGCGGCACCGACAAACGGAGCAATGCCAGGAACGAGCAGGCCGTACTTCCAGTTGTTGTCAGCCTTGTTCTTGATCGGCAGCACCTGATAGGCCATGCGAGGACCAAGGTCACGAGCCTGGTTCATGGCGAAGCCGGTGATGCCGCCCATGCCCATGCCAACAGCCCAAACGATCAGACCGACGCAGATAGCAAGCATCAGAACGTTCTCGCCGGCGCGGTTAGCGGCAGCAAGGATGGCGCTGATGAACACGAAGGTGCAGATGGCCTCGCAGAAGAAGTTACGGGCATAGTTCGTACCCTCGGTGGTGGGGTTGGTCGAGAAGATGTTGCGCTGGGCAATGGGGTCGACGACGCCCTCGGAAGCCTTGAACTCATCGGCATACATAAGCCAAGCGATTACGGCGCCCACAAAGCCGCCGAGCATATCGGCAATCATGAAGGGGATGCAACTGCTCCACGGCACCAGGCCTACGATGCACTGGGCAAGCACCATGGCGGGGTTCATGCACACGGCGCCGCCAAAGACAAACAGGCAGACCGAGATGCCAAAAGACCAGGTGGTGATGGCAAACATGTGGCCGGAGCCCTGATACTTGGTGCCCTTAAGCACGGTATCGCAGTGCACGCCCACGCCAAAAATGATCATGAGGGCCGTTGCGCCGAATTCGCAGAGGAGTTTGGTAAGCATAAAACCTTATCTTTCTTGTCGGTTATAAACGATTCGTTTAGGCCGCGTACTAGTGCTGAGCGACGACAACGCCCAGGCCATCGGGAATGACGGCCACTTTCGCATCGGCACCCTTCATCTCAAAGGCGAGCTTGAGCGCCTCATCGAGAGTGTTGACCGGCGTCATGTGCATATCCTTGATCATCTGGTGATCGCACAGGTCGGTGACCATGATCACAGGGTGATGTGCCAGGATGCGGGCGAAAATCTGGCTCGTCCACTGGTCGGGCAGGGTCTCGTCCTTGGGGCGATCGATGCAGGCGCGCTCAAACTCTGCCGGATCGTTGTCGGCGATGTTGTGATAGAAGCCCTCGCCACCGTGACCGTCGGCACAACCGGCGACGTCGATGATCACACCGCCCTCGGGAAGCGTGGCCTCGGCAGAGCACATGCCCTTCACGGCCTGGTAGATGTTCTGGTCGAGCGGGTAGCCGCCGTTGGTGGTGATGGCAATCTCGCACTCGACGGGCTCAACGCCGGCAAGGCTCTTTACGAACTCGCAGCCAGCCTCGTGCGCCTTGTGGATATCGCCGGCAAAGGAGCCGATGACCTCGTGCTTGCCGTTGAGCACCACGTTGAGCACAAAGGCAAGGTGAGCCATCTCGGCGGCGGCAAACATGTCCTCGCTCACGTGGTTGTGGCACAGGTTGCCAGCACGCGAATGGGAATCATTCACAAACTGACCGTTGTGGTTGTACATGATGGTCTTGTAGCTGGCGATGCCAGGCAGGACGGACTTGCGGCTACCAGAGAAACCGGCAAAGAAGTGCGGCTCAATAAAGCCCTCGGCAAGCAGCAGATCGCAATCGGCAGCAATCTTGTTGATGATGCACTCGCCACCGGAAGGCAGAGTGCCGATCTTCTTCATCATGCTGTCGTCAGTCGCGACGTGCATAACGATTTCCTCGTTGGCAACGATCTCCTCGCCGTACTTGTTGACGAGCTCCTCATGCGTCGACGGACGATGCATACCCGTAGCAACCAGAATGCGAACGCGCGCCTCAGGCGCAGCGGAGTGGATGTGATGCAGCAGAATAGGCATCGTCACACGCGAGGGAACGGGACGCGTATGATCGGAGCTAATGATGACAATATCCTTCTTGCCAGCACAAAGCTCCTCGAGCGAAGGCGAGCCATAAGGGTTGGCAAGTGACTCCTCTACCAGCTCTTCCTGTGATTTTGTAGTCTTAAACTCGTTTTGATGACCTTCCATCACACCCGCGAAGTTCTTATCCTCGAGCTCCAGATGCAACGTCTTGTGGTCAAACGGCAGTTCACATTCAAACAATGACGAGCGCCCTCTTCCTTTCAACTGACACACTAGATAAACCGTTGGAAGGATACGCCGCTCACCGAAAAACACCACCGTCCACCGACTCATTAACACAACGTTCATATTTGACCCACAATAAAACGGCCGCGATCCCAAACGAGACCGCGGCCGCTACAGTCGTAAGTCGAGAAGCGCGCCTTTCTTCCCTTCAGCCCGTAATCCGCCGAAAACCGAGGACGAAGGGACCCGATGGGTTTCCCTCTGAATGCATTCCGCAGCACGAAGCCTTTTCCAAACGCGCAAAGCGCGCCATTATTCCCCCAGCCAGTAATCCACCGAAAACCGGACATCGTAGGGCCCGCCATCAGCTTACTTTTAGGCACACTCCGCAGGACGCAAGAAGCCCTCGCCGCACTCCACATTAGGCGCGAAGCGCACTTTAATCCCTTCAGCCCCAATCCCTGAAGACCGAGGACGAAGGGACCCGATGGGTTTCCCTCTGAATGCATTCCGCAGCACGAAGCCCCCTTATCCGCAGCTCCGAAGGAGCAGGATAAGGGGGCTTCAAGTGCGAGGACGCATTCAGAGGGAAACCCATCGGGTCCCGGTGAGAGCCGCAGGGCTATCGATTACCCCGTGTTTTGCAATCCTGCCGAGACGCCGGTCACAGTCGAAAGAATCAGGCTCATGTACTCGGCCTTCTTCTCCTCGGCCATCTCGTCCTGGTTCATACGCACCTCGCGAAGGGCGCGGACCTGGGCGATGGACAGGGCGTCGACGTAGGGATTACGCACACGGACGGCGCAGCCGAGCACACGGCGGCGCTGCAGCGGCCATTCGTCACCGACGATGGCAAGAACCCACTTACGCGTGAGCTGCATCTCGGTGAAGACCTTCTCGGACAAATCCTGGCGATCGCCCAGGTGCAGGTACATCTTGGCGATGCGCTGGTCGGTCTTGGCGATCGACATCTCGATGTTGTCGATAAAGGTGCGGAAGAACGGCCACTCCTGGTAGGCAGCCTTAAGCTGGTCCAGATCGCCAAACTGCTCGCAGGCGGTACCCAGGCCGTACCAGGCGGCCAGATTGATGCGCGCCTGGCTCCAGCTGAAGATCCACGGAATGGTACGCAGGTCGTCGAGCGACTTGGCACCCAAACCGCGCTTGGCGGGACGCGAGCCGATCGGCAGCAGACCGACCTCGGTCAGCGGCGTCACGGTCGAGAACCACGGTGTAAAGTCCTCGGTGTTCAGCAGGTCCAGATAGCGCTCGTGGCTTACGGCGTTGAGCTTCTCGGCCATATCCCAGAACTTCTGCGTGGTCTCGGTGTTGGTCTTCTCGACGCTCGGGGCCGACTGCAAAAGCGTTGCGGCGGCAACGGACTCAACATGGCGCTGAGCCAGCGTACGGTTGCCGTAACGGGCAAAGATGACCTCGCCCTGCTCGGTGAGCTTAAAGAAGCAGTTGACCGAACCCTTGGGCTGCGCCAGCACGGCCTTGTTGGCCGGACCGCCGCCACGGCCCACGGCACCGCCGCGACCGTGCATGAGCACCAGGTCGATATCGTTCTTCTCGGCCCACTTGGCAATGCGCTCCTGCGCGGAGTGCAGCGCGAGCATGGCCGTGGTAGGACCGGCATCCTTGGAGGAGTCGGAATAGCCCAGCATGACCTCCATGCGGCGGTTGGTCTGGGCAAGGCGCTTTTGCACCACGGGCAGCGTAAGCATCTGGTCGAGCACGTCGACGCAGCTCTCGAGGTCCTCGAGCTGCTCAAACAGCGGGATCACGTCGAGCTCGGGGACATCCTCCTCGTGTGCGAAAGACAGGTGAGCAAGCTCGAAGACGTCGGCCACATGCTGGGCACTCTTGGTGAACGAGATGATGTAGCGGTGCGCCATCTTCTTGCCGTAGCGCTTTTGGATGGAGCCGATAGCGCGGAAGGTATCGATGACCTCGCGCGTCATGGGCTGCAGGTCGCCATGGATACCGTTCTCGTGGATATCCTTGAGGGCGCGGGCGTGCACCACGGAGTGCTGACGGAACTCCATCTCGACCATATGGAAGCCGAAGGACTCGACCTGCCAGATGATGGTCTGGACCGGGCCGTAGGCAGCACGGACGGCACCGCAGGCGGCCAGGGAGCGCTGAACGACACGCAGGTCATCCAAGAACTCGTCTGCGCTGTGGTACATGGTGTCGGTGATGCGACGCACGGTGGCGTTCAGACGGTCGGCCATGACGAGCATGACGGCGCGATGCGGCTCGTGCTCGGAGATCAGCTCAGCGCGTGCGGTGTACTGGGTGCTCATCTCGACCTGATGGTTCCACAGGTTGATGAGCTCGGCAGACGGCTTGCTGTAGGTGGCCTCGAGCGTGAGGTTGCGACCGATGCGGCGGCACTTGTCCTCGAGCTTGAGCACCATGTGAGTGAAGTACTTGGCGGCGACCTCACGGCTCACCTTGGCGGTGACGTTGGGGTTACCGTCGCGGTCGGAACCGATCCAGCTGCCGGGATGGAAGAACGCCGGGCACAGCGGCGGCACGGTACCGGCCTTGTCGCCCAGCACCCAGTCGTCAAAGCGACGATAGATGACGGGGATGACGTCGAACAGCGTGTTATCGAAGATGTCGATGATGGTATCGGCTTCCTCGACCGGCGTGGGCTTCTTGAGCGCGATGGGGCTCGTACGCACCAGGGCGTCGATCTCCTGCAGCATATGGCGCTCGTTCTCCACCAGGTCGGAGCCGCCCAGACGCGGACGCTCCTCCAGCAGGTTGGAGATACGGCGAATCTTGCCCTCGACGGCCTTACGACGGGCCTCGGTGGGATGCGCGGTAAAGACGGGATGGAACTCGAGCTTGCCGAGCAGCTCGTTGGCGCCCTCGGCACCCATCTCGTTTACCAACTGGTGATAGGCGACGGTGAGCTCGTTGGCGGGATCGACCTCGGTATCGGTCGATGCGCCGGCCTCGCGCTCGCGCAGCTGCGCCACACGGTAGTTCTCCTCCGACAGGTTTGCCAGATGGAAGAAGCTCGTAAAGGCGCGGACGATAACCTGCTGCTTATCGAGCGGCAGACTGTCGATCAGATCAACGACCTCGCGAAACGCCACGGCGGTGGGCTCGTCGGCAGTGGGCACGCCCTGCTCGTCGACGGACTCGTCGGCAGCACGGGTGCCGGGGTTTCCGGCGTTGGCCACAATCTCGGCTGTCAAAATCTTGTCGAACAGGTCCGCGATCTCGGGATCATACTCGCTAAGCACACGGCGCTCCAGGCGCAAGAACAGCGCCAGATTGTCGCGCAGCTCCTCGGGGATCTCGATCTCAGCGAGACGCTCCTTGGATTCGGCATTCGAGCCGATTCGGTTAACGAGGCGGTTGACCACGGCAGCGACGCGCGCCGCGGCTTCGGGTACAGACTGGTTGCTTAGGTTCTCAGCCACGTTTCCTCCCATTCCTCCTTCTATGCACGTAACATGCGGTATTCATTATAGGCGCTTGCGAAATACTTTCGACACTGATTGCGCTTTACCACACAAAAGTATTTTCTGCATTGCAAGGGTTTTTGCTCTAAATGGTCGTATTTCTCGGTGGACGGCATACACAAACGGGGGCATTCCGCATAAATGCGAAACACCCCCGTAACAATCGCTCGCAATGGACGAGACACTCAAGCGGACCCGCAGCTCAAAATGATGCGCTACAGGCGCTCGCGAACCGCCTCGACGACGTTGGCCAGATCGGCAAGGACCTCTTCATGGCTCTCCATGTCGCGCACCTTGACCTTGCCGGCGGCAAGCTCGTCGCCACCCAGGACCAAAATGAGCTTGGCGCCAACCTTGTCGGCCTGCTTAAACTGAGCTTTGAGCGAACGACCCTGGTAGTCGGCCTCGGTCACGATGCCAGCGGCGCGAAGCTCCTGCGTGATGGCAAAGACGTTCTGGCGCAGCTCCTTGCCGGCGTTGGCGACGTAGACGCACGGGGCCTCCTCGGCACCCAAGTCGTTACCAAAGGCCTGCAGGGCCAGCAGGGCGCGCTCAAAACCGACAGCGAAGCCGACGCCCGCCGTGGGCTTGCCACCCTCGAGCTCGACCAGACCGTCATAGCGACCGCCGCCACCAATGGAGCCGACACCGGCGCCGGGAGCCTCGACCTCAAAGACGGTACGGGTGTAGTAGTCCAGACCACGCACCAGTGTGGGATCCTCGACATACTCGATACCGGCGGCATCCAGATAGCGCTTGACCTGCTCGTAGTGCTCGCGGCACTCGTCGCACAGGTTGTCGCCCATCAGCGGCGCGTCGGCCATGATCTCGCGGCAGTGGTCGTTCTTGCAGTCGAAGGCACGCAGCGGGTTGAGCTCGGCGCGCTCGCGGCACTCGTCACACATCTCGTCAGCGTGATCGAGGATAAACTGCTTGACCTGCTCGCGGTAAGCCGGACGGCACTGAGCGTCGCCCATCGAGTTAATGAGCAGACGGAGCTTGGAAAGATCGAAGCCCAGGCGCTTGTAAAACTCCATGAGCATGATGATGCACTCGGCGTCTGCCGCCGGATCGGGAGCGCCGAGCCACTCGATACCCACCTGGTGGAACTGACGCAGGCGGCCCTTCTGGGGACGCTCGCCGCGGAACATGGCCTCGGCGTAGTAAGCCTTAAACGGCGTGGAGCCCTGGGGCACCAGGTTGTTCTCCACGACTGCGCGCACCACACCGGCCGTGCCCTCGGGACGAAGCGCCAGGCGCTGCTTGGGCTTGAGTTTTGTGTCGGTGCCTTCGGTAAAGACGCGCTCCAGGTTGGCGCCGCTAAAGACGCGGAACATCTCCTTGCGCACGACGTCGGTCGACTGGCCGATGCCGTGGACAAAGACGTCCACCTGCTCGATCGCGGGCGTCTCGATGGGTTTAAAACCAAACGGCTCGAACACGCCGGCAGCGATCTGCTGCATCTTTTGCCAAGCGCGCATCTCGGCGCCGATAAGGTCGCGGGTTCCCTCCGCCTTCTGTGCCTGCATGGGCAAACACCTTTCTTTTGTATCGCGTCATAGGTAGTGGACATTATACGGCACAAACACAAACAGCGGCGGCGCGTCTGACCGAACGAGGGTATGGGGACTCGTTCGGCCAGACACGCCGCCGCGGTAGCCACGGACGAAGCGGACAAGCGGCAATGCGCTTTGGCCTATCTACTCCCCCGCCACGCTTGCGCGCAGCTTGGCGGCGATGGGCTCGGATGCCAGCAGGAACACGAGCATGACCACGGAGCACGCCAGGCACACAATCCAGGTGCTCGCAAAGGAGCCCGTAGCATCGAACAGCACGCCCGAGACAATGGCGCCCACGGTGCCGCCGACCATCTCGAGCGAGGTAATGGTGCCCGTGACCTTACCCAGGTCGGCCATGCCAAACTGCTTGGACGCGGCGATGGTAGGCGTGATGGTGCCCATGCACGTTCCAACACCAAAGCTCACAGCGGCGACAATAGGACCGAGGTCCGTCGTCGGGAAGCACAGCGCCACGCAGGCGATAATGCACGCAACGGAGCCAAGGATATTGCCAAAGCGCAGGCCAAAGCGGTCATAGATCGCACCGAGCGAAATCTTGGCAATAACGACGGTGACCATGTAGACCGAAAGTACGGTACCCGCCCACATGGGATCGTGGCCGCCCGTGACAATCTTGGCACCGTTGACGGTAACACTCGTCATGTTGGTAACCTGGTTGGGCAGGATGGCGCCATTGACCAAGCCCATAAAGAGGAAGGCGACGACAAGCAGCCAAAATGCCGGGCTCTTCTTGATACGAGACCAGCCGACGCTAACCTCGGGGGCCGTATGCTCGTCCTTATCGCCCGCGGTGGAAACAGACGGATCGCCCGGGTTCTCGCCGAGCGGCTTCAGGCCAATCTCGGAAGGTTTGGTGCGGAAGGAGTAGGCCGTGATGGGCAGTGCCGCCACAATGCAGACGGCAGCGAGTACCAGGAACGCAGAGCGCCAGCCAACACTCACGATAAGCGAGCTCACGATGGGAGACAGAATAGCGCCGCCAAAGCCCGAGCCCGAAAGTGCGATGGAGATGGCAAGGCCTCGCTTGGCCGTAAACCAGTTGGCGGTCACCAGGCTGATGAGCAGGCGAGTCGAGGCGACGGCAAAGCAGCCCGAGACGGCAAAGAGCACGTAGACCTGCCACAGCTCACCGACAAAGCTCATGCCGGCAAGAACGGCAGAGGTGGCGATTACAGTGAGGGAGCCCAAAACGCGGCCGCTTACTTTATCGGCGACATGGCCAATGACAAGCGAGCCGATAACGCTCACCACGGTGGAGATGGCGTTGGAGATGTTGTACTGCGCAAGCGTGATGCCCAGGTCGCTTACGATGAACGGCTGAAACAGGCTCATGCAGTTAACGAAAATCGTGTAGCACGTGGCCATGATCACAAAGCCGGAGGCCACCACGAGCCAGCCGGGGAAAAATTTACGTTGCTGGGACATGGATTACTCCTTGTGGTCCGCAATGTATCCGAGAGCGACGGCGGCATAAGCCGCGGCGCCGAGGGGAAGCTCGGCATCGTTAAAGCGCGCCCTGGGATGGTGCTGGGCAAAGTGCTCGTCCGTATCGGTCACGGCCGCGCCCACCGTAAAGTACGCACTTGGGATCTCGCTCGAGATAAGTGCGAAATCCTCGCTCGCCATGGCGTGGAATAGCGGCAGGAAGGCAGCCTTGGGCAGCACCGCGCCCACGTAGCCAAGCGAGGCCTGGGTCATATCGCTGTCGAGCACGAGCGGCGGAACGTCCGAAAGCGTCTCGATGGTTGCCGGCGTACGATATGTTGCGGCAACGCCGTTGACGACCTCCGCGATGCGGGTCTTAAGGTGAGCCATGAGCTCAACATCAAAGCCGCGCAGCGTGCCTTCCAGCACGCAGGTGTCTGGGATGACGTTGGCCGCCAAGCCGCCAGCGAACTTACCCACAGTAAGCGCGACCTCCTTGGCCGCTGGCACCTCACGGGAGATAAGCTCCTGAAGCGCCAGGTGCACATGCACACCGGCCGTGATGGGGTCGATGCAAATCTCGGGGCTGGAACCGTGGCCACCCTTGCCCTGCAGCGTGATGCGGAAACCGTACACGCCCGAGAGCGCCGGACTGCCGTAGAGCACCAGGCCAAGCGGCGACTGGCTGTTGACATGCATGGCAAAGGCCGCCTGAGGGCGCGGGTTCTCGAGCAAGCCGTCGGCGATGGCGGCGCGGGCGCCCTCGAAGGTCTCCTCGCCCGGCTGGAACAGCAATTTCACCGTGGCGTTGGCCTCCACAAGCTCGGCCTCGCGGGCCTTGAGCAGGCGCGCCGCACCAAGCAGCGCCGTCGCGTGCATATCGTGACCGCAAGCATGCATGCAGCCATTGGTGGATGCAAAGGGCTCGCCGGATTCCTCGACAACGGGCAGGGCATCCATGTCGCCGCGAAGCATGATAACCGTACCGGCCTGCTCGTCCGCGCACGCACCATTGCCCTGAGCAGCCGCGGCCGCACCGGCACCGATCAGGCCAACAACACAGGAGCCGTCGACAAGCGTGGTATAGGGAATGTCCATCTCGTCCAGACGTGCCTGGATATAGGCAGACGTCTGCGGAAGATTGTTACCGAGCTCGGGCATCTGATGGAGATCGTGGCGCCATGCGGCAAGCTCACCGGCAAATGCCTGGGCTTCTTTGACCAGGCCATCGCCGATAGCGGTCTGCGCCGCTGTGGTAGCCTGAGGCGCTGGTTTCGGTTGAAGATCGGACAGAGCTGGTGCCATAGATGCCCTCCAGTAACGTTTTTGCAGCACGCACTTTGACAGCGTAAAGTGCAAGGCACAACTGTAAGGGCATGACATAAAAAACGCCGCCCTGGGAGGGCGGCGCAACAAATTGTTTACAATTGCGGGCGAGATTTTCGGCGCAAGAAATCGAAATGCGTCTCGCTCAAAATGATCGATAGGAAGATGAGGACGAAGCCGGCGAGCAGACGCGAGGTGAGCGCCTCCCCCATCAGCAGCACCGAAAACAACACGCCCGAAGGGGACTCCATCGATAGGAGCAATGAGCCCGTCGAGGCTGGGACGTGCGCCAAGCCGACGTTTTGGATGAGCAGCGCCACGCACGTGCAGCCCACCGAGAGGAAGGCCATCACGCCGATAAAGCTCGGCGTCCACACGGACGCGGGCGCTTGGGTCTCGAATAGCAGCGACGTTGCCAAGCTCAAGACGCCATTGCCCACAAACATCCAAAACGTGATGACGTTGATGTCCATCTTGCGACCGTATTTGGCCGTCACCGCCATCTGGATGGCAAAGAAGATCGCACCGCCCAAGGTAATAGCATCGCCGGCATTGAACTCGACGCTATCGAGCGCCACCAAGCCAATGCCCGCCAGGCACAGCAACGCGGCGCCCAAGTTGTAACGGGTAAGCTTTTCGCCGCTTAGGACGTAGCTCGCAAACGGCACGAGGATGCAATAAGTACCCGTCAAAAATGCACTCTTGCCCGCCGTGGTCTGTGCCAGGCCAATCGTCTGCAAACCGTACGCACCCCACATAAGTGCGCCCATACCAAGTCCGACGATAAGGTTGCGGGCGTTAAAGTGCGCGATGATGCGTTTGTGGAAGATGGCGAACATAACCAGCGAAGCCGGGAGAAAGCGAACGTAGACCAGCTCGAAAACCGGAATGGTGTCGAGCGCGCCCTTCATAGTGGTAAAGGAGTAGCCCCAGATGACCGCCACCGAAAGCAGTAGAACTTTCCAGAACAACGGCGAGCGTGCGCCCGCGCCCCGGGGAATACCGCCCGCGCCCAAATCCTCACGGGCCACAGGGCTATCGGGCATGTTTTCGATTTCGTTGGCAGCGTATTGGGCCATGGAACATCCTCGCACTCAATCTGGGCGTGGTGTCCGCACGCGTATGGCTGCGTGCCGCCTCATGGTCAAATAAAAACAGGGCGCACCGGACCCCCGGCACGCCCCGCTACTGTAGCAACAACCAGCACTGCATCGCAATCCAGCCCACTAAAGCGTCGGCAGAGTAAACCTCGATGTTTCGTCAATGTCACGCTGTTGCACTAAATAAGTTTCGTGCTTTCAAGCTTTTCGATGATCCAGTCGTTGGCTTTGATGACCGGGCGGCGGAAGACGACGCCCAGGGCCAGAGACGGAATCAGATAGCTCGCCAAGATACCCAGCTCAACCCAGTACTCCATATGATACGCGCCGGCCATGGCGGCGTGCATGGCGTTGATGCCGTGAGTAAACGGCAGGAACGGATATATCGCCTGGAACACGGGACCGGTCATCTCGATAGGGAACGTGCCGCCCGAACCGCCGACCTGCATGACCAGCAGCACGACAGCGAGCGCCTTGCCGATATCGCCAAACGACACGGTGAGCGTGTAGACGATATTGGAGAACACGAGGCTCGCAACCCAGCCCGCCAGTACAAACTGCAGCGGGTTGTCGCACTGGATGCCAAAGAACAGGATGTCGCCCGCACACACGAGCGTCGCCTGCAGCAGGGCCAAGCCGCCAAAGAACAGGTAACGGCCCAGATAGATCTCGTGCAGGCGCACGGGGATGAGCTCGTTGATGAGCTCATCGTTAACCGAGACCTTCATCATGGCCGCCAGCACGATCGAGCCGACCCACAGCGACAGAATCGTATAGAACGGGGCCATGGCAGAGCCATAGTTGCGGATCGGGTAGACCGGCTTGCGGTCGAGCGCAACAGGGCCGGAAAGCGACACGGCAAGGCCCTCGGGATCGTTGCCGATCATCGTCTTGATCGTGGCGAGGTCGTCCGACATCAGGGCACCGTCGAGCTCGTCCTTGAAGGCACTGATCTTGTCGGACGCCTCGCCCAGCTGATCGGAAGCCTTGTTGACGAGCTTTGCAGCCTTGGACAGGCCCTTCGCGAGCGAACCGGAGGCATCGGTCAGACCGCTCACGGCGCTATCCAGGTCACCCGAGATACCGTTCAGCGAATCCAAAACGCCCGAAATGGTCTTCTTGAGCTCCTTGGCCTTGACCGAGAACGTGGAGTCGTAATCGATCTTGGCACCCGAGATGCCAGCCTTGGCATCGGCAATCGCCTGATCGACCTCGGCACGGGACTCATTGACCTTTGCCATGCTGCCTGTAAGCAACGTCGCGATGTTCCTCAGCTCATTGGCATTGTTGCGGTACTCCGTCGCGGTTTTACCAAGCTCCGCAGCCGCGTCCTCAAGCCCTGCCTTGAGCTTGTCGTTGCTCACCTGGCCGGCAAGACTGCGGAGCTGATCGGCCATCGCATCAATATCCTTGGCGCGCTCATCAAGCTTCGCGGCGCCATCGTTAAGCTGGGACACCGTAAGGTCGACATGCTGGTTTGCGGCATCGAACGCCTTCGCGAGCTCGGTAGAAACGTTGTCGAACGAGCCCGTGCTCCCATCGATCGCCGCGTCGACTGCATCGCTCGCGGCCTTGAGGGCTTGCTCGGAATCGGCAATACCGCTCTCGGCGTGCTGCATGAGCTGCTTTACCGACTCCTCGGTCGTTCCGGTCTGCTTGAGCATGCCGCCCGCCGACGTCAGCGAATCGGACGTGGAGCTCAAAATGCCCGCAAGTGACGTCGCGCTTGCTTGAACGTCTTGCAAGTCCTCAACCGAATCGCCCAACGTCGAGGACAGGTTGGCGATGAAGTTGCTCACCTGGTCGGTGCTCATATAGTCGAGCAGACTGGACACGGTCTTGAGGCCGATGGCCGTGATGGTCTTAGTAAACGTCTCGTTGACCTGGCTCTGGACTGCGCTCGAACCTTTCTCGGTCACAATCTGGGCGATGGCATTGGCCTTTTGGTTCTCATAGAACTCGATGTCGGCGTGCTTCACCTCGGTCGAGAAAAGCGTCATCATGTCGGCGCTGAACGTTTTGGGGATGACGACAGCAGCGTAGTACGCGCCCGACTTGACGCCCTCAATCGCCTTATCGCGGTCGTTGAGGACAACCCAGTCAAAGTTCTCGTTGCCGCGCAGAGTAGCGGTCACGTTTTCGCCCACGTTGATCTCGACGGGGATCAGGTCGCTCTCGTAGCCTTCATCGGTATTGACCACGGCAATCTTGAGGTTGCCGGTGTTGCCATACGGGTCCCAGCTGCCGGTGATGTTAAACCACGCGTACAGGCACGGCACAATGATCAGACCCATCACAACGATCATGCCAATCACGGAGTGAGACACGTTTTGAACGTCGCGCTTAAACAGGTGCAGGATGTTCTTCATTTATGCCTCACCTCCTTTAGAGTGCTTTCCAAGCGGGGCACTGCCCTCGTTCATCACAAACGTGTCGTCCCCGTTCTCGGGAACATGGTGTGCGTCGAAATGAGTGGTCTGGTTGGTGGCCTGGGGCTTGGACGCTGAGCCCTGCTCACTGGCGTTGAGGCCAAACATGCGACGAGCAGCCGGGATGGCAGCCGTGTGCTCGCGCATCTCGCGGCGCAGATCCTCATCCGAGAGCGCCGAGATGCGCATCTGGACATTCAGGCTCGCACGGATGTACTCGATATTGATAAGCCAGCCACAGATGGCAATGACCGAGATAATCCAAATGACGAGTAGGATGATCTTGCCGTTGTTGTCGATATCGAGAACCGTCGACAGCACGAAGAGGAGAATCTGCACGCCTACCACAGCAGCAAAGCCGCCCTTGATGTAGTACGGATAACGGCGCTCGAAGGCCACGGCATGATCGATCAACTCGCGACGGTACGAATCGGAATCGAGCATGACGCGCATGGCCGTGCGCAGCGAATAACGCTGACGAGGCAAGTCATTGGACTCGCAGATCATCATGCCCGTCGAAGAGAGTTCCCTATCGAAGAGCAGGTTGAGGTTGAGCAGCAACGGACGCAGCTGCAGGCCAATAAAGAGCGCGATGAGCAGGAACACGCCCAAGATGCACAGGTTAAACAGATAGTTGAACGAGTACATGCCGCCGACGGTCTCGCGTAACAGATTGATGCCGTAGGTGAAGGGCAGCAACGGATGCAGCCATTGGAAGAAGCCGGGCATCATCTCGATGGGATACATGCCCGACGAGCCGGGAATCTGCACGATGACGAGGATGACGCCGATCGCCTTACCGATGTGCTTAAACGCGGTGGACAGTGCATAGATGATGTTGACGTACGCAAACGAGATGGCGATGCCGCCCAGCACGAACAGCACCGGGTTAACGCACTGCACGCCGATAATCAGGTCGCCTACCGTCACGATGATGGCTTGGAATGCGCCCAAGATCACCAGCAGCAGCCAACGGCCAAAGTAGCCCTGACGCGCCGTAAAGCTACCGATGCCCTCGCGATCGACCTCGAGTTTGTAGATGGCGATGAGCACGTAACCGCCCACCCAAAGCGCCAAGTTGGTATAGAACGGAGCGATGCCCGAGCCAAAGCTCTTGACCGGATAGATTGCCTTTGACGTCAGCTCAACCGGAGATGCCATGAAATCTGCCACGTCGTTGACGTCGACATTCATCAGGTCGGCCAGCTCACCCATGGACTCGGACGTCTGAAGCGCCGCGATGTCGTTGACGGCGGTCGCGAGCTTGTCCTGAACCTTGGCAAGCGAGGCATCAGTCTGGGAGAGCGTGGTCTTTGCCTGTTTGAGGGTAGCGTCGAGCTGCGACAGCGTACCGCGCGCATTTGCAATCGTGGGGGTAAGCCCCGACACGATACCGGTCAGGTCGCCCGAAACGGCGGCAAAGGAATCAAGCGCGCTCGAAGCCTTCGGCAGCGCGTTTTGGCCCAGATTCGTCTGGGCCTGGTTCATGTTAGTCGCACCGGTTTGAATCGCGCTATTGATAGCATCGCTGGCACCCGAAACGGCCGAGGCGTCATTCGCAATGGCGCTCGACTGCGCAGAAAGATTATCTTTGACGGCTTGGAGGCTCTCATTTTGTCCTCGAAGCGTGTCAATCATGGACGCGATCAGCGCGTTGATCTCCTCCGAACCCGCCGACGCGCTGTCGGCCAGTTCTTGCAGCTTATCGATAAGGGCCTTGTTGTGATCAATCGTCGTCTGAAGCGATTCGAGCGAGTTGTCGATACGAGTGGTCGTGGACGTCAGGGCGCCCGTCATCTTTCCGACGGCGGCGTTTGCAGATGCCGATGTCTTGGTCAGCGCGAGGCTGCCCTCAGAGAGCGCCTTCGAAAGCGAGGTGATGGACTTGCCCGCCGTGGTGCGAGCCTCGCCCAACAAGTCATTACCCTGAGAAATCGCCTGTGTAAGCGAAGGCGTCTGGCCCTGCAGGCCCGCCAGCGCGGCGTCGGCAGAAGCGATGGCACTGCTCGTCTTATCGATGGCGGTATTCATGTCGCCGATGGAGTCGCGCACTTCGCTCAGGGTTTCGGATGCCTCGGACACCGAGCTCGTCAGCGAATCCTGAGTCTGGGTCGCCTTATCTTTAAGGTCGATGCCGGCATCCTTAGCAATGCCCGCGACGGTCTCGCCCACCGTGGAGACAAACTCCGCGTTGATCTGCTCCTCGATGGTGTTGGCGCCGGTATCGGTGACCTTGGGCGCAATGGCGCTCTTTTTCTCGTTGACGTAGTACGTGAGCTTGGGCTGATGGTAATTGCCGTCGAGCATCGATACGAGATTGTCAGAGAAGTTCTTGGGGATCACGATGGCAGCGTAATACTCGCCGCTCTCCACGCCCTCCTTGGCATCGGCGGCCGAGTCGACGAAAGTCCAGCCCAGCTGATCGTTCTCCTTGAGCTGGTCGACAACTTTATCGCCTGCGTTGAGCTCGCCCACCAGGTCGTTTTGGGTTCCCTGGTCGTTGTTGGCGATAGCAATCTTGATGCCCTGGGTATTTCCGTACGGATCCCAGTTGGCAACGATGTTGTACCAGGCATACAGCGAGGGAATAACGCACACGCCCAGGGTAACCACCAGGGCGACGGGGTTCACAAGCAATCGCTTGATGTCGCGTTTAAAGATCGCAAAGGACACCTTTGCGTCGGATAGTTTGCTGCCGAGACTCACGCTTGGACCATCCATCCTGTCGTTTAGCCGAATCGTGCTATTAACAACCATTGTACGGAGGCACTTTGGCACCTCGCAACACAATGGTGCTGAGTTTTGCGGGTAGCAATATACTACGAAGATGAGTTAACGTACAGATGTACAGTATCTCAAATCCCCGCAGCTCACAAAACCACAACCCGTACAAATTAGCAACCCAACTAGTCATTTAAGAACGTCCCCAATGACTAGTTTGGACCACGAAAGCGTCGCAGGTTGAGCATAAGTCAGCGAAAACGCCCCTAAGCGAGCAAGGTGACGTGAAAGAGGAGGGAAACGTACTTCGGTACGCGACCGACGATTGAACGTCAGATTGCCGCTTAGGGGCGTTTGCAGTGTCGACTGGTCCGCCGTTCGTTAGAACGGCGGAACCACATAACTACATTAGGTCGCAAATGGCCGCTGCGAAGGCTACGGGGTCCTCGGGAAGGATGCCCTCGACCAGCAAGGCTTGGTCGTAGAGCAGGCCGGAGTACTGCTTGATCTTGTCGGCATCGCCCGCCTTCTGGGCAGCGACGAGCTTGGCAAAGACCGGGTGCTTAGCGTTGAGCTCAAGCACGCGCTGGCTCTTGGGCATGCCGTCGGGCGCGCCCTCGGGACCCTTCTGGAGCACCTTCTCCATCTCGAGCGACAGCGGACCCTCGGTGGTGATGCACGCGGGAGCATCGGTCAGGCGCGCAGAGACGGCGACCTTCTCGACCTTGTCGCCGAGCGCCTCCTTCATGGCGCTAAAGAGGTCCTCGTTCTCCTTGGTGGCGTCCTCGGCCTCCTTCTTTTCGTCCTCGGTCGCCAGGTCAAGATCACCGGTCGCGACGTTCTTGAGCTCCAGATGACGATCCTCGACCTCGGGCTCGGCACCGTCGGCCACAGCCTTCTCGGCAGCCTCGCGGGCAGCATCGTCCTCGTAGATCTTGGGCATATCGGCGGCAACGTACTCACGCATAGCCTGGAACGTGAACTCATCCACATCCTGCGTCAGCAGCAGCACGTCATAGCCGCGGTCGAGCACGCCCTTCACCACGGGCATCTTAGCCAAGCGCTCACGCGAATCGCCGGCGGCGTAGTAGATGGCCTTCTGATCCTCGGGCATGCCCTTGGCATACTCGGCCAGGGTAATCATCTTCTGTTCCTTGGCAGACCAGAACAGCAACAGGTCGGCGAGCTCATCGGCCTTCATGCCATAGCTCGAGTAAATGCCGTACTTAAGACCGCGACCAAAGTTCTCAAAGAACTTCTCGTAGGCCTCGCGGTCGTTGTCACGCATATCCTCAAGGTCGGCGGTAATCTTCTTTTCCACGCGCTTGGCGATGGCCTTGAGCTGACGGTTCTGCTGCAGCGTCTCGCGCGAGATGTTGAGCGACACGTCGGCGGAATCCACGACGCCGCGGACAAAGTTGTAGTAGTCGGGCAGCAGGTCGTCGCACTTCTCCATAATCAGAACGTTGGAGCTGTAGAGCGCCAGACCCTTCTCGTAGTCCTTGCTGTACAGATCGAACGGCGCGCGACCCGGCACAAACAGCAGGGCGTCATACTCGAGCGTGCCCTCTGCATGGAAGCTGATGGTGCGCGCAGGATCGTCAAAGTCGTGGAACGTGGACTTGTAGAACTCGTCGTAGTCCTTCTGCTCGACATCAGAGCTGCGCTTCTTCCAGATCGGTGTCATTGAGTTGACGGTCTCGAGCTCCTGGTAGTCCTCGTACTCGGGCTTGTAATCGTCGCCGGCGTCCTCGGGCTTGGGTTTCTGGCGGCTCTTGGACACCATCATCTGAATCGGGTAGCGCACATAGTTGCTGTACTGCTGAATCAGGCTCTTGAGACCCCACTCGGTCAGGAAGCGATCGTAGGTCTCGGCCTCGCCGTCGGCATCGAGCTTCTCGTTCTCGCGCAGCGTCAGAATGACATCGGTACCGTGCTCGGCGCGCTCGCCGTCCTCGATGGTGTAGCCCTCAAGACCGTCCGACTCCCATACATGGGCGACATCCTCGCCATAGGCGCGGCTGACGACCTTCACATGGCTGGCGACCATAAAAGCCGAGTAGAAGCCCACGCCAAACTGACCGATGATGTCGACATCGGAGCCCTGCTGCTCGGCGTTCTCGGTCTTAAACTCCTCGGAGCCGGAATGGGCGATGGTGCCCAGATTGCGCTCGAGCTCCTCGGCGGTCATGCCAATGCCGTTATCCGAGATGGTAATGGTGCGGGCGTCTTTATCAAAGGAGACGCGAATGGCCAGGTCGCCCTGGTCGATCTTGACGCTCGGGTCCTGCAGGCTCTTAAAGTTGAGCTTGTCGACGGCGTCGCTCGCGTTAGAGATAAGCTCGCGCAGGAAGATTTCCTTATTGGTGTAGATGGAGTTGATCATGAGGTCGAGCAGTTTTTTGCTCTCGGTCTTAAATTGACGCATGTGCATTCCTTTCGCGCTACCCCCGTCCGCAAAAACGGCCCGGTCGCCCGAGCCGAATCGCAGACCTGCTATGTTCAGACTTAGATTTTATAACCCATTAGCGCGCATATATACATACGGAATCGAAAAACTGTATGTCTAAGCGCTCCGATGCGCCAATTGCCAAGGAGTGTTCCCAACTGCCGGCAGGAAAGGAACGTCCCTATCTGCCATCTACGCGCTTGGCCATCCAAACATGGGGCTGGCTCTCGTCTTCGTAGTCCACCGGGGCAATCTGCGTGTAACCCGCCTTGGCATAGAGCGGCAGCACGTATTCCTGCGCGTGCAGCTTAATGAGCTTGGCACCGGCATCACGCGCGGCGGCATCACTGGCCTCGACGATCTTGCTCGCCAGACCGCGACGGCGCATGCTCGGCAGCACAGCCACGCGCCCCATAATATAGGTCTCCCCCGCTGCGACGCCTTCGTCCAAGTCGCACGCCGGCGAAACCGGAGCCTCTGAATCTGCCGCGCGCTCAAGCTCTTCGGGAAACACGCGCGAGCAGCCGGCAAGCTCGCCGTCTACATAGAGCGTCCCATGAATGCAGCTCGGATCCTCGTCGATAGCGTCGAACTCATTCTCGTAGCCCTGCTCGTCCATAAAAACGACGCGGCGCACCAACGCCGCGTCATCAAAGCATCCCGTCTTAAGTTGGATATCCATGGCTACCCCTTCATTCAATGCGAACGTTAGGGACAGATTTTAGCGAAAATGAGCTCCGCGCACGCTAAACTTCGCGCGAGCCTTCGCCAGGCAATCGTAATGACCCACGTTATGGGCATCGCTCGCGATGAAACTGTACAGGTTCTGATCAAACAGACGCTGTGCCGGCTTTTTCTCGCGACCAAAGCGACCGCCGGCAATAAAGTCCGCCGAAGCCTGCAGCTTGCAGCCCATATCGACCAGACGCTCCGCCACGCTTACATCCTTTTGAACCGCACGATAGCGCTCAGGATGAGCGATGATCACCTGGTAGCCACGGCACTGCAAATCGTAAATCGTGTTCTCGTACTCTCTAAACGCATACGCATCGGCATGCGTCGAAAGCTCGAGCAGAAACTCGTTGGTCCCATCGAAATGCAAGTGCTCCGCGGCATCGATACCAAGCTCAACGAGCTTTCGATGGTTGACCTCGAAGCCCATCTGGAGCGGAAAACCGTCAGCGTTATCACGCAGCAGCTCAAAGGCATCCCACATCTTGTCGTAATCAAAATAGGGATCACGGCAGTGAGGAGTGCAAACGATTCTGGTTACACCGGCCCGCTTGGCAGCCTCGAGCATCGCCAAGCTCTCATCGAGATCGGCGGCGCCGTCGTCTACACCCGGCAAGATATGGCAATGAATGTCACGCATAGGTCAGCCTTAATCAACTAAACGTTTGCTCGGTTGGTGAAGATGCCCTTTTTGGAAGCCCCCTGATCGTCGGAGCCCTTCTTCACCTTCTTACCATCCTTGGTGTAGTAGGAGTAGTAGTACTCGCTGGTCTCGGTCTCGCAGTAGTTCATAACGGTACCGATGAGCTTGACCTTCTCGGACTTCTTAAGCTGACCGATGGCGTTGAGCGCCTCCTCGCGCTTGGTGAAATCCTCACGCACCACGAACAGCGTACCGTCGGTCAGACTTGCGATCTCGGCAGCATCGATGAAGGTGCCGACCGGGGGAGCATCAAAGATGACGTACTGGAACTTGGCGGACAGTGCCTTTACCAGCTTGGCAAAGCGGTGAGAGACGATGATGTCGGCAGGATTGGGAATATGCGGCTCGGCATCGAGGAAGTAGAAGTTCTTCTGACCCGTCTCGACAATTGCCTGGTCAATGGAGATCTGCTCGGAAAGGACTGCATAGAGTCCGCCGCGGGAGCGGACGCCGAGCATATCGGCAAGGGACCTGCGACGCATATCAGCCTCGACCAGCAGGACGCTCTTGCCGCTGGTGGCGATAGCCTGGGCAAGGTTGATGGAAACCGTAGACTTGCCCTCGTTGGGAATCGAGGACGTAACGGTGATGGTGCGAATGGGGTCGTCCACGCTCGCAAAGCGGATGTTGGCCAGAAGGGTCTTGGCGGCATTCTGTACAACGAGCTTATCGGTGTTCTTTGCCTTAGCCATGCCTATTTACCACCTTTCATAGCCGGAATTCGGCCAACAACGGGAATACCCAGGAGCTCTTCTGCCTCTTCGGCACCGCGGATGCGGGTATTGAGCATGTCTGCCAAAACGACATAGGCAACTGCGATAAAGATGCCCGCGAGGAACGCGACAGCAACGTACAGCATACGCTTGGGACCGCTGGGGACTTCGGGAGTCTTAGCCTCGTCGATAACGTTGATGCTCTGGGCAGCGCCGACGTTCTGAGCGACCGTACTCACCGAGCTGGCCATGGCCTTTGCGACCTTAGCCGTCTCTTTGGCATCGGTGCCGGTAACCGAAAGCGTAATGACACGCGTGGTGGTCTCGGAGGAAACAGACACCTTGTAGTCATCCAGATCGGTGAGGCCCAGTTCATTGGCTGCGCCGCTCTTAACGCTATCGCTATCCAGCAGCGTGGCGATATCGTTGGAAAGCATCTGGCTCGCCGAGAGATCGTTGTAGCTCATCTGACCGCTATCGTCGGTCTTGGCGAGAATGTACATGCTCGTCGTCGCGGTATAGGTGTTGTCCATCGCAACGAAGGACACGATGCCCATGGTGATCGCGCAGACCACCGGAAGGGTAATGACCAGCTGAAGGTGCTTCTTCAGCAGCTGGAACAGTTCGAGAAGGGTCATGCAGCTTGCCTTTCATTTCCCCAGTTCGGATTGACAAAACTGTCCGTATGTTATCGCATCTTTTTACCGAGACCAAACTCTATACATAAGAAACAGGCTCTCCTGTAAAAATGTCGGAAGCAATCGTAAAATTGCACAACAACGCCGCACCCGAAAGTCAAATGCGGCGTCTGCATCAATATCTATGTTGTATCGCTATGCGAATGGCTCGTCCTGCCGTATGGGAAACGTCACCGTAATGGTGGTTCCCACGCCCAACTCGCTCGACAGATCGAGCGTGGCGTGATGATACAGGGCCGCATGCTTGACAATGGCAAGCCCCAGACCGGTTCCGCCGCGTGCCTTGGACCTACTCTTGTCCACGCGATAGAACCGCTCAAATACCTTTCCCTGTTCTTCAGGCGCGATACCGATTCCCGTGTCGGCGACCGCAAGGAACGAATGGCCTTCGTCGTTGGTGCCGCACTGCAGCGTAACCGTACCGCCGGGTCGATTGTAGCGGATGGCGTTGCTTGCCAGATTATAGATGAGCTCGTCAATCAAGCGCGACACGCCTTCGATGACCACAGGCTTGGTCTCATGACTTATCGTCACATTCGCCTGACGGGCGACCTGTTCAAGACGCTGCTCAACCGCGTGGATGGCGCGCGAGAGCTCAATGGGCTCCGTGGACCCAATAGGCACCGCCTCACCCTCGGTCGCACGCTCGGCCTCGTCCAAGTTAGAGAGCGTAAGGATATCGTTGACGAGTGCCGCCAGGCGGCCCGCCTCGCGATAGATGCGACCGCCAAAGTTGCGCAGGTCGTCCTCGCCCTCGACCATGCCGTTCGCGATGAGCTCGGCATAGCCTGAAATCGCCGTAAGCGGCGTCTTGAGTTCGTGGGTGATATTGGCCGTGAACTCACGGCGCATACGGTCGTTGTCCGCCAGCACCGCCATCTGGCGCTTGAGCTCTTGGCGCTGCGACTCGATGCGCTCGAGCATGGGAACCATCTCGGCATAGGCGTGCTCATAGCTACGGCGTGGGTGGTCCAAATCCACCTCTTGCAGCGGCGCGATAATGGCACGGGACTCGCGGCGCGCCATAAAAAACGAGAGCACCGCACCTGCTGCCGCAATAAGCAGCATCGGCGCCACCATCGACAGCAAAATCGCCGCAACGCCAGGTTGAGCTTGCGCCAGGCGGACAACCTGGCCGTTATCAAGACGCACGGCGCGATACAACATGATTTCATCGAGCGTTGAACTCGAGCGCTCCGCGGAACCCGAGCCGCTCTCAAAGGCCTCGATGACCTCGGGGCGATCGCCATGGTTGGGCAGCATGGAAGGCGACGCCTCGTTGTCGTAGGCAACCGATCCATCCTTGTTAATCAGCGTGATGCGCAAGTCCTCGCGATCGAGGCTACGCAAGAACGGGATGGGTTCCTGCTGCTCGTCGAGGGCGGCGGCAATGAGCTCGGTTTCCTGCGCCAGATTGGCACTCGTGGCATCCGCCAAGGTGTTTTGCACAAAGAACGCACCCAGCACCGTAAACGCCACGATAACCGCCATGGCACAGACAAAGATCGTCACAAAAACGCGGTGCGACAGCGTATGTTTTCCCTGGGGGGCGAAGACCACGGGTTACTCCTCCGATGCGGTGGCCGCGGTGTCGTCACCTTCGGCACCATCACCGGCAGAAGGCTCGGCCAAGCGGTAGCCCACGCCGCGTACGGTCTCGATGGCGCTGGCATGCTCGCCCAGTTTTTGGCGAAGCGTCTGCACGTGCACGTCAACGGTGCGCGAACCGCCGTCGAAGTCCCAGCCCCACACGCTCTGCAGCAACGACTCGCGGGTAAAGACCACGCCGGGCTTGCGCATGAGGTACTCGAGCAGGTCGAACTCGCGCAGGGTGAGCTTAAGCGGCTCGCCGGCAACGGTCACCTCGCGATGGCTGGGCGAGAGCACGATGTCGCCCACGCTGAGCACATCGCTTGCCTGTTTGACCATGCCGCCGCGACGCAGCAGTGCGCGGCAGCGGCTGGCGAGCTCCATGAGCGAGAAGGGTTTAGTCAGGTAATCGTCGGCACCGCCATCGAGCGCCATCACCTTGTCGAGCTCGGTGTCCTTGGCGGTAAGCATCATGATGGGCACCGTCGCCGTCAGGCGATCGGCACGCAGACGACGCATAATCGCCAAGCCATCGGTGTCGGGCAGCATGATATCGAGCAGCACAGCATCGGGCACCCGTCGCGCCACGGCAGCTTTAAACTCGCCATCGCACGAAAAGCCCTCGGCCTCGATTCCCTGCTTGCGCAGCGCGTAGACTGTCAAATCCCTGATGTTGTCATCGTCCTCGACGTAATAGATCATGTTGAACCCCTTTGCGGCCGATATGACCGCATCTTAACCCTAAAGGCACCCGTAAAAGACAGCGTCAGCCAAAACGCCCCGTCAAATAATCCGCGGTGCGCGGATCGGACGGATTCTTGAAGAGTTGCGCGGTGGGCGCGTGCTCCACCAGCTCACCCAGCAAAAAGAACGCAACTGAATCGGAAATACGCGCGGCCTGCTGCATGTTGTGCGTCACGACCACCAGCGTGCAGGTCTCCTTGAGCTCGCAGGCCAGCTGCTCCACCACCAACGTCGACACAGGGTCGAGTGCCGAGGTCGGCTCGTCCATCAGCAGAATGTCGGGCTGCACGGCAAGTGCGCGGGCGATGCACAGGCGTTGCTGCTGACCGCCCGAAAGACCCAGGCCCGACTCCTTGAGCTTGTCCTTGACCTCATCCCATAGCGCAGCGCGACGAAGGGAGTCCTCGACCAGCTCATCGAGCACGGCGCGGTCGCGCACGCCCATACCGCGAGGACCGCAGGCGACGTTGTCGTAGATGCTCATGGGAAACGGGTTGGGGCGCTGGAACACCATGCCCACGCGCTGGCGCAAACGGCAGATGTCGTAATCGCCCAGGATATCTTGACCATCGAGCGCAATCTTGCCCTCGATGCGGCAATCCTTGATGCCGTCGTTCATGCGGTTAAAGCAGCGCAGCAACGTGGACTTTCCGCAGCCCGAAGGCCCGATGAACGAGGTGATCTGCTTGTCGCGGATCTTGATATTCACGTCCTTGAGCGCATGATGGTCGCCATAGAACAGGTCGAGGCCCTCGACATCGATGCGCGTCGGCGAGGCCGCAAGATCCTCTGCCGTGGGGCGAGTCGCATCCCCAACCTCGCGCTCGCGCGCGGCCTCGGCCTGCGCTTTCATGAGTTCTTCAAGCTCCATGGGCCCCACAGCCGCAGCAGCCGTCATACCGCATACCTCCATATCGATATCAATTCAGCAGTATCGATAGTAGGAATCGCGGCTCATATGCACGTGAGCGCATTGTCAAGTGTTTGTAAGGGAACGCTGGCTATGCGGCGGGCAGCTCGATGGTGAATATCGTGTGTTCGGGCGTCGATTCACATGCAACGGTACCGCCGTGTGCCGCGATGATCTCCTTGGCAATAGCAAGCCCCAGTCCAGCGCCGCCGCGATTGGTCGCACGCGCCGCATCCAGGCGATAGAACTTCTCAAAGATCACCTTGAACTTTGACTCAGGGATGGGATCGCCCTGATTGATAAAGCGCACGCGCACGCCACCGTCGTCCCGGCGTCTGGCCTCGATCGTGATGGTCGAGCCCTCATAGCTATAGGCAATAGCGTTTTTCATGATGTTGTTGAACACGCGAGCCATCTTGTCGCCATCCACGAGCACCGTCAGGTCCTCGCGAATATCAACTTGGACTTCCTTATGCTGCTCGTTGAGGATGGGATAGAACTCGTCAGCCACCTGAGCCAGCAGCAACCCCAGATCAACATAGCCGCGCGTGAGCACGATATCGTGGAAGTCAAAGCGCGTGATATCGAAGAACTCTTCGATGAGCGTATCGAGCCGGTGCGCCTTGTCGAGCGCCACGCCCGTAAAGTGCGCACGTTGCTCAACCGGCAGCTCAGGAGCCTCTTGCAGCAGCGAAAGATAGCCCACCACACTGGCAAGCGGGGTGCGTAGGTCATGTGCCAAGTACGTGACCAGATCGTCCTTGCGATGCGACTCGTCACGCAGAGCTTGCTGCACCTTGCGCTCACGGTCACGCACGCGGTTAAGGGCGCCCTCGACCTCCAAGAAGTCGCCGTCGATGTTGTCCCAGGTGTCGGGGTGATCGATCAGGCGATCTTGAATACGAGCAGCCAGCACACAATCGGCATGCTGCTCGCCCTGCTCGTAGCCCTGGTAGTACAGGGCGCGGCCGCACAAGAACAGCACGCACACGGCAAGCGCCAGCACAAAGCCAAGCATGTTGAATACAAAGCCGGCATCGAACAACACCGGCCCTTCGATGCCGCCGAGCGCCATGGCGCCAATCGCCAACGTCATGGCCCACGCGGCGCCGCCAATCACCACGCAGCGGCACACGATCTCAAATCGATCGATCAGCAAAAAGCCGACAAGCAGCACCGCCAAGATTCCGACGATGTTGTCGATGCCAATCAGCAGCAGGCTCAGCAAAAAGAGCAGCACCGTTGCAAGCGCGCGGTTGTCGACGACCGATCTCACGTATTCAAAGAGCCGATCGGGCACCTCGAACGCTTGCCTATCGTCTTTTGTCATATCAAGATCCTCACAAGCGAAAAGCGTTATTCGATGATGTAGCCGACGCCCCAGACGTTTTTGATAAAGCGTGGCTTTTGTGCGTCGTCGCCGATCTTTTCGCGCAAGTGGCGAATGTGCACCATCACCGTATTGTTGGAGCCGGGCATAAAATCCTCGTTCCACACCGCGCGGAACAGGTCCTCCACGGCCACCACGCTGCCGCGATGCTCGACCAGATACAGCAAGATTGAATACTCGGTGGGTGTGAGGCGTACCGGTGCACCGTCCACCGTCACGGAACGAGCGTCGCGGTTGATCTCCAAGCCGTCGAGCTGAATGGTCGGCGACTCGGCCGCCTGCGCACGGCTACCGTAGCTGGTGTAGCGGCGAAGCTGAGCGTGCACGCGCGCGATGAGCTCCAGCGGGCGGAACGGCTTGACCACGTAATCGTCCGCGCCAAGCGAAAGGCCCCCGATCTTGTCTTGCTGGGCATCGCGCGCCGTCAGCATGATCACGGGATAGGTATGGCTGGAACGGATCGTACGCAGCAGCTCAAACCCATCGATATCGGGCAGCATGACATCCAGCAGCGCCAAATCAAACTCCTGCTCCAAGATTGCTTTGGCAGCATCAGCCCCGCTATAGGCAATCTGGACATCAAAGCCCTCTTTTGTAAGGTAGATACCAACCAAGTCGGCGATGGCCTTCTCGTCATCAACTACCAGTATGCGCTCGTTCATGCGTGCTCCTCTCGCGCTCCATTATGCCCGAGGCGACGCACGCCACACACAACAAGCGTGGGTGATTAAGTCGGCCTTAAGCACCCTTGTGCCCGTTCGGGAGCGGATGTGGGCCACGCACGCACGCGATGATCGCCGACGCCGGCAAACGATATACTCTAGTTCCGGAAGAGACCATCCCGTCGAAAGCGAAATCCGTGAAGCCCCTCACCTCTTTTGCAAAGTGCTCAGCCCAGCTTGCCGCCGGCTTTGTCTGCGCTATCGCCCTTGCCGCTGGCGTGCCCACCGTCGCCGGCGCCCAAGTGCTCACGACCGACAATGTTTGCGGCAAAACCGCCGATGCGCGCGGCATCACGGCCGAAAACCTGCCCGATATCGATGCGACCAATGCCCTCGTCATGGGCAAAGACGGCACCGTCTACTATGCCCGCGGCGCCGATGAGCAGGTCAAGATTGCCTCGATCACCAAGGTCATGACCGCAATCCTAACCGTCGAGAATTGCAAGATGGACGAGAAGGTCACGGTGAGCAACGCCGCAGCCACCGTGGGTAATTCGACCGCCGGCTTGCTCGAAGGCGATGAGCTTACCGTGGAGCAGGCACTGCGCGGCCTGATGATTCCCTCAGGCAACGACGCCGCCATCGTGCTCGCCGAATATGTGGGCAAGAAAATCGACCCTAAGACCAAAGACGCCGAGGCCACATTTGTGAAGGCCATGAACGAGCGCGCTAAGAAGCTCGGCTGCACCGGTACGCTTTTTGAAAACCCGCATGGTCTGGACTTTGATGAGTGGGCTGGCGATATGCACTCAACCGCACACGACGTAGCGCTGATGATGCAGGAGGCCATGAAAAACGACACGATCCGCGAGGTCGTAGCGAGCGAGGATTCCTGGATCGAGGTCACGGGCGCCGACGGCACCGACCATTCGCATTCCATGGACACGCATAACTATTTGCTGGGCCAAGATGGCAACATCGGTGGCAAGACTGGCACCACCGACGATGCAGGCTATTGCTTTACGGGTGCCTACAACCGCGATGGCGACGAGATCTACACCGTCGTTTTGAACTCCACCACCACCGACCAGCGCTTTACCGATACCGCAACCCTTGCCAATTGGTACTACGGCCACAAGGTCACGGTCGCGATCGCCAACACGCAGGAAAAGACCGCCAACGGCAACCCGCTCATGGCACGCATTAGCCAGACAGATTGGACGGACAAGACGATCGACGCCACGCTCGCCGACCCCACGGCGCAAGCGACCGTGTTTTCCCTTGCCGGCGAGGTGACCGAAAAGGTTAGCTACGACGATCTTTCGGGCACGGTGCATGTGGGCGACAAAGTGGGCAGCGTTACGCTCAAGCAGGACGGCACCAAGATCGCTGTCATGGACCTGGTTGCCGACGAGGAAGGCTCGGGGCCCAATCCCATCGAGTGGCTCCTTGTGAAGCTCGACCGCCTGGGCCGCCGCATCGACAACCGCCCGCTCACGGCAGAGAGCGAGACCGTAGCCAAGGCGCCCGAGGTGTAGGGCTGAGGGAACATTACATTTGCGATTGGAGAGGCGTCCAACGGGGCGCCTCTTTTTTAATACCTCTTAAACGGAATGCGTCAGAATCACCAAAGCGACATTGCTAGCCGTTTACCTTCGCTATGTCTTTTCGGACCTTGAAAACGGGTCGCCGGGCATGCTAGTAAATCCTTTCGACCTCCTTGGTCAAGGCCCTGAACAGATCCCCGGCTGAGGGGTCTGCCCCAGGACACAGCGATTGCCAGGCACCCGTTTCTCCGATGGTGCCCGCACTCGTCATAACAAGATCGTCGCTCCGCCTGCGAATGGAGACACTAACGGAGCTGCCATTATGGAACCCATGGATATCGACTTTATTTATGCGCCCATCAGCTAGATAGCTGATCATGACATTGATGCTGTCACCACACTCCGGCAATTCGAAGCCGTGGGAATCCATCAATAGCTTCACGTCCTGATGGTAAATGCGGGCCTCGACGACATTCTTGGGCATTTTCCCCGTCTTTGTTGGAGAGCAAAAGCTGATGCTTGGCTCCTCTTCGCTCATGCCTCGGCCAAACCTAAGCATGCACGGGCATACCGACTCAATGGTTCGCAAGGCGTCCGCCGCGACCTTTTCCTCGGTAAACATCTCCACATCGATGCCGTTTTCTTCCATATAGGCACGGTTTTTACGTTGAAGCTCTAGCCGAGCCGCAGCCTCCCCATCTCCACGCTGTTCCCAATTTCCGGAGTCGGCGACATTTCGATCGAATGTAGAATCAACGGAACATGGCGCTTGCTGTTGAGTCGGATCACTGTCGCCGAGACGCCTTAGCTCGGAGCGTCTCATCAGTAGTGTCACAATATCAAACAGCCAACCAAATCCAAAAAGGCCAAAGGTAAAGAGATATAGAAAGAAGCTACCCCACATCCGTGCATACGCCCTATGAGCGCCCGACCACCCAAGAAGGAAGCATAGCAAAAGCGCCTTGTTTGCCCTGTCAACCGACGTAATCTCTCGAGTGAGAGATTTCTGTTCAGGCTTCGCCAAAGGTGTAACTTCATGCGATGAAACAGTAATTGAGGACGTCCTTGACGCCGAGCTCCGAGCGCCTGATTTAGCAACGGCGCGAGCGACATCCCCAACTCCGACGGTCGTTCTGCTGTATACGGCATTGTAAGCAGCCTTCTTCGGATTTTTGATCCACCCCATGCCCCTCTTACCATAGCCGGGGATTATCGCCCGCTTTACCGCGCGCTTCGCTCTGCCGGTCGTTCTTGCCTTGAGTGATGTCTTTAGATTCGGCTTACGCAGCCCGACCTTTACCATATTTCTACTCCATCCCCTCGGAACCCCACACCGGGGTGCACGAGCATGCCTGGGTCTCCCCGTTTTCAAGCGCCCCGTGTTTGCCTAATGTTCACGCCCTTTCGGACTCTAATCCCCAGCCGCCATTCTTGATAATAAAAAAGGGCCCCAAATGGGACCCTTCTTCAAAGTCATACTGGCGGAGAGCTGGGGATTCGAACCCCAGATGCCCTTTTGGGGCATACTCGCTTAGCAGGCGAGCACCTTCGGCCTCTCGGTCAGCTCTCCGTAACAGCCGTTCTATAGTAACCAAACAGCCGAAGTTGGGCAAGGGGAATTTTGAGGCGTTTCCTCTTTTACCTCTCTTTTACCAGTAAACGTCTCAGTCAATCATCTCAACCTGTAACATCTGCAGGCCGTAATCCCCTCCAGATGTTACAGATTGAGACAAAGATACAAGGACGGCCCCAGCGACAGCGCGGACAGCCCATTCTTTATTAGTCTTCTCGAACGGTCTCCAACAGATAATCGCGCATGTACGGAATTGCAAACGAAACGCAGCCATAGCCCGCGGGCTCAATCAACCCCGCATCGATCAGACGCTTGCGATATGACCCAACTTTGTTCGCCGACAAACCCATCTTCTTGGCGATATCGCCGTTGGCGATATCGACGCCCTCGCATTGAGCCATCGCCGCGAGATACTGAAACTGCCGTTCCGACACCCTGCGCAGCGCTGGGGCAATCACCATAGCATTAAAGCTATCAAGAGCCGCCTGGATACCCTTACGAGCCGCCTCTTCGCTCACGCTCTCCGCCCCACTGCGCGCAGCAACCTGCCAAGCGTAATATCCGACCAGCTGGACCATAAAGGGATAGCCTGCCGAAGCTTTTGTTAATAGCACAGCGGCACCTTTGTCGAGCTCCTTGCCCGCTCGTCTCATCGTATCCTCAAACGATCCGCCAACTTCAAAATCGGAAAGCCGAGTAAGTTCAACATGTTTGGCTCGCTGAAGGAACGTCAACGTATCATCCACCACCACGCCATCTACCGATGTCGGCAGCCCGGCGAAAGCGAAAGCGACATTCGCTCCTTGGCGGATCAAGAGCTGCATCTCATTGCCTAGCTCGCGCATTTCCTCAGTTGAGGCATCCTGGATCTCGTCGAGCGTAATGAGCAGACCACCGCGCTTCGCAGCATCGTACATCGCCTCGCCCAGATGAGAGGCCGACTTCGACATCTCCATGGAGCCAAGGCTGACCCCTAAAATCGATGGGGAAATCGAGATTGATTCAAGACGAACGTTTCGCTGCAGAGCCTCGAGGATTCTATTGCAAAAACCAGCATTGGAGGCAACGTCAACGACCTCGAATCCTTTTTTGCGTGCAAGGTCACCCAATGCATTAAGGAGCACCGTTTTACCTGTGCCTCGGACGCCCGAGATGCGCATGAGTCGATCGGGGGCACCAGGACCATTCTCAAGAGCCTCGGCAAAGTCATCCAAAACAGTGTCCCGTCCGATAAGCTCAGGCGGATTCATGCCCGCCGTTGGCTTAAAGGGGTTAACAGCTTTCGTCATTCTGCCCTCCTCTGCTAGTTTTAACAACTTTAACAAAGTTTAGCAACTTTAGCAGAGTTTAACAGTTTTAGCAGGCTCGGCGGCTTTATGCCTTACCGATCCTGCCGGGTCCTCCCGCCCGCGCCGATACAAATAGCGCGGTGCGGCCCCTCTATATCGCCCCTACCCCAGCGAGCGGTTGAGGGAGCCGAGCTCGTCGTTGCCCATGGTGCGCCACATTTGGAAGATGCAACCGCGTGCCAGGAAAAAGAAGCCGTTGTCGACCAGTTGAACAGCGGCATCTGCCAGCTGATTCGTCACGACGGACACTGGCGGCAGCTCGAGTCCAGCTTTGCGGATGGTCTCGACCGCTTCCTCGAACGTCGGAGGCTCGCTGACGCCCATCTCGTTCATAAGGCCCTGCATTTCTTCCAGCGCGCTACTGCCCGACTCCTCGCCGCGCGGCACCAGACGGTAACAAGCCAGCGCCAGGCCGAGCTGATCGCAATTCCAATAGGCAAACGCCAAGCGATAGAACAGGTAGCCGATTGCAGAACGATCGCTGGCAATACGTAGGCCGTGGCGCGCCACCTCGATAATCTCGTCAAAGCGCTCCAGACGCGCAAGCACGTTGATGAGCGCAAAGTGCGATTGCATGGACGAGCGCGCCAGATCGTAAAGATGGCGCACCTCGGGCAGCGCTCGTTCAAAGTCCTCTTGCTCGGCATAAAAGCTGCAGATCTCGTGCTGGGAAAAGTACAGCGCATCGGGCGCACGAAGGATTCGCACAGAGCGGTCTTCTTCCAACACCGGTAGCATCATGCGCACCAGCTGGTTATCGCAAAACTGCGTTTGAACCGGACCTGTCGCCAAAAGCTCGGCGACAGTGCACTTAGCCTCCAACTCCTCGACAAGACGGGAAAAGCCTTCAAAAGCACCTGTACGGTCGACTTTTGCCTGCTCGCGCAATTCAACAACACGGGCCACGTATGGGTCGTCGTCCTCTTCCATGACCTCCAACTCGTCAGCCGTATCGGCAAGCAGCAGATCGCGCAGCGCCGGCGGCAGCGTGCGATGGTCATCACGCGGACGAGCATGAACCTCCGCAGGCTCAATCGTCGCCGGAGCTGTTGACTCATACGCCTCAAGCACACGCTTGCACGGCATATCGTCCATGTCCATGCTCTCAAGATCTTTGGCGACAGGCACGCAATCGGCCAGATAGGCCGCGCGCCCAAAGAAATACGTTGCAACAACGCGCTCGCCCTGCTCACCGTCGGGAACAGCAATCTGCACATAGCAGCGCGTGATGCAGGTGCCCGCGGCAAAGCACGCTGCCGCAAGCGTGAGTGCCACGCGCGCATCGTGCTCCGCGGCCCAGATCGCGCGCGTGTCCTCGTCCAGCTCGCGCCAGGCGTCATCTTGAGCGTCGTATTCACGTTGCGGCATGGCATCAACGACAGACTGCCCAAACCGAACGAGCATAATCCCCTCGGCAACGTTTACTCGATAGGTATAGTCGAGCCGCGTGACCACGTTGAGCGCCTCAACGATTCGCGCAAAACGGGTGCGCACGTCCCACTCGCCGCCCAGCTGGCACGAAACCGTTCCCGGCTTGGCCCACGGGTTATCGCTCGAAGCCGTATCGAGCAGTCGGGGAACATCGTTGGTCGTCTTGGCGATATGCCACGCATCAAAGAGCGCGCAGCCCTCAAGGCTCGGCGAGGATGCCGCAGGGACCAATCCGGCCCCGATGCGCTCAAGGATGCCGGAGAGGCGGTTGAGACGGCACTCTATGGCAAGCAGCATGTCAATCTCGTCCTGGTCCAACAGGCTACGATCAAAATTGAGATAGAAAAGCTTTGAACGATCAATGCGAGCCAGGCTCATCTCGGACTTGGCAGCGATGGTGCGCAGGCGGGGCAAGTCAATTTCACTCATAAGGGCGGCGGCATAGCGCTCGATACCGCTCGGATTCTCAGCATGGTCAACGCGGTAAAGCAGCGTCTCGATAGCATCGGGGAGCGGTGCCGTGCTAAAGCCCAAAAACACCTCGACCGGCTCGGGCAACTTTACGAGCTTGATCTTGTCGACAACGTTTTGCATACCCTCGTCGAGTCCGCCGGCGTCCGCCGTGCTCGCAATGGCATTTTCGGAGTCAGCGAATATCACGTAGCGCAGGAACATCGATGCCATGAACTCGCCGTAAGGAAGGGAGCGGGTTGAATTCCATGTCTCGTAGTCGGACTGCTCGCGCATGGGGCCTTCGGGAGAGCCGACAGTTTGCGCACACGCGCGCATTGCACCGTTGGCTTCCCTTACCATAATCTCACCAATACTGGAATCCGACTCGTCAAGGACCAGTTCCATGTCGGGATCGTTGGGCAGCGGAGCCTCGCTGACGGAGCGGTCCACCTTGTACACCTCACCCGAAACGCTTACGTAGCCCAAAAGCGACACATGACTTTTGCCAACGAATTCGACGACATAACAAGATTCATGCTGATCCTCGCCAAAGAGTTTCCAGACCACGCCATATGAGCGTCCCGCAGGCTGCTCGGGCATCGCCGGAAAGCGCTTCTTGGGATCGAGAAACCTGAGCTTGTATGTCGGACGCTCTGCCACGAAATATCACCCTGATCGGTCGTTGAGAGAAGAAGTGGTCGCGGATGGGCCGCGACACCTACTCGGAATCTTACACGAGTCGACAGGAAATAGTCCGCTTTACGCCCGCGCCTCGACCGAGGTTCGAATCCATGCGGTGCTTACGTAAAAGAAAAGCCCCCGTTGCCGGGAGCTTTAATCTCAAATGGTGCGGCGTATAGGATTCCGCGCATCCGCTGCGCGGATCCGCACCGGCTTCGCCCGCCTGCCGGCGCGCTCGCCCGCGGGCTAAAAACGCTCCGCGTTTTCTTTACGCCCGCGCCTCGACCGAGGTTCGAATCAATGCGGTGCTTACGTAAAAGAAAAGCCCCCGTTGCCGGGAGCTTTAATCTCAAATGGTGCGGCGTATAGGATTCGAACCTATGACGTTCTGATTCGTAGTCAGACCCTCTATCCAGCTGAGGTAACGCCGCGACTTGTTGATTATTATGCACATGAACTGAATAATGGTCAAGCATTTTTTCAAAAAAAGTTATCGAATTTGATTTTTACTCATTTGATGCAGTCGATCGAATCGATACTTTCAAACGCGGCGAAAGCAACTCCTCAAGTATGTCGACATATAAGAAAAGCCTCCGTTACCGGAGGCTTTAAAGTTCAGTTGGTGCGGCGTATAGGATTCGAACCTATGACGTTCTGATTCGTAGTCAGACCCTCTATCCAGCTGAGGTAACGCCGCAACGCACGGATTATTATGCACGCGAGCCCCCGATGGGTCAAGCGACAATTAGAAAAAATTTTACGGAGTGATAATTAAGTTGTTCGTGCCTCGACCGAGGTTCGAATCCATGCGGTGTTGCCATAAAAGAAAAGCCCCCGTTGCCGGAGGCTTTCAATTTCAATTGGTGCGGCGTATAGGATTCCGCGCATCCGCTTCGCGGATCCGCACCGGCTTCGCCCGCCTGCCGGCGGACTCGCCCGCGGGCTAAAAACGCTCCGCGTTTTCTTGACGCCCGCGCCTCGACCGAGGTTCGAATCCATGCGGCGTCCGCCTAAAAGAAAAGCCCCCGTTGCCGGAGGCTTTCAATTTCAATTGGTGCGGCGTATAGGATTCGAACCTATGACGTTCTGATTCGTAGTCAGACCCTCTATCCAGCTGAGGTAACGCCGCAGCGCAAGACATATAAAACCACTTTAGCTTATTGGAGTCAAGCACAATTTCAAACTTTTTTGTGGAACGCAGTCTTGTCATGCTGCTCCGCATATACCGCCATTCCCCGTACGATCGATTGGCTTTTCGATCACGTCAAACTTAGCATCAAGTTCCCTCAGGAGCGATCTCACCCGCTGGGCACAATCATAATCGGCAAACGAGATGCTCAACATGCGAGCAACCTGATTAGATGTCTGGACCCCATAGAAATGCTCTAGGGCCACAAGCCCCTCGTGCGCCACAAACGTCTCAACCGCATGAGGCGACTCCTCGTAGCACCATTGCGTCAACGGCCCCTCGCTCGTCTGTCGAACCACCAGGCCACCCATGCCAGACGGCTCACACGTCACAAGCAGGTACTCCCCGCCCTCGTCGCTCTCAAACAAAACCACCCGATCATCAAACAGCTCCATCGCGTCCCCTTTCTCTCGCTCTTATTTAGCAAAAGCATAGCAGGTAGATGGCTGTATACAGAACAGTTGTTCGTGTGTTTTCTATTGAGCTGTCCGCACAGCATGGTATGGCCGCACACAAAAAGGGCACCCCAAAAAGGAGTGCCCTAGCAAATCGCTTATGCAGCCAATCTACGCGACCGGCTCGATCTTCTCGAGGCCGCCCATGTAGGGACGCAGAACCTCGGGGATCGTGATGGTGCCGTCAGCGTTCTGGTAGTTCTCCAGAATGGCTGCCATGGTACGGCCAGCCGGCAGACCGGAACCGTTGAGGGTGTGCAGATAGCGCGAACCCTTGAAGTTCTCGGGGTCGCGATACTTGATGTTGGCGCGACGGGCCTGGAAGTCACCGCAGTTGGAGCAGGAGCTGATCTCCTTGTAGGCGTTGTAGCTCGGCAGCCAGACCTCGACGTCGTAGGTCTGACGGGCGGAGAAGCCCAGGTCGCCGGTGCACAGGCTAATCACGCGATACGGAAGACCCAGCTGCTGCAGCAGGAACTCGGCCTCGGCGGTCATGCTCTCGAGCTCCTCGTCGGACTCCTCCGGCTTAGCGAACTTGACCATCTCGACCTTGTCGAACTCGTGCTGACGGATGATGCCACGGGTGTCGCGACCGGCGGAACCGGCCTCCTCGCGGAAGCAGGGGGTGAAGGCGGTGTAGCGGCGCGGCAGGGTGTCGGCGTCGAGGACCTCACCGGCGTGCAGGTTGGTGAGCACGACCTCGGCGGTGGGGATCAGGAAGTTGTCGCCCGAGACGTGATAGGCGTCGTCCTCGAACTTGGGCAGCTGGCCCGTGCCGAACATGGTCTGACGCTTGACGACGATGGGCGGCCACCACTCCTTAAAACCACGGCTGGTGTGCGTATCGAGGAAGAAGTTGATGAGGGCGCGCTCAAGACGGGCGCCGGCGCCACCGAGAACGGTGAAGCGGCTGCCGGAGAGCTTGTTGCCGCGCTCGAAGTCAAGGATGTCGAGGTCGGTGCCCAGATCCCAGTGCGGCTTAAAGTCGAAGTCGAACTCGCGCGGGGTGCCCCAACGACGGCGCTCGATGTTCTCGTCCTCGTCCTTGCCGTACGGCGTGGCCTCGCAAGGAATGTTGGGCAGGTGAGCCATGAAGTCGTACTGCTCCTGCTCGAGAGCGGTGCGGCGCTCGGCCAGACCGTCAATCTTCTCGTTGACGGCGCGCACGGCCTCCTTGGCGGCCTCGGCCTCGTCCTTCTTGCCCTCCTTCATCAGGGCGCCGATCTTCTTGGACTCGGCATTGCGCGTGGCTTGAAGTTCCTCAACCTCGGTGATGACGGCACGACGCTCGTCGTCGAGCTCAAAGAACTTCTCGCGATCCCAAGACGTCTGGCGGTTAGCCATGGCGACATCGATGGCATCGGGGTTCTCGCGAACAAACTTGATATCAAGCATTAGATCCTCCGGCGATATACATTCCATTTAGGTTGCAACCTTGTACATGTATGGGCAAGTATATACTTATGAGCGTTTACGACCCAACTCAACTACGCAAGAAGGCACCCAATGGACGCAGTTTTTTCCTTTTTGTTTGGCACCCGCACCGGTTTTGCCATCCTTTTCGCCGGCGGCATCCTGCTGTTTGCGATTATTGCCTTTGTAATGGAGAAGCGCACCCATAAGATGTATGTCGACCGCGGCCCCAAGTCCGAGGACGAAGAAGACAGCTTCTGGGACTAACCTGCCAAAAAGGGACAGGTTTATTTTGGTCGGTTTTATCTGGGCAAACGCAAGTGCCCCGCAACTGGAATTGAGCCAGTTGCGGGGCACTTTTCGCTAAAAGGACAAAACCGCAGGAAAAACCTGCCAACATAAACCTGTCCCTAAATAGCAGGTTTTACTGGAGGGTTGCGTCGATTGCCTTGACCAGGGCGCTGCGCATGCCGGCGTCCTCGAGCGCGACGACGCCCTTGATGGTGGCACCGCCGGGCGAGCACACGGCATCCTTCATCGCTGCGGGATGCTGACCGGTTGCGAGCTGCAGCTTTGCCGTACCCAGCACCATCTGGCTCACAATGCGATAGGCATCAGCACGCGGGATACCGTGCTTGACCGCTGCATCGCCCAGGGCCTCGATTGCCATAGCGACAAATGCCGGAGCGCAACCACCCACCGTGCCGCCCACGAACAGCAGGCTCGTATCGAGCTCGACCACCGCACCGAGCTTGCCAAGCAGATCAAGCACCACTGCGCTCTGCTCATCACTAAGCGTGGAAGCCTTCTCGCAAGCGATGACGCCCTCGCCCACCGAAACCGGCGTGTTGGGCACCGTCGAGATATGCGCGACGCCCGGCAGGACCTGCTCCCACTTGGCACTGTCCCAGGTCCAGGCAACCGACAGAACGACCTTTTTGGCAAGAGCATCCTTGAGCGGGGCGAATACCTTCTCGATCATGTACGGCTTGACCGCAGCGACCACGATATCGGATGCGGCGACAACCTCGGCGGCATCGTGGCAAGCGGCCATCCCGCGCGCCTCACAGCGCTCAACCAGTGCGTCGTAGCGACCCGCACAGGCGCACATGTCGCTCGCAGCTACACCGGCAGCGATCCAGCCATCGGCCATAGCGCTCGCCATATTGCCAAAACCGACAAATCCAATCTTCATATCACATAGTCCTTTCAGACACATTCCTCAAAACGAAAGCTATTGTCCCACGCCATTGTTTCGTATTGCTGACCTATTTGTGATACGGCTCGCCGCGGCTAATCTTGCAGGCGCGGTAGATCTGCTCCAGCAGCACCACGCGCGCCAAGTTATGCGGCAAGGTAATACGTCCAAAGCTGAGCATCTCGTCGGCTCGTGCGCGCACGTCATCGCTCACGCCGTCCGATCCGCCAATTACAAAGGCGATGTCGCTGTTACCACGTAGCATAAGATCATCGAGCCGCGCCGAAAGTTCCTCGCTCGAGCGCTCTTTGCCCTCAATGGCCAGCAAGATCACATGTGCTCGAGGCGGCAGGGCTGTAAGAATCGCCGCCCCCTCCTTGTCGCGCGCGACATCCACGCCGCCCGCCTTAGCCGGGTCGATATCGGCCACCTCGCGGATATCCACCTTGGCATAGGCACCTAGGCGCTTGGTGTACTCAGCGCACGCGTCCTTCCAAAAGCGCTCCTTGAGCTTACCGACGCAAACGACGGTGTATTTCACGCGCGCCTACTCCTTCGAATCGTTTTGAACTTTGCCGGCGGCCAGCATCTGCTCGAACATCGAGGCCGACTGCGAAAAGTCGCTCGGCAGCACGACCGTCGAGGTTTTACCCGTGCGAGCGAACTCCGTCATCATCTCAGACCACTGCGTAAACATGAACAGTTGGTTGGCCTCGTCATTGCCGACACCCGTCTCCTGGATGATCTCGAGCGAATCTTTGATACCCAGTGCGATGGCCTTGCGCTGGTTGGCGATGCCCTCGCCCGCCTTTTCCATTGCCTCGGCCTCGGCGGTCGCCTCGGTAACGCGCTTGATGCGGTCGGCCTCGGCGAGCTCCTGCGCGGCAGCGCGCTTGCGCTGGGCGGCGTTGATGTCGTTCATGGAGTTCTCGACCTCGGTCGGCAGCGCGATCTTGGTGATGAGCGTCGACACGAGGGTGAAGCCGTAGGCGGCCATCTGCTCGGAAACGGTAGCGTTGACATCCTTGGCGATGTCATCCTTCTTGGCAAAGACCTCATCGAGTGTGTAGACGGGAATGGAGGAGCGCAGGGCGTCGGTGATGAAGTCGCGCATCTGGTCGACGGGCTCCTGCAGCATGTAGTAGCTCTTGTAGATGCCCGAATCTGCCGGGCCGGCGCCCATGTCGTAGCTCACGTGGTACTGAGCGGAGACCTCAAGACCGATGGTCACGTTGTCCTGGGTCTTAACGTCGATGCCAAAACCGTTTTTCATGGTGCGCAGGCTCACCGTGGCGGCCTTGCGGTCGATCACGGGCACCTTCACGTGGAAGCCCGCGTTGACGATACGGTTGAACTTACCCAAGCGCTCGATGATTACGGCGTGCTGCTGTTCAACGACATAACAGGCGTTGGGGAGCAGCAGCAACAGAATGATGATGGGAATCAAAAGGCTGGTAAGGGCGGCGATGATACCGGAAAACAGCATGGTCTCTCCTCTGATAGGCACACGTTGGCATTAGGATACCCGTCCAAGGAGATCGTGCATAACAAAAAAGCTCCCATTGCTGGGGGCTCTTTCATTTAATGGTGCGGGCGAAAGGACGTCCGCGTATCCGCTTCGCGGATCCGCACCGGCTTCGCCCGCCTGCCGGCGGACTCGCCAGCTCGCTAAAAACGCTCCGCGTTTTCTTGACGCTCGCTCCTTCACAGGTTCAAGTCCCTGCGATGGGCCCATAACAAAAAAGCTCCCATTGCTGGGAGCTCTTTCAATCAATGGTGCGGGCGAAAGGACTTGAACCTTCATGGGGTTGCCCCCATACGGACCTGAACCGTACGCGTCTGCCAATTCCGCCACGCCCGCGTGCAGGAATTAGAATAACGGAGCGCCACCGCGAACGCAAGAACTATTTTTGAAAAAGTTTGCAGGCATTTTCCCAAGCGGCATGCGCGATTGTTTCGGCGTCCTCACCAGTGCGATCGACACGGTCGTTAACCAGCGCGTTTGCCGTAATGGAGATCATTGCGGGCTCGCATTCAAGACCGCGAATGGGCTCCGGAGCCATATACGGGCAATCCGTCTCGAACAAAATTCGATCGAGTGGGGTTGCCGCAAATGCCTCGCGCACGTCTTCGTTGCGCTTAAAGGTGGCCGCACCACCATAGGCGATATAGCAGCCCAGCTCCACAAAGCGCTCCATCGTGGCGCGGTCCTCGCCAAAGCAGTGCAGCACGCAACCGGCCCGGGGCACACCCACCTCGCGCAGCACGTTGTACGCATCCATATGCGAGGTGCGCTCCCCATCCGAGTCCTCGTGCCGCAGGTGCAGCTCCACCGGCACATTGCGGCGCACGGCAACTTCGAGCTGACGCGCCATGCAATCAATCTGCACACTGTGGGGCGCCGGCGCGATGTCGTCGTCGTAATCCATGTGGTAGTCCAGACCGATCTCGCCGATACCGGCGCACAAAGGGTCATCGAGCGCAGCAACAACCTGCGCGTGAATGTCATCGGTATAATCCGGCGCGCCATACGGATGCACGCCGGCAAGATACTTGATCTGCGGGATATCCTGCATCGGCAGAATCTCGCGCGTCAGCCAGTCGCTATAGTCCGTCACGCTGCGCTTGTCGGCGATGGGGTCGAGCATCGTCACCAACAGGTCGACGCCCGCGGCTTTGGCGCGCACGAGTGTCTCGGGCACATCCTTGCCCCAGAACGAAAGCAGATGCGCATGCGTGTCGGCAAGCGGTGCCAAGGGCACGGGACAAGCAACCGTCTTCTTTTTCTTGGTAAACGTCACGCGTTCGGCATTAAGCGTCATGGGAAAGCTCCCGAGCCAGGCACACAAAGTCGGCGACGCCGAGCGTCTCGGCGCGCGTGGTGGGTGCGATACCGCAAGCCTCAAAGGCGGCGTCGAGCACGTCCTTGGCAAAGCCGTTGGCGCTCATGGAATTGCGGATGGTCTTGCGGCGCTGAGCAAATGCAGCATCAATCACGCGGGCCACAAACTCGCGATCGAGTCCTTCGGGCGCCACGCCGTCAACACGGTCGATACGCACGACGGCCGAGTCCACGTGCGGTGCCGGCATAAAGCAACGTGGCGGCACCTCAAAGCGACCCGTAACCTGCGCATACAGGCCAAGCTTTGCCGTATAGCCGCCATAGGTCTTGTTACCCGGCACCGCGGCAATGCGATCGGCAACCTCCTTTTGAACCATGACCACGGCACGCTTGAGCGCGGGCATCGTCTGGAAGAACTGCAGGATGATCGTCGCCGCCACGTTATAGGGCAGGTTCGCGACAAATACCGTCGGCTCACCGCCTGCAGCCTGCTCAATCTGCTCCGGGCCCACCTTAAGCGCGTCGCCCATGATAAAGCGGAAGTTGGCATAGTCGGCGGCATGGGCATCGAGCACCGGTTCGAGTTCGGGATCGGCCTCAATGGACGTAACGCACGCCGCTTCCTGCAGCAACGCAAGTGTCAACGTACCGCAACCCGGACCCACCTCGAGTACGCGCTCGTCACCTGCAAGCTCGGCAAGCTCGCAGATACGCTCGATCACATGGTTGTCGATCAGGAAGTTCTGGCCCAGGCGATGCTTGGTCGCAAGGCCAAACTCCTCCAGCAGCTCCCTTGTTGCCGTGGGGTTTGCCAAAGGCGAAGTTGTCATAGTTGCCTCCTTAGCATGATGGCGGCGTCTTGAAACAAAAGGGCATGGACCGTTGCGGCCATGCCCTTACATCTAAACAGCAAATTGCCGATATGGCGCGCGGCGTCTTAGCCCAGACGCGGGAACAGCGGCTCACCCTTCTCGACGGGCTGACCACCGGCAAGCAGGCCCCAAGCGCAAATGCCCTTGAGGTCGTCGCTCGCGGCCTCGTCCTCGCAGGACAGGCGGCGCAGGGCTTCGGCAGAGGTCTGAGGCATGAGCGGCATCAGCAGGTGAGCGGCAATGCGGATGGCCTCGAGCAGGTTGTAGATCACAAATGCCAGCTCGTCAGCCTTAGCCTCATCCTTGGCAAGCGCCCAAGGCTCGGAGTCCTCGATGTAGTGGTTGGCGGCGTGGATGAGCTCCATAACCTCGTCCTTGGCTCCGCCGTAATCGAGCACGTCCATCTTGGCCATGTAGCGCTCGACCAGGCCGTCGGCGATCTTTGCCAGCGGGTTGTCGAACGCATCGAACGATGCGGGCTTGGCGGGCGCACAGCCGTCAAAGTACTTGCCGCTCATGTTGAGCGAACGCGAGATGAGGTTGCCCCAGCTGTTGGCCAGGTCGGCGTTGTAGACCTGCTCCATGCGATCGAAGCTGATGGCGCCGTCGGTGCCGGGGACGACGTCGGTCATAAAGTAGTAGCGATAGCCCTCGACGCCCAGCATGTCGATAACGTCCTGCGGAGCGATGGCGTTACCGCGGCTCTTGGACATCTTCTCGGCCTTGCCGGTCTCGGCATTGCGCACGGTCAGGAAGCCGTGGGCAAAGACGTGCTCGGGCAGGGCCTCGCCGATGGCCATGAGCATGGCGGGCCAAATGACGCAGTGGAAGCGGATGATGTCCTTACCCACGATGTGGAACTGCGCGGGCCAGCGATAGGCCAGCTCGGCACGCGCCTCGTCGGTGTCGACACCGTAGCCGACGGCCGTCATATAGTTGAGCAGCGCGTCAAACCATACATAGGTCACATGGCCCTCGTCAAACGGAACCTGGATGCCCCAGTCAAAGCTCGTGCGACTCACGGAAAGGTCGTTGAGGCCGCCCTCGACAAAGCTGCGAACCTCGTTCATGCGGAACGCAGGCTCGACAAAGTCGGGGTGCTCGTCATAGAGCTTGAGAAGCTTGTCCTGGAAGGCGGAAAGCTTAAAGAAGTAGGACTCCTCCTGGACGCGCTCAAGCGGACGGTGGCAGTCGGGGCATAGATGCTGGCCGACGCTGCCGTACTCCTCGTCGCCCTTCTGGACCTGCGTATCGGTGAAGTAGGTCTCGTCAGGCACGCAATACCAACCGTCGTAGCTGCCCTTATACAGATAGCCGGACTCCTTCATGCGCTCCCACAGGTACTGCACGGCATGATGCTGGCGCGGCTCGGTGGTGCGGATGAAGTCGTCGTTGGAGATCTCGAGCTTGCTCCAAAGCTCCTTGAAGTGCGGAGCCTGGCTGTCGGTCCACTCCTGCGGCGTCATGCCATGCTTGGCTGCGGCCTCGGCGACCTTCTCGCCGTGCTCGTCCATGCCGGTCAGGAACTTGACGTTATAGCCGGCGGAGCGGCGATAGCGAGCCTGAACGTCGGCGATGATGGTGGAATAAGCCGTGCCCAGGTGCGGATCGGCGTTGACGTAGTAGATGGGCGTCGTGATAAAGAACGAAGGCTTGCTTTGATCCATGGGGTTTGTCCTCCAGAAAAACGTTGCATACAGGGGATGATTCTAGCGCAAGGGCTGGATATCCTCCATCTATTGCATATCGAGCACCATGGCATAGACATCGCGCTTGCGGCGCGAATACTTCTGAGACAGGCGCTTGGCCACCGCAGACGCGGGCTCCCCCTCCTCGAGCGCGGTGCGGATATCCTCGCGCAGGGCATCGTCGGGATCCGCTACCGCAGCGCCAACCGGCGCGATGCCGGCCTCCTCGTCCTCGCTCGGCGGCGCGATGACCAGCGCAATCTCGCCCTTTACCTCGCCGCGAGCACGCAGCTCCTCGGCAAGCTGGTCAGCGGGCCCGCGCAAGACCTCCTCGTGCAGCTTGGTGAGTTCGCGGCAGACGGCAAGCTCACGCTGGGGAAAGACCTCCGCCACGGCCTCGAGCGTCGCCACGATGCGATGTGGAGACTCGTAGAAGATGAGTGCGCCGGGCACCACGGCAAGGCGCTGCAAACGGCGCACACGGTCGCCGTGCTTTCGGCCCAAAAAGCCCTCGAAGAAAAAATGCTCGCAGGGAATGCCGGACGAAACGAGTGCCGTGACGCAAGCAGAGGGTCCGGGAATAACTTCGACAGGCACATCGGCCTCACGCGCCGCCTCGACCAGCGCCTGGCCGGGATCGGACACGCTCGGCATGCCGGCGTCCGAGGCAAAGGCGAGGGTCTCCCCCGCCAGCAGACGGTCGACCAGGCCGGCAGCGCGGCTAGCGATCACATTCTCGTCGCAACGGACAAGCGGCTTGGAAATACCCAGGTGCATCAGCAGCTTTGACGTCACACGCGTGTCTTCGCAGCAAATGGCATCGGCGGCGGCAAAAGCCTCGCCAACGCGCGGGGACAGGTCGCCTAGGTTGCCGATGGGCGTGCCGACCACATAGAGTTTGCCCGTATGGGCGCTGTTTTGCGTCATATCAACCTATTCAATCATGCCGCGCTCGAGCGTACCGAGCGCCGCGCGGGCGTCCCATGCTGCAATGCGCTTCTCGGTCTTCCACGTTTGGAAGAACCAACCGGCAGCCGGCGCAAACGAAGCCAGCTGGTTGGCGATAAACACGCGCTCGTAGGCATTGCGGCCCTCGGGCGTAACCGACGAGTTAGCAAAGATCGCCGCGCCCGACCATTCGCCCACCAGCACGGGGAACCCAGTCGAAATCGCCTCTTTAAGCTCGCGCTTGTTACGCGAAATCGCCGTCGTCAGCCCGCGGGGGCTCGTGATGTCGAGCGCATACTCGTCGCGGTAATGGTACAGGTGAAGGTCCATGTAGACGTTCTTGTACTTGGCGCCGCGCATAAAATGCTTCCACTCGCTGGGATGCCCCGACGACGAGAAGACGACGATCTTATCCTCGGGCATATACGAACGGACGAGCTCGTAGGCATCGCGATAGAAATTGCGCAGGTAGTGAGCGGGAATGCCATCCGTCATGGTGAAGAGGCTCTTGCGAACGCTCATCTGCGGCGTGTCCAGCAGCTCAATGCCCAGCAGGCTCTCGGCCTCGCCATAGCGATCGGCCAAGCGCTCGAGCACGTCGAGTGCGACATGACGGCCGTTGGTGGACGAATGCCACTCGGCGACAGCCTCCGGCGTGGTGGGCGAATCGTTGGAATCGCCCTGGCCACCGGGCACGGTTGCCAGATCGAGCAGCACGCGGATATCGTACTTGGCAGCCCACTCAATCGCGCGGTCGATGTAATCGACAACCGATATGTAGGAGGCATCGGACTCCTGTGAGCCAAAGGCATACCAGGGCACCGGCAGACGCACGGCATTGAGACCGATCTGCGCCATGCGGCGAAAATCGTCCTCGCTCACAAACGTCTCGTAATGACGACGCATGCGCTCGTTATAGGCGGCGGTACCCATGGCCTCCTGCAGCTCGGCTGCGTTGGATGCGCCGGTCGCCGCGTACAGCGACGGGGTCACCCAAGGCTCGGGAATAAACCAGCCAGAGAGATTAACGCCGAGTATCCTCTCCATCACTGCCCCCTTCGGATCATGCAGGTCGAACCCGCATCGTATTGCATAGGATAAGTATCGTTTTGAGTATACCCGCGTGTGCGGACAGGCGACCGAACGGTCTGCAAAGTGACGCGAAAGTGGGAGGAATGTCTGGGGCGGGCGGGCTCGGAATGGTGCGACGAGGGGTGTACGCGCGCCAAAGGCAGGCACCGGAAAGTGTGTCCCGTTCTGAGCCCTTATTCTGGGACGCAGTTTCCGCAGAACCCTACATAAAAGAAAAGGACCCCTTTGCAGAGGTCCTAGTCAATTCAAGGTGGCGGGGAAGGGAATCGCGTCCGCGCGCTGCGCGGACGGACCGCTGCGGCGCTTGCGCGCCTTGCGAGCTACGCTGGCAAACGCTTGCGCGTTTCCTCAGCTCCGCGCCCTCACGGGGTTCGATTCCGTGCATGGGCTACATAAAAGAAAAGGACCCCTTTGCAGGGGTCCTAGTCAATTCAAGGTGGCGGGGAAGGGAATCGAACCCCTGACACGAGGATTTTCAGTCCTCTGCTCTACCAACTGAGCTACCCAGCCATTTGAGGTGTGCCTTGTTTCAAGGCTTGATTAGTATAACCAAGGACGCGTTCCGGTCAACCGAGAATTTTAAAAAAGTTTTTGAGCACAGCCTCGGTTCTATAAATCGGCACGTCAGAGACATCAGCCGGCAGCAAGAAGTTTTTCGCTCAGAGCCGCACGGGCAAACTCACTTGGCGTCATCCCCTCGGCAGCCGCCCGTCGACGAATGGCCTCCTTCATTCCCAGAGGAATCTTGACCGACAACGTTGCCGTCCCCTCACCTGAGAGCGGGGGCCGTCCATGCACGATCCCACCAACGGCATGTTCGCCATCCGGAAACTCTCCGCGCTCGTACGACTCGCACCACGCGTCAATCATTTCATCCGTTACAACCTGACCATTAGCGGCCGTATACGTCTTGCCCATCATCGACCCCTTTGCCGAGCCTGTTCAATCTCCTGCCAAAATTTCTTCTGGACTGGAGACAAGGCATGAATGATAAGCCACCCACGGAGAAGCTCGACCGCGACAAGCTCCACGCTTCGTCCGTCTGGGAGCCATCCAATCGCAAGCCATCTCGGCGGCTCGTCCTTCGACTCGCGACGAATGCACTCAGTAACCGCAAGCCAAGCGCTAAGCACCTGCTGTTCTGTCAGGTGCTTTTTAGCGTTGGGATGGATCTCAACATCCATGCATCTTCTCCTCCATCTTACCCAATTTCGTATGACGAAAGTCCGCTGTCGCCAATTCTTAAGCCGGCACGCGTTGGAGAGCAGGGGTCGAAACAATGATTGAAGAGCGTTCTAGTGCGGCCCAGGCGCCGGGGTAGGAGCACATACGCCAGGGACATACGTTTTCGTAGCGCGCGAGGATATTGCCGTCGCGATCGATGAAGGCGATGTCGATGGGATAGGCCATAAAACACGTGTGGACCGAAGAGCAGCGTGGAAACGCCATGACGAGCGGCAGGCCGTTGGCGGCAACCGGACGCCGTCCCAGCATGCCGCGCAGGCGCATGACAAACGACTCCGCCACCGCAAACTCGGCCGGCGTCCAACCCAGCCTATTGAGTGCCCGCGCGTAGGCGATGTAGGACGAGACCGCGGTCACATGACCACCCCCGGGCGCCATGGATCGACCGTCACCGCGCGCTCGTGCGACAACGTTGTCGGCGCCCCCAGCGGAACGCCAGCGATGCTGAGAGAAGTCGGCCACGGCTCATAGTGCATGGTGCAGGTGTAGGTCCTAAACGTACCGGATAGGGAGAGCAGGCCACCATCCGATGCCTCCGCGCCTTGCTCGCTCGACACTTCGATCTGCAAGTCATAGCCTTTCATGGCATTCAGAATTTGAGTCTGAACCGTCGCCGAGGCATCGGCAGAGCTTTCGTCGCCCTCCCCCTCCGACGCCACGGCGTGCGCCAACACGATGTCGGGCACCACGCGGTCGAAGCGCGCGACAGCGCTGGCAAAGATCATGACGTTGTATACGATGAGTGCCAGCACCAGCAAAACGGGCGTAACCACTGCCATCTCCACCGTCGCTTGGGCGCGCTCCTCGCGCAGACGCATGCGGATACTCATTACGACCCACCGCCCAGAGCGCCAACCAGCGTGGCGACATCGACGGTAAGCGGGATGGAGCCGCCGCCGGGCAGAGGAATCTCCGCAAGTGTGAGCACCGTACCGCTGATGGTGCGTTCGACTTGATATTCCAACGCCTCGCAAAGCGCCTTGGGATCGGTCACGCCCAACGGAATACTTCGCAGCTTGTCTTGCGCTTGAGAGAGACCGGCAATGTCAGACCCCGGGCTCTTAATGACGTTGGCGGAATCGGTCAGCACTGGCTTTCGCAGGCGCAAGTCGCACGGTTCCAGACCCAACGCCGCCACGGACGCCGAAACGGTATCGCCGAGCCATGATGCGATGGAGCCCAACGCGCCGCTGCCCCCTCCTAGGCCTTTAATCATCTCGTCCATAAGTTCGTCGGCCGAACCTTGGATATCACCGTATCCTACGAGCAGCCGTCCCCAAACATCCATGACGCCGTCGAGTACGCCGGCAACGCCACCCGAGCGTTCCTTCAATGTCGAGAAAAATCGCGAAAGCACGTTGTTTTGCGCCGTCGCCTCATCGGGCGCCAGCACCGCGGCAGAGATGGCACCGCGACTGTCAAGCTCAACCGCCGTGTTAAACGAAGAGTTAAGTTGATCGGGGCTGGCAATATCACCCGAAACTGCAAAGGCGACTACGCCGTTGCGGCCAGGTGGGGCGATACGCGGACGCTCGCCCGAAAGCGCTTTAATGGCCTGGTCAAACGCATTGCTCACACGGTCGGTCTCGTCTTCGGTCTGACGTTCGAGCTCGAGCTCTTTGTTGCGGCATTCGACGTAGCCTTCCAGGGCGTCTTTAAACTTGTCAAAGTGATACTCGAAGCCGTTTTCGATAGAGGTTGAAGGCGCCGCAACAGCACCAAGCGACGAAACGCCAAAATGGCATTTGCTGCATTTATCCTGTCCATCGTAATCGGCAACCGAAGCAAATCCGCTCGGCGTCCCTTTCTTATAGTTAGGGCAGGTCGTCCCGTAATGCAGATACGCCTTGTCATCGTTCACGCTCGTCGGCCACACCGCATCGGTATAGAGCTCCGTCGCCCGAACCTCATCAGAGTTGCGCGGCAGCAGCGGAATATAGGAGGAAACCCTGTCTCCGTTCTCGGTTATATGTGCCCGATCGACCTCCGCGCTCGCATAGGTATAAAACGCCTTACGCGCCGCAGACTCTGCCTTCATCTCGACACTCGAGCCGTGGGGCTTCTCATTTGTCAGACGCCAATGGTAGTAGTCCTTCGCGCGATCAAGGGCAACTTGGGGCTCCCACGTAACGCTCGATGAGTAATGCGGATTTTGAACACCGGAGAGATCCGTTAGGCTTTTCGCACGCTCCCACATGCAAGAACAGCTGCCGACCGAGCCCTTGTCAGACCCACCACAATCCGCCAGCCAAGCACGCTCTTTAGCCTTCGCCGTGTCCTCAGAAGCCTTCCGCAGCTCCTCGGCCGCACCCCCTAAATCATCTGATGTGTCTTTAATGGTATCGGTCGAGATCTCTGATCCTTTGAGCGCAGCGAAGTCAGACTCGGATGTCCTGGGCACGGCAAGCGCCGTACCGGTATAGGTCACACTATCGGTATCCTGCACCGACACCGCCTGCGTGGCACGCGCGGCGATCAGATACGGCAGGGCCGTCTCGATTTTCTGTAAGCCTTCCGATGCGCTTTTGGCAAACTTGTTGCGCGTTTTAATGATCTCAATCCCGGTGTCGACCATATTGCCGGCAACCGGCTCGGCACCCGGGATGAGGATGGCGACCAGGCCCGTCCCGATCGTGGCAAACCCCGCCAGCCCCAGACTCAAGATGCTCGCATCAACCACCGTGGCAGCCGTGTGATAGGACGACACTACGTTGGCACCCGCCAGCGCGCCACTATCAGCCGCCACCTGGGTATCCCCGGCACGCGACATACTCCATATCGCCGCGGTCGACGAAAACAACAATGTGAGCACCACTAGGATGACCACGGCAGAAGAAAGCGTGGTATAGGCGCCGTCTTCGATAAACAGATCGACACCGGCTCGACCCATAAAGCCGCCTCGCTTGCGATGGCAGCTCGGACGGTGCGTCAAAACGCGTCTAGACCAGAAACGCTTAATCCCATGCAGCAATCCACGAATCATAATCTCCCTCCAGCCATTCGGGACGCGATTGATACGAGACATCGACCTTGAGCTCAACGTAGCCGCCCTCGGCGGTACCACCCATAGCCTGCGCAAACGCACCGATCACAGGCAACGGCTTGACCTCGCCGGAAACGGACACGGACGAGACGCCACCCGCACCGGCCCGGCCAAGCTCGATATCCCACGACAACGGCCCGCCGGCATGAAAGATCGAAACGTTGGGCACTGCGGCAAGTCGGCGGCGGGCGAACTCCTTAAGATCGTCGTCCTCCGCCGTCGTCGTGGTCATGAGCCGCGCGGTCTCGGCGGCGGCAGACTCCATGACCGCGCGCGTATAGAGCAGGCACACCGGTTGCAGCGCGAGAAGGATGAGTGTCAGAAACGTCGGCAGCAAAAAAGCGGCCTCGACCGTAGACTGCGCCCGGTCCTCGCGCGCGGCATCAATACAACGCGATGTCCTTAGCGGCCGCAGCGGCGTCGATAACCGACGTCGAGGCAACGCCATGGGATGCCGCCCGCTCAACCAGCGCCGCCAAGCGCCCATCGGTGCCGGCACGCCAAAGTCCCGCGATCGCCAGCACGATCGATAACAGCGCCACCGTGACGATGGCGTATTCGACCGTCGCCTGGGCAGATTCCTCACGCAGAACGCCATGCATTTCACGACCCCTCCTTTGAGCTTATTGTTTGCGGAACCAGGCGCACGGCGCGCAGACGGCACGAAGCATCGCCAGCATCCGCGGCAATTGTCACCATATCGACCCAGCCGCGTTCGTCGCGCACGATGGCGCCCCACACGTTTCCCTTGATGTCGAGATAGCCGATCAGAGCAAGTTGCGCCGTGGGTACCTCGCGATAGGCACGCAGCATATCCGCCGCCGCTTCGGTCATCGGTCGGTCCTCGGACCATGCAAGCCGGACCGCAATCGCGTTGCCCTCAGGCGAATCCGTCGCAGTGCCAGACCGCTTGTCGAGCGTCCGCAGAAAGGTTTGCGCCGTGACAGCGACATCCGAATCGTCCGCATCTCGCATCTCATCTTTTTGAGACGCCACCGCCGAATCTGAGCCCAAATCGGAGGCGGTCCCAGGACGCTGCTGCCGCGCGGCGTTAAGCCCCCAAAGCACCGCCGCTATCGCCACGACCAGGCAAGCAAACACCAGCAGTACCCCGATGGGGCGCTCGCCCTCTACAGGCTGTTGATGCCCTCGCTGATAGCGTTCCATAGATCTTGGACCTTGCCCTTAAATGCGACGATGGCGATAATCGCAATCACCACGAGCACGCCGACCAAGATGGCATACTCGGTGGTACCCTGTGCGCTCTCCTCCTGCAATAGTTCCTTGGCGCGCTGACGAACATGTGCCGCCCGGCAAAACGCCCAGCCCTGGACCTTGCCAGCAGCGTCAGTCATCGTGTTCATGTATTCCTCCCTACATCATCCCGCCTGCTCCCAGCAGCGGGCCCAATATGGACAGAAGCAACGCCGGCAAGATGAGCGTGCCGGTGGGAATCAACAGCTTGACGGGCGCACGCTCGATCTCGCGCTCGACCGCGGCGCGATGAGCCGCACGGATCTCGCGACTTTGAGCGGCCAGCGTCTCGGCAAGTGGGGCACCCAGGGCGAGCGCCTGCCCCACCGTCATGGCAAAGGTCTCGAGCGCTCGCACGTCCAGGTCGCGCGCGGCGGCCAACAACTCGTCCTCACGCGTGCCCACGCCCACCTGCCACGCCATGCAGGCGCGCTCAAGGCGAAGAGCGAGCACTGACCGGCGGTTGGCGCAGAAAATCTCAAGCGCCGCATCAAACGAAAGACCGGCCGAAAGACCCAAGCGCACAACATCGATCATCTCGGACACTTCGCCGAGCGACACTCGCGCCGGGCCGCCCGCTCCAACCGCGCCCTTCACTCGCGCGGTCAGAGCATCGACCACCGAGCGACCCGCGGCAGCGACCAGCACCGCCTCGCGCTTGCAGGCCCCTGCGATCTTGCGTGCATCCGCCCGATCAAAACCCGTCGCGACAAATACACTCAGGGCGCACAGGCAAGCCGCAGCTGCAACCGGGGCGCTCATAGCTCCACCCGCATAATGCGCCGGATAACCACCAGGGCAACGGCGTTGAGGGCAAGACCCAGCACCACAGCGCCCGCGCCGGCAGGCGTCGCAAGACCGCGACGAAAATCTGCCGAAAGCAGCGCCAACACCGCGCACATGCCCGCCGGCATCGCCGCGACCATATGCGCAGACATGCGAGCCTGCGACGTCTTAACATCCAGGCGGCGCTTGAGCTCAATGCGCTCCCCCACCATGCTCGACGCCTCGGACAGTAAGTCGGCAAGCGGAGCGCCGGTGCGCTGAGACACCTTAAGCGCCAAGGTCACAAGCGAAAGACCGGGGGCGTCGATACGCACGAGCAAGTCATCGAGCGCGTCGGTCGCCGAGATGCCGCAATCGATCGCCGCCGCCACCCGCAAAAACTCGGTATGCACTGGCTCTTGCGCATGAGCGCCCACAAAGCGCATGCCCTGGGCCAGCGAATGTCCCGAGGCAAGCGACATGGAAAGTGCGGTAAACGCCTCGGGCATTGCCTCTTCTGCATCGTGTTGCTCGCGCCGGCTCTCAAAGCCATCCCGAGCGGCACCGACGGCAAACGGAGCAACAAGTCCCAAGGCAAATCCGAGGGGCGATAACGACACCATCGTTAGTAAAACGCAGCAGACACCGCTCGATAGCAGCAGAAACGCCAAACGTCCCGAAGCATCTTCGATCACGAGGCCAAGGCGATGCGCCGGAGCCAGCGATGCCCACGAACGGGCGATCTTTTTCAGCAGATCGTTTTCCACCAGCTCACGCGGCAGCTTCTCTGCCACCGTCTCGAGCGCCTGACGCGCCAGCTCCGCCGGCAATACCTGCGGCACACGAGGTTCCGCCCCGCACGCCGTCGCGACAGAAAGCCCTGCCAAGCCCCCTACGACGAGGGGCACAGTGATCTCCATTCGTCCACCTCCTCTTGTGCGAGCGTCCCCGACCGCAGGCCTTCTGCGATAAACGGCGGCTCGCGGTCAAGCGTCCAGGTGCGCTCGGCGGCATCGAAAGTCACATAGCGCTCGAGCTCTACGCCGCCCGACGCGGCGCGACGCACCCCCGAATACGAGGAGACGAAACGCCTGCCATCGGCGTGGCGCTCGGACATCACGATGCCGTCGAGCGCCATGGCAATCTGTTCCTCGATGAGCTCGCTCGGCAGATCGATGCCATAACGTGCAAGCAACGTCAGACGCACCACGGTCTCCTGTTCTGAACCCGCATGAAGTGTGGTGAGCGACCCGTCGTGGCCCGTGTTCATGGCCTGCAACATGTCGCAGCACTCGGCACCACGCACCTCGCCCACCACGATGCGGTCGGGGCGCATGCGCAGGGCATTAGTTACTAGGTCGCGAATCGTCACCGCACCCTCACCCTCAATTGAAGCCTCGCGCGCCTCTAGGCGCACCACGTGCGGATGATGCGCAAACTTGAGCTCGGCAGAGTCCTCGATCGTCACGATGCGCTCGCCGGTGGAAATCTCGCATGACAACGCGTTGAGCAGGGTGGTCTTACCAGATCCCGTGCCTCCCGCAACCGCCAGGTCCTGTCGCAGCGACACCGCGCACGACAGCAGCTGCGCATACCAAAGCGGCAGCGACCCCAGCCCCACAAGCTCGTCCAGCGAGCAGATGCGGTCCGAGAACTTTCGGATGGTGAGAATCGGTCCGTCAATCGCCACAGGCGGAATCACCGCGTTGACGCGATAGCCCGTTTTGAGGCGGGCGTTGACGATGGGGCTGCGCTCGTCGATACGGCGGCCAAGTGGCGAGATAATGCGGTCGATAAGCACACGGATCTGCTCATCATCCTCAAACGCATGCTCGATGGGGTACAAGACGCCGCCGCGTTCAAAGAAAGCCGAGCGGCAGCCGTTGATCATGATCTCGGTAACGGTGTCGTCCTCGATGAGCGGCTGCAACGGCCCCAAGCCCACCACGTCATCCAAAATCTCGTCGATGATGGTCTCGCGCTCGGGCGTCGCGAGATCGGTCGGCTCCTCAACATTGAGCGCCGCCTCCACCGCAGGACGCAATTCCGAGCGGGCAAGTGCCGGGTCGATATAGGCGCTGATACGCGCCACTTCGTCGTAACCCATGCGGTCCATCACGGCGCGCTTGGTGCGTCGTTTCACGGCGCGGCGACGCCCCGCATCTACAGGCGCTGCCGCCGCCGCAGCGCCGGCAGCCTTAATCCTCGTTTGCAGGCTCATCGCTGATCACCCTCGCGCGACCAGGGAAGGCGGATACGCGGGCGTTCGGTGCGCGTTGCACGGTCGGCGACCATATCGCTCCAAGGGCCGACGGCGCACCCCAGTTCCACGAGCATCTCGCGCGTGGCCTCGCGCACGCTAGTCGCAAAAGCGCTGGTCTGCCCCACTGCCTCGTCAGCGCGCCCAAACGCCATGAGCGCGGCGAGATCCTGCCCGCCATCGGCGATACGAATCTTGGAGCTCAACGCACAGGCAATCTCAAAGCGCATGGCGACGTCCTCGTCTGCTCCGCGCGCACCGAACCGGTTGAACACGGCGCTCATGCGCGTGCGCGGCACACCTACTCGACCTGCCAGTTCAATGACGCGCGATGCCGATGCCGCGGACGACACCGCCGCATCGCCAACGACCAGGCAACGGTCGCTCGCCGCCACCGCAGCCGCCACGGCGTCGCCCCAAAAGACCGAGGTATCGATAAAGACCACGTCGGATTCGCGACGCAGAACATCAAGCAGTAGCTCCACCGGACGTGCCATGAGCTCGGCTTGCTCGGGCGCCGCGACGGGACCCCAGAGCGTAACGCCCGGTGCCACGCGCATCGATGTGGCTACGATATCCGGCTCGGTGAGCGTGCCCGCCGCCGACGGCTCGATAAGTGCCGCCATATCGCGCGGAGCATCGACGCCTAACAAATCGTAAAGGTTTCCAAACATCAGATCCAGGTCGAGCACGGCGGCACGCAAGCCCAACAGCGACGATGTGTGTGCCATGGTGGCAACGATCGTCGACTTGCCGCAACCGCCCGAACCCGAAATGGCGCAGATGACCGGAGCTCGATGCGGCGAAGCGGCAGCGTCTGCCGGCGGCATCGGAGGCGGCGGGGCGGGCGTCGGTGACAGCGTCCCCGTCTCCCCCGCCGCAACCACATGCTGCGTCCAAGCCGGCATGGCAGCTTGTTCGGTCTGCGAGGCAGGCTCGTTCTGTGCAATCTGCTCATGCTGCATCAGCGACAACTCGCCGCACCCGGCAAAGCCCTCAACTTCATCGAGTTCATCCGCCAGATTCACGCCGTGCACGTATCCCATATCTACAGCCGGGGAATCGCCAGCATGCTGCGCCGGCCCTCCAGCGTCATCGTATACAAGGGGGTTCCGGGGGCGCCGACCATGCTCGGCTTCCGCTTTTCCATAATCATCAACACGCGGGCCTCTTGTAGCGCGAGGCGCCCCGGGTTCCCTATCAACAAAAGCATCGGGCTCAATCGTCATGCGCCGATCGGAATCAACCGCTCCCTCGCCCGCGCGCCCGTTGCCGCATATACTGTGTGCAGCGATGACCTCGGTCGCCCCCGCGCGAAACAGCCCCTCGATATCCGACGGATCGAGCGCTTCTATCAACACGACCACGCGACTCACGCGGCCTTCGGCCGTCAGGCGCGCAACAGTCTTGCGCACATCTTCGGTATCAAACAGAGACGCCGCGATGATGGCAGCCCCGCGGCGTGACGGAAACGCCCGCGCCATGGAAACCAGCCCGTCCAGGTCACCCACGCGAAGCACCTGTGCACCCACATCACGGCCCTCGACTTCCCGCTGCAACAGTCCGTAATCGCCGCACGCGCAGCACGCAAGCCAGATCGCCTTCATCACTCGTCGCCTCCGCTCTTTTTGCCGCGCGCCGTGGCGGGAATCGTCAAGCTGACCGTTCCCTTGCCCGAGGCTCCCAGCAGTTCCTTGACGTCTTCGGGGTCAGCCGCCAGCGTCACCCATTCGATCTTGCCCTCGCGCGTGGCACCGGAATCCTCACTGGTATCGATCACGTGCGCGCCGCACAGCCGATCGGTCACGCCGTCCTTTTGCACGTACACGTCCACGTAGCTGCCCACGCCCGTGGCACCGCCGACCGAGTGCTCGGCATCGACCGCCACCGAAACGGCAACCTTGCCCTTAGGCACCTCGAGCTTGCGGCTCTCGGCCTTGGTGTAGACATTGCAGATCACGGCGTTTTTGGGAATACGCGAAGTCGTCACGTCGCCGCGCACCTGGCGCAGCTCGGTCGCTGCGTCACGCGGCAGCAGGCTCGTCAGCCATTCCTGGGTTATGACATTGGTCTCATCGAGGGTCTCGCCCACATCGATATCGCGCGCCGCGACGCAAACCTCGACGCGATCGCCACCGTACTTGGCCAAGGTCTCAGCCTGGACCTGTTCGGCTTGCGAGCGGATTGACGAGCCGTAAACCATGCAGAGCAGAGCAGCGAGCACGCCCGCGACCAGACTGATGGCGATGCGCTTGCTCTTGTTCACGGCCGCTCCTCTCATGGCAGTGCCGGGCGAATGCCCGTACCACCATTGTCTGAGCGGTCAGAGTGCAAAGCGGCGCAATCGCAATCTTGGTTTTCGATGTCAAACCAATCGCTGACCAAAAGCTGACCAGCCCGTCAAGCTCGTGGCAAGGTTTTGGTCAGCACGTCAGCAAACTGTATGTTTCGAAGCTTTTCCGCAGCAAAAAAGCCGTCTCCCGAACAGTTGGGAGACGGCTGTCATAGGAAAAATCAATTACAGATGGACATCGGGATCGAGCATTTGAGCGCTCACGCGCATGGATGACGCCAGGTTTTGGAACGTTTCCAGACGCAGGCTATCGATCTGCCCGGCGTCCTCGGCCTCGCGAACGGCGCAGCCCGGCTCATGGGTATGCGTGCAATCGCCAAACCGGCACGCGCGCGATGCCTCGACAATCTCGGGGAAAGCGCGCGCCAGACCCCGCTCGTGACCCACGAGCGGCAGGCTGCGCAGGCCCGGGGCATCGGCGATCACGCCGGCGTCGCCCGGCAGTGCCACCATCACGCGCGCGACGGTAGTGTGACGGCCCTGATCGTCGCGTTCGCGCACACCGCCGGTCGCCAACGTATCGTGGCCCAGCAGCGCATTGAGCAGCGTCGACTTGCCGGCACCCGACTCGCCCAGAATCATGGCGCAGCTCCCGGCGGGCACGCAGGCACGGACCTCGTCCAGGCCGCGGCCCTCGGCAGAGGACGTCACGATCACACGCACGTCCGGACCCACCAGGCGGCGCGCGCGGTCCAGATCGCGCTCGAGCTCCTCGGCATCGCAGCGATCAGCTTTGGTGAGTACCACCACCGGCTCGGCATCGCAGTCGAGCGCCAACACCAGCGAGCGCGCCACGCGGTCGAGCAGCACCTCACCGGCACCGAGCGCCTGCACGATTAGCACGCTATCCACGTTGGAGCAGAGCACCTGGCGCTCTCCGCGGGCACGGCCGCGCCAACGCTCAAAGCTCGTACGGCGCGGCAGCACGCATTCAATCACGCCCATATCGTGCCCGGGAGCGCGGCGCACCGCCACACGATCGCCCACGGCAGGCAGCAGGACCTCGTCCCCACCGCGCGACTTGGCAAATCCCACGGCATGCTCGGCGCGGAAGGTATCGTCGGCAGTCGCCACCAGCGGAAACCCACGATCCAAGCGCACCACGGCGCCAAGTTGCATCTGCTCGGGCTCCTCGGCATGTGCGCAGAAATCATCAAAGGCAGCCTGCTGAGCTTCATCGACCGGCAGGTCATCAAACGCCGGAACATCCTGCAGCGCGTCAAGCCCCGGTACACTCGCCAGCAACTCCTCAGCAGATGCAGGGGGTTCGGTCGCGAGCTTCCGACGACGATCGCGCTTAGCCCGCGCCCCCGTCGTCTTTTTCTTCGCTTTAGCCTTAGCCTTGCCCACAAGCGCCTCCCAGCACCACAAATCACAACTGAGCGGGTATTTTCCCACAAAAAAGAGTCGGTCGAGCAAATGCCCGACCGACTCACACACTTTCCCTCAGCCTTTATCATCCACACGGGAGAAAAGTCAGCAACGTCACCGCAGGGCCCGCCCGCCGAGAGGGGTTTCCAAAGGGCACATCCTTTATTCAAAACGAGCGGCCGAGCAATTGCTCGGCCGCTCACCTTCTTTCCCTCAGCCCTTTTTCATCCGCGCGGGAGAAAAGCCAGTAAGGATACCGTAGGGCCCACCCTGGGAGTGTTTTCTTCTGAGCGATCCTGCAGCGCGAAGCGCGAGGACCAGCGAAGAAGAAAACACGCAGGGGCGGGCCCGGACAGGTTAACTTACTCCTTCTCGACCGCGCGCATGATCGCCTTGTAGATCTCCATCAGCGGGATGATCAGGAAGGCCAGGCCCAGGGCAGCGACAACGCCCTTGAGCTCAAGCGTCACGGGGCCAAAGAACATCTCGGCAAGCGTCGGCTGCACGGTCACGATCACCGTCAGCACCAGTGCCAGCGCGGCGGAAGCCCACAGCCACTTGTTCTGCTTCTTCATGGTGAACAGCGACGCACGACGGCTGCGCATATTGAAGCAGTGGAAAATCTCGACCATGTTGAGCGTGATGAACGCCATCATCACGCCTTCCTCGTCGGCATTGCCGGCGATCATATCGGCGATATGGATGTAGCCCATGTCAAAGTACACGCCCACAAAGAAGCTCGCCAGCACCAGCGCGGTGATGATTAGGCCCTGGACCACGCAGTCCAGACCCATATGTCCGGCAAAGACACCGTCCTTGGCGTTGCGCGGCTTGCGCTTCATGATGTCGCCCTCGGCATCCTCCATGCCCAGCGCGAGCGCGGGGAAGCAGTCGGTGACCAGGTTCACCCACAGCAGCTGCACCGGCTGGAAGATGGTAAAGCCGATGAGCGTGGCGATAAACACCGAGAACACCTCGGCAAGGTTGGCCGAAAGCAGGAACTGGATGACCTTGCGGATGTTGTCGTAGATGCGACGACCCTCTTCGCAGGCGCCGATGATGGTAGCGAAGTTGTCATCGGCAAGTACCATGTCGGCGACGTTCTTGGTGACGTCGGTACCGGTGATGCCCATACCAACGCCAATGTCGGCGCGCTTGATGGACGGGGCGTCGTTGACGCCATCGCCCGTCATGGCCACGATCTGGTCGCGCGACTTCCAAGCCTCGACGATGCGTGTCTTGTGCTCGGGCTGGACGCGGGCGTACACGCCGTAGTCCTCGATGTTCGCGTCGAGCTCCTCGTCGCTCATGCGATCGAGGTCGGCACCGGTGATGGCCTGGCTGCGATCAGTGACGATACCCAGCTGCTTGGCAATGGCCACGGCGGTGTCGATGTGGTCGCCCGTAATCATGACGGTGCGGATACCGGCGTCGTGCGCCTCACGGATGGCGTCGGCTACCTCGGGGCGGACCGGGTCGATCATGCCGGACAGACCGCAGAAGACCAGGTCATGCTCGAGCGCGGCGGGGCTGCAGTCGGCCGGGACCTCGGTGTAGGTGCGGCTTGCCAGCGCAAGCACGCGCAGGGCCTCGTCGGCCATGGCCTTGTTGGCGGCCACGAGCTCGGCACGACGGTCCTCGGTCAACGGGACGACCTTGTCGCTCTCGTAGATGTGGGTGCACAGGCCGATCACCACGTCGGGCGCGCCCTTGGTGTACTGCTCGTACTCGCCGTCCAGGGTCTCGACGACCACGGACATCATCTTGCGGCCTGAGTCGAACGGGGCCTCGCCCACGCGCGGGTGCTCGGCAGTCAGGCCGGTGAGGCCCGCCTTGCCGGCGTCGTTGACGAGCGCGCACTCGGTCGGCTCGCCCACGGCCTCGCCCAGCTCCTCATCCCACTGAGCGTCGGAGCACAGGGCCATGCCAGCCAGGAACTTCTCCTTGGGCGCGGCAAGCTCGTGCTTGACCACGGTCATCTTGTTCTGGGTAAGGGTGCCGGTCTTGTCGGAGCAGATGGTCTGCGTGCAGCCAAGGGTCTCGACAGCAGAAAGCTTGCGGATGATCGCCTGGCGCTTGGCCATCTTGGTCACGCCGAGCGAAAGCACGATGGTCACGACGGCGACCAGGCCCTCGGGGATGGCGGCGACGGCGAGCGAGACGGCCACCATAAAGGTGTCGAGCAGCGCGGTCGGGTCGGTAAGGACGTTGCCCACGCCGTGACGAATGATATCGACACCAAAGATGACGACGCAGATGACAATCACCATGATGGTAAGGATTCGGCTGAGCTCGGCGAGCTTAACCTGCAGAGGCGTGAGCTCTTCCTTGGCCTCGGCCAGAGCGCCGGCGATCTTGCCCATCTCGGTGTTCATACCGGTGCCGACCACGACGGCGCGACCGCGGCCGTATACCACGGTGGAACCCATGTAGCACATGTTCTTGCGGTCGCCGAGCGGCACGTCATCGGTGCCGGCGGCGAGCTCAATGACGTTGGCATGTTTCTCGACGGGCACGGACTCGCCGGTAAGGGCGGCCTCCTCGATCTTCATCGTGGCGCTCTCGAGCACACGGCAGTCGGCCGGAACGGAGTCGCCCGCCTCGAGCATGATCACATCGCCGGGCACGAGCTCGGCGCTCGGCAGGTGCACGAGCTTGCCGTCGCGCAGCACCTTGGACTGCGCGGCGCTCATCTCCTGCAGGGCCTCGAGGGCTTCCTCGCTCTTGGCCTCCTGAACCACGCCCAGCACCGAGTTGACGATAACGACGAACATGATGATGGCGACATCGGCAAAGTCGGGCTCGCCCTTGACCATGCCCGTGAGGGCGCTGATGACGGCGGCAACGATCAGCATGATGACCATGGGGTCGGCCATCTGCTCAAAGAAACGCTTCCACAGCGGCGTCTTCTCGGCTTCCTCGAGCTTGTTAGGGCCTGTCTTGGCGAGGCGCGACGACGCCTCGTCGTTGCTCAGGCCGAGGTTCTCATCGACGCCTTGGTCGCTGAGCACCTCCGCCGCGGCGGACAGGTATTCCTTTTGCATATAGAGTCCCCTCCTGGGATTCGGGCCACTCAGCAGATTGATGCCCGATCATAATTCCCAGGAGAAGGGCAAGGGCTCATCAAGGCTGCCGTGCTGAGCGGCAGTTGATAGTGGAGCTATGGTACCCCAAAGCGACGCGTCTAGCCAAAACAATCGGTTTGGAAATATGGTCCGCACGCAACGGTGCAGACCGTGTGATGCTCAACATTGGTAAAACGTTTTTTCTTCGGCACATCGCCAAACTGACATATCGCCCAGATAGCAGCGCTTGGAGTGGTTGGTAAAGATTTTTCATATACCGTTTTTCCCGCAAAAAATGAACTTCCATTTCGGCATACGGTCGATTTTTTGGGGTATTCGGTCGGCATTTCGTTATAATCATCTCGGTTTTATTTCTTATGGTTTATCTATCAGCGCAAGACGATGTCAGATGGAGGTCTGAATGTACAAGCGCACTAAGATTGTATGCACCATGGGTCCCGCCTGCGATAGCGACGAGACCATCCGCGAGATGATCAAGGCGGGCATGAACGTCGCCCGTTTTAACTTCTCGCACGGCTCCTACGACGAGCACCACGGTCGCATCGAGCGCGTCCGCCGTATTTCCAAGGAGCTCGGTCTGCCTGTCGGCATCCTGCTCGACACCAAGGGCCCCGAGGTCCGCACCGGCCTTCTGGTCGACGGCAAGAAGGTTGCCGTCAAGACCGGCGATAAGATCGTCGTCACCGCTCAGCCCACGTCCGAGGATTTCCACGGCACCGCTGAGCACATCTCCCTCGACTACCTGGCTCTGCCTTCCGAGGTCGAGAAGGGCTCCCTCATCCTGATCGATGACGGCCTGGTTGCCCTCGAGGTCGAGTCCGTCAGTGGCCAGGACATGACCTGCGTCGTTAAGAACGACGGCCTGATCGGCGAGCGCAAGGGCGTCAACATGCCCAACGTCAACATCTCGCTGCCCGCCATCACCGAGCGCGATCGTCAGGACATCCTCTTTGGCCTGACCGAGAACATCGACTACATCGCCGCTTCCTTCATCCGTGACGGCGAGTCCGTCCGCGGCATCCGCGAGCTTTGCCGCGAGAACGGCGGCGAGCACGTGACGATCTTCCCGAAGATCGAGTGCGCCTTGGGCGTCGAGAACTTCGACGAGATTCTCGAGGCTTCCGACGGCATCATGGTCGCTCGTGGCGACCTGGGCATCGAGATCAAGCCCGAGCTCGTTCCGCACATCCAGAAGGAGATCATCGCCAAGTGCAACGCGGCCTACAAGCCCGTTATCACCGCTACGCAGATGCTCGACTCCATGCAGCAGAACCCGCGCCCGACGCGCGCCGAGGTTGCCGACGTTGCTAACGCCATTTATGACGGCACCGACGCCGTCATGCTGTCCGGCGAGTCCGCTGCCGGTAAGTACCCGGTCGAGGCCGTCAAGATGCAGGCCAGCATTGCTCTCGAGACCGAGAAGTACCTCCCGGCCCACGCTCCGCTCGAGGTTCCGGCCGATGCTCACGGCACCCGCGTCGTCAACAACGTTGTGGGTATGTCCGCTGTGAACATGGCCACCACCGTTGGCGCCAAGTGCATCACCGTGCCGACGACCACCGGTCGTACCGCTCGCCTGATCTCGCACTTCCGTCCCAACATGCCGATCTGCGCGTTCTCCCGCCACGAGTGGGCCGTCCAGCAGATGATCATGTACTGGGGCGTTATCCCGCACCAGGCCGAGATTACCCAGGGCACCGTCAACGGCACGATCGTCAAGGCGATCGAGACCGCTAAGGAGCTCGGCTACGTCGAGGCCGGCGACCTGACCGTCGCTACCGCCGGCGATCCCCGCATGAGCGTCCAGCTCGAGGACAAGGTCTCCTCGACCAACGTCGCTTACGTCGCTCAGGTGCGCTAAATCGCACTTGCAAGCAGGTTTGCATTGCAAAGGGCCCGGAAGGCTTTGCCTTCCGGGCCCTTTTTCTGTGCGTCGATGCCTCCCGCACGGCATGACACGCAACCAGCTACTTATGGCATGCTATGAAATGTGCAGCTCATTTGCCGTGTTTACGCCCTGCGACGGGAGCTGTTGGTCGATTGGGATGAGCTGTTCACTGCCGGGCCGGCCAGCTAGCAGCTAGCGATCAGGGGCAGAGCAGGAACACCGGGTGATGCGACGCGGGCGGCAAATCCCGCCTCGGTCAGCTCGATGACCTCGGTAAACGTTACATCGAAAAACTCCTCGGTTAGCAGGCGATACGGCGGATGATCGGGCTCGCCGGGGTTTTCGCGTACAATCTCGTGCATGACGCCGATAGTCTTGAGCACATATTCTTTATGGATGGGATACTGCCCAAAACGCGTCGCAGCGGTATAGAGGCGATCGGTCGCACGCGGAATGGAAACGATGCCCAGCGTCTTGCCAAACCAGTCAAAATCGCCCTGCTTTTTAATGCGGAATTCCTCGCACGGCTTGCCGCCGTGTGCTTCCAGATACTGGTTCACACGCGTGTTCCATACCGTGTCGGCCACCAGATGCGACCAGACGCCCAGCGTTAAATCGAGCAGCGACTGCGCCACATCTTCGGACGCAAGCGAGAACTCACAGGCGCCGGGACCGACAACCGGCTCGGCATCCCTGTAGCGCTGAGGATAGTGCACGCGGTTCAGTCGCTCGCGCTCCTCGACAATCGAGGTAGCCTCAGCAGGTTCGCCCGCGGGTGCGCCTTTAAGCAGCGGCGCCACATGGGTATCCCAGAACTCGTGCTCGCGCGGCTTAGGGATAGGCTCGGGCTTTGCAAAGTGCGTAATGCGATACGGAATGGGATCGGCGATGCCAGGGACCATATAGCCCACGAAGATATCCGGAACCACGCAGCCAAACAAAAAGGCATTGCGGTCGCGCACGCTATCGGCAAGCACGCTAGCACGTGCCAGCAAGCGCTCCGTTTGAGCGATATGAATGTTCCAACTTGGCATAGCCACCCCCATAAAACCTGGTTAACTATACCATCACGGCAGAGTCGCACAGGCGGCCATACATACCCTACGCAGCAACTATTCCGCAGCACCGCTTTCGGTTCCATACGACGGCACGGGCGCCTCGACCACATGGTGATATCGATCGATATAGATGGCACGGGCCTCCAGGCGGCGCACCAAATCTTGATGGTGCGTACTCATCAAAACCGTCTTACCGGCAGCAACGTAGGCCAGCAAAAAGTTGACTACGATGTCGCACGAGTCCTCATCGAGCCCGTTGGTGGGCTCATCGAGCACTAGGATATCGGGGTTCATCGACACCACCGCAGCCAGCGCAACGCGCTTCTTTTGCCCGCCCGAAAGCTGATAGGGCGAGGCATCGACCAGATCGGCAACCTGGAACAGCTCCATGGCATCGCGGACGCGGCGCTCGAGCTCGTCTGTCGGCAGCCCCATCTGCGCGGGGCCAAAAGCAACTTCCTCGCCCACCGTAGCGCAGAACAGCTGGGCGTCGGCATTCTGGAACACAAAGCCCACGCGCTGATGAAAACGCTGAGCGGCTGCGGAATCCTTGAGATATGCCGCATCGATCACGTGCCCGTCAAACAGGTACGCACCCGCGTCCGCTAGTTCAAGACCGTTGATAAGGCGCATAATCGTCGTCTTACCGCAGCCGTTGGGACCGAGTAGGGCAACGAGTTCACCACGATCGACCTGCAGCGACACACCATCGACAACCGTATGCCCCGCATAGGAGAACAGCACGTCGCGAAACTCGATGAGCGGCACGCTCTTGGCGCCAGTAGCACCGCTCGCGCCCATCACGCCATTCGTATCGTTTGCCAAAACGTCGCCCTTCCCTATCCACATCGACGGCTCGGCCGCCCGCGCTACAGCACCGCGCGCAACACGGCGAGCAGCACCACGACGACCGCATAGACCGCATCGCGCCAGCCAAAGCCGCTCCGCGCGGGAGTCGGATACGCACCGGCAAAGCCACGGCAAAGCATAGCCTCGTCCATCGCGCGGCTGCATTCCATCGCCTTGATAAAGGTCATGCCCATGATACCCGCGATCGAATCGGTACGCGAAAAACCCGCAGGCGCACGACCCACGCTGCGCAGCATGACCGATTCGGTCAGATCGTGCGCCGTGCGTCCCAGCACCTCGATGTGCTTGAGCGCCATATCAAACGTAAAGATGACCTCGTCGGGCAGCTGTAGCGTCTTGAGCGCCGCCGACATGCGGCTCCAGGTGAGCGTCCACGAAACGCCCAGCACGAACGACACGTTAATGAACGTCTTGAGCGCGATCTTGAGCATGGCGCCCGCGGCAGAAGCGCCCAGCAGCAGGGCAGGCAGTGCCAGAACCACCGCAAGCCCCGTGGCGCCGAGCGCCGGTACAAAGGTCGCACGCAGCCCGCGTACGGGGCGCACGGCAACGAGCACCAGCGCGATGGCCGCCATCAACATGAGGTACAGCGGGCTCTGCGTCAGACACACGCACAGAACGCAAACGAACATCCCCACCAGGCGCACCGGAGCCGAAACGCAAGAAAGGGCGCGGTCGACCATCGACCCGCCCTCGTGCGCGCCTCCACCCAGGCGAACCCGCTCAAGCAGGCTCGCCAGGTGCAGGACATTCTTTTGCATCACACGATGCCGAGCCCCCGCGGGCTCGTAACGCTCCTCGGCCGCAAGCCAACTAGGCAGCTCGGCTATTGCCATGAGCACCGCTTTCCTTGACCGTCAGCGAGACCAGGCGGAATGTGATGGTGAGCACCGCCACGCCAATCACGCCCGAAAGAATATACATCGCAGCCTGGCCGGCAAAGCCAAGGCCCTGCTCCTCGGAATAGGCCTGCAGATAATCGCCCGTGGGCAGGGCGTCGGCAAAGGTCGGGGTGTCGAGGCCGACCGAAGCCTGCAGGCTGTCGTCGCCAGCCTCCTGAACGGCGGTCGCGGCGCCCTCGGCGTCCCACTCACCCCAGGCGTCACCGGTGGCGAGCAAGCCGAGCGGCGTAGCCACGACAAGCACGGCGACCAGAATGAGCGTGGGAATCAGGGAAGTCTTCTTGGCGGTACCATCGGCGGCAAGCTGGCCATCGACGGCCTCGGGCCCGACGATAACGCTCGGCGCCGTCTTCTTAATGAAACCGTAGATGGCGGCCGTCGCCACGCCCTCGACCACGCCAGCAACCAACATATGCGGAATCATCATGGCCGGAATGGCAACGGACAGCGGGAAGGGGCAGTACAGTGGAGCGCCCGAAGCGTTGGTGAAGAGCATCGGCTGAATACCGAACTCGATCGCCGCGCACAGGGCCGCCAGACACAGGCCGACCCAACCGCTCACGATGGCAGAAACCGAGGTGCCCCAGCTCTTGTCGTGCAGACGGCTGTTGAGCGCACGGAACACGATAGCAGCGGTAAACGGCAGCACAAAGGCCATGTTAAAGCAGTTTGCGCCAAAGGACAGAACGCCGCCGTCGCCAAACAGCAGCGCCTGCAGCGCCAGCGCGACCGAAACCGCGATGGCAGCGGCCTCGGGACCCAGCAGCAGTGCGATGAGCGCGCCACCAACGGCGTGACCAGTGGTGCCACCGGGGAGCGGCACGTTGAACATCATGAGCAAGAAGGAAAATGCGGCGCAGATGCCCAGGAACGCCATATGCTCGCGATCGAGCGTGGCGCGTACCTTTTTGATGCAATGGACCCAAACGGGCACCATCGCCACCGCCATGACGGCATCGGTCTGCGGGGACAGATAGTTATCGGGAATATGCATGAGCCCTCTCAATCAGAACGTTGCGTGTTACGTTTCCAACAATCCGTAACACCGACTCAGCATACTAACAAAAAGGCGCACCGCCCACAACGCAGCACGTCCTTGCAATACGTACGTTATTAACCCAGGTCCACGCACCGCCCAATAAAGGGCCCATGCACTCCCAACTTTCCGGTCACCCGGAAGAAGGTGCGGTCCGCTCGCAACAAGGTTAACGCAGGAACCCGCCCCCGAGAGGGGTTTTCTAAGGCAACATCCCGCAGCCGCGAAGCGGCGAGGACGTTGCCGTGAAAACCCCGCAGGGGGCGGGTTCCGAACAGCAAAGATTACGAGCGGACCTCGCCGTTTACGCCCTTGCACACCTTGGTGACGATCTTCTGGTGCGCCTTCTCGACCTCTTCGCTGGTAAGCGTGTGGTCGTCCGAGCGATACGTGAGCGCGAAGGCCATGGACTTCTTGCCCTTGCCGATGCGGACCGGATCGCGGTAGACATCGAACAGGCGCACGCCCTCGAGCAGCTTGCCGCCGGCGCTGGTGATGCGACGCTCAAGGTCCTCGCAAGTCACGGCGTTGTCGACCACAATGGCAAGATCGTGCTCAACAGCCGGGTACTGCGAGAACTCGCGATAGTTCTCTTGGTTGCGGGCGCCCTTGATCAGCTTGTCCAGGTCAAGCTCAAAGGCAACGACAACCTCGTCGATGCCGCAGGCCTCGCGCGCCTCGGGGTGGATCTCGCCGACCCAACCCAGCACGGTGCCGCCGGACAGAACCTCGGCCGCACGACCCGGCTGCAAAAAGGCATAGCCCTCGCCCTCGACGGGACGGAAGCGAACCTTCTCGATGCGCAGCTGGGCGAGCAGCTCCTCGACGATACCCTTGCCAAAGAAGAAACGCAGTTTACGGTACTTCATGTTCCAAGACTGCTCGCTCCACTGGCCCGAAAGCACGCCCGCGACGGACTTGGTCTCCTTGGGCAGGCTGGCGTTTTCGCGGCCATGGAACAGGCTGCCGACCTCGTACAGGTGCACGTTGGGCGTACCGTGCGCCTCGTTGTAGGCCACGGATTGCAGCAGGCCCGGCAGCAGCGAGCGGCGCATCTCGGTCTGCTCGGCCACCAGCGGGTTCATGAGCACCACGGGGCAGCCGCGACCCTCGGCGGGCATGCCGATCTTCTCCAGGTCGCCCGGGGCGGCAAAGCCAAAGGTCGTGGTCTCGTTGAGGCCGCAGGCGCGCAGGATCTCGCCGACCTTGCGGGTAAGCTTCTGCTCGCGCGTCAGGCCGCCGATGTGGTTCTTGGCAGCCGGAATGGTCGCCGTGACGCGACCCATGCCCCACAGGCGCAGGACCTCCTCGATCAGGTCGATCTCACGCGGCAGGTCGGGACGGAAGCTCGGCGGCGTGACCATAAAGTCCTCGCCGTCGCGCTCGACGGTGCAGCCCAGGCGGGTGAGCGAGCGCTCGATAAAGTCGGGCTCGATGTCGGCACCGCAGATGGCGTGCACACGGGCCAGGCGCAGCTTAATGCTGTCGATGGTCTTGGGCGCGGGGAAAACGTCGACATAGCCGGGAGCAACCTCGCCGCCGGCGATCTCTTCGATGAGCGCGCAGGTAACGTTGGCGACATCCACGCAGCCGGTCTCGTCAACCTGGCGCTCAAAGCGAATGGAGGCGTCGGAGATCAGCGACAGGTCACGGCTGGTGTGCGAGGTGCGGCCGGCGTTGAAGCAGGCGCTCTCGACCATCACGTCGACGGTATCGTCCTCAATCTCGGAATCCATGCCACCCATAACGCCGGCCAGCGCCACGGGACGCTCGCCGTCGGTGATAAGGCCCATGCCGGCGTCGAGCACGCGCTCCTCGCCATCGAGGGTCGTGAACTTCTCGTCCTGCTGGGCGGCACGAACCACCACGCGACGGTGGCCATCGCGCTCGGCAAAGGTAGACAGGTCAAAGGCGTGCAGCGGCTGACCGGTGAGCATCATCACATAGTTGGTGATGTCGACGATATTGTTGTGCGGGCGCACGCCCAGGGCGTTAAGGCGCTTGACCATCCAGTCGGGCGAGGGGCCGACCTTCACGTTACGTACGATGCGGGCGACGTAGCGGTCGCACAGGCCCTCGTCGGCAATCTCGACGGAAAGCTCGTCGTCGGTCGCGCGGCCGGTCTCGGCCTTGATGGCGGGCAGCTCAACGTGGAAATCGCGGTCGAAGATGGCGCCGGTCTCGCGGGCCATGCCGATCATGGACAGGCAGTCGGGGCGGTTGGGCGTGATCTCGCAGTCGAGCACAGTGTCGCTCGAACCCACGTACTCGGCAAACGGCATGCCGCAGGGCGTATCCTCGGGCAGGATCATAATGCCGGAGTGGTCGCCGCCCAGGCCGAGCTCGCGTGCGGAGCAGTTCATGCCCATGGACACGACGCCGCGGAGCTTGCTCTTCTTGATTTTGACGTCGCCGGGAAGCACGGCGCCGATCATGGCCGTGACGATGTGGTCGCCAGCCTCGAAGTTCTGCGCGCCACAGACGATCTGCAGCGGAGCGGGGTTGCCGTCGGCGTCGAGATTCTTGTCACCCACGTCGACCGAGCACACATACATATGGTCGCTATCGGGGTGCGGGGTCTTGGTGAGCACCTTGGCAGTCACCACGTGGTCGAAGGACTCGCCCACGGTGTCGATCGCCTCGACCTCGGTGCCGGTACGGATATATTCGTCCGAAAGGGTCTTGGGATCCTCCGGAATATCGATCATGGTCTTGAGCCAGTCGTAAGAAACGCGCATGTAGCTCTCCTAGTTCTTAATCTCCGCATAGGGAGGAAATATCAAATGAAGACGTTCGCCTTAGGGTTGTCCAGGTGCCCCAGGTTGGCGTGAAAGAGGAGCGACGCGTACTAAAGGTACGCGAGCGACGGTTTGAACGCCAAGATGGGGTGCCTGGGCAAGCCTAAAATTGGTTCAGGAAGCGCATATCGCCCGTCATGAGCGTTCTGAGGTCGGGCAGGTCGTAGCGCAGGGCCGCGACGCGCTCGGCGCCAATACCAAAGGCGAAGCCGGTGTACTTCTCGGGGTCGATGCCGCAGTTGATCAGGACGTTGGGGTCGACCATGCCGCAGCCCAAGATCTCGATCCAGCCGCTGTGCTTGCAGAAGTTGCAGCCCTTGCCGCCGCACACGTGGCAGCTCACGTCCACCTCGCAGCTGGGCTCGGTGAAGGGGAAGAAGTGCGGGCGGTAACGCGTCTTGCGATCCTCGCCAAACATGCACTTAACAAAGTAGTCGAGCGTGCCCTTCAGGTCGCCAAAGGTGATGCCCTCGTCGACGACCAGGCCCTCGATCTGGTTGAACTGCGGCAGGTGGCAAGCGTCGGCTGTATCGGGACGGTAGACGGTGCCCGGGCAGATCATGTAGATGGGCGGCTTTTGCGACTCCATGGTGTGGATCTGCACGCCCGAGGTCTGGGTGCGCAACAGCACGTCGGACTCGCCGTGGGCGTGGGCCTCGGGGTGCGCGACGCTGCCGGGGTTATTGTCGACCACGTAGAAGGTATCGCGGGCCGAGCGGCTCGGGTGATCCATAGGGGCGTTGAGCGCGGTGAAGTTGTAGTAGGAGGTGTCGACCATGGGACCGGACTCGACGGTGTAGCCGATGCCGCAGAAGATGTCCTCGGCCTCCTCGATGATCTGCTTGATCAGGTGCTGGTGGCCGATCTGCGGACGGATGCCCGGCAGCGTGATGTCGACGGCGTCGTGCTCGAGTGCGCGCTTGAGGGCGGCGGCCTTCATCTCGGTGTTTCGCTCGTCGAGCATGCCCTCGATCAGCTGGCGCATCTCGTTGGCGCGCTTGCCCATCACGGGACGATCCTCGGGGGCGAGCTTGCCCATCATGCGCATCAGGCCGGTGATGCGGCCCTTGCGACCGAGCAGCTCAACGCGCGCAGCCTCGAGCTTGGCGGCGTCATCGGCACCTGCGACGAGCTCCTTGGCCTCTTCCTCGAGTTTGACCAGATCATCAATCAGACTCATGTCTTCCCTTTCATCTCTCGCGCTCCCCGCTCGCCGGGACGACTGCCGCCGCCTGGCGTTGCGAAAACGCGGCCCGGTTCGGTAACAAAAAAACCGCCCTCGGGCATGTACATTGCCCAAGGACGGTTGAATTCCGCGGTACCACCTTGTTTGACGCGGCGGATGTCTGGCCCGCCGTGCCCACTCTGCGCCCCTTATCGCGAGGCTCACGGCTTCCCTACTGGGGCTTCGCCGCCGCTGGCCGCGTGCCCGTTGAGGTCGCTGCTCGGGAGTGAACGCTTGGCCCTTGTCACCGCAGGAAGGCTTGCAGCCCATGACCTTCCCTCTCTTGCCGGCGACGCGGCGGGCAAAACCCTCTCCGTCAACGCATTGGGCTACAGGATACCACATTGTGTGGGCGTATCGCCGCGTTCCGTTTTGTTCGTGCTGGGTACAAGGCAGGTAGCTGTGCAAACTGGCCGCGCGCCCACCCGAAGCGCTCGGCTCACGAGATCAAGGATATGGTATGGGAAAGAAACTCGATAAGAAGGCCGAGCCTGCAGCGGGCAAGACATCCAAAGGCATGAAGGTCGATAAGGCCGTCAAAAAAATCCGCAAGCTCGAAGGCAAGCTGTGGACTCGTGAGTACCTGCTCAAGATTGCCGAGTTTGACGGCGCGACCATTGCCCCCGCCAACGGCGCCGCAGCGCGCGCCGATGCCATGGGCACCCTTGCCGGTGAACATCACAAGCTCCTGACCAGCAAAAAGTCTGTCGAGCTTGTGCGCTCGCTGGCACGCGAGACCATCGCCGGCGGCAAGATCGACGACCCGCAGCTGCTCGACGAGATCCGCGTGCTCGGCCGCGACCAGCGCGAGGCAAGCGCCATTCCCACCGAGGAGGCCGAGGCCTGGACCAGGCTCACCTGCGAGGCCGACGCCGTGTGGCACAAGGCCAAGACGGCCAATGACTGGGCGAGCTTTGAACCCTATGTAGATAGAATCGTCGCCCAACTTAAGCATCAGGCCGAGCTCATGGACCCCAAGCGCGACCCATACGATGTTTGGCTCGACCAGTACGAGCGCGGCCTTTCCACCGAGAGCTTCGACGCGTTTTGCGACGAGGTCAAGGCCACCGTCGTGCCGCTCGTTCACGCCATCGGCGAGCGCGGCCAGCAGCCGACTACCGACTTTTTGCACGCCCGCGTGCCCGAGGCCGCCCAGCGTGCCATGAGCTTCGACCTTATGAAGCTCGTCGGCCTGAACTTGGACGACACCACGCTTGCCTTTACCGAGCACCCGTTTAGCGAGGGCTTCTCGGTGGGTGACGCGCGCATTGCCACACACATCTACGAAAACGATTGCATCTCCAACGTCTACAGCATCATCCACGAGGCGGGACACGCCATGTACGAGCTGGGCGTGAACCCCGCTTACGCGCGCACCTGCCTGGAGGGCGGCACCTCCATGGGTATCCACGAGAGCCAGAGCCGCTTCTTTGAGAACACCGTGGGTCGCAGTCGCGCCTTTATGGGACCGCTGCTCGAGGTGCTGCGCCGTCACGCGCCCGAGGTTTACGGCAGCGTGGACGAGGACACGCTCTACCGCGCCGTGAACATCGCGCAGCCGTCGCTGATCCGCACCGAGGCCGACGAGCTCACCTACCCGCTGCATATTATGGTGCGCTACCAGATTGAGCGTATGCTGTTTGCCGGCGAAGCCACGGCCAAGGACATCCCCGTGCTTTGGAATCGCTTTATGGACGAGTACCTGGGCATTCCGGTTCCCGACGACACGCGCGGCTGCCTGCAGGATACGCACTGGAGCGGCGGCTCGTTTGGCTACTTCCCCACCTATGCGCTGGGCAGTGCCTACGACGCCATGTTCGTGCCGGCCATGTGCCGCGACGGCGTCGACCTTACCGGTGCCTGCGCGAGCGGCGATCTGGCGCCCGTCCGCGCCTGGCTGGGCGAGCACATTTGGCAATGGGGCCGCGCCAAGGACGCGCCGGAACTCATCAAGGGTGCCTGCGGCATGGATTTTGACGCCCGCTACTACTGCAGCTACCTGCAGGACAAGTTCACCACGCTGTACGAGCTGTAAGGATTGACCAGCACGCCATCGCCAACGCCAACCATGTTGACGCCAATGTCTTGGCAACGTCAGCGAAAACGGCCCCAAGCGAGCAAGGTGACGCGAAATGAAAGGGCGCTGACCTTCTGGTCGCGCCCTTGAAATTGAGCGTCAGATTGCCGCTTGGGGCCGTTTGCAGCGTCGAGCAGCTACGCGGTTTGGTAAAACCGCGTAGCTATAAAGCCTCGAGTGCGTTGGCGATGCGCTTCATGGCGGCATCGGCGGATGCTTGGTCGGGCGCTTCGGCCAGCACGCGGATAACCGACTCGGTTCCGCTCTTGCGCACGAGCACGCGGCCCTCGCCTGCCAGCGCAGCCTCGGCCTCGGCGATGGCGTTCTGCACGCCCATGTTCTCGAGCGCGGCGTCCTTATCCGCCACGCGCACGGCAACCTGCGCCTGCGGCAGCAGCTTGCACGGAGCCGTGAGCTGCGAGAGCGTCTCGCGCTCGGCACGAATCACTTCCATCACGCGCAGCGAGGTCATAATGCCGTCGCCCGTGCGCTCGATATCGCCAAAGATCGTATGGCCCGTCTGCTCGCCGCCCAGGCTGTAGCCGCCCTCGCGCATCTTGGCATACACGTGACGGTCACCCACGCCGCTGGTCACGACACTCAGACCGGCAAGCTCCAGCGACTTGACCAGGCCAAAGTTGCTGGCGATCGTCGGCACCACGGTACCGCCCGAAAGGCGACCGTGCTTGTTCAGGTACACACCGCACACGTACAGGATCTGGTCGCCGTCGACCACGCGGCCGCGCTCGTCCACGGCCAGGCAGCGGTCGGCATCGCCGTCATAGGCAAAGCCCACGTCCAGGCCCTGCTCCACCACGTGGCGCTGCAGGCGCTCCATATGCGTAGAGCCGCAGTCGACGTTGATGTTAAAACCATCAGGCGCGGCATTGATCACGCGCACGTCGGCACCGAGCGCGTCAAACACCGGCTTGGCCACCGAGGATGCCGAGCCGTTGGCGCAGTCGAGACCGATCTTGACGCCCTGCAGTGAAAAGTTCGCGCTCGCGATGAGCGAGGCAATATAGCGGTTGCGGCCCTGCATGTAATCGACCGTAGCGCCGATGTGGTTGCCTGTGGCCAGCGGCACCTCGCTCTTGCCATCGATGTAGTCCTCGATGAGCTCCAGCACGTCCTCGTCCATCTTAAAGCCGTCGCTGTTGACGAGCTTAATGCCGTTATCGCAAAACGGGTTGTGGCTCGCACTGATCATGATGCCGCAATCGAAGCAGCCCTCCACGGTCTGATGCGCCACGCCCGGCGTTGGGATCACGTGCAGCATATATGCGTCCGCACCGCTCGCGACCAGGCCACTCACCAGCGCCGCCTCGAACATATAGCTCGAGCGACGCGTGTCCTTGCCCACGACCACACGTGCCTTGCGCTCGCGGTTGGCACCGTAATACCAACCCACAAAACGGCCAATCTTGTATGCATGCTCTACGGTCAGCCCAACGTTGGCCTCGCCGCGAAAGCCGTCGGTGCCAAAGTACTTCATATCTTACTTATCCTGTTCGAACGTTTGAGCGGTTGGCGTGGTACGAACCTTAAGCTCTTTGTGCCCAGAGTCCTTCGAAGTCGTGACCGTGTACTCGACCTTTATGTCTTGTCCAAGAAGCATGTGGACACCGCCCCATGCAACCTTCAAGCCATCGTGCGTCGCTTCGTTCATCTCGATAGAACCGGAGCCCGAAGTCTTAATGTCCGAAATGCTGCCTCCCGCAGGAGCATAGAGATAAAGCCTCAGCACCTCATCGTCAATATCCTGGCTAATGCCGTTATGGCCCTGGAAATAACCAGGCATCTCGGCCTTCTCCTGGGGGGTCATCGTATTCTTGAGCGAGGTGGTCACTCGATACGTCGTCGAGCCGTCGGCATTTTCAACCGAAGAATCGATGGTGACTCGCTTATCGAGGAACCAATCCATCTTTGAATAGCTGTAGTTGTTCACATAAACGCCCAAGATCGGAGCCTCCGACGTATCGGTTTGGAGGGCGCCCGATATTCCAAGAGCCTTCGCGGCCTTTTCCTCGTCATCGTTTCTCGAATACATGAGGACGCGACCCTCGGAAGCGCCCTTTTCGATGGCGGCAGCAATCTTAGTAATATCGCTGGAGCCCAGTTCGTCCACGATCTTGTTAAAAGCTGACCCGGCAACCGCCGCAAAAATGGCGTCCTGTTCCTCTACCGGGTAATTCCAATAAATATCGTGCAGCAGCACCTTTGCAGCGTTGCTTCCATCAACGACGGTGCCGTCAGGAAGCTGTGTGCCACCTACAACGCCGAGCATATACTGCAAAAATACCGGATCGACTGCAAATACACCGTCGATGTCATCTCCGACAATGGCCTTCTGCATATCGCTGGCAAGCTGAGCCGCGCGCGGATAATCGGGCGTCATCGTAACGTCGCCCATCGTGTATCCGAGCGTGTTGAATCCGGTCAGGCCCCATCCGGTCGTGAACAAGTTTGCCTCTTCATCGGTGATGGGAAGCGGGCTCAAAGGCTCTTTCATCATGTCGACTTTGACAAAATCGCCCAGTTCGAGCTTACCGTCAGTCACCGACATCACGCCGCGAGAACCGGGGAAACCGCCGCAGGCGCGAATCTCGACATTGCTCATCGCGAGCACAAGATAATGACGCGTCTGGCCGTTGGCGCCGAGCATCTGGGGAAGGACGGGGGCGACCTTCTCCGCCGCGTCAACCGCGCCGCTGAGGGTGGCAAAGCCATCCTTGGCCTTATCGACCAGCTCGGTCACCTGAGAAATATGCGTATCGCCAATGCCTTGGATCTTTTCGTTGGCGCTCTTGAACACCTTCGAGCTGCTGGAGAGCGAATCGGCGACCGCCTGCAGCGCAGAGACGTTGATCATCCCGTCCTGGAACAGCTTGCCGGGCGTGGCCTGCGAAAGGTTGTCGGCCATGGGAACCAGCGCATTGCTCGAGACATCGGACAGAGCGTCGATCATGGTACGGGCCGCGTTGATGTCACTACCGTACACCGGAATAAACGAAGCCGCCGTCCACAGCGGGCTCGAGGTCTCCGCCTTCATGCTATCGCAGAGCTCGTCGATCTTCTTCGCATCGTCGGGCAGCGTCGAAAAATCGCCCGACGTGACCTTGTCCTTGAGGCCGCCGACAATCTCGACAGCCTCCTTCGCTTCGCTCTTTACGGTCTTTGCCGAGTTGAGCAGCATAAAGCCACTCGCACCAAGCGCAACGAGAAGCACCGCGACAACGGCGGCGACAACAGCGCCAGTGTGACGCTTCTTGCGCTCGCCCTTGCGATGGCGATGACGGACCAGGCCATCCGAGGTCGAGCTCGACGAGGCGTCGTTGCCGTAGTTCAGGCCAAAATCGTAATAATCTTCCTTGGAACCGGAGCCCTTAAACTCGGCACCGTTGTCTTCCAAACGGGCGAACGTGCCGGTCTCGGAGGCACCCGTATAGATTGTACCAAGGTTGCCCGTAAGCCCCGCGCCACCGGTAGAGGGTGCGTTGTTGGCGGCATTGCCGGCATTAATGTTGCCGGCGGTATTCGCAGCGTTGACAGCGCCTGCGTTGTTCGCAGGCGCCGAAGGAGCCCCACTCGGCTGCGACGTGGGGGTCGCACCGCCCGCAAAGACATTCCCTCTTGCGCGACCGGTCTTTTTAGCCTTCTGAGACTGCTCGTACAGAGCGGTAAACATCGCCGTCTCGCCCGGAGACGTGCGCTTACCGGCGCTGTTCTGACCAGCTCCGCTCGGCATGCCAGCTTTTCCGGCCCCGTTCGAACGCGGCGGAACTGCAGGACGGCCGCTGTCGCTGCCCTTAAAGTGATTACCAGCCATAAAGAAATCCTCGCAATTGAGTCGCAATAGAAAAGTCCATAACGCTATTAGTTTATGGCATATTGAGCATCGACAGCTAAACTCCAGACACGGCTATCAATTGGCGAAAATGTGGCGCAACACCTTATCTGTCTTGGCGGCGGCGCCAGCTACACCGTGAGGAACATCATCACGATGATCATGGCAAAGCCGATAAGGTCGGTCGGCAAAAACACCGTGCCCAGCATGACGGCGCTGGTGATGGTCGCCGAGACCGGCTCCACGGTTCCAATGAGGCTTGCGCGAACCGAGCCAATGTCCTTAACGCCCTGCATATACAGCATGTAGGCAAAAAACGAACCGATAACCACGAATACCGCGAGAGCCTCGATACCGGCAGCATCAAGTGCCGGCATATGCGCCCAAGGCTGAACCACGGCGCACGAAACGATGCCTGCCGTGAGCATGGCCGAACCCGTGACGATGGGGCTGCCGTATTCGGGCAGAATCTTAGCGGGAATCACTGCCATGCAGGTGGCGCTGACCGCACACATGAGGCCCGCGATCAAGCCGAGCGGCGAGATGTTCAGGCTGGTGGGATCACCTCCGGTAGCGATTAAAAAGGTGCCGCCCAGGGCCAAGCCGATGCCGACCGCCTCGCGCACGCGCGGCATGCGGCGGTCGACCACGCAGGTGTAGCCCATGATAATGACCAATTGCAGACACTGAAGCACCGTTGCGGTTCCGGCATTGGTCAGGCGCACGGCCGAAAGATAGCAAAACTGGTTAAACAGCAGGCCAAAGGCGGTAAAAAGCAGCAGCTGCCTGCGGTCGGCAGGTGTGGTCCAGAGCTTAACCAGGCGCTCGCGGTCGCGCGTAACGACCACGGCCATAAAGAGCAGCCCGGCGAGAATCTGGCGCACGCTCATAAGCCACAGAGTGTCGACGTGATAGGTGTCGAACAGGAAGCTCGCGCTGGTGCCCGAGAAGCCCCAAAACGAACCGCCCACCAGCGTAGCCAAGACGCCCGTGATCATCTTGCGCGTCGAAGCGTTGTTCAGGCGGTCGCGCCATGCGCGACGGGTGTTGCGGCTGAGCTCGTCGGTGCCCTCGGGCACATCAATGTTCGATATATCGGTCATCGGCACCGAAGCCCCTGCGCCTTCGACCTGCTCGACACACTCTTTGCTCATTCCACTCCCCCGAAACAGCCTGGAAATAATTCGGCTTACCTTACCATGGCGAAGGCACCAGTTGGAGGCTTGTCCGCTTATCGGTAGGACAATTCCGCAGGCGTCTTTCCATAGCTCGATACCGCAATGGCCTTGCATTATGCGACAGCCAAATCGCGGCAGCAGGCTCTTTTGAAATGGATATGACAAAGCCCCCGAATTCCACAATGTAAGCGATTTTTAAAAATGTTCTTGCCACCGAGTTCAGGCTCCGTTATATTATCCCTTGCGCGCTTGCGCACCCTTGATCGGGCGTTTAGCTCAGGGGGAGAGCGCTTCCCTGACACGGAAGAGGTCAGAAGTTCAAATCTTCTAACGCCCACCAAATGTTCGCAGCTCAGAGGCTATGTCCTCTGGGCTGTTTTGTTTTATGTCGCCAAATCCGCCGGCAGTTCCAACCGCCCAACTAGCCAAAAGCCGACCATCTACTAGCCGATATATCCATCGGCGTAACCAAGCAGTCCGCGCCGCAACTTCTCAACAAAACGCCGCGATGTCTGCGCCCTGCGGTATCCTTGAGCCACTTGCACCCGCAGCACCAAGGAGCCGCCATGCGCACCGAGCTCGATGTCCCCTTTTCGCACAAAGAAGAAGCCAAAGCGCTGGGCGCCAAATGGGACCGGACCAAGAAGATCTGGTATGTACCCAGCGGCGTCAACCCCGAGCCCTTTGCCGAGTGGCTGCCCGGTGTTGACCGATCCGACCCCTCAGCGCCGTATATATATCTAGTACTGGGCAAGCGCGAGTGCTGGAAGTGTCACAAAGAGACCTCGGTCGCGGCCTTCGGCATTCCCTATCGAACCGATAACGACAAGGGCATCGCCATCGCGCACGCGCCCAACGAAGCCGGGCACATTACCATCGATACGGCAAACGCCAACGCACTCGCCATCGTGCCCGCTCTTGGCTGCGTGCCGGGCGAGATCCGCGACTATCTTTCTAAGCGCTGCGGCTACAAGCCCGTAGGCGCGCGAGCCTCCAAAGCCCCGTCGCTCGGCAACACGTGCACCAGTTGCGACGCGCTGCAAGGCAGCCGCTATCTGTTCGAGGAGCCCTCGTCCCCGTTTGCCCTCACTGCCATCAACAAGCTGCCGGCACTGGAGTTTGTACGCGTCGAAGTTGCCGGCGTCTTTGGCGTCCCGGCCACGCGCACCGACTTTGACCAGGCGCTCTTTACCTGGGCACGCGACCATCACACCGAGTTCCACAGGCAACTCGGTGAGGGGGTTTATTTATAGAGATGACATCGAGGCATTGAGGAGCAGGAGCTCGATCGTTAAACAATCCCAAAACGCTACAGCCCCAGAATGTGCTCCAGATAGCCCTTGTTGAACCAGAACGATTGCTTCGTCATCCAGCGCCCGTCGGGCAGTTCGCAAGCATTCCTTGCGATGTCACCAATCTCTGTTCCATCGGCAAACTTGTAAGCCGCTTTTGACGTATGCGGGCGAACGTGAACAATTGGGTTGTCCGCCATACCGGGCAGATTGTTAGTCACTTTGAGCTTTCCGCTCGCATCCCAATACGGATTGAGCTCAACGCCCTCACGTATTACCTTTCGCGTCTCATCCCAACAAGCTTTCGCAGGACCTTCGATTTCGTTTTCTCCCATCGCCCAGAACAAACAACGGTCGAGACGCAGCACGCCATCGTGGTCCTCGCGAAACACAACGAAGAAGAAGCGATTGGTCTCAAGGCACGCATGAAAAGGCGACGTTTCCCAGTCTTCCTCAATCAAACGCTTGAACTCAAACGGCGGGAACGACATAGCCTGCTCGATGTGCCCCCTGTTGTTAACTCGAACGGTTCGGACGGAAATGCCTGCCTTGACGAATTCCTCGGCAGCATTGTTTTTGATTCCGAGCATACGATAGACGAGCGTTGTCCATTGCGCCTTATTGCCCGTGTACGCTAGTCCATACTGTTCGGCAATTTGGCGATCGGTCTCACCGTAATGACGCTCGATAAGTCCAGTTACGTAACTTTCGAAATCAATGGACTCATCGCCAGCTTGAACGATACTCTCGCCAACGCGCGGGGCACCGAGCACGTAGGTATGAAGCACATAGTCCATATACGAGCGCTTGAGGGAAAAGGCGCGACGCTTTGCGCGATGGCGCTCAATCTCACCCGTATCGGTATTGAAGTACTCGTAATATTGGTCAACCCACATCGTCGCTTCAGTTGCGCCCTTTGTGCAGGCACCCAAGTAGGTGGTCATTCCTTCCGATAGCTCGTCCGCGCGACCATCCTGAATGTACGAAATGATCTTTTCGTAGTCGGCGCGAATGATCTTCATATCCTCTTCGGGCAGGCGAACCATGACCGCGCGCTCAATGCGTTGGTCGTATTTATCGATGGAACGATCTCGACCGTAATAAATCAACAAGATATTGCTGAGCTTGGTCTTAAGGTGCGAATTGTCATAGTCGAGCGAAACGGGACGGTCGTAGGGAATCATCGTCAAGACAAGACGTTCGCCGGCAGATTTTCGACCGTCTTTAAGTACGTCAAAACACGTTGCCTTAAGCTCGACGCCCGCCTCGGGAAAGTCCGGCCGATCATCGCTGTTGGCCTTGTAGCCAAAGTAACGCTCCTCAATCAGGGTTCCCATACCGCCCTTGTACTTCTTGGATCCAAAGTCCTTAGGCGCGCTCTCCCCCTCCGGCGCAATGCCAAGCTCGAGAATATCGCGAAACGTCATCCCGTCGAGATTGGCAGCATACCGCTCGATGCTAGAGGGGTCAGAAAAATCAGTATCGTCAAGCATGCGCTTGAAATCGAGGTGCTTCTTGGACATAGGGTACCTCCGAACGTCGCAGTTAACCTCATGGTAGTTCAGGGCAGCATATTCCTCCATGAAATTGAGGTCTTGATCTTGTCCGCTCGATCGGCTATTGTTGTGAGCACCATAAACGGACACAGCAGCGATTGGAGAAACGTGTCTGAGATTAACATTGCCGAGCTTTTTGCGGGCGTCGGCGGATTTCGTCTGGGTCTTGAAGGCTATGCCGACCCGCGTCATCCCGAGTTTTACATGAAGCCCGCTGGCCCCTTCCATACCATTTGGGCAAACCAGTGGGAACCGCCCGGAACCAAAACTCGTCAGTTCGCGGCACGTTGCTATATGGACCGCTTTGGCGAAGATTCCGTAGTCAACGAAGATATCAATAAGGTCTTGGATCAGGTTGAAGCCGGCAAAATTAAAATCCCCGACGTGCAAATGGTCGTCGGTGGCTTCCCTTGCCAGGACTACTCTGTTGCACGCCCGCTCAATCAGGCGCACGGCATCGAGGGCAAGAAGGGTGTCCTTTGGTGGGACATCTATCACTTCCTCGAAATGAAGAAGCCCAAGTTCGGTCTCTTTGAGAACGTCGACCGCCTGCTCAAGTCGCCCGCGTCTCAACGCGGTCGCGACTTCGCCATCATCCTAAGCTGTCTTGCCGACCTCGACTACACGGTCGAATGGCGCGTGGTCAACTCTGCCGAATACGGTTTCCCCCAGCGTCGCAAGCGTGTTTATATCTTTTGCGAAAAGGGCGCTGGCAAGGTTGATCTCGTTGATCGCATGCACAACGGCGTCATGGCTAAAGCCTTCCCCGCCATCTATCCCGACGAGATGTCCGAACTCGACGTTTTACCCGACCCCTACGAGAACTCAACTCGTTTTGGCATCGGCCAAAAGACCTCTCAATTCAAGAATGCTGGCGTCATGCAGGGCTGTCATGTTCTGACCTGCGACTTTGCCGAGGACTATCACGGTGAACGCCGCGTGCTTGGCGACGTGCTTGTCGACGTGGCTGATGTCCCGGATCAGTTCTACATCTCCGACGAAAAGCTTCCCGACTGGCGCTACCTTAAGGGCAGCAAGCGCGAAGAACGCACTAACAAAAAGACAGGCTTTACGTACACGTATTCCGAGGGAGCCATGAGCTTCCCGGATGCCACCGACAAGCCGAGCCGCACCATCCTCACAGGAGAAGGCGGCACGGGAGCGAGCCGCTTCAAGCACGTCATCGAATGTCCCGATGGCCGTTTCCGCCGTCTTGTTCCTGACGAGCTCGATCAGCTTCAGGGATTCCCGAAAGGCTGGACCGATACGGGCATGACTGACGGCCATCGAGCCTTCTGCATGGGCAACGCACTCGTCACCGGCGTGCCCCATCGCATTGGCGAAGCCATGGTCGAAGTGTACGGCCTGTAGCCTTTTATTTTTATTCTTTAAGTTGGCGAGGAATCGACACCGTCGATGACCTCGCCTTTTCTTACATTAAGCAAGGACTTGGCTTGTCGCTCTTTATAATCGAAGGCTCCGTGTCGCTCGACAACAGCAGCGTTTATTGGTCTCCATCTAAACCAACCGGCAAAAATGCAATAGTTCCATCTTCTTTGACTTCATATTGCACAAACTTCAAACTAAGCCAACGATGGGTCATCGGCGGGCGCCCTTTTACGTCATAGCGAACCATTTCCGCCAAATGCCGCTTCAGAGAATTGGTGTCAAAGCTTCTTGCGACAAGATACGCCTCGATCATCGCGTAACCACTGTGAGCATATTCGCTTCTAACCCAGTCAACATATCTCATGACTTGAGCAATATCTGTACCTTGAGCAATATCTTTCTTCAGCTCTGCCACGATATATTTTTCGACAATTCTATCTGTGTCGGGAATCCACCTATACCCAAATACATCCATGCGGTCCATGTACATTACGGGCTTATTTGGAGAGGCGGGAACCTGATGGTCTAAATAATCCCAATGCCCAAATACCTTCTCCGTTTCCACTTCTTGCGAAGCCAGCTGACTAAGAAGGCCAACTTCCAATAGCATCTCTTTTGAAAGAGACCCGCAGTCTTGCCTATTTGAAGAGAGTAGGCTCTTGATTTGCAAGCCAGTCGGTGCCGAAATGTTACGCAACCAATCTGGCTGATTAATCTCTATAGTTTGGCCGTTCGGCCAATTGGCTCGTAACACCGCCGCTTTAAAAGCGGCGTTTTCATCATCATCAAGCTTGATAAACGATCTCTTCTCAAAGACACGCAATGATCGAAATGCCGATGGATTGGTTAGAAGCAAATCGTCCATATCAACGGACATTTTGAATAACGCCGGATCTGCTGTAAATTTTATAATCCAACGCCCTATACGTTTGTCATCCCGTGCATCCTTGTAAGCCGCCTCAAGGCAAGCCTTATCAATGTCTATCGTTTCCGTCGAAGTAGCACCTTTAAAATTCTCGATTACGGCGGCGCCCTCAAAAGAGTCTATTTTTCCAATGCCGTATATCTTTCGTTTGCTAAAGAAATAGACGTTATCGCCGGGACGCATAGTTACGTAGTCACCCAGAGTCGCTTCTGTCGCGCTACTCCACTTCGGATTCATAAGCGTAGAATAGGCTCCTCTTTTCATGCATTCGGTCGCTTCTTCCTCTTTAGAAAACGTAAATAGATAGCCCGCCATACTTCCTCCGTTATTGATGGTTGAGCTCAGGTGCCCCAGCGCCCAGTCAAAGCAATTAAAGTCCTGCACAGTTTATGCCACCTTCGTTGCAATGGTTATCGCAATAAGGCTCCTGCCCATGTCCACGGTATTCGATATGGTCAGACAGAACCTAACATTTCCACTCCGCCCTTGACCCTAATGAGCAGCATGCTTAGGCTTTCGGGCAATAAGTTGTTTTGGAATGGGAGGGCCTATGTTCAATCCCGGTATTGCCATCGGAGATGTCCTGACCGAAAAACAAGTTCACGACACCTTCGAATGTCAGACAACGCTCGGTATTCGCATGAGCAAGAAAAACAATCTTTTTGTCATCATGTCAGGTTCGGCACGAAATAAGGTCTACGCCGACCGATGGCAAGCGGATATCCTCCTTTACAACGGAACGGACATCAATTCGGATAGCTCTGCCAGTCAGACCCTAAAAAGAGGAAACGGAAATAACAACGCTGCGCTTGCCGAAACCTGGGGGCTACCCCCTGAGTTGAGACCGGATATTTTTCTCTTTATCAAAATTGGAACAAACCGTTGTCGCTACATGGGGCCAGTTGAACCCTGTCTTAAGCCATATATCGCCCCAAGACACGATGACCCCGAAAGGAATGTCTGGATTTTCCCCCTAAAAGTAAATCTCTCTGAAAATGAAGCGGCATACGATAAGGAGATAGCGAGCGCTCAGAAGCTGGGCACAAAAGAGCTGTGTCGCCAGCTTTTGGAAGAGTCCAAGAGGGCTCATGGGACCAAAGCAAAAACCGCTCCCTCTGCCAATCCGCGCTTCACTCGAAATTGTAAAGTGGCGGCAATTGCTAAAGAGTTAGCTGGGGGCAGGTGCGATCTTTGCGGGTCCGAAGCCCCCTTTTTAACAAAGGACGGACTTCCCTATCTTGAAGAGCATCATGTCGAGTGGCTAAGCCAAGGTGGAGCCGACAGTGTTGGTAACGTCGTCGCTCTTTGCCCAAACTGTCACAGGAAAATGCACGCACTTAACCAGCCTACCGACGTCAAACGACTCAAAGAGAAGATTAATCTCCATCTCAGCAAAATAGCAGTGGAATACAGCTCTTTGGGAACAGGGGGTGCGCAATAAGTTTAACACCCATCCACCACATACTGCGTTGTTGCCCTATATACTGATGTAGCACGTGTTTCATCCGGGCTTGTTGGGCCGGATTGTTCATGGGAGGGTCTTATGGCTGCTTCGAATCCGCCTAAGGGGAGCGTTTCCTCTTCGTCCATCAAGCCGGTTACGCGCAAGGCCGTGCGTTGCCAGCGCGAGGTCGCTTGGCTTGTCACGCAAGCGGCGGGCAGGCTTGTGGCGAGCACGGAGGACGTCAATGCGCCTACGCCGAGCTTTGTGTTAGCGGCGGCGCTGAATTTTGTGCGCCAATTGGAGCTTGCCGCACAGGATGCCAGCGGCCACCTCAACTACCAGAATGTTATGGCGCCCGACCTGCAAACGTTCTGCCGCATGGCCAAGTTGCCCGCCGCACCCAATGCGCTTTCGGACGCAGGCTACATGTTTACGCTTTCGGGCGCGGACCTTATCCGCAACATCTATGCATACTGCGGCGAGCTCGCCGAGCGCCACGTCTTTGACGCGGCAGAAGTCAAACCGGGATATGTCATCAAGCTGGTTCTTAGGCTGTTCTTGATGAACGAGCACGAGGCTACGCAGAAATAAGTCGTCCGGCAGAACCATTGTCGATCTGGCGATGACGCCTTGCCGTAGGCGTCACCGCACGAGCGAGGATTTTCGGACGGTCGGATATCGAGAGTGGATATTTGGACGGTTTTTGGGGCTTTTGCGGCAGATTCCGTCCGAATATCCACTCTCGTTTGGCGAGCGTCCAATTTTCCACGCTCGCGCGTCCGGATATCCACGCTCGTGCGGCGGGCGAACCGCGAGTGATCGACGATCAGCCGGCATCGTCTCCAGTTCGCCGCAGTGCCGCGGCCCCATATGGGTATACTCTCGGGGATTCGACTCGATTCGCCCCCGCTGGGGCGTCAAAGGAGACTGCATATGCCCACCACCTCAACCGACCCGCGCGCCGCAGCCGCCACACTGCTGGTGCCCGGCACCACCTGTCATGGCTTTGCCGTCGAGCGCTGCGAGACCGTGCCCGAGCTCGACTCGGACGCCTACGTGCTGCGCCACACCGCCTCGGGCGCTCGCCTGCTGTACCTGGCGTGCGATGACGAGAACAAGGCCTTTGCCATTGGCTTTAAGACGCCGCCGGCCGATTCCACCGGCGTGTTCCATATTCTTGAGCACTCGGTGCTGTGCGGATCGGCCAAATTCCCCGTCAAGGAGCCGTTTGTCGACCTGATCAAGAGCTCCATGCAGACGTTCCTCAACGCCATGACCTACCCCGACAAGACCATCTACCCCGTTGCCACCACCAACGAGCAGGATCTGTACAACCTGATGGACGTGTACCTGGACGCGGTGTTCAACCCGGCCATCTATACCAAGCCCACCATTTTTGAGCAGGAGGGCTGGCACTACGAACTGGACCTGCCGGAGGGCGACGGCGACAGCAGCGCCGCGAGCCTGCACGAGGGCACGCTGCGTTATAACGGCGTGGTGTTCAACGAGATGAAGGGCGCGCTGTCCGACCCCATGAGCGTGCTGGACGATGCCGTCAACGCCGCGCTCTATCCCGACACCGCCTATGCGCACGAGAGCGGCGGCGACCCGCGCGCGATTCCCGCGCTCACCTACGAGCAGTTCCTGGACACGCACGCGCGACACTACAATCCCTCCAACTCCTACATCACGCTCTACGGCGACCTGGACGTGGACCGCGCACTGGCCTTTTTGGACGAGCGCTATCTGTCGCAGCCGAGTGCCGCGAGCCGCCGCATGGACGCTGCCGTTGCCGCCGGCGAGGACCCGTCCACGCTGGCGCCCAATCCGTTGGACGCGCAGGCGCCCGTGACCTGCGAGTACAAGCGCATCGAGATGGCCACCACACCCGAGAACGCCCTGGTGGGCCTGGGCCTTGTGCTGGGCAGCGCGCTCGACCGCAAGCGCACGATCGCGGCGGATATCCTGTTCGAGGCGCTGCTGGGCTCCAACGAAGCGCCGGTTAAGAAGGCCATTCTGGCCGCCGGCCTGGGCGGCAACGTGGTGAGCTACACCGCGGCCGAGAGCCTGCAGCCCTACGAGCTCATCATGCTGCAAAACGCACAGCCCGGTGTGGCGCGCGAGCTGCGTCGCGTGTTCCAGGACGCCTGCCGCGACCTGTGCGAGCACGGAGCTCCGCGCGAGCGTCTGGAAGCCATCATCAGCAGCAACGAGTACGACCTGCGCCAGCGTGACTATGGCATCGCCGACGGCGTGGCCATTGCGTGCGACGCGCTGAGCACCTGGCTCTACGATGACGACGCCGCGACGCTGGCGCTCAAGTACGGCCCGGTGTACGAGGAGCTGCGTAGCGAGCTGGACGGCAGCTATTTTGAGGACCTGCTGCGCGAGCTGGTGCTGGAAAACGACCACATGGCACTGGTCGAGCTGGTGCCGGTGGACGCCGCCGAGGGTTCGGAGGGTGCCGAGGCCGCCGAGCTGGCAGCCAAGCGCGATGCCATGACCGATGCCGAGCTGACCGACGTGGTCGAGCGCACGGCCGCGCTGCGTGCCGCGCAGGAGGCGGAAGACACACCCGAGGCCAAGGCCACGCTGCCGCGCCTGCGCGTGTCCGACATTGGCGAGGCGCGCCCCGAGCCGCCACTGATCGTGGACACGACCGTGCCCATCCCCTGCCTGCGCCACGGCATCCCCACCAACCGTCTGGCCTACGCCATGCAGTATTTCGACCTGAACTGCGTCGCGTTTGAGGACCTGCCCTATGTGACACTGCTCTGCCGCCTGCTTAAGCAGCTGCCCACGCGCGAGCACTCGGCCGAGGAACTCGACAACTTGCTCGCTGGCAAGCTCGGCTTTTTGAGCTTTACGACCGAGGTCATGACGCAGCCCGAAGTGGACGGCGTGCGCCCCTACCTGCTGGTGAGCGCCGGCGCCCTGTCCGAGAAGATCGATGCGCTGGCGAGTCTGCCGCGCGAGGTATGGTCGAGCACGCTTTTGGCAGATGCCGACGCCGACCGCGTGCGCGACGTGCTCACACAGATTCGCATTGGGCTTGAGCAGGGCTTTATCAACAACGGCCACTCGGCGGCGCTCGGTCGCGCGATGAGCTACAGCTCGCCTTCGGCCGTGGTGCGCGAGCAGCTTTCAGGCGTGGACTTCTATCTGTTCCTGCGCGACCTGCTCGACCACTTTGACGAGCGCGTGAACGGGTTGCGTACCAAGCTTGCCGAGCTGGCAGGCCGCATCTTTGTGGCCGATGGCTGCCTGGCGAGCTTTACCGGCAGCGACGAGGACTTTAACGCATACTGGGCCGCCGCGGGCGACCTGGAGCTGGGCGCTGGCGACGGCGCCGATGCCGGCCGCAACGCGCTCGTGGTGCCGACGCCGTGCGACCGCCACGAGGCCTTTGTCATCCCCAGCGACATCTGTTTTGCGGCAAGCGCGTGCGACCCGCGTCGCTTGGGCATCGACGTGACGGGCGCCTGGGCGGTTGCCGCCAACGCGCTCTCCTACGACTATCTGTGGAACGAGATCCGCGTTAAGGGCGGCGCGTACGGCTGCGGATTCCGCGCGGCCGGCGAGCGTCAGGCGGCGTTCTACACCTACCGCGACCCGGCAATCGACCCCTCGATTGAGCGCGTGGCGCGCGCGGGCGAATGGCTCGGCAGCTTTGATCCCGACGAGGCCGCCTTTGAGGGCTTTATCGTGAGCTGCGTGAGCGGCATGGACGCGCCGGTGAAGCCGTACGCGCTCACCAAGCGCCGCAACACGACCTACCTGGCCGGGCTCGATCCGCATGCGCGCGAGGAGCGCCGCGCCCAGATGCTCGCCGCCACGCCCGGTGAGCTTCGCTCGCTCGGCGCCGACGTAACGCGCATCGCAGCCGAGTCGCCCACCTGCGTCTTTGGCGGCCGCGACGTCATCGCCAAGAGCAACGCCGGCTTCAACGTCATCGACCTGCTGGGCTAACGCACTAAAGGTAGATTTTTGGGACATGCCCGAAAATCTACCTTTTTTCTGCGGCATGAGCGGGGCGGCGCAGCCCACCGCGGCGGTTTGTCTCAATCTGTAACATCTAGACGGCAATATCGGCTCCAGATGTTACAGATCGAGACGTTTCCAGACGACGCCGACCTTTTGTCTCAATCTGTAACAACTAGGTCCAATTTTGCCGAGTTACTGTTACAGATCGAGACAAACCGCCGCAGACGCCCATCACAGCACAGATAAAACCCGCCAAAATAAACCTGTCCCTTTTTGGCAAGTTTGCTAGAGGAGGTTGGGATGGACAAGGCTGAGTTGCGGCGGGCGGTGATTGCTCGGCGTGATGCTCTTGATTTGGACTTGCGGGCAGCGAAGTCTGCCGTTATCTGCGCGCGGCTTGTTGAGCTGTTGGATCGCTTGGATGCCGCGGCGCCGCACACCGTTGCCATCTATGCCGCGATGGGCTCCGAAGTCGACCCAGCCGCGTTTGCCGCTGCGGCCGCCAAACGCGGCTGGCGCGTGGCCTATCCGTGCATGCTCTCGGCAATTGATGCCGCAGCTTGTGGCCAGCGCATGTGCATGCGAGCAGTTGCCGCCGACGATGCGTCCGCGGCTCCGTTTATCGCCCACCCCGCGAGGGCCTTCGCGGCCACGGACATCGACAGCGACCGCTTCCCCATCGTGCCTGCCGAAGCACTCGACATGATTGTTGTGCCGCTCGTGGCCTTCGATCAAACCGGCGCGCGCCTGGGCTACGGCGGCGGCTGCTATGACCGCTACCTGCCCATGCTCTCGCCCGTATGTCAAATCGTCGGCATCGCCTTCGACGAACAACGCATCAACCACGTCCCCACCGATGCCCACGACCTGCCGCTACCCAACATCATCAGCGCCTAACCGCCGCCACATCAGCCACGGCTACAGCAGTACCATCACAGCCTAGTGCTCCTCGCCGGCGCGGGCCAGGTCGTAGGGCGTGGTCTGGTAGACGTAGTAGTTGAGCCAGTTGGTGTAGAACAGCTGAGCCTGGCTGCGCCAGACGTTACGCGGCTCGGCGGTGGGGTCGTCACCTGGGAAGTAATGCGCCGGCACCTGGGGGTTGAGCCCGCGCTTCACGTCGCGCTCGTACTCCAAGCGCAACGTGTCGGTATCGTACTCGGGATGGCCAAAGACAAAGAAGCGGCGGCTGTCGGTCGACTTGACGATGTACAAGCCCACCTCGTCGGACACGGCCACGACCTCAAGCTGCGGCTCGGCCTCCACGTCCTCGCGGCGCACATCGGTGTTGCGCGAATGCACGGCATAGAAACGGTCGTCGAAGCCGCGGACCAGCGGGCTTTGCGGCTTCACCAGATAATGCTCGAACACACCGCTCGCCTTTGCCGGCAGGTCGTACTTCTGGATACCGTAATGATGGTACAGGCCAGCCTGCGCGCCCCAACAAATGTGCAGCGTAGAGTGCACGTGCGTGGTGGACCAATCCATGATCTGGCAGAGCTCGGGCCAGTAGTCGACCTCTTCGAACGGCATCTGCTCCACCGGCGCGCCCGTGATGATCAGGCCGTCGTAGTGGATGTCGCGGATGTCGTCGAACGTGCGGTAGAACGTCTCCAAGTGGCCGGCGCTCACGTGCGTGGCCTCGTGCGTCTTGGTGCGCAGCAGGTCCACCTCCACCTGCAGCGGCGTGTTGGAGAGCTTGCGCATGATCTGCGTCTCGGTGGCAATCTTGGTGGGCATGAGGTTGAGGATGAGCACGCGCAGCGGACGGATGTCCTGGTGCAGCGCGCGGTACTCGGTCATGACAAAGATGTTCTCGCTCTCGAGCTGCGCGGCGGCAGGGAGGGCGTCGGGGATGCGAATGGGCATGGATGCTCCTTACGAGTCAGTTGCAGCTATGGTACAACGACCGGCCCCATCCGCGCGAGCACATCGCCCAGCGATGCCGTCAGCGGCCCAAATCACTCCAAAAGTAGAGATTAAGGCATGTCCAAAAATCTACGGCGCTTTAGCCTAGCAAAGTGGCAGCAGGACGCTACAATGGTTCGACGCGAAAAACTCGGCCGAAAGGATACGTATATGTACCAGACGCGTAAGATCGGTGTGGTCGGCCAGGGCCACGTAGGAGCACATGTCGCCAACAGCCTGCTCATGCAGGGCATTGCCGATGAGCTGTACCTGTGCGATAGCAACGAGGCCAAAGTGACGTCCGAGGTCCAGGACCTGCGCGACTCCCTTTCGTTTGTCCCGTACAACACCAAGATCGTCAACTGCTACGACCACTACGAGGAGCTTGCCTGCTGCGACGTCATCGTCAACGCTGCCGGCAAGGTCGCGCTGGCCGCCGGCAACCGCGACGGCGAGCTGTTCTTTACCACCGACGCCGCCCGCTCCTTTGCCAAGCGCATCGTCGACGCCAGCTTTGACGGCATCTTCGTGAGCATCTCCAACCCCTGCGACGTCGTGTGCACCGAGCTGTGGCACCTGACCGGCTACGATCCCAAGAAGATCATCGGCTCGGGCTGCGGTCTGGACTCCGCCCGCTTGCGCACCGAGATCTCCAAGAAGGTCGGCGTGAGCCCCAAGTCCATCGACGCCTACATGATCGGCGAGCACGGCTTTAGCCAGCTTGCTGCCTTTAAGGCCGCAACCATCGCTGGCAAAAACCTCAACGAGCTTCAGGCCGAGAACCCCGACAAGTACGCCTTCGACCACATGGAGGTCGAGGAGCTTGCACGCAAGGGCGGCTATGTGACCTACCAGGGCAAGCAGTGCACCGAGTACGCCGTTGCCAACTCCGCCGCGCGCGTCTGCGCCGCCGTGCTGCACAACGAGCACGCCGTGCTTTCGGCCTCTACGCTTATGACCGGCCAGTATGGCGAGGAGGGTATCTTTACCTCCCTGCCGTGCGTGATCGGTGCCGAGGGCGTCGAGGAGGTCTACACACTCGACCTTTCCGAGCACGAGCTCGAGGGCTTCCACAAGAGCTGCCAGCACATCCGCGACAACATCGCCCAGCTCGACTGGTGGGATACCGAGGCCTACGACGCCAAGTAAGCCGCTGGCTGCCGCAACCTTGCGAATCTATGCGCGATACTAAGCGGGCCGCGCCGGAAACCCACCGGCGCGGCCCGCTTTTTGACTCACGCAGTGCCCCTGCGAATCGAAGGTGAATACTTTTCCCGTTACTTAGTACTGCTCGATGCCCATGTAGCGACGAATCTCAGGGCTGTGGTCGAACACCTTTCCGCGGGCGGCGCGCAGCTCGCAGCTCATGTTGTAGAAGAAGATCGGCTCCAGGTACGAACGCACGCTGGCGGGCACCTCGCCCACGCCGTACTCGAGTGCATCGAGCACCATTACCGTATCGGTATGCGTGTTGAGGAACGCCAGCGCGCGCTCCTCCATGGGGCGGCACTCGCCCGATCCGAGCTGCACAAAGTAGAACACGCCGGGCTCGGTGGCCTCGAAGGGGCCGTGGAAGTACTCGCCGGAGTGGATGTAGCAGCAGTGCTGCCACTGCATCTCCATGAGCGAGCAGATAGCCATGGCATAGGTCTGGCTAAAGTTGGGGCCGGAACCAAGGATATAGAAGAACTTGTGCTGCTGGCAGAGCTCGGCAAAGCGATCGCCCAGCTCGGCGTTGACCTTCTCGCGGGCGGCGGGCAGCAGCGCATCCATCTGCTTAAGGCCCTCGTACATGTCAGCGAGTGCCTCGTAGCCTTCCTGCTGGTCGAGCAGCTCGGCGGCGATCAGAGCGCCGATGCCCTGCGGCACCTCGACCTGTGACACGCCCTCGCCCCACGGATAGACCCAGGTGGTCCACTTGCCGTTATCGATCTTGGAGCCCTCGCAGTCGGTGAGGGCAACGACCTCGGCACCGGCCGCCAGCGCCATCTCGCAGCCGTCGACGACCTCTTGCGTGTTGCCGCTGTGGCTGCAGGCAATAACGAGCGACTTCGGCCCTAGGCTCTTGGGGGCCATCAGGCAAAACTCGCGTGCCGTGTAGACCGTCGAGGTAAACGTGGTGGCCTCGCGCTTGAGCAGCTCGTTGGCCGGCATCAGGTCGATCATCGAACCGCCGCAGGCGATCCAAAAGACGTTCTCAATCTTGCCCTTGCGCTCGATGATTTCCTGAATCAGATCGTGTGCGTTCATGGTGATGCCCCTTCTTGTGTGGCGGTTTTGAACGACTGCAGCTCGTACCTGCAGTCGTTCTATGTTGTCCTATTTATAGCACGCACGACGACGCCCGTGAAGCCATTCCACCAAACTTGTTCTATATTGTTCTATCTATGGACGTTAGATGTCGAAGACGTAGCGCGAGCCCACGATCTTTTGGCGGCCGAGCAGTAGAGGGCGCCCGTCAGCGTCGGTAAAGTAGGCCTCCATATAGAAGAGCGGCTCGCCGACCGGCACCTCCAACAGCGGGGCCGCCTGAGCATCGGCAAGCGCAATCTCCACGGTGCAAGGGTCGGACTTGAGCGGTGCACGGCCCGAATGCTCGGCAACGAGCGCAAAGATCGAGTTATCGGTGAGGTCCTTATCGGCAAGTGTCTGCAGATAGGGATGGTCAACCAGCACAAAGGCGTTGTTCTCGAGCATGACGGGGATGCCGTCGGCCGTGCGCACGCGCTCGACCACGATAAGCTCGCAGCCGGGCTCTACGCCAAAGAACGCCGCGTCCTCGCGCGTCGCCGCAACCACCGTGCGCGATACCAGGCGCGCACCCGGCACCATGTCGTTGGCAGCGCAACCCTCGGAAAAGCTCTGAACGTCACCCTTCTGGACAATCTTGCGCTTGAGCTTGGGCGCGCACACGAACGTGCCCCTCCCCTGCTGGCGGTTGAGATACCCCGCGCGCGACAGCTCCTCGATGGCGCGGCGCACGGTGATGCGTCCCACGCCGTAGTACTTCGCGAGCTCCATCTCGGAAGGAATGCGCGAGCCGAATGCGTACACGCCACGCGCGATCTCGCCCTTTAGGTCGTCCATAACCTGCTGGTACAGCGGCACAGCGGACACCTCAGTGCGCTCGGTTTTATCATCGGATGCCATCGTTATGCTCCATTCCGTGCATGCTCGGACTCAAACTCTTCAATCGCCGCCATAAACTGCTCGCCAAAGGCGTCGGCCTTTTTCTCGCCGATGCCGTTGACCTGGATAAGCTCGTCGCGCGTCTGTGGGCGTAGGCGGCACAGGCCGCGCAGGGCCTTGTCGGAAAAGACCATGTACGGCGCCATCTCCAGCTCGGTCGAGATCTCCTTGCGCAGGGCACGCAGGCGCTCGAACAACTCGGCATCGTCGCCCACGCGTGGGCGCTGATCCAGCTCGGCCTCCTCGCGCAGCAGATCGACGGCGCGGCGGGCGCGGGCCGAGGCCTTGCGCTTGGACGCGCGACGCTTAACGGTAAAGGCAAACGCCTCATCCTCGACCTCGACGGCACGCGGACCCAGCCCCACGACCGGGTACTGCCCCTGCGAGGTAGCCAGATAACCGCGGCCGCACAGCTGGCCGATGATGTCCTTGATGCGCCCGACCGATTCGCTCGACAGCTCACCGTAGCCACGGTCCTCGTCCAGATGCATCTGGCGAATGCGCTCGGTGTTGCCGCCGTGGAGCACGTCGGCGATCAGCGCCTTGCCAAAGCGCATGGGTCGCGCGGCCACGTAGCGCACGGCGGCGCGGGCCATATCGGTGACGTCCTCGACCTCGAACTGCGTGAGGCAGTTGCTGCAGTTGCCGCAGCCCTCGGCGTCATCCGTGGCGGTGGCGCCCGCACCAGCCGCAGCAGCATGCTCGGCCGCGGCCTCGTCGCCAAAGTAGCGCAGCATGTATTCGCGCAGGCAGCCGGTAGTATTGCAGTAGCCCTCCATCTGGCTGAGCAGGCGGTAGCGGTTCTGGAGCGCCCACGCGCGCTGCTCGTCGTCAAGCGCCTCGTCGGCCGCATCGCCGCGGTCGATCAAAAAGCGGCGCATGCGAAAATCGTTACCGTTCCACAGCAAGTGACAGCTGGCCGGGTCGCCATCGCGGCCGGCGCGGCCCGCCTCCTGGTAGTACGCCTCGATGCTCTCGGGCACGTTATTGTGAATCACGTAGCGCACGTTGGGCTTGTCGATGCCCATGCCAAAGGCGTTGGTGGCAACCATCACCTGAATGTCGTCGTCGATAAAAGCGCGCTGGCTTTGCCGGCGGACGTCGTTGCCCATGCCGGCATGGTAGCGGCCCACGCGAATGCCGCTGGGGCCCAGTGCCTCGGCAAGCTCACCTGCCAGCGCGTCGACCGTCTTGCGGGTCGAGCAATACACGATGCCGCTCTCGCTCGAATGCGCAATCACGTAGTCGCGCACCCAGGCGGTCTTGGCCTTGTCGCCCATCTCCTCGCAGCCAAAGTAGAGGTTCTTGCGATCGAAGCCCGTCACCACCGTCGCGGGGTTTTGCAGGCCGAGCATCTGCTGAATGTCCGCACGCACGCGCTCGGTCGCCGTAGCGGTAAAGGCCGCCACGACGGGGCGCTGCGGCAGGGAATCGATGAACTCGCGAATCTGCAGGTAAGCGGGGCGGAAATCCTGGCCCCATTGGCTCACGCAGTGCGCCTCGTCAATGGCCACGAGCGGCACGCCAATGCCGCCGTCCGCCGCGGCCTCCTGCGCAAAGGCTAAAAAGCGCGGCTCGAGCAGACGCTCGGGTGCCACGTACATAAGCTGGTAGCGGCCCTCGCGCGCCCGCTTGAGCACGGTGTTTTGCTGGGCCGGGGTAAGGCTGGAGTTGAGATAGCTGGGTCGCGCACCCGCCGCGAGCAACGCACGGGTCTGGTCCTCCATAAGCGACAGCAGCGGACTCACCACAAAGGTGATGCCGGGCAGCATGAGCGCGGGCACCTGGTAGCAAATGGACTTGCCGGCGCCCGTGGGCATAACACCCAGCGCATCGCGGCCTGCAAGAATCGCATCGACCATGCGGTCCTGTCCCGGGCGAAACGAGGTGTAGCCAAAATAGGCGCCGAGCGTGTCGAGCGCCATCTGCTGCATGCTATCGGTCATGGTTTCCTAACGTCCAAGTCATCTGCCGCCGATTATACGCCGCCACGCGGACCGGTGCCGCACGGCCGTCGACCACGGGCAACGCAATCCAAAAGGAACGAGCGTGGGATTTTTGGACACTTTCCCAACGGCTAATCTCTTGACAAGCGCGCAAACGTCGCAGGTTGAGCATAAGTCAGCGAAAACGCCCCTAAGCGAGCAAGGTGACGTGAAAGAGGAGGGAAGCGTACTTCGGTACGCGACCGACGATTGAACGTCAGATTGCCGCTTAGGGGCGTTTGCAGCGTCGACCAATCCGTCGTTCGGCAGAACGGCGGAACCAAAGGCGCAGCGTCGAGCCGTTACGCGGTTTGGTAAAACCGCGTAACTTATATGACCATGACGTAGCGGCTGCCCACGTAGTACTGTTTGCCGAGCAAGACCGGCTCGTCATCGGGACCGGTAAAGCCGGCACGCAGGTTGAGCAGCGGATCGTGCGGAGCAATGCCCAGCTCGGCCGCCTGCTCGGCGTTAGCTCGAACGGCCTCGACCGTACGGTAGCCAACCGAGACAATCGGCGTTCCGCCAACACGCTCGACCTCGGCAAAAATCGACTTGTCCTCAAGATCGGCCGTCAACAGCTCACGGTAGGCGTCAAACGGCACAAAGATGTTCTCCTCAAAGATGGGCTCGCCGTCGGCCGTACGCACGCGCTTGATATGCAGCAGCAGCGCATCCTTCTGCAGGCCAAAGAACTCCATCTCGTTTTGGCGCGCCGGAACGATCTGGCGATCGATCACGTGCGCACCGGCCTTCATGCCGTTGCCGGCACACAGCGCGGTAAACGTCTGCAGCGTCGAGGCGTGAAACTGGCGGTTGATGTGCGGCGTGGAGACAAAGGTGCCGCGGCCCTGCTGCTTAACCAGGTAACCATCGGAGCACAGCTCCTCGACAGCGCGGCGCACCGTAATACGGCTCACCTCGTACTGCTCGGCTAGTTCAAGCTCGGACGGAATACGCTCCTTGGGTGCATAAACACCTTTCTCGATCGCATCCTTGATTTCGTCATAAATCTGCTGGTAAAGCGGTGCATTTTTGGGCGCAGGCATATCTGATCACTCTTATCAAAATAGCTAAATTTCTAATACGTATATAACGTCTAGTTTCATATTACCTCATAATAATAAAACGATACACCCTCCCTACCAAAAAGCGACAGCTTCATTTTGGTAGGTTTTATCTGGGCAAACGAGAGTCTCTCGAAAGCAACGGGGCTTTCGGGGGGCTCGTTCGGATGGGTTGCGCAGGACCGGCAAAATGCCAATACCCTACTTGCCGTCGTCCTGCTGCAGGCTGTCCTGTTCGCTGAGGCGCGCCTGCCTGCTGGCCATGCGTGCGGGCTTGTCGGGATCGGGAACGGCCGTGGGCATGGGCTCGTCGACATGACCACCCCACCAGCCGCCCACAAAGTTGAGCGTGTGGAACACATTGATCACGGCGCCGGAATCAACGTCGCACACCAGCTTGATAATGTCCTGACTCTCGTAGGTCGAGACAACGGTGTTCAGCAGGTACATCTTTTCGCGGCTATATCCGCCGACGACCTCGGCGCAGCTAATGCCGTGCTGAAAATGGTTTACGTAGGCAGTCATGACCTCGTCTGCCTTACGCGTCGTGATCTGCAGCGTCACGCGATCGTAGCGACGATAGAAACTGTCGATGGTCTTGGTCGAAATAAACTGGAACACGATGGAATACGCCGCCTTGTCCCAGCCAAACATAAAGCCAAAGATCGCCAGGATAAAGCAGTTGAAACCAAAGATGACGCCCCAGATGGTCTTGCCCGTGTGGTTGGAAACCCACAGCGCGATAAAGTCGGTGCCGCCGGTGGATGCGCCGGATTTAAGTGCGATGGCAGCGCCCAGACCCGAGACCACGCCGCCAAAAATGATGAGCATGATCTTGTCGCCCAAAAATGGAGCGAAGTGAAAGACGTTGAGGAACAGCGACGAGAGCACGACCTGCATCATCGAGAAGATGACGAAGCGCTTGCTAATGCCGCTCCAACATAGGAGCGCCACGGGGATGTTGAGCGCGAGCATGCCGAGCGAGATGTCGATATGAACGCCACCCAGCGAGGTAACGCGATCGAGCAGGACCGCGACGCCGGTAAGACCGCTCGGAAGCAGGTCGGCGGGCTGAATGAACGCCTGGATCAGAAATGTCTGGAGAACGGCGGAAATGGTGACCGCCACAGCAGTAATGGCGCGGCGGACGATGGTGAGGCGGCCGAGCACGAGCACGCGGTCCGTGAGCTGATCGATGGCGTTCGCCACGCGGGCTCCTTTCGAAGGCAAATCTGGTTGTGAGGCATGTCGGCGATTGTAGCACGGAGCATGCGGGGGCGCTTCAATTCACCCTCCCTCGACAACCAAAGCGGGACCAGCAACCCCACGACCAAAGGCCCAAATAACAAGTGAGTAGACTTTACGCGACCTGCAGAGCACACCCAAAACCGCCACCCCTGTGACCTGCGGTTTTACTAGAGCAGATGCGCTTTGTGCTCGTCTTGCACCAAAAAGTCTACTCACTTAGTCCGAATCGAAGCCAAACGGATCCAAATAGATGACAAATTAAGCCAATCCGCAGCAAAAGACGCGTGAATCAGTGCTTCTCGCGGCGGATTGACACTACAAAGCGGCCAAAATGTCGGTCAGATTATCGATAACGGCATCGGCTCGCGATTGATCGAGGTTGACACCCTCGTGCGGACGCAGCGCCAGGACGCGGGCGCCGGAGCGCTTACCAGCCTCGATGCCCAAAGGCGAATCCTCTATAACCAGGCACTCGGCAGGCTCCACCCCTAGCGCCTCCATGGCACGCAGGTAGATCTCGGGGTCGGGCTTAAACGCACTGCACTCGTGACCGCTGATGGTGTAGTCCAACACGTCGGCGATACCGGCAATCTCCACCAGCTCGTCGATCAACTCGCGATAGGACGAGCTCGCGATGGCACACTTCACGCCACGCTCGTGCAGCTTGCGCATCACCGGCTCCGTCTGCTCGTTGAGCAGCTCGGCATACGGAACGGGATGGTCCGGGCTATAAACCTGCTTGTACTCCACGCGCAGGCGCTCGCGCAGCTCAACATCGTCGGGCACCAGTGCCTCCCAAATGGCAGGCTCGTTAGACCCCGAAAGATCGGGGATCTCGTCAAAGTGGAACCCCTTCTCTTCCATAAACGCCACGCGACGACGGTTGTAGAACCACTCGGTATCGACCAGCACGCCGTCCATGTCAAACAGCACTGCCTTGATCATACGTATCTCCTTTCGATAGCAAAAAAGGGGACGGGGCGCAAACCCCATCCCCTCTCAATCAACCCGTAAGGTCTACTTACTTGTGATTAGTAGGAAAGCTTCCACATGTAGCGACGCATGGTCAGCGGGTGCTGACGGGCCTCGGCGATCTGGTTGCCGTACTCGCGCATAACGGCGAGGTGCAGCAGCGGGTTGAAGTAGGTGACGACGCTCGCGGGCACGGCGTCAGCCAGGCCGTAGTCCTTGGAGTCGATCAGAGCGACCTTGGCGCCCATGCGCTCAAGGAAGGTGAGGGCGCGGGCGTCCATCGGACGGGTAGCGCCATCGGACATGAAGAAGACGTAGGGCTTACCCTCGGTGGAAACCTCGAACGGGCCGTGGAAGTACTCGCCGGTGTTGTAGGCGGCGGCGTCGATCCACTGCATCTCGGTGAACAGGAAGGCGGCGTGAGAGTAAGCCATCTTCTCGGAGGCACCAGAGGCCATGAAGTAAATCATCTTGTCGTCCTTGAAGTCCTCAGCGAACTTCTTGGCGAGCTTCTTGCAGGACTGAGCAGCGTTCTCGCAGAGATCGAAGACGTTGGTGAGGCCGGTGATCATGTCGTCGTACTTGTCATAGCCCTCGGTCTGCTGAAGGATCTCGAGAGCAAGAGCGATGGCATAGCCGGGCTTCTCGCACTTGGCAGCGAAGTTGGCGTGGAAGCCGTGAACGATGACGTAGTCGGCGTCGACGGTCAGAGCGGAGCCAGCCTTGTTGGTGAGGGAGACGACCGGGCAGTTGTGCTTCTTGGCGGTCTTGTTGGCCTCGACGGTCTCGGGCGTGGAGCCACCGAGGGAGCAGGTGATCACGAAGGTGTGCTCGTTGACCCAGGAAGGCGTGTCATAGTTGAACTCGTTAGCGGTGAAGATCTGAACGTTCAGCTTGTCCGTGTTGTTGGCCAGGAAGTACTTGGCGGGGTACAGGTCGGACATGGAAGCACCGCAGCCGACGAAGGCGACACTGTGGATCTCGTGGTTGGACAGGACGTCAGCGACGATCTGCTTAGGGAGGTTAAGGTCGATCTCGTACATCTGACACATTCCTTTCGATTTTTGCGGCGCCACATTGCCGGGCGCTCGCAGGGTTACCGTGATTTGGACCGAGTCGCCGGCCCGTTGAGGATGCGACAAAGGGACTGTCCCATTGTCGCATTTTGGGGATGGAAGCCTGCCTGGGGTATGGGATGCCAGGCAGGCCCCCGGGGGAAAGCGGTTAGACGCTTGGTCGCGACTAGGCCAGGATGCCGGCCGCGGAGAGGGCGATGCCGCCCACGATGGCGATCACGAGAAGCCAACCGGTGTTGACGTTCTTCTTGATGAGCCAGTACATAAGGCCGGTGAGGCCAAGGGAGATCATCTGGGGCATCATGCCGTCCAGGATGTCCTGGATAACGACGGTGCCCTCAGCGAACTGCAGCGGGGTGGTGGCGCCGATCAGCGTGGCGATCATGCCGCCTACGGACATAAGACCCACGATGCCGCAGACATACATGAGCTTCTCCATGAGGTCGCCGCCCTGAAGCTTGCTCAGGTACTCGTGGCCGCCCTGATAGCCCATCTTGGCTGCGAACCAAGTGATCAGCACAGAGGGGACGATGGAGATGAGCATGGCCAGGATCGGGCCCATGATGGAGCCCTGCTGAGCCAGCTGAACGCCCAGACCAAAGGCGATAACACGGATGGTGCCCTGGAAGAAGGAGTCACCGATGCCGGAAAGCGGGCCCATAAGGGAGGTCTTGACCGCGTTAATCGAATCGGGGTTGAAGTTCTCGGGATCCTTGGCGTACTCCTCCTCCATGGAGGCGGTGAGGCCCAGGATAAAGGCGCTCGTCTGCGGGGTGCAGTTGTAGAACGCCATGTGACGGTGGTAAGCCTCTTTCTTAGCAGCGAGCTGCTTGGGGTCGGACTCGTCCGGATAGAGGCGGTCGAGCGTGGGAACCATGCCGTAGAGGAAGCCCATGTTCATCTGACGCTCGTAGTTCCAAGAGGCCTGGATGGCCCAGGAGCGCCAGAAGAACTGGCTGACCTTCTTGTTCAGGGACACGTCCTTGGTTGCGGTTGCCATAGTGTGTTCCTCCTTAGTCTTCGTCGTCTTCGAGCGGATCGTAGTCGGAATCGACACCGGCGGCTGCATGGGACCCGTTGAACTTGAAGCCCATGAAGACGACAGCCAGGCACACACCGATCAGAGCGACCGCGATGACGGACAGGTTGAGGTAAGCGGCGAGCAGGAAACCGATGAACAGGAACGGAGTCATACCCTTCTTGATCATCATGGTGAGCAGCAGGGCCAAGCCGTAGGCGGTCATGATCTTGGTCGAAACGTTAAGACCAGTGGACAGCCACTCGGGAACCATGTTGACGATGGCCTGAACCAGGTCGGTGCCAACAAAGACGGCGAGGAAGATCGGCAGGAAGTACATGATGGCGTACAGACCGGAGCCGGCGCAGATGTGCATACGGTAGGCGGTCTTGAACTTTCCGTTATCGATCGCGCTATCTGCCACATGGGTGAGGGCGGCGATGATGGAACGGAACACGATGCCGAGGAGCTGACCCAGGACGGCGACCGGGATGGCGATCGTCATGGCGGTCTCGGCAGAAGCATCGGTCAGGCACGCAAAGGCAGCGGCCACGATGCCGCCCAGGACCATATCGGGCGGAACGGCGGCGCCGACCTGCACCAGGCCCATGGACACGAGCTCGACGGCGGCACCGACGGCAAGGCCGGTGGGCACATCGCCCAGCAGCAGACCGACGAGCGTAGCGCCAACGAGGGGCTGCTCGAAGTTAAGACGACCGAGCAGGCGGGAGTCCCACATGCAGAACACGCCGACGAGGCCGACGAGCACCGCACTGATGAACGTATTCATACCCTTCTCCTTTCAGTCAGGCAAAAGCCTGGTTGATTACAGCTTGGCGTCGATGTCGACGCTCTGATACGTAGGGGTCTGCTGGACATAGAGCTTGATGCCCATGTCGAGCAGCTGGTTGACGTCGGCCTTCTGGGTGGCGTCGAGGAAGACGGAGCTGTCCTTGCCGCCGACCTGATCGGCACCGTCGTGGTTGGCGGTGGCGCCCAGGTTGATGGCGTCGAGCTTGTAGCCCTGACAGAACTGCAGCATCTCGGCAGTGTTGCCAAAGACGAACATGACGCGCTCGCCGAGGGTGTTGAGCTTATCCATCTTGGCGAGGGCACGCTCGACGGTGAAGACGTTCAGGCGCACGCCCTGGGGCTTGGCCAGCTTAAGAGCGCCCTTCTTGATGTCATCGTTGGCGGCAGCGTTGTCGACGACGATGATGCGCTCGGCCTGAACCTTGGTGGTCCAAGTAAAGACGACCTGGCCGTGCAGCAGACGGTAGTCAAGACGTGCGAGGACGATCTTGGCGGGACCGGAGCTGTGACGGGACGCCTTGGCCTTCTTGGCGGGAGCCGCGGCGGCCTCGACCGGTGCGTTGGGGTTGGTCAGACCGGTGCGGGCCTCATTGATGAGGGCCGCGAGCTCGGCGCCCTTGACGGGGGCGGGGCTCATAGCAAGCGTGAGCGCCAACGGGATGTTGAAACCGCTGACAACCGTGAACTTCGTGCCGTTCTTGGAAAGCTCGACCATGTTGTTGTTGACCGAGCTGCCGAGCATATCGGTCAGCACATAGACGGTGTCGTCCGCGTTGAACGTGGCGATCATAGCCTCAACCTTATTGGTGATGGGCTCCTTGTCGTCACGAGCAAGCGACACGACGTGGACGTTCGACACGTCGCCGAGAACCATCTCGAGCGTGTCTTTGGCGCCTGCGGCCAGGCCGCCATGAGATGCGAGAATGATCTGATTCATCTTGCCTCCTCCTTTTCGTTATGGTCATTATAACGTCTTATACGTTGCTTATATTGCTAATTAGTATAAAGACCGTTCGCGGGTGAAAATCGACCGTTGACGGGTTTAACGTACTCGAAACGTTGGACTGGGTAGGCCGGCGCTAGCTGGATAACCCCAGGTCAGACCCTGCGCGCAATCCCCTATCGCACGAAGTACCAGGGGCTTTCCTGTACGGTGGGTTCCAGCGCAATGCCGGTGCGTTCCTTAAACAGATCCATGTCCTGAGATTTTTCGGTCCACCACGCGTTGGGCTTAAAGGTCATGCTCTCAATGACATGACCGACAAACACACTGTTGCGCAGCTTGGAGAAGTCGGTGTTCATGATCAGGATGGACATGAGCACCAGCACGATGCCCAGAACCTTGACGGCGCCGGCGGACTCGGCATAGATGCCAATGCCCACCAGAACGGTCGCCACGGTTTCGAACGAAGCCACGACCGGCACCTTCGACGTCTCAAGATCCATGGAAAGGCCCTGCATATAAAAGATGTACGCAAGGGCCGTAGGAATAAAGCCAAAGCCTGCAAACAGCAGGATGAGCTGCGGGGACATTGCTGCGGTCACATCGGACCACGGGGCCGAAAGCACTGCCATAAAGCATCCGCCAAAGACAAAGCCCCAAAACGTGACGGCCAGCGGATGCAGCGTCTTGGTGGCCATGCGACTAAACACGGCCAGCAATGCGCCGCACAGTCCGGCGATCACGCCCGACGTAACGCCCCAAGCCGAGAAATGGAAACCGGACAGGTCGCCACTCGTCACTGCGAGCACGCAGCCAACAATGTTAAAGAGGATGGCCACGAGCTTGTTGGGGGTCACGTCCTCGCGATAGAGCACGCGTCCGAGCGCGACGCCGAACACCGGCGAGGTATAGAGCAGCACCGATGCCGTGGACATGCCAACTTCGCCCATGCACTCGTAATAGCAGGTGTTGGCGATGGCAAGGCCGACGATACCGACAAGCGCGCAGGGAACAAGCTCTTTGGGGCTTGCCTTGAAGAGCGCCATAGGACCCGAGGCTTTTCCCTCACGAGCACCTCCCTGGCAACCCATAAATGCCAAGACCGGAGCCATTAAGATGGCACCCGATAACAGGCGAAAGGCCGCCATGCTCTGAGACGAAACGCCAAGGGCCGATATTCCATTGACAAAGATTCCGATGGTGCCCCACATAAGCGCGGCGATCAGCACCAGCACATAGCCCAGATTGCTTCTCTTCAACGTAGCCTCCTTGGCTTTGTTACCAATATGTTTCGTACTACGTTATAGTCGTTATATACAATTTTCAAGACCGAAATCGGCGAACGGGAAATGATTCCCAGGAGTGTCCCCAAGTGCCGGCACAGACGATATGAGCAGGACATAAAAACATTGAGAGCCCCTGCTGCATGAAGGACCGCGGATTAGGCCGACAATGGTGAGTGTCTAATTCAGCCGCGGCGGCCACGCCGCATTCATGGAAGGGGCTCCCATGCTCGATACTACCACCTTCG
>JAGZEK010000011.1 GCA_018368345.1 Collinsella sp.
GACGAAACTGGAGAGGAGGTATTACGAGCTCCTGTGCGAATTGGAGAGAGCGCTCCCGCAAACTGCCTCTTGACAACTTATAGGAGCGTCGGTTTTATTTTTACAATCTTTGTCATGGTCGAGGGTGTGGTAGCAAACGTAGTAGATAGGTCCATTTTGTGGCAACGGATCATTCAAGCTCAATCTCGAAGGCTGAAGAGAGCCTCTCATCCACGCCTGCGAGCGAAAACCAAATAGAATGAAAGGCAAATGGAAAGCCCGTTTGACGAGCGGAGAACATATGCGCGACGTAGCCGAAAGCGACTGGAAGCTGTTTAAGAAAATGCTTCCTCAATGGCAAGAACGTTATATGGAAAAGCTCATCGGCCGGTACGTTGAGATGCTGAACGGCGACAGCGAAGCGTCCAGTAGATTTTGGGCGCTAGAAGAGCGTATCAATAGGGATAAGCTGTCCTCAGGAGTGCTGGTGAACGACCTTCGCCGCAGTACAATGCACCGTGAGATAGCCAATTTGCTTATCGACAGCGTGATTACCCTCGACGATCTTGACGGTTTTACCGAAGACATTAAAAGCTATGCGCAACACTGGACTGGCCAGTAAGAGCACTGAACGACAGACATTCCCAGCAAAGCGGGGCAAACGCCGGGCCACCTAATGGTTGTCCGGCGTTTGCCCAGATTAACCTGCCAAAGATGAACCTGTCCCTTTTTGGCGGGTTACTCGGCGCTTTTAAGAGCGCCGAGTAACCCGTTCTGGGATTCAAGCTGTAGCGAGCCACCGACGCGCCCACAGCCACTAAATTGCATAAACCGCCCCGCCGATTGCATATTTCGGCGGGGCGGTTGCTTTTTGCCCGCGGGTACCCCAGGGGGCGGCGTGCAAATTCCGGAGAATTCAGCATCCCGGAGTCCGCGAGTGTGGGAGCGGGCGCACAAAAGCGCATTGAAAGCCTGACTTTGAGCTCCGGCGCCTCGAGGACCGCTCATTTTTTTGCAGAATGCGGCCCGCGGCGCCTGTCTCTCGCCCAAAATCCAGTATGCAGGCACCCTCGGCTGCTGAATACTCCCAAAAATGCACGCCGCATCCTACCCCAGGCACTTGCAGCAAGAAGACGAATAGCCTCGGCCTCCCCGGTTACCGCACGAGGCCCCAGGGCTTACCTCCCAAATCTTTCCGCAGGACGGAAGGATCCCGCCGCGCGAAGCGCACGGCGGGATCCTGACATGTCCGAGGACGATTTGGGAGGTAAGCCCTGGGGTCTCCGATGAGAGCAGTTTCGGCCGAGGCTATTCGTCGCCGAAGCTGATGCCCAACGCCTTGGCCTCGCGTACCAGGTCGCTCTGGGGATCGACATACTTGAGCTTGCCGGCGACATCCTCGAGTGGCATATGGCACATCTTGCCGTCGCGCAGGGCAATCATGTAGCCAAACTCGCCGCGCAGACAGCCGAGCGCTGCCTCGACGCCGCACTGGGTCGCAAAGATGCGGTCCTGAGCGTCGGGCTGACCGCCGCGCTGCGTGTGGCCGGGGATGGCGACGCGGGTCTCGCGACCGGTCTTGGCCTCGATCTCCTTGGCGATGTCGTACACGATCGAAGGGCTCGTACGCTCGGCGAGTTTCTTCTTGTACTCCTTCTTGGACAGCGCCGCGTCCTCCTTGGAGATAGCGCCCTCGGCGACGGCCACGATGGTAAAGCGGCTGCCGGTTTCCATGCGATGTTCAATGGTCTTGATGACGTTATCCATGTCGTAGGGAATCTCGGGAATCAAGATGACATCCGCGCCGCCCGCGACGCCGGCGTACAGCGGGATCCAGCCAACCTTGTGGCCCATGATCTCGATGACAAACACGCGGCCGTGACTCGAGGCAGTGGTGTGGATGTCGTCGATGCACTTGGTGGCGACGTCGATGGCGCTCGTAAAGCCAAACGTCAGCTCGGTGCCCCAGGTGTCGTTATCGATGGTCTTGGGCAGGGCGATAACGTTGAGGCCCTCTTCGCGCAGCCGGTTGGCGGTCTTGGTGGAGCCGTTGCCGCCCAGCATAAACAGGCAGTCGAGCTGCAGCTTATGATAGGTGTGGACCATCGCCGGCACCTTCTCGACACCATCGGCTTCGGGGGTATCCAGGCGCTTGAACGGCGTGCGGCTCGTGCCCAGGATGGTGCCGCCGCGGGTGAGGATACCGCTAAAATCGGCGGGCGTCATGACGCGGAATCTGCTGTAGATAAGGCCCTGGTAGCCGTCCTCAAAACCGTAGATCTCGATAGGTTCTTCGCTATTGGTCATAAGCGTTTTGACGATGCCGCGCATGGTGGCGTTGAGCGCTTGGCAGTCGCCGCCACTGGTAAGAAGACCGATCCTAAGCATGATGAATCCTTCCGGGCAAGTTATAACATGCGCATAAGTTTACCCCCGCACACTGTTGATACGGGGGTAAAACGTGTTAGCTCAAGCGTATGGAAATGTAAGCAACGTCAGGGAACGTAAGGTCGACGGGCCTGGCTCCTTACAGCGCAAAGGCGTCGACGTCGCCCCAGTGGCGGCGCAGAGTGATGGCGGCAGCGGGCTCGGTATTGTCAAAGATGACCGACCATTGCGTATTGCTGGTGATGTCTTCCGGATTGGGCTCTTGGGCTGCGGCGCGAAGGGCCTTCCAAGCGACTGCCTCGTCCTGGGCACCGGCGTGGGCGTCAAGGACATCGGCGATTGCGACGGCGCGCTCTTTACCATGGCCCAGCTCGTCATTCTTTTGGTTGGGCAGCACTTCGTCGCCATAGCAAGCGTAGAAGTTCGTAACCTGGCGTACAGGAGTCGCTTTGAAAGCACGGTTCGGATCGCGCGGATCCCACTCTACTACGCGCGCGTCACCGGCGGCGTCGTTGATAAAGAAGTGGTAATCGCGTCCTGCCATGGCGTGCATGTCGTAGGCGGAAAGCAGGTCGACAGCTTCTTGCGTGGTGGCGGCACGGTCGAGCACCAGACGGATGGCGAGCGAGGTATTGATGACGGGGCGTTGCGCGTCCTGGTCACAGGGCTTGGAATCCAGAGTGAGTACGGCAATGGACACGCCACATTCGTTAACACCGTCGAGCTGGGCAAACGGGCCCATGAGTGCGGCGGCACGTCCGGCGACGGAGTCAAGCGGAGTGTTATCGCCCAGGTTGTTAAGGGCGGCAAACCCGATGGAGGCATAGCCGCCACGTGGGTGATTGCGCACCAGCAGCGCCGAGGTGTCGTCCTTAAAGTCGTAATTGCGACCGGTGCGCACGCGGCCTTCGGCATCTACGGCGACAAAAGCGCTGCAGGCAAACTGGGGCGCCTGGACATGTACCGGCACACCGGGCAGCACCTGCGCCACCACGGCATCGATGTAGGCCTGGTCGTCGCGCACGCCAGCGGCGATGATGCGATCAAGATCGTAGTCGTAGGCGATGTCGATTGCGTACAGGTCATAGCCATCCGCGTAGCCGGTCAAGCGTTTGAGCGACGCGGCGGACTTGATTTGCTTGTGATAAACGATACCGGTGGCAGCGGCAAGGCCGACGGCGACTCCCGCGACACCGCAGGCGATGGCAATGTTACGTGGCTTCATGACGACTCCTCTCGTCCTGTTAGCGTAATTGTCGCAAAAGGTGCACGGGCATGATGGCTCAACTTGGTGAGCGGCGCGGAATTAAGCACGGAATGAAGAGTGCGGCACTGGCGTGGCGGGGTATGCTGGAGGGGATCATCAGCCCAGCGAAAGGGGAGAACATGACGGATCAGGAAACGCCCGAGCGCGCGCATGTGACGGCAGACGATATCGAGGCCGCCAACGACCTCATCGACTTTATCGAGGCATGCCCCAGCATGTTTCATACGGCAGCGACCATTATGGCCGAGCTCGACGAGGCGGGCTTTACCTACCTGCCCGAGAACGCGGCGTGGGATATCGAGCCGGGCGGTCGCTATTACACGCAGCGCAACACCTCGAGCGTCATCGCCTTTAAGGTTGGCGAGGACCTGGCCGCAACGTGGGGCGAGGACGGCGTTGCCGGCGACTATCATTTTCAGCTCACGGCATCGCACAGTGATTCTCCGACGTTTAAGGTCAAAGCCGTGCCTGAGCTCGACGGTGCGGGTGAGACGCTGCGCCTGAACACCGAGGCCTACGGCGGCATGATCGACTACACCTGGTTCGATCGTCCGCTGGCGCTCGCGGGCCGCGTGCTGGTGCGCGAGGGCGACCGTATTGAGAGCCGCTTGCTTGCCACCGAGCGCGAGGTCGCTATCATTCCGAGCCTTGCCATCCACATGAACCGCGGCGTTAACGAGGGCTTTGCGCCCAACCGAGCTGTCGACCTGTGCCCGCTCATCAGCGCCGGTGACCTTAAGCAGGGAGATTTTGACGCCCTGATCGCCGACGAACTGGACGTTGAGCCCGAGCAAATTTTGGGTCGCGACCTGTTCCTGGTCAATCGTCAGGATGCACGCATTTGGGGCTGGGCCGACGAGTTTATCTCGACGCCCAAGCTCGACGACCTGGCCTGCGCCTACACCTCGCTGCAGGCATTTTTGGGTGCCGAGAATGCGCACGACGTTTCGGTCTTTTGCTGCTTTGATAACGAGGAGGTTGGCTCCGAGACCAAGCAGGGCGCCATGTCGACGTTCTTGGCCGACGCGCTGCGCCGCATCAACGGGTCGCTGGGCTTCGATGACGAGTCGTACCACCGCGCACTTGCCGCTTCGATGCTCGTGAGCTGCGACAACGCGCATGCCGTGCACCCCAACCACGCCGAGAAGTGCGATGCCCGCAACCGGGTTGTGCTTAACGGCGGCATCGTCATCAAGGAAGCCGCCAACCAGCACTACTGCACCGATGCTTTTAGCCGCGCGGTGTTCCAGGCTATCTGCGATGACGCCGACGTGCCCACGCAGGCCTTCGCCAACAAGAGCGATATGGCCGGCGGCTCCACGCTCGGCAATCTGTCCAATATGCAGGCGAGCATGCATGCCGTGGACGTGGGCCTGCCGCAGCTGGCCATGCACTCGAGCTACGAGACCGGCGGCGTGCGCGACGTGATGTACGCCATCCGCGCCCTCACCGCCTTCTACGAGCGTGACCTGACCATCAACGGAGCCGAAAGCGTGGAGCTCTAATACCTGCCAAAAAGGGATGTTAATTTTGGCAGGTTTTATCTGGGCGAATGCAAAGGGTGAAACCGAACTAGATCGGTGATACGTGGCCGCCGAGGTGCAGTGCGCCTCGGCGGCTTTTTGTGTACAGAGTGCGGCTAATGCTAATAAATGCTATACGTGCTTTACGTATCTACCATAGAGTTTTATGATGATTTTAAAGTATTAAGGAGGGGTCATGACCACAACAGCCGCTCAGATCAACGTACGTCTCGATGCCGATCTTAAAAGGAGCGGGGACGCCGCTCTCTCCAGGGCCGGTATGACGCCGAGCCAAGCGGTGCGAGCGCTCTGGCAGCTTGCAGCGTCGCTGGCCGATCGCCCCGGTGCGCTCGAGGATATCCTGCTGCCCAGTCGTGTCCGGGCGGAACAGCGCGAGCGCGAAAAGGCCGCTAAACGTAAGCTCGAGCTCATGGATCAGGGGTCGAAGCTGTTCGCTGCCGCTTGCCGTGAGTCGGGAATCGATATGGTCAAGGCTCAGCCCTCGGGCGATGAAGAACTCAAACGGAACGCCTACGCGGATCGCTACGGCGAGGAGATGAGCTGGCTCTATGAGTGAGGCTCCAAGGCGCATCTTGGTTGACACCAACGTGTGGCTCGATTACTTCATTCCCTCACGACGTGGTCGTTCGGTGGCGATTGAGTTTTTACGCGATGCATGCACGGCGCAGGTGGATTTGCTGTATGCGGCGACATCGTCCAAAGATCTGTTCTATTTGATTTCGAGCGAACATAAGGCGTGGTATCGGCGCGAGCATGGCTCGCTATCCCAAGATGCCGCCGTGGCGGCGACATCACTTGCATGGGATTGCCTCGACGTGTTGTCGCAACTTGCCACGCCGGTACCCTGCGACCTGAGTGACATATGGATGGCGAGCAAGCAGCGTAAGCTCCATAGCGATTACGAAGACGATTTAATCATTGCGGCAGCAATGCGCGCAAAGGCAGACCTTCTGGTCACCAACGATGCCAAACTCTGTTCACACGCACCCGTCGCAGCAATGAGCGCAGAAGACGCAAAGAATTACTTAGCAACGCTCTAGCAATTTGAAGACCCTGCAGGTCGAATAAAAGTCAGCGAGAGCCCACAGGTAGGGCCGCGCCAGCAAAGCGCCGCAGGTTGAACAAAAGTCAGCGAGAGCCCGCCAGAGTGAGCAAGGTGCCTTGAAAGAGGAGGGCATTGACCTTCTGGTCATGCCCGACGATTGAAAGGCAGATTGCCGCTCTGGCGGGCTCGCAGCGTCGAGGGGTTCCGGCGTTTGGTAAAACGCCGGAACAACCTAATGCTCAATCCAGCAACGCAGAGTCTCGCCGGCTTGCAGGTGACGCAGATTCTCTGCGGCAATGTCGACCACATTGTTGAGCGTGGCGGCCAGATGGAACCAGCCCGAGATATGCGGCGTAATGAGCATGTTAGGCGCATCCCACAGTGGGCTTGTCTCAGGCAGCGGCTCGAGGTCGGTGACGTCGACCGCGGCGCCGGCGAGATGACCCGACTCCAGGGCGGCAACCAAGTCGTCGGCGACCACAAGGTCGCCGCGGCCGCCGTTGGCAAAGAAGGCGCCCGGTTTCATCGCAGCGAAGAACTCGGCGTTCGCCAAGCCGCGGGTCTCGGGCGTGCTGGGCATAAAGGATGCGACGATGTCAGCCTCGGCCAGACGCTCAGACAGGGCGTCCATGCTGTCCATGTCCTCAAACACAATGGGGTAGACGAGCGGATGGCGCTTGATGCCGCGGACGTGCGCACCCATGTTGCGGCAGAGCGTGGCGAAGTGGCCACCGATATCGCCCGCGCCCAGCACCAGCACATTGGCGTTTTTGAGCGAGGTGACCGGCCCCAAATCCTCCCAGCGATGCTCGCGCTGCAGGTCCTGGTAGCCGGGCAGGCGCTTCATCATAGACAGCACCATGGCAAACATGTGCTCGCTCACGGCCTGGCCGTAGGCGCCGATTGAGCAAGACAGCTTGGCTTCGGCCGGCACGGTGCCGGCGGCGAGATAGTCGTCATAGCCGGCGGTCTGCAGTTGCAGCAGCTGGAGGCGCTCGCATGCGGTCAGCAGGGAAGGGTCTATGTTGCCCAGGATCACGTCGGCATTGGCGACCTGTTCACGCGTGATGGTGTCGGAGCTCGTGTAGATAAAGTCCTCGCCCGGAGCGCTCGACTCAAGAATTGCGCGATGGCGGTCGTTGACGGGCAGCAAAACCAGGATGTTCACAAGCAGTCCTTTCCGCTCGACCTGCCAAAAAGGGACAGGTTTATTTTGGCAGGTTGTATCAGGCAAAACGTTATAAAAACGCCGGGCTACGCGATGGTTAACATATCCATCGCGTAGCCCGGCGCATCCACAGCTACCAGCTCAGCAGCTCGTAACCATCCTCGGTCACCACGAGCTGTACCTCGCACTGGGCCGAATCGCTGCCGTCCTTGGTGCGCACGCACCAGCCGTCGCCCTTGCTAATCTTGATGTCGGGCGCTCCGGCATTGACCATAGGCTCGATGGTAAAGACCATGCCCGGGGCCATGATGGTATCCACATCGGGCGCCTCGGTGGTAAAGCCCACAAACGGGTCCTCGTGGAACTCCTTACCGATGCCGTGTCCGCCGTACTCGCGCACCACGCTAAAGCCGGCGTCCTCGACGGCCTTTTGCACTGCCTCGGCCATAACGGACAACGGCAGCCATGGCTTGACGGCCGCCAGACCCGCCTCCACGCTGGCGCGGGTGACGTCGACCAGGCGCTGACGCTCGGCCGAGACCTCGCCGATGCAGAACATGCGGCTCGAATCACTAAAGTAACCGTCCAAGATCGTGGAGCAGTCTACGTTGATGATGTCGCCCTTGTGCAGCACATCCGCATCGCAGGGGATACCGTGGCAGACGACGTCGTTGATCGAGGTGCACACGCTCTTGGGATAGCCCTCGTAGTTGAGGTCGGCCGGCGTGCCACCGTGCTCGACGGTGTAGTCGTAGATCATCTGGTCGATCTGGTTGGTGGTCATGCCTGCGGCGATATGCTCGCCCACATAATCGAGCACGCCCACGTTGATGGCTGCCGAGCGCTTGATGCCCTCGATATCGGCGGGAGTCTTGTAGAGCGTGCGAGGCAGAACCTCCCAGCCTTCTTCCCACAGGCGCTCGAGGCGCTCGTCGAAGGCGCTGTGGCATTTCTTATATTTTTTGCCGCTGCCGCACCAGCAAGCGTCGTTGCGGCCGGGCACGGGTCCTTTGTCATACATGGCTAACTTCCTTTCGTTCGCAGCTAGTATAGCCCACCTTCAGAGCAGCTGTGCGCTAGTAGCTCACCTGGCAGGGAATGCCGAGGGCTTGGACGCGCGCGGCGATGGCGTCGAGCACCTCGGGCGCTGCTTTGGCAAGGCCGGCGACCGGCGTCTCGCGTGCCACCGTGTAGATGGTCGTTTCCTGCGGACGAATGCGCTCGAGCGCCGCGAGCCAGGGGGCAACGTACTCCTCGCCGGTGTTATCGAGAGACTTGCTCCGGTACTCACCGCTCAAAAACATCGTCTGGATAATGACGTGACCGTCAAAGCTTGCGAACGTCTCGATCTGGTGCTCGACGTCATAGGGGCCAACGGGCTGGTCGAGCAGCTGGATAAACGCCGGGTCGACGGTATCGAGCTTAAGAATGTTGTCGTCGACCATCATGAGCGCGTCGTGCACCTCGGGGCGGTCGGCGCGCGTGCCGTTGGAGAGCACGGCGATCTTGGAGTTTGGGGCAAGCTCGTCGCGCAGCGCGACGGCGCCGGCAATGGCCTGCGGAAACTCCGGTGCGGCGGTGGGCTCGCCGTTGCCTGCGAAGGTGATCACATCGGGGAGCTCGCCCTCGGCTGCCATCTCGCGCAGCTTTGCCTCGAGTGCATCGAGCACCACGGCAGCCGTGTTATACGGCTCGTGGCAGGGGCGCTCGGCGTTGAGGCCGTTTTCGCAGTAAATGCAGTCGAACGTGCAGATTTTGCCGCTGGCCGGCATCATGTTGACGCCGAGCGAGAGACCAAGGCGACGGCTGCGAACGGGTCCAAAGATGGGGCTGGCATTCAAAAATGTAGACATAGGCATATGCTCCTCAAGACTATTGCGCCTAAGCATAGCATCGGCTCCAAAGCGAGGTGCGGGCTCTTGCTTTACAAGTTTCGTTTTTTCACGTCGCTCATGATGCCGTGCCATGAAAAGCCTCGGGTCGGGTACAGTTAATCTGTTAACAAGTCGTAAGGCAATGCGGGACCATTCAGCCGTACTGACGTGCAATTGGATGGGCATTGATGATGGGGGCACAACATGGATTTTACGGTCGAGAATGCGGGCACCACGATTGCCTGTCGCGAATATGCCGGCCCGGATGTGTCGCCTGATACTCCTGCCTTGGTGTGCGTGCACGGCGCTTGTGTCGACGGCACATTTTTCGACGGCATCGCTTGTGAGCTCAGCCGCAACTACCGCGTAATTGCCTACGACCGCCGCGGCTGTGGTGGCAGCAGCGAAGCGGCAGACGGCAGCTATGATCTTGCCGCTCAGGCCGCCGACCTGCAGGCCGTGATCGAACACGTTGGCGCTCCGACAAATGTGCTTGCGCACAGCGCCGGTACGTTGGTGGCGCTGGAGCTTCTTCGTACCGAACCCCATCTCGTCGTCCGTGCGATTCTGCATGAGCCGGCTGTGTCGGCCGAAGGCGTCGGCATGGGCACAGCTCCGGTTTTGCTCGATATGATTGCGGCTGGAAAGGTTTCAAGGGCGCTCCGGCTTTTCTTGGGAGCCCTCGGCGACTTGGACCCCGAGGCTCCTGGAACGACCGAAGCGGAAGCCAAGCATGCCCTGCGCAACGGCCGCAGTTTCATGGCAAACGAATACGGGATTACTATGACCTGCGTTCCCGATTGGGATAGCGTTCGCGCGTCAAAAACGGTGGCCGCCGTGCTCCTGGGCGAGCTCTCGATTGGCACGCCCCGCGAGGCTGGCACGCGAGCGGCTGCCGAATATCTCGATTGCCCTCTCGTGACGATCCCGGGCGCGCATAACGGTCTGCGCGATCGCCCGGCAGCGGCTGCCCGGGCTGTCCGTGGCATCCTGGGGCTCTAGCATCCGCAATAGCCAAAGCAGGCTTCATCCGCAAGCGTTTCGGCTGTATTAACAAACGTGCTCAAAACCTCGCGTCTGCGGCTTCAATCGCGCCGTCTGCCAACTCATAAAAATGTAGCAGCATTCACGTACTTACCTGCATCGACAAGGTGTTACCCTTGTAGCATTTGGAACCCACCGCTACCATGCGAAACTATCGAAAGGGCCCCATATGCTCAATAATCACGAGGTCAATCTAACCGACGAGGAGGCTGCCGCTGAGGTCGCCCGCGTCGCGAAGACCTACCCCGTGGTGCGTTTGCTGTCGGCCGATCAGATTAAGAGCGAGCCTAACTGCCTGCTCGCCGGCGATCGGTGTCCTTGTTTGCGCCAGTCGAGTCTTGAGGCTTTGGCAGACTCCGATGAGGTGTCGGAGCAACTGCTCAATGATGGTACCGAGTACCGCGCTCGCCTGCGCCCTCTGAAGGTCGAGGGCGAGCCTCACGTCTTGCTGATGGTGCGTCCGATTGATGAGCAAGAGGCCGCGGAAGAGGACCTTGTCTACACCGACGTGCTGACGAGCGTGCGCAACCGCCGATATTACGAGGAAAAGCTCCGTAGCGCCCGCATGAATGCCGGCGTTGCGATGATCGACGTTGATGATTTTAGGGCCTTCAACGATACGTGTGGCCGTCATGCCGGCGACCTTGCGCTCGGTGCTGTGGCGACAGCCATACGCAGCGGAATTCGTTCGACTGACGAGCTTGTGCGCTATGGCTGCGACAAGTTTGTGGTTGTCATGCCCAATATTCCCTCCGATGACTTCACCCGTCGCCTGCATCAGGTGTCCGATGCCGTTCATTCCACGATTATTCCGGGCCATGAGTACGTGAGCTTGACGGCATGTGTTGGTGGCGTTCGCATTCATGGCGAGACGGTCGATGAGGGCGTTGGCCGCGCTGCTCAGTTACTGAGCCGCGCTAAGGCAAAAGCCGGTACGGTCGTGACCGATGCCGATTCCATCGAGGCCTTCCAAAGCGAAAAGCCTTTGGTGCTTATCGCCGATGACTCCGAGATGAACCGAGCCATTCTCAGCGAGATGCTCAAGGACGAGCATTGCATCCTCGAGGCCGATAACGGTCGTGCGGCGCTCGACATGGTCGACCGCTATGGCGATGAGTTGTCGCTCGTGCTGCTGGACATTGTGATGCCGGGCATAAGCGGCTTTGAGGTGCTGGCCGATCTGTCGCGCCGATCGGGTATCGATAATCTGCCTGTCATCATGATTTCGAGCGGAGATTCCGATGATGCGGTTCTGCGCGCGTACGAGCTGGGCGCCTCGGACTATATCAACCGCCCGTTTGACTCCCGTGTCGTGCGCCGCCGCGTAAGCAACACCATCCGCCTGTACGCCAAACAGCGCCGCCTGACGAACCTGCTGTCCCAACAGTACAACGAGCGCGTCAAGAACAGTCGCATGCTCATCGACATCATGGCCGGCGTCATGGAGCTTCGCAACGGCGAGAGCGGTAGGCACGTTACGAACATCGAAAAGCTGACCGAGCTGCTGCTTGGCTATCTGGTCCAGCGTAGCGGCACGATCTTCCTCGACAATGAGGAACGCTCCACGATCGCCCTGGCTTCGGCGCTGCACGATATCGGCAAGATGTCGATTGACGATGCGATCCTCAACAAGCCCGGGCGCCTCACGCCCGAGGAATTCGAGATTATGAAGACGCATACCACGATTGGCGCCAACATGCTGCTCGAGCTGGGCAGCCATCACGCCGGCAATGCGCTTATGGAATATGCGTACCAGATTGCGCGTTGGCATCACGAGCGCTGGGACGGCAAGGGTTATCCCGATGGCCTTAAGGGCGACGAAATTCCCATCGCCGCGCAGGTGGTTTCGGTGGCTGACGTGTACGATGCACTGACGAGCGTGCGCGTATACAAGGACGCTATCCCGCACGAGGAGGCGATCCAGATGATCCTGGACGGTAAGTGCGGCACCTTTAACCCGCTGTTGCTCGACTGCCTGCTCGAGGTGCAAGACCGTATTGCCGAGACGTTGGCACGCCCCGCCGACGTTGTCGCGTTTCCCACGATTTAGTTTGACCAAAGGAGTTTTTAATCCATGATTTCCATGCGTGAGGCGTATGAGAAGATCGGCGCTAATTATGACGACGCGTGCGCTCGGCTGATGGGCGGGGAAATGCTTGCCCGCTTTGCCCTCAAGTTTTTGGATGACGAGAGCATGGACAAGCTGGAGGCCGCCATGGCGGCAGGAGACGCCGAAGGTGCGTTTATGGCAGCGCACACGCTCAAGGGCGTGAGCCAGAACCTGGGATTCGATAATCTGTACGAGCCGGCGGTCGTGGTAACCGAAGCGCTGCGCGGCGCCGATGCCGTTGACGGCGTCCGCGAGGGGATGCATGCGTTGCAGCAGCAATATGCGGCTACGATGTCGGCTCTGCGCGAGGCGGCCGAGTAAGAGGCTGTGAGCCTTGATGACTATGAGCGTGGATAATCTCCCGTTTTAGGCCCGGTGGCGGCCTCAAAGTGGGAGATTATCCACTCTCGTTCGATACGTGTCCAAAAATCCACGCTCACCCCTTCTGATTAGTGAATGGCCTATGCGCACTGGCGGGGCTTTCCGCATGCAATCCATATCGTTGTTCGATAAACTGTTCGAATAACGATAGAGTCGATGAGGGTGAGTGTATGTCCAACAGCGTTCAGCGTATGGCCAAGGCGGGCGAAAATATCAGGAAGCTTGGTTTTTGCATGGCAGCCGTTTTTGCAGGGATGCTCGTCGCTTTTGCCGCGTTGGTTGTTTACGTGATCTGGTATGCGGTTGCAAACGTTGCTTCTGTCGATTCTTTCGGTGTCGTGACGCTTCTCGATGGCGGGTGCATCGTTATCCCAAGCGGACTGTGCCTGGCGCTCGTCGTGGGTATTTCGCTTGTCGTTTTGTGCGGGATCAGCCGTAATATCTCTCGGGGCGTCTCGCCCTTTACCAAGACGCATGTGCGGCTTATCCGTGTTCTCGCGCTTGCCTTTGCTGTTAACGCCGCGGTTTCGCTTGTTGGTGCCTATGGATCGGTTAGTCTCACCATTGGCGGACTGGAGCTTTACATCGTGCCTCATTCCTTCGTTATTGAGATTTGCCAAGGCGCTACCTTTGATGCGGGGTCGTTTATCGGCGCAGTTGTCTGTTTGTTTATCTCGGCGATCTGGAGTTATGCCTCGCTGCTCCAAGAGCAGTCTGACGAGCTTGTGTAGGAGGAAACATGAGCTATCTCATCATCGAGCTTGAGACGCAGCTGCTTAAGACCGGAAAGACCAGCGCTGATCTGATTCGGGCGACGGGGCATACTCCGGCTAATATTTCAAAGCTTAGAAACGGAAAGATAAAAGCTATTCGCCTAAAGACGCTTCTCGATATCTGTGATGAGCTTGATTGTCAACCGGGAGATATTATTCAGCGCGTGAGCGAGAAAGAGCTTGAGGAGCTTATTGTCGAGCGCGCGAAAAATGTCGTGAGACAGATGCGGGATGGCGGAGGCAACGAGGCGTCGCTTCCGACATCAGTCTTTGCTGTCGATTTGAGCGACGAGTAGCTTAAGGCGAACAACTAAAACGAAATATCAGCGTGAAGGGACCCGTGTCTAACACGGGTTCTTTCTTTTAGATTATCTTGACAAATATGAGTTATCGAAAAACAATAACAACTATGGAAAACGATAAAGTAAAGAAGGAACGATATGAGCGGTTTTGCTATCAAGCGGAACGGGAGGCCAATGAACGTATCAACGATAAGGCTATCAAGGGTGTCAAAGCGCTATGGGCGGCGCCGCGTTTTGCATGACGTTTCCTTCGAGGTACATCAGTCTGAGCTCTGCGCCCTTGTTGGTGCAAACGGGGCGGGCAAAAGCACGCTTATTAAAATCGTATTGGGCCTCTGTGAGCCATCGTCGGGGAGCGTGGAGCTCTTTGGAGGCAAGTCGAAAAAAGAGCTGAGCCTGATGCGGACGCGTGTCGGCTATGTGCCAGATTCCTGCGGAGCATACCAATCCCTCAGTGCGGCTGAGAATCTTCGGATCCGATGTGCGGAATGGGGGCTCGATGAGAAACGTGAGGTTCCTCGCGTCTTGGGCCTAGTCGGGCTGGACGTCGATGAGAAAAAGAGCGTGAGCAGTTTTTCTCTGGGAATGAAACGGCGACTGGATATAGCTACGGCTTTATTGGGCGACACCGACGTACTAATTTTCGATGAGCCGGCAAATGGATTGGATCCGTTGGGCATCGAGAGTATATGGGCCCTTATCGGTCGATTGAATCGGGAGCAGGGCAAAACCATGCTTATCTCTAGCCACGACTTGGATGAGCTGGCATCGGTTGCAACAAGCTGCCTGTTTCTTCATGACGGTGAACTGCTAAAAAAGGAATCGATGGACGTCATAAGGGATGAGGCGCCATCCCTAAAAGAGTATTACAGGCGCTTGATGAAGGCGGTCTCGCTATGAAGCGGGCGATCCATCCCATAAAGGCAGATATGATGCGTTTGCACAGGATATTTCCGGCGAAGTTTGGTCTTGCGCTTATGCTGGCGTTCGGCCTTCTCTTCGGCATCTTTCTAAAAAACGGAACAACGTTGCTCGCCTTTGGCTATGGCGTTTGTGGGGAGGATATTGGTTTCCTCTGGAATGCAATCGATCCTTCTGCGCCTGATGAGTCCCTTGCGCGCAGCGCTTTTGCCGGTACATCCCTGTTCGTTCCACTCATCGTTTGTTTGGTGCTTTTACAGGAGCATGGCTATAAAGAGGGGCACCGAATTTCTTCGGCAAGAGGTCTCAACCGCTTTTATGGGGCTCTAGCCCATGCATTTTCGTCTGCTTTAATAATTGGCGCAGCGTATAGCGCGCTTTGCCTTCTTCTTTTTGCAATAGCCATAATACGTGGAGGGCATAACTACTCGCACAACATACTAACTGTATTTTTGCCTGCAATGATAGTCAACGCCGTATTGGTGATATCGGTTGCGCTGGAGACGGTGACCATCTATCGGATAACGGGCAGCGCTGTATTGAGTGGGGCCGTGGTGATAGTCGGATTTGTCATGAGCTTGACGCTCTACGGAGCCTTCCTTCAGGCACCTATACCATCCTTGCGATGGATCTTCTTCCTTCCGGGGCCGTACCTTGGAGTCGGATGTGCCCTTGGGTATAGCGATATGGGGCAGCTGACGCTTCTGGGATATGGCGTGGCAGCCAGCTGTCTATCGGTATTGATTTACGCTCTCTTGAGCTTTCGCGCTGGGGGTGTGCTCAATGGCTCGTCAGATTAAAAGACTTCTCCAGTCAGAATTGAAGCATGTGAGCAAAAGGGCGTACGCCTTAATCCTGGTAATTAATGCGTACATGGTGATATTGCAGCTTAATTCTTTCCCGATGTGGTTCTGTAGCCTCCGTGAGAACAGTTTCTTGGGTTTTTTCCCAGACCCGACGCTTCGGCTATCGGCGGAGGATGTCCTTCTATTTGGCAATGCAGAGGTTTTTCGCGGTCTGCTGTTCAACGTAGCCCCGTTGGCCCATGCATTGTTCTTTCCGTTCATCGCGGCTTGCATTGTGCCGCGCTTTGTCAGTTCGGGCTTTGTCGAGGAACCGTGGGGGTTGTCGGAGGCTCGGGGAGGGAAGCGTGTGTGCGCTATCGTTGCGCGAGTGGTGCTATCTTCTTTTGCCCTTTTGGGCGCGTTTGTCCTGTCGAGTGTCGTTTTGTACTGTCTTAACTGCGCAATCGTTTCGGATGCTCAGCAGTATTTCAACCTGCATGTATTTTGCTATCGACTTCTTCTGGCGAGTGCCGTCTGTCTTGCATATGTGGTCTCTTGCGTGATCGCTGTTTCCTATTTTGGGGCCGGCTTCGGTCCGATTGGCATGCTGTTGCTTGTCAACGTCGTAGCGATCTACATACAGATCGGGGCCAATTCCATGCTTCCGCTTCCAGCCTCGATGCTCATGTGGATTTGCGGCGTGACCCCGTTGGGGAATGGTCAATGCATTTCGATTTTAATTGACTGTCTCATAAACGTAGCAAGCGTTGTTGCCATTTGCTTTACTGTCGACCGATTGCGGTCGAGATTTCTCTGATTGTTTGTGAGGGATAATCATACCGAGCATATCAAATACAGGGGGGCGGGCACCGTAGCTGGTGTCCGCCCCCCCCCGGCTTAGGAGGCTTTAACCTGAGTGGTTCGCGAGCTAGCGCGCCTGCTTAACCTTTGCCGCTGCCTCGACAAACGACTTCCACAGGTTAAAGTCGGTCTCGAGCGTCTTCCACGTGTACTCAGGGTGCCATTGCACGCCCAGGCAGAAAGGCTGGCCTTCGACCTCGATGCACTCGGGAACGCCGTCGGTTGCCTTGGCGACCAAGCGCGTGCTTTTACCCAGACGGTCGACGCAGCAGTGATGTGCCGAGTTGGTCTGGATCAGCCTGTGCCCGCCAACCGCGCGCTCCAGCAGCGAGCCCGGCACGACCTCGACGGGGTGCACGGGATCGTTGAGCACGTGGGTATGGCGCCACTGCGTGCGGCCCTCGCGCGCGCCCAGGCTCGGCACGTCCATGCACAGGGTGCCGCCGGTGGCGACATTGAGCAGCTGCGTGCCTCGGCAGGTGGTAAAGAGCGGCTTCTTGGCGCGAAGCACCTCGTTAACCAGCTTAAACTCAAAACGGTCGCGAATCTCACAGCACAGCGTGGGGTCGTAAGGACGCTCGTCGCCCCAGCGTTTGGGGTTGACGTCCGGGCCGCCGGGAATAGCGATACCGTCAGCGATTTCCACGTAATGACGGATAACATCGACGTCTTCGGTAATAGACATCTGCAGTGGCAGGCCGCCGGCGGCAAGGATGGCATCGACAAAGACACTTGCGATTTCCTCGTTGGGGGAGAGCGTCTCGCTCAAAAAAGGCTTTGCCTCTTCCCAACGCGGCGCGACGAGGATGAGCGGACGGTCGGCGGGGGCGACGTCGACGTGCGGGGTATAGGACAAGGAAGTACGTGTTCCGATCATAGGTGTTGCTTTCGAATCCGGGTGGACATGGCACAGGGGTGCGCGGGGCAAACGCTGGTGATGAATTTGCCCCGCGCGGCAATTGGGTTAGTGGCCCTTGATGGAGTTGAGGAAGTCCTGGGCGCGCTTGGTCTGGGGATGGTCGAAGAACTCGTCGGGCGTGCCGGTTTCCACGATCTGGCCGTCGGCCATAAAGACGACGCGGTCGGCTACGCGGCGGGCAAAGTTCATCTCGTGCGTGATGACGATCATCGTCATGCCCTGCTGCGCCAGACGGACCATGACCTCGAGCACCTCGTTGATCATCTCGGGGTCAAGGGCGCTCGTGGGCTCGTCAAAGAGCATGGCCTTGGGCTGCATGGCGAGTGAACGGGCGATGGCCACGCGCTGCTGCTGGCCGCCCGAAAGCTGTGCGGGCACCTTGTCGGCCTGCTCGGCAACGCCCACGCGGCTCAGCAGGTCCATGGCGCGCTCGCGGGCCTCATCTTTGGAGACACCCAGCACATCGACCGGTCCCAGCATGACGTTCTGCAGCACCGTCATATGTGCGAACAGGTTGAACTGTTGAAACACCATGCCCAGCTCGGCACGCATGCGGGCAAGATCCTTGCCTTCCTGCGGCAGGGGCTCGCCCTCGATGAGGATCTCGCCCGAGTCGATGGTTTCCAGGCGGTTGATGGTGCGGCACATGGTCGACTTGCCCGAGCCCGAGGGGCCAATTACAACGACGACCTCGCCGCGGTCGACCGAGAGATTGATGTCGTTGAGGACGTGCAGGTCGCCATAGTGCTTATCGACGTGCCTGAGCTCGATCAGCGGCTGATTGCCGGTAGAAGAAGTGCTCTGTGCCATGGTGCTCGGCTCCTTATGCTTTGAGAACGTGGGTACTTAGCGGATGATGGTTGCGCCGGTCTTGTGCGAAACATAGACAGCGGCCTTGTTGATCGCGACGTTGATAAGGATGTAGATGACCGCGATAACCAGGTAGACCGACACGAGGGCGTCGTAGTTGGTAATGAGCACGCGGGCATTTTGCATGAGGTCGGGGTAGCTCACCACGTAGGCGACGGTGGTGTCTTTGACGACGACCACAAGCTGCGAAATCAACGACGGAATGATAAAGCGAATCGCCTGTGGCAGCACGATTTTAAAGGTGATTTTGGCCTTGGAGAGACCGAGCGCCTGGGCGGCTTCGACCTGGCCGCGCGGTACGGCGTTGACGCCGGCGCGGAAGATCTCGGCAAGTACGCCGGCCGCAGCGAGCGCGACGGGAAGCGTGAGCATCCAAAACGACGGCAGCGCGATCTTGTACTGGGGCAGCACCAAAAAGAAGAAGTAGATGAACAGCAGGCTCGGCACGCCGCGGAAGAAATCGGTGAGTACGCGGCAGACCAGCTGCAGCGGCTTAATATCGCTCGTGCGGCCGAGCATAAGGGCTAAGCCCAGCACCAGCGCGATTGCGCCAGCGGTGAGTGCGACTTTAACGGTGCCCTCAAAGCCGGCAAGCAAGAACTTCCAGGTGGTGAGGTGCGTAAAGAAATACCAGTAGTGGACCGAAAGCTGACCGGTCACATAAAAGCGCTGCAGTACCAGGACGGCGAGTGCGGCCACGGCAACAAGCGAGATGGCGGTGCCGATGCGAATCTTGGCGCGCATCTTGGGGCCGGGAGCCTCGTAGAGCGCATCGCGTATGGTAAGCGCAGGGGAGGAATGCTTGCTCATCGGAGGATCCTCACCTTCTTGTCGATGTAGTTGCCAATGTGGCTCACCACAAAGGCCGTGCCCAGGTAGCCGAGCGCCGAGATAAAGAACGCGGCGACGCCGCCGAGCGAGCGCGTGTTGATGTAGCTCACCACGCCGGTGAGCTCCTGCGGTTTAAGCGGCACCTGGCTGCCGAGCGCGGTGGTGAGCATGACGGCGATAAAGAGGTTGGTCATGGGCAATACGCTCGAGCGCAGCGCCTGCGGAATCACGATCTTGGCGAGGATACGGTTAAAGCTCATGCCGAGCGAACGGGCGGCTTCCACCTGGCCGACGCCTACGGTGTTGATGCCGCTCATAAAGTTCTCGGAGCCAAAGGCCGAGCCCAAGAGGACCGTGGCGACGATAACGCAGGTGCGGTAGGGCAGGACGACCTTGAGCGGCGGCAGCGCGTAGACGACGATGATAAGCAGCGCGATGCCAGGGATGTTACGGAAGACCTGGACATACAGGTCGCCAAAGACGCGCAGCGGCTTGAGCGGCGACACGCGCATCACGGTGACGGCGACGGCCAGCACCATGGCGATGGCAAACGATTCGAGCGTCATGCCCCAGGTTGCTAGCAGCGCGTCGATATAGTTCTGGCCATAGAGCGACCAGAGTTCGGAGAGACTCATGCGGACCTCCCGCCGATAAGGAAAGGGGCTCCCGTGTGTACGGAAGCCCCGACAACTCAGTGAGGAAACAGTTTACCGCAATAAAGCGCATCATGCGTTTCCGTATGGTTTCGTTGCGGCCGTTACCAGGCTTGCTGCCTAGGCGCCGATCTCGGGCAGCTCGGGAACATTGGTGTCGCCCGTACGGTCGCCGATGCAGATCTGCCACAGCTCGGTCCAGGTGCCGTCGTCCTCGATCTTCTTAAGGAAGTCGTTGACAAAGGCGACGCCGTCGGAATCGAGCGGCAGACCGATGCCATAGGGCTCCTTGCTGCCGAAGGGCTTGCCGGCGATCTTGTACTTACCGGGCTCGCGGACCAGGGCGCTCTGCTGCATGTTGTTATCGATGACGTAGGCGTCAACGCGGCCCTGCTGGAGTGCCTGGCGGGCCTCCTCGTCGGTCTTGAACTCCTGCTGGCTGGCCTTGGGGGCGAACTCCTCCAGGATGGCGGGGCCGTTGGAGCCGGACTGGACGGCGACGTTCTTGTCGGCCAGGTCGTCGACGCTCTTGATGTCGTCGTTATCGGCGAGCACCAGGATGGCCTGCTGCGTGTAGTAATAGGGACCGGCAAAGGAGACAAGCTTCTTGCGCTCGTCAGTGATGGTGTAGGTGGCAAAGACGGCGTCGACCTGGCCGTTCTGCAAGACGGACTCGCGCGTGTCCGAGGTCACCTGGGTGATCTCGACCTTGTTCTCGCCCAGGATGTAGTTGGACAGGAGCTGCGCGATACCGGCATCGAAGCCACGGGTCTGACCGTCCTTCTCGTTGAGGAGGGAGAAGAGCGTGGAAGTCTGAACGCCACCGATCTTAAAGACGCCGGCGTCCTTGACGGCCGTGGCCCAGGTGCTGGCGGCGACGGCATCGTCATCGGCCTTGGGGCCGTTGTCGACGAGCTTGTCGAATGCCTTGGCGTCGAGCGTGGTGGAAGCCTCGGTATCCTCGGAGCTCTTGGAGGAACCGGCGGCGGAACCCTTGTCGGCCTCGGCGCTGGTGTCGGAGCAGCCGGCAAGACCAAGGCCGGCGACGGTTGCGAAGGTGGCGGCAACGAAGCCGCGGCGGTCGAGAACGACCTGCTGGGAGAGGTTCTTGCTCATGGTAGAACACCTTTCTCAATAAAATCCCTAGCGGTTGAGTAGAGTTATACCCTATCGCGCTCAAATGGGTCAACACGAAATAACTCAGAAACATACTTACCTTATGGGTAATTCTACCTACCAAAAAGGGACAGGTTTATTTTGGCAGGTTTTATCTGGACAAACATCGGTTGTTGCTGCTGAGATAGTGCTTTTCGGACGGCCCGCCTCGCTGTTTTGTCTCAATCAGTAACAGGTAGACGAGGAAATGGGTTCTAACTGTTGCAGATCGAGATTTTCTCTTCAGGGGAATTCGAATGTCTCGATCTGTAACATCTGGACGGACAAAAGGTCTCTATCTGTTACAGATTGAGACAAAGGTCAGGGACTAAGACGTCTTGTCTAGATCTGTAACAGTTAGACGGGAATTCGGGCCCTAGATGTTACAGATTGAGATAATCGCGTCGCGAAAACAAAAACCTCCGCAGGGGGGGGTGCTTTCCTTGCGGAGGTTTTCTTACTCGTTGAGTAGTCTTGCGGCTTCGGCGGCCATGTTCTCGACCGTCATGCCGTTCTGCGCGAGCAGTTCGTTGGGGTCGTAGCGGTCGGGGAAGCCCTTGGCGATGCCGAAGGTGCGCGTGCGCACGGGCGTGCAGGCCAGGTAGCACGCCACGCGCTCGCCCCAGCCGCCGTCCAAGATGCCGTCCTCGAGGGTGACGACAACGCGATGCTCGGCGGCAAGGCTGTCGAGGAACTCACGGTCAAGCTCGGTTGCAAAGCGCGGGTTGACGAGCGTGGCCTCGATACCGTACTCGGCAGTCAGACGGTTTGCCACGCGCTCGCCCAGCTCAAAGAAATCGCCAAGCGCGAGCAGGGCAACGTCGCGGCCCTGACGCACCACGTTGTAGCGCGCGACGCCGTAATCGGTGCCCTCGGCGGGCGCCAAATCGGGGCGGCTAACCAGGCCGATGCCCGGTACGCGGATTGCCACGGGATGCTCGCGGTGGTCGAGCGACCAGCTCAGCATGGACAGATATTCCTCCATGCAGGCCGGCGCCAAGTAGTGCATGTTGGGAAGACCGCCCAGCATGGAAATATCAAAGAACGAAAGATGCGTCTCGGACGTGGTGCCAAAGATTGACGCACCAAACACCAAAATGGTTGCGGGGGCGTCGTTGAGGCATAGGTCGTGCCACAGCTCGTCGTAGGCGCGCTGCAAAAACGTACCGTACACACCAAAGACTGGCTTGGCGCCCGAGCGCGCAAGCGCGGTGGCAAAGGTCACGGCGTGCTCCTCGGCAATGCCCACATCGACGAACTGTTTGCCGGCGGCAGCGCGAAGCTCGGGTGTAAAGCCCATGATGTAGGGCGTGGCGGCCGTGATGCCAACGACCTGTGGATCGCGCTCGATGGCGGCGCTGAGCGCCTCGCCCGTAATGTCAGCATAGGTGCGCGGCGCAGGCTCGCTTGGATGGCCCGGGCAAAGCTTGCGCCCAGTCGCCATGTCAAACGGACCCACGTGGTGCCAGCGCTCGGGGTCGTTTTGGGCCGGCTCAAAGCCCTTGCCCTTGGCGGTGGAGACGTGCAGCACGATGGGATGATCGATATCGTGCAGTTCCTGCAGCGCGTCGACGAGGGCCAACACATCGTTACCGGCGTCCAGATAGCGGTAGTCGAGCCCCATCGCGCGGAAAACGTTGCGCTCACAGGTGCCGTTGCTGGTGCGCAGCTCGGCCAGATTGCGATAGAGGCCACCGTGGTTCTCGGCGATGGACTGGTCGTTATCGTTGACGATGATGATCAGGTTGCTGTCGAGTTCGGCGGCATTGTTGAAGCCCTCAAACGCCAAGCCGCCCGAAAGCGAGCCGTCGCCAATGATGGTGATGACGTTGTAGCTGTCGCCCGCCAGATCGCGGGCGTGTGCCAAGCCGCAGCCCAGGCTCACCGATGTGGAGGTGTGGCCCATGGCGAACAGGTCGTGCTCGGACTCGTCGGGATTGGCAAAGCCGGAAGCCTCACCATAACGCTCCGGGTCGATATAGGTGTACGCGCGCCCGGTCAGCGCCTTGTGGGCGTAGGTCTGGTGCGACACGTCAAAGACAATCTTGTCGGTGGGGGAGTTAAACACGCGATGGAGCGCGACCGTGAGCTCAACGACGCCCAGGTTGGGGGCAACGTGTCCGCCGACAGCGGCGGAGCTTTCGAGGATGGCGTGGCGAATCTCGTCGCAGAGCTGCGGGAGCTCGGCGCGATTAAGAGCCTTGACGTCCTCGGGCGTTGTCGTTTGCGTAAGCAGCATCGTTGTGGGTTACTCCATGCGAATCGAGCGCCGGCGCTCCCTCGGCCGGCACAATTGCACAAAACAGTCTCGCACATTTTGGCGTTTGATATGTGACGGCGGCGCGGTAATTCGCCAACTGGTGGGGCAAAACGTTTTGTCCGATGCCATACTGGTAGATTCGATGATGATTTTATTCCATGCGCACAGGCCGTGGCTTGTTGCCGTGAGTCGCTGGAAGGAGGCAGCATGTCCGATGTCGTTCGTGCCGAGAAAATCGCGCACGAGGTCGACGATGCCGCCCGCCAGCTCGCCCAGGCGGGCCGCTTGGACCTGACACGCGAGTTTATCCAGCATGGCGACGTGACGGTCTATGCGCATGTGACCTCGGTGGCGCGGGCAAGTCTGTCCTTTGCCGAGCGCCTGGGCCGCGTCGGTGTCTCGGTCGACCGCGCCTCGTTGCTGCGCGGGGCCCTGCTGCACGATTACTTTCTCTATGACTGGCACGATCCCGACCCAAGCCATCGGCTACATGGCTTTCGCCACCCGTTTTTTGCCCTGGCGCGTGCCGAAGAGGATTTTGAGCTGACGCCGCGCGAGCGGAATATCATCGCGCGCCATATGTTTCCGCTGGTGCCGGTGCCGCCGACGTGTCGTGAGGCTTGGATTGTGTGTCTGGCTGATAAGTGGTGCGCGCTGTGCGAGACGGTCGCCGGTCGTCTGCCGCGCAAGGACGAGGCGGACGATGGCGTGAGCAGCGAATCGAGTGAAAAGAGGAGAGGGTAGACGGTGGGGACCGCGATCGACATGGCATTTGGCGGCGCGACGCTTGCCGCCTGCCCGCTCTCGGCACTGGTGCTCTCGTTTGCCTTTTACGGGTTTTGCGGTTGGGCATGGGAGTCGACGGTATGCGCCATGCTCAACCACGGACGCTTTGCCAACAGCGGTTTTTTTGCTGGGACCGTGTTGTCCTATCTATGGTGTGGGCGGCATAGCCTGCTGGCTTTTGCTGCGCGGAATTCCGGATGCCTCGAGCCAGTTTGTCGCTGCAGCGCTCGTATGCAGCGTGATCGAGTACAGTGTAGGCGTGCTGTTGGAAAAAACAACGGGCGCTCGCTTTTGGGACTATTCGCACCTGCCGTTTAACTTGCACGGACGTATCTGTCTGTACTGGGCCTGCGCGTTTGGCTTGGGTGCGTTGTGCATTTGTCGCGTGGTGGAGCCGGCATTGCTGGGGCTGCTTGGCCATCTGCCGGTGCTGATTGTGCGGCTGTCCGCCTTTATTGTCGCGGTCGCGATGATGGTCGACGCGGCATGCTCTTTGGCCAGTTGGCGCCGCCTGTCCGATCAGCTGGAGCGCGTCCGGGCCGACCTTGCCGACCGCATCAATGAGTCGCTCGCCGATGCGTCCGACTCCATGCTCGAACGTATTCCCGATTCTACGATTGACTCGGTGGCACAGACGCACATCCGTAGCCGTGCCGTTAACGCGTGGCTGGCCGAGCTGGGTGACGCCGCGCTCGATGCCCTGCGCGAGAAGGCTTCGATGCCGACGTTTATCGCGGATGGTGCTCGCGGCCTGGCGCTTGCCGCCCGCCGCGTGGCCGATGCCGCGCCGAACATGCCGCGTCCGTCGCTCAGCCGTCGCCTTGCCGGCAAGCGCATGAGCCGTCCGGTGCCAAGCGTGTCGCTCAGCCGACGCGACCTGCGCTTCTTCAATGCCTTCCCGCGCTTGCGCATCAACCGCTACGAGGGCGTCATCCGAGCTACCGACCTCCGTGACCGAGCCCGCGAGCTGTTCCGCCGCTAGCCGGGACGGGCGCGCTCGCGGCTTCCTTGCTCGCGTATTTCCCGTTCGTTTCGCGCCCGTTGCCGCGCCGTTTCCAAGATTGCGGCACCGTTGGAGACGGCAAGATCTGGGTCGAGCCGGTCGAAGAGGTTATCCGCATCCGTACCGGCGAACACGGCCCCGCCGCGGTGTAGGACAATCTTTCGCCTGACGGGCGCGCCTCTCTTGGGGCGCGCCCGTTCTCGTCTACAATATCGTGCAGACGAAGGAGAGGCACGCCCATGATCAAGATGTTTGCGAGTGACTTAGACGGAACGCTGCTGAACGCCCTGCACGAGGCAGATGGGACCATCCGCCGTGCCATTCGCGAGCTGACCGAGGCTGGTCTGCATGTGGTTCCCGCGACCGGACGCTCGACGCTGCCGATCGGCGAGCATGGCTTTACGGGCCTGGCGCTTGACGCCTGCTGCTCCAATGGGTCCATCGTGCGCGACAGCCATGGCGAGGTGCTCAAGACCTGGACCATCGATCCACAGATCACCGAGGAGCTGCTCAAGCAGTTTCCGGATATCTGTTTTGACTGCTCCACGCCCGACGGCATGTTCTCGAGCGGTTCGTTCGAGATGCATCAGGCGGGCTTTAAAAAGGACAGCCCCATCAAGCGCATCGTGATGCGTGGCATGCGTGCACGTGGCGGGTATCACGAGGAACAGTATTTCGACCAGTCGATCGGTGACATCCTGCGCCACGATGTGTGCAAGATCAACTGCCGCGTGACCTCGCCCGAGCTGGAGCGCGACCTTAAGGCCTATCTTGCCGAGCGCTCGGACCGTGTGGTCAACGCGCCGTTCGATCCGGTGATGTTCGAGATCACGGACGTGGCGTGCAACAAGGGCGAGAGCGTGGCCTGGCTGGCGGGCTACTACGGTATTGCCGAGGACGAGGTCGCGGTTTACGGCGACGGCGGCAACGACATCGCCATGCTCAAGCGTTTCCGTCACAGCTATGCCACCAAGAATGGCAGTGACGCGGCCAAGGCCGCCGCGAGCGCGACTATCGGCAGCTGCATGGTCCACGCCGTTCCCAAACACATGCTCGCCACCATGCACAAGCAAAACTCCCGCACCGTCATCGAATGATGTGGCAAAGGGATAGTCCCTTTGTCACATGGGAGATGCCGGCTTTTGGCGTATAGGACTGTTACGCTTTCGCCACCAACAAATTTCGAGTTATTCGGCCTGTCGGAGGTCGTTAAATGGCTAAAGATGCCCTCGCAGGAACATTCATACCTCTAACGGTGTTTGATTCGGTGACGCAAGTGCGCAAATGGGCATGTATGCGCTCAAATAAGGACAAAAACTCTCAGATAATCCCGGTGGTGCATTTATGCAGAACCAGCAGCGTGGCCGAATAACTCGAAAAATGTAGGTAGCAGTTCGGCGACAAGCTCGGGTATGGCAAAGGAACTGTTCCTTCGCCATACCCGAGTTCCGATCTTCTGAAATGCGAACAAACATTCGCATATCTAACTGCGCTTTGATAGAATTGATACTGTTGGCGGCAGTTCCATGTGCCGGGCAACGCCCTCCATCTGATGGGAGGTGATGCCCATGACCGATCTGATTGATTTCGTGAGACTTCTGACCGCTTTGGTCTCGTTCTCCACGGCGCTCGTCGGGCTTTCCGAGGCACTCAAGCAACGTTCGAAGCAACGTAAAAGGGGTCGCCGCCGCTAAGGCGTTGACCCCTTAATCCAAGCAACGGCGCTGCCCAGCTTTCCAGAACTTGGGCTGCCGTCGACACTATTCTACCCACGAATGACATTTTGAACAATCGGCAATGCCGCTTCAAAAGCCAGGCACAACTGGCACAACCTAGGCGGTCGCTGAATGTGACAAAGGGACAGCCCCTTTGTCACATCCAAAATATTGCCTTTACGTGTTGATACACACGGTGTGCAATAATACTCGCACTGTGCAATAGCGCACAGGCTGAGTAACAAGGAGGACGCTTGTCCCAGCTCGAGAAATGCGACCGCCGGTCCCTTCGCTCGCAGCGTGCCCTTCGCCAGGCACTTGCCAGCGAGCTTGCCGAAAGCGGCGATCTTTCGCGCGTTAACGTCGCGTCGCTTACCGAGCGTGCCGGCCTCACGCGCCGTACGTTCTATTCGCACTATCGCGATATTCCCGACTTTATCAACCAGATCGAGGACGGCCTGCTGGCAGAGATTCGTGAGCGCGTTGAGCTCATTACCGCAGCTAAGTTGCCCGATCTCTACCGCAACATCGACGAGCTCGAGCCGGCGCCCGGTTCGGTTGAGCTGCTGCGCTATCTTGCGGCAAATCGTGATCTTATCGGTGCCCTGCTGGGCCCTGGCGGCGACCCCGCCTTCATTAAAAAGATCATCGATACCGCACGCGAGGCCGTGGTACCGCGTGCGCAGACGGGCATTTTGGGCCTGGCGCTGGGTACGTTCTTTGACTACTACGTCACCTACGTCGTGAGCGCCGAGGTCGGCATGATCCAGCGTTGGTTTGAGCGCGATCTTTCCGAATCGCCCGAGACCATGGCGCGCATCATGACGGTTATCGCTTTTGTGCGCCCCGGCGACCTGTATGGCCAGCCCATCGATATCAACGTGCCGGAATACGGCATGAAGCTATTGAATCTGCAGCTCGAGGACGCGGCCGACACCGCCGCAACCGTCGAGTCCAACAACTAAGAGGAGAGACAATGAGCAAACTCGTCGAGGGCATTAAAGACCGTGTAGTCGCTGCCGCACGCGAGGCCGCGCCCGCCGTGGTGGACGCCGCGCAGAAGGCCGCGACTGCCGCTGCCGAGAAGGTCGCCGAGGCGGTTGCCGAGGCCAAGAATGCGGCGGGGGAGACGCTTGCCGCCGACGCAGCCACGTCCGCCGCCACCGAGCCCGCAGTCGCCACCGCCGTCCACGCCCCGGAAGGCGCGATCTTCAACCCCGAGGCCGCCCGCGGCAACCTGCACCTGGGCATCGACGTGGGCTCCACCACCGTTAAGCTCGCTGTGCTCAACGACGACAACCAGATCGTCTACGCCAAGTACCAGCGTCACCACACCGACGTCCGCGCTTGCGCCCGCGACTTGTTCGAGGGTGCCGCGACCGTGCTGCCGACGGTCCAAATGACCTGCGCCATTACCGGTTCGGGTGGCCTGCTGCTGTCCCAGTGGCTCGACCTGGAGTTTGTCCAGGAGGTCATCGCCAGCAAGCGTGCCGTCGAGACCCTCATCCCGGCCACCGATGTCGCCATCGAGCTGGGCGGTGAGGACGCCAAGATCATCTACTTCGACAACGGCATCGAGCAGCGCATGAACGGCACCTGCGCCGGCGGCACGGGTGCGTTCATCGACCAGATGGCAACCCTGCTGCACACCGACGCGAGCGGCCTTAACGAGCTCGCGGCCAACGCCACCACCATCTATCCCATCGCCAGCCGCTGCGGCGTCTTTGCCAAGACCGACGTGCAGCCGCTGCTCAACGAGGGCGCCCGCCCCGAGGACGTGGCCGCCTCCATCTTCCAGGCTGTCGTGACCCAGACCATCTCGGGTCTGGCGTGCGGCCGTCCCATCCGCGGCAACGTCGCCTTCCTGGGCGGCCCGCTGCAGTATCTCTCCGAGCTGCGCCACCGCTTCTACCTCACGCTCAACCTGGACGAGGAGCACCGCATCGTGCCCCAAAACGCTCACCTGTTTGTGGCGAGCGGCGCCGCCATGGCGCACGAGTCCAATAAACTCAGCACGTTCCCGCAGCTCATCGAGGCCATCGATGCCCTGGGTGACACGCAGGGTGCCGAGGTCGAGCGTCTGGATCCGCTCTTTGCCACCGACGAGGACTTTGCCGAGTTCAAGACCCGCCACGACACCGAAGTTGTCCCCAAGGGCAAGCTCGACGGCTACACCGGACGCGTGTTCATCGGCATCGACGCCGGTTCCACCACCATGAAGGCCGCGCTCGTGGGCGAGGACGGCCAGCTGTTGCACACCTGGTACGGCAACAACAATGGCGACATCCTGGGCACGGCCAAGGTCATCATGGCCGATTTCTACAACCACATCCCCGCCGGCTGCACCATCGGCCACGTGACCACCACGGGCTACGGCGAGGCGCTGCTCATCGAGGCCCTCAAGGCAGACTCGGGTGAAATCGAGACCGTCGCTCACCTGCGCGGCGCCAAGGCGTTCCTGCCCGGCGTCGAGTTCATTCTGGACATTGGCGGCCAGGACATGAAGTGCCTGCGCGTCAAGGACGGCGTCATCGAGCACATCATGCTCAACGAGGCCTGCTCGTCGGGCTGCGGCAGCTTTATCGAGAGCTTCGCCGTGTCCATGAACATGGACGTGCGCGCGTTCGCCGATGCCGCCATCCATGCCAAGGCCCCGGTCGACCTGGGCAGTCGCTGCACGGTCTTCATGAACTCGCGTGTCAAGCAGGCGCAAAAGGAAGGCGCCACGGTGGGCGATATCGCGGCCGGTCTTTCCTATTCCGTCATCAAGAATGCCCTGTTCAAGGTCATTAAGCTGCGCGACCCCAAGGAGATCGGCAGCCAGGTGATCGTTCAAGGCGGCACCTTTATGTCCGACGCCACGCTGCGTGCGTTTGAGCAGCTCACCGGCGTGCACGCCGTGCGCCCCGACATCGCCGGATGCATGGGCGCCTATGGTGCGGCCCTGCTCGCCCGAGATCGCGCCGGCGCCGATGGCACCTCGACCATTCTTTCTGCCGAGGACATCGCGCACCTCACCGTGACGCAAAAGCATGTCCGCTGCGGCCGTTGCTCTAACAACTGCCAGCTCACCGTTAACGACTTTGGCGGCGGCAGGCGCTTCATTACCGGCAACCGCTGTGAGAAGGGCGCCGGCCACAAAAAGCAAAAGACCGAGGCCCCCAACCTCTTCAAAAAGAAAAACGAGCTGCTGTTTAACCGCGAGGTCCTGAGCCCCGACGAGGCCCCACGCGGCACCGTGGGTGTTCCGCGCGCGCTCAACATGTACGAGAACTACCCCTTCTGGCACGCGTTCTTTACGCGCTTGGGCTTTAGCGTGCAGCTGTCCGACCAGTCGAGCAAAAAGACCTACCAGGCGGGCATCGAGTCCATGCCGTCCGAGAGCGTGTGCTATCCGGCCAAGATGAGCCACGGCCACGTGATGAACCTCATCGACCGCGATGTCGACTTCATTTGGATGCCGTGCGTGCGCTGGGAGCGCAAGGAGGATCCGACCGCCGGCAACTGCTACAACTGCCCCATCGTCATGAGCTACCCCACGGCGCTGGCGCTCAACGTCGATGAGATTCGTGAGCAAAATGTCGAGTTCCTGTACCCGTTTGTGCCCTATCACGACAAAACCGAGCTCAAGCGCCGACTGTACCAGGTGCTCGCCGTCGATCGTGTGGCCGATGCCGAGGCCGGTCGCGGCCGGGTGCGCGGGCCCAAGATCACGCGCTCCGAGGTCGATGCCGCCGTCAACGCTGCCTACGAGGCCGACGCGCGCTTCCACGAGGACATCCAGACCATGGGCGAAGAGGCCCTTAAGTGGGTCGAGGATCACGGTGGCCACGGCATCGTGCTTGCCGGCCGTCCCTACCACAACGACCCCGAAATCAACCATGCCCTGCCCGAGCTTATCTCGAGCTTTGGCTTTGCGGTCTTTACCGAGGATTCGCTCGCGCACCTGGTAAAGCCCGAGCGCCCCATTCGCGTTGTCGACCAGTGGATGTACCACAGCCGCCTGTACGCCGTGGCCCGTTTTGTGACGATGCGCAACGACCTGGACCTGATCCAGCTCAACTCCTTCGGCTGCGGCCTGGACGCCCTGACCACCGATCAGGTGCAGGAGATCCTGGAGGCCAGCGGCAAGATCTACACCGTGCTCAAGATCGACGAGGTGTCCAACCTGGGTGCCGCGCGCATCCGCATCCGCTCGCTCATGGCAGCGCTCAAGGACCAGGAGGCCGAGCGCTTGGCCGAGGCCACGGCCGCGGGCGAGGCCTACGAGCAGGGCGATGCCGCGCCGGTGGCGCCCTCTACGGATGCCCCCGCGTTCGCGAGCCGCAAGTACACGTTTGAGGCTCAGCGCGAGAGCGCTTCGACCGCGTGGCCCAAGGTGCCCTTTACCGAGCAGATGCGCGAGGAGGGCTACACCATCCTGTGCCCGCAGATGGCGCCGATCCACTTTGACCTGGTCAAAGAGGTGTTCCGTGGTGCTGGCTACAACTTGGAGCTGCTGCCCTCGACCGATCACGACGCTGTCGAGGCTGGCCTGCGCTATGTGAACAATGACATTTGCTACCCGTCGATTCTGGTAACGGGCCAGATTATGGAGGCCATCGAGAGCGGCCGGTACGACCTGTCCAAGACGGCCGTGGTTATCAGCCAGACCGGCGGCGGCTGCCGTGCCACCAACTACATCGCGCTCATCCGCAAGGCCCTGCGCGAGAGCGGCCACCCCGAGATCCCGGTGATCTCGCTTTCGGCCGTGGCGCTCGGCGAGGACAACCCCGGCTTTAAGATTACGCCGGCGCTGCTTAAGCAGGCAGTCTACGCAGTGCTCTTTGGTGACGTAATGATGCAGATGCTCTACCGTTGCCGCCCGTACGAGGCCACGCCCGGTGCTGCCAACGCACTCTACGAGGAGTACATGGCGCGCGCCCGCAAGCTGGCGCCTAAGTTCAACAGGCACAACTACACCAAGCTTGCGCGTGAGGCCATTCGCGCGTTCGACACCATGCCGCTCGTGGGCGAGGGCACCAAGCCGCGCGTGGGCGTGGTCGGTGAGATCTTGGTCAAGTTCCATCCCACAGCCAACAACCACGTGGTCGATGTCATCGAGCGCGAGGGCTGCGAGGCCGTGGTGCCGGGCCTGCTCGACTTCTTCCTGTACTCCATGAGCAACGCCGAGCTACAGAAGGACGAGCTGGGAAGCTCTGCTACCACGCGCGCTGGTATGCAGGCGCTCATCAAACTCGTGGACTGGATGCGTACGCCGGTGGAGGAGATGCTCGAAAAGTCCCGCCGCTTTGAGGTGCCCGAGCGCATCGGCACCATGGCCGACAAGGCCCGCACGGTGCTTTCGGTGTGCAACAACATGGGCGAGGGCTGGCTGCTCACGGCCGAGATGCTCGACCTGATTGACCATGGCGCGCCCAACATTATCTGCACGCAGCCCTTCGCGTGCCTGCCCAACCACGTGGTGGGCAAGGCCGTGATCAAGGAGCTGCGCCGTCAGCACCCCGAGAGCAACATCGTTGCGGTGGACTACGATCCCGGTGCATCTGAGGTCAACCAGCTCAACCGCATTAAGCTCATGATCAGCGTGGCCAAGGAAAACATGCGCGCCGGCAAGGGCTTTAAGCTCGAGAAGGTGGCGCCGCTCGCGATGGACGAGGTCACCGGACAGATGCGTGCCCACGATGGCTGCGTGAGCTGCGGTCCGGCCAGCGAGGAGGCCGTGGCATCGGTCGCTGAGCGCCTGGGACGCGGCATTAAGAAGTAGCTGGCCTGCTATGGGCTAGATATGAGACAAACGGGTGATAGCCGTACCGGTTACCACCCGTTTTTGCTGGACACATGTTGCGTAAATGACCTTGCTACAGCCTTCCGTGGGCTTGCCCGATTTTTGGGCAGGTTCGGGCTTTGAGGACAAGTTACTGCAGGCCCAAGGCGATTTTTCGCTCAACGCGGGCCAGCACAGTTTGACCTATCTGCCAAACGACGAGATGATCGCTGAGGACTGCCCATCGCCACCTACGAGATGGAAGCCGAGAAGTACATCTACCGCGTGTACAAGTACGAGCTGTAGCGCTGCGCTTGGGTTTGACCAATGGAGTATGAAAACACGCCGTTCGCCGATGCCCCCTCCGCGAGTGGCAGCCATATGGTTTGATGTCAGAAACATATAGTTGTCGCCAGCCTGCTGGCGACGTTCCCCCTGATATCGGAGGTTCCAGGTATGTTTCGCGCTCCGTTAAACGACTATCGGTTGGGCTAACATGGGTCGCCGTGCTATTTCGATAACCCTTGCAGTGGTCTGCCTGGCTGTGCTCCTGGGCGCTACAGGGCTGTTTGCTATAAGCCGAGAAACGTCCTATATGCAGGAATGCGCTTCCGAAGGGTTTGCCACTGATGGTTTCTATCGGGATGACAAAACGAGTCGGGAAACCCTGGCTTTTCTTGAGGAGGACAACTGTCGATGGCAGCTGGTCGACCAAAACGGAATCTGCACAGACGGGCAGTTTAAGCGTACGGATGACCCCAACATTCTGGTATTAAAGAAGGAAAACGGCGAAGAATTCGGCACGGTTCACGTTGCGTATATATCGCGCCGACGCAATCAGGGGCAGATTTACCTAATTAGAGATACTAAGGTGACCCGATTTTATCTTGTGAGCACCGATCCGGCGTTTACGGTGGAGTCTGGCGATGTCGATGCGGACGTCTGATTCACGGCAATAAAACAGCGAGCGGGGCTCGGGTGTGAACTGCACCCCGCAATTTGCTCGTGTCCGTATCGCGTCTGCGCCTCGTCGTAACTTGCGTCCGTGCGAGCATTCATCCCGCGCCGGCATCACTTCACATCGAACTCCACGCGATCGAGCTCGGGCACGTTGAGGTCGATGAGCTTGCGGGCAACGCGGCGGTCGTGCGCCCCAAGCGTCTCGCTTGTCGTCACGTGAGCGACAACCTCGCGCTCGACCATGCCCTCTTCCTCGCCTTCGGTAGCCGAGGTCTCGACGGCGACGGTGTAATCCTGAAAGCCTGGCAGCACCGCGGCAAGCTCGCGCGTGGTTTCGGTGACGCCGTAGCCGTCCTGCACGCCGGCCTGCGCCGAGCCAATGGAACCCGCCGTCATAACGATGCAGGGGATGGCAAAGATCACCGTGCCCACAATAATGCGGCGGCGCACCTTGCGTGACAGCTCGTCGACCTCGGCATTTTCCTCAGCAGTCACAATACCGTCGCCGTTGAGGTCGCGCTTGAGCGGCACACGCAATAGAAGTAGTACGGCTTCGGCAGCCAGTGCGATAAAGACCACGTTGATGCCAAACTCGTAAAGCGCCGAGAGAAACAGCGACCCGCTTGCGATGGCGATGCCGTAGCCCGCCGCGCACAGGGGTGGCATGAGCGCGGTCGCCACGGCCACACCGGCGATGAGCGTGGCGGGTTCCTGGTCGCGCGAGTTGCCCAGGCCGCCTGCAAAGCCGCCGGCGAGCGCGACAGCGAGGTCCCAGACAGTTGGTGTCGAATTGTCGATAATGGCGGCCGTGGTGGTGCCAAGGGGCGAGAGCTTAAAGTACAACGTGGATGTGACCAGGCAAAAGGCCATTTGCAGCGCAAGGCTGGCGACGGCTTCGACGGTAATCTCGCGGTCGAGCGTGGCAATGCCGTATGCCATGGCAAGAACCGAGCCCATGAGCGGGCAGATGAGCATGGCGCCCACGATGGCGATGTCCGAATCGATATCGAGGCCGATGCTTGCGATCAACATGGCGATGATGAGGATGCATAGGTGGGAGCCGGTCAGACGCGCCCCGTTTACAAAACGCTTGCGGATCACGTGATAGGGCGCGCGTCCCTCGCGAATGTTGAATGCGCGCTTTAGGAAGCGGGTGGCGTTCTCCATGGCCTCACTATGGGCAGGGCGGATGCCGTGGCGCCGGTGATGGCGTTCGCGCAGCCGCTTGATCTGTTGTTTATCGAGTTCCATGTCCACCTCGTTCTGGCAAGGGCCGCGTATCCCGCCCGTCGCCCTTACTCTACACCGTGGCGGGCGGGGTGTCTGTTGGATGCGGAATCCGATAGGGCGGATGACGCGGGAGCAAATGCAAATCACAGGCTCAATTCGATCCCGCAAGAATATGATGCGCCAGCTCCTACATATGTGACGAAATTGTGAAGCACGAGAGCGCGAATTTCAAAAAATCCGCTGGTGACCAATGTTGCGCAACAGAATTCAAAAATCAGCTCCTACATTTTGAAGCGTATGGATACATCCGTGTCAAAGGGAGAAAGCCATGGCAAACTACAGTCCACAGCACTTTGAGCCTCGGGCCAAGGCCGTCAACGTCAAGGGCGTTGCCAACCGCGCCGTCGCAACCGTTTTGACGGCGGGCCTCATCGCTCAGCCGCTCATGTCGCCGCTGGCGGCAATCGCCGCACCGTCAACCGGTAACGGCGATTCTGTTCAGGGGGGGGGGTAGTTCTGTAGAGAATACCGTTGCCGCCGGTAACCAAGCGGTCGTAAAGACGGCTGCCCAGCTGGCCGAGGAGTCGGCAAAGCAGCTCAAGGACGCTCAGGCCGCCTACGATGCCGCCCAGAAGAAGGCCGACGCGGCGGGCCAGTCTCAAAAGCAGGCGCAGCAGCAAAAGAATCAGGCCTCGCAGGCCGTGACCGATAACGCCGCCGAGCAGAACGAGGCCGAGGTAGCCGCGCTTCAGGAGAAGATCGACGAGCTTAAGGCAGCCGTCGAAAAGACCGAGCAGCAGCAGAAGAAGCTGGGCGACCTGAACGATCGGCTCGAACAGGCCAACAAGAGTGTCGAGGATAAGACCCAGGCGCTCAAGGACGCCAAGGCAAAGCAGGATGAGGCCAAGAAGGCCCTCGATGATGCCCAGGCCAAGCTCGAGGCCATGGGTATGGACGAGTACGAGGCCGCCAAGAAGGCCGTCGAGGACGCGCAGGCAAAGCTCGATGACGCCAATAAGGCCGTTACTACTGCACAGGCCAATCTGGACCAGGCCAAGGCTGCCGAGGCCAGCGCCCAGCAGGAAAAGCAGAATACCGAGGCGGCTTTGACGACTGCCCAGGCCAAGAAGCAGGAGACTGCCGCTGCTCTCGCAGCCGCAACCACCGCGCGCGATAATGCCCAGCAGAAGTTCAACCAGGCGCAGGCCGCGCTCGATGCTGCCGTCTCGGGTACGGGTGTTGACCTGAGTGCGCTTGAGACCGCCAAGAAAGCTGCTGCTGGTGAGCTCAAGACCGCGCAGGCGGAGCTCAATGCCGCGACGGATGCCGACGCCACCGCACAGACAAATCTGCAGGCCGCCCAGGCTGCCGTCGCTGCCGCGCAGGAGAAGGCCAACGCCGCCAACGCCGCTGTGGCATCTGCCCAGTCTGCATATGATGCGGTAAGCAAGGAGTACAACGCCGCCGTCAGCAAGCGCGACGCCGCGAAGTCGGCATACGAGCAGGCCCAGCAGACCGAAGCCGACAAGAAGGCGGAGTACGACCGACTCGTCGAGGTCCGTCAGCAGAAGCGCAGCGAGTGGGAGGCGGCCTGCGCCGCTTCGAACGCCGCGGAAAAGGCTTATGACGCTGCTAATGCCCAGGTTGAGGCTCTTGAGCAGCAGATTGCAGACCTAAAGTCCAACATGACCGTTGACCAGGAAGTTATCAATAAGGGCATGCTCGGCTTTATGGCCTACATCAGCAACAGCAGCGATTTCACCGCCACACAGAAAAAGAACGCCCAGGATGCCGTATCGATGCTGACCGGTGCTGAGGACAAGGCCGACTGGTATGACCAGTACGTCGATCAGGATATGTCTCGCGACACCAATCCGCTCTCCTTGGAGCAGATGCGCAACGCCCTGACATATCTCGACACCCAGAACAACCTCCGCAAGGCGAACGGTCAGTCGGCGCTCAGCGTCAGCCTCCGTATGACTGCGGCAGCCGCCCTTAATACATCATATTCATCGAACATCTGGGGACACTCGAACTGCTACTTCGACAACGGTGAAAACCTTGCTGGCGGAGGCGGCGCATATACCGGCGGCGAGACCGAGGATACCCTCGGCTGGCCCTATACCGGTCTCTACACCCAGGAGAAAAAGGCGTTCGATAAGTACGTCGAGCAGTATGGTGACGCACTTGGAAGCCATCGATATGATTCCTACTATATCTACCAGCACTACAACAGCATCTACCATGAGTGCGGGCATTATCTCAACATTATCGATGCCGGTACGAAGGCTATCGGCATCGCGACCGGTAGCGGCAAGAATACCGATTCCGAGGTAACCATCTTCGATTACAGCGATGATGACACGCAGGCTGATTTCACTGTCTCCGAGTTCAAGAAGCTCCTCAACGACTACATCGATTCCGCCTACAATGCGGGCGGCACGCAGGCGCAGAAGGCGCAGCTCAAGGAGCTCCAGGGCAAGCTTGCCGAGGCGCAGAAGAACTTTGGAACTACAAGGGAAGCTTACTTCGCAGCTGTAAACGGGCAGGATGCCGCCCAGGACGCTTTCACCGCAGCCGATGCGAACATGAACACCGCCAAGGGCGAGTACGAGAAGGCTAAGTCCGGCACCGCCGCCGCGAAGACGGCATACGACGCCGCCGAAGCCAAACTCAAGGGTATCGACGTCAAGACGCCCAAGACCAAGCTCGACGCCGCCAAGAGCGAGGCCGCTACTGCCCAGGCAGCTCTCGATAAGGCAAACGCCACGCTTACTGACAGCAAGACGAAGGCAGCCGATGCCGCTGCTCACAAGGCGAAGGCTCGCAGCGCCCGCGATGCCGCCAAGGCAAAGTCCGATCAGGCCAATGAGGCGTATGACAACGCCACGGCTTCGGTCAAGGACCTTGCCGCCAAGTGCGATGCCGCCAAGACGGATCTTGCGAACAAGCAGGGCACGCTTAACGATGCCAAGAAGGCCGACGACACTGCCCAGGCTGGCGTTGACAAGGCTCAGGTCGCAGATGTGCACGCCGCGACCGCTCTTTCGGGCGCCAAGCAGGCAGTTGCCGCCAAGACGCGGGCCCTGTCCGACGCACAGGCGAAGGCCAAGGCCGCCGAGGACGAGCTTGCCACCGCAAACAAGGCCTTCGAGCGCTTCGCCGGTGCCCAGAAGGCGGTCGACGACGCCAAGGCCGCCTATGACGCTGCCGTCGCCGGTGTCGCCGATGCCCAGAAGCAGCTCGAGGCCGCCAACGAAGCCGTCGTCGATGCGAACCTCGAGATCGTCAAGGCCAAGGCCGAGCTTGCCAATGACGAGGCGCTCAAGGCCGATCTTGAGGCTGTCGACCACAAGGCATCCCTTGCCGCGGGCACGACGGGCAACGAGAAGCTGGTCAAGCTGAACGCTGCCTACGCTCGCTATAAGGCCGCCGTCGATGCCGCCGCTGGCCTCAAGGCCGCTCTGAGCGATGCCGATGCCAAGCTGTCCGATGCCAACGACGCCTATGCCGCCGCGCTTGCCGAGCTTGGCGATGCCAAGGATGCCCTGGCTGCCGCGCAGGCCGAGTACGACAAGTATCATCCCAAGGCTGAGCCGCAGGCCAAGCCTCAGGTTGCGCAGGCTGCTGCAAAGGCCCCCGTTGCCAAGAAACAGGCCGCGCCTGCCGCGCTCGCCCAGACCGGTGATGACTCTGCGCTTGCGGGCGAGGTCTTCGTTATCGGCGGTATTACGCTCGTGGCTGCGGGCGTGACGCTGGGCGATCGTCGTCGCAAGCAGATGTAGCGTTTCGGGCGTAGATTCTGCAAACGAACTTCGGTTCATAGCAGGAACGCTTCGATAGCAAAACCGATAAGGCCGGCGCGCTGTTAAACGCAGTACGCCGGCCTTTCTTTGTGTTGGTATCAAAAAGCCCGGTCGGTAGCCGCGAAAGCTACCGACCGGGCAAATCGTAGGCAATATGGTTGCTGTCGAGCAGCTGCTCAGCTTAGCCCAGCAGGCTTAAGCCCACGGAGACAAACGCCAGGATAACGCCGACGATGGACTCGCCGCCCAGCAGGCCGCTGGCAACGACCAGACCCTGTTCCTGGAAGGCGGCGTCCTTGGCAGCCCTCTCCTCGTCAGAAAGACCAGCGGTGGCGTCGCGGTGGGCAGACCACTTGTCGTAGGCGAGCTTGACGCAGGAGCCCAGGAATGCCGTGAGTGACATGTAGAACGGCAGGTACACGCCCAGGCCGATCATCATGGCCGGAATGCCGAGCCAGTACATGACGATGCCGGCGATAAAGCCGCCAACGAACCACGGCACGCTCGGGATGCCCGAGACCATGGTGGCGACCACACTTGCCTGCGCGGCAACAAAGCTCTTGTCGGGGCCAAAGGCGTCCGGGCCATAGGCGGTGACGAGCGCGACCATGACGGCTGCGGCGACCAGGGCGCCCACGATGCCGCCAATGGCTTGGCCGATCCACTGCGCACGCGGGTTGGTGCCCAGCACGGCGCCAGCCTTAAAGTCGTTCATGACGTCGCCCGCAAGGCCGCACGCTACGGCCACGATGCCGGCGATAAAGAACAGCTTGACCTGAGCGAGCTGCGCGAAGGCGGCAACGATGAGCATGACGATGAGGCCAAAGATCTCCATGGGGTCGATGCCCGTCTGGCCACAGCTCTGTGCGCTCATGATGGTGGTGACAAAGGTGAACAGCGTGACGATGACGGCCGGAACGGGGCCAAGGTCGAGCGCGATGGCGATGATCACGGCGATGGCGGCAGCGCCCAGGCCGATGATGCCGGCGTCGAGCTTAAGGGAGCCCGAGATAAGCGATTGCTCGTCGGTGTCGGTGGAGCTGTCGGCGGCAAGACCGCGGACGATGCCAGCGACCTGCGGCAGGATGTCCTTGAGGACGACGGCGACGCCAAAGCCCATCATGAGGCCCATACCCAGGGACTTAACAATGCCCTGTGCGGTCATAACGTCAAACAGACCGGCAGCGGTGCCGCCGACAATGATGCCAAAGTTGCCCAGCAGCGCGCCGGCAAACCAGAACGCGACGGGGGCGAAGCCCACCAAAAAGCCGATGGACAGCAACATGGGCGAGTTGTAGATGGCAAAGGTCACGCCGGGGATATTGAGCGTGCACAGCATGCTGGGAACCACGCCCAGGGCGTCGCGCAGCACGCTATAGATGCCGGCGATGGCCATGGAGCCAAAGAGCTGCTTGCCGGTCTTGCCGCCGGCCTCGGTAGCACGCAGGGTTTGAGCTGCGGCGTTGCCGGTGGGGAACTCAAGCGCGGCGTCCACGATAAAGTGACGGTGGATGAGTGCTGTCGCCAGAAGGCCCAAGATGGTGCCGGCGAGTGCCACGATAAACATGTCGAGCCAGCTGATCTGGTCGGCATAGCCCAGCATCCAGGCGCCCGGGATGGTAAACGCCAGACCGCCGGCGACCATGGCGCCTGCGGACATGATGGTGTGGGTGACGTTTGCCTCGTTGAGGCTGGCGTTGCCCATGAGCTTAAGGAAGAACAGCGAAATGACGGCAGCGAAAATGATCGGCCAGGGGAGCGCACCCATCTTGAGGGCGGTATAGGCCGAGCTTGCCGTGATGATCACGCAGCCAAGGACGCCGATGACGACGCCGCGCAGCGTGAGTTGCCCGCGCATCGAAGCGCGGTTCGAGGGATTGCTCATATAAAACTCCTTTGCGTATATCCGCTTCCCCCGGGAGCGCCGTTACGGATACGGCGCGGGAAGTCGGGTTACCAAGGGCCGCCGCGTGAGCTCGCGCGCGACCGCGCACCAGTATAGCCGCAAGCTAGTCATTTTGGGATGACTGGTTTAGGTAGGCGATATACTGCTGGGCAGACGAAAGGAGCGCCGACGATGCTTAATGGGTGCGCATACATATTGACGGTCGACGTGGGTAACACGTTCATTCGCTTTGGTCTGTTTGCCGAGGATTCGGCCGCGGCGCAGGAATGTCCGCTTGCGACGTGCGAGATCACCACGCCGTCGAGCATCACGGCAGACGAGGTGCGCATGCGTCTCGTGCAGGTCATGGCCGCACTGGCGGCCGATGCGGGCATGCCGGGTGCGCTTGTGCCCGCGGCTGCCGTGCTGAGCTGCGTGGTCCCGGCGCTCGAGCGCCCGTGGAAGGTAGCGCTTTCCCGTACCTGTACGGGGCGCGTGCTCACCGTAGGGCCGGGACTTAAGACCGGCATGCCCGTGCACTACGATGACCCGGCCGAGATCGGCCCCGACCGCATCGCCGATGCCGTGGCGGCCCGCGCCGTCTACGGCTCGCCGTGCATCGTGATCGACCTGGGCACGACGACCAATATCGAGGTCATCGACGCGCGCGGCACCTTTGTCGGCGGCGTTATCGCGCCGGGGCTGGCCCTCGGCGCCCGCTCGCTCTCGGCGGCAGCAGCGCGCCTACCCCAGGTTGAGCCCTCGGCGCCGACGCACGTCATCGGCCGCAACACGCGCGAGGCCATGCGCTCGGGTGTGGTTTTGGGCGAGGTGGCGCGCATCGACGGCATGCTCGACATGGTGCTTGCCGAGATGCGTGCGACCAAGGCCGCGGGGGAAGGCAGCGTGCCCATCGTCATTACTGGCGACGATGCCGAGGCGCTTGCGGCGCTGGTCGGCCATAGCCTGACGGTCGACGATGCGCTGACGCTGCGGGGTCTCGCCGAGCTCTACCACATCAATCAAAAGCCCCGCCGCGCGTAGGGCGAGGGGCTGGTGGGATAAGCGCCCCTACCTTTCACCTGCTACAATGGGTCAAAATGTTGCGATTACGGAGGTGTCTGCCATGTCGGACGATCTTCATCAAACCGCGTCGGGCAAGCGCCGCGACGTCATTAGCTGGGATGAGTTCTTTATGAGCGTGGCCATCGCCGCGCAGCGCCGCAGTAAGGACCCCAACACGCAGGTGGGCGCGTGCATCGCCAACACCAACCACCGCATCCTTTCGGTGGGCTACAACGGTACGCCCTCGGCACTCAACGACGACTTTTTCCCGTGGGGCACGAGCGACGACCCGTTGCAGGATAAGCACAACTACGTGGTGCATGCCGAGGCCAACGCCGTGCTCAACTACCGCGGCTCGCTCAAAGACCTTGAGGGTTCCACGGTCTACGTCACGCTGTTTCCGTGCCACGACTGCGCCAAGATCCTGGCACAGGTGGGTGTGGGCGAGGTCGTCTACCTGGACAATAAGTATGCCGACACCGATGACGGCCGTATCAGCCGCCGCATTCTCGACTCCTGCGGCATCAGCTACCGCCAGGTCATCGTCGATGTCCAGATTGGTACCGGGGGACAAGCTCAGCAGTAGCGCGTGCCAACGCCGGCTGGCGGCAAAACATCCAAAAGAGCCCCGTCCCAAATTGACTACTCGTGAAAGTCGCGTCTGCGCGCATGGACGGCTCGTGAGCGGGTACATGGCTGTAGTAACATAGCTTCTGTCTGCGGGCGTGCCCGCGTTATTGTGAGAAAGGAGCCCCTGTGGCTGTTAACGAAGAGCTGCTTAAGAAGGTTCTTGAAGAGATCCGCCCCAACCTGCAGGCCGACGGCGGCGATATGGAGTATGTGGGCGTCGACGACGAGGGCGTCGTCAAGCTGGAGCTGCAGGGCGCCTGCGCCGGCTGCCCCATGAGCTCGCTAACCCTTTCCATGGGTATCGAGCGCATCCTGAAGGAGCATGTGCCCGGCGTTACCCGCGTTGAGCAGGTCAATGCTTCCGGCGAGGCAGAGGACCTGTACGACGAGTACGCGCCGTTCTAAGCTGCGAAAGCTGCGGACGGCATACTCCGCATAGACGTTACGCCCAAATATGCAGCTGCGAGCGCAAGGCCCGCGGCCGCATTTGTATGTAGGGAGTAGGAGGGTCGACATGCTCAACGACTTCTACCATATGCTTGATCCCGTCGCGATTTCGGCGGGGCCCATCACCATCTACTGGTACGGCTTGGCCTATGTGGTCGGCGCCCTGCTCACGGCGGTTGTCATGTACCGCACGCAGCGTCGCTGGGGTTTTAACATCACGATTGATGACCTGACGAGTGTCGTGGTCGGCGTGGTCTTTGGCCTCATTATCGGTGCGCGCCTGTTCTACGTCGTCTTTTACGGTGCTGGCTACTACTGGGCGCACCCGCTCGAGATCTTTGCCACCAACGAGGGCGGCATGAGCTTCCATGGCGGCTTGGTGGGCGGCATTATCGGCGGCATCATCGTGTGCCGCATGTATAAGCTCGACGCATGGACTTTGGCAGACCTTGCCGTCATAGGCGCGCCGCTGGCCTTGTGCCTGGGCCGTTGTGCCAACTTTGTCAACGGTGAGCTGTGGGGCAAGCCGACCGATCTGCCATGGGGCGTGGTCTTTGGCGGGACTGCGGGCGATATGCCGCGTCATCCCTCCCAGCTCTACGAGGCATTTCTTGAGGGCATCGTGCTCTTCTGCATCCTGCAGGTGCTCAGCCGCAAAAAGCCGCTGCTGCCCCAGGGCACGTTTATGGGCGCGTTCGTGATGGGTTACGGCATCGTCCGCTTCCTCGTCGAGTTCGTGCGCGTGCCCGACGCCCAGCTGGGCTATCTGCTGGGCGGCGTCATCACGATGGGTCAGCTGCTGAGCCTTCCGCTCGTTATTGCGGGCCTGGCGCTCGTCATCTTCGCCCGACACCGCAATCGACCCCAGCGCATCTACCTCGACGCCTAACCACCACAAAGGGGACACAGGCACCTTTGTGGTGGTTTTGCTGAGTTTGATAGGTTTCTAGAAAGGCTTTCGGACTGTGAAGGATTCCGATCTCTCCACAACGGCTGCGCGCGACGCTGCCCGCATCGTCTGGTTTAAGCGCTACCCCGCCAAGCAGACGCTCATCGCATTTCTGCTCGCGCTGTTGGCGACCACGGCGTTTTCCATCGATCCCGCCCCGGTGTCGAGCAACGCAGTCTTGGCGATTGACCCCAAAGCCTCGGGCATGCTGTACGTGTGCTACGAGGTGCTCCTCTCGTTTGCCGGCCATACCGACGCGGTCATGCTGCTTGCGCTTGCCTGCCTGCTCACGCTGCCGTTTCGCTACGTGTTCTTTGGCCGTGGCGACACCTGGCGCCCATCGATTATTCTGCCGTCGCTGTTTTTCGCCATCTGCATGGTGTTCGGCCGCAGCTACGACCTTATCGACTCGGCCGAGATTGTTCTTGGCGACAAGGCCCGCATCATCTGCGCCTGGATTGGCGGCGCGGGCTGGATGCTCCTAGCGATCGTGGCCTTCTATCTGGCTTTTGAGTGCCTGGATTGGCTGAGCTCTCGGCGCATTCCGTTTTCCGAAGCGCACTTTGGCCGCGTATGGCGTGTGGCTCACGCCGTGCTCTCGGTCCATCCCTTTGCCGGGCCCTTCCTGGTGCTTATGATCGCCTGGGCGCCCACGCTCATCGCTTCGCTGCCCGGCCTTTTTATGGGAGATACGGGTGCGCAGATTCGCCAGTGGTTCAACTATCCCAATGGCACGAGCGACTACCTGCGCCTGCTCAACCCCAACGTGCTGCTCAACGGGCACCATCCCGTGGTGCACACGGCCATTATCGGCTCGTGCGTTCAGCTGGGGCTTTCGCTGTTCAACAGCGCTAACGCGGGCCTCATCATCTATACCTGCGCTCAGTTTGTCATCACGGCTGCCTGCATGGCCTATTCCATTTCGTCGCTGCGCAAACTGGGCGTGAGCCTGCCGGTTCGCGGTACGATCCTGCTGTTCTTTGCGTTTATGCCGATGTTCTCTAACTACGCGGCGTTGCTCACCAAAGACGTGCTCTTTGCCGACGCGTTTTTGGTGCTGCTGATACAGACCGTCAAGCTCGTGGCATGTGGCTTGCCCCGTCGTGATGCCAATGTCGAGCGAGCGGGCGAGAAAGCCCCCGTGCTCTTTGCGCGCCACGACTGGCTGTTGCTTGCGCTGGCTGCCATGGGTTCCACGTTTTTGCGCAATGGAGGCCTGGTGTTTCCCCTGGCGGCATGCGTAATCGCGGCGGCGTTTTGCGCATGGGATGTACATGTCGCTCGTCGTGCGGCTAAGCAGACGGGCACCGCGGTCTCATGCGCCACGCCGCGCTTCCGCTGGGTTGGCGTCCTCGCGGTGCTCGCACTCTGCCTTGCCTCTAATATGTACTTCACCAAGGTCTTTATGCCGGCGCACGACATCACGCCTGGTTCCAAGCGCGAAATCCTCTCGATTCCGTTCCAACAGACGGCTCGTTTCGTCCAAAAGCACGACGGCCTCAACTCGGGCGTCAACCCCACGGTAAAGGAGGACGGCACTATCGTGGAGGCACCCTGCGACGGTTTGGTGACCGACGAGGAGCGCGCCGTGATCGATCGCGTGCTCAAGTACGAGAACCTGGGCCGCCGCTACAACCCCGACAAGTCCGATGCCGTCAAGAACTGCTTTAACGAGTACGCCTCGCAGGAGGACATCGATGCCTATTTTGAGGTATGGGCTCAGATGTTTAAGAAGGATCCCGAGTGCTATATTTCGGCGCTTATCAATAACTACTATGGTTATTTTTATCCGAGCGCGCGCGATGCCTGGGTCTACAGCACGGCGCGTAGTGCCGAGATCATGGCGCGTCCCGACAACCTCAAGTACTTCGACTTCCATCCGGTTGACAGCAACGTGGTGCGCTGGTGCGACCACCTGATCAATTTGTACCGTGTGGCGGTGCAGCGTGTTCCCTTTATCTCGCTCACCATGAGCTCGGCCACCTATGTGTGGATCATGATCGCCGTGGTGGTCTACTTGCTGCGTCGTCATTCATGGCGTGCGCTGGCGATCTGGGTGCCGCTGTTGGGCGTGCTCGCTGTGTGCCTGATTGGCCCGTGCAACGGCTCGACTTACATGCGCTACCTGTATCCGGTCATCGCCTGCATGCCCTTCGCCATCGGCGCCACCGTCACCCGCAGCGACTTCTTCTGGTTCTAACTTGGTGCATTGAGGGTCAGGTTTCTTTGCACCAAAGGGGACATCATCACGACGCCTTCATTTTGGGGTTTATCTCGCAGGCCAGTAGGTATATCATAACGACGTTTGTTTATATTGCCCGAGCATCTGCGCTGGGCTTTAGGTCGAAACCGATAGGAGACACGTATGTCCGGACACTCTAAGTGGGCCACAACCAAGCATCGTAAGGGCGCGCAGGACGCCAAGCGTTCCGCCCTCTTCTCCAAGCTCAGCCGCAACATCACCGTTGCTGCCCGTCTCGGCGGTGACCCGCTGCCCGAGAACAACGCCAGCCTCGCCGCTGCCGTTGCCAAGGCCAAGGCTCAGTCCATGCCTAAGGACAAGATCAAGTCCGCTATCGACAAGGCTTTTGGTTCGGGTGCTGACGCCGCCGTCTACGAGAACATCGTGTACGAGGGCTACGGTCCCGCCGGTGTCGCCGTCTACGTCGACTGCCTGACCGACAACCGCAACCGTACCGCCGCTGATGTCCGTTCTGCCTTCTCCCACGCTGGTGGCAACCTGGGCACCTCCGGCTCCGTCGCCTTCCAGTTTGAGCGTAAGGGCCAGATCGTCGTCGCCAAGGAGATCCTGGACGAGAACGCCAAGAAGGAGACCATGATCGCCAACGGTGCTGCCGGTGACGAGGATGAGTTCATGATGGCCATCGCCGAGGCCGGTGGCGAGGACTACGAGGACGCCGGCGAGGAGTGGATCGTCTGGACTACTGCCAACGAGGTCATGGCTGTCTCCAAGGCACTCGAGGAGCAGGGCGTCCAGGTCAAGGGCTCCGAGACCACCATGGTCCCGACCACCCCGACCGAGGTCTCTGGTACCGACGCCAAGAAGGTCCAGCGCCTCATCGACCGTCTTGAGGAGCTCGACGACGTCCAGGATGTTTACAGCACCATGGACATGACCGACGAGGTCATCGCTGCCCTCGAGGAGGAGTAGCGCCTGCACGGATTGAGCCGTGCATATCTGGGCATAATGAAGCGAGCATGCAAGCCTCGTGGAATAGATGAGCCGGATCCGCGTGCGTAGAGCACCGGACCCGGCTCTTTTATAATGATGCGAACCGTTTTGCATTTCGAGAGCCGAGATTTGAAGGGAGCGCCGCGTGCGCGTACTCAAACGAGCCCTAGCGATCGTGTATCTTGCCGCCACCATCGTGGCGCTGGGTACGCTTGTCTGCCAGTTTTGGGGGCCGTATACGTATCGCTTTATGCTGCTGATGCGCGACCCCATGCCGCGCATTGTCGTGACGGCATGCGGCGGAGTTGTGGCGCTTGGCGTACTTCTGAGCTTTTTCCGCCTGATGTTCGCCCGTCGCGAACCGTCCTGCGTGCATCCGGCGGGGGAGCGCAATATCGAGGTTACCCTTGCAGCGCTTTCTTCGTGCGCCAGGGCTGCTGCCGAGCGCGACGACCGCGTGATGGTTGAGCATGTCGAGGCTCGCGTCCAAGGCCCCGACGATTCGCACGTCCGATTTAAGGTCGAGGCCATCGCGCTCGATGATAAGGACGTTGCCGCTCTTGCCACCTCGATGCAGCAGCGCATCGAGAAGGCCTGCGACACCATGCTCGGCACGCCGGGTACGACCGCGCGTGTCCGTTTTTTGCCGTCCAAGACTACCGTCCAGACCGTGGAGGTTTCCGGTGAGTGATACCAATCAAGATAAGACCGCTCGTACGCCGCGCTTGACGATTGACCAGAGCGCTACGCCGGCGAGCGAACCTGTTGATTCCAAAGCAGAGGCAACCGAGTTACAAGACGCGGCAGCCGCGGATTTTGACGAGGCTATGGGTCTCATCAAGGGTACGGGCGCTGCCATCTGGAGCTATGCTGTGCGTCATCCCAACACCACGCTCGGTGCCGTCGCCGGCTTTATCCTCGCCGTGTTGGTGCTCACGCTCGGCCTGTGGGATACGCTCGTCATTGCATTCTTCGTGCTGATCGGCGCTGTGATCGGTCAAATTCGCGACGGCGAGAACGGGATCGTCAACTTCTTCGGCCGTCTGTTTAGCGGCCGCTAATATGTATTCGACTGTCGCATCCGCGGCAGGCATAAGGAGGAACCATGGCTTTTAATACGAAGGTCGATGTAGCCGATACCGAGCTCGAGGAGAACGAAGCGGTCGTCGCCGAAGCCGAGGATGTGACGCTCGAGGACGAGGCTCTTGTCGAGGCCGAGTCCGATGAGGATGAGGACGACGAGGAGGCAGACGAGTCCGAGGACTCGCTGACCTATTCCAACGGCGTGATCGAGAAGATTGTTGCCATGGCCACCCGCGAGGTTCCGCACGTTCTGGGCATGAAGGGTAACCTCATGCACTTTGTTCAGGAGCAGTTTGGTGCCGAGAATCTGACCAAGGGCGTGACGGTCGAGGTCACCGATGACAATCGCGTGGTCGTCAACATCTCCGTCATCATCGAGTACGGCGCCTATGCGCCCGCGATCTTCGACGATGTCAAGGCGCGTGTCACCGAGCGCCTTGCCGCGATGACCGGCCTTGAGGTGGCGGGCGTCAACCTGCGCATCGAGGATGTCATCACCCCCGAGGAGTACGAGCATCGCACCAGCCAGCACGAATAACCTTCCAAAAGGGGACAGGTTTGTTTTGGCAGGTTTTATCTGCGAAAACGTTAAACGGCCGACCGCGCAAGCAAAAGCGTGGCCGGCCGTTTTTGTACGCTCCCGATGTAGCCATACCGCTCGTCTAACTAAGGGTTGCAATCCCCACGTTCCGCGTTACCCTAATGGGCGCATTGTTTCCAAATTGTTAACGAGGGGTTGCCGTAATGGCCGACGAGCACGAAACAGAAAGCAAGGCATGGGCAATTGAGGCCGCTGCGGCAGAGGCGGCGTCGCGTGCTGCCGAGGAGGTGCATCGTCCTCCCGTAGTGCCGATGGAGCGCGTGGTCGATCGCGATGTTATCGAGCGGGGCGAGCGCGCTGGTCGCAAGCGCAGCCAGGAGCCGGGCTTTCCGCGCTTTTTTGCCGAGCTCAATTTGGGCCTGATCCTCACGGCCTTTGCCATCGTTGCGTTTAAAACACCTAATCACTTTGCTTTTGGCGGCACCTCGGGCGTATCGGTCATTCTGTCCACGCTGTTCCCGACCCTGCCCGTCGGCGTTTTTATGTGGATTATCAATGCGGTCCTGGTCGTTCTGGGCTTTATCTTTTTGGAGCGCAAGGCAATCCTGTGGAGTGTCTTTGCCTCGTTTGCGCTGTCCGCCTATGTTTCGCTGTTTGAGCTCTTTATTCCGACCGATGTCTCGATGACGGGCGATATGTGGCTCGACCTGTGCTTTGCCGTGATTCTGCCGGCGCTCGGCAGCGCCATCGTCTTTGATATTGGTGCCTCGACGGGCGGCACGGACATCCTCGCCATGATTCTCAAACGCCGCACGACGCTTGAGATCGGCCGTGCGCTGCTGCTGGTCGATATCGGCATCGTGACCATCGCGGCCTTCTTGTACGGCCCGCGCGTCGGTCTGTATTGCGTGCTCGGCCTGTTTGCCAAGACGCTTGTGGTCGACAAAGCCATCGAGAGCATCCACCTGCGTAAAGTCTGCACGGTCATTTGCTCCGAGCCCCTTAAGGTCGAGGAGTTTATCGTCAAGCATCTCAACCGTACGGCGACTATCAGCCGCGGCTACGGTGCTTTCTCGGGCAAGTGCGTGACGGTGATCATGAGCGTGCTGAGTCGTCGCGAGGCCGTGCAACTGCGTCGCTACGCGCGCGAGATCGATCCGGGTGCCTTTATCACGATTGTCGACAGCTCCGAGATCGTCGGCAAGGGTTTCCGTGGAACGAACTAACGCAGACGTATTCAACGAACCGCCTGCTGGCGCCGTGTACCTTGCAAATCGGTCATCTTTGAGTATTTGACCCCACATTGGGCAATAATGATGCTAAAGACATCGTTTGCGATCCAAGTGATTCGCTCAAGATACGAAGGGATGATTCTATGTTCTGCTCGCAGTGTGGCGCCCCCATGGGCGATAACGACAAGTTCTGCGGCGCGTGTGGTGCTCCTAATGCCGGTGCCGCTGGACCCGCTCCCCAGGGACAGCCTCAGCCCCAGCAGTTTGTTCCGCAACCGCCCGTGGCGAATGCGCCAAAGGGCTGTGTGGCTCAGGCGTTCCAAGATATGACTAAGACTCCGGGCGTGCTTCAGCGTGTATGCCAAATCGCGTTTTTGCCGGCGCTGATTTGCGTTGTGTCGGTACTCGTGCTGTTTATTCCCGTTATTGGCGGCATTGCAGCTGCCATCGGCTTTTTGGCAGCTTGCATTGCGAGCGTGTGTGGTTCCGGCTTTGGTATCGAGTGGGGTCGCGATCTGTCGCTCAAGGTTGATGACGGTATGGATCGTCCACTCATGCGTTCCACGTCGTTTGGCCTCGGAGTCTTTTCGAGCGTTATCTCGGTCGTGCTCGAGGTTATCGCTGCCATTCCCGTTATCGGTGTAGTGCTTTCGCTGGTGGAGAGCGTGGTAATTGGCGCCGCGGGCTCGTATTCTTATTACGGCTCTTATGCGCTCGAGGCTGCGCTGTTTGGCTCGCTTGGCTTGCTTGTCCTGGCTATGATTGCCACGGCGGTCCTGGGGGTCTTCTTTAAAATGTTCGCCGACATCGCCGTGATGCACTTTGCGGTGACTGGTCGTGTGGAGAGTGCGTTTTCGCTCGACAAGGTCTGGGCGGCGTTTAAGCACAACAAGACCAAGCTGTTCTGCGCTTCGTTCCTTCCCGAGTTTTTGACGGGCCTGGTCGCTAACGTTGTCACCTGGATTCTGACGCTCGTCTTTGGCACCATTGCCTCTGTCGGTATGTATAGCTACTACTACCGTCCTACGGCTATTGAGGCGCTTGTTACCGGCGGTGGCATTACGCTCGTATTGTTCTTGGTGCTGACGGCGTTTGTCACGGTATTTCTCACGGTCTTTGGCAAGATGCTCAAGCACCGTGCCGTTGGCTATTGGGTTGCACGCTATGCAAGCGAATGGGCCGATGAGGATAAGGACGACGTTCTGACTTTTGTATTGCCCTTCGAGAAGAAGGCTGACCCTTCGGGTCACGGTGCTCCGGATGCTTCGCCGGCACCTGCACCTGTTCCCGCGCCCGAGCCTGAGCCGGCGCCCGAGCCTGAACCGGCGCCCGAGTCTGAGACGGCATCTGAGCCTGAGCCTGAGCCGGCACCTGCACCTGCACCTGAGTCGGCGTCCGAGCCAAGCTCCGACGAGGAGCCTCAGGACGAGTAGCCACGCCGTCTGCCATTTGGGGACGGGGTAGAAATGGTAGAAATAGCGCTTGAAGAATGAGCGGGGGCGGACGTTTCGATACGTCCGCCCCCGCTCTGCTTTAGCCAGGCTGTTATGGATGGGTGTGACGACTACTCGTCGTGTTTCTCCTCGCGGCGTGCAGCAGCGCGTGCGTCGTGGATGCCCTTGATCGCGGCATGGCGAGCCGTTCGGGCATCGTGCATGGCGTCGCGGGCCTCGGCGGCCGTGGCCTTGGCAGAGCGCAGTTTGGCTGCCAGGTCGGGGTTGGTCTCGGCGACCGCGGCAATCGTGGGGCCGTCGAGCTCCTCTTGCGTGGGCTCGGCCAAAAAGTCGATGGCATATTGGGCGGCCACCATGGAGCCCTTTGCCAGCACGGTCTCGTCGATCTTGTAGAAGCAGGAATGTTGGGCGTACGTGGCGCCAATCTTGGGGTTGCGCGTACCTACAAAGGCGAGCACGCCCGGTACGCGGCGCAGGTACTCCGAAAAATCCTCGCCCGAAAGCGTGCCGCGGTAATGACCTTGACCGGTGGGGCCCAGGCATTTGATTACTGCCTGGCGGCAGCGCTCGCTCGAGGCGGCATCGTTTTCGACCTTGTAATTGGCGATGGTGTAGTCGGTGAGCTCTGCCTCGGCGCCCAAGGCGGCCGCGGTATGCTCCACGATGCGGCGCATGAGCTCCGGCATTTCCTCGTGGGTCGAATCGCCGTAGGTGCGCACCGTGCCGGCGAGGTAGGCCGTGCCGGCGATAACGTTGCGCGCGGTGCCGCCGTGCAGCTCGCCGACGGTAATGACGGCCGGCTCGTAGGGACTGATCTCGCGCGAAACGATGGTCTGCAGAGCGTTGACGATCTCGGCGGCAACCATAACGGCGTCGTGACCGCGCTGGGGCATGGCGCCGTGGCACGAGGTGCCGCGGACGTCGATGCGGAACCAGTCGGTATTGGCCATGCGCGGTCCGGGCTCGCAGCTCACGGTGCCGGCGTCGACCTCACTCCAGATGTGCGCGGCGTAGGCGCCATCGACGCCGTCGAGCACGCCCGTGCCGATCATGAGCTTGGCGCCCTGGCCGTTTTCCTCGCTGGGCTGGAACACGATGCGGACTTCGCCGTGGATGTCGTCGGTCATATGGCGCAGGATCTGCAGCGTGCCGAGCATCATGGCGATGTGGCAGTCGTGGCCGCAGGCGTGCATGCAGCCCTCGTTGACGCTGGCAAACTCCTCGCCGGTCTGCTCGGTGACGGGCAGGGCGTCGATGTCGGCGCGCAGCAGGATGCGGCGGCGTGGCGTGCCGTCCTCGTGGTAGGCATCCGGCGCGGTGCCGCGAAGGGTCGCCACCAGGCCCGTCTTGAGGGGACGCTCGTAGGGGATATTCATGGCGTCGAGCTGGTTGGCGATGTCGGAGGTCGTGCGCTCCTCGGCAAGGCTCAGCTCCGGGTGCTTATGGAAGTGCCGGCGCTGCTTGATGATATAGGGTTCAAACTCGGTAGCGATATCTTGGATGGCTGCGGTGACGTCGTCAGCCGCTCGCACCTCGGTCGCCGCCATAATCTGCTGTGCCTTGGTCTTCGTCATGGTCGATTTGCTCCTTGCTGGGTTGATCGCAAAATCGTACAGGCTCTCTCCAGTATGCCACCTGCCGCTAGGGCTGGTAAAGTTGCCGTTTGCCGCTTGGGGTTTTGTTACAAGGGCGGGGGAGTACACTCGGGGGTGTTGAATTTCCTGCCAGAGATGGGGATGCCCATGCAACATATCGATCGGATTATCCGCTCCAAGAACGTCTTTACCGCGCAAGACGGCATCGATACCGCCCGCGAGCTGGCGATTGCCATCGCAGGCGACCGTATCGTCGCAGTCGGTGCGCCCGATGACGTGATTGCCGCCGCGCCTGCCGCCACGCCGGTTATCGACTACGGCGAGCAGTTTGTCTGCCCAGGTTTCCATGACGCTCATCTGCACTTCTTCCATACCTCGGTCGGCTCCTCGCCGTACATGCTCATGGATATGGGCACGTCCGAGGCGGCGCTGGTGCAACATGCGCTCGAGTTTTCCCAGGACCTGCCCGACGACGCTTGGGTTGTGACGCAGGGCTGGCGCGACTACCGTTGGGACCCGCCCGAGCATCCAACCAAGGCGTCGCTCGATGCGGCTTTTCCTGATCGACCCTGTGTTATGTACTCGGGCGACGGGCATACGTTGTGGCTCAACAGCCGCGCGCTCGAGGCACTCGGCGTGACGCGTGACAGCGAGCCGCCGGCGGGTGGCAGCTACGACAAAGATGCAAATGGCGAGCTCACGGGTATTGCTCATGAGGCTGCGGCCATGCAGCTGCTGCCGCGCTGTCTTGAGTGGCTGGGGGAGGACCGTATCGCGAGCGCGTATGCCGACCAAATGAAACGCATGGCCGAGCAAGGCATTACCTCGATTTGCGACATGTCGCTCATGCCCATGCCAGGCTGCGATTTTATCCGCGACGACGTCTACGACAAACTGCAGGCAGCCGGCAAACTGGGCATCCGAGCCCATCTATTCCCCACACTGCTGGATGACCAATCGCGCTTAGAAGAACTGCAGACCCGCTACGCGAACAACGCGCTGCTCTCGGCGCCTGGTTTTAAGCAGTTCTTCGATGGCGTGTCGAGCGAACACACGGCATATCTCACCGAGCCCTATACCAATCCGCGCTTCCCGGGCGACCAGGGCCGTCTGACGGTTCCGGCTGAGCGCATGCGCAAACTGGTTCTGGCGGCCGCGGAGCGCGGTCACACCGTGCGCATCCACGTCATTGGTGACGGTGCGATTCATGCCGCGCTGGATATCTTCGAGGAAGCGGCCGACCTGTACGGCCTGCCCCAGCACGGTCATAACACGCTTGAGCATCTGGAGAACCTCTTGCCCGAGGACATCGACCGCCTGCGCAAGCTCGACGTGGTTGCCTCGAGCCAGCCCTGCCATATCACGCTCGACCCGGGTGGTCCGGAGCGCGACCTGGGCTTGGAGCGCAGCCGCATCATGTGGCCGTTCGCAACCTATAAGCAGCGCGGCATTCGCCAAGCCTTCGGTACCGACAGCCCCATCACAGCTGTTACCAGCATGAACGTGCTCTACACGGCTATCACGCGCCAGGACCCCAAAAGCCACTGGCCCGAGGGCGGCTGGTTACCGAGCGAGCGCATCGATGCAGCAACGGCCCTGCGCAACTACACCCTGGGCAGCGCCTATGCAGCGGGCGACGAGCAAAACCTCGGTAGCTTGGAGCCCGGCAAGTATGCCGACCTGGTAGTCCTGGATCAAAACCCGCTCACCATCGACCCCCAAGAACTCCAAGCCACCAAAGTCCAAGCCACCTACCTAGCCGGTAACCTGATCTACGAGCACTAACCCCATCCGCATCGCCATTTTGCTGCACTGACTTTTCTGAATGCCGGGCCCGAATTAGTTAACCTGCCTCCCGTGTGACTCCGGAGGGGCGGGGCATAAGGTTTATCGCGAGTTCCGCACGAGCCGAAGGCCACTTAATGTGGCCTTCGTGCGAGCAGGACTGCCCGAGCAGGAAACCTTATGCCCCGCCCCTCCGGAGCCACACGGGAGGCATCGCTAAGTTATCCCCCGGCATTCAGAAAATCTAAGTGCCAAAAAATAAGATTTTTTGACTCTGTGTTGTATAACCCGCCATTCGTGGGTACCATTCAACGCGTACGCAAACAAAAAGGGTTAATTCGCGTGGCATAACCACGCGGCCCAAAAAGGAGGAGACAAGCATGTCGTCTTTGAAGCCGCTTGCAGATCGTGTTCTGGTCAAGCCCGACGAGGCCGAGCAGAAGACCGCTTCTGGTCTGTATATCGCTAGCAACGCCCAGGAGAAGCCGCAGCGCGGCACCATCGTTGCCGTTGGCGCCGGCAAGGTCAACGACAAGGGTGAGCGCATCCCCATGGACGTCAAGGTCGGTGACGTTGTCATCTATGGTAAGTTCGGTGGCAACGAGGTCAAGGTCGACGGCGAGAAGTATCTGCTGATGCGCGCCGACGACATCTACGCTGTCGTCGAGGCCTAGTCTCGTCAGAATCTCTGATTCGTCTTTGAACGCGCCCGCCGCATAGGACTCGGAAGCGGCGACGCGAGTCACATTTCTTTTGGAGGATTACCTACCATGGCAAAGAACATTACGTTCAACACCGATGCCCGCGCTAAGCTCGCCAAGGGCGTCAACACCCTGGCCGACGCCGTTACCGTCACCATGGGCCCCAAGGGCCGCTACGTTGCGCTGCAGCGCACGTTCGGTGCCCCGACCATCACCAACGACGGCGTTTCTGTCGCTAAGGAGATTGAGCTCGAGGACAACATCGAGAACATGGGCGCCCAGCTGGTGAAGGAGGTCGCCACCAAGACCAACGACACCGTGGGTGACGGCACCACCACCGCAACCCTGCTCGCCCAGGCCATCGTCAACGACGGCCTGCGCAACGTCGCCGCTGGCGCCAACCCGCTGGCCATCCGTCGCGGCATCGACAAGGCCGTCAACGCCGCCGTCGCCGAGATGAAGAAGCAGGCCAAGCCGGTCGAGACCAAGGAGCAGATTGCTTCCGTCGGTACCATCTCTGCCGGTGACCCCGAGGTCGGCGAGAAGATCGCCGAGGCCATGGAGGTCGTGGGCAAGGACGGCGTCATCACCGTCGAGGATTCCCAGACGTTCGACATCCAGATCGACACCGTCGAGGGCATGCAGTTCGACAAGGGCTATGTCTCCGCTTACTTCGTCACGGACAACGACCGCATGGAGGCCGTGATGAAGGATCCGTACATCCTCATCACCGACCAGAAGATCTCCAGCGTCCAGGACATCATGCCCGTTCTCGAGGCTGTCCAGCGCGCTGGCCGTGGCCTGCTCATCATCGCTGAGGACATCGATGGCGAGGCTCTGCCTACCCTGGTCCTCAACAAGATCCGTGGCGCCCTCAACGTCTGCGCCGTCAAGGCCCCGGGCTACGGCGATCGCCGCAAGCGCATCCTGGAGGACATCGCCGTCCTCACCGGTGGCCAGGCTGCCCTGGACGAGCTGGGCGTGAAGGTCGCTGACATCACCGCCGATATGCTCGGTACCGCTAAGTCCGTCACCATCTCCAAGGACAACACCGTCGTCGTCGGCGGTGCTGGCTCCAAGGAGGCCATCGACGCCCGTATCGCTCAGATCAAGGGCGAGATGGAGAACACCACCTCTGACTTCGACCGTGAGAAGCTCCAGGAGCGCCTGGCCAAGCTCTCCGGTGGCGTTGCCGTCATCAAGGTCGGCGCTGCTACCGAGTCCGAGCTCAAGGAGATCAAGCACCGCGTCGAGGACGCCCTGCAGGCTACCCGTGCTGCTGTCGAGGAGGGCATTGTCGCCGGCGGCGGCGTCGCCTTCATGGACGCTGCTCCTGCGCTCGACGCCGTTGAGCTTGACGACCCCGAGGAGAAGATCGGCGTCGACATCGTCAAGAAGGCTCTGACTGCTCCGGTCGCCACCATCGCCAAGAACGCTGGCTTTGAGGGCGCCGTCGTGGTCGACAAGGTTGCCGAGCTGCCCGCCGGCCAGGGTCTCAACTCTGCCAACGGCGAGTGGGGCGACATGATCGAGATGGGCGTCCTCGACCCCGTCAAGGTCAGCCGCGTCACCCTGCAGAACGCTGCTTCTGTCGCCAGCCTGATTCTTATCACCGAGGCTACCGTCTCCGATGTGCCCAAGAACACTCAGCTTGAGGACGCTATCGCTGCTGCTACCGCTGGTCAGCAGGGCGGCGGTATGTACTAAGGCCGACAAGGTCTAGAACTCCCACCGGGAATCCGGGGGCGTGACGGGGGCTTCTCTCCGGAACGTCCTCGGACATGCAAAGAGGCTCCGCATCGCGCTTCGCGCTGCGGAGCCTCTTTGCGTCCTGCGGAATGTTCCGGAGAGAAGCCCCCGTCACGCCCCCGGATTCCCTGCGTTTACGGCCTTGAGGTCGGCGGGCGGAGAAGGACGTGGTCGATAGGGATACGTGTCCCCTTCGCTGTTTCGCGCTTTGCGCGAAAGGCGCGCTACTTTGGGATGGATGGGGAACGTGGTTGTTGCGGTGGCTTTTCCCTTTTGCTGTTTCGCGGCTTTGCCGCGAAAAGCGCAGCACTTTGGGATGGGCGGGTACGTTATTGTCGCGCTGCTCTGTCCCGGCCGCATTTCTAGAGCGTTTCCCCCGCCATAAATTACCCTTGGCATACTTGCGCGAAAGCCTACTGGTGCTACACTTGCAATTGCTGTTTCAGGGCGGGGTGAAATTCCCCACTGGCGGTAAATCGGGCGGTGCTAAAGGGGTGCCGTGGCGCAGGCGAGGTGCCTGCGGCCGAGCCGATGAGTCCGCGACCCGTGTGTGCGTTGGTTCGCATGCCGGCTGAACTGGTGAGATCCCAGTACCAACGGTTAGAGTCCGGATGAAAGAGGCAGGTGATCTTATGTCTGAACAGTCGCAGCATATCCATTTTGAGAACACGAATAGGTGGAGCACCAAACAGCTCGTTACCATGGCGCTGATGTGTGCCTTGGGCGCCCTGTTTATGTACGTGCAGCTGCCTATCCTTCCTTCGGCGCCGTTTTTGACGTATGACCCGTCGCTGGTGCCGGCGATGGTGTGCGGTTTTGCGTATGGTCCTGGCGCCGGTACTGCTGTTGCCGCTATGGCGATTGTTATCCATGCGCTTACCACGGGCGATTGGGTCGGCGCACTTATGAACCTGGTTGCTACGCTGGGCTACATTCTGCCCGCGGCTATCGTGTACCAGAAGATGCATACCTATAAGGGTGCCGTGATTGGTCTGGTGCTCGGCGTCATTGCCGCTACGGCGTTGTCTATGGTCGCAAACCTTACCATTGGCGTATGGTTCTGGTATGGCTCGGTCGATGTGATCGCCCCGCTTATGATTCCTGCCGTGCTGCCGTTCAACCTTATCAAGACCGTGCTTAACTCGGTGTTGACGCTAGCGGTGTATAAAGCAGTCTCCAACCTCATCACGCCTAAAAAGGACCAGGTCAAAGGCCGCGCATGATTGAGTGTCGGGGCGTTTCCTTTAGCTATGACGGTGCCGTGTCGGCGCTCGACGGTGTCGATCTGAACATCGAGGACGGGGAGTTTTTCTGCATCCTCGGTGGCAATGGGTCGGGCAAGTCGACGTTTGCCAAGCATCTGAATGCGCTGCTGCAGCCCGATGCGGGCACGGTACGTATCAACGGTATGGATGCGTCCGATCCCGAGCTGGTCTACGACATTCGTTCGACCGCAGGCATGGTGTTCCAGAATCCCGACGACCGGCTGGTGGCAACGCTTGTCGAAGATGACGTTGCGTTCGGTCCCGAAAACCTTGGCGTTCCATCGGCGCAAATTGCGCAGCGCGTACGCGAGGCGCTGAAGGGCGTGGGCCTGGTGGGCTTTGAGCGCCACGAGACCCATGCGCTCTCGGGTGGCCAAAAGCAACGCGTGGCGCTTGCTGGCGTGCTTGCCATGGAACCGCGCGTGCTCATCTTGGATGAGGCTTCCTCGATGCTCGATCCGCGTGGACGCAAGGGCCTCATGAAGGCTTGTCGCGCGTTGCATGATCGTGGCATGACCATCGTGATGATTACGCACTTTATGGAAGAGGCCGCCGAGGCCGATCGTGTCGCGGTGTTTCGGGCGGGGCGCGTTGCCATGCTCGGTACGCCCGAGGAAATCTTGACACGGGCGGACGAACTTGCGCAGTTCAACCTGGATATGCCGGCGTCGTGCTGCTTGGGCACGGCGCTTCGTGCGAAGGGCGTGCCCGTTCATGCGCAGGTGCGCGAGGTGGATATGGTCGCCGAGGTTGCGCAGGTATATGCCGACCGGAGTGAGGCGGGCACCGCGGGGCAGCCTTCCGCGTTCCAGTCGGAAATCGCTGACGGCACTATTCCGGCAGACAACGAGGACAACGCGTCGGAGCCTGTTATCGAGCTATCTCATGTTTCGTACAGTTATTCGCTCAGCCCGCGCGAGCGCCGTCGCTGGCATAAGCGCTCGGCCGCTGCGGGCAAATCGAACAAACAGGCTCTTTGGGGAAACGACCCCAGGAGTCCGTGGGCACTGCGTGATGTATCGCTGACGGTGCGTCGTGGCGAGTTCCTGGGGCTAGCGGGCCATACCGGTTCGGGTAAATCCACACTGGTCCAGCACCTCAACGGATTAATCCGCCCGCAGGAGGGGAGCGTTTGCGCGTTGGGGCTCGACTTGGTAAACAAGAAAGATGCCGCCGCGGTTAAGGCAAAGGTCGGCGTGGTGTTTCAGTATCCAGAGCGTCAGCTGTTTGCCGAGACCGTGGCGCAGGACGTGGCGTTTGGTCCGCGTAACCTTGGCTTGTCGCAGGCCGAGGTCGCCCGCCGCGTTGAGTCATCGCTCGCGCGCGTGGGCCTCGACCTGGCTACGGTGGGCGACAAGAACCCCTTTGAGCTCTCCGGCGGGCAGCAGCGGCGCGTGGCGTTTGCTGGCGTGCTTGCCATGGAGCCCGAGGTCCTGGTGCTCGATGAGCCCATGGCAGGGCTCGATCCGGCGGCGCGCAGTGATTTCCTGGAGCTCATCGATCGGCTTCACCATGGGGGCCTGACCGTCGTCATGGTCTCGCACAGTATGGATGACCTTGCCAATTGCTGCGACCGTATTGTCGTGATGAACGAGGGCGAGGTGTTTGCCGAGGGCAGGCCCGCTCAGGTTTTTGCGCATGCCGATGAGCTTAAATCAATCGGCTTGGGTGTTCCCGCTGCCCAGCGCATGGCGCTGGCGCTTGCGAAGGCAGGCGTGCCGCTGCGCTTTGACGGCCTCTATACGGTTGAGTCGCTGACAGACGAGTTGGTGGACCTGCTAATCGGTCGCTCGGACGGTCCTTCTAACGTCGCGGACATTGCTAAATCCAAGACGGTCGCGCGAGAGGAGGGCTGCTAATGGAGGCGTTTTCGTTTGGCAGCTACTATCCCGGCGATAGTGCAATCCACCGCCTGGACCCGCGAACTAAGTTGCTCTTGGGCTTTGTGTTTCTGATCACGACGCTCACGGTCAGTAGCTTCCGCGGACTGGTCCCGGTCGCAATCTTCGTTGTCCTGATCTATACCGTGTCTCGGGTGCCGGCTCGTCGCGTCCTGTCATCGATGGCGCCGCTGCTGGCGATCGTCGCGGTGGTCGCGGTGCTCAACCTGTTTTCCGACCAGAGCGGGCGCATCCTGTGGCAGCTCGGCTTTTTGCAGATAAGCGAGGGCTCGCTGCATTCCGCTGCCTTTATGGCGTGCCGCCTGACCTTGATGATGGCCGGTATGAGCGCTATCACGCTCACCACACCGACGCTCGACCTCACCGCGGGTTTTGAGCGCCTGCTCGCGCCGTTTGCGCGTGTGGGACTTCCTGCGCACGAGCTCGGTATGATCATGGGTATCGCGCTGCGCTTTATGCCGCAGTTTGCCACCGAGATGAAGCAGACGGCCGATGCGCAGGCGAGCCGCGGTGCGCGCGTGACGGGAGGCCCGCTCGGCGGCGTGCGTATGCTCGGCAGTGTGGCGATTCCGCTGTTCACGGGCGTGTTCCGTCATGCCGAGACGTTGTCTGCCGCCATGGATGCCCGTTGCTATCATGGCGAGCAGGGCCGCACGCGTCTGCATGCGCTTGCATTTGGCCGCGGCGATGCGTTGGCGGCGGTGGTGACGGCGTTGCTGCTCATCTGCGTCATCGTCATCAATCTTCAACTTGTTTAGGCGCGATTCGAGTGCAGGAAAGGGGTCCCTATGACCGACAACGACCGCACGGCGCAGCTCGAGCGCGCCTGTTCGTATCTTAGGCGTATTCCGGCGTGGTATCTCGCCACGATTGACGTGACGGACGGACATCAGCCGCGCGTGAGGCCGTTTTCGTTTGCCATGGTCGATGATGGCAAGCTGTGGTTTTGCACCTCGCGCGATAAGGACGTGTGGGCCGAGCTTAGCGCGAACCCCAAGTTTGAGGTTTCGGGTTGGAAACCGGGGGAGTGTTGGATTGTGCTGACTGGCGAGGCCGCGCTCGAGGACGACGCGGTCGTGAGCGACCGGGTGCGCCAAGCCGGCTTTAAGCACATGGTGGGCATCGGAGAAGACCACGAGGGCGCCAACGACGGTCGCCTTGCGTTTTTCTCGGTGCGCAATATCGCCGCCCGCTTCTGTGATATCGACGGCAGCGAGGAGCGCCTGGAGCTTTAGCCCTAGGGTAGCTAAAACAGCCCCGACCCAAAAAGACTAGTGCCAGGAGGACACATGGACGGATTGAATACGGTGTTGGAGTATCTGACGTCGGTGCCGGCATGGTATTTGGCGACGAGCGTTGACGGACAGCCGCATGTGCGTCCGTTTTCGTTTGCGCAGATCCAGGACGACAAGCTGTGGTTTGTAACGGCGCGCACCAAAGACGTGTGGCAAGAGCTGTTGCAAAATCAACGCTTTGAGGCCACGAGTTGGTGGCCGGGCCATGGCTGGCTCATCTTGCGCGGGCGCGCGGGTCTGGATGACCAAGCCGCTCCCGATATGCGCGAGGCGGGCTGGAAGCACCTGGAGTGCCTAGGCGAGCACTACGAGGGCGCAGACGATCCCACGCTCGTCTTCTTTAGCGCGGAGGAACCCGAGGCCTTTGTCTGCAACCATGACGAATGGGTGCCGGTCGAGCTCTAAACGAGTCTCTCAGCAAGCTTCGACAATTCAAATTCTCGCATGTAGCGGGCCCCCACATTGCAACGTCACCGTAAGGTGCACTGGGCAATATGGGGCCCGTATTCATTTGTCAATTCCTTCGCGTGAATGTGTCGGGACTGTTTCAATGCATGAATATGCAAAAGATTTGCGTATATATGCATCTTTTGGTGCTAAAGTTTCAACCCACTTCATAACGACGGCTGCGGGATGCGCATTGGTGCATAACTGCAGACAAGGAGTCTGATATGTCATTAAAGGTTGGAATCGTCGGTGCGGCTGGATATGCCGGTGCCGAGCTCATTCGCCTCGTCCTCGGTCATCCCGAGTTTGAACTTGCTGCCATTACGTCCAACGCCGATGCCGGCCAGCCGTTGTCTGCGGTGTACCCGAGCTTCGCCGGCGTAAGCGATCTTGTCTTCACGACGCACGATGCCCCCGAGCTCAAGAACTGCGATGCGGTCTTTTTGGCCGTGCCGCACACGGCTGCCATGGCACAGGTGCCCGCCCTGCTTGCCGCGGGAGTCTCCTGCATTGACCTCTCGGCCGACTATCGCCTGAGCGATCCGGCCACCTTTGAGACCTGGTATGCCGCCGAGCACACGAGCCCCGAGCTGCTCAAGAGCCGCGCCTTTGGTCTGCCCGAGCTGTTTTGCCAGGATTTGGAGACCGCTGCATCCGACCACGCCGACGGCAAGCCCGTACTGGTCGCCTGCGCCGGTTGCTATCCCACCGCAACGAGCCTTGCCGCCGCGCCTGCCGTGCGCGCCGGCTGGGTTGCCCAGAGCGGCCCCGTGATCGTTGACGCTATCAGCGGCGTAACGGGTGCCGGTAAGTCCTGCAACGCCCGTACGCATTTTTGCAGCGCAGACGAAAACCTGGAGGCCTATGGCGTGGGCAAGCATCGCCATACGCCCGAAATCGAGCAAATTCTGGGCCTGACCGACCGCGTCGTCTTTACTCCGCACTTAGCACCGCTCAAACGCGGCCTGCTTTCCACGGTGACGATGCCGCTCGCGCCGCAGGCTCTCGACACGCTGACCCTTGAGGACGTCGTCGACCATTACAAGAAGTTCTACGCCGGTCGCACCTTTGTGCGCGTGCTCGATGCCGGCCAGCAGCCCAAGACGGCTTCGGTCGTCGGTACCAACGCTGCCCAGATCGGTCTTGCGCTCAACAAGCGCGCGGGCGTGCTGGTGGCGACGGGCGCTATCGACAATTTGTGCAAGGGTGCCGCGGGCCAGGCGGTCCAGTGTGCCAACATCGTCTTTGGTTTTGACGAGCGACGAGGCTTGCCCACAGTGGCGTGCCCGGTGTAGCACATTCGATTGTTAACGATTTGGTAGTCGGGCATCGAGTGGGGCGCCACTCTTAAGCTAGTCTCATGATCACGACTGGCATGGCGCACCAACCGATGTCCGCTTTTTTTGTTTGACATAAGGAGTCATAAAGACGATGAATACCGAGCTGTTTGATATCAAGATTCGCGCCGTCGAGGGTGGCGTTACGGCTGCGGCTGGTTTTAAAGCCGCAGGTATCCACGCTGGGTTCCGCAAGAACCCCGAGCGTCTGGATTACGCGCTCGTCGTGCCCGATAAACCCTGTCCCGGTGCCGGCGTGTTTACCGCCAATCGCTTTTGCGCGGCGCCCGTGCAGGTGAGCCGTGCCAACCTGGGCGGTACCGACAAGGGCTACGGTATCATCGCCGGCGTTTCGGTCAACTCTGGCAATGCTAACGCCGCCACGGGTGAGACCGGCCTTGCATGCGCGCGCGAGACGTGCAGCATCGCATCGCAGGTCATCGGCTGCGAGCCCCAGCAGATTCTGGTTGCCTCCACGGGTGTGATTGGCCAGATTCTGCCGATCGACACGTTTGAGACCGCCATTCCTGCTGCCTACGAGGCGCTCTTCGCCCACGGTGGCGCCGATGCCGCTCGCGCCATCATGACGACCGACACGCACTCCAAGGAGTACGCCGTATCCTACGTCAGTGAGGCTGCGGGTCATGCGGGCAATGTCTATACGGTAGGCGGAATGTGCAAGGGCTCGGGCATGATCATGCCCAATATGGCCACCATGATCGCAGTTATCACCACCGATGCCCCCGTCGAGCCTGCGGCACTTCATGCCCTGCTGCTCTCGACCGTCAAGCAGACCTTTAACAAGGTAACGGTCGATTCCGACACCTCGACCAACGACACCTGCATCATGCTTGCCTCCGGCGCCGCTGCCGCAGATGCCGAGCCTATCGTCGAGGGCTCCGATGCCTTTGACGAGTTGGCATTTGCCGTGCACGAGGTGTGCGAGAGCCTGGCGCGCAATATCGCCGCCGATGGTGAGGGCGCATCCAAGCTTGTTACGGTCAACGTTACCGGCGCCGCCAACGACGAGGAGGCCGATATCGCCGCCCGTGCCGTTGCTAACTCGCCGCTCGTTAAGACCTGCATCGCCGGCCACGACTGCAACTGGGGCCGCGTTGCTATGGCGCTTGGCAAGTGCGGCGTGAAGTTTAATCAGGAAGACGTTTCCATCGACATGATGGGCATGCCTGTCTGTCGCGATGGTCTGACTGTTCCCTTTGACGAGGACGAGGCTCTACGACGTTTCGAGGCGCCCGAGATCGTGATCTCGGCCGACCTGGGCGCAGGCGACGCGGCAACGACCGTGTGGACCTGCGACCTCACGCATGAGTACATCTCCATTAACGGCGACTACCGTTCCTAGATTCCAGGCACGCTGCGCATCTTGCCGCGATTGCGGACAGCGGAGCACGGCGCGATAACGATACGAAAGACGAGGCAGATTATGAAATTCGCACGCGATTGTCGTTCGAACGAATCCAACGAAGCAACCGCGCAGCTGCTGTTCGAAGCGCTGCCGTGGATTAAGAACCTGACCGGTAAGACGGTTGTTATCAAATATGGCGGAGCCGCCATGGTTGATGAGCAGCTGCGCCGCGACGTGATGAGCGACATCGTGCTGCTCAAGATCATCGGCATGCGCCCTGTTATCGTGCACGGTGGCGGCAAGGCCATCAACGAGGCGCTTAGCCACTACGACATCCCCGTCGAGTTTATGAACGGCCAGCGCGTGACCACGCCGGCGACCATGGATATCGTGCGCGAGGTGCTGGGCGGCAAGGTCAACCAGGAGCTGGTCGCGGCGCTCAACCATCACGGCAACCTGGCCGTGGGCGTTTCGGGCAGCGATGCCGGTACGCTCATCGCCGAGCCGCTCGACCCCGAACTCGGCCGCGTAGGCAAGGTCACGCACGTCAACACCGACTATATCGAGCGCCTGCTCGATAGCGAGTACATCCCCGTCATCGCTACCGTCGCGGCGGGGGAGGACGGCGGTTTCTTCAACATCAACGCCGATACCGCCGCCGGTGCCGTTGCGGCGGCGCTGCATGCGCATAAGGCGATCTTTTTGACCGACGTCGACGGCCTGTACAAGGACTTTAGCGATAAAGACTCACTCATCTCCAACCTAACGCTCGACGAGGTTAACGAAATGCTCTACGGCGGCGAGGTCGATAAGGGCATGATTCCCAAGCTGCGTGCGGCCGTCGATGCGCTTGCCGGCGGCGTATTTCGCGCTCACATCATCAACGGCACCACGCCGCATTCGCTGCTGCTGGAGCTGCTGACCGATGCCGGCGTCGGCACCGTGATCCATTCCACCGAGACGGCTTACGAGTTCGATACGCATCCGCATCCGCTTTCGACGTTTGCTGCGCGTCTGACCGAGAACCTCGACGAGGTCGAGAAGCTTCAGACAGTCTAACTGACCCGCAGCCGCCCCATTTCTGCACCCATAGGCCTGCGCCGTCCGGCGCTCAACGAAAGGCATCCCATGTCACTTGCAGCTCAGCAATCGCTTGAATCCCATTACGTTATGCATACCTTTGGCCGCTCTCCGGTCGAGTTTGTCGAGGGTCACGGCATGAAGCTCACCGGCGACGATGGTCGTGAGTACCTCGACTTTCTTGCCGGCATCGGCGTGTGCAGCCTAGGTCATGGCGACCCGGCTGTGCTCTCGGCGCTCGAGGCACAGACCAAAAAGCTCATGCATGTCTCCAATTACTTCTACATCGAGCAGCGTGGACAGGTCGCGGCGCTGCTGTCCAAGCTTGCTAACGACGACGTAGATGGTGCGCGCGTGCTTGCCGATGCCATTGCCGCCGGCGATGAGACCACGGCAGCTGCTCTTGGTGCCCCGGCTGCGGGCGAGCAGGTGTGGGAGACCTTCTTTGCCAACTCCGGTGCCGAGGCCAATGAGGGCTCGATGAAGCTCGCGCGCCTGTACGCCAAGCGTGCCGGTAATGGCGGCAACACCATCGTGTGCATGCGCGGCGGCTTCCACGGCCGTACGCTCGAGACCATTGCCGCCACCATGCAGGATTGGCTGCAGGACAGCTTCCGTCCGCTGCCGGGTGGCTTTGTGGCCTGCACGCCCAACGATGTGGACGAGCTGCGTGCAATCTTTAAGCAGCTGGGGAGCGAGATTTGTGCCGTGATGCTCGAGCCGATCCAGGGTGAGAGTGGCGTGCACCCCATGACCGAGGAGTTTATGGCGGTGGCGCGCGACCTGGCACACGAAGTGAGCGCCGTGCTTATCGCCGACGAAGTCCAGTGCGGCATCTTCCGCACGGGTAAGCCGTTTGCGTTCCAGACCTATGGCGTGGAGCCCGACATCATGAGCCTTGCCAAGGGCATTGCCGACGGCGTGCCCATGGGTGCCGTCGTGGCGAAGAAGGAGATTGCCGACGTGTTTAAGCCGGGCGACCACGGCTCGACGTTTGGCGGTAGCTGCTTGGCCATCGCGGCGTGTGCCGCGACGCTCTCCGCACTCGTGCGCGGCGATTATGCCGACCACGCTGCCAAGGTAGGCGCCTATATGGAGGCAAAGCTCGCCAAGCTGCCGAACGTGACCGAGGTGCGTGGCCGCGGCTTGATGCTCGGCTGCGATCTGGACGATACTGCGGGTGATGCACACGACGCTGTGGCCCGTGCATTGGGGGCTGGTGCCGTGATTAACGCTACGGGTGCCCATACGCTGCGTTTCCTGCCGCCGCTCGTCTGCGAGGAATCCGACGTGGACAGTCTGATCGAGATCCTGTCGGACGTTTTGGCCTAACACAGCGAAATAACTTAACTTTGACCGGGTCCCGGACTGCGGACGTGGCCTATGTGGCATGATTCAGCGGTCTGGAGCCCGATTTGCCACAAATCTGCAATGGCCAGGAGAGCCTTTGGACAAAAAATGCCAAATGTGAGTACTGTCACCAGCTGAATCTCATATGAAACCGACTATCTAGGATTAGTTAGACCACACATGTTCAGTTATGTTAATGGGGAAACAGCTAGCAAAGGCTTCAAATCGCTGATTCAGGGCTAGATTTACCCAGCGAAACCCAAAAATCGCTGCTACAAAATTAGTAACAGTACTCATTTTTGCCATTTTTTGGCCACGGCCTTTGTGACGGACGTGCTGGCGGGTTCGAATCCCTCAGTAATGGGCCCTAAAAAGAAAGGCCTCCATAGCTGGAGGCCTATCAAATCAGTGGTGGGCGATGAGGGATGTCCGCGTGCGGCTGGCGCCGCCCGCGCCCCGCTTCGTCGCTCCGCTCCTCGCGTGCTGCGCTGGAAAACGCT
>JAGZEK010000012.1 GCA_018368345.1 Collinsella sp.
AGGTAAGATTGAAGGGCCTGACGCCGGAGGAGTTCCGGAACCGGGCCCTTGCGGCGTAGTCGCTATTTATTCAGTCCAAGTTTCGGGGCGCAGTTCACAAGCACCTTTGTGGTGGTTTTTTTATTGCTCCAACATTCAGTTCGTACTCGAACCCGGTTCTTTACGAGAAAGGGTTCGGGTACGTTTTTTTATCGGAAATTCTGCGGAAGGACTACTCGGAACGGTAAACAGGAACGAACAGAGGCAGGGTATCATCGTGGTGATGGTATCCTGCCTTTTGTTTTGCGGAACCAAGGTCGCTTTATACGAACTTGATCGCCACTTATATGGCGCATTGATGGCAATTGCTGCGTACGTGCGTACCGTGAGCCTGTACGCCTCTGGCAAGGCGTAACACACTAGACTTTGTTCCAAAGTCCGTGTGCTAAGGGGGCAGGGCCCTTAGAATTCCTGTGGAGTGTGTACGCACGTACGCAGGAAAACAGCAAATTACGCTATATCAGGGCGTTATTTCATTGGAGAGTATGGTATACACGGCTTAGTTCAACAAATATGAATTTATATATAAAGGAGAATATTGATGAAAATGTTTTTATGTTCGCACTTTTCAAGTGTAGGAAGCCTGATAAAAGAAGAAATTGAAAATAAAAAAGTCGCATTTATTCCAACAGCTTCGCTGCGTGAAGGCTACACCGGTTATGTCGGCTCGGCTCGAAAATTATTCAAAAAGTTGGGAGCAATCGTAACTGAAATTGATATTTCAACGGAGGCTTATTCAACGATACAGTCTCTTTTTGAAGATGCGGATGTGATCTATTTTACCGGCGGAAATTCTTTTTTCCTTATAGACCAGCTCCGTAAAACGGGAACGGATGAGCTGTTGAAGAAAGAATTGGCAAAGGGAAAACTGATGATTGGTGAATCGGCAGGTGCGATTGTATGCGCTCCAAGCATCCAATATATCGAGCAAATGGATGAAAAGCCGGAGGACTACTCACAAGAAGATGATGCAGGGCTTAATTTGATTGATTTCTATGTTCTTCCGCATTTTCTTACAGCACCATTTAAGAAAGTTACCGAGAAAATAATAACTGAGTTTTCGGATTTGAATCTATGCCCAATTAACAATCGTCAGGGAATTGTAATTAATGGTGAAGGTTCAAAGGTTATTTGCAAAGACTAATTTAAAGTTCCAGTTTGCTGCACTCGTTCCTAGCAGGGTTTGGGGCAGGAGGGGCGCAAGAGACGGGAGGGCCTTGTACGCGTTCCTGCGAGAGGGCCGCGGGGAGGGACTGCCTGGGTACGGCGCCTGTCAACTCGGTCTACGTCTTTGATGACCGGGTCGTACTCAATATCAACTTCACGGATGATGCCAAAACGGTCACCCGTGAGGAAGTGTTGGGTTCGAGTGCTGTGGACAATGTTCCAACATGCTGGGATCGAACTCGCTAGCCGGAATCACGCGGTAGCCGTGGCGCAGGAGCAGGTCAACGAAAACACCGTTACCCGTTGTGAGCGTGCCGCTGAAGGATCCGTCGTAGATATGGCCCACGCCACACGACGGACTGCGATCCTGCAAGACGCACGCAGTAATCTCGGACGGGCCGCCCGCTTGCTCGCACATATCGAGCGCACGTTGAGCGCCTAGACGAAACTCGCGATCGACCGAGGTACCCCCGCAGGTACGGACCTCGCCATTCACAATCTCGGACGGCTTGCGCGGCGTGGGCAGGCCGCCAAAGACCTCGGGGCACACCAACAAGACCTCAGTCCCCGTGCGTTCGCAGGCCTCGACCAACGCGCGATGATAGTTGTCGAGCCCGTTATACTTGCAGCTCTCGCCCATCAAGCAGGCGCTCACCACGATCTTCATTTCCATCCCTCTCAAGCAAAACGCCCCATTTGAGAAAGCTGCTCAAATGGGGCGTCGGCGTTTACTGGCTCGACCGCGGCTTTACTGTTGCTTGGGCATCAGCGGATTCTCGCGCGTGAGGAGGTTCATGAACTCCTCACCCGTGATGGTCTCCTTCTTGTACAGATAACGAGCCAGCTCATGGAGCTTGAACTTGTTCTCCTTGAGGATCTGCAGGGCGCGATCGTGCGCATCCTCAATCAGCTTAGCGACAATCGCGTCCACACGCTCGGCCGTACCAGGGGCGCAGGTGAGCGACGTGTCCTGATTGAGGTACGCGTTCTGCACGGTACCGAGCGCCATCATGCCAAACTCGTCGGACATACCAAAGCGCGTCACCATGTTGCGGGCGAGCTTGGTGGCCTGTTCGATATCGTTGGCGGCACCGGTCGTCATCTCACCAAAGATGAGTTCCTCGGCCGCACGGCCGCCGCAGTAGACGGCAAGCTTGTCCAAGACCTCCTGGCGTGTCGTCAGGAAGCGCTCGTCCTCCTCGACCTGCATAGTATAGCCAAGAGCACCGCTCGTGCGCGGCACGATGGTGATCTTGGTAACCGGCGCGGAACCCTTTTGGCGGGCAGCGACGATGGCATGGCCGATCTCGTGGTAGGAAACGACCTGCTTCTCGTGGTCGGAAAGCACCGTGGACTTACGCTGTTGGCCGGCAATGACGACCTCCACCGACTCCTCGAAGTCGTCCTGGGTTGCACGCTTACGACCCTCGCGAACGGCGCGCAGGGCGCCCTCGTTGATGATATTGGCCAGGTCGGCGCCCGAGGCACCGGGCGTGGCGCGGGCAATCGCGGTCAGATCGATCGGCGGCTCGGTCTTCACACTCTTGGCGTGAAGCTCGAGGATGTTCTTACGACCGGTCAGATCGGGCAACTCGACGGGAATGCGGCGGTCAAAACGACCGGGGCGCAGCAGCGCCGGATCGAGACTGTCGGGGCGGTTGGTTGCGGCAAGGACAACGATACCCTTGTGGTTATCGAAGCCATCCATCTCGGTCAGCAACTGATTGAGCGTCTGCTCGCGCTCGTCGTTGCCGCTAAAGCCGCCGCCATCACGCTTCTTACCGATGGTATCGATCTCATCGATAAAGACGATACACGGGGCCTTTTCCTTGGCCTGCTTAAACAGATCGCGAACTTTAGCGGCACCGCGACCAACAAACATCTCAACGAACTCAGAGCCCGAAATACTAAAGAACGGAACACCGGCCTCGCCGGCAACAGCCTTGGCAAGCAGGGTCTTACCGGTACCCGGAGGGCCAACAAGGAGAGCACCGCGCGGCAGCTTGGCGCCGATCTCCTCGTAGCGCTGCGGCTTCTCCAGAAAGTCGACGACCTCCTTGAGAGACTCCTTGGCCTCTTCCTGGCCGGCGACGTCCTTAAAGGTCACGCCCACGTCCTTGGAGGCGATCACGCGCGCGCCGGACTTACCCAGTCCGCCGCCGCCAAAACCGCCGCCGCCAAAGTTCATCGACGGGCCGTCATCGCCCATAGCCTTCTTCATGCGGCGGTTGAGCCACCAACCGATGAGGAAGAAAATCGCCATGGGAAGAATAAGTGTGAGCAGGTAGTAGGTCATCAAACCCGAGTTTTTATCGGGAACGACCGACTCCAGCGAAGCGCCAGACTCAAGCACGCGATCGGTAAAGCCCGCATCGTTCGGCACACCGGTCGTCTTGTAGGCGATGTTCTCGTCCTCGCCCTTCTTGGTGTAATAAATCGAGTAATCGTCCGTGTTGTACTCGACCTTGTCGACGCTCTTCTTATCGAGCGCTTTGACAAACGTCGAGTAATCGGTCTTCGTAATCTGCTGCGTGTGACCGATGTTAGGGAACAGAACGGTCGAGAGCACGAGGTAGACGACGAAGGCGATGAGCACGTAGAGGATCATATTCCGTCTACGTTTGTTGTCATCCATCTCCATCTGCTTGAACTCCATCTACTGGGGTTGATAATGCTTTCTAGAATACCCAACCCGGACGGCGATAAACCGACGCCGGGCACGAAAGGACAGAGATGGCATCACTGTAAGTCGGCAAGGTTCAGATTTACACGGGCGACGGCAAGGGCAAAACCACGGCCGCCTTGGGGCTAGCTTTGCGCGCCACAGGTTATGGGCTCGACGTACTCATGCTGCAGTTTGCCAAGAAGCTACACTGCGCCGAGCATGATGCGGCGCCCCGTTTAGGTCTGCGCATCGTACAAGCCGACCGCGACACGCCCGAAGCCTGTGCCGCACAGATCATGGAGCTAGCACGCGAGCAGATTAGCCAGGTAGACGTGCTGATCTTGGATGAGCTGGGAGAGGCCATGCGACGAGGCTTTGTGACGCGCGAGGATGTGGAGGGGTTGATCGCGCTGAAGCCTGCCACCACGGAGCTCGTGCTCACCGGCCGCGGATTACTGCCCCTCGCCGACCTTGCCGACCTAGTAACCGAAATGCGCCCCGTCAAACACTATTTCGACGAAGGACTCCTAGCGCGCCAAGGCATCGAATACTAGCCATTGCGGACGTCCCCAATGGCTAGGCGGTGGCGCGGCCTAGCCAGTTGCCGCTGTGGTGGTAGATGGTGAACATGGTTGCGGTGATGAGCCAGGTTACGGGGTAGACCAGCAGCAGGTGCTCAAGCGACGGATCGAACGGCATGATCGCAAACACCCAGATCACCCTGAGCACGACGGTGCCAAAAATCGTGAGCAGCATGGGCTGCAAGCTCACGCCGGCACCGCGAATGGAGCCCGACGCGTTTTCGATAATCGAGAAGATCGCGTAGAACGGCGCGATAAAATGAAGAATCGTCGTGGTGTACGCCGAAATCGAAGCATCGTCGACAAACAGACGCGACAACGGACCCGAGAACACCAGCAGCACGGCAGACAGGCCACCAATGAGCATAAATGACAGCACGAGCGACGTATGGTAGCCCTTGCGCATGCGCTCGTAGTTGCGCGCGCCAAAGTTCTGTGCCGAGAACGTGGTGATCGACACGCCAAGTGCCTCGGTAACCATCCAGACAATGCCATCCAAACGGCCCGAAAGACCCCACGCCGTGGTGACATCGGCACCAAACGAATTAACCGACACCTGAATCAAAACATTGGAAATCGAATACGCAGCAGACTGAAAGCCAAGCGGCAGACCACACGAGATCATGCTCTTACAAATGCCAGGATCAATGCCGAGTTTTGACAGTGAAAGCCGCCACGCACCCGGTGCGTGCATCATACGAATCACGATCATCGTGGCGTTGGAGCAAATGGTCAGCGCCACCGCGATACCGCAGCCCAGAGCCTCCATATGAAGCACGGCAACGAAAATGACATCCATTACCGCATTAACAAGGCAGCCGGAAGCGATGATCACAGCAGGCCCGCGCGTGTCGCCCACGGCGCGCAGCAATGCCGTTCCCATATTGAGCAGCAGCGCCGCAACCATGGCGGCAAAATAACAACGAGCATAGGCCACGCCCTCGGCCAATAGTTCTTGCGGCGTGTTCATAAGCACCAGCATGGGCTCAACGAACACTATGCCAAGAATCGAGAAAACGATACCGCCCACCAGCGCGAGCGTCATGGCCGTATGGACCGAACGACTCAGTCGCTCATCATCGTGCTGGCCAAAATACTGACCGGTAATGACCGCGCAGCCGGCACCGACGCCGACGCAAAAGCCAATGCAGAGCTCGGTGAGCACCATCGTGGCCTGAATGCCACCCAGTGCCAGCTTGCCGCCAAACTGACCGACGATATACGTACCGATAAGCGTGTAGGCCTGCTGAAAAAACGAACTAAAGAAGATGGGAACGCACAGCGAAAGCAGCTGCTGCCAAATGACACCCTGCGTTACATCGATAGCCGTAGATTTCTTAGCCACACGCCCTCCCCACACGCATACGTCAAACAACAAAACAGCAATTTAAAACCAAAGCCAAAACCAGCTTAGCACCGACTGGCGGCGACCGAAACACCCCGAATCAGAGCCTGGTGCGAAATATCTGCCTAGTGATACAAACCCGGCTGGTAGTGATACTCATTGCTCACGTGCGGGCACAGCTGCCAAAAGGCGACGGCGCTCGCCGCGGCCACGTTGAGCGAATCGACCCCGTGCGCCATCGGAATGCGCACGGCGCGGTCACAGCCCTCAATGGTCTTGGCTCCCAGGCCGGCACCCTCGGTACCCATAAAAATCGCCAAGCGATCAATCTTCTGCAGCACAGGATCATCAAGCGAAACGGAGTCGTCCGTCAACGCCATAGCGGCACACGAAAAACCGGCATCGTGCAGCGCGCTCAGACCATCATGCGGCCACACACGAGCCTCGCTGCCAATGCGCGTCCACGGCACCTGAAACACGGTGCCCATGCTCACGCGGGCCGAGCGACGGTACAGCGGGTCGCAGCACGTCGGGCTGACCAAAATACCGTCAACGTTCAATGCGGCAGCCGAGCGGAAAATCGCGCCAACATTGGTGTGGTCGACAATACCCTCGAGCACGCACACGCGCACCGGACGCTCCCCCGCCGCCTCGACGACGCCACCCAAGAACTCATCAACCGGAATCTGACGCGGGCGACGAAACGCCGCAAGCGCACCGCGCGTCACGTTAAAGCCCGTCAACTGCTCCATGAACTCCATTGAGGCGACGAACACAGGAACAGGACCCGCGCCCTCGCGCACGACTAGGCGCTCAAACAGCGGCATCATCTGGTCGAGCCAGCGTTCGCCCAAAAGAAAGCTCACCGGCTGATATCCGGCACGCACCGCGCGCTCGATGACCTTGGCGCTCTCGGCGATAAAGATGCCCTTTTGCGGCTCCAACACGCAGCGCAGCTCGCGCTCGGTCAGTCGCACATAGGCATCGAGCCGCTCGTCCTCGAGCGAATCAATTCGCAGAACCTCAACGGCATCAGTCATAGCAGCCAGCCCGCACCTTTCTTTACAGCACATCTATACCAAACGAGGCGACGCTAAGCGCCGCCCCATGCATTCAATCAACCCGATGATACCGTTCACGCCAGACGATTTACGCATCAACGCGACGATACGTCACGAACTCATATTTGAGGCCCTCATCGCCCTCTCCGGCAGCGACAACCGCCGATTCGCTGGCCCGCGCAATCTCCCACGCGGGATCGGCGTCCAAGTCGGGAAAGTACGTGTCCACGGGATAGACGCAGTGGTTATGAGTGACCTCGGCCTCCACGCAGTACGGCAAAAACTGCCGATAGACATCGCCGCCACCGATCACCCAGGCAACGAGCTCATCGGCAACCGCAGCGAGCGCTTCGTCAACGCTATGCACCACGTCGACGCCCTCGCGGGTAAAGCCCATATCGCGCGTAAGCACGATATTGCGGCGGTTCTTGAGCGGACGCCCGCCGGGAAAACTCAGCAGCGTCTTGCGACCCATAATGACCGGACACCCCTTGGTGCATGCCACAAAATGGCGCATATCGGCGCGATTGGACACGACCATGTCGCCCTCGCACCCAATGCCCCAGTCATCGCACACAGCGACAATGGCAGAAAGCTTACACGTCATGATCGCCACCTACACCGCAATGGGAATGTTCTTGACCTGCGGGCCGTGCTCGTAGCCCTCAACGATCAGATCATCGGTCGTAAACGCGTAGAAATCGTGCACGTCGGGGTTCAATGAAACCTTAGGCGCCGCAAACTGCGGACGCTCAATAAGCTCGCGGACGATATCGACATGACGGTCGTAAATGTGAGCATCGGCGATCACATGCAGCAGCTCGCCGGGAATCATATCGACCGACTGCGCAACCATCATGAGCAGAATGGCGTACTGGCACACATTCCAGTTGTTTGCGGCCAAAATGTCCTGGCTACGCTGGTTGAGAATCATGTTGAGCGTTGGCTTGTCGTCCTGCGGACGCTGCGTCACGTTGTACGTCACGCTGTACGCGCACGGATACAGGTGCATCTCGGACAAGTCGCTGAACACATAGGTGTTCGTCATAATGCGACGGCTATACGGCGTGCGCTTGAGGTCGTACAGCACGCGGTCCATCTGGTCAAAGTCGCCCTCGGCATAATGGCTCTTCTGGCCAATCTGATACCCGTAGGCCTTGCCGATGGAGCCGGTCTCGTCGGCCCACTCATCCCAAATATGGCTGTTGAGGTCATGCACGTTATTGGACTTCTTTTGATAGATCCACAGGATCTCGTCCATGGCGGACTTGAGCGCCGTACGACGCAGCGTAAGCGCGGGGAACTCCTCGCGCAGGTCATAGCGTGCCGTAACGCCAAAGTTTTTAATGGTATAGGCAGGGGTGCCGTCCTCCCACACCGGGCGGACCTTTTGGCCCTCGGTGGTGGTGCCATGGTCCAGAATATCGCGGCACATGGTTACAAACTGTTGATCAGCTTTGCTCATTGACCCTCCTGTCAGTCGCCTACAAGCGAGTTTCATTGTAGCTCAGGCGCACGCGGCCCCACAGCCCAAAAATAAGCCCTCATTTTCTGACATATGCCAGAAATTCCTTGCGCAAATCCACACGTTCGCTATTCTATTGTTGACATATGTCAGATTTGGAGAGTGTATGGCAGGAAGACGCGAAAAATTGCGCCGCGTCGGGATCATCCCCGAATATCGCGGTTTTACCCCCGATGGCCTGGCGAGCGGCGATGCCATCGACATGACGGTCGACGAGCTCGAGGTCCTACGCCTATGTGACCTGGAAGGACTCAATCAGGAGGAAGTCGCCCAGCACATGGGCATTGCCCGCGCCACGGTGGCGGCAATCTGCAGCCGCGCGCATCGCAAGGTGGCAAACGCGTTGGTCAATGGACGGGCGATTGTCATCGAGGGCGGCAATATCGCATACTCCCCCATCACCACGACAACGGCCGCATGGCCAGCAAAGGAGGTCGGCACCATGAGGGTGGCAACGACGTACGAAAAAGGCAACATCTTTATGCACTTTGGCCGCAGCGAGCAGTTCAAGATCTACGACATCCAGGATGGCAAGGTGCTCAACGAGCAGGTCGTAAGCACCGGCGGCACCGGTCACGGCGCCCTGGCGGGCCTGCTTGCAAACGGTGGCGTTGACACGCTCATTTGCGGCGGTATCGGCGGCGGTGCCATCAACGCGCTCATCCAGGCCGGCATCACGGTCTATGCGGGCGCCCAGGGCAACTGCGACGCCTGCGTCGAGGCACTCATTGCCGGCACGCTCGCACAGACCGGCGAGGCCACCTGTGACTGCCACGGCCACGACCACGAGCACATCCAAGAGCACGGCGGATCCTGCGGTTGCCATGGCCATCACGAGAACGAGGGCCACGAGGGCTGTGGCTGCCACTAGCGGCAAATGCTCTGGCGCCAAGACGTGCCATTCGCGCAACAAGCCACACAACGGCGAAGGCCGCCTGGAGTACCATCCAGGCGGCCTTCGCCATACACGACTCAACCAGTCGTTACTTTTTATTACGCATCTGCGCTTCCATCTGACGCAGCAAGTCCATATCGGACTTGGGGCCGCCCGTTCCCAGGCCGCCCATGCCGCCCAGACCCATAACGTCCAGGCCGGGAATATTGGGCATGCGCATCTTCTTGCCCTTCTTACCCTTTTTGCCCTTCTTGCCGCCGGCCTGTGCCTGATTGGCCATCGTGCGCATACGGCCCATCATCTTGTTCATCTCGCCCCACTGCTTCATAAGGCTATTGACCTCGGTGGGGGTCACGCCGGCGCCCTTGGCAATGCGGGCACGGCGCTGGCCATTGATGATGGAGGGACGCAGACGCTCCTCCTTGGTCATCGACATGATAATGGCCTCGTTCTTATCGAAGATGCCCTCGTCCAGGTTGCCGCCCATCTGGTTGAGCGCACGCTGGCCGCCGGGGAGCATGCCCAGGATGCCCTTCATGCCGCCCATCTTCTTGACGGCCTTCATCTGGTCGAGCATGTCGTTCATGGTGAAGCCCTCGCGCAGCATGCGCTCGGCAGCCTCGAGCTGCTCTGCGTCGGCCGCCTCCTGGGCCTTCTCGATGATTCCGACAACATCGCCCATGCCCAAGATTCGCTTGGCCATACGATCGGGATAGAACGGCTCCAGCGAATCGGGTTTCTCGCCCATGCTCACGAACTTGATGGGCTTACCGGTCACCTGGCGCACGGAAAGCGCGCCGCCGCCACGGGCGTCGCCGTCGAGCTTGGAGATGATCACGCCGTCAAATTCGGTGCGCTCGGCGAAGGTCGAGACGACGTTGACGATATCCTGGCCGGTCATGGCATCGACGACCATCAGCACCTGATCGGGCTTGACGGCCTTCTTGATATCCACGGCCTCCTGCATCATCTGCTCGTCGATCTGCAGACGACCGGCGGTATCGACGATGACCACGTCGCGCAGATGGTCGACGGCCTCCTGGATGGCGCCCTTGGCGATGTCGACCGGGTGCGCGCCGTCACCGCGGAAGACCGGCACGCCGATCTCGCCGCCGAGCGTGGCCAGCTGGTCGGCAGCGGCGGGACGGTAGACGTCGCACGCGGCGAGCAGCGGCGAGCGTCCCTGCTTCTTGAGCAGGTAGGCCAGCTTTACCGCCGCCGTGGTCTTACCGGAGCCCTGCAGGCCCACGAGCATGATGACGTTGGGAATGCGGTTGCTAAAGACGAGCTTGCTCTCGGTGGAACCGAGCATCTCGGTGAGCTCGTCGAGCACGATCTTGACGACGTTTTGCGCCGGCGACAGCGACTCCATGACCTCGGCGGTCATGCAGCGCTCCTTGGTCTTGGCGACGAACTCCTTGACGACCTTAAAGTTAACGTCGGCCTCGAGCAGCGCCATGCGGATGTCGCGCATGGCCGAAGTAATATCGGCCTCGGTCAGCTTGCCCTTGCCGCGCAGGCGGTCAAATGTGTCGTTGAGGCGATCGCTCAGGGAATCAAACACTAGTCACTCCTTAATTGGACTCGCCCACCAGGGCGCGGCAGAAATCTTTGGCATTGAACTCCTGCAGGTCATCGACCTGCTCGCCCACGCCCACACGCAGGATCGGGAGCTTGAGTTTCTCGGCCACGGCCATGGCGATACCGCCCTTAGCCGTGCCGTCGAGCTTAGTCATGATAATACCGTCCAGGCCCAGTGCCTCGTTAAACTCGAGCGCCTGGTTCAGACCGTTCTGGCCGGTGGCGGCATCGATCACGAGCACGACTGAGACGGGCATGGGGCCGGCGGCCATATTGGCGGCGCGCTTACGCGTCACGTTAACCACCTTGGCAAGCTCGCGCATGAGCTCGGGGCTCGTGTGCAGACGACCGGCAGTGTCGATAAGCACCAGGTCGCTGCCGCGCTTGTCGGCCTCGTCGAGCACGTCGTAGCAAACACTTGCCGGGTCGGAGCCGCGGTCGCGCTTGATGACGGGGACGCCAGCGCGCTGGCCCCACACATCGAGCTGTTCGATGGCGGCGGCGCGGAACGTATCGGCAGAGCCGATCACGACGTTCTTGCCGCGGGCGGCCATGGCGCTCGCGATCTTACCGACCGTCGTGGTCTTGCCGGCGCCGTTGATGCCCACAAACAGCACGCAGCTCGGCGTATCGGCGAACGGATCGCGCTCGATGGGCACAAAGTGCTGTTCGAGCTGCTCGGCTAGGGCACGACGGAGCTGCGGGGCGGTCTTGAGGTTCTTCTTGGCCGCGGCATCGCGCAGGTCATCGGAGACCTTGATAGCGACCTCGGCGCCCATGTCACCCATGACGAGGGTGTCCTCCAGGTCCTCCCAAAAATCCTCGTCGACCTCGCCGCCAAAGTAAAAGACCTCGTTGAGGGCCTCGCGGCTGCGCTCAAGTCCGCGCGAGAGAGCATCGAAGAATCCCATTATGCATTCACGACCTTTCCGGTTTCGCGATCGAGTTTTTGCGAGACGACGCGACTGACGCCGTCGGCTTGCATCGAGACGCCATAGAGAACGTCAGCGTCCTCCATAGTACGGCGCTGGTGCGAGATAACCAAGAGCTGCGTATCGGAACGCAACACATCGAGCGCGCCGATGAGCTTGGACAGGTTGGCGTCATCGAGTGCCGCCTCGACCTCGTCCAGTACATAGAACGGCACCGTGCGCGTGCGGTACACGGCAAAGAGCAGGGCGAGCGCCGTCAGGCTCTTCTCGCCGCCCGACATGAGCATCATCTTGGTGATGCGCTTGCCGCGCGGCTGCGCCACAATCTCGATACCCGTCTCGGCAGGATGCTCGGGATCGGTCATCTCCAGATGAGCCTGACCGCCCGGAAAGAGCATAGCGAAGATCTCGCGGAAGTTCGCGTCGACCTTCTCAAACGTCACCAGGAAGGCCTTCCGCATCTTGCGATCAATGGCCACCGTGATCTTGGTGAGCGCCTTGCGCGCGCTCTCCAGATCGGCCAGCTGCTCCTCGATGTAATCGGCGCGGCGCTTGAGCTGCTCGTACTCCTCCATGGCAACCTGGTTCACAGGGCCCAGGTTGTTGATCTGGCGCACAAGCTGGTTGAGTTCGCGCTCGGCGGCATCGCGGTCCGTGGGCGCCGGAAGCATGAGCGCTTCCTCGAGCACCGTCGTGCCATCGGCGGTAATGGCCTTGATGGCAGCCTCGACCTGCACCTCGAGCTTGCCACGCGCGACCTTGAACTCGTTTTGCGTGGCAGAGGCGGTATCGACTCGCTCCTTAGCGCGGGCAACCTCTGCCTTGGCATCCTCGATGGTCTTCTTGAGCGAAGCGGAGTCCGCCTCCTCCAGAGAGGCCTGGTCACGCAGGCGCGCTGCCCAATCCGACGCGCGTTCCAACAGGGCAGAATAGCGTTCGTGCATGGGATCGACGCGCAGGCGCAGCAGCTCGAGCGAGCGCGAGGCCTGGCGTGTTCCGCGGATACGACGGTCGATGCCCTCAAGACGATGCTCCAGGTCGGGCACGCGGCCCTTCAGCGAACGCAGGCGTTCACTCGTCTGGGCTAGGCGAACCTTGGCGTCGGCGAGCTTGCCGGCAGCCTCGGAATCGTCACGGCGAACGCGGTCGAGCTCGTCGTTGGCCTCGGCAATCTGCAAGCCCAGATCGCTTGCCTGCGCGCGGGCCTCGTCACGCGAACGGGTGAGCTCATCAACCCGCGGGCGCGCAGCGCGAACAGCTTCGGCGGCCTGTTCGCGGCGCTTGGAGATGCGCACGCGCTCGACCTCGGCATTGTTGGCGCTTTGCTCCAAGCGGCCGATCTCGGAAAGCAGCGAGCGGCGCTCGCCCTCAAGACGGGCAATCTCACCGGCGGCATCGCCCTCAGCGGCACGCGCTTCCTCAACGGCCGCATTGGCCTCGACGACCTGATCCGACACATGCTCAAACACGGCAGCCAGATCGGGCTCCAGGCCCTCCAGCTCGCGAATGCGACGCTTGCGCTCCAGAGCACCCGAGGCCTCGCCGGCATCTAGCCCCACACGCACCAGGCCGCCACAGCTTACGCGGGCGCCATCGGGAGTCACGTAGGTCACACCGTCAACGACCGGCGCCGACAGCGCGGCAGCAAGATCGTCCACTACGTAATATCCGCCGAGCAACGCCTCGACGACGGGACCGTAGCCTGCGCGCACGGACAGACGATCAACCAGGCGGGTACCGGCAGCGCCCTCAGCGGCGGTAGAGCCGCTCACGCCGCGCGCCACCAGCAGCGCCTCGCCCGAAGCCTTCTTCTGGTCCAGAGCGGCACGACCGGCACGCTCAAGCGCGGACGTATCGTCGAACAGCAGCGCATCGATATCGCCGGCGAGCAATTGCTCAACCAAGCCCTCAAGCTCGCGCGGGGCCTCGAGCACGTCGCCCAGACGACCCGAGACATCGTCGCCCAGCGCACCCACCAGACGGCTCACCAGCGGCGAGCTGTCAGCCATGCGGGCATCGAGTTTCTTTTGGCTGGCAAGCTCCGAGCGCACCTCGGATAACTTGTTGCGCGCCTCACTCTCGCGGGCACGCAGGTCCTTCAGGGCCGCGCGTGCCGCCTCGGCGGCCTCACGCGCATCGACCTGAGCCTGGCGCGCTTCCTCAAGAGCGCCCTCAAGCTCCTCTGCGCGGTCGCGACGGCTCTCTAGCGAGGCCGTGACCTCCTCGAGCTGCTCGTCAATCTGCTCCAGGCGCGAGGCATACATGTTGTCCTCGACCTCGGCATTGCTCAGCGAGTCCTTCACCTTGGCGAGCTCGAGCGCGGCGTTATCGGCCACGCGCTGAACATCGCGCTGTTCACGCGTAAGCTGCGAAATCTGATTGTCGAGCGCCACGCGCCGCTCGTGGAGCTCAGCGGCAGCAGGACCAGCGGCGTCAACGTCCTCCTGGGCCTGCATGTGCGCACCGGTCACTTCCTCAAGCTGCGCACGCGCGTCCTCGAGCTCCTCGACCACGCGACGTCGCTGATGCTCGGAGCTCGAAATCTGCCCGCGCATGTCGGACAGGCGCGACACCATGTTGTGGCCCTTTTCCTCGAGCAGGCGCATGTCGGAGTTAATGCGGCCGACCACATCTTGCATATGGCGGCGCTGCTCGCCCAGGTCGCCCACAAACAGGCCCTTTTCCTCGAGCATGACCTGGAGCTTCTCGAGCTCGCGCTCCTTTTCGCCCAAGCGGTACTGCGCAAGCTCAAGCTCGGCAGCGCCCTCCTTGGAGCGGCTCTCCAGGTCGTTCCACTGCGACTGCAGCGAACGAAGCTCGTCGACGGCCAGCATCTGCGTAAGCTCGTTCGCGCGCGAGGACAGCTCTTTGTACTTGCGCGCGCGATCGACCTGACGCTCCAGCGGCCGCAGCTGACGGGCGATCTCCTTATTGATGTCGCGGGCACGGGTCAGGTGCTCGTCCATCGACTTAATCTTTTTGAGCGCACGCTCCTTGCGGCGCTTGTGCTTGGAGATGCCAGCGGCCTCCTCGATAAGGGCGCGGCGCTCCTCGGGGCGGCTCTGCAAGATGGCGTCGAGTTTGCCCTGGCTGATGATGGAATGTGTATCCTTGCCCAGGCCCGAATCGTGCAGGATGTCCTGAATGTCCATCAGGCGGCACGGACTCGAGTTGATGAGGTACTCGCTTTCGCCCGAGCGATACATGCGACGGGTGATGGCGACCTCGTCAAAATCGACGGGCAGCATATGGTCCGAGTTATCGAGCACCAGCGTGACCTCGGCAACACCCACCGGCTTGCGCGCCGACGAGCCCGAGAAGATGACATCCTCCATGGCCTGGCCGCGCAGCTGCTTGGCGCTCTGCTCGCCCAGGACCCACAGAATCGAGTCGGAGATGTTCGATTTTCCCGAGCCGTTTGGACCGACGATGACGGTCAGGCCCGGCTCAAACGTCATATGGGCGCGGTCGGCAAACGACTTGAACCCTTTGAGCGTGAGGGACTTGAGATACACGGTTCCTCGCTTAAACAGGCTTCTTGTTAAGAATCACGCCGTTGGTGGTGTAGCCCATGCGGTCGAGCGCCTCGAGTGCAGCGGCTCCCTCGGCCTCCTTCTTGGAGGAACCAGTGCCGCGGCCTTGACGAATACCGTCGATGAGCACCACGGCGGTAAAGGTGGGCGCATGCGCGGGGCCCTCGGAGCCAACCAGCTTATACGCGGGAGGCTCGTGGCCGTCCGCCTGCACGCACTCCTGCAAGAACGACTTGGGGTTCGCGGGGTGCTCGGCACGCTCGGAAGCCAAATGCGGCTTAAGCGTACGGTGAATGAACTCCGCCGCGGCATCCCAGCCGGCATCCAGGTACAGCGCGCCCACGAGCGACTCATAGACGTTCTCGAGCGCCGAATGCAGGCCGCGCGCACCGGTACCGGTCTCGGAGGCGCCAAAGATGATGATGTCGTCGATACCCAGCTCATGAGAAACCTCGGATAGCGTAGCGCCCGAGACAAGCGACACCTTCAGGCGCGTGAGCTTGCCCTCGTCAAACTCCGGATAGGACTCAAACAGGGAGCGTGCGACCACAGCGCCCAAAATGGAATCGCCCAAGAACTCAAGGCGCTCATAGCTGGCAGAAACCGGCTGGCCCTCGACTGCCGAGGGATGCGTAAGGGCCGCGCGCAGCAGCACTTTATTATTGAACTCATGGCCCAGAATTTCCTGGGCGCGCGTAAGTCGTTCAGACAAAGCCAAGACCTAGGCCTCCCTGGCGTTTTCGATAGCGTCGACGGCGTCGGCGACAGAGTTGAGCGAGAGCAGAGTCTCGTCATCGATCTCGAGGTTGAACTCGTCCTCGATGGCCGTAACCAGCTGCAAACGCTCGAGCGAGTTGGCATCGAGGTCGTCAAAGGTGGTCTCATCGCTAATTTCGGCAACATCGACGCCCAGAACGTCAGCAGCGACCTCGGCGATCTTGTCGAAGATTTCGGAGCGGTCCATAGCGCTTCCTCTCATAGTGCATGAATACCAAAAGAATGGTACCGCCCGGGCGGTACCAAGACACGGTTCTGATTCTACCCCACGACGCACGCCCCGAGGCGCATAACGCCGCTGTTATAAAACGATACCGTCCATAGAGTTGGCGACATTCTCGACCAGCCCGGCGCGCACGGCTTCTGCCGCCGCGAGCGTACCGTTTTTAACAGCTTCGACCGAGGTGGCGCCATGCCCGATCAGGACCACACCGCGCAGGCCCAAAAGAATCGCGCCGCCCTTGGCATCACCAGAGAGCTTGGCCTTTATCTCGCGCATCTGCTTTTTAATGAGCAGCGCGGCGATCTTGGTGCCGAGCGAGGTCATAAAGGCGCCCTTGAGCTCCTGTAGCAAAAACTTGGCAGCGCCCTCGGTAGCCTTGAGAGCGATATTGCCCGACATGCCGTCGGCAACAACGACATCGAAATTGCCCGAGGTGAGGTCGGTGCCTTCGCAGTTGCCCACAAAGCCGGGAACGGCGGCTTTCATGGCCGGGAAGCAGGCCTTGGTAAAGTTGGAACCCTTCTCATCCTCGGTGCCGTTGGCAAGCAGGCCCACGCGGGGATGCTCGATGCCCAGGACGACGCGGGCATAGGCGCTACCCATCTGAGCAAAACGCACCATGTCATCGACCTCGACATCGGGGTTGGCGCCCATATCGCACAGCACCGTCAGACCGCCGGCGCGATTGGGCAGCGCATTGGTCAGACAGGGACGCACCGGCTGCTTCTTACCTTCGGCCATATATCTAAACGGCGTGACGTAGGCTGTCGCAGCGGCGGTCATGGCGCCGGTGGAGCCGGCGGAGAAAAACGCGTCCGCATTTCCCTTCTTGATGGCGCGGCACGACAGCACGATCGAAGACTTGCGTTTGGTCATCACGGCGCGAATGGGATCGTCATCCATGGCGATAACGTCGGGTGCCTCAAGGGCCTCAACACGTGCGTGGGAAGCAGCAAAGGGATTGACGATTTCGGCGGGGCCAGCTGCCAAAACCTCGATATCGGGATCGGCGGCAAGTGCAGCCTCGATACCATCGAGAACGACCTGAGGTTTCTCGTCTCCACCCACAACGTCTACACAAACGCGAACGTTACTCATATATATGCTCCTTATACAAAAATATATATGCTCCTTATACAAAAATGGCCGACTCATTGAGCCGGCCATTGTGGTTCCATTTGGAACGGCATCGCATCCAAAGTATACCGTTACTCGGTAACGATAACCTCGCGGTCCTTGTAGAAACCGCAGCTGGGGCACACGTGGTGCGGAAGCTTGACAGCGCCGCAACGGGGGCACGTGGACTGAGCCGCAGCCGAGATCTTCATGTTAGCGGAACGACGGGTGTGAGTGCGGATACGACCCTGCTTTTGTTTAGGTACGGGCATAGTGACCTTCCTTATGAACTATCCAGTGTGGCGATTACGCGCAAGTAGCGATACTACCACAGTTTTACTCATCGAGCTTGAGATTCTTCAATGCTGCAAATGGATTTTCCGTGGCAGCGGCCCATTCCGCCTCTGCCTGGGCGGCGCAATCGCATTGCTCGACGTTGAGATTGCAACCGCATGTGGGGCACAGACCACGGCAATCGGGCTTGCAGAGCACTACAAACGGCGTGTCCATAACGACCGCGTCATTGATGGGCTCACCCAGATCGACTAGACGGTCCTCACCCAGGAGCTCGTAGCCGTCCTCGTAGGCCTCGGGATCCTCGGGCTCCTCAAAGAGGTAGAACTCCTCGATCTCGCCGGCGATATCAAACGAGGCGGGTTCCAGGCAACGGTCGCACTCGCCGGTGGCGTGCGCGCGGACCATGCCCGTGAGCAAGACACCGGTACCGGCATTGGTAAAGACAACGTCGTAGTCGATGCCGTCCTGTAGCTGGTACTCCTTCTCGCCCACCGTGTAGGTGGCGACATCGACCTTACCGGTCAGCGGATACGAATCTCCAGGAAACTCGAGTTGCTCGGAAAGATCGACGGTAACGCTCGGGAACTCAGCCATTACCACTGACCATTCTGTTGGGCAGCACCCTCGTTGAGCTGCTGACGGCAACGGGTAACGGTGCCGGTCAGACTCTTGAGGTTTTCCTCCAGGTGCGTAAAGACCTGCTCTGCGTAGTCCTCGGCAGCATAACGCGTCTCGCGCTCGTACTGCTGGGCACGATCGCGGATGTCGTCGGCCTGCTGCTGCGCAAGGCGGACGATCTCCTGCTCACCGGCAATGGTGAGGGCCTGCTGCTGAGCGTCAGCGATGATGGAATCGGCCTGGGCGGCGGCGGAAGCCATAAGCTCCTCGCGCTCCTTAAGGATACGGCGGGACTTCTGCCACTCCTCGGGATAGCTCATGCGGATCTCGTCGAGGATGTTGAAGAACACGTCGGCGTCGATGACCTTGAACTGAGCGTTCTTGCCGAAAGGCGGCTTGGCTTCCTCGATCAGCCCTTCGAGCTCATCGACCAAGCTGACGATCCTATCGCCAGGAAAATTCTCGCCCGGCATCCGGTCTCCTTTCATAGGTAACATATCATCGTGCTAGTTTACCACATGCCACCAGGCAATAAGAAACGTCACGAAAAGCGATGTTTGAGCGCTTCGACCACGTTGGACGGGACAAACGTCGATACATCGCTGCCGAGCGAGGCAATCTGGCGAACAACCGAGCTCGAGATATAGCCGTACTGCGGCGCGCTCATGACAAAGATGGACTCCAGCTCGTTATCCAAGCGATAGTTGAGGTCGGCCTGCTGCAGCTCGTACTCAAAGTCGGTCATGGCGCGCAGGCCCTTGACCACGGCCCCCGCCCCCTGCTCACGAGCGAAGTCGACCAAGAGGCCGGTAAAGGGCAGGACCTCGACGCCGTCGATATCACCGAGCGCCTCGCGGGCCAGCGCCACGCGTTCGTCGAGCATAAAGGTGGTACCCACGCCGTTTTTACCCTGCGATTCGGCAACGGCGACGATCACGCTGGGAAAGATACGGCGGGCGCGGCGGATCACATCGATATGGCCAAACGTGATGGGATCAAAGGTGCCCGGGACGATCACGCGGTTGATGGTGTCACTCATGAGCATCCTCCTGAAACGTCGTGGCATCGTTGTTGTCAGCATCGGTGCCGGCGTTATCGCCCTCGCCATCGTTATCGCCGACCCAACGAAGCAGGTCGACCGAGGTAATGCCGTAGCGCTTCTCACGTACAGTCTCAAAGCCTGCCGGATGCGCGCCCGCATCGGCAGCGGCATGCTCAAACAAGGCGAAAGCGCCAGGTGCAAGTAAACCCTGCTGAGCCAGGTTCTGCAGCAGTTCCTCGACCGGCTCGGCACCAAAAGCATAGGGCGGGTCGAGCAGGACCAGATCAAAGGGGCCGCCCGGTACACGACCGCGCGAGGCACTCGCCAGCATGTCGCCCGTGACCACGCGCCAACGCGCACGGTCGCGGCAGAGCGACTCGATATTCTTGGTAATGAGCCGCGCGGCGTTGCGATCGATCTCAAACGTCGTGAGCGAGCGGGCCCCACGAGAGAGCATCTCTAACCCTAAGGCACCGGAGCCGCCAAAGGCGTCCAGCACGCGGACCTCGTCCAGATCGAAGTCGAATGCCGACATGACCATAGATGCGCACGACTCGCGCACGCGATCAGTCGTGGGGCGGGTGACATCGCGACCACGGGGCTCCTCGATCTTACGACCGCGCCATTCGCCGCCGATGATTCTCATCCTCCGCTGACCTCCTTAAAAATATGTCGATAACGCACGGCGACCGCGTCGCGCAGGGGGCGCGTCGCCACGGAGTCAAGTGTACAAGCATACCGCAAGAGCTCGACCGCGTCCAAATGGGCCCACTCGATCAGCTCCTCGTCGGCATCCAGGTCGACAAAGCGCAGGGTCACACCGCCGTGCTGGCGGTACCCCAGGATTTCGCCCTCATGGCGCAGGCGCAGGTCCATCTGGGCGAGTGTAAAGCCATCAGAGGTTTTTTCGAGCGATTGCAGGCGATCTTGCGCTGCCGAAGCGCCACCGTTGCCCTTGGAGTGCGTCATGACCAGGCACGTGCCCGACACGCTGCCACGGCCCACGCGACCGCGCAGCTGGTGCAGGGCAGCCAACCCAAAGCGCTCGCCGTTCTCGATGACCATGACGGTGGCGTTAGGCACGTCGACGCCCACCTCGACCACCGTAGTCGAGACGAGCACGTCGATCTCGCCACGCTTGAAGGCGTCGATCACACGATCCTTCTCCCCCGCCGGCATGCGGCCGTGAAGGCGCTCGATGACAAAACCCGGCAACGCCAGACGCAGGCGATCGAGCTCGGTTGCCGTATCGTGCAGCGGCACGGGGACCGTCACGCGGCCCTCGTCGTCGCGGGCGATACCAGGTACGTCTTCCAGCTCATCGGCCGAGTCACTCGGCTCCACGAGCGGGCAAATCACGTAGCCCTGCTGGCCTTTTGCATGCGCCTCGCGGATGGCGCCATAGGCGAGGTCGCGGCTCGACTCGGTGAGCACGCGTGTCGTCACGCCAGCGCCAGGAACGGGCCGATGGCGGATGATGCTCGTGTCCAGATCGCCGTAGACCGAAAGCGCCAGCGTACGTGGGATCGGCGTCGCCGTCATAACGAGCAGATCGGCACCCGGGCCCTTGGCGCGCAGGGCGTTACGTTGGCCCACACCAAACCGGTGCTGTTCATCGATGACCACGAGCGACAGATGCTTGAACGCAACGTTATCTGAAAGCACCGCGTGGGTGCCAAAGAGCACGTCGAGCTCGCCCGATTCCAGCTGGGCGTGAATGCGCTCGCGCTCTGCGGCCGGCGTGGCACCCGTCAGGAGCGCCCAGGACATGCCAGCCTGCGAGAGCAGAGGGCCGGTCTTATCGGCATATTGGCGCGCCAGCACGCCCGTGGGCGCCATAACGCAGGCCTGCGTGCCGCTATCGGTAGCCACAGCCAGCGCGCAGGCGGCAACGGCGGTCTTACCGGTACCAACATCGCCCAGCAGCAGGCGGTTCATAACGCGCCCGCCATCGCACATATCGCGCAGGATATCTTGGAACGCGGCCTCCTGCTCGTCGCTCAGCGAAAACGGCAGGGCTTGCTTGAGCGCGACCAGGTGCTCGCCCGCGGTGTGGGCGTAGGGAACGACTTCGACCAGGCCGCCGTCGTTGCGCAGGCGCAGTGCCAGCTGCAGGTAGAGGCACTCCTCATAAGCAAGGCGACGTCGCGCGATATCCCGCTCAGCCATACTCGATGGAAAGTGGATCGATCGAAGCGCGCGGGCATTGCTCATCAGGCGGCGCTTGACGCGCAGCTGAGCCGGAACAGGATCAAAGGGATTGCCGACGACCTCGAGCGCGCAGCTTACGATGCGGCGCATCCACGCCTGGCTCACGCCATCACTCACGTAATGAACCGGCAGGATGGTGCCTGCGGCACGCCCGTCCTCGAGCTTTTCAAAGTGCGGCGAGGCCATCCGCTTAAAACCGTAGGCAAACTCAACCTTACCCATCACGGCCAGGCGGTCGCCCTGCTTAAGCTGCTGGGCAATCCAGGGCTGGCGGAAAAAGGCGACCTGCAGCACGCCCGTCTCATCAACGAGTGAGACCTCGGTCACCTGCATGCGCGGACGCGGCTGCTTTTGGACGATACGGTCGACCGTGGCGATGATGGTGCACACAGTACCGATGGGCGCCATCTCGATAGACCAAGAACGGGTAAAGTCGAGGTATCGATGAGGGATATGGAGAAGGAGGTCCCCCACCGTCCGAATTCCCAGACGGCGAAGGGCCTCCTCACGTTTACCCGAAACATATTTGAGTCGCGCGATATCCTCGTCGAGCGCATTGCTCTGGGCAAAGCGCTCCGAGACGCGCGGCACGGAGCACAGCTCGGACATGGGCAGTTGCCTACTCGATCGAGAAGATCACGGGATAGAGCGGCTGCTCGCCACGATGGGCGTCGACCTCCAGGTCGGGCTGAGCCTCCTCGATGGCGTCGACGATCTCCTGGAAGGCCTCATCGGACAGCTCCTCGCCGGCAAGAATCGTCAGCGCGTCGCCCTCCTCTTCCTCCTGCATGCGGTTGATGCAATCGAGCGTGACCTGCTTCACGTCGGAGCCGACCACGTCGATGGAGCCGGCAATGATGCCCATGACATCACCGGAGTGAATCGGCGAGCCGTCGGAAGCGCTGGAGTCGCGCACGGCGCGGGTGACCTCGCCATCGCGGACCTCGCTGATGGCGTCGACCATAGCGGCAACGGCATCCTCGAGCTCGGAATCGGGCAGGACCGCGAACAGCGCGGAGAAGGCCTGCGGAACGGTTTTGGTGGGAACGACGGCAACCTTCTTGTCGGTGCAGGCAGAAGCGGCAGCCTCGGCAGCCATGCGGATGTTACCGTTGTTGGGCAGAATGATGACTGAGGTCGCGTTGACCTGGTCCACCGCGCCCAGCAGGTCTGCAGTCGAGGGGTTCATGGTCTGGCCACCCGACACGATCACGTCGACGCCGAGGGACTTGAGGATGTCGGCCTCGCCAGAACCGGCGGCAACGGCGACAAAGCCCAGCGCCTTGGCGGGCTCGGCGGCCTTTTCCTGGTCCTCGTGAATCTTAGCGGTACGGTCGTGGGCCTCCATCTCCATGTTGTGGATAAAGACCTCGTAAATCTGACCAAGCTGCAGCATGTGCTCGAGCACCAGGTTGGGGGTGTTGGAGTGCACATGGATCTTGTAATCGGGGTAGGCACCCACGAGCAGCTCGCAGTCGCCCATGGAGCCCAGGAACTTAAGGCACTCGTCCTCGTCAAAGGGGGCGTCGGCCTTAAAGAGGAACTCGTTGCAGTAGCGGAACTCCGAGCCCTCCCAGTCGTCGTTGGCCTCGATCTCAACGCGACCAAGGGCCGCGTCGCGGGCAGAGCCAGCGGAATCAAACGTAGCGGAGAAATCCTCGACAACGGTGCTGCGGCCAAGTGCTGCGGCCACGAAGTTCTCAAGGAAGATGGCAAAGCCAAAGGCGCCGGAGTCGACCACGCCGTTCTCCTTCAGAACGGGCAGCAGGTCGGGCGTGCGGGCGACGGACTGGTAGGCCTCGACGACGATGGCATCGAGCGTGTCCTCGGCCGAGAACTTCTTCTTTTCGCACTCGTCGGCCTTGGTCGAGACATCGCGCAGCACCGTGAGGATCGTGCCCTCGATGGGCTTGCGGACGGCCTGGAAGGCGACCTTGACAGCGCGACGGAAGGCGAAGGCGATGTTGGCGGACGTAATGGGCTCGTCGGCGGAGACAAGACCCTCGGCCACGCCGCGAAGAATCTGCGAGGTAATAACGCCGGAGTTACCGCGGGCGCCCATCAGGGAGCCGTGAGTGATGGCGCCGGCGATGGCCTCCATGTCGGCGTCGGCAGGAAGGGCGGAGAGCTCCTTGGTCACCGAGGCGAGCGTGAGCGACATGTTGGTGCCGGTATCGCCGTCGGGTACGGGGAAGACGTTGAGCTTGTTGATCTCCTCGGCCTTGTCGGAAACGGCAGCCGCAGCGATCGGAAAACAGGTGCGAATGGTCTTTGCAATCATGGGTATTTGAATCTCCGTTTTCGGATGCTAGTTCAGACGGCTCTTGAGCGCGTCGATGTGAATGCCGATCTTAAGGCTGGCGGGATCGATCTGGGCGATCTCCTGCAGGGTAAAGGCAACGGAGCTCGAAAGATTGTGGCAGACGGACTTCATGTTGACGCCGTTCTCGAGCACGACGTGAAGATCGACCGTAAGGCCGTTCTCGTCGGCGGAGACAAGCACGCCCTTGCGGAGGCGCTGACCGGCAAGCAGGCGCACGCTCTCGGCGCCCTGGAGCTGTTCGGCCATACCGACGACGCCATAGCACGTCATCGCGGCATAACCGGCAATATCGGCAATAACGTCGTTCGAGACGCTCAGACTGCCGTTAATGGTCTCAGACACAAGAATCTCCTTTTCTTGGTGCTCGCGGCACCATGTCGTGGGAGCAATCATTGCAATATTCTACAACGACCGCGCCATGTTGAGGTGGCGGGCCTCGGGATTACATCCTCGACACGAAATGTTGATACGGTAACGTTCGCGAACGGCGATCGCGGCATGAAAAAACCCGCCGCATAAGCGACGGGTTTTACAACCTGGCTCCCCGGGTAGGACTCGAACCTACAACAGCGCGGTTAACAGCCGCGTGCTCTACCATTGAGCTACCGAGGAATTTAAAGCCCAACGGAAAGGGCTGGAAAATTCTGGCTCCCCGGGTAGGACTCGAACCTACAACAGCGCGGTTAACAGCCGCGTGCTCTACCATTGAGCTACCGAGGAATAGGTGCGTGCTCTCAAGCAACGAAGTTTATTATACGGACGAATCAGCTTAGGGCAAGAACTTTTTTAAGAAATTTTCCGACCCAGTCATTGGGGACGTTCTTAAACGACTAGTCATTCAAGAACGTCCCCAACGACTACATGAAAGCGCCCCCAAGCAGATGTGCTTGAGGGCGCTTCTTGCTTGACTAGCTCTCGATATAGTCTTTGAGCTTACTGCTACGGCTGGGATGGCGGAGCTTGGCCAGGGTCTTGGACTCGATCTGGCGGATGCGCTCGCGCGTGACGCCAAACTCGCGGCCGACTTCCTCGAGCGTACGGGGATGTCCGTCGACAAGGCCAAAGCGCAGCTCGATAACCTTGCGCTCACGATCGGCAAGCGAGTCGAGCACCTGGGTGAGCTGCTCCTGCAGCATGGAGAAGCTGGCCGCATCGGGCGGAGCGATGGCCTGGGAGTCCTCGATGAAGTCGCCCAGCTGGGAATCCTCTTCCTCGCCGATGGGGGTCTCGAGCGACACGGGCTCCTGCGAGATCTTCTGGATCTCGCGGACGCGGTCGGCGCTCATGTCCATTTCGGCACCGATCTCCTCGGGGGTCGGGTCGCGACCAAGGTCCTGAAGAAGCTGGCGCTGCACGCGGACGAGTTTGTTGATGGTCTCGACCATGTGCACGGGAATACGGATGGTACGGGCCTGGTCGGCGATAGCGCGCGTGATGGCCTGACGGATCCACCACGTGGCGTACGTGGAGAACTTAAAGCCCTTCTGGTAGTCGAACTTCTCGACGGCGCGGATCAGACCGAGGTTGCCCTCCTGGATCAAGTCCAGGAACAGCATGCCGCGTCCGACATAGCGCTTAGCGATGGAGACGACCAGACGCAGGTTTGCGCTGATGAGCGCCTGCTTGGCTTCGAGGCCCACGTTCTCAATGCGCGTAAGACGACGCATCTCGGCACGCGTGAGTTCGAGCTCACCAGCATCGGCAGCCTCGAGCTTCTCGGTGGCCTCAAGACCGGCCTCGATCTTCATAGCCAGATCGACCTCTTCGGAGGCGGTCAACAGGTCGACCTTGCCGATCTCCTTGAGGTACATACGGACCGGATCGCCGGTCAGCATCACCGTGGAGGCATCGATGCCACGCACGCGGGAGCGTGAACGGGACGTGCGCACGGTGCGCTTCTTCTTGCTCTTGGAAGAACCCATCTCGGCATCGGCCTGACGGGCCATCTTGAGCTCATGATCGTCAAGCGAGCCGGAATCGTGCTCGTCGTCGTCATCGAAATCGTCGGTATCGGTATCGTTATCGTCATCGTCGACGTCCATGGGGGCGTCGTCGTTACCGCTCGCGGAGATAATCTGGATGCCGCTGTTGCGCAGCGCGGAATACACCGCGGTGAGCTGCTCGTCAGAAACATCGATATCCTTCAGGGCGACCTGAATCTCGTCCTCGGTTACCGAAGTCCTGTTTGAGCCGTTGCCCATGAGCTTTGCAACGTAGGATTCCAGCCCAGTACCCGTGCTCTCAGTCTTTTTTGGCACAGATTCTCCCTTCATAGTCCACAGGACTCAACACTTTAGCACACACATTGACGTCTATACCCAAAAAGAGGACTGGATATAGGCGAGAATACGCTGGTTGACCACAACATCTAGGCTTGTTCAGTGCCTGCGGCCTCCAGGCCGATCAAACGGAACGGGTCCGCCACGCCGCCGATCGACTTTTGCAGTTCGCGTTGACGCTGCGAATCTTGCGCGGCCTGAACGGTCAGCGCGCGACGGGCCTCATCATCGAGCGAACGGTCCTGGCGCAGCTTGGCCTGTGCGGCACGCATGCGGCGCTTGATGGTGTAGAGCTCGAGCGTATCGAGCATAAACACAATGTTCGTCTCGGTGGGGTGCTTGCTCGTCGCCGAGATGCGCCCGGCACTCACAAGCGTTGCCGCCTCGGGACACACCGAGCGTGCCGCATCCATGCAAGCTGCAGGATCGGTTCCCGGCGGCGTAGCCAGAACGGCCCATGCGATGGACTCGTGACGTGGGTCAACCCACTCGATGGAGCAGATGCGGTCGGCATACGTGCGGAACAGGTCGGGGTAGCTCGTGAGCATCGTCAGCAGCTCGCGCTCCCCTGCCAAGGACTTGCGCTCAAGATCGGTCAGAACCATCGGCGCCGCCGCAGCCGATGCACCCGAACCGTCAGCCACAGGCTCAGCACCCATACCATCAGGCACATCGATTGGCGGCAGATCGTCGACGACCTCCACGGGCGCGGCGCCGTAGGCATCGAGCGGGACGTAGTCGTACGGCTCTTCTTCGACCGGCGCGGACACCGGCGGCGTCGCGCCCGATACCCAAGCGCCGCGACCGACATCGCGAGAACTCGACGCCCGACTGCCCGTCCCGCCGGACCGCTCAGCCTGCGCCCGCTGACGCTCATAGTTCTGCTCACGGCGACGCTCCGCATCCTCGCGCTTGGCGACATCGCGAAACACGCGGCCCGAGCTCGCACGCACTGTTTCCAGATCCAAACCCAACAGATCAGCAATCTGGATAAAGTACGTATCGATCATATAGCTATCGCGCAGCGGATAGATAAGCGTCAGCGCATCTTCCAGCGCCTTGGCGCGACCGCCCGGCGTGGTGATGTCGCTCGACTCCTGCAGCGAACGGTAGACAAAGTCCATGAGGGGCTCGGCAGCGTCGATGCGCGACTGCAGTTCCTGTCCACCATGCGCCGTGATGAACTCCATGGGATCGTTGCCGTCGGGCAGCACCACGCAGCGCAGGTCCATCGAATCCTGTTCGATAAACTGAATCGCGCGACGGGCGGCCTTCTGGCCCGCGGCATCGCCGTCAAACATATACACGATGCGCTTGGCAAAGCGGGTGAGCGTCTTGACATGATGCTCCGTGAGCGCGGTGCCCAGCGTAGCGACAACGTTTTTAATCCCCGCCTCCCAACAGGCGATGCAGTCGGTATAGCCCTCTACCACGATGGCGGTATCCTGAGCGACGATAAACTCCTTGGCCCAATTAAAGCCGTAGAGGTTTCGCTTTTTATGAAATACGCTCGTCTCGGCGGTGTTGAGGTACTTGGGTTGGCCGTCTCCCATGATGCGACCGCCAAAGGCGATGTTGTGACCCTGCTCATCAAAGATGGGAAACATCACGCGGTCGTAGAAGCGGTCGGCAAGCTGCCCACGCCCGCGACTCACAGCCACGTTGGCGTCGATCATCTCCTGCGGAGTAAAGCCCGCCTGCGACAGGTGCGATACCAGCGCGTTGCGACCCGGCGCAAAGCCCAGGCAGTAGCGGCGGCAGACGTCGCCACCCATGCCGCGGCTGGCAAAGTACTCACGCGGACGGCCGTCCTTACCACGCATAAGCATGGTGTGGTAGAACTGAGCAGTCTCGGCGCACAGATCATAGATTCTCGCACGCTTAGTACCGCGCTCGCGGCGATCTCCGGTGTCATGCAGCTCAATACCCGCGCGGTCGGCCAAATAACGGATTGACTCGGGAAAGCTCAGGTTCTCGCGCTTCATGATATAGGTGAAGACGTCGCCACCCTCGCCGCAGCCAAAGCAATGCCACACCTGCGTGGCGGGAATAATGTGGAAGGACGGCGTCTTTTCGCCATGAAAGGGACAGCATCCCCAAAACTCATGGCCGCGGGGCTTGAGCTCAACCGTTTCCTGCACGATGGCGACTAGGTCGGACGCAGCGCGTACCTGGTCTTTTTCCTCATCGCTAATCACGGATGCTCACCCCCTGCTCGCCCAAGTTGTGACGAATATCTTCGATATTACCCTCGACGGTCGCGATCAACTCATCCAGCGAATCGAACACGCGCGACGGGCGCAGCCAGCGCGTAAACGCCAGCGAAACGGAAGCGCCGTACAGGTCGCCCGTATAACCAATTAAATTAGCCTCGAGATGCGCCGAAGCGGCATCGTCCGCATACGTTGGCGGCAGGCCGACGTTCACGGCAGCGGGCCACACGGTGTCATCGACCAGCACCAGACCCTCATACACGCCGTCCGCAGGCACCTGAATACCATCGGGAACTTGTAGGTTTGCCGTGGGAAAGCCCATGCCAGAACCCTCGTGACGGCCGCGAATAACACCGCCACGCACCATATACGGACGGCCGAGTAACTCAGCAGCCAGCTCCACATGGCCCTGTCCGAGCTCATGACGGATACGGGTAGCGCAAATGGCCTCACCGCCCTCGCAAAGCAAGTCGTGACCATACACGTCAACGCCGTGTTCGGCACCCCAGGCGCGCATCTCGGCAACACCAGATACACCACCGCGACCCAGCCTAAAGTCGCTACCAACGCGAATCGAGCGAATGTCAACCACGCGCGACAGCAGTGCGAGAAAACCGACATGGTCGAGTGCCGCAACCTCAGGCGTAAAGGGAACGGCCACCACTGCATCAACCCCGGTCTGAGCCAAGGCATGCAGACGGTCGGCCGTCGTCATCAATTTTCGAGCGGGCGAAGAGCTCACCACAACGTCCGGGTCGGGATCGAAGGTAACCACGACCGCCTTACAGCCATGGGCACGGGCATCACGGACAAGCGCCGCAATGAGCTCCTGGTGTCCACGGTGCACGCCGTCGAACACGCCGATGGCGATCGAGGCAGCACCCAGGTGCTCACACTCATCAAACGTATCGGCAGTAACGATGCGAGCCTCGTCCGACTCGCCCGCGATAAAGACACGCGCGAGCTCGCGAGCGGCCAACATCATCGAACACCGCCGATTGCCTGCGGAAACACGTGCTCCATAACAAAGCGGCCACCCTCAATGCGGGCGAGCGCCTTGAGTCCCCCATCGAGCACCAGCGCAAACGGCGCCTTCGAGGCATCGAAATCGGCAAGCGCACGCTCGACGGGAATGCGACGGCCGCAGAGCAGGTCGTCGGCAAGATTGTCCGGCAAGTCAACACGCGTGGCGCCCAGGGCCGCAATGGGATCCAGGGCAAAGCCAGCCGCGGACTCGGGAGAAAGCTCCTCGACCGTATGACAGGCGCCAATGGAAACAACACCGGAGGCCGTGCGGCGCAGCGCGGAAATGTGCGCGGCGCTCTCGCAGGCGCGGCCCAGGTCGCGAGCGAGCGCACGTATATAGGTGCCCTTGCTCACCGAGAACGCCACGGTCCACATACACGAATCGCCCTCGCCGCCTACGGCGATCAGGTCGGCGGCATAGACCTCGACGGGGCGCGGAGGTAGGTCCACCGCATTGCCCTCGCGAGCAGACTTGTAGGCGCGAACGCCATTGACCGAGATAGCCGAAAACGCCGGCGGCACCTGCATCTGCGGGCCCAACATGGCGGCCAAGCGCTCACGGGCATAGGCAGGATCGCGGAGCTCGTCGGCAACAGCCACCGTGCGGACCGCCTCGCCCTCCGCATCATCGGTATTGGTCTCGGCGCCAAACGAGATGTCGGCGACGTAGCTTTTGGTATCGAGCGTAAGCATGCCCAGCAGACGAGTAGCCTGGCCCACGCCCACCACCATGACGCCAGATGCCATGGGGTCGAGCGTGCCGGCATGGCCGACGCGACGCTCATGGAGGGCGCGCCGACATTGCGAGACCACATCGTGGGACGTGCAGCCCACCGGCTTATCGACGGCGAGCAGCATATTCAGTTGAGAAGGCATACGACGAGCCATGTACCATCCAAAAAGTTAAAGCTCGACGGTCACCGAAGCGGGATCCTCCCCTACCAGCTCGGCCAGCATGGGTAGTGCCACGGTGAGCGTCTCGAGAATCGTTCCGTTGTTGGAGAAACCGGCGGCAGCGGAATGCCCGCCTCCGCCAAAGGCAGCAGCGATCTCGGACACGTTGAGGTCGCCCTTGGAGCGCAGGTTGCCGCGCACCTTGGTATCGCCCTCAATGCCCTTCAGGAACAGGCAGACCTCCACGCCCATCACCGAGCGCACCACGTCAACCAGGCCGTCGCACTCATCCGAGGTGACACCGCAAGCCTCAAGGTCACTCTGGTACGCGTAGCTATACGCCACGCGCCCGTGGGCCACCGTCTTGATGCGGCCCATAACGATGGACTTGAGGTGCAAAAACTCAACGCGCATGCTCTGATATACCTCGAGTGCCACACGCGCCGGATCGGCACCGTGAGCAACCAGTCGCGAGGCCGCATGGAACGCAGCAGCATCGGCGTTTTGGTACTGGAAACGACCGGTGTCGGTCACCAAGCCGCACAGCAAGCAAGTCGCGACGCCATCACGGGCGACAATGCCACAATTGTCCAAGAAACGGTCGATGATCATGGCGCAGGCTGCAGCTTCAACGCGCCTCAGACTGAGCTCGGCAAACTCCTCACGCGCCGGATGGTGGTCGAAACACACCACATGCTTGGAGCGACGAAGCACCTCGGCGGAATTATTGAGACGCTCGACGACCGGTACGTCCACCGAGATGAACAGGTCAGGATTGCCGGCGTACGCAGATGCCGGCACCAGGCGATCGGAGCCTTCCATAAAACGGTAGATGCGAGGAACCGGGTCATCGTCTGCCAGCAGCAGCGCAATGTCCTTGTTGGGGAAAAACTTCATGAGCGAAAGGCCCAGACCCAATACGGAGCCCAAGGCATCGCCATCGGGAGAAGTATGTCCCGAAATCGCAATGGAGGACGCACCCTCGATGAGCTCGAGGATGCGTCGCTGAATATCTGCAGACTCGCACGAGGCGAGGTCGGCGGAATTAGTCATCTAAAGCTGCCTCCTGGTCGGCATCCGCTATCGGATAGCCGTCCTCGTCCTTTTCGATCGCAAGCGTGGCGGGAACGTTTTCCAGCGCACGCGTGATGCGCTCGGCCTCATCGGTCGAGCGATCGATGCGAAAATCGAGCTCGGGCGTGACACGCCAATCGAGCGAGCGAGCCAACAGGCTGCGAATACGGCCCTTGGCACTTGCGAGCGCCTCCATGACCTCGTCGTAGCGGCTCGCATCGCACGACACGTACACACGCGCGAACGAACGGTCCACCGCGACCTCGACCGCGGTCAAAGTAACTAGGTCGAGACGCGGATCGGAAACCTCAAAGAGCAGGATATAACCAAGCTTCTCGCGAAGCTGCTCGCCCAGACGGCGGGTTGCCTGCGTTTGCTTCATAGCGCTACCCCCTACTCGGTACGGGCAACCTGGTCGATGCGGTAACCCTCGATCTGGTCGCCGGGCTTGATGTCCTGGAAGTTCTCCAGGCCAATGCCGCCCTCGGAACCGCTCTTGAGGCTCTTGGCCTCGTCCTTGTAGTGGCGCATCGAGGCGATCTTGCCGTTGAAGACCACGATACCGTCGCGCACCAGGCGCACGGAATCGGTCGCGGCGATCTCGCCCTCTTCGACGCGGACACCGGCGGCGATACCGACTTTGGGCACCTTGAAAGTGTCCAGGACAGTCGCGGTACCCGTGGCGACCTCGACCTCGGTGGGCTTGAGCATGCCGATACGGGCGGCGTCGAGCTCCTCGAGGCACTTGTAGATGACGTCGTAGCAACGTATCTCGACGCCCTCGCGCTCGGCGGCGGAGCGGGCCTTACCGTCGGGACGGACGCCAAAGCCGATGATGATGGCGTTGGAGGCGTCGGCCAGGACGACGTCGGTCTCGTTGATGGCGCCAACGGCGGAGTGGATCGTGTTGATGCGAACCTCAGACTGATCCATCTTGTCGAGCGAGTCCTGAAGGGCCTCGATGGAACCCTGGACGTCGGCCTTGATGATCAGGTTGAGCTCCTTGACCTCGGCGTCGGCAATGGTCTCGAAGAGGTTCTCGAGCGTGACGTGCTTGACGCGGCTCTGCTCCTCGATACGGGCCTTGAGCGAACGCTCGTCGGCAAGGGCGCGAGCCTCGCGCTCGTCCTCGAACACGCGGAACTCGTCACCGGCGTTGGGCACGGACTGCAGGCCCAAAATCTCGACGGCGTCGGAGGGACCGGCCTCGGTGACGGCGCGGCCCTTAGGGTCGAGCATGGCGCGGACGCGGCCGTAGGTAAGGCCGGCGACCAGCGTATCGCCCACGTGCAGGGTGCCGCGGGTCACGAGCACGGTAGCGACCGAGCCGCGGCCCTTGTCGAGCTTGGCCTCGAGGACGTTGCCGGAGGCAAAGGTGTCCGGGTTGGCCTTGAGCTCGAGCACGTCGGCCTGGAGCAGCACGGTCTCCAGAAGGTCGTCGATACCGATCTTCTGCTTGGCCGAGATGTTGACGAACATGTTCTGCCCGCCCCACTCCTCGGGGATGACGCCGTACTCGGTGAGCTCCTGGCGCACGCGGTCGGGGTTGGCGCCGGGCTTATCGATCTTGTTGACGGCAACGACGATGGGAACGCCGGCGGCCTTGGCGTGGTTGATCGACTCGACGGTCTGGGGCATGACGCCGTCGTCGGCGGCGACGATCAGGATGACGATGTCGGTCACCTTGGCGCCACGGGCACGCATGGCCGTAAAGGTAGCGTGACCCGGGGTATCGATGAAGGTGATCTTGCGGTCGTTGATCATGACCTGCGAAGCGCCGATGGCCTGCGTAATGCCGCCCGCCTCGCCGGCAGCAACGCCGGTGTGACGGATGGCGTCGAGCAGCGACGTCTTGCCGTGGTCGACGTGACCCATGACGGTGACGACCGGGGCGCGCGGCTTAAGGTCGGCGGGATCGTCGTAGAACGAGAAGGTGTTCTCCTCCTCGGGGGTGATGATCTTGATCTGACGGCCCAGGTCGTCGGCGACGAGCTCGACGAGGTCGTCGGACATGGACTGCGTCATGGTGAGCGGCGTACCAAGCAGGAACAGGCGCTTGATGATGTCGTTGGCCGGAACGTCGAGCGCCTCGGCAAGCTCCTGGACGGTAACGCCCTGGGAGACCTTGATGGCGTCGAGGTCCTCGGGGTTCACGCCCTGGGACAGCGCCTCCTCTATCTTGCGCTCCTCCTGAGCCTTGGCAGCCTCGCGCTCGCGCTTCTCCTTGCGCTTCTTGCGGCGACCGGTGGACTCGCGAGAGGCCTCCTCGACGGCAGCACGAGCCTCCTCGAGCACCTTCTCGCGGCTGTACTCCTCGGCCTCGCGAGCCATGCGGCTGTAGTGGTCCTCTTCGTTGTTGTGACCGCCCTTGCGCTTCTTGCCCTTGCCCTGCTTGTCGGGGTTGGGGAAGTCCATGCCGGCAGCGACGTTGTTGCTGGCGTTGGTGCGATGGCTGTGCGGACGGCTCTCGGAAGCGTTGCGCTCGGAGTTGTTGTCGGAGGCGTTGCGATCGTTACGACGGCCACCGCGGCGGTCGTTGTTGCCGCCACGACGGTTACCGCGCTCTGCGGCGCGCTCGGCCTTGGCCTTGTCCTCGGCGTCCTTCTTCTCCTTGAGCACGGTCTCCTGTGCGGCGATCTGGTCGAGCAGCGAACGGAAGCGCGAACCGGAGTCGGAAGCGGGAACGGCGCGGCGCTGAGCCTCGCGGGCAGCCTCCTCCTTCTCGCGGGCAAGGCGCTCCTGCTCGGCCTTCTTCTTGGCCTCAGCCTCGGCACGGGCAGCCTCCTCGGCAGCCTGGGCTGCGGCAAACTGGCGGCGCTCCTCCTCGCGTGCCTTCTCGGCGGCGATGCGCTCGCGCTCGGCCTCGGCGGCGCGTGCGGCCTCCTCGGCGGCAGCTGCCTGCTCCTCGGCCTGCTTGGCGGCCTCGACTTCCTGGGCGCGGGCCTCGATCACCGAGGCGAGCTGCTTGCGGACCATGGCAACGTAGGCGTCCTCCAGGGTGGAGGAAGCGGACTTAGCGGGAATCTTCATATCGGCGAGATGACCCATCAGTTCCTTAGAGGTCATGCCGAACTCTTTGGCCAGGGTGGACACACGGACTTTTGCCATATGACTTCACCTACCCTTTCTGGCACCTTGGGTGCCTAGAGACTGAACGAGCGTGGGAGACGCGCCGGGACCCGCCCGGCGCGACCGCGCGCTAGATCAGGTCCTCCGCATCATCGAAGGCGTCGGTGTCGTGGACACCGCAGAAACGGGAGCCGGGACGAGCCTGGTTGCGGCACTGGATGCCGTCCTCGGACACGTACTCGCAGCGGCGGACGTCCTCGTCCTCCTCGTCACCGATCAGGTCGGCGGCGGGCTCCTCGTGAACGGGAACGTTCTTGAGGATGTCGGCGGCAAGCGTCTCGGACTTGATGTCGATGTGCCAGCCGGTCAGGCGCGCGGCGAGGCGGGCGTTCTGGCCCTCCTTGCCGATGGCGAGGGACAGCTGGTCGTCAGGCACGATGACGCCGGCGTAGGCCTTCTCCTCGTCGATGAGGACGCGGGTAACCTTGGCGGGCGACAGGGCGTTGGCGACGTAGACGGCAGGATCGGCATCCCACAGGATGACGTCGACGCGCTCGCCACGGAGCTCGCCCACGACAGCGCGAACACGGCTGCCCTTGGGGCCGACGCAGGCGCCCACGGGATCCAGACGGTCGTCGAGCGAGTGGACGGCGACCTTGGAGCGCTGGCCGGGCTCGCGGGCGATCGACTTGATCTGGACGGTGCCCTCGTAGATCTCGGGCACCTCCTGCTCAAACAGACGACGCATGAGCTCGGGGTGGGTACGGGAGATGACAATCGGCGGACGGCTGTGCTCTCCGCGAACCGGTTGCAGGTTGGAGTTGGGGTCGCGAACGTCGATGATCACGGCCTTGATGTGCTGGTTGTGCAGGTAGCGCTCGCCCATCGGACGCTCGTTGCGCTCGTTCTCGTAACGACGCTGATCGAAGTGCGGCAGCTCGGCCTCGACGCCCTCGCGGATCTTGACGATCGTGAAGTCGGGCGTGGACTGCAGCACGGTACCGCTGATGAGGTCACCGATACGGCCGGAGAACTCCTCGTAGATCTGCTCGCGGGCGGAGTTGCGCACGATGGCGTTGATCTCGGCCTTGGCGTGCTGGGCAGCGATGCGGCTCGTGTTCTTGGGGGTAACGTCGATCTCCTCGAACTCGGTGAAGTTGCCCTCCTCGTCCATGGAATCGTCGATCGGCTCCAGGCGGTAGACGTAGATCTTGCCGGTGGTGCGGTCGATGGTCACCTTGGCGCCCCACTCAAGATGCAGGATCTCGGCATAGCTCTTGGCGAGCGACTGCTCCAGGCGGTCGATCAGGTAGAGCTGGTCGATGTGCTTCTCCTGGCAAAGCTCCATCAGGGCGGACATCATGTCGGATGCTGCCATCTTACTTTCCTTCCTTCGCGGGCTTGAAGTCGTAGGTGGGCTTCAACTTGCACTTTTTAACATCAGAGAAATCGAGGGTGACGGACTCGCCGTCCTCGAGCTCGAGGGTCACGTTCGTCTCGGTCGCGGCGGCAATCTTGCCGGTGTACTTGCGACGGCCCTCGGTGGCGGTGGAGGTGAGCTCGCAGTTCTCGCCCACAAAGCGGGCAAAATCGCGCGGGCGGCGCAGCGGGCGCGCCATACCCGGGCTCGACACCTCGAGCGTGTAGCTCGAAGAGATGGGGTCGAGCTCCTCAATCACGTCGCCGACCCACTTGGTGTTGGCCGTGACGTCGTTGAGCGACAGGCTCTGACCCTCGGCACCCTCGATACGCACGCGCACGCAGGGGGCCTTGGTGGCACCCACGAGCTCGACGTCGACGATGTCGACATCGTGCTGGGGAGCGACGGCCTCGAGCGCGTCGATGATCGCCTGCTCGGTCTTGGTCTTGACCATTGCGGCACCTCCATCCATACAAAAAAGAAGCGGGGCCGAAACCCCACTTCTTTCAATTACAACTTCATTTGCAAGCAAACTATAGCAATACCTGCGCAAACGTGCAAGCGTCGTACAAATCCGCAGGTCAGCGTGCGCACAGGTTCTCCACAAGAATAGGACAATTGGAACGAAGGACCCACGCGGCGAGCGCCCAAGCGACCGAGAACGGGCCATGCGTCCCAATCAACAGGCCTGTTCGGGCCCCAAGGGCGTTCCTCCCCGAACCCCTATCACTCAGACTAGTGCTGAGGGACATTCTGCAACAAGCCTGCCAGCCGGTCGAACAACGACAAACCTGTCCAGATTCCTTACGGCAAGGAGACACCCATGAAACACCTAGGCACCATCTGCATGACCGCACTCGCCATCGCGGCGTGCTCGCTCGCCCTCGTGGGCTGCGGCATCACGGACGGTGGAACCGGAACTCGCAAACCGGACCCCGGCAGCACCAAAGCCATCGAGAAAACGACGCCATCGAGGAGCTTCGACAAAATCAACGAAGACGAAATCGATCCCCAAGGCTTGGGCCCCGAACCCCAAGAGACGTCCCCCATCGACCTTGAGGCGGATGAGAACGTCCACGTCACCTGCGTTGGCAAGGATACCGATGGCTACGGAGACGCCGTGCTGGTCTTTAAGGTGACCAACAACACCGGTGTCGATATGATGTTTGGCGATGTGGACTCCTACGCCTACGTCAACGGTGCGGTCCGCGACGTGCGCATGCGCCAGCCGGTCGCCACAGGTGAGGAAACGCAGGCCATGCTCACCTTTGTCGGCACCTTCGACGATCCGGACTTTGATGTGAACAACGACCTCAACGACATCTACCTCAACATCTGGATGTTCGAGGAGGCAACGGGCAACGTCTACTTTAGGGATCTGGTGCACATTCCGTAGCGAGCGGCGCGAGGCATAGGTCGAGCAGGTCATACAACGCAAAACGAGGGGCGATCCAACCGGACCGCCCCTCGTCTTTTACGTATCAGCCATGCGCGCAGCGCTTACTTGACCACCAGGTTAACCAGCTTGCCGGGCACGCAGATGGCCTTGACGACCGTCTTGCCCTCAAGCCACTTGGCGACGGCTTCCTCGGCGGCAGCCTGCATCTCCTCGTTGGAGGCATCGCGGGCGACGTCGATGCGGCCACGGACCTTGCCGAGCACCTGAACGACGATCTGCACCGTGTCCTCGATGGACTCGGCCAGGTCGAACTCGGGCCAGGCGGCGGTGTAAGCGTTGCCCTCGCAGCCGAGTGCCTCGTGCCACAGCTCGTCGGCCCAGAACGGGCAGATGGGGGCAAGGACGCTCACGATGTCCTTAGCTACGCCGAAGCACAGCGCCTTGTCGCGGGCAGCACCCTCGGTGGCGTTGAGGTAGGCACTCGCGGCGTTGACGAGCTCCATGACGGCCGAGATCGCGGTGTTGAACTGGCCGCGGTCGTAGTCCTCGGTGCACTTGGCGATGGTGCGATGACGCTCACGATAGAGCTTCATCGCAGTCTCGTCGAGCGCGGACTTATCGAAGGCCACGTTGGCGTCGCCAGACTGGACGAGCTGCCACACGATACGCCAGGCGCGCTTGATGAAGCGGTTGGCGCCCTCGACGGCCTTGGGATCCCAGTCAAAGTCCTTCTCGGGCGGGGCGATAAACAGGATCGCCAGACGCATGGTGTCGGCGCCGTAGGGCTCGATGACCGAGCTCGGGGGCACGACGTTGCCCTTGGACTTGGACATGGTGTCGCCGTTCTCGTCCTTGACCATGCCCTGGCACAGCAGGTTGGTGAAGGGCTCGTCCACGCTCAGCAGGCCCAGGTCGCGCAGCGCCTTGGTGAAGAAGCGGCTGTAGAGCAGGTGCAGAATGGCGTGCTCGATGCCGCCGATGTAGTTATCGACGGGCATCCAACGGTCGGCGGCCTCATGGGAGAAGGGCAGCTCGGTGTTGTGCGGATCGGTATAGCGCAGGTAATACCAGCTGGAGCAGGTGAAGGTGTCCATGGTGTCGGTCTCGCGCTTGGCAGGACGGCCGCAGACCGGGCAAGTGGTCTCGTAGAACTCCTTGCACTCGGCGAGAGTCTCGCCGGCACCTAGGTCCAGGTTCTCGGGCAGCGTCACCGGCAGCTGATCCTCGGGCACGGGCACGATGCCGCAGTGCTCGCAGTGGATAGCCGGGATGGGGTTGCCCCAATAACGCTGACGGGAAATGAGCCAGTCGCGCAGACGGAACTCGACCTTGCGACGGCCGCAGCCCATAGCCTCGAGGTCGGCCACGATCGCAGCCTCGCCCTCGGAGTGCTTGCCGCCGCGCATGCCGGTGTACTTGCCGGACTGAACGAGCGTGCCCTCGGCAGCGTGGGCACAATCCCAGTCGACGGTCTCGGCATGGAAGGTATCGATGGTCTCGCCGCTGGCCTCGACGGCAGCACGGTCGTCATCGTCCAGGATGATCGGTACGATGGGCAGGTCGTACTTGCGGGCGAACTCAAAGTCGCGCTGGTCGCCGCAGGGAACGGCCATGACGGCGCCGGTGCCGTAGTCGGCCACGACGTAGTCGGCAACCCACACGGGAACCTTCTCGCCGTTGACGGGGTTCACGACATAGCGACCCGTAAAGGCACCGTGCTTCTCGAGAGTGCCCTGGGCACGCTCGACGGCAGAGATATGCTTGGAGTCCTCGACGATCTTGGTGACGGCCTCCTCGTACTCCGTGCCCTCGACGAGCTCGTGCAGACGAGCGTACTCGGGAGCCAGGACAAAGAAGGAGACGCCAAAGAGCGTGTCGGCACGCGTGGTGAAGACGGTGATCTTGCCCTCGTCGCCCTCGATGGGCTCGCCATCCTGATCGCACAGGGTAAAGTCGACCTCGGCGCCCTCGGAGCGACCGATCCAGTTGGCCTGCATCTGCTTGACGCGCTCGGGCCAGCCGGGGAGCTTCTCCAGATCGTCGAGCAGCTCCTGGGAGTACTCGGTAATCTTGAAGTACCACTGCTCCAGGTCGCGCTTCTCGGGCTCGGTGCCGCAGCGCCAGCACTTGCCCTCGGTGACCTGCTCGTTAGCCAGAACGGTCTTGCAGGTGGGGCACCAGTTGACCGGGTTCTTCTTGCGGTAGACCAGGCCCTTTTCCCACATCTTCTCAAAGATCCACTGACCCCAGCGGTAATAGTCGGGGCTGCAGGTCTTGACCATGCGATCCAGATCGTAGGAGAAGCCCATGCGCTTCATCGTGGCGAGCGCCTGGTCCATGTTCTTATACGTCCAGGCGGCAGCCTGCGTGTTGTGCTTGATGGCGGCGTTCTCGGCGGGCAGGCCAAAGGCGTCAAAGCCGATGGGATGCAACACGTCATAGCCGCGCATGCGGGCCTGACGGGCCATGGCATCGCCGATGGTGTAGTTACGCGCGTGGCCCATGTGCAGGTCGCCCGACGGATACGGGAACATCTCAAGCACATACTTCTTGGGCTTGCTGTCGTCGGTGTCGACGGCAAAGAGGTTGGAGTCCTCCCAGGCCTTCATCCACCGGGACTCAATGGCCTGCGCGTCGTAGGCAGGGATCTCGTCCTTATGATCTGTGCAATCGCACATATCAGCTCCTTTAATCTTAGCTGGGGTCGGTCGGCTTAGCTTTATTCGCTACTGCGGACAGTCCTGCGCAAGACGAAGAGCACATTAAGTGCTCTTCTTTGCGTGCGGAACTTGTAGCGAACAAAGCTAAGCCGACCGACCCTAAGGTTAACTTGACTGATGATAGCAAATACGACAAGCGAGATGCCTGCGACTTGCAGGCATCTCGCTTTATCTAAATAACGTGGTTGGGAATCAACCTTTATGTGCGGCTCTTACCTTATCGATAGGATACGGACTGCTGGGAGTCCTTGACTACGACGTCGTGGGCGCCGCCTTCGACGATGGAGGTCGAGCTCACCAGGGTCAGACGTGCCTTTTCCTGGAGCTCGGGGATCGAGAGAGCACCGCAGTTGCACATCGTGGACTTGACCTTGTAGAGCGTGCCGCCCACGCCGTCCTTGAGGGAGCCGGCGTAAGGAACGTAGGAGTCGACGCCCTCGACGAAGCTGAGCTTCGCGGCGCCGCCCAGGTCGTAGCGCTGCCAGTTGCGGGCACGCGCGGAACCCTCACCCCAGTACTCCTTCATGTACTGGCCGTTGACGTTAACGCGCTCGGTCGGGCTCTCGTCGAAGCGGGCGAAGTAGCGGCCCAGCATCATAAAGTCGGCACCCATGGCAAGGGCGAGCGTCATGTGGTAGTCGTAGACAATACCGCCGTCGGAGCACACGGGCACATAGATGCCGGTCTCCTCGTAGTACTCGTCACGAGCACGGCAGACGTCGATCAGCGCGGTGGCCTGGCCACGGCCGATACCCTTGGTCTCGCGGGTGATGCAGATGGAACCGCCGCCGATACCGACCTTGATGAAGTCAGCACCGCAGTCGGCCAGGAAGCGGAAGCCCTCGGCGTCGACGACGTTACCGGCACCGACCTTGACATCCTCGCCGTAGTTGGCGCGGATCCACTCGATGGTGCGCTTCTGCCACTCGCTGAAGCCCTCGGAGGAGTCGATGCACAGGACGTCGGCACCGGCCTCGATGAGCAGCGGCACGCGCTCGGCATAGTCGCGGGTGTTGATACCGGCGCCGACCATGTAACGCTTGTCACCGTCGAGCAGCTCGTTGGGGTTGGTCTTGTGGCTGTCGTAGTCCTTGCGGAAGACGATACCCATGAGGTGATCGTTGTCGTCGACGATGGGCAGGGCGTTGAGTTTGTTGTCCCAGATGACGTCGTTGGCAACCTTGAGGCTGATGTTCTTGTCGCCCACGATGAGCTGCTCACGCGGAGTCATGAACTCAGAAACCTTCTTCTGGTGGTCATCGCGGCTGGGGCGATAGTCGCGGCTGGTGACGATACCCAGGAGCTTGCCCTTGGGGGTGCCGTCGTCGGTGACCGGCATGGTGGAGTGACCGGTCTTCTCCTTGAGCTCGATGACCTGTTCCATGGTCATGTCGGGGGTCAGCGTGGAATCGGACTGGACGAAGCCGGCCTTGTGATCCTTGACGGCCTTGACCATGGCGGCCTCGGACTCGGGGGTCTGGGAACCGTAGATGAAGGACAGGCCACCCTCGGTAGCGAGCGCGACACCCATGTCGACGCCCGAGACGGACTGCATGATGGCGGAAACCATGGGGATGTTCAGGGTGATTGCCGGCTTCTCACCGCGCTTGAAGCGGGTTAGCGGCGTCTTAAGAGAGACGTTGTTGGGGATGCACTGCGAGGACGAGTAGCCAGGGACCAGCAGATACTCCGAAAACGTGTGGGACTCACCGGGAAAGAACGTAGCCATGTTTCTCCTTTTTCCATGCGACCGGTCGGCTGCAGGCCTCGTAGGACCCAGCCCAACCTTGGGCGCCCAATACTGGGGAAGTATCTTAACGCACTTTGACTGCTACAATGCATGATTTAAGAAGAGCACACGAGGGTTTGACGCAGGCTTTGCGTTTGCCCAGCAAACACTTTAGCGGAGAGACGTGAAGCACATGGAGTACAAGACGACGGCAAAATTGGTCATTCAAGCGTGCGACAAAGACTTGCCGGGCGTCTTCGGCCACGGCTGCGTCTTGCTGCTGCAGGGTATCGCGCGCGAGCACTCGCTCAACCGCGCCGCCAAGAGCATGGGCATGGCGTATTCCAAGGCCTGGCGCATTGTGAACGAGGCCGAAGGGCAGCTTGGATGCAAACTCATCGAACGCGACGGCGCCCGCGGATCCACGCTCACCCCCGCCGGCGAGCGAGCCATAGCGGCCTACGAAGAGCTGCAGGCCGACATCAACAACGTCATCGCCTCAAAAGCCAACGGCCTCATCGCAAGCATCAACGCAGGATAGTCCTTTTGGGACTGAATTGTTGTCCAGCGCGCCCTCGGATTGAGGCTCGCGCCACAAAACGGGCCCATCTACTACGTTTAGTTGAATTCCCTCGACCACACCGGACATTATGAAAATAAAACAGCTGGTAGACAGCTTGGCGATTTTCAAAATAGGCGGGTATGGTCGACCCCTATGGCTTAAACGTAGTAAATAGGCCGTTTTCGTGGCTCAACACCAGGGTAGTCTTTTTTGGGACGAGGCTTTTTAGCTACTTTTTGAGGGCGTTGTCTAGGGTGGCGGCTACTTGTAGGGGGTTGTCGGTGCCGGCGAAGAGACGGATGGTGGTTGCCTGCTTGCCGCATGGGGCTGAGAGGCGTGTCGCAGCGCCGCCGGCAGGTGATGTGCGAAACTCGTCGGGCAGAATCTCGAATAGATCGGCTGCCGTGCGATGTATCAGGTCGAACTCTACTGCGGGGCCAAAACCGTGTTCCAGGATACCCGTCGCCACCGCGTGATCGGGATGCGACGCCAGACCGGGATAGCGCACGTTACGTACCATCTCGTTCGCAGCCAGGTACTCCGCCAGCGCACGGGCACGGTCGAAGTGTGCCTGCATGCGGCCATCGAGCGAAACGAGCCCTCGTTCCAACACGCCAGCCTCATCGTTGCCCAAATCGAGCGCACACAAACCGCAGCTAGCAAGCAGCGCATGCGCACACTCAGCCGCAGCATCTAAACGACGCCGCTTGAGCTGCGAGCGCGCAACCGAAACGGCCACCAGCTTTCGCGGCGCCCCACCAGCGCACACACGATCGAGTGCCTCGAGCGACAGCACGGCACCCAAGCGCAGCGGATCGCACCCAAAAACCGACGACACGGTGTTATCAACCACCAGCAACGCACCACACGCACGCGCCGCCTGCCCCAACGCGCGAAGGTCGGGCACGCGCAGGCCAAAGCCACCAATGGAGTTCAAAAACCACCACAGATGCGGGGCCTCAGCGTCGAACGAACCGGCAAAGCCCTCGGACGCAGCCTCAAACGCCGCAACGGACGGCTCCCCCACCAGCACTACATCGCGGACCTCAAAACCGCACGAAAACGCAGCGGCGAAGTCATCCGCGAAAGCCACCAGACGGTCACCGGGACGCACGATACCCAGCAACGACAATGCCGCCGGCACATGCGGCGCCGCCAGCAACCGAGCCTCACGCGCACGGGCACGCGCACCCCATGCCTCTTCGAATCCCCGCACGTCCATACGGCACCGTCCCTTCAAAAGCAAAAACCCATGACACGGGTGTTCCCCGCATCATGGGTAACGGCTGCAGTATAGCGCCAGAGTGCCCCCAAGCGCCTTAGCGTCCCGCGCCCAGGCGCCTAGAAGCTAAGCTTGTGATAGGTCACGCTCGCGCCAGGCGCATCAACCGACACACCGTAGGACTGTGGGTACATGCGCGTCGAGAACACGAGCGCGCCGTCGTTGACGAACACCTCGACCGACGAAACGTCGCCCACAATGCGCACGTTACGCACCTCGTCAACGGGCTCCCAGCGCACGGTGCGCCCGCAGCCGGCAGAGGCACGCGACTCATCGGCAAAGCGCATCTCAAAGCGCGCGGGCAACTCGCCTTCGGCTGGCAGATACGACAGCAACAGCTCACCATCAACGGTCGCGGCAAACGCCCCGTCAACGTCATCGACCCTAACATCAAAGCAGGTATCGCCAGCAACCTCAAGCGATCCCGCGCCCACACGCACCGAGACATAATGATGCTCGATCTCGCGCGCCGGCTGCTGCAGCACCACACCATCGGCACCAACCGTAAGCTCACGCGGCACCGTCAAGCAGTGCTGCCAGCCCTCAGCGACAGTCGGATCATTGCCATAGGACTCATCGCCCGGCAGGCCCATCCAGCCGATCAGAATACGTCGACCGTCTTCCGAGCTAAAAGTCTGAGGTGCATAAAAATCAAATCCAGCATCCCATACATAAAATTTGCCAAGCTCATATTCAGAGGAAATATCTCCGTCGAGCGTAAAGTACCCCGAATGATACAGATTCCGTCGATCCCAATCGGAACCAACCAATCCCTGAGGGCAGACGGACAAAACCCTAACGTCAGACAGCTCAAAATAGTCAGGGCACTCCCACATAAACCCAAATTGTTGGGGAGTCGTGATTCGGTTCTGCAGCTTCCAATCGACAAGATTGTCAGAAGAAAACAGCAGGACCTCCCCCTGATCAGAGAAGCAATTCGCACCATTAAAATGCTTAAACAGCTCCGTTCGAGAAGAGACGCGACCCTGAAGACACTCATTTCCGGCATCGACACGACGACGAGCGCCCTGCACCATAAGATATCGTCCACATGGAGCGTCGGCACACCAAACCTTTGGATCACGCACGTGGCAGGAAAGGTCATCGGGATAATCGGCATTAGTCATGAGCAATTGCTTTGCACCAAATGACGAATCATCCGCCGTATTAACCAAAATGGTATTTGCCTCACGACCGCTGTAAATATAGTCACAAGAACCGTCACATTACCTTCTGAAACATATGGCGCACCTTGTCCAGGCGGCTGTTTGGACGGCGGGGCTGGATGACCGGCTCGCCGACAGCGGCCTGATACCCTTTCAGTTCTGTAAGACATACGCTCCGCCCGTTGGTGTAAAAGGCCAGATCAGTACGGTATGCCTGTATATAGCGGGCGGGAATTTCGCCAGTAAAGACAACTTCATCCTTTTTTACCTGGGCCGTTTCGATGGTGGCACAGTATTTTGGCGCATCGTGATAAGCCCTGGAAAGGTATTCCTGGGGCGCATAGAGGGTGAAGGAGAGATAAGGTTCCAGCAACTGCGTTCCTGATTTCTTCAATGCCTGTTCCAATACAATCGGGGCCAATGAGCGAAAATCCGCCGGCGTGCTGACCGGGCTATAATAAAGCCCGTATTCAAAGCAAATCTTACAGTCCGTTACGTTCCAGCCGCACAAGCCTTGCTCCAGCCCGTAACGGATACCATCCATGACAGCGTTTTGAAAACTCTGGTTCAAGTATCCCAGGGAAACCCGGCTTTCGTATTGTACACCGGAGCCAAGCGGGAGCGGCGTAACAGACAGTCCGATGGATGCCCAAAACGGGTTGGGTGGCACCTCAATATGGATAGTGTGGTTGGCTGCTTTGAGCGGCCGCTCTAAATAAATGACGGTGGGTTCCTTCACCGCTGTTTCAATCTTGTACTTTTCCGCCAGCAAAGCGGAAACAACCTCCAACTGCACCCGGCCCAAAAAAGAAAGAATGATCTCATGGGTGATGGAATCCACCTCGTAGCGCAAAAGCGGGTCAGTATCCGCAATTTGCGTAAGAGCGTCCAGCAACCGTTCTCTTTGCGCTGCCGTTTTCGGCGCAATCGCCGTCCGCAGCATGGGGAGGGGGGCATCACGCCACCTTTCACGAGGGAGCCGGGTTTGGTCCCCCAATACATCGTTTAATCCCACGCTGTCGCTGGGAAAGATGACAATTTCGCCCTTATGGGCGGTGTCTGTCCGAACAATTTCCCCTTTGGATGGAATACGCATCTCTGTGATTTTCAGCTTTTCTCTCCCGGCCAGGGCCACCGTATCCCGCAGGCACAGCGTTCCGCTGTATAGCCGCAGATAGATGAGCCGCTGGCCACAATCTGTATACTCCACCTTAAAAACGCTGCCGCATAGGGCGGCGCTCCCCTGTTCCCCAATCGGTTGGAACAGCCCTGTCACTGCATCCATCAACGGTTGAATGCCAAGGCCCTTTTTGGCGCTGCCATGATAGACTGGGAACAGGGAAGCGGCTTGAACCCGCCGCTGTTCCTCCTGCGCAAGTTCTTCCTGACTGATTGGCTCTCCTGCGATATACTTTTCCAATAATCCATCGTTATTTTCGATGACCGCATCCCATGCTTCTATGCCGGTATTTTCCTCCAGGACTATTTCCGGGGACAGCGATACCGTCTGCTTGATGATAATATCGGCGGAGAGCTTATCCCGAACAGACTGATACACGCCCTGCAAATCAACGCCAGCCTGGTCGATTTTGTTGATAAAGATAACGGTGGGAATGTTCATTTTCCGCAGGGCATAGAACAGAATACGGGTCTGGGCCTGCACACCATCTTTAGCGGAGATCACCAAGATAGCCCCATCTAAAACAGCCAAAGAGCGGTACACCTCCGCCAAAAAATCCATGTGGCCGGGCGTATCCACTATGTTGACTTTACATCTGTGCCACTGGAAGGAAGTGACTGCCGCTTGAATGGTAATCCCACGCTGCCGCTCCAGCAGCATGGTGTCCGTCCTCGTTGTCCCTTTTTCGACGCTCCCCGGTTCTGAAATGGCTCCGCTGGCATATAGCAGGCTCTCTGTCAAGGTCGTCTTTCCAGCGTCTACATGGGCAAGAATCCCAATATTGATAATGTTCATGTCTATCCTCCATGCAAGGCCCAAATGGGCGCAAAAATCCCCAGCGGCTAATACTTTTACCGCTGGGGATCATGACTTCGGACACACAAAAACACACACGGCTTACATAAGCTGCTGTCCGTCACGATATTTGCTTAAAAGGCAAAAGTATTCTTAAATTGGGTACAAAAACCAAGCCCCTGCAAGGGGCAAGCATTTTTGCGCCCATTATCAAATTTTATTTAAGAATACCTTGCCGCATATTTTTTTTCCTTTTCTGGTTTTAATCATTGTATCACATCAGTTTTAGGAAAGCAAGTACCTAAAAGAAATTTTTCTTCCCCTTATATGTAACAATCATACCGGCTTCCTAGCGTTCAGAATGTTTTCTGCTGTCTGCTGTGGTGTTTGGTTGGAATTGTCCAACCAAAAGCCGATCCGTGGTGTTGTCTGCATTTTACTAAATACAAATTCAATGTATACAGAAAGATATAAGGAGTGGGAGGGATTCCGCCGTAGTTGGCATTGTAGGAAAATCCAAAAGTTTAGATTTTCCCACAATGCTTATCTTTTGGTCTTTGGTTCGGAATAGTGTAGTGCTGGCGGTCTATCTCTTGTTTTCGGTTGCTTGCTTCCTTACCGTACATGAGCATTATCGGCCGAGATATATCCACCGTTGAGGTAGCGCGAGACCGCGGCGCTCGAAACGCCCGCCAGCTCGGCCACATCCTTCATACGTACCAAAAAGCACCCCTGACAACGAATTCACAAGAACCATGATACCCAACTACCCGTGGTATTCGCCGTTGTACTGGATCAGCGTGAGGTCTTCAACGCCGTCGAGGGCGCGAATCGCATCCGCGAACGGCATATCCACACCGTCAGAGAACACCTCCACGGTCATCTCCACCTTGTCGCCGCGCATGGTCTTGGACTTCACCGTAAACTTGGTGCGGCCAAACGCGCGCACGATATCGTCGCCCGTGGTCTGGCCCGTGTAGTGGATGACCATCATGTACACGCGCGCCTTGTCCTGATGACTCGCAAAGCCGGCGATCATCGCCACGATGACCACCGCCGTCAGCCCCACGAGCGCGTACATGCCGGCGCCCGCCGTAATGCCCGTGGTAATGGCCCAAAACAGATACAGCAGGTCGAGCGGGTCCTTGACCGCTGTACGGTAACGAACGATTGACAGAGCACCGACCATACCGAGCGAGATGACCACGTTAGTCGAGATCGCAAGCGTGACCATGCATGTGAGCACGCACATGCCCACGAGCGTCACGGCAAAGCTGCGCGAATACACCACGCCGGTAAAAAAGCGCTTGTACACGTAATAGATCAGGATACCCATGGCGAGCGCCACGAGCAGCGATAGACCGATCTTGGCAGGATCGACCTGGCCAAACGCCTCCAAAACGGAGTTCTTAAAGAAGTCTCTGGTGCTCATGGTCTAAATATCCCCTCGGTTCTCAAAATCCGATTCCCAATAGCTAAAGCCGCGCAGGTAGGCGGTCTTTTCGTAGCACAGGCAGTACTTGGAGACCGCCGTGAGTTCGGCCGCGCCCGGCGGCACCATATCGCGCACGAGCTGCGGGCAAAACTCCGTAAACTTGACCTCCATCACCAGCTTGCCTGGCTCCAGCACGGGCAGCGCGGGCAGGGTGGCATCAAAGATATCAAAGCTCCCCACCGCGGCGCGCACGTTCATGTCAAACGTAATGCGCACGGTGCCCTCGTCCATCACCCACGGTTCGCGCTCGTAGTCCACGATGGTGCGCGGGCGCATCATGTTGCAGATGCACTCGATGTAGAACTCGCGGCAGAGCGGATAGGGGCTCCTCAGCAAAAAGTCGTAGTCACCGGCCAGAATCTGCTCAAACTCGCCGCGCGTGAGCGGCGCGCCCTCCTTGTAGATCCAGCTGCCGTACTTCTTTTTGCGCTCGAGCTTAATCACCTTGTCGCTGCCGTTATAGATGCGCACGCGATACTTTTTGCGCATGAGAATACCGGCGTCTTTTTCTTCGTAGGCCGAGTTGCAGTAGTCGTCAAAGTACAGGCTGCGAATGGTGTAGCCACCCGCCCGCGCATGCTTGTCCAGCTTAAACACCGGCGCCATGCGGCAGGCAAGCGCGGCGTGCTCGCCCTCATTAATGAGATATTTGAGCTCGTGGCGATAACGCTCCTGCGTGGCGCGCACAGGCGGAGCCGCCAAGCGCTCAAGCAGCGCGCTAGCCCTCCTCATACGTGTCCTCCACGACCTTACCGCCGTCTTGCACGTAAAAACACTTCATGCCGTAGTGCTTGCCGTCGTCGGTCACATAGTAGTCAAACGCATCTTGTATATAGCCGTCTGAGTTGGTGGCGCGCACGCGCACAAAATACTGGCCGGCATTGGGCGCATCGCAGGTCACCTCGGGCAGTAGCACGTCCTCGGCCTTAAAAAGCACGTCGCTTATGGCATAGTCGCGCGAAAGCTCTACGGTGTAGCGAATGTCGCGCGCCTCAAAGTCGTAGGACGTATCCCAGTTAATGCGCAGCTTACCGTTATCGATCTGCGGCACGCCGATGTAGAACGGCATGGGCTTTTTAAAACTCTCGCGAAAGCTCTTGTAGTTCTCCTCGATCTCGGAGGGAATCGCCGCGGCAATCCGCTCGTATTCGTCCTTGGTGACAGGCAGATTGTCGATATCGGGCGAAGCAAAGACCAGGGATTCAGTCACTTCGCGATAATGTTTAATCATCTTGGCCAGGCGTGCCTCGGTCATATACGAGCGCAGGTCCCTTACGGCGCGGTCGAGCTCGCTGCGGAACGATTTGCTGCGCAGCGCACGATTGAATAGCACGTTGCCCCAGTAGTTGCTTACGCCGCGCTCCCAACTCGCATAGTCGGAAAACCCGGTAAGAGAAAGCTCCAGTTTGCGCAGCATGCCGTCGTTATCCCAATCCAGGATGTACCAGACCTTGGAGTTAAGCGGGCTATACAGATAGCAGTTACGGTTCTGCGTATCGCAGTTGCCCGTCAGAATCTGAAACGCCAGCCAATAGACCAGGTTCTCGGTATCAAAGTAGGTGTCGAGCACGTCATCGATCTTTTGCGATTCGTCGTTGAGGGCGTCGAGCATCTCGATGAGCTTGGTGTGGTCCGAATCGCCCTTAATCTCGAGCATGCCCTCAAAGCTTGCCTGGTTGTAGTCGGGATCGTCGGCAAGCTTAATGGTGTCCTCGTAGCGATGGAAATCAAAGCTGTTCACCTTGTACAGGTCCCCGCTCTTATCCAGGCCATGTGCCTTAAGCGCCGTCTTGTTGAGCTGCTCCACCTGCGTAAACAGGCCGTAGTCCTCAAAGGTATCGTTGGACTTTTCGGTCTGGTCGCACACCCACAGATGCACAAACTGCGTACGCAGGCCCATCATCTGGGGAATCCCGCGGATAAGGTCGTAGGCCATCTTGTTGCGAAAACGCATACCCTCGCCCATGTGCTTGTTGAGCGCAATCGCGCGCTGTTGGCGCCAGGTACCCTTGCCCTTTTTGAGCTCCACCTTGTAATTCTTTTGCGAGTTCATGCTCGATGTCTGACCGCGCACCTGCACGGTAGCATTGGGCGCTTCCTCGCCATAGCCAACCTCGCCGGCCACCGGGCCGTCTTCGTCGCCCGCCTGCAGCAGGCCCATAACCTGATAGCGCGTCACGCCCATGTCGGCATAGTCATACACCGAGTACGTATTGATCTCGGCCCAGCTGTGGTCGGTGTTCTCGGAGCTGTTGCCGCGCGAGACCGTCAGGTACATGGTCACAATGCCCGAGTCGTCGTAGACCTCGTACAGCTCGTCCTTATCACGCAGGTGCTTGGACTGGTCGGAGGCCTCGGCCTTTTTAATCTTGCCCTGATTTTTGACCTTTTTGGTCGAGGATTCGTCCTGAGATGAGCAGCCCGAAAGCAGCAGCGCGCCGGCAGCCGCCTCGATCAGACAGCGGCGAGACATCAACTTATCGATCATCAGAACCTCCCCAATGGTTGCGATACACGCGAACTACTGCGCGCTGAAACGCGCCGTGCGGCACGCCCTTGCGGCGGCACTCCTCATAGCGCTGCTCGGCACGGTCGAGCAAGCGGCCCAGCTGTGTAAAACGACCCGTTTTGTCGGTCGCCACAATGGGCTGCTGGCTCAGGATACGATACGGTAAGTTGGCGGTATAGGTATCGAGCCGCAGCAGCGCCACGATAAAAAACACCACCGCACCCAACAAAAAGCCAAAGCCGTAAAACTGCTGCGGCAAAAGCAACGACACGGCGGTCGCGAGCCCCGCCACACCGGCAAACAGGCCCGAGGCCAGAACGGCTCCCTTGTAGTCGGTAAAGTACAGCAAGATAAGCAGGATCGTGTTGCCCACGGCATACAGGCCGTAGCCTACGCATAACGTGCGAAAATACCCGTGCATAAGATTGTTAAAGCCCAGCGGCAGGGCCGAGAGCACTGTAGTCTCGAGCGAGATGACCGCCGCGGTCACAAACAGCTGCTTGAGCGCGCAAAAGCGCAGTTCGCTGTTGAGCGTGGAGAGCATCTCCTCCTCGGCCACCACAATATCGCCCACCACGCCGCCGTCGTTGAACAGGCTGTAGTAGTCACGGTAGCGCGGATAGAAATTGACCTCGACCGACACCACAAAGTTGACGGTCGTGACGAGTGTGGTCAAAAACGCAATGAGTGCCGGAACGTCATGGTAAGGAGCCCCGTAAAACAGGCCTTTGATCTGCACGCCAATAGGGCCCGCCCAGATAATAACCAGGTGTGCGAAAAGCCCCAAGTTGGTAAACAGCCCCGTAAGCGCAAGCGGCATAAATTGGTCGAGCCAGCGCAAAAAACGCCAGGGACTCCGGTCACTCCGTGGAAAATACCGGTACAGCAGTACCACATCCCAGGCGAGCATGACGCCGTAGCCTAGGGCGATTGACGCCAACAGGCCCTCGACCGGCGGCAGCCCCAGTGCCAGCGCGGCCAGGGCGCACAGGCACGCCACACCAATGGCAGCCGCAAAGCTGCACAGGATACCGCGGTAATCTTTGATGGCCGTGAGGTAGCTCATGCCATTCCAGTTGACGATCATAATGTTGAACAGCCACAGGCACAGCAGCCCCTGCAGCAGCGTGGCCCCCGAGAACAGCAAAAAGACGCCGTAGAGCACCATGCCCGCAACGAGCATGATGGCATTAGATCCCCAAAACGAAGGCAGGATCTCATCCTCGCGCTCGGCAAAGAGCATGTCGGCCAAAAAGCGCGTGACCGGCATGGAGAAAAAGCTTGTGAGCGTGAGCGATGCCAGCAGCGTATAGGTCACCATGCACACCAGCAGATCCTGGTTGGCGCGGCCCACACCCCACAGACCGCACAGCACCAAGATACCCACCTGGAGCAGCACGCCAAGCAGCATGGGGCCCGTGCACACAATGCCGGCGTAGCCATAGGCGCGCATCGTGGCAAACAGACCCTTGCGCCTAAACAGGCGTTTGAGCTCAAAACCGATTCCGGCCACCGGCTACTCCCCCTCTCTGGGCAGGTCAAACGCGCGCGCCGTCTCGTCGTACAGCGCGCGATAGTTGGCGAGCATCTGCTCGTGCAAAAAGTACGTGGCAACGCGACGCTGGCCACGCTCCCCCATCTCAATGCGACGGGCCCGGCTCACGCACATGCGCTCCATGGCATCAGCCAAGCCCTTGCGATACATAGGCGGCGTCACAAAACCCGCCACGCCAAAGTCGTCGCCCGGGGCGCCTTCGAGCAGCTCGCGGCAGCAGCCCACCTCGGTCGTCACGCAGGGACGGCGCGCTGCAAGCGACTCCAGCACGCTGAGCGGCTGGCCCTCGGAGATGCTCGTCAAAATGGTAAAGTCGAGCTTTTCCATGTACTCGACCACGTTGACGCGCCCGGTAAAGATCAGATCGCGCACGCCCAGGGTATCGACCAGCGCGTGGCACTCGGCGCCGTACTCCTCGTCATCCACGCCACCCATGATGTGCAGGCGCACGCGGGGCAGGCGCTCGTGCAGCTCAAAGAAGGCATAGATCATGGTCTTGACGTCCTTGATGGGCGCCAGGCGCACCACCGCGCCAATGTCCACCCAGCCGTCATCGGGCTTTAAGGGAATGTCCTTAAAGCGGTCGAACTGGATGCCGTTGGGGATGACCAGGCATTTGTCCGCATCGCAGCCCATATCGATCTGCGTCTTGCGGGCGTTATGAAACAAGCTCGTCACGCGGAAGGCGCGGCGGTAGATCTCCTCCGAAAGCAGGTAGAAAAAGCGAATCCAGCGGTCCTTAAACGACGGCACGACCCAGTCGGCACGAATGATCTCTTCCTCGCGCTCGCGGGTATAAATGCCGTGCTCGGTCAGCAGCACCGGCGCATGGTGAACGCTTGAGCCCAGGCAGGCGAGCAGGCCACCGTAGCCGGTCGAGATGGCATGGTACACATCGGCCACCGGCACCTCGCTGCCCAACAGGTAGAGCACGGGAAGCAACATGGAGCGCATGGTGTGGAATGCATCGGCAAAGGGCGTGTAGGGGTACTCGGCCAGGCACACGTCGCGGAAAATGTCCATAAACGTTCGGCTCTGCAAAAACGAGAGCGGATGCACGCGACGGCGCTGAAAGATATCGAACAGCACGTCCCAGTCCGGATTGGAGAGCGACACCAGGCGGCGTAGCGCCTCGCGCTCGCGGTCGTTAAAACTGGCTTCATGTTGCTCGCCCGAAAGCCGCAGAGCATCGTCCAGGAACACCTCGTGCACCTCGACCACGTTGCCGGGCAGCTCGTAGACAAACTTGCCGCGGTCGACAGCATGCGCGCCAATCACCCACAGCACAAACTCGTGCTCGGGCATGGCCTGTATGTAGCCGTGCATCCAGGTGGACACGCCGCCGTGCACATAGGGGTAGCAACCCTCGAGTACCAAGCAGATTCTCATTTGTCGCCACCCTCCTTGCGTGCAATGGCCACCGTCTTGTCCGTGGCTTTGACCAGGTACAGGTCGCCCGTCAGATGCGTAATCTCGCCACCCGTAACTGCACCCGGCTCGCCGTTGTTGGCACGGAACATGAGCCACGCCTCGTCGTGGAAATTGCCCAGGCTGAGCATCCAGGCATCCGCGCTTGTATCCACGCTCACCGTCACGGACGAAAAGCGCTGGATGGCGCCCGAGCATTCCGAACCGGTCTGGCGTCGCAAGTCGGGCGCAGACTTGGTAAGCCAGTCTAGGTAGTCGGTCAAGCCGCCCTTGTAGACCTCCCAGCCCTCCTTGGCGCCGCGATCGGGATCGAGCAGGTCGTCCGGGTGCATAAAATGCGTGCTCACATAGTGCATGTTTAGCTCGGACACGGCAGCCAGGCGCATATAGGAATCGTCGACCATGCCGCCCGAAACAATGCGCGGCTGCTCCACAATGCCATCGCTCGCCACGCCAAACTCCTGCACATAGGGCAAGTCGGTGCCATCCTCAAAATACGTACTGGCGATGGTCTTAATGCGCGGAACGTCAGTGCCGATAAGCTTGCGCGCACGGGCCGAAAGGATATTCGACGGTGGCACATAGACCGAGCCATGCGCGTTGGGCAGCACCTCGTCCTGGAAGGCTATAAGCTCGTTGAGCGATGCGACGAGCGCCTCCTTGTTCTTCCACGTCTTGTAGTCGTACAGTGTGCCATAGTCGGTATCCCAGAGCGCCAGCGGCTGATGGTTGTAGCCGTGGAAACCCAGCTCTCCGCCCATCTGCAGCAGCATGCCGCCAAAGTAGCGGAACTGCGTGGTATCGGCCTGGCGCGCGGGCTCGGTCTGGTTGACCGCGTCCTCGTAGTTTTCGATCATCACGCCGGTAAAGCGAACGCCATATTTTTGCGCGAGCTTTTGCAGATCGGGCCACCAGACCTTGGTATAAAAGTCGGCAATGGAAAGCCCGTAGTCGCGCTTGATGTAGGTACCGTCGCCCGAGGGCACGGGGCTGGGAAAGTCGTCCAGATAGAAGACGGCGCTGTTAATGACCGGATAGGCCGTGGCATCGCCCAGCAGGCTGATCGCCGCAGCGTAAAAACCACGCATGACCTTGTCGTAGATGCCGATATTGCACACCACGGTGCGTCCGCTGCCCCAATCATTCGACCAAATAAGCGGCGAGCCTACATCGCCGGTCTTAGCCCACACACGAGCCGTCTCGCGCAGCGAAACCGAAAGCGACGAATCAAAGGGGTCCGAGAGCTCGTAGCGCTCTCCCCCGCCCAGCATAAAGTCCTCGCTCGGCACAATGCTTTCGGCTTTTACATAGTCATATCCGGCAGATTCAATGCCAAGCTTGGGAGCAATCACTTGCAGATAGCCCGAGTTATCCGGAGGCATGGCGAGCATAAGCGAACCGCCGGCACTCACCCAACTCATAATGTCGCTCAGGTGCGTACCGAGCCCATCGAGCGACGGCATGAGCAAAATCACGCGATCGTAGGAGGTCAGCGAGGGAATGGCATCCGCGCCGTCCAGGGCAAGGTCCACGTCGCGGTGCGCGATCTTCATATCGAGCAGAATCTGGTCGAACTGCTCCTTTACGTCCTCGACGCCAGCTTGATCGGAATCGGTAATGACCAGGCACGTGGGCTTTTGGCAAAATATTGCCGAGGAGGCCGGCACCGCATCGTTGGCGGCAAGCATCCCCAGCTTATGCTGGCCCGCACTGTACTGTACGCCGGCGCGCTCCACCAGCAGCACGGCCGCCATGGCAATAAAGACCGCCCACACCACAAGCAGCCCCATCCAGCGAAAATGGCCCGCACGGTCGCGGATATGTTGCACCACGCTCATCGGGCCTCCTCTCCGTTGCGCCAAAAAGCAAGCTCCTCGCGGTTGGCGGCGCTCAAGTATACATGCTGTTTGTCAATCGCATCGATCACGCGGTGGACTTCGTCACCGTCGCGGCGCATCACCGCAAGGCGCAGGCAAAGCATCCAAACCTCCTGCTCCTCGGGCACGTCGAACACCAGTTGGTCGGTCACGGCCTGCGCCTCGTCGATCTGTCCGACATCGGCCAGCGCCGCCGCGTATCGAATGCGCAGCTCAAGGGTGTCCTCGCGCTCGCAGCGACGCGCAAGCAGGCGCGCGTACTGTTGGCGCTGAATCTGCGCCACGCGCCCCTCGGCCAAGCCCGAGCCCAAGTATTCGCCAAGAAAATCGCAGTATTCATTGAGGTTTTGCGCGCTCGGGTCGGTCTTAAAGGCACGTTCCAACTGCTGCAGTTTAAGGTCGGACTCCTTGGAGATCTGCGCCACCGCCGTCGCGGCATAGTGAGCCACCTCAACGTCGTCGTTAAGCTTAGCCGCCTGCAGCTGCGCCAGGTACGCTTCGGGCTCCTCGGTGAGCATGGAGAGCATTAGGCGGCGCCGGTCTGCCGGATCGTTGACGATGAGCGCCTCCTCGAGCGGGATCACGCCCGCATCGGCTTCACGGTCGTGCACTAGGATGCTGCGATGAAGGTCGTCGTTGAAGCGCAGCGACTCCAGCGCAGACTCTTTCAGCCCCTCGCCAAACACCGCGCTGCGGACCGATAGCAGAACCACCAGCAACGGGCCCCACAGCGGCACCAGAACTATTACAGCCAGCATGTGCCCGCGCACCGGCAGCAGGCCCAACTTCATGAGCGTCCACAGTATCAGGCAAACCAGCGCATGAATCAGCAGCAAGACGGCAGCAACGACAAGCGAGATCAAGCGACACCTCCCTCACCGTCGCCGGTGTAAGCGATGTGCTGCAGCAGCGCCACGATGTCCTCGCCGTCGACGGGCTCCACCGCAATCTGCTTTGCGCTCAGGCGCTCGCGGATAATGGGCAGATCGCACGCCTTTGCCTGGCGCATAAGCAGGTAGAGCATGTCACCATCGACCAGGCCCGCCGCATCGCTCTCGCGGATTGCCGACCCAATTGCGCCCACCAGCTCGCCGACAGACTCCATGCCCGGTACCACGCGCAGGAGCAAAAAGCTGCCCATCTTGCCATCTGCCAGCGCCTGCTCGGCCGCGAGCTCTTGGCCAAAGGCAGCCTGCTTGAGCACGCAAGTGCCGTCAACGCAGCGTTTATCCTGTGCCACCGCCTCATAGTCAAAGGCACGGCCCAGCGCGCTTTCGACCAGGCCGCACAAGATGCGGAACAGATTTTGGTAATAGAGCGTCATTTGGTTCTGGGCCGCACAGCGCACAAAGATCAACACGGCGGGTGCCCCGTCGCGCTCGATCCTGTATCCAAACATGGGAAGCCCCGGCGTCAGCTCGCGGTTCACCCACAGGTTCGAACGACCCCCGTCGCCCAAAAGGGGCGCAAGCTGCTCAAGCGTAAGCGAGCGTGCGGCATCTTCGGCAATCGCGGGACTTGCTGCCACCAGGCGTGCAAATGCCCCGCCCGAAACATGGTAGATCGCCACCGAATCGTTCTCGAGGATCTCGCCCAGAAGCTCGCAGCACTTGCGATAGATGTCGCGTGGGTTGAGCACGTCGAGCTCCTGCGTCACGGCAAAGATCTTGCCAAAGCTGTCGTGGCGACCCACGATCTGGCGCCTGTACGCACGCTTGTCCTCGATCGCGTCGTGATAGAGCTGCGTAAGGAACGTATTGCGGTTGCGCACGAGCTCGTTTTGATCGCGCTCCGCCCTAATGGCTTCGCTGTTGCGCAGCTGCACATAGCCGCACACGGCACCCACAACAAAGTACGCAATAAACGGCAGCCAGTTGGACGGCTCGTAGAACAGGCCCTGGAAGGTATAGCCGTACAGAGTAAAGTAACTCGCAGCCAAACCCACCGACGCCAGCAGCGCCGCAACCAGGCCAAAGTCCAAGCCATACAGCGTGCCGATCAGCACCACGTAGAGCAGGCGATAATCGAGCACGTTGAGCTGGGTCGATTGGGAGAACAAGCGCTCCAGCACTTCAAAGAGCACCCAGGCGGCTGCCGTCTCCAGGCATTTGACAGGCAGCGTGCGCATTTGAATGCGGTCGATGGCCGCGCGCAAGGGGTTGACCTTCTTTGCACGGCCAGCATCCCAGCGAGCCTGAATGGTCGAGAGGTCGCGCAGCAAGTCGTAGCGCTGAAACCAGCCATAGCGCACGCGAGCGACGTCGCTGGCGGGCAGGGCGTAGCCGGCAGAATCGCCATAGGCAACTGAGAGCCCTGGGAACAGCGCCTTGAGGGCGTCGCCCACCTCACCCACCGTGTGATGGAAGGTATCGGCTACGTCAAGCGTCTCAAAGTTGCCATCCCAGCTGTCGAAGATACGGCGTACCAGCACCGAAAGCTCCTCGGCACACAGCAGCGGAAACGCCGCATCCTGCGCGCCCTGCAGAGCGGCCGATCCGGTTGAGCATGCGTCGAACATCGGCACCAAAAACGGGTCCTCCAGCGCGGCAGACGCGGTATACAGGAACGGCACGCGCAGGATCTTAGTCTGAACGCCCTCGCGAGCAGCGTAGTAGCGGCACAGGTCGTTGGCTGCGTGCGCGATAATGCCCTTGCCCGTTCGCCCTGCGGCATCGGCGGCACCATCGGCACCCGCGGGCCCCGCTACATACAGCAGTTGGACCCGGCGACCCGCGCACGTACGAAAGACCGAGCGCAGCAGCTCGATATCGCCCACGGAATCGGTATGCGGGGTAAGGTAATTAGACAGGTAGACCGCGCGGTCGAACTCGTAGGCCTGATCCAGGTGCTGGAGGAGCTCTTTCCACGAGGCATGGGGCGACGACTCGTCGCGGCGCGCTTCCTGCGCGGCTACAACCTTAACGTGGTCCCCAGGGAATGCCTTGGCGCAAAAGTCATCGTCAACATATGCGGTGTTGCCAACAACCAGCACCTCCATGGCGCACCCCTCCCCTAAAATCCACTTTGTTCATAGTCAAACATGCGTATTTTACGCTGTCAACGCGAGCCAGAGCACCTTTAAGGCTGTTTTAAGAACTTTTTTAGAGGATGTGGGGACATCGAGAGTGCTAAATGAGCACCCAATCCGGAAGTCGGGCGAAAATCCGAGATCGGCAGACCAGGCCCGGTTTTAGACAGCAGCGACCTGCGGTTTTGTTACCTAAAATCAGGCTATGCTCGGCGAGTTTCGATTTTTCCCCGCACTTCCGAAAATAAAAGGCGGAGGGAGTTCTTTAGAGCAAACGAATACCCAAGCCCCTCTTAATCGCCTTGTTCCAAACGTCGTTAAGCCTCTTGGGCCAATTTGCGATAAAGAAAATGCAGGTGCAACAAGCACAAAATGAACCGTTCTGCAAACGACCAATCTCCTTGAGCAAAAGTTCAGAATGGTCGACGCCGGCCACAGCCGCAGCCAAGTCAGCCACAGACTCGTTTGCATTTTGCGTCACCTGCTCACTAGTTAGCAAAAGCGACCTCAGGGCATGGACGGCAATAATGCAGGCAAATGTAAAACCATCAATACGCCCAATATCCGCAAGCGAATCTCCCCTCCTGGCAACCCAGTCCTTGTAAGATCGCTGGCCAAAAATCACATCTGAAGGAACAAGGGCGTCATCCAGAGAGAGATACTTCAAGGGATCAAAATCACGATATGCTTCAACCGATGGATAGCTTAGATATAGCTGACCCATATCAGTGCTATCGCAGTAATAGTCTTGCATTAGCTCGAGCCGCTTAAAATCGAGCCGATTGTCCTGAGGATCTAAGTCAAATATGAGCAGGGTGTCTGTAAAACTGGATTCGAGAAGCTGAGCCGCATCATCTTTATCCGAAAGAAGCTCAGCGACAAAGGGCTTAAGATCAATGGACTCGAAATCACAACCGTATTCTTGAAAGAGCTTATCAAGAAAGTCATGAACATTAATCTCAACAGGAACAATTTGATGATCATCCGCGAGGCTAAAAGATTCAAATAAACGCCCCATCAGCTGAGGCTCGCGTTTAGCGCCTTCAACAATGAGCAGGACGTTCTTTTCAGACGCACCGTTCATGGCTACTCAAACTCTCCGGCTCGGAGGAGCTTCTCAATATTGTTGCCGAGCCTCAACTCACGATCGGTGGAATCGGCCAAGGTTCGAATACCCTCTTTTGCAGAAATTTGATAAACGCAGTCGGGCCTCATTACGCCATTCTTAACAAGCGAAGTGTTATGGGTGGAGCACAATATCTGACAAGATGTCTTGGAAGCAAAGAGCTTCAAAAGACTCTCAGCCATCTCAAAGTGGCAAAAAGCGTCAAACTCATCTATAAACAAAAAGCTGGCAGACACGTTTAGCTCAAGCTCAGAGAACACCTTAACCAGAGTTCTTGTACCGCTAGAACACGCCTCGACAAACGGGATGCATCGCATGGGATGATTGAAATATAGAACTGGCGAGCCGTCGGACTCTTTAATAACGATCAGGGACTCATCGACTCCAAAATTGCGAATAAATGATTCAAATTCTGTAACTTTGTTCTCGCGTATGATTTTGTTGATTACCTTTTTTGTTTCAACCCCTTTTAATCGAAAGTTGTCCGTGCGAATCAGCCTCATGCGCGAGACAAATCGGCGTAATTCAGCCAAGGCACCTAAAACATTAGTTGGAAGACTGCTCGTTATATAAGAAAGAAGGCTCAACGAAGCATCGAAGAATTCAAAATTAAAGCCAGCTGCACCGATTCGTTCAAGGTGGTTCTCTTCGAAAACGCCGCGTGCATTATTGAAATCGAAAATTCGTTCCCCATCAATCGATAGGGTCTCGTGAAGCCAAGTAGTCGGAGAAGTCTTCTCATAGCAGTAATTGATTTCGCGACCGTCAAATTCAAAGACATAGGTGAACTGTGCCGTACCTCGCCCGCAATCAGCATTCAAAAACAGACGATCATCCTGGTCAGAATAATCGAATGCCTTTGGAAAGCCGAGCGTAATGTCGAATAAAGCTGAACCGAAATTCGATTTACCAGACGCATTTCTGCCGATCAAAAGTGCTGTTTTCACGGTTCCGTTTTTAACATTATTTTCTGCAAACTGGTAATCACGAGAAGCTGAAAAATTTAATGTAACCGGAGTCGGAAAATTCCTATAGCCATCAACAGTAAAACGCTTAAGCATGAGAGTCTCCTATCTCTTGCCGTAATTATATTACGGCAAGAGATAGGAGACCTGCATCAATTGCGTAACTACGGGAAAAGTCATGTAGCCAAAGCCCATCCGAACAATGAAAACCTACCGCGAGAGCCGCTCAAACCAGAAGTATGCGGCAAATTCCAGACATGCCGACCACGCCGGATAGCGACAACGCTTCTACCTGCGGTTTCTATTCATGAAAAGGGCGGCATGCTCGAGGGTTCCGAAATTTGCCGCATACTTCCGTCGGATGATTCCGGAAGTGCGGTGAAAAATCGAGATCGGCAGACCAGACCCCGATTTTGGGCATCTACGACCTGCACTGATAATTGTTCTCGGGGGAAGCGGGCACTGCGGGGCGCGGCAACGGCGCGCGATTTCCGCGTCGCAGCGCTACCCTGATGCTGAATGCCG
>JAGZEK010000028.1 GCA_018368345.1 Collinsella sp.
AACTGGAGAGGAGGTATTACGAGCTCCTGTGCGAATTGGAGAGAGCGCTCCCGCAAACTGCCTCTTGACAACTTATAGGAGCGTCGGTTTTTATTTCGCGAAATTCGGTATGGATGAGGGTGATTGGTTAAACGTAGTAGATAGGCACATTTCGTGGCGAACGAATCAAGCTAAGGTGCAAAAAGTCCCCCGTCCCAGAAAAATCATTGGCGACGTAGCAAAATGCCCCGCGGGCAGGAGGCTGCTCGCGGGGCAAAGAAGAGGGGCTTATTTGTGGCGGACCGAGGGGCCCGGCATGGGGTTTCTGCCGCGGCCTGTCCTAAGGTGCTACAGCTCGACGAGCTGGCCGGTCTCGGCGGCCTCCTTGATGGCGTTGAGAAGCGTGAGCGTCTTGACGTTATCGGCGGGGGTTACGACGGGCTCAACTTCGCGGCGGACGACCTTCACAAAGTGCTTGAGCTGCATCTTGTGCGGCAGCGCCGGGTCGACGGCCGGAATCTCCATCTGCAGCGGCTTGTGCCAGTTGGAGGCGCCGTCGTAGGAGAACTGGTGCAGGCGGGGCAGCGACAGGGCGCCCTTGGTACCGCCAATAAAGTAGGCATCGGCGTCGAAGGGGCGGTACTGCGGGTCCTCGCGAGCGGTGGCCTCCCAGTTCCAGGGGCTGGCGGTGGCATCGGAGATGGTCATGCTTGCGAGCGCGCCATCGGCAAAACGGACGTTGACCACAGCGGAGTCCTCGGTCTCAAAACCGCGGGCGGCGCTGGACTGCATGCCCTGGACGGCGACGGGCTCGCCCAGCAGGTAGCGGAGCAGGTCGACGTCGTGCACCAGGTTGACCAGGATCGGGCCGGCACCCTTTTTGCGGCGCCACTCGACATCGAAGTACTCGTCATTCTTATAGATCATGTAGTGGAAGCTCGACACGGTGAGCTTGCCCAGCTCGCCGGACTCGATGATCTCTTTGGCTTTGTTGACGAAGGGGTTGTGACGACGGTGCTGGCCCACGAGCACGGGCACGCCGGCGGTCTCGGCCTCGGCGGCAAAGGTCTGGGCATCCTCGAGGTCATTGGAGATCGGCTTTTCGACCAGCGGCACGATGTTGCGCTTCACGGCCTCGCGGGCAACGCCCAGATGCAGGTCGTTGGGGGTGGCGATGATGACGGCCTCGGGCTTGACCTCGTCCATCATCTGGGCGGGATCGGTGTAAAACGGCACGCCGGCAGCCTCGGCCGTGGCGCGGGCGCCCTCAAAGGCGTCGGCGATGGCGACGAGCTCGGCCTCGGGCTCCTCGGTGACAAAGCGGATGTGGTTGCGGCCCATGGCGCCGGCGCCGATGACGGCAATGCGGACGGGGTTGAGCTCAGACATTTCGACTCCTTAATGCTGGTGGCTGGTGGAATGTGACAAAGGGACGGTCCCTCATGTCACATCGGTAGAACTAAGCGGACTTCTTCTTGCTGTCGGAGACCATCATGTAGACGGTGAGCACGACGGCGATGGCGGCAATCACAATGGCGCCGTAGAAGGACTGCTGGTAGGCGGCGCTGCCGGCCTCGGCGTGATACAGCACGGCAGTGATGGGCTGGCTGATCCAGGTAGAGGCGGCGTAGCCCAAAAACATGATGCCGTAGTTGACGCCGATGTTGCTGGTGCCAAAGGCGCCACCGGTGAGCGGCGGGTAGATGACGAGCAGGGCGCCAAAGCTAAAGCCGAGCAGGGCGAGCGCCACAAAGAACATGGTCTGCGTAAAGCTCATCGACATGATGACGAGCGCGACGATGGTGACGACAAGGCTGATGAGCAGCGACTTATAGGCGCCGAGCTTGTCGATGATCTGGCCAAAGGACAGACGGCCAACCAGGTTGGCGCAGGTGTTGACGGAGACCACCACACCGCCGAGGGCGACGGCCGCGGCGCTCGTGGGGTCGGCGAAGAGCTGGACGGCGGCGATGGAGGCGACCTTGCCGACGAGCAGCGTGCCGGCGGTGGCAGCAAAGGCGAAGGTGATGATGAGAACCCAGAAGCGCGGGGTCTTGACCATCTCGCCCGGGGTGAGGTCGCCGAAGGTGCCGGCGTGCGCGCCGCCCTTGGGGGCCTCGAAGCCCTCGGGCAGCCAACCGGCCTCGGGGGCCTTCAGGAACAGGGCGGAGGCGGCGATCATCACAAAGAAGATGACGCCGAGCGCCTTAAGGGCGCCAAAGATTCCCAGGCTTGGGATGAGCAGCGAGGCGAGCACCGGGGACAGCACGGCGGGGCCGGCGGTCGAAGCGGCCAGGGTGATGCCGGAGGCAAGGCCCTTTTTGTCGATGAACCACTTTTGGCCGGTGGTGAGCGCGGGGTTGTAGCCCAGGCCGTTGCCGATGGCGGCGACGAGCGAGAACCACAGGTAGAACTGCCACGGCTCGGTGACGGTGCCGGACATGAACCAGCCCACGCCGTAGCACACGGCGGCAGCGATCACGACGTTGCGCGGGCCGATCTTATCGGAGATGCGGCCGGCGAAGATGCCCGTCACGGCCATGATGGTCTGGAAGACCGGGAAAGCCCAGGTAAGAGCGCTGGACCACTCGGGATAGACGGCGAGCAGGTTCTTGCTCACAACGGAATACAGCGCGATGGAGCTGATAAAGAACATGGTGACGCACGCGGCGGAAAGCACGACGGCGCGACCCTTGTTGGAGTTGGTGGAAGCCATTGGACTCTTTCTAATCGATACGGGGGAGGAGCGGGCGTGTCCGCGGAGCCTCCCTGTCAGGTTGGTTTACTGGTCGGTCGGCTTGGCGACGCCGGACTCATCGGACCAGAGCTCGACGCCCTTGTTCTTAAGGTAGTTGTCGGCATAGGCGCGACGGCCGCCGGGTTTGGCGGTGAGGTCGCCCATCATGTTGGAGAAGCCGCCGTCGACCTTGATGGCGTCGCCGGTGGTAAAGTCCGAGCGCTTGGACGCCAGGAACATGACGGCGTTGGCGATATCGCTGACCTCGCCGATGCGACGCGTGGCGATCAGACGGCTGCGGCTCTTTTCGACCTCGGGATCGGCGTAGAAGTTGGCCGACATCGGGGTCTTGACGAAGCAGGGCTCGACGCAGTTGGAGCGCACGCCGTAGGGACCCCATTCGGCAGCCAGCATCTTGGACATCATGTTGACGCCCGCCTTGGTGGAGCTGTACACGCCCGAGAATGTCTCGGGGGAGTGGCTGGCGACGGTCGAGATGTGCACCAGGCGACCCTGGCCGGCCTTGATCATCTCGCGACCAAAGCGCTGCGAGGTGATGAAGTAACCGGTGAGGTTGACGTTGATGACCTCGTTCCAGTCGGAGAGCGGCAGGTCCTCCATGGCGGCGAAGCGCAGGATGCCGGCGGTGTTGACGAGGACGTCGACATGGCCGAAGTTGGCGATGGTGGCATCGACGGCGGCCTGAACCTCGGCCTCGTCGGTGGCGTTCATCTTGTAGCCCTCGGCGTGGATGCCAAACTCGGCAGCGAGGTCGGCGGCAGCGGCCTTGACCTTCTCCTCGTCCAGGTCGAGCAGGACGACGTTGGCGCCGTTGCGGGCGAACTCGCGGCAAATCTCGACGCCCATACCGCCGAGTGCGCCGGTCACGGCGCAGACATCGCCCTCGAGCTTAAGCCAGTTGCTCATAGGAACTTCCCTTCTTGTGCCTCCCGGTGGGCCGTTCCCATTAATCGACCCACGTGGTTTTCGCAGGTTATCGTATGCTTTGCATTTGCGCAGGTGAATTGCATATTTGTTAGAATGGCATTAACCATAGGTTTATACTATGCATTGAGGTTTGTTCTCAATTGAGCGCGTGACCTGCGAAAACGACCCCCTGCGGTGCTGTGCGCCCACGGGCGCGAAAACGGGAGATTGACGTGTACGATCGACGACTTGAGGCCATATCGGCCGCCGCGGAGCTGGGAAGCTTCTCGCGTGCGGCGGCAAAATTGCGCGTGTCGACCCCGGCGCTCGTCAAGCAGGTGTCGGGCTTCGAGGCCGAGTTTGGCATCACGTTGTTCGAGCGCTCGCATTCTGGTGTTAAGGTGACGCCGGCGGGCGCTCTGCTGGTGGACGACGCGCGCTCGATCATGCGGCAGTCCGAGGATGCGCTGCGCCGCGCCCGACGCGCGGCGGGCGATGGCGGGGCCGTGCGTCTGGGCGTGTCGATGATGTGCCCGGGGCGCCAAACGCTGTCGATGTGGTCGGGCGTACACGAGCTGGAACCGTCGCTTCGATTTGAGATCGTGCCGGTAAGCGACCTCTACGACGAACGCGAATCCGTCATGCGCAGCCTCGGTCGCGAGGTGGATGTGGTGCAGTCGAGTTTTTCGACCCCGCGCTGGGGTGACGCCTGTCAAAAGCTCCGCATTGTCAACGTGCCGTTTTATATCGACCTGCCGCGCACGAGCCCGCTGGCGCGCAAGACACGCATTACGGTTGCCGACCTGGAGGGTATGCGTCTGCGCGTACTGCGCCACGGCAACGACGCCATGGACAGCCTGCGCATCGATCTTTTGGCCGATGGCGGCGTGGACGTGATCGACGTGGACAGTTTTGACTTTGCGCTCTTTAACGAAGCCGAGGAAAAGGGCGACGCGGTGCTCACCTGCGGCGCATGGTCGGGGGTACACCCGGCCTTTGTGGGCGTGCCGTTCCTGTGCGGCCGCGAGGTGCCGGTCTTCTTGCACTACCCGCTCGAGCCCACCCTCCAAGTCCAAAAATTCGTCAACGCCATGGCCCAACTCCTCAAGTAGCTCATTTGGCGCGGGGCTTTTTTGGCTACTTTTGCCGTCCTACCTGCGCAATGCGAAAAATGAGGTGCGAAAAATGACTCCAAATCGGTCACGTATGATTTTGCTTTTGCCCTGAGCTGGTTGTAGAATGACAAGGCCTAAACGAACTACTTGTGCAGCTTGCTCGAATGCTCGGGCTGCGGCTGGGGGGGATGCGCCCGTGCAGGGTCCTTTCGGTCATATTGCGTCGATGCGCCGCACCTTTGTGATGTTGGCAGCGGTCTTATGCGCGTTCGTTATGGTCGGGGGGTTGCCCTCGCGTGCGTACGGTGACGATGGCAACCTTATAGCGAACCCAACCTTTACCAACCAAGCCTCTGGTTGGTCGACGACCTCTCCGAGAAAGAGAATCGGCGAGGCGTCGTACCTCGACCTCCCCACGAAGCTCCTCAACGGTCAAAGAAACCTCAAACAAGCTAACGGTAATCACTTTGCGCTTGCGTGGAATCTTAAGCCACAGGATACCAATGCTTATTTTGAACCTGGATCAACCTACACCACCTTTTCCACCCAGAGCGGCGCCACGTACGAGTGGGGCCTCAACCATCGCGCCGCAACCGACCACGACGTGCTGATGCTCACGATGGGTCCTCAGCAGGAGAATCTGTCGATTAACAGCGCGGGCCAAGACCAGCTCATGCAGCTGCGGGCTTGGCTTAAGGTGCAGGTCAAGATGCCCCAGGGAAATACCGTTGAGCAGTACACCGTTTACAGCGATCCCTTTGCTGCAAACGGCGGATTTGCTGGTAACAGTGCTGATGGATCCCACTTTTCGTTTGAACAGAGCGACGGTCGCATTGCGCTTTCTGTGTGGCTCGTAAGCTCTAACGGACAGGGTTGGTTCTCCTTTGGCACCAACAGCACGCATTATTATCGAGAGCTTCCCGAACGAGACGATGAGTTTGCCTATCGGGCGGACTATACCGCGGCGTCCGACAAAACGATGTTTGCGCTGACTTGCTACGGGTTGATTTCCGATCTCAGCCGAACACATTGAGCGGATAGGACGTTCCCGCAGCTAGTCGAACGCCCCCGAGGCCCCTCGCGGGCCCCGGGGGCGGCAT
>JAGZEK010000013.1 GCA_018368345.1 Collinsella sp.
GGAAAAGGAATTTCTCGGGGCCGCCTCTCGGCGGCCTTGCGAAAAACAAATCCAAGTTAGACCATTTCAAATGGTTCGATGTCTGCCCGGATGCGACACAGCTTGTGTGTCCATCCTCGCAGTATCCGGTTCTCAAGGTGCACGCTTTGCGGCTGATCCGGTCCGACCGGGCCGCGCGGCAAGGAGATATATTGCCAGACCGCGAAGCCCTGTGGGACGTCAATTCCACTCTTCACAAGTCCTACACAACATATTGCTTTCTATAGGTAATAGAAAGACTGGTGTGGATCTTCCGCACGTATCAGATGATGACCCTTTGGTTCAGGAATATATAGAGATCGGTCACCTGTTAGTGTTTATCTACCCGCGCTTTTAGCAATGTAGACCAGCGCTTTCGATAAAAAAAGAGGGAGCGCCGCGCACAACGCGACACTCCCCTAGCGATTCAAGAGAACCTATTAGGCCTCGAGAGCCTTCTTGGCGATGGTAGCCAGCTCGTTGAAGGACTCGATGTCCTCGTAAGCCATCTGAGCCAGGACCTTGCGGTCGAGCTCGATGCCGGCAACCTTCAGGCCGTGCATGAACTGAGAGTAAGAGATGTCGTTCAGGCGAGCAGCAGCGTTGATACGAGTGATCCAGAGAGAACGGATCTCGCGCTTCTTGTTGCGGCGATCACGATACTGATACTGCAGGGAGTGCTGGACCTGCTCTTTAGCATGCTTGTAAGTACGCGAAGCGGCACCGTAGTAACCCTTCGCACGGTGCATAACGGTACGGCGCTTCTTCTTGGCGGCAACAGCGCGCTTAATACGTGCCATGTTCTATCAACTCCTAGACGGTAAAACGAAAAACGGGAACGCGAACTTAGGCGAGACGCGACTTGATGACCTTGCGGTCGGCAGCGGCGATCTCGGTCTCCTGACGGAAGCCACGCTTACGCTTGGTGGACTTCTTGCTCAGGATGTGGCTCTTGAAAGCCTTGGCGCGCATAAGCTTGCCGGTACCAGTCTTGCGGAAACGCTTCTTGGTGCCGCTGTGGGACTTCATCTTAGGCATGAAATACTCCTTAATCGGTTACAGAACACTAGTTACTTGGTATCGCTTGCCGCTTTATCCTCATCGAAGGCGCCCTTAATCGGGGCGAGCAGCATAAGCATGTTACGGCCTTCCATCTTAGGCTTGGACTCGACCGTAGCGTAAGGCTTGAGATCCTCGGCGAGACGCTCGAGAACGTTAAGGCCCTGCTCCGGGTGAGCCATCTCACGGCCGCGGAACATGATGGTGATCTTAACGCGTGCGCCCTTCTTGAGGAAACGCAGAACGTGGCCCTTCTTGGTCTCGTAGTCGCCAACGTCGATCTTGGGTCGGAACTTCATTTCCTTGACCTCGACCTTGGACTGGTTCTTACGAGCAGCCTTGGCCTTCATGGCCTGCTGGTACTTGAACTTACCGTAGTCCATGACCTTGCAGACCGGCGGCTCCGCGTTGGGAGCGATCTCGACCAGGTCGAGACCCTGATCGTCGGCGACGCGCTGAGCATCGCGGATGGCGAACAGGCCGAGCTGAGAGCCATCGACGCCAATCAAACGGCACGAAGATGCAGTGATCTCGTCGTTGATGCGGGTGTCATCAGACTTAGCTATTTTCCCTACCTCCATTCATAAAAAAATAACCCGGCGCTTCTCAGCAACCAGGTCGTACACATAGACATCCTCGATTTGAGGAAGAGAATCTAATTTGTATGACCAGTCAGCTGCTCATTGGCGCCAAAAGGTGGGAACCCTCGGGTTCCTCTTTAGGGCATTGCGGAAACAACGCCTTGCGAATAATAACACGTACAGCGCGTTATCACATTACGTACACGAAAAAGGGGGCCGCAACCCCCTTGAAGCGCAGGTGCATGTATGGTGCCCGAGGCGAGACTCGAAGGGACTTCGCTTCGCGAAGCCCCGGGCTTCGGGCGCATGGCGCCCTCGCCACGCTCCGCTACAAACAGGCCACAGGCCTGTTTGTAGCGGAGCGCGCTCACGCGAGTTCGGCACGAAAAAGGGGGCCTTGACCCCCTTGAACGCTCACTTGCATGTATGGTGCCCGAGGCGAGACTCGAACTCGCACGTTGTTACCAACGGTGGATTTTGAGTCCACTGCGTCTGCCAATTCCGCCACTCGGGCACGTAATGCGTGAGTTAGTTTATCACAGCTTTCTGTTGATTAGTCCGAAAATGGAACTTCGAGCATTTCGATAAGCTCAACCTTGCGTAACATCTCCCGCTTACGACATCCACGTCCGTCAACCGAGGCCTCGCCCATCTGGTTGTCATAGGGATCCTCGCGCATACCATCGAAAGCAGGCACAAATTCAGCCTGGAATCGATTGTTGGCCACCATACGCCACGGGTCGAGATTGCCAAAGTAGTGACGACGACGCCACTCCTCCCCCATCCTGCGTGCCGAGGAACCAAACGATACGTCGGCGTTAAGCCAACCGGTCTGTGGCGTATAGAACTCAGCCCAATCGTGCGGCCCCACCGAATCGGGCGCAACATACAGGCCGCTCTGCCAACGAGCAGGCACCCCCGCGATGCGGCACATGGTGATAAACGTGAGCGCCATAACGCCGCAATCGCCGCGGAGCGAATGCGCACAGTCGTCGGCAATAGATCCCAAAAGCAGGTACGGTGGCTGATAGCGATAGTCGATATGCTGTGTCAGGTAATCATAGATAGCACGAGCGCGATCGAGCGGATCCTCGAGTCCGTCAACAACACCGGCCGTCAGCTGCTGCAGATACGGCGTGAATGCAATGTGCGGACGGTCCTCGGAAATATCCTCGGACAGCGGCGCGTCCATACACGGATGCGCCGGAAGCGCACCCCCATAGACATCACAATAAGTAGCATCGATGTGATAACGATAGGTCACCGAGAATGAGCGTTCACACGAAGAAGACCACGAGGCGGTACGTGCCGAAGCGTTCGCGGGAGCAACAGCACCTTCCGGCGTCATGTCGAGAATCTCGACCCGAGACTGCTGACGGCAGGCAGCCGCGACGGGAAGCCAAGCGCAAACGGTCTCCCCCTCCAGAGCGCCGGGGACAGACACAGACGCTTTAAGCGCAATGACGCGAGCCAATCCGTTTTGCGACTCCATTTCCTTGAGCATCTCGTTGCGCAGTGCAATTCCGTCCGTAGAATCGGGCCGCATGCCGGGGACCTCTTTGGGATATACGCGAAGCGAATCGAGGAAGTTGTCGAGAACGAACAGCTCGCCATCGATAAAGCGCCAGTCAATACGCTTACGGTCAATCAGATCGTCAAACTGCTCCTCGGTAAACTCAGGCCACTCCTCGCGAATCATCGCAATAGCTCGATCGCGCGACACCGAAAAATGAAGAGGCGTCTCAAGCATGCGATACCGCTCGGCACGAACGCAGGCTGCCAGGGAAGGCTCAGGATTCTGCCTCAAAAGACGATCACAAGCCGCAACAGCCTGCGTCAAATATCCGGCATCCTTGAGTCGAAGAATCTCGGGCGGCAGTCCAACATCGAGATGACGAAAGTCATCACAGCAAACATCAGCAGAGCAACCAACTGGACCCTCGTCAATAACCTTCCCATCCGAAGGCAGCACATTAATAACAGCCATACCAAACTCCAAGTCATTAGAACTCTCGAAGCCCATTGTAGCTAGATAAATAGAAAGCCCCAACAAAGGAGCCATCAACGCCGCTGAACGGTAGCAAAAATGAATTCAGCCTCGTAACCCTGCAGCGAGTTAACAAAGGAGGCCCCGTTCGCCCGGAGCTTTTCCCATTGCGCGACTTCTGGCAAAGCCAGGTGAGCGCAAGGGAAAAGCGTAGGGCGAACGGGGCCTCCGGCGGGAAGTTAAACCGTTACTTACGCCTTGTTGACGGAGCCAAACTCCTCCATGAGCTCCTTGGTGCGGGCAACGATGTTGTCGCGACCAGGCTTGAGGAGCTTGCGGGGGTCGAAGCCCTTGCCCTGCTGATCCTTGCCAGCCTCGATGTACTCGCGAACGCCCTTGGCGAAGACGAGCTGCAGGTCGGTGTTGACGTTGATCTTGGAGATACCCAGGGAGATGGCCTTCTTGATCTGATCCTCGGGGATGCCGGTGCCACCGTGCAGAACGAGGGGCAGGTCGCCGGTCTGAGCCTTGATCTCGCCCAGACGCTCGAAGGAAAGGCCAGCCCAGTCGGCGGGATACACGCCGTGGATGTTGCCGATACCGCAGGCGAGGAAGTCGACGCCCAGGTCAGCAATCTGCTTGCACTCAGCGGGGTCAGCGAGCTCGCCGTTGGAGGTCACGCCGTCCTCGGTGCCGCCGATGCCGCCGACCTCGGCCTCGATGGACATGCCCTTGGAGTGGGCAAGCTCAACGAGCTCCTTGGTGCGGTCGAGGTTAAGCTGGAAGGTCTCCTCGTGAGAGCCGTCATACATGATGGACGTGAAGCCGGCCTCGATGCACTTGAAGCAGTCCTCGTAAGAACCGTGATCGAGGTGAAGGGCGACGGGGACGGTAACGCCCGTGGCCTCGACGGCAGCCTTGACCATGTCGGCGCAGACCTTGAAACCGCCCATCCACTTAGCGGCACCAGCGGTGCACTGAAGGATCAGCGGAGACTTGGCCTCCTCGGCGGCCTGGAGAATAGCCAGGGTCCACTCGAGGTTGTTGGTGTTGAAGGCACCGAGAGCGTACTTGCCGGCCTCGGCCTTCTTGAGCATGTCTGCTGCGTTGACGAGCATAAAAGAAACCTCCTGTAAGGTTGCTCCGATAACGCCTGAGATTTTACCACGACATACCCGAGCATAAACGTTCGTTTGTTCACGAATACCATCCGATTGGACAAATTTTGACCGTTTGCCCCACAGAATCGACCCACTGGGGAAAATAGCTTGACGATTGAGCGGTCTTCGTGGTTCGAAAGACGGCTTCGAGCCTACATCTGCATAAACGGATTCTGCATAAGTTCGCGCGCCATCGTGGTCGAATCGCCATGGCCCGTCAAGCAAACGGTATCGGGCGGAAGCGTCTTGGCAAGTTTGGAGAGCGAGCGCATAATCGCCGCCTCGTCACCGCCGGAAAGATCGGTACGACCGTGGCTGCCCGGGAAAAGCGTGTCGCCCACAAAGGCGATGTTCCCCTGCTCGGTCGCGGCGAACAGGACGATGCCGCCCGGCGTATGCCCCGGCGTCTCGATCACCTGCAGGCAGATATCGCCCAATTCAATCGTATCGCCCTCGGCAAGCAGCCGCGTCGGCTCGCCCGGATCGGGCGTCTCAATACCCCACATGGCGCGCTGCTCCTCGATATTTGCGCGAGGCACCGTCACGTCCTTAGCGCACAACTCATATAGTGCGCTGTCGCCAACGACAGCTCGAACCCCGGCGACCCCGCCAACATGGTCGGCATGACCGTGCGTGCAGACAGAGCCGAGTACGCGAACTTCGGGATGCGCGGTGCGGATATGCTCCACAAGACGCTCGCCCTCCCACGCCGGATCGACGATTAAGCACTCGTCATTCGAAATCACGGCGTAACTGTTGGTCTGAATCGGGCCGTTGACGAGTGCCTCAATCGAAGCTGCACCTCGGGGTGTCAGGTCCAAAGTCATATCGCCCATGCGCATACCCTCCTTCTAAAATACGTTCGAGGCACCAAACGATGCCTCGAACGTAACCAATATCTATGATGCTGAGAGGCTCTCGCACCTACACACGGCGCTTGAGCTGAGCTCCGCCTTCGCCGGGCATAAGACGGCGAGCGTCGTAGACCGAATCGACACTGCTGATGGAAGCCAGCAGCGGATCCAGACCGCTCGCGTCCGAGATCTCGACCATAAAGCGCAGGGTTGCAATACCCTCGCGGTTGGTCGACGTGGCGGCAGAAAGGATATTGCCGCCCGCATCGCCAATGGCAATGGTGACATCCTTGAGCAGGCCCATGCGGTCCAGGCACTCGACCACGATCTCGACCTGGAAGAGGGTGTCGGCAGCGCCGTCCCACTCCACATCGATCATGCGCTCGGGATGTTCCATAAGACCCTTGACGTTGGGGCAGTTGGCGCGATGCACCGAAACGCCACGACCGCGCGTGATGAAGCCGACGATGTCGTCACCCGTCACGGGGTTGCAGCAATGAGCCAGACGGACCAGCAGGCCGCTGTTGCTCTCGCCCTTGACGATAATGCCGTTACTGGCGCTCTTGCCGCGCTTTTGCGGCTTGCGGTTGGAGCCGCGAGCGGGCTGCTTCACGACCTCGGCGATAGCCTCGGCCTTGGTGAGCTGTTCCTCGGGCTTGGGGTCCAAGATTTGCTCGACCTTATTGCCCACAGCGCGCGGGGCAACCTTGCCGGCGCCGACGGCGGCAAACAGGTCCTCGAGCTGCTTAAAGTTAAACTGCTCCGCCACGGCGTTGAGTGCACGCGTCGAACGCGGCGTAGAAATGCCATAGCCACGCTTACGCAGGTCCTTGGCCAGCATATCGCGACCGGCGGCAGCGTCGTCGTCCTTGGTCGCAGCGGCAAAATAGCGGCGGATCTTTGACTTGGCGGAAGGTGTCTTAACGATCTTGAGCCAATCGCGCGACGGCTTGGAACTCTTGTTAGTCAGGATCTCGACACGGTCACCCGTCTTAATCTCGTGCGTGAGCGGAGCCACCGCACCGTTGATTTTGGCGCCGACGCAATGGTTTCCCACCTCGGTGTGAACGGCGTAGGCAAAGTCGAGCGGTGTAGAGCCGGCACGAAGCGCCATGACCTCGCCCTTGGGCGTGAAGACAAAGATCTCTTGATCGAACAGATCGACCTTCAGCGAGTGCAGGTATTCCTTGGCATCGGTGATCTCGTCGGAAGCCGCCCAATCGAGCGAATGCTTGAGCCAGTTGATCTGGTCGTCCAAACGTTGAGCGTCATTGGTCTTGGAAGCAGACGATCCGCCCGACTTCTTATATAGCCAGTGGGCGGCAATGCCGTACTCGGCCTGCTCATGCATCTCGTAGGTTCGAATCTGAATCTCGAGCGGACGAGCCGTAGGGCCGATGACCGTCGTGTGGAGCGACTGGTAGTTATTGACCTTGGGCATGGCGATATAGTCTTTAAAGCGACCAGGCATGGGGTGCCACAGCGTATGCACCGCACCGAGCGTGGAGTAGCAATCGCGCACCGAATGGGTAATAACGCGCAGCGCCACCAGGTCGTAGATCTCGGAGAACTCCTTGCCCTTGCGCTTCATCTTTTGGTAGATGGACCAATAGTGCTTGGAGCGGCCGTTGATCTGGAAGTCCTCCAGACCAATGCGGTTGAGTTCATCGGTAAGCGTCTTGATGGTCTCGGCAAGGTAGCGTTCGCGGACCTCGCGCGACTCAGCTACCATACGCGCGATGCGCTGGTAGGCATCGGGCTCCAGGTAGAAGAAGGACAGGTCCTCGAGCTCCCACTTAATAGAGCTCATGCCCAGGCGGTCGGCCAAGGGCGCGTACACGTCCATGGTCTCGCGAGCCTTAAACAGGCGACGATCCTCGCGCAGGGCTGCCAGCGTTCGCATGTTGTGCAGACGATCGGCAAGTTTAACGATGATGACGCGGATGTCCTTGGACATGGCGAGGAACATCTTGCGCAGCGTGAGCGCCTGCTTCTCGTCCATGCTGTCGACTTCGATGTTGGTGAGCTTGGTCACGCCATCGACGAGCTCGGCCACCGTATCGCCAAACAGGCCGGAAACATCGGTGAGCGAGGTCTCGGTATCCTCGACGGTATCGTGCAGCAGCGCGGCGCACACCACATCGCAGTCCATCTTGAGATCGGCCAAAATGATGGCAACCTCGACGGGATGGTTAATGTACATCTCGCCCGAGCGGCGCTTTTGGTTGCAGTGCTTCTCGGCGGCAAAGCAGTAGGCCTGCTCAACCTTAGAAAAGTCGTCCTCATTCATATATTTGAGGCACAGGCGCTCCAGTTTGTCGTAGCTGTCCGCCATAATCTCGGGCGGCAGCTCATCGGCATGCTTATAGTGCTCCATCTCCGAAAACGGCTGGAGGGTGGAATCATGGGCGGTACGGGCTGCGGCGTCCATCGAGGTCCCCTTCCCCTAGGCCCGCGGTACGATCGGGCGGTTAACTTTGGCTAGCATATCAGAAGCGCACGAATCGAGCGCCCAGCTCCGGAAAGCCGAAAACTCCATGCGCGAGCGCAAGCCCTCCAAATAGCGAATTGACCTGCTCAATTGCACGCGGCCGGGGTTTTCGGCCATCGCGATGCGACGAGTGTCGTCAAACCCCGAAACTCGACAGAAACCAAGCTCTTCGAAGATTCCCAGGCCGCTTTCCACCGAACGCTCGTCGACCGGTGTGCGAGCATCGATGGCAAGGCACATCTGCGCGATGTCGATATCGCTCGCGCTAAAGGAATCGTCCCCAGTTTTGCCGCGGTTGGAGCGCCACATGGTCTGCAGCGCGCGATAGAGCGTGACAAGCTCGTCGCGCTCGGGCGCATAGCAGTCGAGCAGGCGCTCGTTAATGCGGGCGTCGCGCGACGAATAGAGCAGATGGATCACGGCGGGCTGGCCATCGCGGCCGGCACGTCCGCTCATCTGGTTGAACTCGATGGCGCCAAACGGCATGTGGTAGAGCACGACATGGCGGATATCGGGCAGGTTGACACCCTCGCCAAAGGCGGAGGTCGAAACGATGCAGCTGAGGCTTCCGTCTCGGAATGCTTCCTCCACGCGACGGCGATCGGAACGCGCAAGCCCCGCGTTATAGAACGCGATATGGGTTGCGCAATCGGGCACACGCTTGCGCAACGTCTTGGCGAGCGCCACGGACTGGTCGCGCGAATTGACGTAAATGACGGTCTTCTCCCCCGTCGCCACGATCGACACCAAACGGTTCTCGCGGCTCGCAAGGTCGCGGTCGTCCTCGAGCTGCAGGTTCTCGCGCACCGTCTCGTCGACCACCGTGCGAGTGATCGGCAACATGCAGGCAAGCTCGGCCACGACCGGAGCCGTCGCGGTGGCCGTCGCAGCCATAACGACCGGATCGCCCAGGGCTTTGAGGATATCGGGCATGTCGAGATAGGCGCTACGGTCGCCGCCCTTGGCAAGGCCGGCATGATGCGCCTCGTCAATAACGACAAAACCGATGCGCCCCGAGCGCGCAAAGCGGTCGCGGTGAATAGACAGGAACTCAGGCGTCGTGAGCACGATGCCGGTGCGGCCCGAAGCCAGGCCGGCAAACACGTCATCGCGCGCTGCCTCCACGGTCTCGCCGGTCAACACGCCCACGCCAATGCCGAGCGCAGCCATCGTCGATGAGAGGTGATAGGCCTGGTCGGCAACGAGCGCACGCAACGGATAGACAAAAATGCTCGCACGCCCGCGAAGGATCGCCTCGCGTGCGGCATGCACGTGGAAGATGAGCGACTTGCCGCGGCCCGTTCCCATAACCGCCAAGACACTCTGGTGATCGGCCAAGGCGTCGAGCGCCTCAACCTGCGCGCGGTGCGGCTGGTTCGATCCGATAAAGCTATGGATAAGCGAGCGCGTGAGCTCGGTATAGGAAAGCTGGGCGAGCGTCTCGCGCTTACGCGACTCCAGGCGCAGGCCGGAATCCGCCGGCTGCACGCCACGACGAAGCTCGCATGCCGGATCGTCGACGCTGAGCAGCGTGGTATCGCGGACCAGAACATCCTTGATCATGAGCTTGGGCTTCACACGCCCCTGCCAATGCTCGGCCACGGCCTCGAACACCAAATCGACGGCGCTATCGCAATTGATGAGCTTATCGATCTGCGGCACACGGAACATGATGGCCGGAACGCTCGCAGCGCCATCCGTAGCCACGAAGCGCATGTGCTCGCCGGTTTTGCCCACCACGGCGCGATCGCACATTGTCACGCCCTCGGCCGCCAACAGCGGCACCTTGTTGCCCTGGCCAAACGGCTCAAGACGGGAGATCTGCTCTATAGTCTCGATATTCAACTCGGAAAGGTCGACCGTGGCGGCAACCTCGTCGGTGTCCTCAAAGTCTTCGGCGGGAAGCTCGGACAGCACGGCGGAAAGACGTCGACGGAACTCGTCGAGCTTGGACGCCTCGATGGTCACGCCCACCGCACCCGCATGCCCGCCGCGACGAATCAGCAGGTCGGAGCAACGCTCGACGGCGTCGAACAGGTTGACCTTGCCCACCGAGCGACCCGAACCGCGAGCGATACCGTCTTCGATCGAGAAAAGCAGCGCCGGCACGTGATAACGGTTGGTCAGACGGCTCGCTACGATACCCTTGACGCCCTCGTGCCAGCCCTCGCCGCCCACGACGATCGCGCGACCGCCGTCATAAGTCTCCTCGACCTTCGCCATGGCATCGCGTGTGAGCTCCGCCTCGATCTCGCGGCGTTGGCGATTGATTTCCTCGAGCTCGGCGGCAAGCGCACTCGCTTCGATGGGGTCGCGGGCAAGCAGCAGGTCGAGCGCCAGCTTGGGATCAGCCATGCGGCCGGCAGCATTCAGACGAGGAATGAGCGAAAACGACAGGCCATCGGCCGTAATGCTGGAGAGGTCCGCCTTGGCGAGCGCTGCCAGCGCGATGTAGCCGGGACGAGCTGTCACGCGCATCTGCTGGATGCCCTCGGCGACCAGCGCGCGGTTCTCGGGCGTCAGCGGCATCATGTCGGACACGGTACCCAGCGCCGCGACCTCAATCAACGAACGCCAATACGACGATTTGCCCAAACGCTCGCCCAGGACTTGCACCAGCTTGAGTGCCACGCCAGCACCGGCAAGCTCGCGCGAGGGACCCTCGTTCTCAAGCTTAGGGTCGGTTAGGGGCACGCCCTGCGGCACCTGATCGGAGGGCTCGTGATGGTCCGTGACCACCAGGTCGATTCCCAGGCTCTCCAGATAGGAGACCTCCTCCTTCGCCGCGATACCGTTATCAACGGTCACGATCAGATTGGGTTGGGCGAGCTCGTTGACGCGGTCGAGCGCCGCGCGCGAAAGGCCATATCCCTCGTCAAAGCGGTGCGGGATGAATGGTGTGACATTGGCGCCAAACGTGCGCAGTGCCTCGGTCAACAGGCAGGTCGACGTAATACCGTCAACGTCAAAATCGCCAAAGACCGCGATGTGCTCGTGGTTGCGAATAGCACGCTCGACGCGGTCGGCAACGACCGACATGCCCGGGATAATGAGCGGGTCGGCCCAGTCGCGATCGAGCGAAGGTGTCAAAAACAGCTGGCCTTCCTCGATGGATGTAATGCCGTGTGCAACCATAATGCGCGCCACCAGCCCGGGTATGCCCAGGCCAGCCGAAAGCTCCTTTTCGAGCTCGGGGTTTTGCCGAGCGACCGCCCAGCGATGCGTCGTCTTAAGCGATGACATAGGCGCCCACCCCCGATAGGGGCAGGTCGCCGCGATACCTCTCACGGTTCATAGCGATGAGTCCTCTGTGTATGCCCGCTTCGGCAGGCAGATCTGTTGAACGGATTTATTATACCGTGCAGCGCGGACGCACAACGTCCAGCACGCCGTGGTTTCGATAAACGAGGGCGGTAATAGCCTCGAAATAATCGAGCGTTTCAGCCACACGGACGCATGCGAGCGTCTAGCATATCCATTCAAAACGGGTTCATGAGCAAAGGGAGTCACAAGAGCATATGAAGCAATGGGTTGGACTGGGCAAGTTTCTCGCGGGGCATATGCAGGTCATCGTTCCGATTTGCGTGGCGCTCGGCGTGCTCTTTCCTCAGCAGATTGGCGTACTCAAGCCCATCGTTCCCACCTTGTTTGCTTTTATGACGTTTCAGGGTGCGCTCAGCAACACCTTTCACCAGGTAGCTGAGGTGTTCCGCCGTCCCCTGCATCTGATTTTGGCGTTATTTGTCTCGGCTGTGATCATCCCCATCGCGGCGTATGCCATGGGCTCACTGTTCTTTGGTTCCAATCCCAACCTTGTCTGCGGCATCGTGCTCGAGTACAGCGTACCCGTGGCAGTCACTGCCTTTATGTGGATTAGCATGTTTGGCGGCAACGGCCCGCTCGCACTCACCATCATCCTGACGTCTTCGGTTATATCGCCCGTGACGATTCCGCTCACGCTCAAGCTCTTGCTGGGTGCCGCCGTCTCGATCGATGTGCCGAGCATGATGCAGAACATGGCCTTTATGATTGCCATACCCGCCGTGCTCGGTATCGTCATTAACGAACTCACGCGCGGCTGGGGTCATGAGAAACTCTCCCCCGTGCTTTCGCCCGCCTGCAAGTTCATGATGATGGTTGTCATTGCGTCCAACTCCACCGCCATGAGCGAGTACGTGCTGCACATGAACGCGGTGCGCCTGGAAGTCGCCCTCTTTATTTTGATCTTCGCCATCAGCGGCTTTGTCGTCGGTTTTCTGGTCGCCCGTGCGCTGCATCTGCCGTATAGCGAGACGACTACCATGTGCTTTACCTGCGGCATGCGCAACATCTCTTCGGGTGCTGTCATCGCCACGCAGCATTTTCCCGGCGAAGTGGTATTCCCCGTCATGTGCGGCACGCTGTTTCAGCAGGTGTTGGCCTCAATTATCGGGCATCTCTTTGAGCGCCTGACCGGCGAGGAACGCGCCGCCCAGCGCAAGCGGGTCGAGGCCGGCCGCGACGCCATGACACGCTAGCTTGCCCGCGTTGTTCGCGCCCCGCCTTGTCGCCCAAGCATCTTAGGATGAACGTGCGAGCTATGTGGACTACGCCTCTAACGGCACGATCTTGGTGCCATGCAGCTCGGAGACGCCAAGCGCTGCCGCTACGGCATCTCGGTTGGCCGTGGCAATGCCGCCGCCGGGAAGGATGGTCACACGGCCGGCCGCATACTCGACAAGACGCGACAGGTGCCCCAGGTTGTCCTCAATCGGCGTGCCGGCCGCACCACCGTGCGTCAGGATGCGCGTAACGCCGCACTCGACAAGCGTGTCGATGGCATCGAGCTGAGCCTCGGGCGAAAGCTGGTCAAATGCCATATGGAAGGTAATGTCGACAGGCTCGCGCTTGCACTCCTCGGTCGCGCAGCCCGCAGCCATCACGAGGGCGCCAAGCATGAGCTCGTCGAGTGCCCATCCGCCAGCACAGGGTTTGCAGCAGCCAAAGACCAAGCCGTCAACGCCGGCGCTTACGGCAAGGCCCAAGTCCATCTCCATCATGCGCAGCTCGTCCTGGTTGTAGTGAAAATCGCCGCCACGCGGACGGATCATGCACATCACCCGTGCATCGTGCTCGTGGGCATAGTTGGTCGTAGCGCTGATAGCGCCGGCCGAGGGCGTGGTACCACCGACGGCAAGGTTGTCGCACAGCTCAATGCGTCCCGCACCGGCCGCAATGGCCGCCGGCACCCACTCAAAGTTCTCGGCACAAAACTCGTACAGCATAGATAGGCCCCCAAGGATGGCAAACGTTTTCCGATGGCATTGTCGCATGCCCCCATGAAGTTGCGGTGGAATAGGGACTCTTTTGACCTCCGATGCCCTCATTTAGTCCCTATTTCACCGCAACTTCATGGGGTGCCGACCGAAATGGTCAGCACCCCTTTTTGCTGTATAGAAGTAGTCGTTGGGGACGTTCTTAAACGACTAGTCATTCAAGAACGTCCCCAACGACTACGACAACTGTTGACATCATATACTATGTGTCATATAGTAGGTGTTGCACAGTATACTACGAAAGGAGGTGTGCGGATGGAGGCACAGATGAAGCGCGGCTTCCTCGAGGCCTGCGTGCTCGCGGCCGTCTCGGGCGAGGAATCCTACGGCTATCAGATCGTGAAGGACGTGCCCGCGAGCATGGGGCTCACGGAGTCCACGCTCTATCCGTTGCTCAAGCGCCTGGAGAAGGCGGGGTGCATCACGGCGCGCTCCGCCGAGCACAACGGGCGGCTGCGAAGGTACTACCGCATCACGGACACCGGGCATGAGCGTATCGCCGAGTTCCTAGCCGAATGGCCATCCGTGCAGGAGATCTACCGTTACGTGAAGGGGGCGCACCATGACGCGCGATGAGTTCTTGAACCGGCTGGGCGAGCTTCTGGCCTGCCTGCCGGCAGATCAGGTAAAGGAAACGCAGGAGTTCTACGCGGAGGTCATCGCCGACCGTATGGAGGACGGCATGACGGAGGCCGAGGCTGTGGCCGCCATGGGCACGCTCGGTGAGGTCGCCGAGGCAACGCTCGACGAACTGCCCGCCGTGCCGCGCGCAATTGCGAGGACCAAGCGCAAGAGCACGGCGCTTCTATGGGCGCTCGCCATCGTGGGTTCTCCGGTATGGATTCCGCTGCTGCTCGCGTTCGTCGCCGTTGCCGCTACAGTCTACATCTGCATTTGGGTTCTTGCGCTCTGCGTGTGGATCGTGGCCGCGGCATTCGGGGGCGCGGGCGTGGTGGGGCTCCTGTTCACCGTGGACGGCATCATTATCGGGCATGTTCCGTACGTTTTAACCTCGATGGGAATGGGATTCGCTTCCATCGGTGTGGCGCTCCTCGCGGGAGCCGGTGCCTGGACGGCGTCCAAGCAGATCGCGCGCCTCTCTGCCCTTTGGGCGAAGAAAGCCGTTTCGCCCTTCTGGAAAGATCGAGGCAATAAGAGCCGCAGGGGCGCTGAAGCGGCGCCGCTTACGGCATAGGAAGGAGTGCAGACATGTCCAGCGTAAAAAAGATTTACCTTGCCGTAGCGGGTGGGCTTGTTGCCACGGGGCTCGTCCTGGCTGCTATCGGATTTGTAGCCTCCGGCTTTAACCTCGCTGTGTTCAACACACAGATCGACCTGCGCGATGACACCATCATTCTGGGTGGTGTTGAAATAGACGACCCGGCAGGGCTTCCACTCATCGAGCAGCTTGCCGAGGTTGGCGAGATCCATATTGGATCTGCAACGACTGGTTCGTCTTCTCCTCGCAAATGATCAAGCTCGTAGCAGCCATCCCCCTTCGGGCACACCACGACGGGCGTGAGCACGCCGCGCTCGGGGCCTTTTGACCTAGTCGTTGGGGACGTTCTTAGACGACTAGTCATTCAAGAACGTCCCCAACGACTATAAGGAGTGTCCCCAGATGCCGGCAGAAAAGGAACGTCCCCAAGTGTCACCCCCCATGTGCCAGCGACAACGGCAACGCCGATGTTTTGGCAATGTCAGCAAGCGGGCCGCATTTGAGACAAGGTGACGTGAAACGAAAGGGCGCAGACCTTCTGGTCGCGCCCTTGAAGTTGAACGTCAGATTGTCCAAATGCGGCCCGCGCAGCGTCGGCCGGTCCGCCGTTCAGTAGAACGGCGGAACCTCCTAACCGCCCAGATAGGCTTTGCGGACGTTGTCGTCGTGCAGGAGCTCTTGGCCGGTGCCGGTCATGGTGATCTTGCCGGTCTCGAGCACGTAACCGCGTGTGGCGATGGAAAGCGCCATCTGCGCGTTTTGCTCGACCAGAAGCACCGTGGTGCCGGCCTTGTGCAGGTCCTCGACAATCTGGAAGATCTGTTCGATCAGAATCGGTGCCAGACCCATGGAAGGTTCGTCGAGCATAAGCAGTTTGGGGTTACTCATAAGGGCGCGCCCCATAACGAGCATCTGCTGCTCGCCTCCTGAAAGGGTGCCGGCGACCTGGCGACGACGTTCCTTCAGGCGCGGGAACTGCTCGTAGACGCGCTCCAGGCCCGGAGCAATTGTGGACTTGGGCTGTGTATAGGCGCCCATCTCCAGGTTCTCCTCGACCGTCATCTGCAAAAAGGCGCGACGACCCTCGGGAACCTGAGCCAGGCCCTTACCAACCAGCTTATCAGCGGGCGTATGGGTAATGTCCTCGCCCATAAACTTGATGGAGCCGGTCTTGGAGCGCAGCAGGCCCGAGACGGTCTTGAGCGTTGTGGACTTGCCGGCACCGTTGGCACCAATCAAGGCCACGATCTCGCCCTCGTTAACGTTAAAGGAGATGTCCTTGATGGCGTGGATGGCGCCGTACCAGACGTTGATGTTGTAGACGGAAAGCATCGGCTCTGCCATTTAGTTCTCCCCCTTATCCTGCTTACCCAGATACGCCTCGATAACGGCGTCGTTGTTCTGGATTTCCTCCGCCGTACCCTTGGCGATAACCTTGCCAAAGTTAAGCACGCAGATGCCCTCGCAGATGTTCATAACGAGCGACATATCATGCTCGATAAGCATGATGGCGATGCCGAAGGTGTCGCGAATCTTGACGATGTTCTCCATGAGCTCCGCGGTCTCGGACGGGTTCATGCCGGCGGCAGGCTCGTCGAGCAGCAGCAGCTTGGGGTTAGTGGCAAGCGCGCGGACGATTTCCAGACGGCGCTGAGCGCCGTAAGGAAGCGAGCCGGCCTGTTCATTTGCCAGGTACTCCATGTCAAAAATGGACAGCAGCTCCATGGCGCGCTCGTGGGCGGCCTTCTCGTGCTTCCAATACGTCGGCAGGCGCAGCACGCCCTCAAAGCCGGAGTAGCGCTCCTGGTTGTGCAGGCCGACCTTAACGTTGTCCTCCACCGTCATGGTGTTGAACAGGCGAATGTTCTGGAACGTACGGGCAATACCCATGCGGTTGACCTGGTAGACTGACTTGCCCGAGGTGTCCTCACCATCGAGCAGGATGGTGCCGTGCGTAGGCTGGTACACCTTGGTGAGCAGGTTGAAGACCGTGGTCTTGCCGGCACCGTTGGGGCCGATGAGACCGGCGATCTCAGTCTTGCCGATGGTCAGGCTAAAGTCATCGACTGCCTTAAGGCCGCCGAATTCAATGCCCAGGTGGATGCACTCGAGCGCCGGGCGCTGGCCCAGGTCGCGGTCGGGAACGATGGCGCCAGAAGGATACGGGACCATCTTGCCCTTGTTGAACTCAAACTTACTGGGCATCGGCTGCCACCTCCTTCTTGGAAGCAAAGCGATCCTTAATGCGTGCGAAGAACGCCTTGAGCTGTGGGTTGTTGGTAAAGACCATGACCAGAATCAACACGATGGCGTAGATGAGCATGCGGTAGTCCGAGAACTGACGGAGCAGCTCGGGGAGCACCGTGAGCAGCGCCGCGGCGATAACGGAGCCGCGCATGTTGCCCAGGCCGCCCAGGACCACGAACACCAGAATGAGGATGGACGTATTGAAGTCGAACTTAGTGGCGGAAAGCTGCGAGAAGTTACCGCCGAACAGGGCTCCGGCAGCACCGGCGAGGGCAGCGGAAACCACGAAGGCGATCATGCGGTACTGGGTGACGGAGATGCCCACAGACTCGGCAGCGATCTTGTTGTCGCGCACGGCAATAATGGCACGACCGGTACGGCTGCGAACCAGGTTGAGCACAATCACGAGCGCGACCATAACCAGGATTGCGCCGGCAATGAAGGTCGAATAGGTCGACACGCCCGATGCGCCCTGCGCGCCCTTGATGATGGCGGTGCCGTCCTCGAGCAGGTGCAGGTCGTCGATTGTAGAGTTACCCGTGATGTTAAAGATCACATGCAGGCCGCGGGAATCGACGCCCACAATGAGGCAGGTGACGACCTCTTTGATAATCTCGCCAAAAGCCAGGGTCACGATGGCCAGATAGTCGCCGCTCAGGCGCAGGACCGGGATACCGATCAAGAAGCCCAAGATGGCAGCGGCGATAGCGCCGACCACGATGCTGATGATCAGACGCATCGGATCGGACGGAACGGTGCTCTCCAGCGCGACGGCAGTGACGATGCCCGTATAGGCACCCACGCTCATAAAGCCCGCGTGGCCCAGCGACAAGTCGCCCGCGATGCCGACGACGAGGTTAAGGGAGATGGCCATGACGATATAGGCCGTGATGGGAACCAGCTGACCGGCGATCATGCGCGGGATCATGTGGTTGGACTGCATAAAGAACACGATGGCGAACGCCACAACGCACATGGCGTACGTGACAAAATCGTGACGCGTCTGCTTGTCTTTAAGAAACTTCATAACGCTCACCTACACCTTCTCGGGGACGTACTTGCCCAAGAGGCCGGCAGGCTTGACGAGCAGGACGATGATCAAAACACCAAAGACGATGGAGTTGGCAAGGCTCGTGGAAATGTAAGCCTGAGCCATCGCCTCGATGATGCCGATGAGAATGCCGCCGACAAAGGCACCGGGGATGGAGCCGATGCCGCCGAAAACGGCAGCGTCGAAGGCCTTGATGCCAGGCATGGCGCCCGTGGTGGGCTGCAGGACCGGCGAGTAGGAGCACAGGAGCACGCCGGCGATGGCAGCGAGGGCGGAGCCGATGGCGAACGTCATCGAGATGGTGCGGTTGACGTTGATGCCCATGAGCTGAGCGGCGGCCTTGTCCTCGGACACGGCGCGCATGGCCTTGCCCATCTTGGTCTTACCTGTAAAGAACATCAGGCCGGCCATGATAACCAGGCAGGCGACGATGGTGACGAGCGAGACGGCGCTTACGTTAAACTTGGCCAAGAACTCCGGCACCGGGAAGGTGACGAGCGAAGTGAAGTTCTTGGGCGTGGCGCCCCACAGAAGCTGCGCGGCGTTCTGCAGGAAGTAAGACACGCCGATGGCCGTGATCAGAACGGCCAGCGGGCCTGCTTGGCGCAGCGGCTTATAGGCCAGACCCTCAATGAGAACACCGAGAACCGTGCAGACCACACAAGAGAGAACTACAGATGCCCAGCCCGGGAGGCCGAGATACGACGTGGCGCAGAACGAGACATAGGCACCGACCATGATGACATCGCCGTGAGCGAAGTTGAGCATCTTGGCGATACCGTAGACCATGGTGTAGCCCAACGCGATGATGGCGTAGACGCTGCCCATGGACAGACCGTTGACCAGGTATTGGATAAAGACCGTCATGTTCCACATCCCCCTTTCGGATAGGTTTCCAGTTAATGTATGAAACAGGGACGTTACACTGTCCCTAGATACCAAGCAAGCAGGGAAGGCCAAAACCTCCCCTGCTTGGGATCAAAACCGCTCTATGTAAGGCGGCCAATTAGGCCTGTACGTACTTGCCGTCGGTGATGACGTACGCCGTGGGCTCCTTCTGGACCTGGCCCTTATCGTTCCAGGTGAGCTTGCCAGTCAGACCGTCAACGGTAATCTTGAGCATAGCCTTGGACAGCTTCTCGGCGACCTCGGTCGGATCGGCGTCGACACCAAGACCGGCCTCCTTGACGGCCTCGGCCACCGCGTGCACGCCGTCGTAGGCGTCGGCGGCAAACTGGTCGGGGGTATCGCCGTACTTATCCTTGTAAGCGTTGACGAAGTCGGCGTTCTTCTCGTCGTCGGCGGAGAACGGGGTCATGAGCAGCAGACCCTCAGCAAGAGAGGTATCGAAGCCCTCAACGCCCAGGATGCCGTCCATGCCGTCGCAGCCCATCATCTTGACGTCGTAGCCCATGTCCTTGGCGTTCTTGAGCAGGACGGACGCCGGCGTGTAGTAGATCGGCGCAAAGATCATGGTGGCGCCGGCCTGCTTGGCCTTGGTCAGCTGGTTGGTAAAGCTCGTGGCGGAATCGTCCTTAAAGGTCTCCTCGTCAACAATCTCGAGCTTGGACTCAGCGGCCTGGGCCTTAAAGGAATCTGCGATGCCCGAAGAATAGGCGTCGCCGGAGTTGTAGAACAGCACGAACTTCTCGTCCGCATACTTCTGCGCCAGGAACTTGGCAGCGTTGACACCCTGGTTGGGGTCGGTGAAGCAAACCTGAAAGACACAATCCTTGCCGTCGGTGACGTCCTCGGAGGACGCGGACGGGGTGATCATGAACGTCTTGGGGTCGTTACCACACTCGGCGGCAACGGCAACCGACGCACCCGTGGTGGTCGGGCCGACGAGGGCCTGCATGCCCCAGTCGAGCAGGGTGTTAAAGGCGTTGACGGCCTTCTCGCCATCGGCCTGGTCGTCCTCGGCCTTGCTGACAAGCGGCAGCTCCTTGGTCGAGAAATCCTTGCAGCCAAGCTCGACACCCTGGGTAACGGACTTGCCGTAGGACGCGTTGGCGCCGGTCAGCGGGCCGATGGTACCGATCTTAAACGAAGCGTCGCCCGAAGCGGAACCACTGTCGCCGCCGTTGGAGGAGCAGCCAGCTAGAATGGACATCGCCCCCAGACCTGCTGCGCTCGCGATAACGCTCCTGCGATTCATAACAGGGTTCAATGACTTACCGGTGAGGCTCGACATGCGGCTCTCCTCTCAAATCTCGTCGGGTTTCGGTTACCCGACAGGCCATCCTTCGCCGTGTTCGGCGTTCGCAAAATACTAGACGCTTTAGTTAAGGAAAGTGGCGATTATTTCAACTTTTCTTTGGATTTGTTCATTTATCCATAATTCTGCGTATTTCTATTACTTTATGCAGTAATGCCACTTTATTGTGTGAAAGTAATGTTTCCGTTCTGTTACAGGCGTCCCTGCCCTGAATAAAACGGCCTCACCGGTCGCGCTTTATGCGCACTTAGGCGGCGATGTACTTGCCGTCCTGAATCACATAGGCTGTGGCGGGCTTTTCGACCTGGCCCTCGTCATTCCACGTCAGCTCGCCTGTCAGGCCCTCGATCTTGATCTTGCGCATGGCCTTGGCAAGATCGTCGGCAATTTCGGCACCATCGGCCGAAATGTCAATCCCCGCCTTATCGATAGCCTCGGAGATGGCGTGGACGCAATCGTAAGCGTCGGCGGCAAACTGGTTGGGCGTCTCGTCGTAGGCATCCTTATAGGCCTTGACGAAGTCGGCATTCTTCTCATCGTCAGCCGAAAACGGGGTCATGAGCAGTACGCCCTCGGCAAGAGAGGTATCGAAGCCTTCCACAGAGAGCAGGCCGTCCATGCCGTCGGTACCCATGAGGGTCATGTCGTAGCCCATGTCCTTGGCGTTCTTGAGCAAAACGGACGCCGGCGTGTAGTAGATCGGCGCAAAGATGAGCGTGGCGCCGGCCTCCTTGGCCTTGGTGAGCTGGTTGGTAAAGCTCGTGGAAGAGTCGTCCTTAAAGGTCTCGGTATCGACGATGTCGAGCTTGGACGCCTTGGCCTGCTCGGCAAAAGCGTCGGCAACGCCCGAGCTATACGTATCGCCGGAGTTGTAGAACAGGGCGATCTTGGCATCCGCGTACTTCTCGGCCAAGAACTTCGCGGCGCTGGCGCCCATGGTGGGATCGGTGAAGCAAACCTGGAAAACCGTGGTCTTGTCCTTGGTGACGTCGAGAGACGAGGCCGAGGGCGTGACCATGAGCATATCGTCGGCAATCTCGCCCGAGACGGCGACGGCGGCACCAGTCGTGACGGGGCCGACGAGCGCCTGCATGCCCCAGTCGCACAGGGTATTGAAGGCGTTGATGGCCTTCTCGCCGTCAGCGACGTCATCCTCGGACTTAAGCGAGAGCTTGAGGTCCTTGGTCGAGAAATCCTTGGCGGCGAGCTTGGCACCCTTCTCGGCCGAAACGCCATAGGTTGCCGCGGCGCCGGTCAGAGGGCCGATGACACCGATCTTGAAGGTCTTGCCGTCATCGGCGGAGCCGCCGTCCGAGCCACCCGACGAGCAACCAGCGAGTGCGACGGCACTGCCGAGCGCCGCGGCGCCAGCCAAGAAACTCCTGCGGTTAAGTACGTTGTTGATGCTAAACATGGTGTCCCCCTTTTCGCTGGCCGCGGTGCGGCCGTCTTGCGGTACAGGGCAAACCTTATGGTGCAAACGTTGACAGTTTGTTACGGAAGTTCGTTTGTAGCGAGCGTGTTTCCAATGTTTCCGCAGCGTTTCGGGGGTGGCGTTTTATGCTGCTCCCGCTGCCAGGCAAGCACGCGCCCGCACTTCACGCTAGAATGCACTCAACCTTTAAGCGGTTAATCCATCCATAAGATGCACGAAGGAGCTATCTATGAGCGAACCCCTGCGCACCGTGAACGTCGGCCTCATCGGTCTGGGAACCGTCGGCGGCGGCGTGGCCCGTCTGATCAAGAGCCACCACGATGAGTACCTGGCCGCCTACGGCATCGACCTTAAGCTGACCCGCGCCTGCGCGCTTGCCTGGGAGCAGGCCGAGGCGGCAGGCATTGAGCGCGAGGCCTTTACGAGTGACTGGCACGACGTCGTCACCGACCCCGCCGTCGACATCGTCGTCGAGCTGATCGGCGGCGAGCATCCCGCAACCGAGATATTCACCACCGCCTTCGAGAACGGCAAGCACGTCGTCTCTGCCAACAAGGCCCTGCTGGGCCGTCATGTCGAGACGCTCGCCGAGAAGGCGCGCGCGTGCGGCGTGCAGATTAAGTGCGAGGCCAGCTGCGGCGGTGGCATCCCCATTGTCAGCACGCTCGAGCACGACCTGGTGGGCAACAAGATCCTGACCATCGCCGGTATCCTTAACGGCACCACCAACTACATCCTGTCGCGCATGGACGCCGAGGGCGCCGATTACGCTGACGTGCTCGCCGACGCCCAGGCAAAGGGCTATGCCGAGGCCGACCCGTCCGCCGACGTCGACGGCTTCGACGCCGCCAGCAAGACGGCAATCCTCGCTTCCATCGGCTTTGGCACCCGTGTGACCACCGACGATGTCTACCAGCAGGGTATCCGTACCATCGGCGCCGAGGACATTGCCCAGGCCCGCGAGCTCGGCTACACCATCAAGCTGCTGGGCATCGCACGCAACACCGACGCCGGCGTCGACGTCCGCGTGCACCCCACGCTGATCCCCGCCGACCACATGCTTGCCAAGGTCAACGGCGCCATGAACGCTGTCTACGTGGTAGGCGACGCCGTGGGCGAGACCATGTTCTACGGTGCCGGCGCAGGCTCCTTCCCCACCGCGAGCGCCGTCGTGGGCGATATCCTGTCGCTCTCCGAGCAGATCAGCCGCGGCGTGGCTCCGCTGCCCGAGATTGAGCCCTATGGTCACAACCTCGCCTTTAAGCCCATGGACGAGCTCCAGACCAAGTACTATGTGCGCCTGAAGGTCGCCGACCGCGTGGGCGCCCTGTCCGAGACGGTCGACATCTTTGCCAAGCACAACATCTCGATCTCGCTCATCAACCAGGTCGAGGACGGCAAGTCGGGCGTCAGCGATGCCTGCTCGGTCATCTTCCTGACGCACCGCGCGCTCGAGAAGGACGTCCAGGCTGCCGCCGCCGAGCTTGCCAGCGTCGACTGCGTGGCCGAGGTCGCCAACGTCCTGCGCATCGAGGACGTCGAGGCATGGACCGAAGGCGTCATGGCCAACTAGTCCGGTTCTCGCTATACGACATATATGTTTGAGGGGCTCCCGTCCGGTCTTGGACGGGAGCCCTTTTGTTTGCGCGCTGGGAGCGCATTGGCGCAGTCCGTGTTTGAACAACTCGACCGCTCATTGACAACCAGGGGTACCGTTCACCGATAAGCGAATGTGCTCGTTTTGCGCTGCCACTATGCTGTGCTGCGTATGTCCACACCCCCGAAGAATGGAGGCACCATGTTGCTCGAGGGTAAGAAAGCAATCATCACCGGAGGCACGCGCGGTATCGGCTATGCCATCGCCTGCCGTTTTATCGAGGAAGGCGCTGCCGTCACTGTCTTTGGCTCGCGCCAGGAGACTGCCGACGCGGCCGTTGAGAAGCTGGCAGCCGCCTATCCCGACGCCAAGGTCTGGGGCCGCTCCTGCGACATCACCTCGCTCGAAGCCGTGACCGAGGCCTTTACCCAGGCTGCCGCCGACATGGGCGGCTTGGACACGGTCGTCAACAATGCCGGCATCTCCCAGCGCTCGCCGCTCCTTAACTATACGGCCGAGGAGTTCGCAAAGGTCATGGACCTCAACGTCGTCGCCGTCTTTAACGGTCACCAAGCTGCCGCCAAGATCATGACCGAGGCCGGCCACGGCGGCACCATCACTACCACAAGCTCGATGGTCGCCAAGTACGGCCAGCCCTCCGGCGTCGGTTACCCCACGTCCAAGTTTGCCGTCAACGGCATGGTCCAGTCGCTCTCGCGCGAGCTCGCCCCCATGGGCATCCGCGTCAACGCCGTTGCCCCAGGCGTAACCAAGACCGATATGGTCGCCAACCTGCCCGAAGAGGTCATCAAGCCCATCATCGCCACTATTCCGCTCGGTCGCATGGGCGAGCCCGAGGACGTTGCCAACGCCTTCGTTTTCCTGGCGAGCGACATGTCCTCCTACGTCACGGGCGCGGTGCTCCCCGTCGACGGAGCAGCCCGCTCCTAAAGGTCGAAAGTTTCGGCTTCGAACCTCAACGGAGCTCAACGCAAAAGGCGCGCTGCCTGCATCAACCGCAGGCAGCGCGCCTTCTATTATTTGGACGGAACCCGTATCCCGACATTCCTTGCTACTTGCCGTCGTCGTCCTCGGCTTCTTCTCTTGCATAGAGCTCCAGCATGCGGCGGCGGTATTCGCGCACAGCGAGCTTGGCGCGCTCCAGGCGGCGGCGCTCACGCGGAGTCAGCTCGGACGGGTCGACCTCGTCTCCATAGGTCTTATCGGCAAGCAGGTGCGCCGCGTCCACGATGCGGGCATCGATGTGGCCGCTCGCTGCCTCGGCGGAAAGACGCTCGGCAATCGTATCGAGCGTAGGCAGGCCCTCGAATACGCGACCATGGCCATGCGAGGTCAGCAGCTCGTGCTCGCGCGCGAGCAAGCTCGCTAGGTCGTGGTGGGCGCGCAAGATGTCGAGCGCATCGGATGGATGCTCGGCAACCTCTGCCACGGCGGCGACCGGTGCGGCATCCACCACGCGGTAGAAGAGCTGCGCGAGCAATGGCATCAAGAACACCGTGATGGCACCGGCGGCAACCATGACCGACGCAATATCTTGCGACAGCGCGCCCGCGTTGACGGCAACGCTCGTAACGGCAACGATGATCGGCAGCGCCGTGGTGCAGTACAGGGCCACGGTAATGCGACCATACGCCGACACATCGCGCGTCGCAGGACAAATGCTCATGGAAATAAGAATGGGCACGGCACGAATAATCAACAACGCCACGATAAAGCCCGCGAGCAAGCCCGGGCGCGACGCCACGGCCGTCAGGTCGATCTTTGCGCCCGACACGGTAAAGAACACCGGAATCAAAAAACCGTAGGCCAGACCGTCGAGCTTGGTCTCGAGCGTATGGTTGCCCTCGGGGATGATATAGCGCAGGACAAAGCCAGCGGCAAAAGAACCCAACACGATGTCGAGATCAAAGACAGCCGAGAATGCCACGAGCGTGACCAGGATGAGCACCGTCAGGCGCACGAAGGTCTGCGACGTGGTATCGGCGCGCTCCTCAACAAATGCAAAGAAGCGGCTGCCGACGCGCTTGGAGCGGCTCGGGACCACGGCCAGCAACACGCAAACCACCGCAAACAAGCCAAGGATAACGAGCGTTTGGATGCCAGTGCGGGCAGACAACAGCACCGACATGGCGAGCACGGGACCGAGCTCGCCCCAAGTGCCATACGCGAGAATCGAGTCGCCCACGCGCGTGCCGGTGAGCGAGCGCTCACGCATGATGGGCACAAGCGTACCGAGCGCCGTCGAAGTGAGGGCAAGCGTCACGGCGATACCGTCGAAATGACTGACTGAGAACCACGGGGTAAAGCGCACGGCAAGCCAGGCGATACCAAACGTGACGACCCACGTCGCCAAGCCGTAGCGCCCCTCGACGCCCGTGATGCTCTTGGGGTCGATCTCAAAGCCGGCAAGCAGGAACAAAAAGGCCAGGCCCAGCTCGGACACCAGCGAGACCTCAGCATCTACATGGATGACGCCGAGCATATGGGGTCCCAGTACCGCGCCGAGCACGAGCAAAAAGACCGTCTCGGGAACGGGTTTTCCGGGAATCGCCGAGGCGATAAAAGGACTCGCAAAGGCCACGAGTGCGATGATGGCGAGCGAAACGAATGCCATGTGATGCCTTTCTCTTGTTTGCGCTTCACTGTAGCACCCTCGCCGTCCTCAACGCGCCGCGAGCTGTCGTATCATAGTGAGGTTTACAAACATGTGGCTCAAGGCGACCGCAGGGCAGACCCCGCAAACCGACCGCTGCCGCATACCGTACCGTACGCCCAACCGATCAGGAAGGCAGGAACCAATGGTCTCTCGTATCTACGTGGAGAAGAAACCCGGGTTCGACGTCGAGGCTCAGCAGCTCAAGGGCGAGCTGACCGAAATTCTCGGCATCAAGGGCATCGAGGCCCTGAGGATTATCAACCGCTACGACGTCGAGGGCATCGACAAGGAGCTTTTCCGGTCCTGCGTGCCGACCGTCTTTAGCGAGCCCCAGGTCGATGTGACCTACGACGAGCTCCCCGCAAGCGATGGCGCCGTCTTTGCCGTCGAATTCCTGCCTGGCCAGTTTGACCAGCGCGCCGACTCCGCCAGCGAGTGCGTGCAGCTCATCAGCCAGGGCGAGCGCCCCGCCGTGCGCTCCGCCAAGGTCTATATGATCTCGGGCGCTCTGGACGAGGCCGCCATCGATGCCATCAAGCACTACGTGGTGAACCCCGTCGAGGCGCGCATCGCCTCGCTCGACCTGCCCGAGACGCTGTACATGGAGACCCCCGAGCCCCAGCCCGTCGAGGTGCTCGACGGTTTCCGCGAGCTCGACGAAGCCGGCCTTGCCGCCTTTATTTCCGAGCGCGGCCTTGCCATGGACGAGGCGGACATCGCCTTCTGCCAGCAGTACTTCCGCGATGAGGATCGCGACCCCACCATCACCGAGATCCGCGTGATCGACACCTACTGGTCCGATCACTGCCGCCACACCACCTTCGGCACCGTCCTGGACGACGTGACGATCGACGACGCCGTGGTGCAGCAGGCCTTCGACCGCTACATGGAGATGCGCCACGAACTCGGTCGCGACACCAAGCCCGTCTGCCTCATGGACATGGGCACCATCGGCGCCAAGTACCTCAAGAAGACCGGCGTCATGACCGATGTCGACGAGTCCGAGGAGATCAATGCCTGCACCGTCAAGGTGAAGGTCGATGTCGACGGCGAGGACCAGGACTGGCTGTTCCTCTTTAAGAACGAGACCCACAACCACCCGACCGAGATCGAGCCCTTCGGCGGTGCCGCCACCTGCGTGGGCGGTGCCATCCGCGACCCGCTGTCGGGCCGCAGCTACGTGTACCAGGCCATGCGTGTCACCGGCGCCGGCGACCCCACCGTCCCCGTGTCCGAGACGCTCGAGGGCAAGCTGCCGCAGCGTAAGCTCGTGACCACTGCTGCCGCCGGCTACTCCAGCTACGGCAACCAGATCGGCCTTGCCACCGGTCAGGTCAACGAACTCTATCACCCCGGCTACGTCGCCAAGCGCATGGAGGTCGGCGCCGTCGTGGGCGCTACCCCGGCAAACCACGTGCGTCGCGAGTGCCCCGCCCCCACCGACAAGATCATCCTGTTGGGCGGCCGCACCGGCCGTGACGGCATCGGCGGTGCCACCGGCTCCTCCAAGACCCAGAACACCGAGTCCATCGAGACATCGGGCGCCGAGGTCCAGAAGGGCAACGCCCCGGTCGAGCGCAAGCTGCAGCGCCTGTTCCGCCGCGGCGATGCCTGCCGTCTGATCAAGCGCTGCAACGACTTTGGCGCCGGCGGTGTCTCGGTCGCCGTAGGCGAGCTTGCCGACGGCCTGTATGTCGACCTTGATACCGTGACCAAGAAGTACGACGGTCTTGACGGCACCGAGCTCGCCATCTCTGAATCCCAGGAACGCATGGCCTGCGCCGTCGCCGACGGTGACGTCGAGGAGTTCATGGGCTACGCCGCCGAGGAGAACCTCGAGGCGACCGTTATCGCCGAGGTTACCGCCGAGCCGCGCATGCGCATGGCCTGGAACGGCGTCGCCATCGTCGACCTGTCCCGCGAGTTCCTCAACTCTAACGGCGCACCCAAGCACCAGGTCGCCCACGTGTGCGCCCGTAGCGTGTGGCAGCCCAGCTGGGCCGGCACCACGCTTGCCGAGCGCATGACCTCGCTCGTCACCGACCTCAACGTCGCTTCTAACAAGGGCCTTTCCGAGCGCTTCGACTCCACCATCGGCGCCGCGACCGTGCTCATGCCCTTTGGCGGCAAGACGCAGCTCACCCCCAGCTCGGCCATGGTCGCCAAGTTCCCCGTGGACGGCGAGACCACCACGGCGAGTGCCATGGCATGGGGCTTCAACCCTTATCTGATGGAGGCCGACCAGTTTGCGGGCGCCTACCTGTCCGTGGTCGAGTCCATCGCCAAGCTCGTGGCTGCCGGCTTTGAGCACAAGCGCGCCTATCTCTCCTTCCAGGAGTACTTCGAGCGTCTGCGCACCGAGGCCGAGCGCTGGGGCAAGCCCACGGCAGCCGTCCTGGGCGCCCTCATGGCCCAAGTCGACCTGGGTGCCGGCGCCATCGGCGGCAAGGACTCCATGAGCGGCTCGTTTGAGGACGAGGCCGGCGAGCTCAACGTTCCGCCGACCCTGATCAGCTTCGCTGTCGCCGTGGGCAAGGCGGCCCGCGCTGTCTCCCCCGAGTTCAAGGGCCTCACACACCGCGTCGTCCGTATCGCCCCCGCCACCTATGGCGAGGACTACCGCCCCGATGCCCAGCAGCTGCTCGCCGCGTTTGACGCCGTCGAGGCGCTCACCGCTACCGGCGACGCCCTGGCCGTCTCCACGCCCGGCTACGGCTGCGGCGCCGAGAGCCTCTTTAAGATGTGCGTCGGTAACCAGATCGGTATCGAGCTTGCCGAGGACGTGGACGTGGAGAGCCTCTTCACCCCGCTCTACGGCAGCTTTATCGTCGAGCTCGCCGAGGACGCCGAGCTGCCCGAAGTCGCCGACGGCGTTGTCGTCGAGCCCCTGGGCACCACCGTCGAGGGCTATGTCATCGACACCGGCTCCGAGGTCATCGAGCTCGCCGAGCTCCAGGAGGCCTGGGAGAGCGGCATCGAGGGCGTCTTCACCTACCGCAGCGCCGGCGAGACCCCCGAGGTCGAGACCATCGACTTCCGCGCCAAGGATATCCACGTGTACGGCGGCGCCAAGATCGCCCGCCCGCGCGTGATCATCCCCGTGTTCCCCGGCAACAACTGCGAGTACGACAGCGCCCGCGCCTTCCGTGCCGCCGGTGCCGAGGCCGACACCTTCGTGATCAACAACCTCACGCCCGAGGCCGTCGCCGAGAGCACCCACGAGCTTGCGCGCCGCATCCGTGCAAGCCAGATCGTTATGATCCCCGGCGGCTTCTCGGGCGGCGACGAGCCCGACGGCTCTGCCAAGTTCATCACGGCGTTCTTCCGCGCTCCCGAGGTCACCGAGGCAGTCCGCGACTTGCTCAAGGCCCGCGATGGCCTGATGCTGGGCATCTGCAACGGCTTCCAGGCCCTGATCAAGCTCGGCCTGGTGCCCTACGGCGACATCGTCGACGCCACGCCCGATGCGCCCACGCTGACGTTCAACACCATCGGTCGCCACCAGAGCCGTCTGGTGCGCACCCGTATCTCGTCCAACCTGTCCCCGTGGCTGTCGCAGTGCAGCCTGGACGACCCCTACACCGTCGCCATCAGCCACGGCGAGGGCCGCTTTGTCGCCAATGACGAGGTGCTCGCCCAGCTGATCGCCAACGGCCAGGTCGCCACGCAGTACGTGGGTGAAGACGGAAAGCCCAGCATGGATCTTTCCGTCAACCCCAACGGCTCCGCACTCGCCATCGAGGGCATCACGAGCCCCGACGGCCGCGTCCTGGGCAAGATGGGCCATGCCGAGCGTCGCGGCGACAACCTGTACCGCAACGTGCCCGAGCATGTCCCCGGCGATAAGTTCATGCCGATCTTTGAGAGCGGCGTGGCCTACTTCGCTTAAACCTTTCCCATCGGGTACAATCCCCTCGGGTAACAACACCCGCCACCGACACATCCGGTGGCGGGTTCTTTTTTGCTTCGCGCATGCAGGAAGGACATCATGGAAAGCCGCAAGCCGTATCTCGCCACCCTGCCCGGACTCATCCTGGGCTGTCTTGTTTGTTGCGCGCTCTGGGGATCGGCCTTTCCCTGCATCAAGATCGGCTACGCACTCTTTGGTATCCCGGCGCACGATAGCGCCTCGCAGCTGCTCTTTGCGGGCTTGCGCTTCACGCTTGCCGGCGCCCTGGTTATCGTTGGGATGAGTGCGGCCCAGCGCCGCCCCCTCATTCCGCAGGCTCGCGACATCAAGCCCATCTTTGTCTTGTCGCTCTTCCAGACTATCGGGCAGTACTTCTTTTTCTATCTGGGCCTCTCGCACGCCAGCGCCATGTCGAGCTCCATCATCGAGGCCAGCGCCAACTTCCTCGCAATCCTCTTTGCCGCCCTGGCATTTCACACCGAGAAGCTCAATACGGCCAAGGTGCTTGGCTGTGCGCTGGGCTTTGCCGGCGTCGCGCTCGTCAACCTCTCGGGCGCAGATGGCACCTTTGGCTTCAGGCTCGATGGCGAGGGCTTTATCCTAGCCTCCACTGTCGCGGGTGCTCTTTCGACCTGCCTGATCGGCATCTTCTCGCGCAAGCATGACGGCGTCTTGCTCGCCGGCTGGCAGTTTTTAGTCGGAGGTTTGGTCCTTACCGCCATCGGGTTTTTGATGGGCGGCGCGCTCTCCCCCACCGCGATCATCCCCGCCATCGCACTCATTATCTATATGGCACTCATTTCCGCCATCGCGTACTCGCTATGGTCGCGTCTGCTTGCCGTCAACCCCGTCAGCCGTGTGTCGGTCTTTGGCTTTATGAATCCAGTCTTTGGCGTACTGTTGAGCGCTCTGCTGCTCGGCGAGGGCGCTGGCACGAGCCCTGTTACCGTACTTGTTGCCCTGCTGTTGGTCTGCGGCGGCATCATCATCGTCAACAGGCCCAAAAAGGTCTAACGAACTACCCCTATTTAGCAGAGGGGGTTCACATGCTTTAGCTTAATGGAGTACATCGGAGAGCCGAGGGCCGCCACGCCCGCCAGCGTGCGCCCTTTTTCTAGCGTATCTGGGCGCCGGCTTTCTTCTTCTCGCGCTTTACGCGGTAGAGCTCCGCGTCGGCAGCACGAAGCAAGTCTTGCCAGGTATCGACGCCATCACCGACCCGTGCGTAGCCGATGGACATCCGCAACAGATACGGAACCTCGGCGCGCGCGAGCTCATCGTTGATTGTCGCGCACAGATGCATGATATCCTGTTCCGCCACTGCCTTTTGGAGCACCACGAACTCATCGCCACCATAACGTGCGATAAAGCCGCCAGACGCCGAGCAGACTTCTTTGAGCGCAGCGGATATGACCTGAAGAGCGTGGTCGCCCTCCACATGCCCATAGCGATCGTTAATCTGCTTAAAGCCGTCGGCGTCCATCATAAGCAGATATACATCTTCGGCCTGATCCACATTTGAGAAGAGCGACAGCATATAGGTCTCAAAACGGTTGCGATTGTTAAGTCCAGTCAACGGGTCGGTCGAGATGAGCTGCTCCTGGTAGATGATGTAGAGCAGCAACATGCTAATCATTATGCCGACACAAAGGCCGGGCACCGAGTATACGACCTGAAAGGTACCGCCCACCAGGGCCGGAATGGCGAAAAATGCCAAGGTTCGATAGATGGCCTTCGTCTGCAGGCTCTCGACCCTGCGAGATTGCACAAATGCATGCAGGGACGTATGTATAACGTAACAGTAGCTGACGATGGGCTGGATCATATAGGCAAAGCCGCGACGATACACGCCCTGCGAATCGATATAGAACAGGGCGTGCGTCCAGTAACTGGTAAACGCCAGCACGACCACCAGAGCCGTAGGCAACGCTACAAGCACCACCCTATAGCGCGAGGTCAAAAGGCGAGAACCCTGCACCGTCTCGGAATAGATAAACCAAATGAGACACGCGATAGCAAAGAGCGAAAACGAAACCGCGTTGGAAATCCAGTTGGCAGCAATGCCCAACGTGCCGTCCACACCGTCCGAAAGCGTCCAGATCATATCGAATAATATGTACGCGGCAGAGGTGTAGCCAAGCATGCTAAACAATAGCTGCTGGGTGCTCGAGAACAAGGAGCGACGACTTCGCACGGCAAGCCCGATAAGAACAATCATGCATAGCACGAATATCTCAATCTTGAGTGCCTTAACCACTAGCGCCATCCCTTCAATACCCAAGTGGTCAGAATCGCCCAATTCGAATCAGGGCAATAAACACCCCTTTACTCCACAGGGGTAAAGGGGATAATAGCAGAGCGCCCGAACATCACTGCAAAACAGTTTCTGTTCGGGCGCCCATACGGCGCGAATTGCACACGCCGGCATCATTGATGGGTATCGATTGCTACTCGCCATCGATGTCAGTCGCGACGGCCTCCTCTATGGCCTCGACACCGACAGGCGACAGATCCTCCTTGCCTTGGCAGAACTTCTTGTCGACCCAGCCAGTCAGAATCGGAGCCATGATCGCCGTGATGATAACGGCGGTGGCGATCTGAGCGTACGCGATGGGCGCAAGCTCGGCGTAGCGCGGTGCGACCTCGGCGAGGGCAACCGGTGTGGTCATAGCCGTGCCGGCAATGGTGGAGCAAGCCACAGCGGCCTTGCCATTGCCGCCGCACAGACGCTCGAACGCAAAGGTGATGGGACCGACGACAAACAGCGTGACAAGGCCCAGCAAGATGCCGGAAATACCGCCGGTGATAAAGCTCGACAGGCTCATGGACGCACCGAGCTGAAATCCGATGACGGCAATCGCGGGATTGGCACCGGGAACCAGCAGGTTCTTGATAAACGGGAACAGGTTGCCCAGAACCATGCCAATAACGAGTGGCAAGATGGAGCCGATAATGGTGCCAATGGGAATGTTGGCGAGGCCGGAAACACCGAGGATGATCATCGTGACGGCGGGGCCAGCCGTAAAGAACAGGATACCGACGGCGCCCTGCTCAGACTCATCACCGAACTCGCCCATGATGCCCGTATAGAGCGCCATGTTGCAAAACGTGATGCCGCCGATGATAGACACGGAGCTCAGACCCAGGAAGTTGTCGTTAAAGAAATATGCCACGCCCAGGCCGAGAGCCGCTGCGACGACCAGCTTGGGGATCAGCACGACGATACCGGTCTTGATGGCACCCGGCGTGAACTTAAAGCTGATGCCGGCGCCCACAAACAGCAGGATCGCGGCGACGATGGCATTGGAGCCACCGCGGCAGGCAGCCGTAAAGAAGCCGCCGATCTCAAAAACCTGCGGGCAGAAGGTGTTGAGCAAAAGACCGACGATCATCGGATAGATCATGATGTCGCCCGGGATGCGCGGGACCTTGAATTTCTTTTGCTCGTTGGCGGTCGCTTCCTGTGCCATGAAACCCCCATTTCCGCTGACGGGGTACAAAAGCCCACGTCACGCTTTGCTACAGTAAAGTTTGACCATGGTACCAGAAGAAATAGACCAGCTCGGTGAGAAATTCGATTCGTTGGACAGGGGCGCTAAACGTGCCCCGCTCTTATATGAGGCTCAAAACGATATAGAACACGATGCCCGAAACACAGCACCACAGCATCGATTTTGTCTTGACCGCCACGGCCACGACGCCGGCAGCCGCAATCCAGGGAACCAAGGCAGGCCAGGGTCCCGCGTCGAACGCGCCGGGGCTCACCAAGTCGTTGGCGACCAGCGCGGCAAAGGCAGCGGGCGGGATATAACCCAGGGCCTCGGTAATGCGGGGCGACAGCGTTCTCCCGCGCAAGGCAAACGCCGGCGCGATGCGAAAGAACGCGATAGCAGCCCACGACGACAGCCACAGAACCAAGAACTCGTTAACGGGCATCGCGGGCACCTCTTCCGTCAAATACAGCATCGCACGCCAACGCAATGGCAATGCCGGCCACGACGCTTGCCGGCACGGCAATATTCGTGAGGCCCAAGAACTTGCATACGGCGACGGACACCGCGCCCGAAACCGCCGCGACAACGTTGCCGCGCGACAGCCGCTGCGAAAAGAGCAGGCAGATAAAGAGCGAGGTGCAGACAAAGGCTGCAATGGCGGTGGGAACATCGACAACGGCGCCGACGATGGCGCCCATCGTACACGAAACGCCCCATGTTGCGATGAGAATCACGTTGAGCACGAAGGACTCGCGCGGGCCCCAATCCTCCCCTTCAACCAACTTGGCAAGCGAGATGCCATATGCCTCCTCGGTAAGTGTCGCGGCAACAGCCAGCGTCTGACGCTTCGAGGCACCCGTCAGATGCGGCGCGATCGATGCCGAGTAAAGCGCAAAGCGCGAGGAGATGGCAGTAACGCTCGCGACGATCGATGCTGCAGGCACGCCCGCCAGCCAAAGATTGCAGATCATAAACTGGCCGCTGCCCGTCACAAACGTGCTGCTCAGAGCAAAGACCATCCAGGGCTCCATTCCCGTCTGCCCCATGATCATTCCGCACGGCGCGCCTATTGCAATATAGGTAAGCATCACTGGCCAGACGATTTTAAAGATCCTAAGGACCATGCCACTCCCATTCTGGTAAGTCGTCTGCAGCGCGCCTTGCAACGCAGCAGAAATATCAACCGGTGGCAATAAAGTTCACCTACAATTGCCACCGGATCGAAAGACACAACTTTTTAGGAAGTCATTATGACAGCTATCGATCGAGACCGGGCGCGCGCGGCCTTCAAAAGCTACACCGATGCCTACGACGCCACCAACCCACGCATCGCGCTCAAAATCGAGCATACGTACCACGTGGCCGAGGCATGCGATGCCGTAGCGCGCGAGCAGGGCTGGTCGTCAGAAGATATTGACCTGGCATGGCTTTGCGGCCTGCTACACGATATGGGCCGCTTTGAGCAGTTGCGGCGCTGGGACACCTTTAAGGACGCCGAGAGCATGAGCCATGCAGCGCTGGGCATCGAGGTCCTCTTTGGCGAGAATCCCGCCGATGCACCCGCCGTAACGAGCATCCGCGACTTTATCGATGACCCGGCAGAGGACGAACTGATCCGCGCGAGCATCGCCCACCACAGTGATTTTCGCCTGCCCACGGAACTCGACACCCGTACACGGAGCTTCTGCGAGATCGTGCGCGATGGCGACAAGATCGACATTATGCGCACCATCGCCGACAGCACCGTCGACACCATCCTCAAGGTGGATGAGGACACGTTTCTCGCCAGCCACTTCTCGACACCGGCGCTTACCGCCTTTGACGAGCACCGCTGCGTCGCACGCGATGAGCGCGATGAGCCCGCAGACTACCTGGTGGGACTCATCTGCTTTATGTTTGAGCTCGTCTATCCAGCGAGCCGCGCGCTGGCGCGCAAACAGGGCGATATCCACCGCCTGCTCGACGCGCCCTTTGGCATTACGCGGCCCTTTACCGACCCCGCCACGCAGGCAACCTGGAGCCGCCTAAAGGACGAGATGCGCGACTGGCTGACGCGCGCTTAGCGCTCAAGCTGAGCCAGCAGCTCCTCAACGATCTCAACGGCATCGCCGACGACCTTGTACTGGGCGGCACCGAAGATGGGGGCATCCGGGTCCTCATTGATGGCGACAATGCACTCCGCCCCACCGATGCCGGCGAGATGCTGGATAGCGCCCGAGACACCGATGCTCACGAGGAGCTTGGGCGAGACCGATACACCCGTCTGGCCAATTTGGTGGCGATACTCCAGCCAGCCGGCCTCCACCACGGGGCGCGTGCAGCCAAGCTCGGCACCCAGAGCCTCGGCAAGCTTTCGCATCAGCGGTAGGTTTTTCTTGGAGCCGATGCCGCGGCCCACCACGACTAGACGCTCGGCATCGGCAATTGAGGCCTGCTGTCCCCACTCCTCGGCGGGAATCGAGATCTCGACACGGGCCTTAACGTCATCCGCTAGCACTACCTGGGCAATCGTGCCGGAGCGGCTATAGTCAAACTCGGGCGCCTTAAAGATGCCGGGGCGCACCGTTGCCATCTGAGGACGGTGGTTGGGGCAGATAATGGTGGCCATCAGGTTGCCGCCAAACGCCGGGCGCGTCTGCTGCAGCAGACCCGTCTCCGTATCCATCGAAAGCACCGTGCAATCGGCCGTAAGGCCCGTCTGCAAGCGCACGGCCACACCGGGCGCCAGCTCGCGACCAAAGGCGGTCGCGCCGTACAGAATGGCCTCGGGCTTGCGCTCGGCTACCAAATCGCAGATCAAGCGGGCGTAGACCTCCGCGTCGTTCTGACGCAGGCGCTCGTCACGACAGACCAGAACTTCGTCCGCACCGGCGCAAATCAGATGCTCCAGGTCCCCGAGTGAGCCCTCGGGGCTCATGCCGACCAGTGCCACCAGACGGCAGCCGCGGGCATCGGCAAGCTCGCGCCCCTTGCCCATGAGCTCGAAGGCCACGGATGCAACGGCATCGTGCTCGTCAGTCTGCACGAAGATCCAGATGTCTCGATATGCGTCAAGGTCTGCCGCGCCGGCGGCCTCGTCGCGCTCAATCGAGATGGCGTTGACGGGGCAGGCGTCGACGCACCCACCGCACAGGATACAACCGTCGGTTACGCGGGCACAGCGATTGGGGCGCTCACCCTCCACCACAATGCCGCCCGAGGCGCAGGCGCGAACGCAGCGACCGCAGCCGATACAGGCTTCGCTATCGATAATCAGCCCGCTCATCTATGCCATCCCCTCGATAATCTTGGCAAGTTTTACCGCCTGCTCGGACGCCGTTCCCTCGACGGCCTCGCACGTTTGGTCACGGTCGGGCACAAACGAGCGCACGACCTGCGTCGGTGATCCGGCAAGGCCGCAACGCGAGGGGTCGGCGTTTACGTCGGCAGCGCTGGCCACGCGCACGTCTGCATCCTCGGCCGCGCGAATACCGGCAATACTCGGCATGCGCAGCTGGCCAATCTCCTTGGCAGTCGTCATCGCACACGGCATCTCCAGGTACACCGTCTCCTCGCCGGCATCGCAGCCGTGAACGAGCGCCAGCGAGCCACACGTCGTAAATCCCGCGCTCTGCACACAGCTCACGTCGGTCACGCAGGGGACCCCAAAGGCGCCGGCCAGCTCGGGGCCGATCTGGGCCGTATCGCCGTCCACTGCCATCTTGCCGCAGATGAGCAGGTCAAAGTCCTCATCGAGTGCCTCGATGCCGCATTTGAGGGCATAGGTGGTGGCTAGGGTATCGGCGCCCGCAAAGGCGCAATCGGTCAGCAGCAGCGCGTCGTCGGCACCGCGGGCGATGCAGTCGCGCAGCAGCGATTCGGTCGCGGGGATGCCCATCGACACCACCGTCACACGCACGTCCATGCCAAAGCCGATAAAGTCGTCCTTCAGCGCTAGCGCACATTCGAGGGCACTTGCATCGAAGGGATTAATGACCGCCTGCTTGCCATCACGCACGATAGTATTGGTCTTGGGGTCCATCTTGACCTCGGTGCTTCCGGGCACCGCTTTGACGCACACCACCATATGGAAATCACTCATCTTCACGCGCCCCCTTTCTGGACGAGTTCATCCAAGAGCTTCTCCGTAAACAGGTTGCCGCGACCCAGCTGGCCGGCAGGATCGAGCTGGAGTTTGAGGCGCGCCGACTCGAACATGGCCTCGTGGCCGTACATCGTCTCCAAGAAGCCCGCCTTGATCTTGCCGACGCCGTGTTCTGCGGAGACGGCGCCGCCCATGGCCGTGACCTCGGAAGCCCACTGGGCAAAGAGTTCTCCGCCGCGGCGATAATCCTGCGCATCGCGCGGCAGGATGTTCACATGCAGATGGTTGTTACCGATGTGCCCCCAGGCGGCAGATTCAAGCCCACTTTCGGCCAACGTGCGGCGATAAAGGGCGATGACATCGGCCAGGCGCGCGTTGGGCACCGACATATCCGACCCCAGCTTGGTAATGGTGGGGTCGGTGCGGCGACGCTCGTCGATGAGCATGTTGACGCTCTCGGGCACCGCATGGCGGAAGAATCGCTGACACTCGCGATCGACCTCGGTGCGCGCGACCCATGTCGCATCGTCGCTGCCGCCCGCAAACTCGAGCACCCATCCCAGGTGGTACAGTTCCTCGGTCGCCTGGGCCTCGTCATCGCAATCGAGCTCCACGTAGACACATACCTTGGCCTCTTTGTCGAGCGCCGGCAGCGAGGCAAACGCCGTCGACTGCTCGCGCTGGCGACGTAGAATATCCAGGGCGCCAGCATCGAAGTACTCGATGGCAGCCGCATGGGACAGGACAGGGCGCACGGAATCGGTAAAGGACACCGCCTTGTCCTCGCTATCGAAAAAGCAACTCACACCCCAAACGACCGCAGGCGCCGCCTGCAGGGCAATCTCGAGCTCGGTGATAACGCCGAGCGTGCCGCAAGCACCGATAAAGAGGTCGATGGCGTCCATTTCGTCCGCAACGAAATAGCCTGAGGCATTTTTTGTCTCGGGCATGGTATAGCCGGGAAGATCGAGCTCGAGCGTACGGCCCGCTGCCGTCACGAGCGACAGGTGGCGGCCCTGGGTAAAAGCCTCGCCGCGCTGAAGCTCAAGCAAATCGCCATCAGCCAGTGCGACGTGGAGTCCCGTGATATGTGGGCGCATGGGGCCGTAAGCGTAGCTGCGGGCGCCGGAGGCGTTGCATGCCGCCATGCCACCCAGACAGGCAGATGCCTCGGTGGGATCGGTGGGAAAGAACTGCTCGGGGGACTCTTGGAACTCCTCGTAGGCCTCAAGCGATGCCTGGTCCCAACCAGCGGTCGGCAGTACCTTCTTGCTCAGCTGCTTACGCAGCTCCGAGAGCACAACGCCCGGCTCCACGCGCAGCAGAAATTGGCCTTGTTCATCGCGGCGAAGGCCCAAGTAGCGATTCATACGGGAAGTATTGAGGATATGCCCACCGTGGGGCACGGCACCGGCGGCAAGGCCGGTTCGGGCGCCCTGAACCGTTACCGGGACACGCTCGGCATGGAGCGTTTCCAAAATGGCACGGACCTCGTCTTCCGTTGTCGGAAACGAGATGCTCGATGCTTCGCCCGATGCACGAGATTCATCGCGGCCATACTCTTCGAACTCATCGGTGAAGGGTTTAATGGTTGCAGACACGCGAACTCCCCCTTTAGCTAACTACAGTGTTTGCAGGGAGATGTTACCGCATCGTTTCGTCGACGTGTTCGAGACCGTCTCCATAATTGGCGATTTTTACGTTTGTGCAATTCGGCGAACGGCAAGGCTTCCTCGGCAGACGATGCTTTTGACACATATCGCCCCGCCGTCGCCGACCGCTCGATTGTCGCTCGAAAAAAGTTGAAGTAATTTTTTCCACCTTTTACCTGCGGAGATGTCAATCCGTCAAGCATTTGGTCAGAAATTGGTCAAGTAGCGGCTGATACGGTCGGCGTCGACAGCCAAAACCGATAGAAGTTTTGGCCCCAGAAGCAGGGAGGTTCCCATGGCATATTACTGGCCCCAGTACGGCGTCGCCATCGAGGTCGACGACGATCCCTATCTCCTGCCTTTCGACGAAGAGGCGTTCCCCGATACGGCGGTCTACCACGTCACCACCGATGTTATCTGCGACCCCGAGTCGTTCTCGGCGCTCGCCCACCACATCGCGCGTATCCACGACATCGAGCTCCCTCACGACTTTGACGAGCTCATCTACTCGCGCCGCCTGATGCTTCACATGCTCTTTGGAGCGGACCCGTCCACGTTCGCACGTGTCTACACCACCAAGGACGCCGCATGAGTGCGAAGAAGCCGCCCCGCCTCGCAGGACTGGGGCGTCGCAAGAAACTCGTCGTTGTCTGTCTGGCTATCGTCTGCGCCCTCATCGCCGTAGGGCTATACGCCTGGCAGTCGCAGCCCGTGCCCGAAGCGGGCGCCTCAGTCACGACGGCAGAGGGTAAATCGCGACAAGAAATCCAAGATGAGCTCGATGCCATCGTCCGCGACAACATGATGACGATTTCGGTCGCGCCGGTCGCTCAGCTACAGGAGGACGGCAAGCTGCGCGTCAACGTGCAAAACGTCCAAGACAATAAATTTCCCCAGCGATTCCGCGTCATCCAAAACGACGAGACCATGTACGAATCCGGTGTGGTCGAGACCGGCAAGACAATCGAGACGTGCCCCGCCGGCGACATCAAAGAAGGCGAGGCATACATCGAGATCCAGGCACTCGATGCCAAGACCCTCGACAGCCACGGCAATCCGACACGTGTCAAGGTACGGGTTGAGCAAGCCGAGAACTAGCTTTTTCGGCCGACGCGGCACCGCACGCAATTCACCAGCATTCGTCCAATCATCGCGGGGACGGCCCGCGGCGAATAGAAAGGAACGACCATGGACATCACCAGGAACATGAACGGAGCCAGAGCGCTCGTCGTGGGCGCAGGGCTCGCGCTCGCGCTCGCAATGGGCGCCGCCCCGACGCCAGCTCTGGCAGCCGGGCGCGTTGGAACCACGAAAGTAATGGTCAGGACCGAGATCGACAACGTAGAGTTCAAAGTTCCGACGGTTATTCCCTTCGTCGCCAAGGCCGACGGCACGCTTCAGGGCCCCTCAGAAGACGCGACCACCATCGACAATCATTCGGCCTACGGCATCCATGTCACCAACATGAAGATCGACGCCATGAACACCTGGACCATTGCCGCCGACGCCAAGGCCGGAACCGCGCAGAATTCCATCGACTTTAAGGTCGGCCCCGACGGCGCACTCCAGAACGCCAGCGCCGCAATGCAGGAGACGGGCCTCGATCTTTCCAAGAATGCAGCCTTCGACATGGGCTACCAGGGCATTGCCGGCGGCACGGACAAAATTAAGCTCAAGACAAGCGGAAACGTCGCCCGCGTCACGCGCGACATCTTCCGCGTAACCGGCGAAGGCGATCAGGTTGCAACGATCACCTGGACGGTCGAGCCCGGTGCGCACACGGCATAAGGCCGTCGCCCTGGCCGCCGCCGTCAGTATCCTAGCGTTTGGGCCAGCCATGGCCTTTGCCCAGCAAGAACAGGCGCAGGCCGCCACGCAAGTGACGGTCGACCTCTCGGAGCTCGACCGTGGCAACTGCAAGGAACCGTTGGCACAGACAGACGACAGACGATGGCTCTTGGCAGCAGGCGCCACGGCAGCAGGCGCGGGAACCGCCGGCCTCGGTCTGCACATCAAACGCAGCCAGAAACGAAACACGGACAGGCCGCACTAAATTAGCTAAGGAGACCCCATGGCATCGAAGAACCTTTTGCCCGTCGTCGCACTCTGCGGCGCGCTCGCAACCGGAACGCCTGTCGCCGCTTGGGCGACTCCCGTCATGGCAGACTCCTTACCAGCAGCCCTAAGCTCCGCACCAAATCCGTCGAGCGCCATTGCGTGCAAGCGTTTTTCGTTCGCACAGGCCGCAATCTCAACCTCGGGATGCCTTCGTCGTAATACGGACGGCTCGATAGTCGTGGATATCAATCGTTCGAACAAGGCAAACGGCTCCCAGGCGGGGTGCGCCGTCTGCACGTGGCGCTCGATTGTGCTCGATGCAGATGGCGATCCGTGCGATTTGGGGTTGCGCATCGATATCGCTTCGGTCGATGACTCGGCGAACGGAGCGAAGGTCGCCTTCGACGGTGCGTTTTTCGAGAAAGGAGGCGGTATATGTCTGGGCTGCGCCGCCGCGAATGCAGACGATGTGCAGCCCACCCTCTCATTCACGGCATCGCTGCGGCTGACCAAGGCGGGCACCGATGCCATCGCGGCGGGAGAAGCATCCCTGCTGTTCTACGCCGCCAGTACCGAAGACACAGACATTCATTTCGAGAAGCCGGCCGAATCGCTCAGCCTTACGCGCGGGACGGAGGCAGGCCCTATTGCGATCGATACCCACACGCTAGGCAGGCAACGCATTCTTGCCGACCCGGCGCTTCTCGAGATGGAGTGGAACGGATCCGGAGCCGTCGGGATTGTCACCTCCGCGCTTGACGCCAAGACGCTCCCCTCAAACGACGAACCCATCAACGCAACCATACAAGAAGAGAGCACGGACAAAGAAGCAGGTGCGGGCGACACGCCGTCGCCGACAAACAGCGTCCCAGCTTCTTTCGAAGCACCGAATGAGCCCGCTACCGGTCCAAACGATCCCGAGCTCGCGGACAGTCTGGGGCTTGCTGATCCTCAGGAGATCGATGAAGGTAACTGCTGCGTGCTTGCCGCCCTCGACCACACAGAGGTCATCGATGCTGCAAACATCGAAGTTGCCGCCGCCAATCAGCCCGTCCGCAAGTCGGCCATCATCGCATTTCCCGAATCCATCGAAGTCGTCTTTTTGCCATCGGGCGAGGTCGTGGCCCCAACACTGCTCACCTTGTTGGGTGCCAAGAATACTCGAAACGAAATTAAAAAGGTCACGGTTGTCGACCCTGCAACCACCGCTAAACTGCGTCTATACGCCGTTGCCCCAGACGGAGGCAAGACCTTGGAATTCGATGGCGACACACTTCTAGCCTGGCGACGTCTGGACATTATGCAAGACGTCTCGTATCAGATCGAACTCGAAGGGTTTGATCGTGCCCGCGATGCCAATATCATCGCCGCGGCTATTGAATCCCCGCAGCGGCTTATGACACTGCGCTTTGACTACTACCCCTATGTCCCGACAACCACCTGAGGCTTAAATGCTGCGCATCATTCCTAATACCACTTATATAACGTATTAGATGAGCGCTGTACCTCGCATTTCGTTCTGCTACGATTGCCACGTTGGCATCAATACAGGAGGGCTCATGCCGGGCTTGGGAACAATCATCAACGTTGCGCTTTTAGTTGCGGGCGGTCTTTTGGGATTAGCGGGCGGCCGCTTCATTACACCGCGCATCCAAGACACGCTCATGAAAGCATCGGGGCTGTGCGTCCTGTTTATCGGCCTGGGCGGCACCATGCAAAAGATGCTCATCATCGATGGAAAGGCGCTAGCGACCACCGGTACCACCATGCTCATCGTCTCATTTGCGCTCGGTTCGCTCATCGGCGAGGCCGTCAACTTGGAGGCCGCCATCGAGAACCTTGGCGAATGGCTCAAGCGCAAGACTGGCAGTGAGGGCGATAACGAGTTCACCAACGCTTTTGTCTCGACTTCACTCACCGTGTGCATCGGCGCCATGGCCATTGTGGGATCGATCCAGGACGGCCTGCTCGGCGACTGGTCAACGCTTGCCCTCAAGGGCGCACTGGACTGCATCATCGTCTGCACCATGACGGCCTCGCTTGGCCGCGGCTGCATCTTCTCCGCCCTGCCCGTCGCCGTGTTCCAGGGGACGATCACGTTGTTTGCCGGCGCGCTCTCCCCCATCATGACCACAGCAGCCCTCAACAGCCTTTCGCTCGTAGGCTCCATGCTCATCTTCTGCGTCGGCGTCAACCTCATCCGTCCTCAGACCTTCCGCACGGCCAATATGCTTCCCTCCGTCGTCATCGCCGTCATATACGCCCTCCTGTTCTAAATCTATCAACGCAGCGGTATCTCGAACATCTGTTTGATGCTGTGCTATGATATGAGGTCACCGTAGCTGCGTTCGAGAGGAGGAGCGGTGGCCGACCAGGACATCAAGATGCTCATCGAGCGCATTATGGCCGAGGCCCGGACCCATCAGTCCGCCCGCTTCTCAAACGAAACCTACGCAGACGAGCCGATTCTCAAAACCGGCCGACAGATGCAGAATTTCCTCCCCGACCAGTACCGTAAAATGCGCGAGATATCGCGCTGGCAGGATGACCCCAAGGGCGGTGCGGGCCGCTGGCTTTCGGAAGCCGAGCTTTTTTACCGCCAGGGCCTGCTGATGGCCGACTTTGAGGACGACTGTCCCTACAACGGCACCTTTAAGTCGTACTTTCCCACCTACAACGCCATGAGCGACCGGCAACTGCGCGGCTACTTTACCTGGCGTGCCCAAGTGCGCCGCGGAACCGTCGAGGAAACGTCTACGTCCTTTGCCTTTCTGTATCTCTATGAGCTGATCTGCGGCATTGGCGTAGATAATCCACTCGATGGTTTTAACAAGATCAAGGCTTTTTGGGATGTCTATCGCGCCTTCGAGCCCGGCATCGACCGGTTTGCGCGCGTGTGGCTGCAAGATTACGCCGTGTTCCACGGGCTCGACCCCAAGCTGCTTCGCGACTCTAAAACCGTCATATTCGATAACGCCCTTATCGAGCTGCGGCGCGCGGCACGAGACCTTGCACCGGCACCGTCCGGCCAGACCCCTAAGCGTCGCAAAACCTCCGAGCCCACGCTCCCCCTTCCGCCCGATGAGGTGCGCGAGGAGCGACTCATGGCCGCCATCAACGCCCTCTCCACGTACAACCTAAGTAACTCGCGGCTCGACCGCAGCCACCACCGCGATCTGCGCCACGTGGCGTGCGCCGTGTATGTCCGCATGGCGCGCTACTATGACACGCACCGAAAGACCGGCATCGTGGCAAGTTTATTTGGGGAGGAGACGGCCATGCCCTACACCATGTTTGCCTCCGCCGTATTCTTTGCGCCCGAGCGCCACGAGGACTGCGAATACCGTCTGGACCCCATCCATATCTACCGTTGCCAAAACGGTTTTTGGGAATGCATGCGGATTCACGGTAGCAGGCAAAAGAGCAGCAAGCTCGGTGAAATGATGCGCGCCTGCGACCAACGCCTGCGCCTGGCGCTGGACCCCGCCCATCCCCTTAAGGAAGAAAAGGTCCCCAAATATCTGGCCAAGATTATCGATGACGAGATTGCGGCATGGCTTTCGTGGGACGCCGCACACCAGCCCGTCAAGATCGATATCGATCTGAGTCAGCTGGGGCATATTCGGAGCGCCGCTGCGCAAACGCGCGAAGCGCTTTTGATCGATGAGGAACGCGAGGATGGCGCGTTTGCAGAAGCCGAGGCAACGGACTCAGGGCAACCGGAAGCCGAGCCCGTAGCCGACGCGATTGTCGAACCAGTCGCGGCACCCATTCGGCAGGACGAGGCCGACGAGCCGACCATATCCACCGAACAGTTTGGTGTCGTGGCACCGCTTCTCGCGCCGACGCCCGCGTTCGCAGCTGCTGCGCCCGCTGACGCCACGAACGAACTCGCGCTCGCCGCAGACGCCTATCTCCGCGCGCTGCTCGAGCACAACGCAGTACAGGCGGAATCGGCGGTAGCGCAATCGGGGCAGAGCGAGGACATGCTCGTCGATACCATCAACGAGGCGCTCTTTGACCTGGTGGGCGACACCGTAATTGAATTTAGCGCGGCAGGGCCGCAGATTATTGAGGACTACGAAGCAGACGTGAGAGGATACCTAGACCATGAGTGATACCGCATCCGCAGCACCCCGCGTGCCCAAGCGCGTCGCTGCCGTCATTCTCAACTCGCTCAAGGGCGGCGTGGTCCCGCGCATCGGCCTTCCCTACATTACCGTAGGGCGCGAGGTCGAGATCCGCGCCCTGCTCACCGATCTGAGTCTCATCGCCGACGGTGGGGCGAGCTTCCGCTTCCTGGTCGGTCGCTACGGCGCCGGCAAGAGCTTTTTGCTCCAAACCATCCGAACGCATGCCATGGGCGAGGGATTCGTCGTCGCCGATGCAGACTTATCCCCCGAGCGCCGTCTGCAGGGCGGGCAGGGGCAGGGCCTTGCCACCTACCGCGAGCTCATACGCAATATATCGACCAAGACGCGCCCCGAGGGCGGTGCGCTCAACCTTATTCTTGATCGCTGGGTCGCCTCGTGCGCCGACGTCGACGAGTCGGTCGTCAATGCCCAACTGGCCCCGCTCGAGGAAATGGTCCACGGCTTCGACTTCACCCGCATGCTCCGCCGCTATCGCACGGCCGTATCCGAGGGCGACGAAGAAGCCATGAGCCGCGTGACCAAATGGATCCGCGGCGAATACCGTACCAAGAGCGAGGCTCGCGCCGAGCTGGGTTCCTCAACCATCATCAGCGATGACGACTGGTACGACTACGTTAAGCTCATTGCGCGATTTTTGGTCTGCAGCGGCTACAAGGGCATGCTGGTGCTCATCGACGAGCTCGTGAATCTGTATAAGATTCCCAACGCCATCACGCGCCAATACAACTACGAGAAGATCCTGACCATGTACAACGACACGCTCCAGGGCAAGGCGCAGTACCTGGGCATGATCATGGGTGGCACGCCAACCTCCATCGAAGACCGCCGCCGCGGCGTGTTCTCCTACGAGGCCCTGCGCAGCCGACTCGCTCAGGGCCGCTTTGCGCGCGAAGACCTTAAGGACATGCTCGCGCCCATCATCCGCCTGCAGCCACTCACCTATGAGGAGTTGCTGGTGCTCATCGAAAAACTCATGCAAATCCATGCCGGTTACTTTGGCTGGACGCCCACGCTTACCGAGAACGACTTGGTGGACTTCCTCAAGATTGAGTTTGGCCGCGTGGGAGCCGATACGCACTTGACGCCGCGTGAGGTCATCCGCGACTTTATCGAGCTACTCGATATCCTGTGTCAGAACCCCGACGCCAACGTGGCAGAGCTGCTGCAAAGCGTCGGCGGCGACACCCTCGCGCCGGCCAGCGAATCGTCCTCATCATCCGACGAGCGCAACTTCGCCGAATTCACCATCTAACCTACCAAAAAGGGACAGGTTTATTTTGGCAGGTTTTATCTGGGCAAACGTTGAAGCAGTAATGCAGCAAGCCGTTGCCAGCCGCGTTGAGAGATTCGATGTTGAAAGGAGGCCCCGTGAACGCCTTTGACCGCTACGCCCCGTTTATCCAAGACTTCATCTACTCCCACGATTGGGAGAGCCTACGCTCTATCCAGGTTGCAGCAGCTGATGCCATCTTTAACACGCAAGATAATGTGCTCCTGACGGCATCCACGGCTTCCGGCAAAACCGAGGCAGCCTTCTTTCCCATCCTGACCGATTTTTGGGAGAACCCGCCCGCAAGCGTGGGCGCCCTCTACATTGGCCCCCTCAAGGCGCTCATCAACGACCAATTCGTCCGCCTCAACGACCTGTGCGAAGAAGCCGATATCCCCGTCTGGCACTGGCATGGCGATGTCTCGCAATCACACAAGGCCAAACTCATCAAAAAACCGAGCGGCATCCTACAGATTACGCCCGAGTCGCTCGAGGCGCTCCTGATCCATAAGCACATGGCGATCCCGCGCATGTTTTGCGACCTGCGCTATGTGGTTATCGACGAAGTCCATTCGCTCATGCGCGGCGACCGCGGCGGGCAGACGCTCTGTCTTATCGAGCGCCTCTCGCGCATGGCAGGCGTGCAGCCCCGCCGCATTGGCCTTTCGGCCACCATCGGCGACCCCGAGCGCACGGGCGCCTTTCTCTCGCAGGGAACGGGGCGCGACTGCGTTATCCCCCGCTTTGAGGAACCGCGCCGCGTGTGGCACATCTCCATGGAGCACTTCTACAACTCGGGCCCCCAGGCTCAGCAACGAGGATTCGTAGGCACAGGTCCACAAGAAGCCGAGGTGCTTGCTTGCGAGCGTATTGAGACGGCGGCGCCCGCGGCGCTGCCCGCATCCGGACAAGACATGTGCCACAGCGGACAGCTTACACAGGAGGAACACCGTCAACGTCGTGAGCAGGCGCGGGACAAGGCCGCTCCCAAAGACCGTCGCACTTCCTCGGCCCCCGAGGGCGAAGTCGACATCCCGCGAGCGACCGAGCAGGCGCTTCTCAACCCCACCGACACGGCGCCCGACAACGCCGACCCCGGCATGGGCTATATCTTTGAGCATACGCGCGGCCGCAAATGCCTGGTCTTTGCCAACTCGCGCGAGGAGGCAGAGGCCGTGTGCTCCATGCTGCGCAGCTACTGCGAGAGCCGGCACGAGCCCGACCGTTTTCTCATCCATCACGGCAATCTTTCGGCATCGCTACGCGAGACGGCCGAGGAGCTCATGCGCGACGAGGAGCAGACGCAGACAACCGTCACCACCTCTACGTTGGAGCTCGGTATCGATATCGGCCGCCTGGAGCGCGCCTTCCAGATTGACGCGCCGTTTACCGTCAGCTCCTTTTTGCAGCGCATGGGGCGCACAGGCCGTCGCGATCTTCCGCCCGAGATGTGGTTTGTCATGCGCGAGGAAGAGCCCGAGCCGCGCACGATGATGCCCGAAACCATTCCCTGGAAGCTCCTGCAGGGTATCGCGCTCGTACAACTCTATCGCGAGGAAAAATGGGTCGAGCCACCCGAGCTCGATCGTCTCCCCTACAGCCTGCTCTATCACCAGACTATGTCGACCCTCGCCAGCACCGGCGAGCTCACGCCGGCCGAACTTGCCCAGCGCGTGCTCACGCTCAGCTATTTCCACCGTGTCTCGGCAGACGATTACCGTGTGCTGCTACGTCACCTCATTAAGATCGACCATATCCAGGTCACCGAAGGTGGCGGGCTCATCGTGGGTCTCGCGGGCGAGCGCATCATCAACAACTTTAAGTTCTACGCCGTGTTCCAGGAAAACGAGGAGTTTACCGTCCGGAGCGAATCGGCCGAGCTGGGCACGATCGTTAATCCGCCCCCGCCCGGTGAGCGCATCGCCATCGCCGGACACTGCTGGATTGTCGAGGAAGTGGACTGGAAGCGCCACACTGTCTTTGCCACGCAGGTCAAGGGCCGGGTGCCGGCCTACTTTGGCGACTGCCCCGGCGACATTAACACGCATGTGCTCGAGCGCATGCGCCAGGCGCTCAACGAGCATGCGGTATACCCATACCTTATGCGCAACGCGCGGGCACGCCTTGCGCAGGCTCGTCATACGGCCGAGATATCCGGCGCGGGAACTAAGCCGCTCATCAACCTGGGCGGCGATACCTGGGTGCTCTTCCCCTGGCTGGGCAGCTACGCCTTTTTGGCGCTCGAGCGCATGCTCAAGATTAAATGTGCCGCGGAGCTGGGCCTTCGCGGGCTCGATCCGTCACGCCCGTACTTTATGCAGTTTAAGATGAAGGCCGATGAGGAGACGTTCTTTGAGGTGCTCGCCGCCGAGGCCGAGAAGGACTTCGATCCCATCGAGCTCGTCTATCCTGGCGAGGTGCCTTACTTTGACCGCTACGACGAGTTTGTTCCCGAAGAGCTCGTGCGCAAGGGCTTTGCCGAAGGCGTGCTCGACATCGAGGGAATGAAGCAGCGCGTCCTCAGCTGGCGCGACCACGCCTAAGACCAGTCTTTTTGGGACGGGGAGACTTACTTGTCGTGAAGGACGGTGCCGAGAAAGTCAGCGTCGAAGGGCACGGCTTCGGCAAAGGCATAGTCGCCGTCGCTGGCGATGAGCAGATAATTCTCCTCGCCGCCGAACTCTGCATCGCCACATGGGACCACTCAAGCATGGTCGAACACCTCGAGCGCCGTGGCAGCGCAATCGCGCAGAAACGTCACATCGCTCCCCTCGTTCGCGCTCACGATATTGGCCACATAGATGCCGCCCGGGTTCAAGCTGCCCCGCACCAGACGTAGCGCCTCAACGGTTGCCAGCTCGCGCACGGGCTCGGCACCGCCAAAGCAATCGCTCACGACCACGTCGTAGCGGCGATGCCCCACACTCGTCACGCCCAGATACGATCGCGCCTCGGCGGTAATCACCCGCAGGCGATCACCAACCGTGCGCTCCAGCTCGTCTAGGTAGAACCAGCGGCGCGCCAGGCGCGTAATCTCTCCGTCATACTCGATGACGTCCATGCGCAAGCCCTCGTGCGACATCAGAGCGAACTTAGGATAGGCAAACCCGCCGCCGCCCAGCATGAGCATGCGGTCGATACCATGCCCGTAAGCATCACGCATTGCGTCTTCGGCCTCGAACACATCGTCAAATGCGCGATAGTACGCAAAGACGGGCTCCGCCCAACGCTCGCCAACGTAGCTTGCGCTTTGGTAGACGCCGCCCTGTACGAGCACGCGAACCTCGTCACCGCTCTCGTCGTGCACACGCTTCACACGCGCCAACCCGTTGCGGGTTCGCGCGACCTGCAGACAGGCAGCGCGAACAGCGACGGCAGCAGCACCCAGCGCCGCGGCTCCCAGGGCAACACCGGCAACAACGCCAGCGGAAACACTCGGCTTGTTCATCTAGAGCTCCTTTTGCAGATAGAGACCATGGTCGCAAAAACCCAGGTGACGATAGTACTCGCGCGTACCGATCGCGCTGATCACGTTGATGTGCGTATACCCCGCATCCCGAGCAATCTGGCACGCACGCTCCACGAGCAGACGCCCCAGACCGTGATGCTGAGCCGCCTGGCCCTGATCGCCCACACGTGCCGCCATACCATACACGTGCACCTCGCGAATCATCGCCTCGTCCGGCGTCGTCGGCAACTCGTCTGCATGCGCGGCAACAAACGAATGGTCGGGCAGCGACAGGCGCAAAAAGCCCGCAATCTTGCCCTGCGGCGTCACCCACTGCAAAAAGCGCTCGTGCGTCACCGGCGTCTCGTACGCCACTTCCTCGTCAAGGGTCAACTCGTCCAGGTCAGCACCCGCCGTGCTGATCTCGCGATAGCGAATCTCACGCACCGTCGCGCCTTCTCCACGAGCCGACAAGCGGTTCTCAACGAGCTGACGTAGGTTGGGCTTCTTGTTGCCCACCATAATGTCGTCGGAGCTAAAGTCGCGAATCATGCGACTGATGCGGCAGAACGCCGGCGTCACCACGATGTCGTCGGCCAACACATCGAGCAGCTCGTCCTCGGTATAGGGGCGCCACTCGCCACGCTCGTAACAGCCCACCAGACGCGAGCCCTCGATGAGCGCGCACGGGTAGACCTTGACCTCGTCGGGCATAAAGGTGCCCTCGGTCATAAAGCGCTCGTAGTCACGCTTGTCCCCCTCGGGCGTGGCGCCCAGCAAGTTGAGCATAAAGTGCGCGTGGATCTTAAAGCCAAATAGGCGCGCGAGCGAAAACGCTCGCTCGATCTGAGCCACCGTGATACGACGCTCGTTAATGTCAAGCAGATACTGGTCGAGGCTCTGGATGCCCATCTGAATCTTGGTGCAGCCCAGACGACGAATGAGCGTGAGCGCCTGTGGCGTCACGGCATCGGGGCGCGTCTCGATAACGAGTCCCACCACGCGATGCTTCGCCGTCTCGTTGATGCGTTGTTGGCGCTCAAGCTCCTCCATCGTTGCCGTCTGCCACTCGGCGACCTCGCCCCACGGCGTACCGGGGCCGTACAGACGACGCACCGCGCGGTTATAGCCACCCACGGCAGCATCCACACGTCCCTGCTCGTTGGCAACGCCGGCTGTAAGCTCGGCCTCATCGATCGCAATGCCGGCGGCCCGATAGTGCTCGCGACGCTCCGCCACCACCGGCGGCAGAGCGTCGGCAGGAGCGTCATCGAGCAGGCGCCCCGCCTCGGCACGGCTAATACCCGGGCGCGCCAGCATGGGATTAGCCGCCACACCGGCGACGGCATCGTCGTTGAGCGCACGGAAGAGCTCCGACATAAACCACGTCTGATAGCCTTGCGGATAGTCACTCCAGGTGCCACCGAGCACGATGAGCTCAATCTTGTCGGTCGCATGCCCCATCTGCGAAAGTGCCGTCAGACGAGCACTCACCTGCAGATATGGATCGAAGCAGTTTTGCTCTGCACGGGCACACGCCGGCTCGGCATGTAAATAGCTTTTGGGCATGCGCAGATCGTTGGGGCAAAACAGGCAATCGCCCGAGCACGGCCACGGCTTGGTGATGACGGTAATGGTTGCCACGCCCGAAGCCGTGCGACGAGGCTTCATACGCAGCACCTGCAGCAGTTGACGTTCCAGCTCGGCATCGACATTCCACCCAGCCCAACGAGCCGGCTCCTCACGTTTAACCCGCTGGTAGAACGGCAGCAGACGGCGCTTGGCCAAATCGCGTTTGTCGGCACCCTCACGGCGCGCCTCGGCATGTATCAGTTTGACGAGCACCTTGTCGTCCACGGTCTCGCCGCGACGCAGAGCCTCGAGTATGTTCAAGATAATCTGTTCCATGCCCCCATTGTAAAGGCAAAGGCGCCGGAGCCGATCTCGGCTTCGGCGCCTTCATCAAACAGCGCGTCTATATCTTCGCCTAGGCTTTCGTCTGCCTCAATACTCCGAATCAAACGACATGTCGCCCGAACCGACCTCAAAACGATACGTGGCAGACTTGTCACCGTTATCGAATTCAAGATTCAAAATGGTCTCGCCGTCGTAGCCAAGCGGAAGGAAATCGCTCTCGAAGTCGCCGCTGCCCAAGGTGAGGCTCGCCTTAAAGCCCGTCGAGTTCGGAACCGTCATCTCCACATCGCCCGAGCCCACACTCACGTCCATCGACTTCGTGGGGGCCGGGTAAAGCTCGAACGTCACATCGCCCGAACCGACCTCGGCATTCAGGGTATCGGTCACGGTGCCCGTAAACTCAACGTCTCCCGAGTCCAGAGTCAGGTTGAGGTCATGACACGCAATGCCCGCGACCGTCAGATCACCCGATCCTACATTCGCTGTAATGCCCACCATGTTATCGGCAACTTTGCGCGGCAGTTCGACGGTAACCGTGCGGTCAATGGCTCGCTCGTCATCGCAATCGAACTGGCGAAGCTTGAGCGTAGAACCCTTAACCTCGGCCAGATTCTGGGTTGCCGCATCGAAAGCAGCTACTCCTTTTGCGACGCGGCCACTCTCGATGACACGTACCGGCCCGTCGGAAACGCATTTGATCTCAACCGCACCCGACGTCACATCCAAGTCAAGGGATGTGAACGCGTCGGCATCAAACGTTTCCTTCGAAAGCTGTTGAGGCCGAGCGGAATAGTTACCGCTATTCAAGGAATCGTCCTCGTCAAACGCATCGCCCATACCAGACAAGCCGGATACAACATCGTCGAAATCCCACGGTCCATCAAAATGAATCAAAGTCCACGAAGTGCCGAAGACAAGTCCGATGATAAGCACAAACGCTCCGATGCCAATACCCAGGCGTACCTTGGATTCATGCGAAAGCTTCATCATTCGTCACCCTCTTTGGCACATGGCTCAGCGGTGGCCGCGGTAGCCACGTCAGCATCAGGTTCCGCAGAAGCATCCTTCCCCTGGGCCTCGACCGCCACCGACGCCGAACCAACCTGAATATCACCGCGCGCCCAATCGCCATCGAGTGCACGCGCCACCCAGTGATAGATGGGGATCGTAAAGAAGATCAGCGCGGCAAAGGGGCCGGCACCAAACAGGAACATCAGCAAAAAGAACAGCAGCCAGCACACGGCCCAATACGGGAACGACTGGAACGGGCCCTTCACCGGAGTCGAGCCAACTGCGCCGCCACTCGTCACCTGCGCCGTAGCGGCATTGGCGGCCTGTGCACTCCAGCTTGCCGCCTGCGCCGCCTTGGCCGCGGCATCACTTGCCTGCGTTGCCGCCTCGGTAGCGCGCGCCGCCGCCTCATGGGTGCGAGCACGCTCTGCCGCCTCGGCCTCGCGCTGACGGGCGCGGTCCTCGTTCTCAAACTCGATATCGTCCTCGATCTCATCGCTCGGGTTGAGCAGCTCGTCCAGGCTCACGCCATAGAGTTTGGCGAGCGAGATTAGGTTCTCGGTATCGGGCGAGCTCTCCGCGCGTTCCCATTTACTGACCGCCTGGCGCGACAGCCCTAACTTTCGCGCCAGCCCTTCTTGGCTAAAACCCTTGCTGCGACGAAGGTCGGCGAGCCGCTGCGCAGTTTCTACATTCATGGTTCCTCCTATGTGATGCCAGCCGTGCCGCCGGACCGTTTTTGTTCTTAAGGCGCCTTGCACAGTTAAAAATCTATCCGCCACCGCCAAAAGCATGCCACCTATTCTAGTGAGATTTTTGACAACCGGCGGTTGCGGGTGCATATGAGCTGCGGAAATGTGTCCAAACAAAGCAATGACCCGTAGCTTGGTTGTCCCCGTTGCAGCGTTAACGGTAGTATGGTCGTACTGTTTATTCCGCACCGCCAACGGAGGGAGTTCCGCGCCGTGAACCGCGATTTCGCCTCATCGCTCATCCAGCTCAACAATACGTTCTATCGCGAACACTCCGCCTCCTTTTCCGATACGCGCCAGGCCCCGTGGCCCGGCTGGGTGCGCACCATGGATATCGCGCTCGGGCAGCTCGACGTCGCCACGATCGAGCATCCCGTCCGCGTCTTCGATCTTGCCTGCGGCAATATGCGGTTCGAGAACTTTGCCGCCGGCGGCGCACTTGCCGCCAAGGGCGTCGACGGAGCAAACCCCTCGGCAGATGCCAGCTGTCCGTTTGAGTTCTATGGTGTTGACTCGTGTCAGGATTTGGCTATCGATGCGCACGGTCACGCCCTGCGCATTCCCAACCTGCACTTCCAGGAACTCGACGTACTCGATGCCCTCATGAAGCTCAACCCCGCCGAGACACCCGACGTGCTTTTCGACGCCCCGCTCGCCGACATCTCGGTCTGCTTTGGCTTTATGCACCACGTGCCGTCATGCGAGTACCGCGTACGCGTGCTCGACGCCCTGGTGCGCCAGACGCGCCCAGGCGGCATCATCGCCATCAGCTTTTGGGAGTTTATGAACGACGAGCGCATGGCGCGCAAGGCCGTTCGCGCCGAAGCCCGCGCCGAGCTCACCCCGCCGTTTGAAAGTTACGATTCCGCGCAGTTTGAAGCCGGCGACCACCTCATTGGCTGGCAAAACGACCGCCACGCCTACCGCTATTGCCATCACTTTGACGATCAGCAGATCACCGACCTGGTGCGCGGCGTGCGCACATTCTACAAGAGCGGCGAGGTCCCCGTGCGCGAGCTTGAGCGCTTCCATGCCGACGGTCGCAGCGGCGAGCTCAACCGTTACGTGATTCTCAAGCGCCTGTAGGCATCGGCGACTTGCCGCCGAGCCGCACCGCAACTTTCGGGCAAGCTATGCCCCACCCTTTTCAACCCATTGATGGAACGTGCTGCCATGCGTTCCATACTCATGATCAAGGAGCCTCATGGGAGCCATCCACGTTCGCACGCCTAAGAACTTTGTGCTCGAAGAGCGCCTGGAACGCTACGCCGATGCCATCGAGACGAGCCCCGAGAGCTATACCGGACATTGGCGTGAAGCATGTACGCCGGCTGGTGGCAAGCCCTTCGCCCGCCTTCACCTGGATCTGGGCAGCGGCAAAGGCACCTATCTGGTTGAGCGAGCCCACTGCGAACCCGACACTCTCTTTATCGGCATGGACCAGGAGCCCATCTGCATTGCCTATGCCGCCCAGAAGATTTGCGAGCAGGAGCTGCCCAATGCGCTTGTGCTGCCCCGAGGCGCCGCATCGCTGCCGCGGCTGTTTGCCGCAGGCGAGCTCGACGCCATCACCATCAACTTTCCCACGCCGCAGCCCAAGGCCAAGTACGCCAAAAAACGACTCGTCCATGTCGACCATCTGATGCTCTACCGCCCGCTCTTTTCAGCCGGCGCCACCGTCACACTGCGAACCGACAGTAAGCCATTGCGCGACTACGCCCTGGGGCAGTTTGCCACGGCCGGCTACGACACGCTTTGGGTAAGCGACGACGTCCGCCGCGACCATCCCGAGCATCCCGAGACCGAATACGAATGCCGCACGCGCGAGATGGGTGCCGTCGTCTATGGCATTTGCGCCACACCCGGCGCGCAGCCCAGCAATGAACAGCTCGCGGCGGGCCGCGCGCAGGAGCAAAGCCTTGCCTGCTACCTGCCCGAAAACCTCGATGAGCTCACCTATGTACCTCTGGGCATGGAAGAGGCCGTCGAGAACTTTAGAAACCGCGCCCGCAAAGGCAAAAAGCGCCTTCCGCAGGAGTCATAGGGGCTTTTGACAGTCACGTCGCCAGCGAGCAAGCGCAAATAGGCACCGACGAACGACCCTCAAGCCTAAGTGAGTAGACTTTTTAGCAATAGCCAAGCACAACCCGCATAGGAACAAGTAAAACCGACGCTCCTATAAGTTGTCAAGAGGCAGTTTGCGGGAGCGCTCTCTCCAATTCGCACAGGAGCTCGTAATACCTCCTCTCCAGTTTCGTCGA
>JAGZEK010000014.1 GCA_018368345.1 Collinsella sp.
GGGCCGGCCGATCCGGCCCTCAGGGTATCGGGTTCCCATATTCATCCGTACATGTACGGATGAATATGGGAGGTGTTCGGATGAAGTTGATATTCAAGGCTGACTTGCTACGATTCAAATCTTACGGGGGCGAACGAACAATACCGGGAGTGGTTTGGTAATCTGGTCAACGACGTTCACGTGGAAAAGCAGGGCACACGCGACATCTATAGCGACTTTGCCAAGGTGTATTGGGAAAATTCGTCCGAGACCATGACAACGCTCACAAACTATGCGTTCTCGACCTCGAATCTTAAGAACGAGAATACGAACATTGCTAACGACAGTTTTGAAGACGATATACATCTGGGGAACCAGGGGACCAGCAAGTTTACGCTGTGCTCGCCCCATTGGCGTACGACCGAGACAGACCATCGTATCGAGATCGTTGCCCAGAACGACTACTATATCGACCCAGCTGGGCATTCTATTACGTTTAAGCCCTCCCATGGTGACTATGCAGCCGAGCTCAACGCACACGAGGCGAGTTCGCTCTACCAATATGTGACAACCGAGCCGGGAAAACAGTATGAGTGGGGGCTCGACCACCGCGGCCGCTCGGGTCGAGACGCCATGGCCCTTATCATCGGTCCGCGACAAGAAAACGAGCCGTACAAGGACAATCAAAAGGCACTCGATCAGTACCAGCAAATTGTTCAATGGATTCAAATGAGCGTCGATAACTATGTCGGCTTGGATGTGGCCAATTTTTCCCAATCGGGCTGCAGCAAAAAGATCATCCTGTATTCGACTAAGTTTGACAAAGTGGGCGGATTTGCCAATGCGCCCAGCGGAAGCTCGTTCTCATGGACGGCCGATGCGGAACATACCGAAAAATGGTGCGTGTGGATCATGGCGTCCGAAAACGACGCGTGGGCTTCCTACGGTTCCAACGCGCTCGAGCAGAACAAAAAGGTTGACTACGACTATACCTACACCATTCCGGATGGCCAAAACCAGAGCGTCTTTGCTTTTGTGGCCTACAACACGGCCAACGGGAGCAATTCGACCGGCAACTTCCTCGACAATATCTCGTTTAGGGAGTTCTATCGCATCGAGACATACACGACGCCCAACGGAAGCGGAACGTATTTTTATAACGCCAATACCAAGACGGCGGACTTTACCTATGCCAAAAACTACGTAGGTAAACAGGAGAAGAACTCCTACTTTATGGTCGATGCCAAACGCGATGACGGGGCAGTCTTTATCGGTGCTTTTGTCAACGGCGAGTTCTATTCCGCAGACGACGACGCACATTGGACCAGATTGGAAGATGGTACCTATCGCTTTGAGGTCGACAAGGTCACAAAGCACTACAAAGTGCACCTCGTGTTTTCCAAGGCAGGCGTTCAATACGATGTGAACGGCGGCAAAGCGTATCACTACGATCCGCACAATGAGTCCACGGGCGATTTCGTGCAGCTTTCTGGCGCTGGAGCGAGCTATACCTCCCATGCTGCCGTTGGACAAAACGACGGCTGGAAGTTTATGGGCTGGGAGTACGCGGGCTCGGGAAAAGCCGTTCGCTTCGATGCCAAACACACGGTGACCCATACAGCTCCCGAGGGCACCACGGATTCCGGCACTCTTACCATTAAGGGCAAGAAGGTCGATTCGGATACCGGTGCTGCGGGCGATGAGGTAACGGTCAAAAACATTCCCGAGAGCCAAGGCGCGACGTTCGTGGCGCAATGGAAGTATCGTCAGGCCTTTGTTGCTCAGCTTAAAAATGCCGATGGCACGTGGAGCAACGTAACGACGGGCGGTACGGTCAGCTCCAAGCTTAAGGGGGCAAAGGGCTCCATCGATGCCGGGGATCGCTCGGGCAAGGACGCCGACGCGTACAAAACTTCGGGTATCGCCTACTTTGTGGATGACGGCACGTTTGTGGAGGCGGTGGCCACTCCCAAGGAGGGCTATCACTTTGAGGGCTGGTACGACCTGTCAAATCCGGACGCCCCGGAGCTGCTGTCCTCTTCACCCACCTATACGTACAACGTAAAAGAGCGCCATACGGGATGCGTATACGCACGGTTCACCCCACGCACCTACACGCTCAAGGTTTCCAAGAGCGTTACGGGCAATATGGGCGACAAGCGTGCCTACTTTAAGATGACGGTGACCTTTACGGGTCTCAAGGCTGGTCAGACCTACGCCATCGAGTATTCGGATGCGCCTGCCCAGGGCAGCCATGCGCTCGTGGCGCGACCGAATGATCAGGCCGAAACCGTGGAAAACAAGACGGCCTTTACGGCTGATGGCCAGGGCAGGGCGACCGTGCCGTTTGCCGTTAAGGACGGTCTGACCGTTTCGATTAAGGGACTGGATTACAACGCGACCTATACTGTGGGCGAAGATGATTATTCGTCGTTGGGGTACCACGCTGAGCTTACCGGTGCGAGCGGCACGCTCAACGGCCCGCGCGTGACCGTTGCCGTTGAAGCTAAGGCCACCAATTCACGACAGGTCGCGGTGCCTACGGGTATCACGCGCAACCCCATCTATGCCCTGGCGATTTTGGCCACCGCCGTGCTGTTGGCTACGGGCATGGTTGCGCTGCGTTTATATCGCGGCTCCAGGAGGGGCGGGCGTCTATGAGAAGACATGGCGCCAGCAATGCTGGTGATGGGCCAGCCGCACGAGCGGCCCCGCAGGGAAGACTTCGGGGCTTACGGTATTCGGCCGCGTCGAACGTGAAGATGAGCGCTCATGCGGCGCCAGACCTGGGGAAAGCGGACGACCGGCGCGATATCGCGGGTTTTCTGGCGCGCCTGGCATTTTTTGTCGTGACGCTCTGGCTGCTCTTTGGCGTGGTCTTGGGCGTTGGTCCGGTCACGACTGGCGAGATGGCCCCCCGCATCTGTTCGGGTGACGTCATGCTCTACTGGAGGCTCAGCCAGAGCTTTAACGAGGGTGACGTGGTGGTATACACCGCGGATGGCGAAGAGCGCCTGGGTCGCGTGGTTGCCCGTCCCGGTGATGAGATCACGATTACCGAGTCGGGCGAGCTCATGGTTAACGGGGCTGTTGTGGTGGAAAGCGATATCTCTACGCCGACGCCGCGCTACGAGTCTGCTGTGGACTATCCCGTACACCTGGCAGCGGATGAGTTCTTTGTACTGGCCGATCTGCGCGAGGGCGGGCACGACAGCCGCCTGTACGGGCCGATTGCCCGTTCGCAGATCAAGGGCAACGTGATCAGCGTGCTGCGCAGGTCGAACTTGTAGGCACGGAGCTTGGTTTTATTAAGGGCATATGCCCGAGAGGAAGGATACAACATGAAAACTGGAAAGAGGCGACTGGCGGCGTTTACAGTTGTGGCTGCCACGATGCTGCTGGCTTTGGCGGGAGTTGTCACGCCCGCGTGGGCGGAGGGGGGATCTACTACTCCGCATCTGCCGGTAACTGACAACAAAGTTACGATTGCCTCAAAACTCACCATGGATGAGAACGCCATGGTGCCGACTGTGATGTTTAACTATTCGATTGCGCCGGCGGATTCGAGTGAGTGTGCGAGTACGAGCGGCATGCTCGTTACTCCTGGAGTGCCCGATGCCGTTTCGCTTTCACCGGATTCCGTTAATTACTCTGATAAAAAGTTGAAGCTTGAGAAAGCCGACGGCACTACGACAATAACCGCTCCATTGAGTGCCGTCCTTGATGTCTCAAAGTTCACGGCTCCGGGCATCTACCGATACAAAATTACGCAGCAGAAGCCAGCCTTGGATGGCCTCAACGTTACGAATGGGGCGCTGTTCCTCGATGTTTACGTAGAAAATAATGGCACGGGCTATGTTGTCAAGGGCTGTACTCTTAGCGCAGAAGCAGGTTCGGGCAAGAAGACCGATGGCTTTGTAAACGATTATGCCACCCATAAGCTGACTATTAAAAAGATCGTCGCGGGTAACCAGGGTGACAAGAACAAGGACTTTCAGTTTACCGTCAGCCTTAGCGGCGCTACCGGTGAAACCTATAAGTACGTCAAAGTGAAAAAAGACGGCACTTCCACGCCCGGAGATGTAGCCAATTCGGGATCTACGGTTTCGGTGAACCTTAGAGACGGAGACTACATCATCTTTTATGGTCTTTCATCGGAGGACACGTATGCCGTAACTGAGGGCGACTACAAGAAGGAAGGTTATGAAACGTCGTACAAGATTGGGGAGACTGGCAACGAAACAAAGTCCAATACTATTTCCGCGAAGGGTATCGGTACTTCTGACACCACGGTGACCTTTACCAACACCAAAGAGGCTACCGTTCCCACCGATGTTATTCGGACGGTCGTTCCCTATGCGGCAATCGTCGCGTTTGCTGCCGTGATGGGCGTGGTCTTCTTCCGTCCTCGTCGTAACCGCCGTTAAAACAGCGAGGATTACAGCCGATGGAGCTTAAACGCATGGCTCGGCTGGCGAGAGCCGGCGACCGCGTACTTACGTGGTTTGCCGGCTTTATCGTGCTGCTCATGCTGCTGTACGGGGGCTATTCGCTGTGGGACACAAACAACGTTATGAACGGTGGGTTCATCAGCGACGAGCTGCTACGCTACAAACCCACCGGGATCAACGATTGTGCACGCCTGCAGGATCTGATGGCCAAAAATCCCGATGTGGTCGGATGGGTTACCATCGATGGCACCAACATCGACTATCCCTTTGTTCAGGGAAAAGATAACCAGGAATACCTCAACAAAAACGTTTTGGGGGAATCCGCGGTCTCGGGAGCGGTGTTTTTGGATACGCGCAACAGCCGCACGATGACCGATTCCTACAATCTGCTCTATGCGCACCACATGGACAACGGTGCGATGTTTGGCGACATTGATCGGTTTTTAGACAGGGGCTTCTTTGACCTGCACCGCACGGGCACGCTCTACACAAAGGACGGGGTGTTCCGCCTGCGCATCGTTGCCGTGTGCTCGTTTGCCGCGAGTGATGACATTATCTTTGGGCCGGGAAACCTGGACCAGGCCTCAATGCAGACTCTGCTCGCGCATATCTCGCAGACGGCGGTGTATGCGGACATGGACGGCGCTGGCCTCGATGCACGCATCATCGCGCTTTCTACCTGCAGTGATAAAACAAATGGGCGCCGAGCGCTCCTAGCCGAAATCTTGTAGCTCATTTAGGATGGGGCTTTTCTAGCTACCTTTGCCGTCCTACCTGCGCAATGATTTTTCTGGGACGGGGATTTTTAGCTACGGCGTTCCGTTAGCTTGACCAGTCTTTTTGGGACGTGTCTCTTGCCGCTATGGGAAAGCTCGTCCCAGTTTGAGCGTCTAGAGTGGGATGTGGTTTCCCAAAGGTGCCGTTAGGGGAAACTGCATCCCGTTCTGGGCCGAAAAAGTGGGACACGGTTTCCCGCCGGCACCAAAAAAGCCCCCGCAGCTCAGTTGAACTGCGGGGGCTTGTGCGCTGCGGCGCGTTGTGTCTGGGTCGCTGAGATGAGTCGATTTGCCCCGAAAGAGGAGGGCATTGACCTTAGGGTCATGCCCGACGAATGAGCGGCAAATCGGCCATCTCGGCGAGCCGGACTACTCCAGCTCAAACGCTCCGGTGTAGAGCTGATGGTAGTAGCCGCGCTTGGCGATCAGCTCGTCGTGGTTACCACGCTCGATGATACGGCCATGATCCAGGCAGATGATCGCGTCGGAGTTGCGCACGGTGGACAGGCGGTGCGCGATGACAAACGTCGTGCGGCCCTCCATGAGCTTGTCCATGCCCGCCTGCACGATGGCCTCGGTGCGGGTGTCGATGGAGCTCGTGGCTTCGTCCAGAATCATCGCCGGCGGATCGGCGACGGCGGCGCGCGCGATCGAGATCAGCTGGCGCTGGCCCTGCGACAGCTGCGCGCCGTTACCGGTGAGCATGGTGTCGTAGCCGTCGGGCAGGCGGGTGATAAAGTCGTCCGCTCCCGCGAGCTTGGCCGCCTTGATGCACTCCTCGTCGGTTGCGTCCAGGTTGCCGTAGCGGATGTTGTCCATCACGGTGCCGGTGAACAGGTTCACGTCCTGCAGCACCACGCCGAGCGAGCGACGCAGATCGGACTTGCGAATCTTGTTGACGTTGATGCCGTCGTAGCGGATCTTGCCGTCGGCAATGTCGTAGAAGCGGTTGATGAGGTTGGTGATGGTCGTCTTACCGGCGCCGGTGGCACCGACAAACGCGACCTTCTGGCCCGGCTTGGCAAACACAGACACGCCGTGCAGCACCTCGTGGTCGGGCGTGTAGCCAAAGTCGACGTTGTCCATGACCAGGTCGCCACGCAGCGGTACGTACTCGATCTCGCCGGTTGCGCGGTGCGGATGCTTCCACGCCCACATGCCGGTGTGGTGGTCGGCCTCCTCGAGCTGCCAGGTATCGGGGTTGACCTGCGCGTTGACGAGCGTCACATAGCCTTCGTCGGCTTCGGGCTCCTCGTCGATGAGCTCAAAGATGCGGTCGGCTCCGGCGAGGCCCATGACCACGGCGTTGATCTGCTGCGAGATCTGGCCGATCTGTCCGCAGAACTGCTTGGTCATGTTGAGGAACGGCACCACGACGGCGATGGACAGCGCCATGCCCGAGATGCTCAGGTTGGGCACGCCCAACGCCAGGAAAATGCCGCCTGCCAGTGCGACCAGCACGTAGAGCAGGTTGCCCAGGTTCATCAGGATGGGCATGAGGATGTTGGCGTACATGTTGGCCTTCTGCGAGACCTCGAAGAGCTTTTCGTTGCGCTCGTCAAAATCGGCCTCGGCGGCAGACTCGTGGCAGAATGCCTTGACGACCTTCTGGCCGTTCATGACTTCCTCGATATGGCCCTCGACAACGCCGAGCTCGGTCTGCTGCGCAATAAAGAAGCGCGCGGAGTTGGAGCCGAGCAGCTTGGTCATAAAGGTCATAAAGGCGACGCCTGCCACAATGACCAGGCACATCCAAACGCTGTAGTACAGCATGATAAAGAACACCGTGACGATGACGATGGTCGTCATGAGCAGGTTGGGCAGCGACTGGCTGATCATTTGGCGCAGCGTGTCGATGTCGTTGGTGTAGTGGCTCATGATGTCGCCGCGCTGGTGCGTGTCGAAGTAGCGGATCGGCAGGTCCTGCATGCGGTTGAACATCTTCTCGCGCAGCTTCTCGAGCGAGCCCTGCGTGACGATGGCCATGGCGCGGTTCCAGAACAGCGAGGACAGGATGCCGACGCCGTAGATGCAGGCGAGGGTGGTCACGAGCTGTGCGATCTTGGGCTGTGCGGCTTCCCAATCGCCCGACTGCCACGATTCGCTAATAATCTGCAGGGCACTCTGAAGGAAGGTCGCGCCGATGGAGTTGATGATGGCGCAAAGCACCACGCCGACGACGACGAGGGGCAAAAGCACGGGGTAGAAGCCAAAAAGCGTCTTGATGAGGCGCGACATGGTGCCGCCCTTGCGGTTGAGCGCGCGCTCGGCGGTCGTTGCCTTACTCATGTGCCTCGCCTCCTTCCTGGGTCTGGGCTTGCGTTGCGGTCATGTCGGTGTTGTCTGCCGCCGTGTTCGCGTCGCCAGAGACGTCGTCGGCGTCTTGCGTACCTTCGGCAGACATCTTGTTTTGCGAGGTAAAGGTCTCGCGGTAGATCTCGCTCGTCTTGAGCAGCTCTTCGTGGTTGCCGATCTGTGCGATGCGGCCGCCCTCCATGACAATGATGCGGTCTGCGTCCTGCACGGAGCTGATGCGCTGGGCGATGATGATCTTGGTCGTGTTGGGCAGATAGCTTGCCAGCCCTGCGCGAATCTTGGCGTCGGTCTTGGTGTCGACGGCGCTGGTGGAGTCGTCCAGGATCAAGATCTTGGGGCGACGCAGCAGGGCGCGTGCAATGCACAGGCGCTGCTTCTGACCGCCCGAAACATTGGAGCCGCCCTGTTCGATCCAGGTGTCGTAGCCCTTGGGGAAACCGTCGACAAACTCGTCGGCGCAGGCCAGATGCGCTGCCTCGCGGACTTCCTCGTCGGTGGCGTTCGGGTCGCCCCAACGCAGGTTCTCGGCGATGGTGCCGCTAAACAGCACGTTTTTCTGCAGCACCATGGCGACCTGGTGACGCAGCGCGTCCAGGTCGTAGTCGCGCACGTCCACGCCGCCCACGCGCACAGCGCCTTCGGTGGTGTCGTACAGGCGGGCGATGAGGTTAACGAGCGTGGACTTGGCCGAGCCGGTGCCGCCGATGATGCCGATGGTCTCGCCGCTCGTAATGTGCAGGTCGATATCGTCGAGCGCCTGGCGCTTCGCATGCTTGGAATACTTAAAACTCACGTGGTCAAAGTCGATGGAACCGTCGGCAACCTCGAGCACGGGCTCGGCGGGATCGGCGATCGTGGGCTCGGCGGCCAGCACCTCGGCAATGCGGTGTGCCGATTCGTCGGCCATGGTCACCATGACAAAGATCATCGACAGCTGCATCAGGCTCATGAGAATCTGGAAACCATAGGTAAAGGTCGAGGAGAGCTGGCCCACGTCGAACAGCGTGCCCTGGCTCGTGATGATGAGCTTGGAGCCCAGGTAGATGATGACGACAAACGCGCCGTTGACGCAGATGTTCATCATGGGGTTGTTAAAGGCGAGCAGCTTCTCGGCGCGGGTGAAGTCCATCTGGACATCGCGCGCGGCGGCCGCGAACTTCTCCTTCTCAAAGTCTTCGCGTACGTAGCTCTTAACCACGCGCATGCCGGTGACGTTTTCCTCGACGGACTCGTTAAGGGCATCGTACTTGTGGAACACGCGCGAGAAGATGGGGCGCACCTTAAAGATGATAAAGAACAGCCCAAAGCCCAGCAGCGGAATGATGACCAGGTAGACCATGGCAACGCTGCCGCCCATGATAAATGCCATGGTAAAGGCGAAGATCAATACCAGCGGCGCGCGCACGGCGATACGGATGATCATCATAAAGGCCTGCTGCACGTTGTTGATATCGGTGGTCAGGCGCGTGACGAGCGAGGAGCTCGAGAACTCATCGATGTTGGCAAAGCTGAACGTCTGGATTTTGTAGAACAGGTCGTGACGCAGGTTCTTGGCGAAGCCGCAGCTCGCATGGCTGCAGGCGACGCCTGCCGCGGCGCCGAAAGCAAGCGATGTCAGCGCGATGAGCACCAAAAGGCCCGCGGTGGGAAGCATCTCGGCTACGGTGGCGCCGTCTTTGATGGCGTCGATCAGGTTGGCGGTGATAAATGGAATCAGCATCTCGCAGAGCACCTCGCCAAGCACGAGCAACGGCGTGGCAACGGTGACTTTCATATAGTCGCGGATGCTTCCCATGAGGGTTTTAATCATCCAGTTCCTCCCAGGTTACACGGATTTTCTCGAGCATTTCGGCGAGCTGCTCGCGCTCGTCGTGGGTGAGGGCACTAAAGGCTTGCTCTCTAAAGCGAATGCGGGCCGCCTGGTCGATGCGGGCGTTTTCCCGGCCGGTTTCGGTCAGGCGAATGGTGAGCTGCCGTCGATCCTTGGGGTTACGGCTGCGCTCAATGAGGCCGTTGAGCTCGAGCTTGGACAGGATCTCGGAAAGCGACCCCGGCTTGAGGTCGAAGTGCATGCCGAGTTCCTGCTGCGACATCTCGCCGCCGGGCTGCTTGGCCAGCAGGCAGATAATGGGCGCCTTGCCGGACACGCCTCCGCCATGAAAATGCATGTAATGGCCGCAAAAGCCCAGGCCATTGAGGATGCGCTTGGCAAGCTTGTCTTCTGAGCTAACCGCTTCGGGTGCATCCGCCGGTTGTGACGGGTCGCCGCCGGGCTCGTGCGAACAAAGGTTAAGAGGTTCATCGCACATGAATTAGTGTTGCTCCTTTCTTTAGTTAGGTAGAGGAATTGTTTTGTGCCTAACCAATCTAGGAGCGCATAGATTAATTGTCAAGGTACCAAACTAGTGGTTACGCGGTTTTACCAAACCGCGTAACGGCTCGACGCTGCAAACGCTCCTAAGCGGCAATCTGGCGTTCAATCGTCGGGCATGGCCACAAGGCCTATGCCCTCCTCTTTCGCGCCACCTTGCTCGCTTAGGAACGTTTTCGCTGTCCGTCCTCAACCTGTGATTCCGCCACGGTCCGCTTCGGTGCATGTGATCCCTTGGGGACGGAGGAAAAGGGATCATTTTCCGAAACCTTTCCGCAACAATTTGCACTTCGTACCGCTCGCCTCCGCTTACAACGTCCCCTGCGCTACACTTAGTCGCACTGTGGCGCTGCTGCGCCGCGCCCGAACCAAGGGGGACACTCATGAAGAATACTCAGCTGCTGCTGATTAACGATATGTGCGGCTACGGCAAGGTCGCGCTTTCCGCCATGCTGCCGGTGCTGTCGCACATGGGCTACCGTATCCATAACCTGCCGACGGCGCTCGTTTCTGACACGCTCAACTACCCCAAGTTCTACATCCACGACACCACCGAGTACGTGCGTCAGAGTCTTGCCATCTGGGAAGAGCTCGGCTTTGAGTTCGACGCCATCTCGACCGGCTTTATCGTGACCGAGGAAGAGGCGCGCATCATCTCGGACTTTTGCCACCGCCGTGCGCAAAAGGGCACCAAGGTGTTTGTCGATCCCATCATGGGAGACAACGGCAAGCTCTATGCGGGCGTGCCCGAGTCCACGATCGGTCTCATGAGGCACCTGCTCGAGTGCGCCGATTACGCGGTTCCCAACTACACCGAGGCCTGTCTGCTCACCGATACGCCTATTGCAGAGCAGATCACGCCCGATGAGGCCCACGTCCTTGTGAACGCCGTGCGCGAGTTGGGTGCCAAGTCGGTGGTCATTACGAGCGCCGTGGTCAATGGCACGAACGCGGTTATCGGTTACGACCATGTAGCGGGGGAGTACTTTACGATTCCCTTTGAGCTCATTCCGGTCTATTTCCCAGGCACGGGCGACACGTTCTCGGCGGTGCTCGTCGGCCGCGTTATGGCAGGTTGGAGTCTGCAGCGCGCGACGTCCGATGCCATGCGTGTGGTGGCTGAGCTTATCGAGCGCAATGCCGACCAAGAGGACAAGTCGGCCGGCCTGCCCATCGAGGCCTGCCTGGACGTGATCGACCATGAGTAACGCTGGCGAGGGCGGCGTCAAGCCTGCGGGCGAGAACAAGCCGCTCGGCGCGCCGCGTGGCAAGCGTCCGCGTATCCGCGTGAGCTGCGTGGACCAGCTGGGTGCGTGCCGCTGCCACCATGGTCACAAGCCGGGCGACGTCTTTGACTTCGACCGAGACCGCGGCAAGATGTGCGCCATGGCCTGCCATGTGGGCTTTCCCTATATTGATATCCTGCGCTATGGCGGAACCGTGCCTGGCAACGAGCCTGGTACGGCAAAGTTCTGCTGCCCCGAGGTCGACACCCTCAACGTCTGGCTCGCCGAGATCGTCGACGAGTAGTTGAACGTGGATTTTCTCCCACCGAGAAAATGAGCGTGGATTTTCTCCCGTTTAGAGCGCACTTGAACGCTCAAAGTGGGAGAAAATCCACGCTCAATTTGTATGCGGGAGATAATCCACGCTCGTTTTATGCCAATGGCGCACCTCGCGCGCCCGCGAACCTACAGCTGCTCGAGCATAGCGGTGCAGCCGGCGAGCACATCGCGGTAGGTGGCGTCGAAGTTGCCGGTGTACCAGGGATCGGCCACGTCGCCGGGGCGCTCGGTCCAATCGAGCAAGCGCGTAATCTTGCCGTCGGGGTCGTCGCCAAAGATGCGACGCAGGCCACGCGCGTTCTCAGCATCCATATAGACAATGTGATCCCAGTCGCCATACTCCGCGCGACGCACCTGGCGCGCACGGTGGGCAACGACAGGAATCCCGACTTCACGCAGCTTGGCAACGGTACCGTGGTGCGGCGGGTTGCCGATCTCCTCAGTTGAGGTCGCTGCAGAATCGATGACAAACTCGCCCGCGCGCCCAGCGCGGCGCACCAGCTCGGTAAACACCGACTCAGCCATCGTCGAGCGACAGATATTCCCATGGCAGATAAACAGTACACGTTGCATATGCGGTTTCCTTTCGATCGCCATCATCAAGCTCGAGTATCGCATCTGCAACCCCAATGTGATGTGACGAAGGGACAGGGTCAAATAGCTATCTCTACCTGCGATAATAACAAGATAAGACCTTTATCACCAACACTTCTACTGCATTCAACGAGCTGAATGGCTCTAGTAATTAGTTTCCAATATAGGGAAGGAAATCCACTTTATTAAGGCCAGAAATCAGTCAAAAGTAGAAGCAAAGGTAGTAAAAACGTAGTACGGCTCAAATTTTTACTACCAATGTCTACCTGCGGTTTTGTTCAATAGCAAGCATCTCGTCTTGAATATCTTCAAGCCCAAGATGGGTGTAAACGTTGTAGGTGGTGTTGATATCTGAATGCCCCATAATGTATCTGAGCTTTGCTGGACTCATGCCAGCGCGTGCCATTCGGCTACAGAAAGTGTGCCTGAGCTGGTGCGGGGTTATATGAGGCAGCTCTTCCTTATAGATGCGGTTGTGCTTAATGACGGCGCGTTTGAGCCTATGCTCCCAATGCAGGGCAACGCATGGCATCTCATTCTTGTCTAGGCAGATGAAGCCCCCGACCCCATCAATAACAGGCTCTTCTTTTGGCTGCGCCCTCTGTTCGATGAGACTGTGGAAGGCCTTTTCGACAGAAGCAGTCATAGGGATATATCTCATACCAGATTTCGTCTTGGGTTCTTCAACGTAATACTGCATATCTCTCGCACGATGGAGTTGCTTTTGAACGCATATGCAGTGATTTTCGAAGTCAATGTCATCAAGGGTCAGGCCGCAGTATTCAGAAATTCTGAGTCCAGTATTCAACAAGATGAAGTAAGTCTCAAAGTAGCGCGAGAAGTGATGATCCGAGCGCATAAATTCAAGGAATAGCCGTTCCTGTCTAACGCTTAACGATTCTCTGGATACCGTATCGTTGACCAGCACATTGATAAGCTCGAAGTTAAAGGGGTTTCTTCTGATGAGGCCGCACTCCTCGGCAAGTTGAAAGGCTGGCCTGAGTACGCCTCGGATGCTACAGACGCTGCTATAGCCCTTTCCAACATCTTGCTGAAGGTGGATAAGCCATTTCTTTGCGTCCAACACCGTAATGTTTGATATTTTGGCTTTGCTGAAGCTGTCTGTTTTCAGGTAATTGGTGACGGTTTTATAGGCGCTAACGGTTGTCTTTCGTACCGCAACCTTGGTCGCAAGGTAGTTCTCAACCAGAGTCATGACGTTCATGTTCTCAGGTGCAATGTGGTCGAAGAGGTCTTTTTGAACCTGCTGCTCTTTTTGTCTTAAGCAGAGGTCTCTCTTTTTGCCGTGTGGAGTTTGGTCGTGAATTGTCAAAGTCCACGAATAGACAAAGCAGGTTTTTCCCATCCAATTGGTGTATTTGAACGAGTAACGACCGTCTGGGCGCTGGCCTTCTCCGCGATGGAGAACTCGACCCTTGTTATCTTTCCTATTCGACATAGCTTGGATCTCCTTTCAGAGACTCAAGCACGACAACATGATTGTAGCTATGGGGTTGTCTATGCCATGGTAAAAGGGTTCGTTTATTGGGTTAAATCAAAGGAAATGAGGCCTATTTGCCCCGTTGGGGCTGGGGTTGGAGTAAGTGCCCATCGGTGCAATTCCAAGCCTTAATTTCGCTCTCAGCGTGCATTTTTGCTATAGGCTGAGCGGACATCAATTGAAATCGCAGTTTGATTGAGTCCTAATAGTTTCAATGACTTTATAGGTCGCATGAATACAAAAGGCTGCGCAGCGTCAATGCTTGGGGCGCTGCGCAGCCGCTATTTCTTTAATTGGGCGAAGGGGAGAGTCTAGTTCTCTAATTGAGTGAATTGAATGCTGCCGCCCTCGTTCTCGGTGTCTTCGTCTGTCAAGACAAGGTAGACGCTCCAGTTCTCATCGGTGGTTTGCCACCACCTGTAGCTGTACATGTCGTTGCCCTTGTTGTATTGGGATAAGTCTTTGGTCTCGTATTCGTTGCCGAAATAGGATGCGATGGTGTTGACGGCGTAATCTCTATCGGAGGCGTAGTCGCTTAGAGACCATTTGAAAAAGAGATTATCAACTTTGTTGGTGTCCTTATCTACGTCGTATAGAAATTCTCCGTCAATCCCGAGAAAGGTAACTTTCTCGCGTAAATCGACGCCATCCATTTCTGCGCTTGGAATTGCCTTTTTAACGTATTGAGCGGTCTGCCCGATATATTTCAACCTCTCTCGCACTTGGTCAAGGTCTTTATTAACGGTGTCATGGTCAAGCGGCGTTTTGGTTTCCGTGGGTGCGGCTGCGGTCGTGATAATGGATGCTTGCAGAAGGGTATACCCACCGTTTTTTGTCCTGCTGTAGGTGAAGCCGTTCCTGCTTGCCGCGCCCTGCTCGTCGATTTCTTTGACGATTTCACCGACCGAATCCCAGTCAAGTGACGGGTCGCATGCCTCAATCATCGCCACAAGGAAGCGTGCCATCTTTTTGTCATAGCTACTTTGGTTGTTGTCGAGCATGACAACGATGCCGTAGTTGAGAGGTTCTGTATAGAGAAGGGTTGGGTCGAGGTTCTTGTCCTTTAGTGAAAAGGAGAGCTGCCCCGTCATCTCGTCATTCGAGTCATTAATTGAATAGACAGTCAGTTTGTAGTCGTATTCTTCGCGCACTGTAAAATCGCTGTCGTTAAGCTCTCGAAGTCTTTTTTCGAAAACCTTCGAGTAGGTGTCTGGGCATATGGTCAGCTTTTCGTTCTCCAGAAACGAGGTAACCTTCTCTGTCTTTTTCTCAATTGTTTTCTCGCAGCGAGAACATGTTTTGACATAGACCCTTTCGGAGAACGTGGAGTCGAATCCATCGTCTTTCCAGTCCTCGAGTTTGTGACCCAGCGGATCGCCCTCTGTTGCCCCGCATTCCTTGCAGGTCTTAGGTTTGGTGCAGGTCGCTTTCTTCCATTTATGAGTGTGGAAAATGTTGAGTGTTGCACTCGAATTCGGTTCTGCGGCAAGGTTGGGCACTAAAGCAATCGCGCAAACTAATACGAGGGCAATCGTAACTAAGAGGGCTAGTTGTTTGTTCGTTGGCTTCTTCATCCGCTCTCCTTCCAAAGGTATCCCGACAACCGTGGAAGGGGAGAAGCACATCATTGCAATTAAGCGATGTGGAGGACACCTACCACAGTTACCACACCGCAAGGCTTCACATGCATATGCGAACAGACCTTGAAAGGCGGGTGCCCTCCAATTCGCCTGTTTGCATACGCAAAGCAGCAGCTATGCCATTGTGAAGCTCCATCCAAATATATGGATGTTGCGGTGTGGTAGATGAGATTGTATCAAGGGGATGAGCTTTCATGCGATACAAAGACGCGAACGGTATTGCCTCCTGCTTGCATCTCTCAGAACCTCTAGATTCAAGGCGCTCTTGGCAGTTAACGGCTTTTTCGATATCAACAGGAATTTGACATTGAAAGTAATCCATTTGGCGTAGGGGCTAGCGGACGGTGGGATTTCATCTATCTGTCATGTTGAGTTCAACTACATAGTGGCTAAACGGGAAGACAAAGCGCTTTCAAGGTGTAAATATGCCCCCATACCTGTTGTTAAAAAACAGCTAGCTGTCATGGTTAGTTCATTTGAGATTGGTTCAACGACCCTGTTTGCGTGTGGATAGTTTTCATCGGTCAATTTAGAACACGTAGCACGGTTCAATGCCAGTCGTTCACCCCCCCCCTGCTAGTTTTTTTCGGTATCTATTATTTTTAATTTCTAATTTAAATAATTAACAAAATAGCGTTCTAAACGTGCTATATAGCTATATACCAGCGAAAATAATAAACCATGTATATATTAAATAAATGATACAATAGTGGTCTAATGTGTTCGCGCGACGTAAACCCTGACGCCATTTGAGCTTTTTGTGCTCAGGTCGGCATGGGTGCACAGCTTCTTTGAGAAGGCGCTTTTTCCCAGTGGTTCGATGCCGTTGTTTTTACACCAAGCATCGTACGAAGAGAAAATATCTGTATTGGTTTTCCCCACAATCGAAGCCGCGCTGGAGTTCGTGCCATCAAGGAAAGCGCGTACTGAGTCGTTATCATTGATGATGTCGTTTGCCATTTTTTGAGATAACGAATTTGCCGTCAATGATAGTTTTGACCTGCATCGGCGTAGAGCTTCCACGGCTTTTGCAATGGCGTATTCTAGGCAGACTTCATTTTTCAACTTCTCACCGAGGCGTGGATCAAACCCCTTATCGGAGGGAGTGAACCTTGCCGATAAAGGTATCGGGTGAATTCTTCTTTCAAAACCGTATGTTCCGTCTGCGAACTTTGGTATCTCATTGCATGAGTAAATCAAGGTCGCATAAGGCTTGAATTGGAACGTTGCACCTCCCTTGTACTGATCGTTCACTGTGTCTCCAGTCACGAATTTCTTCATGACGGCACAGGCTTTTCCATTGACGTAGTCGTTAGAGATGTCATCTCCGATTAGAGCGAGCTTGCCCATTGCGGGAACGAGCTGAAATTTCTCGCCCAAATCGCAGATAGATAGAGAGAAGCAATTGTCTTCTCCGAGCATATGCCTAAGCATGTCAAGTAACGTGCTTTTACCATTTGCTCCAGAGCCCTGAAGCAATATCATTCGCGAAACGTCATGACCGCGATAGAGAGCCAACCCGAACATCTCCCAGAGGTTTGCGACGACAGCCTCGTTGTTCTGGGCGATACTGTAGAAAGTAGAATCTACAAGCTCAGATTTTGCTTTGGGGTTCCAATTGTGTGGGATCTCGTTAAGGAGTAGATAATCGCATGGGTTATCCACTAGCTGTCCTGTATCGATATCCAGCACGCCGTTTTTAAAACGAATGAATCTTGGATCCGCTTGACGCTTGTTTGGAGCCATCAAATGAAGGTAGTCCATCACCTCCTTGCGGTAACTACCTTTTGCATCCTTTCGATTGTTCAAAATGGCACGGTAGATGGCATTCTGACCGTACTCGTAGCTACCCTTAACCTTGATTGCGGGCGTTCCTTCAACGAAGCAAGCATCTTGTTGATTTATCAGTAAGTCACCCATTTCGTTGAAGCCAAGTTTATCGTCCTTCTCAGCCGCTTGCTTCTTGGTATGTTTTTCTAGAAATGTCTCAAGATATGAATCGGCATTGACTTCCGTATAGAGAAGCTGTTGAGTATTCACACCGCGAGTGGCACCAGCAAGGCGGGTCAACCTTGACGGATTCTTATTCGCAGGGTCGCAGGGACTGCCATATTTTGCCTCAAGAGCACTGTGCAACTCTGCCACCTTGCGCTTATAGTCTTTCGCATTTGATGCATCGACACGCACTATGGCATGAACAGACTTGTTACCCGAATCTGTCATCGACAGAATGGGCAGGCCAGAGTCGAGCAGTCGTTTTACCTGCTCTTTCTTCGAGATATCGTCGTACTCGATAAGGGCGTTTCGAAATGAAGTGACATTATCGTCTCGACGCTTACCGTACTCCGTAGGATTTACGCAGAATAAAATTCCAGCCTGCGAATTGTATTCTGGGAATACTTCCTCAAGCGAGCTTGCATTATGTAATTTCTCGATAACTTGAAAAGCCATTATAGAGATGGGTTTGCCGTTTGGAACCCATTTGCCCTCATCGTTTTTCTTAAAGCGAGTGTTGAAAGTAATGAAATCATTAACTGCGAATAGCGCCTCAAGTTGGAGAGCGGCCTGCTCGGCAGCAGAAAGACTGGTGGGTATTTGCTGAGGAGGGTTTCCTTTTCGGTCAGTCCCTAGCGGTTTATTGGAGTCCCAATTTAAGACATTGCGGATTAGGTGATTGATTTCATCGTCTTCCATTGGAGGGTTGCAGCGTGTTTTATTTGCTTGATGCATCAAATCGGCAATCGTTGAAGAGCTCTTATGCTCCTTTTTTAGTTGGACACCATAGGAGAAGATGGTCAAATTGCGCTTGCCTGCGTTAATAGTCGTGGGGAGCGAATCGGTCGCCTTGGAATTGATCTCTGCCATATATTTGACTCCTTTCAAAGAGTAAATAGGTCTTTGAGCAGGTAAAAGCTGCTTTTTGTTGTCTAACGGTGTTGAGACACATGTCTCTTGTTCCTTGCCTTTGAGCTATTTGACTTACGTTTTTTACTAGCTGGCTATTTGCTGCATATCTTGAAAAGTGGCGGGTTGTTTTGCCTAGGCATGAGGCCTCCTAACAAATTGATAAAACGTTTTAACTGTTTATGAGTATAACTGAAATGTGAAGAAAAACAAGAGAAAATATGGAAAATCTTGTTTGATAGTTGACAAAAGAAATAGAAGATGGATTCAAACAGCCTTAAAACTAAGCAGAATGTGGGCAGAAAAAGTTTTGTCAAAAGAGAACGAAGTCTAAAAACATTTGATTTTTAGACTGCTGTTTCTTGCAATGTTTGCCCAGTTAAATTAGTCTAATAATATAGTCTAAAAAGGAGGGGCAAATGAAGTATGGCTATGGCAGGGTTAGCACTGGCAAAGATGCCCAGAAGTTTGACCGTCAAGAAGATCAGCTAAAAGATGCAGGATGTGAACTCATTTTTCTTGAGCGCGTTAGCGGTACTTCAAAAAATAAACCCGAGTTGCAAAGGTTGCTGAGCGAACTTCAGGATGGGGACGAATTGGTGTGTGTCTCTATTGACCGTTTGGGTCGCTCAACCCAGCAGGTGTTGAGTCTCGTTAATAAGCTGGAAGAAATGGGAGTTGGCTTAACGAGTCTTAAAGAAGGATTTCAGGCAAACACGCCACAGGGAAGATTTTTTCTTACTATCGTTGCTGCATTTTCCGAACTTGAAGTAGAAATGTGCCGTAGCAGAGTGAACGATGGCCTAGAGGCAGCGAGGCGCAGGGGCAAGAAGTTGGGGAGGCCTCGTAGGGATATGGATACTGCAATTAAGATGTGGCAGTCCAAGGATTACTCCATTACCGAAATATGCGAGGCAGTTGGTTGTTCGAGGCAGACGTTATATAACGCCATAGGTCGGGCGGGTGTTTCGAGAGATTGACGGCATAAAAAAGGGGCCGATTTTGATGTGGCCCCCTGGGGTTGTAGTTTTGGCTGCAATCGTGCCGCTCAACATGAAATGCTCGGTGGGTAATGCAGAAGGGTGTTTTACCCGAACTGCCTTTGGATCAATTCTATTCGAGGCTGCTCCAAGTTTTTCCATTATCGGTTGAATAGGAATCGAGCTCTCCGTCTCCATCGCTATCCACGGCTTTGTTGCCCTTGCCGTCAGCAATTGCTCCAGTTCCATCGGCATTTTTATGAATGGCGTACTCCCCATCGGTGTCGATGTAGTCTGTGCCACCGTCTTTCGAGTCTGACTTTAGATACGTTTTGCCGTCATCCGTATCAACCCAATCATCCTCATCTAATAATGTGCTCGACGATGAGCTGGAGTGAGAAGAATAATCATCATCGTCATCGTAGCCCTCATCGTCTTCGTCATAGGCGGCAGAAGAAGAGGAACTTGACGAATTATTGGAAGACCCCAATATGCCAGCGCAGCTGGTGATGCATAGGGCACAAAGAAGGCAGACGGCAAGCATAGCCAGCAATGTCTTTATAAAGCGCGTCGCAAACTTGTTATTTTGAGTAACGGTGTCGCTTGTTATCGGCGGTGCTGCCATTTTAGATTTCTGCTGCGTAGGTGAATCGGAGGTTGAAGAGGGGGCGGCAGGATTTGTCAAATCTTTTTCACTGAAGGCGACGCTAAGCAGCTCGGTCTTCTTCGCGTCGAACTCCTCTTGTGTGATGGCTCCCATATCAAGGAGCTCCTTAAGCTCTTTAAGCTCTTCGTACACGGTGAATTCCTATCTTTAGGTTGAGAATGAGTGCCCTTTTATTTCCATGCCATATGGATAAGTAGAAACACAACGATAAATGATCCAAGAAATCCTGGTGCAATGAAGGCGCTAGTCCTATAGCTTTGGCCCAGAAGGAGCGCCATAAGAAAGGCAATTGCGAATGCAATGATTATTGAAACCAGAATCTTGATGGTGGGTTTGACAGCAGTCTTTTTTTGGCTGGGAGTAGAAGGGCTGATTCCAAGTAGCTCTTCCTTTTTCTGGTTAAATTCGTCTTGAGTGATGACGCCGTTTTCAAGGAGCTTTTTAAAGGCGATGATTTCGTCAAATTGTTTATCGCTGGTATTTTTCTTTTCAGCTGGGCTGTCGGTTGTGGTGGTCTTCTCATCGGAGTTTTGGCTTGCTTTGAGAGCTTGCTGGGGCTGAGCCTCAGCCGTAGGAGTCGGTAGGCCGTCTGGGAAGAGGAGTGCGTTTTTCTGCTGCTCATATTCATCCTGAGACAGGATGCCTTGATCCAGCAATAACTTAAGTTCCTTTATATGGTTCGTCGTTTCTGAGAAGGTGCGTGAATCGCTCATCTATTGGCTCCTTTTCTCAATATCAGCTTAAGGCTTAAGCGAGATGTGCTTCATCCTTGTGGGGTGCATCGTGTATCACAATGGGGCGGTGGAGGGTCTTTGGTTGGGATTTCAAGGCAGTAGCACAATCATCTGGGTTATCGATTTGCCGTAGAGACACGAACAGCAAATCGAAAGGACGGAGTCGTTGATTACGACCGATATGCTGAAATCAACCCCGTGCTAACTTCCAGACGTATACAGAACGTAATGGTCTTCGCCGTCATAGTTTTGGAGAGCGAGGACGATTGCGTTGTCCTTTGCCCTTACAAAGAAATAAGCGGGACGTTCGTTTAATTCTTTGTTGGGATCGACGTTGACAACTTGGTCGAATTGTCCTGTGAACTGAACTTCGGTGTTTACCAAGGCGGTTTGCATCTTTCCATCCTCGTCCTGCACTTTGATTGCTTTGGTGGGGATTTGGTTTAGCTGGTAAGTGTACTCACGGGAAGTTTGGTTAATGAAGAAATAGACGTATGTGGGGAGGTCGGTCGCCTTCTTCTCGCTCATGACCCAGCTGGGGTGAGTGGAAGACTGCAGCGTAATCGGCTTGAAAGACCATTCTGAAGGAAGGTCGGACTCTTCTAGCCTGAAGGGGTTATCTCCGCCGTACGTTTCCATGCTGTAGGATTTCTTCTTTTCGTCCTTAATATAGGTATCAAGTTCCTTGTCGGCTTTTTTCAATGCCTTGTAGACTTTGTAGTAACCATCAGTATCAGAAGCATCCAGTGCGGCCTGCGCGTCTGTTTTTGCAGCTTCGATTTCTTTGGTATCGAACTGCTGGGCAAAATATGAACTCAGAATTTCTTGAGAATGGCTGATTTCCTTGGTGATTTCGCTATAGAGAAGTTGGTCGTAACGTTTGTTTGCGCTCTTCAGTTCATCGTAGTTCTCAACTTCTTTTTTAAGCTCTTTATCAAGGGAGTCATACTGCTTGTTTGCCGAGTCGATGGCATCCTTTGATTCGATTGATACGGTGCCGATAGAGTCAATGGACTTCATCGTTGCAGACACCGAAGGGTCAGTGCACCCAGTGACGCTTAAAGCTAGGGTAAGACCCACAACCGCGGCGAGGGGAGCTGATCGTTTCATGGTGTGTGTTCCTTCCTCCGACACTTGGTAAGCGCTGTGGAAGGAAGCTCATCCGAAGAGCTGATTGTGCAGCACGAAAAGGAGGAGTATCCACCCACAGTTGCTACACAGCTCCAAGCGCCTCGCAATAGCACGAACCAGCAAGGAGAAAGGGCAAATACCCCTCCTTGTCGCTGGTTGAGTGTCTTCGGTTGTGAAGCGCGAGCATTAAAAAATGCTAGAGCTGTGTAGCAGGTACAACTCTAGCATGCTGATAGGCTATTTAATCTACTGACCTGTTGAACGGTCGAAAAAGTGGGCTGTTGTGAAAAGCGGAACCATCTGGCCTGTCGTGCCTGAGCCTCTATGAGTAGTAAAAAGGTAGTAGACCAGATGATTTGAATGGTTAATATGCCTGATAATCAGCGGTTACATCGTCGAGCGGCAGATGTTTCCATAGCAGATAAACAGTACACGTTGCATATGCGGTTTCCTTTCGATCGCCATCATCGAGTTCGAGTATCGCATCTGCGCTTACGCCCTCGCCCGCTTGCGCTCCCAGCGAGCCAACTTAATCGTCACCAGCGTAAGCGCCCAGGCCACAAGCGAGAACGCGGCACCAACCGCGCCAACGTAGGCAATGCCAACGCTGCTCACCACGGCGCCGCCCACTGCGGTGCCAAACGAAATGCCGACGTTAAACGCCATAGGTTCTACCGAGCTCGCGAGTACCATCGATTTGGGATGGCGGCTGCGCGCCACGTCCATAAAGTGCGTGATGCATGACACCGAGAACAGGTACATGAGCAGCGCTAGGCTAAAGACAAAGACCAGCGCGAGCGGCATGGTGTCGCCCACGACAAACAGCCCGAGTAACGCCGCAGCTTGCAGCACAAACGTCACAAGCAGCGCCTTCATGCCAAAGCGCGCGTCGATCCATCCGCCCAAGATGTTCGAGACCAGGCAGAACACGCCGTAGGCCATAAGCGTGGTGCTTGCCTGAACAGTGCCCATGCCCAGCACCTGCTCAAGATAAGGCGTCACGTAGCCGTAGAACACATAGACCGATCCCACGCCAAACAAAAAGATGAGCATACCGGTGATGATGCTCGGTTCGCGTAGCAGACCCGCCTGCTCGCGGAAGGTAGCGGGTTCGTCGGTCTGTCCGGCGCGCGGCATAAACGCCACGAGCGCTCCGTAGATCAAAACGGCAAAGGTCAGCGTACCGTACATGGCCACGTGCCAGTCGAGCGTGTCGGCCACAAACTTGCCAATCGAGGTCACAAAGACCATTGCCACGGAAAACGCGCCGTACACGACCGAGATGGCAAGCGAAGTTTGCTGCGGGGACAGCAGCTCGGGGATGTACGTCACGCCCACGGCGAGCAGTGCGCCCGAGACGGATCCCAGGACAATGCGCGAGATAAACAGTACCTGGAAGTTGGGCGCCAACGCCATGACCAGATTGCCGAGCACAAAGATAATGCTGTAGCACACGAGCAGCTGGTAACGACGGAAGCGCCCCGTGCTGAGCGCAAGCACCGGCGTCGCGATGGCGTAGACCAGCGCGAACACGCTGATGAGCTGGCCCGCAGTGGCAAGTGATACGCCGAGTTCCGTCGCCAGGTCGCTTTCGATGCCGATGACCACGAACTCGGAGCAGCCGAGCGAGAATCCCAACAGCACGAGCAGCGCCAGGCAGAGCCTGGTGCGCGCGGGGGAGAGCGCGGCGGCGGTTGACTTACTTTTAGGCGTGGTTGCGGCGGTCAAGGTTGTCACTCCAATGTCGCATGAATAAGCAGGATTCAATCCCTGCAACTCTAACAGAATGTGTCGGGTGCCTGCCTCCTTTGTCGCAGGCTGCGCTTGCCTGTATAGTCGCAATACAGGCGAAGATGGTCTCAGGTACATTGCGGGCGACAGGAGATCCCATGGGTATGCACACGACAAAGGTTGTAGTGGGCGAGGGCAAGTTTGCGCTCGAGGCCCAGTTGACGGTGACGCCGCGAGGCATGGCGGTGTACGCCTGCTCGCCGGAGTTTGCGCACCTGGGCGCCACGGCGCAGGCCATTCCTCGCCCCGAGCCCGGCCGTACGGCGACGGTGAGCATCCTGGCCGTTCCGTGCCATCGAGACGAAATTCCGGCGCACGATATTGCGGCGGCGCTGGCCACGCGCTTTGGCGTGCCGGTAGTTGCAAGCACGGGTTTTCATGTGGAGAACGCGACCGCGGACGACTTGCGGCGCATGCTCGATACCACCAAGGAACTCATCGCCGCGCTCGAGGAGGCCGCAGCCCGCATTCTGCGCGCCGGCTGGGATGAAGGCGGCGCAGGCGCCGAGGTCGTGGCGGTCGATGCCGCGACCGGCGAGGCGCTTGGCCCCGTCGACCGCATCGAGGCCCATACCGGCGAGGGAATCCTGCATCAGGCATTTCTGACGCTTCTGGTCGAGGGCCAGGGCGAAGACGCGCGCCTGCTGCTCTGTCGTCGCAGTCCGCTCAAACGCCTGTGGGGCGGGGTGCTGGCCGATAGCTGTGCCGGCCATCCGCTCCCCGGGGAAGACGTCGCGGCCGCCACGGCACGTCGCATCAACGAAGAGCTTGGCATCACGCGCGAGCCCGATCAGCTCAAGCACCTCGGACACGTGGTGTACCGCGAGGACCACGGCGACGGCCGCTGCGAGTGCGAATGGTGCGAGGTCTACCTTGCCCATGTTGAGCCGGGCGAGCTGCATATCAACCAAGAGGAGATCTCGGAAGTGCGCCGCGTGGCCCCGTTCGAGCTTAAAGGCTACCTGCAGGGTCACCCCGAGCAGCTGGCCCCCTGGCTCCGCGAGGCCCTCAGCGACCCATCCATCCGTACGGATCTCGCTATGTGAAACAAAAGACAGTCCCTTTGCCACATCCAAATCGTCACAACATTCGATGAAAATCTCGAAATCGAGGAAAAGCGTCGAATGTTGTGACGGTTTTTGCCCAGAGGATCGCTTCTCATCCAAAAATCCCGCTTGACTGTATTGCCACAACACAGCGCAACGTAAGGGGTGTCCGATAACGGGCGCCCCTTTTTAAGTGGCAACGTGGCCGCGAATCCGGAGCGCCCCCAACAAGAAAGGTGGGGAGATGGAAGCGGAAAAGAAGGCGTTTAAGATCACCAAGCGCGAAATTGGCTTTGTGCTGGGTATCGTTGTCTTTTTGCTGGTGAAGTTTCTTCCTTTGGCGGAGCTGAGCTCGACGGTCGAGCTCACGGTCGGCGCTCAGACCTGTCTGGCACTGACGCTCGCCACGGTGGTGTTCTGGGCATGTGGCGTGGCGCAGCCGGGCTTTGTGGGCCTGCTCTACTGCGCGCTGCTCGTTCTGTTCAAGGTGTGCGTGGACGACACGGGCGCCGCGAGCATCTCGGCGACAGTCGCCTCCACGTTTAGCTCGTGGACCAAAGCCACCATGTGGCTCGTCATTGGTGCCTACCTCATCGCCAGCGCGGTCAAGGAGTCGGGCCTGGGCGAGCGCATCGCCTATGCGTTTATGCTCAAGTTCGTGCGCGACGCCAAGTCGCTCATCATCTCGATCTTCGCTCTCACCTTTGTGCTGTCGCTGCTGATCCCGCATCCGTTCCCCCGCGCCTTCCTCATCCTCGCCGTCGTCTCGGTCATCGCCGAGTCCGCCGGCTACGGTGACGACGACAAGGGTAAGCTCGGCTTCCTCGTGTTTGCCGCTGCTGCCCCGGGCTCCATGTTCTTCCTGACGGGCGACTCCACACTCAACCCGCTCGTTGCGCAGTACAGCGCCGAGGCCGGCGGCATGAGCCCGTCCTTTGTCGACTGGTTCCTGTACATGAGCGTGCCTATGCTGGTCGCGCTGCTGTGCACCCTGTTCTTGGGCCTCTTCCTCTTTAAGCCCAGCAAGGAGCTCGTCTACGATCGCGAGCAGATCGTGGCCAAGCAGGCCGCGCTCGGCAAGCTCTCCGTCAAGGAGATCCGCACCATCGTGTGGCTTGTCATCGCCATCGCGCTGTGGCTCACCGTCTCGGGCGACTATATCGGCTGGGTCACCCTGGCCATTGGCGTCGCACTCGCCATGCCCATCATCGGCGAGGTCCTCACTCCTGCCAGCTGGAACGCTGTCGACATCAAGTCCCTCATGTTCCTGACGGCCGCCATGGCCGTGGGTTCCGTGGGCGGCGCCACCGGCATGAACGCCTGGATCGCCGACGTCGTGCTTCCCAGCTCCGTGCCCGAGAACATCTTCCTGTTCGCCCTGCTTGTCGCCGCGCTTTCCATGATCATCCACATGTTCATGGGCTCGGTCATGGCCGTGCTCGGCGTGTGCGTGCCGGCGTTCATCAGCTTTGCGGCCGGCTCCAGCGTGAGCCCGCTCGCCGTGGCGCTCATCGTCTTCACGTCCATCAACATCCACTACATCCTGCCGTTCCATAACCTGCCGATCCTTATCGGCGAGGGCAAGGACGCTGGCGGCTACACCTCCAAAGAGGCTATGCGCATGGGCATTCCCCTCACTGCGGTCGTCTTTATCGTCGTGCTGGTCGAGGCCGCCTGGTTCCACCTCTTTGGCCTGATGTAAGCAGTCGAGTGCTTGGCTGTAATTAGCCGAGTGCTTGAACTGCGAGTGCCCGAGCGCCCCATCTATGAGCGCTGCGGCCCCATTACGTTACCAAGCCGGCGGCACTCCCGCCGCCGGACACTCTCCCGAAAGGAGCACGCTATGTCCACTACCGATGCTTCCCAGATCCACGACCTGCGCTCCGCGCTCGACTTTTTGCGCGAGATGCCGGGCCAGCTGCTCGAGACCGACACTCAGGTCGATCCCGATGCCGAGGTCTCGGGCGTCTACCGTCACGTCGGCGCCGGCGGCACCGTTATGCGCCCGACCAAAGAGGGTCCGGCGATGGTCTTCAACAACGTCAAGGGCTTTGACGATGCCAAGGTCTGCATCGGCATGCTTGCCAGCCGCAAGCGCGTTGCCGCCCTGCTCGACCTGGACGAGGAGCACCTGGGCCTCGAGATCGGCAAGCGCTTCGAGAACCTGATCGCGCCCGAGCAGATCGCCGAGGGTGCGCACGTCGACTGCCAAGAGGTCGTGTACAAGGCGACCGACGAGGGCTTTGACCTGCGCAAGATCGTTCCCGCTCCTACCAACACGCCCGTCGACGGCGGCCCCTACATCACCATGGGCCTCGCCTACGGCACGAGCCCCGACGGCTCCCAGTCCGACGTGACCATCCACCGCTTCTCCTGCGTCGACAAGGATAAGCTTGCCATGTGGATTACCCCCGGCAGCCGTCACCTGGGCGCGTTCTTTGACGAGTACTGCCAGCGCGGCGAAGACATGCCCATCTCCATCTCCATCGGTTTGGACCCCGCCGTGTACATGTGCTGCGGTTTTGAGGCTCCCACCACACCGCTCGGCTTCAACGAGCTGCAAATTGCCGGCGCCCTGCGCGGCCACGCTGTCGAGCTTGCCGACTGCGTCACCGTTCCGCAGAAGTGCATCGCCAATGCCGAGTACGTGCTCGAGGGCTACCTCATGCACGACGAGACCATCAACGAGGACGTCAACGGCCACGGCTACGCCATGCCCGAGTTCCCCGGCTACACCGGCGGCGCCAAGGTCTGCCCGGTGATCAAGATCACCGCCGTCACCACGCGTGTCAACCCCATTATGGAGAGCTGCATCGGCCCTTCGCACGAGCACGTGTCCATGGCCGGTATCCCCACCGAGGCTTCCATCTACAAGATGGTCGAGACCGCTATCCCGGGCCGCCTGCTCAACGTCCACGCTGCACCCTGCGGCGGCGGCAAGTTCGTTGCCATCATGCAGTTTAAGAAGTCGAGCAAAAATGACGAGGGCCGTCAGCGCAACGCCGCCATGCTCGCCTTCTCGGCATTCTCCGAGCTCAAGCATGTGGTCTTGGTTGACGAGGATGTCGACATCTTTGATATGAGCGACGTGATGTGGGCCATGACCACGCGCTTCCAGGCCGACGTCGACCTCATCACCATCCCCGGCTGCCACTGCCACGTGCTCGACCCGTCCAACGACCCCGCGTTCGACCCCACGATTCGCGAGCACGGCATCGCCTGCAAGGCCATCTTCGACTGCACGGTTCCGTTCGACCTCAAGAAGAATTTCATTCGCTCGCAGTTCATGGAGATCGACAAGGACAAGTGGGCCAAGGAGATTGCTTTCTAGTAAGTAGCCCTACCAAGTAGTTAAGGAGTTGTCATGCCTGAGTCTTCTGTCCGTCCCCGTCGCATCGTCGTTGGCGTTTCGGGCGCCAGCGGTGCCGCGCTGGGCCTTGAGTGCCTCAAATGCCTGCGCCAGGCCGGCGCCGAGTCGGCGCTTGTCGTCACGCGCGGGGGAGAGATCACCATCGAGCAGGAGCTCGGCATGACGCTCGACGAGTTTGTCGCGCACGCCGATGTGGTCTACGACAACAAGAACATCGGCGCCGCCATCGCAAGCGGCACCTATCCGGTCGACGGTATGATCGTGGCCCCCTGCTCCATGAAGACGCTCGCCGGCATTGCGAGCGGCTACAGCGAAAACCTGTTGTTGCGCGCGGCCGACGTGCAGATGAAAGAGCAGCGCCGCCTGGTGCTCATGGTGCGCGAGACGCCCTTCAGCGCCATTCACGTCGACAACATGGCGCGCCTGGCGCGCGTACCGGGCGTCATGCTCATGCCGCCCATGCTCACGTTTTACAACGGCCCCGCCACGCTCGACGACGCGGTGCATCACATCGCCGCCAAGGCGCTAGAGGCCGTCGGCGTGTCATGCGCAAACTATAAGCGCTGGTCATGGGCGTCTTTAGGGTAGGATACGAGTAGTGTTTGAGCCCGCTGCCCCTGTGGGCGGCGGGCTTTGTGCGCAAAAGGGATGTGTCGGGAGGACCTATGCAGACGGGCATGTATGCGATTAGCGAGATGGCGAGCTTGTTTAACGTTTCGCGCCAAACGCTCATCTACTACGACAAGATCGGTCTGTTTAAACCCGCCGTGGTTAACGAAAAGGGCTACCGTTTCTATTCGCCCACGCAGATCCCGCTCATGCGTCTGATCTGCATGCTACGTGACCTAGGGCTCGAACTCGATGAGATCGACCGCCTAGCCTCGACGTTCGACATTAGCGAGATGACCGATCACCTGCGCTCGCGGGTGCAAACGCTCGATGAACAGATCGCCGGCCTCAAAGCCGAGCGCGCGAGCGTGCAGGAGCGCCTGAGCTTTTACGACGAGGCGGTTTACTGGCGCGAGCGCGAGGGCAGGCCGGAGCTCAAGCAGTTTGAGCGTCGCTACGTGGTCTTTGAGGAGTTTCCAGGCGATATCGAGCGCGGCCGCTCGATGCTTCACCCCACGCTCATGCGGGCCATCCTGCGCATGCGTGCGTTGACGGGCACGCGCCCTATGCGCGGCTGGGGTGCCATGCTGCGTCGTGAGGCGCTGCATTCCGACGACCCTATCGCCGGCGCGGGCTCCTTTGCCGTGCTGCCGCGCGGTGCCGAGGAACTGCTGCCGAGCGATCCCGCCGAGCTGGCAGAGATCGGCATCGAAGTGCTGCCCGAGGGCACATACCTGTGCATGAGCCGCTGGGGTATGCCGTACGAGCCCGAGGGCATCCGCGCCATCGTTGCCTGCATGGACGAGCACGCGCTCCAGCCCGTTGGCAACGCTTTCGACTTTTGCTACCTCGATACCACGAGCTACGACGAGTCCCACCAAGAGGACTTTTGCTGCATCCAAATCCCTGTTACCCTCCAGATGTGACAAAGGGACAGTCCCTTTGTCACATTCGTGGTGTGGCTGCTGCCCAAACCGTCACAACATTTGATGAAAATCTCGAAAACGAGGAAAAGCGTCGAATGTTGTGACGCTTTTCCTGTCTGTGCCGGCGAGCTCCCGTGCCATTTGGGGGTATAAGGCTGGCAAGTGTTTATTTGCGAGGCTTAAGGGGCGCCCCGTATGGATATCGATAACTTTGAATGGTGGTATAGCGAGGGCGAGGCTCCGGACGAGGAGTGGGACGAGCCCGCGCCGCGTGACGTGTCGAGCGACGAGGACGAGGCCGGCAACGATGCTGCTGTCGAGCCTGACGCCGCCTCCGATGCCGCCGAGCCCCTGACCTTTGAGCAGGCTTGGGCCCAAGCCGAGGCCGATGAAGCTAAGGCCGATGCCACGGCCACACTCGGTGAGCCGGCGGACATGTCCATCTCGCCGGCCAAGATCCCGCAGCCGCGCCATAACATCGACCCCGGCAGTACGGCATCCTTCAGCATTCTCGACGTGCCCTCGCAGGGTGCCCAAGCACCCGCGCCCACACGTCGCCCCGACCTGGCTCGCGAGGAGGACGCGGGCCGTCGCTCTCCGCTCGGCCCCATCCTCATCGCCTTCATGGCCGGCGTTATCGCATGCTCGGTAATTGGAAACGTCTGGAGCCATGTTGAACAACAACGAAAAGACGCCGCCAAGGTCGAGATGTCCGTCGAACAATCGCTCAGCCGCACGCGCTCGGTGCATGTATCGGTCGAGGTCAAGGACGGCGCGACGTGGGACACCGCGCGCGGCGACAGCCAGATGCTCGTCCATATCGTGGGTCGCACGCTCAAGGGGCAAGCGATCGACGAGTACCAATACGTCAATTCCGAAGGTGACGGCATCGAGCTCAAGCCCGGCGACTACGAGCTCACGGTCGATGAGCCGCCCGTCGCCACCGACGGCACGCGTTACCGTGCCTCAAAGCGCATGGTTCCGGTGAGTTTTAATTCACAGGCGCCCGATACGGTCGATAGCACGCCGCAGGGCGGGTTTGACCTTTACGCTATTGCTCAATAACTGCACCTGTCGCTCAACCCCGCCGCCAAGAGTGGGACAATAGCCCTCGACACCGTTGTTTACTATTGGAGGAAGTAGCATGTCCACCGTCACTACCATCAAGCGCGGCGGCCTCACCGCGGCCATCGATTCCATGGGTGCCCAGCTCACGAGCCTTGCCCTCAACGGCAACGAGTATCTGTGGCAGGGCGATCCCACCTTTTGGGGCAAGCATGCGCCCATCCTGTTCCCCATTGTGGGCTCGCTGCGCAACAACACGGCAACGTCTGCGGCCGGCACCTGCGAGATGCCGCGCCACGGACTCGCGCGCATCGTCGAGCACAAGCTGGTCGAGGTTTCGGAGGACGGCTCCTCGGTAACGTACGAGATCACCGATACGCCCGAGTCGCTCAAGGCCTTTCCGTTTCACTTTAAGCTCAACATGACCTATGCCCTGACCGGCGACGCCACGCTTACCCAGACCTTTGCCGTTACGAACACCGGCGACGTGGACCTGCCGTTCTCGGTGGGCGGCCACCCCGCATTTAACGTGCCCGCCCCCGGTGCCGAGGACGAGGTATTCGAGGATTACGAGCTGGCGTTTACCGAGGCCTGGACGAACGAGGCTCCCATCATCACGCCCGACGGTCTCATGACGTTCGAGGGTAGCTACAAGGCTCCCGATAACTCGGACGTGCTGCCCATCACGCACCGCAGCTTCGATAACGATGCCATCATGTTCACCGATACTCCGGGCTCCACGCTCACGCTGCGCGGCCGCAAGTCGGGCCACGGCGTCAAGATCGACTTTGAGGGCTTTAAGTACATCGGCGTGTGGTCTGCCGCCAACGACGCTCCGTTTGTGGCGCTCGAGCCCTGGACCGGCCACACCACCATGGACACCGAGGACGACGTCTTTGAGCACAAGGTCAACACCATTACCTTGGCTCCCGGCGCTACCGATAAACGTAGCTTTAGCGTCACGTTGCTCTAGAGGTTCCGCCGTTCTAACGAACGGCGGACCGGCCGGCGCTGCGCGCCACCCAGAGCGACAATTTGTCATTCAAAAGGCAAGGCATGACCAGAAGGTCTATGCCTTGCCTTTTTCATGCCAAGTGGTACATGGGGCAGGCTGCTTTGCGCCAATCGTCCTCGTGTGTCTATTAATTTTTCGCGCACATGCCGCGCTGCTGGTCGCGGGCGTATATCCTGTCTTATTGTCAGCAAAACGAAATTGGGAAGGCACCAGATGCAATCTCGACAACAGCGCGACGCGCATCCACAGCCGGTATGCAGCCGTCGCATCTTTTTGGGTAGCGCTCTCGCTGCGAGCGCTTCTGTCGTCGCCGGCGCACTTGCCGGCTGCCAGCGTCCCTCCACGCTGGAAGTAGTTCAGCCCACGACGGGCGGCGGTCGCGATGACCTGTCCGATTCCGTTATCGGCAAGGATAAGATCCGCATCGGCATGGAGGCGGCCTACGCCCCGTACAACTGGCAGGTTTCCGAGGCCAGCGAGTTCACGATCCCCATCGACAACGTGCAGGGCGCCTATGCCGATGGCTACGACGTGCAGATCGCCAAGATCGTCTGCAAGGCTCTCGGCGGCGAGCCCGTTGCCGTCAAGCAGAGCTTCTCGGGCCTTATCGACTCGCTCAACAACGGCCAGATTGACCTCATCATCGCCGGCATGAGCGCCACGCCCGAGCGCGAGGAGTCCGTCGGCTTTTCCGACCCGTACTTCATTGGCTACTTTGGCCTGTTCGTAAAAGAGGGCTCGCCCTACCAAAACGCCACCAAGCTCAGCGACTTCAGCGGTGCCACGGTGCTCGGCCAAAAGGACACCATGCTCGATACCGTCATCGACGAGATTCCGGGCGTTGTGCACAAGAACCCGGTCGATTCGGTCCCCACGGTGTTCTCGAATCTGCTGCAGGGCACGTGCGACGCCGTGACCTACAACACGGAGAACGAAAAGGGCTATATGGCCCAAAATCCCGGTATCGTCCCCATCCACTTTGCCGAGGGCGAGGGCTTTCAGCAGGAGGTCACAGCAAACGTCGGCTGCCGCAAGGGCTCGGACAAGCTGCTTAAGCTCATCGACAAGACGCTCAAGGGCGTCAGCCAGGAGGAGCGCGACCAAATGTGGGACGCGTGCCTCGACCGTCAGCCGGCATAGGGAGGCAGCATGAAAACCATCAATCGCCTGGCCTCCTTTATCAAGGCCGACCACCGTTATGTGTACCTGGGCACGAGCGTCATCGCGGCACTTGGCCTGGCGTTTAGCCAGCGCAACCCCACGCCGCTGAGCTTTTTGGCGCCCACTGGCATCTTCCAGGACTGCCTCTGGGCAGTCCTTTGGGCCTGGGTCGTCGTGTCGGCGGCGGCGCTCGTCACCAAACTCATGCATTGGAACGACTATCGCGAAAAGTCGCCGTTTGCATCCGAGCGCTTCCGTCACGGCGCGCGTCTGGGCAGCTATGTCGTGGCCGCCATCGTGGCGATCTTCTTTGTCGACCGCTGCGTTATGTCGTTTATCGATCTGGTGCGGGTGAGCATCGTCTCGGACTCCAATCCCAGCGACTTTCTGTCGAGCTTGGTCTACATGACCTACAAGAGTGGCGACTTCTTTATCCGCGGCATTCAGATCACCATCGCGCTCGCGTTCTTTGGCACCATCATCGCCTTCTTCCTGGCGCTGTTGCTGGTGTTTTTGCGTATTCAGACGTTCGACCGCGTGGACAATGACCTCACGCGCTTCTTTAAGAGCGTCGGCCGAGGCTTTGCGACCGTCTACTCCACCATCGTGCGCGGCACGCCCATGATGGTGCAGGGCCTGCTCATCTACTACGCGGGCTTTACCGTTCTGCGCGGCATGGGCTTCGAGACGGCGCAGGCCAACCAGATCTGGAGCACCTTTACCGCGGGTCTCGTCACCATTTCGCTCAACTCCACCGCCTATATGATGGAGGTCCTGCGCGGCGGCATCGAGTCCATCGACCCCGGCCAGGCCGAGGCGGCGCGCTCGCTGGGTTTGTCGCAATGGCAGGCCATGCGCAAGGTCGTGTTCCCGCAGGGTATTAAAAACGCGATCCCCGCGCTCACCAACGAACTCATCATCAACATCAAGGACTCGTCAGTGCTTTCGGTCATCGGCGTATTCGACCTCATGTACGCCACCACCACCGTTGCCGGCGTGTACTACCGCCAGATGGAGGTCTACTGCGTGGCGCTCGTGGTCTACCTGATCCTGACGCTCGTGGCGAGCCGCCTGCTCGAGGCCTTTGGCAAAAAGCTCGGCGCCGAGGCTCCGGCCACGCTGCCCAGCTCCAACTAGGCGCAAGACGAGGAGATTCATCATGGCAGATACCGCCACTACCGGCGTTGCGGCCGCGCAAACCAAAGAGCCGCTCATCCGCGTTGAGGGCCTGCACAAGAGCTTTGGCTCGCTCGAGGTGCTCAAGGGCATCGACCTGGCCGTTAGCCCCGGCGAGGTCGTCACCATCATCGGCGCCTCGGGCTCGGGCAAGTCGACGCTGCTGCGTTGCCTCAACCTGCTCGAGACTCCGGACACGGGCCACATCTGGTTCCACGGTCAGGATCTCACGGCCGAGCGCTGCAACATCAATAAACTCCGCGAGGACATCGGCATGGTGTTCCAGGGCTTTAACCTGTTCAACAACATGGATGTGCTCGACAACTGCACGCTCGCGCCCGTCACGCTCAAAAAGATGAGCAAAGATCAGGCCGAACAGGTCGCGATGGAGCATCTGGCGAGCGTGGGACTCGAAAAATTCGCCCATGCCGCGGTTGGTCGCCTGTCCGGTGGCCAAAAGCAGCGCGTTGCCATCGCCCGCGCCCTGTGCATGAACCCGCAGATCATGCTGTTTGACGAGCCTACCTCCGCGCTCGATCCCGAGATCGTGGGCGAGGTGCTCGACGTTATGCGCAAGCTCGCCGCCGACGGCATGACCATGGTCGTCGTTACCCACGAGATGGCTTTCGCGCGCACCGTGTCCGACCGCGTGGTCTTTATGGACCAGGGCGTGGTGCTCGAGGACGCCGCGCCGGCTGAGCTCTTTGGCAATCCTAAGCACCAGCGCACCCGCGAGTTCCTCTCGCGCTATCTCGAGGACAAATAACCGACCGCAAACGCTTATGTGGCAGGGCCGCTCCGGTGGGGCGGCCCTCGTCGTCACAATTGAAAGGATGTCATGGCCGAGGTTTGGCGCTTTTTTGCGCATGAGGACGATTTTGCCGATTTGGATGAGGCTGGCGCGTGCGAGCGCTTGGGCCGCGTGCTGTCGTTTCCGACGATTTCGAGCATGGATGCCGAGGCGGTGGATTGGCAGCCCTTCGACGACCTGCGCGCGTATATGCAGCAGGCCTGGCCGCACGTATTTGCGGCGGGCGAGGTCGAGCTTGTCGGCCATTCGCTGTTGGTGACGCTTGGCGGTTCCGACTCCGCCCTCAAACCCGTCATGCTCATGGGCCACATGGACGTGGTCCCCGTGGTTCCGGGTACCGAGGCCGACTGGACGCACGCCCCCTTTAGCGGACAGGTGGACGACACCTACATTTGGGGTCGCGGCGCTATCGACATGAAGGATCAGGTCGCAGGCATTCTCGAGGCGGTTGAGTATGCGCTGGCGCACGGTTGGCAGCACGAGCGCACGCTGCTCCTGGCCTTTGGTCAGGACGAGGAGACGACGCAGTACGGCGCAGGCGCCATCGGCCGCGTGCTCGAGGAGCGCGGTGTTGAGCTCGAGTTCCTGATCGACGAGGGTGACTACCGTATCGTTTCGACTGCCGAGTACGGCGCGGGCGAGGGCTGGCTTATGCATGCCGACCTGGCCGAAAAGGGCTATGCCGATATCGTGCTCAAGACGAAGAGCACGGGCGGGCATTCGTCTAACCCCTACGGCGGCACGTCGCTCGAGGTGCTCAGCCGTGCCATCGCCGCAATCTGCGATATCGAGTGGCCGACGCGCGTGACCGATCTGCTTGCCGCGCAGCTTGTCGAGCTGGGGCTCTACACGGCGGATGAGATTGCCGCCAACGGGGATGCCATCGTGCGCGAGTGCCTCGCCAGCAAAAAGCTCTATCCGCTGGTGACGACCACCTGCGCGCCCACGCAGATCGAGGGCGGCAGCGCTGGCGCTAACGTGATGCCACAGGATATGTGGGCCAACATTAACTTCCGCATGCTCGAGGGCACGAGCGTGGCCGACGTTGTGGCGCGCTGCCGTGAGGCGGTTGCCGGGGCGGACCTTGCCGGTCGTGTCGAAGTGGAGCTGGGCCCCGGCAGCTCCGAACCCTCGCCGTCCCCGCGCATCGGTGGTCCCGGCCTCGAGGCGGTTCGCTCCATCGCCGCCCGCTATTTCCGCGATCCAAAGGGGGCGGACGAAAACGGATCGAGCGCGGCGGACGAGGGCCCCGTCCGCATTGTGCCCTCAACCGTGATCGGCGCGACCGACGCTGCCAACTACCAGCACATTTGCTCCGAATGCATTCGTTTTTCGGCGTTTGTGGTCGACGATGACGAGTGCGATCGCGGTGTCCACGGCACCAACGAGCGCATCACCCGCCGCGCCTACCTCCAGGGTGTTCGCTTCCTCATCGCCCTGCTTCAAACGCTCTAGAATGTGACAAAGCGACGCTTCCTTTGTTAGCTGTTGGGGACGTTCTTAAACGACTAGCCGTTAAGGAACGTCCCCAACGGCTACGTCCACTCATTCCGTGCGGGTTATATGCAGGTTTGCCTGCGCACGCTATCATGTATGGGTTAGACCGCAACTAAGTACCCCATACGCGAAGGGATGCGCATGTATCTGAAGATCGACATGTTCTAGCCGGGCTTACCCCCGCAGTGGCGCCGTGCGCCCCATCAGCTCTGCCGATTTTCACCTTCACGCATATAAAGGAGTCCCGCCATGCGCGACAAGCTCGAAAAGATTATCAAGGCCTACGAGGAGCTCGAGAAAAAGCTTTCCGACCCGGCCGTCGCCTCCGATATCAAGGAGTTCACGCGTCTCAACAAGGAGTACGCGCACCAGTCCGACCTCATCGCTGCCTCGCGCGAGTACATCGGCGCGCTCGATGACATCGAGGCTGCCAAGGAAATGCTCCACGATACTACCGATGCCGATGAGAAGGAGATGCTCCAGATGGACATCTCCGAAAACGAGGCCAAGCTTCCCCAGCTCGAGGAAGACATTAAGTACATGCTCATCCCGAGCGACCCCAACGACGACAAGAACACCATCGTCGAGATTCGCTCTGCCGCTGGTGGCGACGAGGCGGCCATCTTTGCCGGCGATCTGTACAAGATGTATCAGCGCTTCTGCGAGTCGCGCGGCTGGAAGACCACCGTGCTCGACTCCAGCCCCAGCGAGGCCGGCGGCTTTAAGTCCATCGAGTTCAAGGTCGAGGGCGACCGCGTCTACTCCGTCATGAAGTTCGAGTCCGGCGTGCACCGCGTCCAGCGCGTTCCCAAGACCGAGTCCCAGGGCCGTATCCAGACCTCCACGGCGACCGTCGCCGTACTTCCCGAAGCCGAGGAGATCGACGTCCAGATCAACCAGTCCGACCTGCGCATCGATACCTACTGTGCCTCCGGCCCTGGCGGTCAGTGCGTTAACACCACCTACTCCGCCGTGCGCATCACCCACCTGCCCACCAACACCGTGGTGCAGTCGCAGGAACAGCGCTCCCAGATCCAGAACCGCGAAGTCTGCATGCAGATGCTGCGCGCCCGTCTGTACGAGATGGAGCTCGAGAAGCAGCAGGCAGAGCTCGGTGCTGAGCGCCAGAGCCAGATCGGCCACGGCAACCGTTCCGAGAAGATCCGTACCTACAACCAGCCCCAGGACCGCGTGACCGATCACCGCATCGGTTTCAACTCCACCTACAATGGCGTCCTCCTGGGCGACCAGCTCGGCACCGTCATCGAGGCGCTCGCCGCCGCCGAGCGTGCCGAGAAGCTGGCACAGGCAGTCTAAGTTCCGCCGTTCTACCGAACGGCGGACCAGCCGACGCTGCGCGCCGTCCAGAGCGACAATTTGTCATTCAAAAGGCAAGGCATGACCAGAAGGTCTATGCCTTGCCTTTTTCATGCCAACTTGTTCGCTCTGGACGTCGCTCGCTGACATTGCCAAAACATCGGCGTTTCCTTGGTTGTCAAATGATCCGTAGGGAGTCATTGGTGACATTGCCTTGATATTTTATTCAGTCGGCTGTTATGGCATTTGAGCTGCTTACCTGCTTAAGGTAATTGACGGCATATATCTGCTATTGAAAATATTGCTCGAAAAAACGTCCAAGAAGTCGCGGGGCCATTTTTGGTGCATCGCGCGTCAAGCGATGTGGCAAGTTCTTGGTTAGATATTGGTCAGTTTTGGGGCAACCTTGCCAAAAGCTTGACGAATGCAAATTTAGACGTCAGCGAATGAACACTTTGAGCGAGCTCGGTGCAAAATTCTGGGCTGATTCTCGATAATCGCCTTCAATCGCCCCTTGCCAAGCGCTGGCCTCGCTTACAATCTGCTCCGACATTCGCGCGCCGTCCGGCGCTTAAGAGGGGAGGGCCCCATGGCAAACGAGATTTGGACCATCAAGCGTTGTCTCGAGTGGACCAAGGAGTACCTGGCCGAGCGCGGCGAGGAGCACCCCCGTCTTTCTGCCGAGTGGCTGCTGTGCGCCGCCACGGGCCTGGCGCGCATTGACCTATATATGCGTATGGACGAGACGCTTAACGCGGCCCAGCTCGAGACCATGCATGCGGCCGTTGTCCGCCGCGCTAAGGGCGAGCCGCTGCAATACATCACGGGCAGCACGCAGTTTCGCATGATCGACGTCGCGTGCGCCCCCGGCGTGCTCATCCCGCGCCCCGAGACCGAGATGCTCGTCGAGGAAGTCCTCAATTATCTGGATGCCGAGGTACTGAGCCCCGAGGCCGCTGCCCGTCAGCGTGTTGAGCTGCCTTGGAACGATGAGGTCGAGGAGGCACGCAAGGCCGAGGCCGCATTGGCCGACGAGCGAGCGACGGCCGAGCGCCGTGCCGCCAACCTCACAGCTGCCGACGAGGCGGCGCTAGGCGGCGATGTGCTGGGCAGTCGCGCTTATGCCGAGGAACTGGCCGATCGCGAGGCCGAGGAAGCCGCCGCGCAGGCGGCAGAAGCCGAAGCGGCAGAAGCAGAGGCCATGGAAACCCCCGAGCCCGAGCTCGACGAATACGGCATCGCCATTGAGGACAACGACCAACAGGCGACTCCCGCGCAAGATGCCGCCGAGGCCAACGTATCTGCCCCAGCCGAGCCCCGCACTGCCCGCGTTCTCGAGGTCGGCTGCGGCACGGGCTGTATCTCGCTCTCGATCGCCTGGGAGCGTCGCGGCCACGTCACCTGCACTGCTACCGATATCGAGCCGCGCGCCATCGACCTTGCTACCAAAAACCGCGATGCGCTTGGCCTCACGTCCGACGAGGTCGCCTTCAGCCTCACAAACCTGGTGAGCTCCATTCCCCGCGAAGAGTGGGGCACCTTTGACGTACTCGTCTCCAACCCGCCCTACATCCCCACCGATGTCATGCGCTCGCTGCCGCATGAGGTCAAGGACTTTGAGCCCGATCTGGCGCTCGAGGGCGGTGCCGACGGTCTCGATATCTTCCGCCGCCTGCTCAACGCGGCGCCCTACATGCTGCGTGCCGGCGGCCTGTTTGCCTGCGAGCTCTACGAGGGCGCGCTCGACGCCGCGGCCGAGCTCTGTCGTCAAGCAGGCCTTTCGGACGTGCGTATCGTCCACGACCTCACCGATCGCCCCCGCATTGTCCGAGCCATCGTCACCGAGCCCAAGCAACGCCAGTAATATTTATTAACTGGTTAGCAAAAATTATAAAGTAGTTTATAATTAGGACGGCTGAAAGAGGTCGGCCCATGCAACCTCCTACCTTTCGGGAAATCATTGCCCTACTCAAGCACGATGGATTCGTGAAGGTCGCGCAAGTCGGTAGTCATGCTAAGTATGTTTCTGGTGACCGCGTTGTCACCGTGAACGGCTCTGGTGGTGATCGACCAAAGAAGGGCACGTGGGCAAGTATTCGTCGCCAAGCTGGATGGTAGTTGGAGGCAAAATGAGGCAGCGATTTACCTATGACTGCGTTCTCATAAAAGAAGACGATGGTTACTGCGCTAGCTTCCCGCAGATTCCCGGCGCCTTTGCCGATGGCGATACGCGCGAAGAAGCGATTGCCCATGCCACCGAGGCACTGATGGCGTTTTTGGCCGACGACCTCAACAACGGTTTGACTCCGGCAGGGTACGAACGCTCGGCCGAGGTCGTGGCCCTTTCAGTCGAAATCGACCACGAGGACGCTCGGGAAGCGGCGTGCCGAACATTTAAAGACGCAGCGCTGGACCTCAAAGTCTCCGCTCCGCGGATTACCGCGCTGGTCAAAGCCGGAAAGCTCGATGTTGAACTCGTCGACGGCCGTCGGATGATAACGATAGGCAGCATCGAGCGCTACGCCGCCCAAGAACGCCACGCCGGCAGGCCAAAGAAGTTCGTCGCAGTCCAATAACCCCCTCACTTTCACCGACTACTAGAGCCGCTCACCAAACCAACATGCGCTCTGGGCAAATAGGTTGAACGTTTCGTGCGAGAATGCCCCACAGTAAACAAACTTGCACCAGAGCGTAAGGGGCTGGCATACACATGCAGACGGTCTATCGGGTATACGAGGGAACGCGCGAGCCGCATCGGCTTGCCGTCGAGCGCACGGCCGAGGTGCTCGGCCGCGGCGGCCTGGCTTTGATCCCGACCGAGACCGTCTACGGTGTCGCCGTGGCAGTCAACGCCTTCTCGGACGCCGTGCCCCAAGATACAAGCGAATTCCCATCGTGGCCGCGCGATCCGCAGGCTGCCGTCAATGGCGCCGCAGTTCCTGCGCTCGGCACCGGCTATCGCCGTATCTTCACTCTCAAGCAACGTGAACTCACGCAAACCGTCGCTTGGCTGGTCGATGGCGTCGAAGCACTCGACCGCTATGGCGTGGATATCCCGGAAGATGCCCGCATACTCGCGCGACGATGCTGGCCGGGAGCCCTGACTATCGTGGTCAAGGCAGCCCCCTGCGTGCCGACCTTTATGCGCGCTGCCGACGACACGGTGGCACTTCGCGCTTCGGCCTCGCCCGTGGTGCAGGCGCTCATTCGCGCCTGTGGCAGCCCCCTTGCCTGCACCAGTGCCAACACGCATGGCGCGCCCGCGCCGGCAAGTTTTATCACGGTGGAGGGTCGCATCCTGGAGGGGGTCGATGTTGCCGTCGACGCCGGTGAGACCCCGTGTCGCGACGCCTCGACCATCGTGTCGTTTCAGCACGGCGAGCTCCAGATCCTGCGCCAAGGCGCACTTCCCGCATCAGAGATCGAACGGGTCCTGTCCGACCCGATGCAATAGAAAGGTTTAAGCGATGTCGTTGAATCTGGGCAGCCTGGGCATGGAAGATGCCTCGTTTGACTTTGGCGGTTCCTACATCATGGCGCTCGACTGCGGCACCACCTCGGTACTTGCGACCATCGTCGACGAGTACGGATGCATCGTCGCGCAGGCACGTCGCAGCGTCAAAACCAGCTTCCCGCGTCCCGGCTGGGTGGAGCAAGACCCCATGGCGGTCCTTGCTAGCCAGATCGCCGTCATGATGGAAGTCCAGTTTAAGAGCGGTATCCACTCCGACCGCATTGCCGCCATCGGCATCTCCAACCAGCGCGAGACCACGGTGGTCTGGGACCGTGTGAGCGGTCAGCCGATCTATAACGCTATCGTATGGCAGTGCCGCCGTACCGCACCTCTGATCGACGAGCTTGTCGAGCAGGGCGCAGAAGGGCTGGTGCGCTCCCGCACGGGACTCACGCTCGACCCGTATTTCTCGGCCTCCAAGGTGCAGTGGATTCTCGACAACGTCGACGGTGCGCGTGAGAGCGCGGCGGCGGGCGACCTCATGTTTGGCACCATCGACACCTGGCTCATCTACAACCTCACCGGCGGCCAGGTCTTTGCCACCGACTACACCAATGCCAGCCGCACGGCACTCTTTAATATCCATACGCTCGATTGGGACGACGACCTGCTGGCACTCTTTGACGTTCCACGTTCCATGATGCCCGAGGTTCGCTGGAGCTCGGGCGACTACGGCCGCGTCGCGAGCGACATCATGACCAACATGCCGCCCATCATGGGCGTGGCGGGTGACCAACAGGCGTCGCTGTTCGGCCACTGCTGTTTCCGTCCCGGCCAGACCAAAAACACCTATGGCACGGGTTGCTTTATGCTCATGAACACCGGCGACGAGATCGTCGAATCCAAGAATGGCCTGGTCTCCACCATCGGTATCGCTGCGGACGGCAAAGTCAGCTATGCGCTCGAGGGCTCTATTTTTGCCGCCGGCTCAACGATGAACTGGCTTCGCAACAACATGGGCATCATCTCGAGCGTGAGCGAGTCGGCACAACTCGCCGCTTCGATTAGCGACAACGAGGGCTGCTACTTCGTTCCCGCCTTTGCGGGTTTGGGTGCTCCCTGGTGGGACCCGCATGCTCGCGGTATCGTGTGCGGTCTGACCGGCGCCTCGAGCCGTGCGACCATCGTACGTGCCGCCTGCGAATCCATGGCATATCAGAGCTACGACGTGCTGCGCGCCATGGAGCAGGACGTGGGGCTTTCGATTGAGCGCCTGTCTGTCGATGGCGGTGCCTCGCGCAACGAGTTCATCATGCAATTCCAGGCCGACCTGCTGGATATCCCCGTGCTGCAATGCGAGACGGTGGAGACCACGGCAATCGGTGCCGCGTACTTGGCGGGTCTTGCCGTCGGCTATTGGGAAGACCTGGAAGAGCTGGAGCAAAATGCCCAGATCGTTAGGACCTTCCTTCCCCACATGTCCGCCGAGCGCCGCGAGCAAAACCTTGCGGGCTGGCGTGATGCAGTCAGGCGCTCGCTCAGCACCTCACAGTAGGGCTGCGATGGGCTGCTCGATACAACAAAACGCTAAACTAATGCATGGCGTGCGGCGGCAACATTGCTGCGCGCCTTGTCAGCAAGGCCGTTTTGCGGCCGCAACGAAAGGGGCAATCAACCCATGACCGTCACCTACGATGCGTCCCGTGTGACGCTTGTCGATCACCCGCTCGTCCAGCACAAGCTGTCGATCCTGCGCGACAAAAACACCGGCACCAACCAGTTCCGTCAGCTCGTGCGCGAACTCGCGCTTTTTGACGGCTACGAGGCCATGCGCGACCTGCCTATGGAAGACGTCGAGGTCGAGACCCCTATCACCACCGCAACGTTTAAGCAGCTCGCCGGCAAGAAACTCGCCATCGTGCCCATCCTGCGTGCGGGCCTTGGCATGGTCGACGGCATCCTCGACCTGGTGCCCTCCGCTCGCGTGGGCCACATCGGCATGGAGCGCGACGAGGTCACCCACGAGCCGCACGAGTATTACTGCAAGATGCCCAAGGATATCGACCAGCGTATCTGCCTGGTTGTCGACCCCATGCTCGCCACGGGCGGTTCGGCCGAGATGGCTATCAGCTACCTGCGCGAGCGCGGTGTCAAGGACATCCGCATGCTGTGCATCGTCGCCGCGCCCGAGGGCCTCAAGTCGCTGACCGAGAAGGAGCCTGACGTACATATTTATACGTGCGCCATCGATGACCATCTCAACGAGGCCGCCTACATCGTTCCCGGCCTGGGCGACGCCGGCGACCGCATCTACGGCACGCTCTAGTTGTCGGGCCTTGTCGGCTACGGTCACAAATACGAAGAAATGGTGCGCGCGGGCGAGCAAAAGACGTCCACGCGCACTCCTGTTAACGGACGTTTAGCCTAGAGGGGTTCGAGAAAAACGTATTACCTACCTGCGGCATAAAGAAGGTCTTAAGAAAACGAACAGGTGCGTATTAACCGATGCTTTTTCGGTTGTACTTTAGCGATTGGCTCGTACAATAGTCACCAATGTTTGGCGGGAACTGTTCTGGGAAGCGTTAAAAAAGGAAAGTGAGGACGCCAGTGTTTCAGATAGCCGATCTGCTCGCTATCGTTGCAGGCGCCATCGCGGGCGCAATTGCCTTCCTTCCCTTTGTCTTTACGCTCAAGCCGGTTCTTGACGATAAGCAGAATGCGGACATGCTCAAGGGCATGGTGAGTCTGGCGGTCTCGGCAATCGCCCTGCTCGTCTTTACCTTGGTTGTGTTTGTGTTGTTCGGAGAGGCATTTCGCATGTTCCTCCTGGGCGAGGCGATCGGCTTCGTGGCCTTTATGGCCGCCTGCGCGGTTCGCGTCGCCAAGGCGCTGCGAGATCCTCATGAGGTCGAAAGGTAAGTCGTGGAAATTTTTGAAAAGCTGCCTGATGAGATTAATCATCTGGTCAGCGAGTTCAGCTCCACCCCTGTCGTGGGCGATCTGAGCTGCGGCATCACGCAGTACTCGTTTTGGCTGATCGTCTCCACGATCGTGCTCCTGATCGTCCTGGCCGTGTTCAAGAAGAAGCAGACCCTGGTTCCCAAGGGCTTCTTCGTCAACGGTTTCGAGTACATCATCGAGTACGTCGAGAACGATATCGGCAAGGGCGTCGTGGGTGAGAACTGGAAGAAGCACTTCCCGTTCCTGTGCTCGCTTTTCCTGTTCATCCTGATCAATAACATGATCGGCCTGATCCCGGGAATGAAGCCCGGCACCGGCGCAATCGGCTCCACCGCCGCGCTCGCCATCTTCGCCTTCGTGTACTTCATCTATTACGGATGCAAGGCTCACGGCGTGATCGGCTACATCAAGAGCCTCGCCCCGCAGGGCGTGAGCTTCCCGATGAACGTGCTCGTGTGGGTCGTCGAGCTCTTCTCGACCTTCCTGCGCCTCATCACGCTCGCCGTCCGTCTGTTCTGCAACATGTTCGCAGGACACGTGGTCATGGGCTCGTTCGCCATCATGGCGAGCATGTTCATGCAGCCGCTGCTTCAGCAGGTTTCCGCGGCGCACGCCGTCGGCGCCCTGCCTTCGCTGGCCTGGCTTGCCATCCTCATCCTGATCTATGCGATCGAGCTTGTGGTCGGCGCCATCCAGGCTTACGTCTTCACGGTCCTTACCGCCGTGTATGTCTCCGAGGCAGAGGAGGTCGCAGAGGAGGAGTAGTCTTCCGTTCGCGCCTTAAAGGTAAGGCAATTCGTTAAACCGCCGGTGCCCGTACCCATGGAGCCCGGCAGTTATAAAAAGGTTATCCTGCGTGAAATAAGACACGCACGACAAAGGAGGAATCGTGGGAGTTATCGGTTACGGTCTCGGTGTTATCGGCGCTGGTCTTGCTATCGGCCTGTCTGCTCTGGGTGCTACGGGTGCTATGGCCCGTCAGCCTGAGGTCCAGGGCCGCGTGTTCACCGTCTTCATCATGGGCTCCGCCTTCGGCGAGGCTCTGGCTCTGATCGGCTTCGTTGTCGCGCTGATCGTTAAATAGCACGGAGCGTCAAGTATGAATCTTTCATCCCAGAAGAGCGCGATCGCACTCTCCGCGTCCGCGGCCGCGCTGCTCATGCCGGTTTCCGCGTTCGCCGAGGACGGCGCTGCCGGTGCGGACATCCTCATCCCTAAGATGGCGGAGTTCATCCCGGCGCTTATCGCCTTCCTGATTATCTGGATCGTGCTGGCCAAGGTCGCCCTGCCGGGCATCATGAAAACCATGGAGGAGCGCGGCAAGAAGATCGAGGAGAGCCTCGACGAGGCCGAGAAGACCAAGCAGGAGGCTATCGCCAAGCGCGCTGAGTCCGACTCGATCGTCACCGACGCCCGTCGTCAGGCTGCCGACATCGTTCTCGAGGCCCGTAAGGACGCCGAGTCCGAGCGCGCCCGTATCATCGAGGCTGCTCACAAGGAGGCCGAGGAGATCATCGCCAAGGCCCATACGACCGTCGAGGACGAGCGCAAGTCCATTTACGCCGGTGCCGCGAGCTCCATCGCCGACCTGTCCGTTGCCGTCGCCACCAAGATCGTGGGCGAGGCACTCGAGGACGATGCCGAGCAGAAGAAGCTCATCGAGCGCTACATCCAGGAAGCAGGTAGCCTGAATGCCGACTAGCCGCTATCAGGACAAGGTGCTCGAGACCTACGCGCGCTCCCTTCTGGAAGCCGCTAAGGCCGAGAACCATGTGTTCGAGGACCTCGAGATGATCGAGCGCTTGGCTTCTGCTAGCCCCGAGATCATCGCCGTGCTCGACACCATGTCCAAGCGCGACCAGCTCGACCTTCTTCCCAAGGTGGCAGCTGCCTTTAAGTATGTTGCCGAGGAAGACGAGGATGTAGTGGGCGTGACCGTCACCACGGCGATCCCGCTCGACGACGAGCTGCGTCAAACCATCACTAAGAAATGCGAGCAGGACTTCGGCCGCAAGGTATTCCTTATCGAGCAGGTCGACTCGTCTATCGTGGGCGGCCTGGTGCTCGAGGCCCGCGGCGAGCGTCGTGACATTTCCGTCAAGACGCAGCTGCGCATCGCGCAGGAGACCCTCGCAAACTCTGCTAATTCGTACGGAGGTGAAGCCTAATGTCCGAAACCCTCAATGCCCAGGATATCGCCAAGAAACTGCAGGAGCAGCTCACGAGCCTCTCCGCGACGGTCGATACGCATGAGGTTTCAACGGTCGACGAGGTAGGCGACGGCATCGCGCGCGTCTCCGGCCTCAAGAGCGCCATGGCAGGCGAGCTTCTGGAGTTCAAGAGCTCCGATACCGGTGAGACCGTCTTCGGCCTTGCCCAGAACCTTGACCGTGACGAGGTCGGCGCCGTTCTGTTCGGTGCCGTCGACTCCATTAAGGAAGGCGACGAGTGCCGCACCACTGGCCGCATTATGGATATCCCCGTGAGCCGTGCCATGCTCGGCCGCGTCGTCAATCCGCTCGGCCAGCCCATCGACGGCCTGGGCGACATCGTCGCCACGCACCGTCGCCCCATCGAGTTCAAGGCTCCCGGCGTCATCGATCGTACCCCGGTGTGCGAGCCGGTTCAGACCGGTCTGCTCGCTATCGACTCCATGGTGCCTATTGGCCGCGGTCAGCGTGAGCTCATCATCGGCGACCGTAAGACCGGTAAGACCGCCATCGCCATCGACGCTATCCTCAACCAGCGCGGCAAGGGCATGGTCTGCATCTATGTCGCCATCGGCCAGAAGGCCTCCACGGTTGCCAACATCCGCGAGACCCTCGCTCAGCACGGTGCGCTCGACTACACCATCATCGTTTCGGCCACCGCTGCCGATTCCGCCCCTATGCAGTACATCGCGCCTATGGCCGGTGCCGCTATCGGCGAGTTCTTCATGTACAACGGCGAGGACGGCAAGCCCGCCAGCGAGACCAACCCCGGCGGCCACGTGCTCGTCATCTACGACGACCTGTCCAAGCAGGCTGTGGCCTACCGTCAGATGTCGCTGACGCTGCATCGTCCGCCCGGACGCGAGGCCTATCCTGGCGACATCTTCTACCTGCACTCTCGTCTGCTCGAGCGTGCCGTCAAGATGTCCAAGAAGAACGGTTACGGCTCCATGACGGCTCTTCCGATCATCGAGACCCAGGACGGCGACGTCTCGGCCTACATTCCGACCAACGTCATTTCCATTACCGATGGTCAGATCTACCTGCAGTCCGAGCTCTTCTTCCAGGGTCAGCGCCCGGCAGTCGACGTGGGCATCTCCGTGTCCCGCGTCGGTGGCGATGCGCAGACCAAGGCCATGAAGCAGGTCGCCGGCAACCTCCGTCTGGACCTTGCTTCGTACCAGGAGCTCGCTGGCTTTACGCAGTTCGGCTCCGACCTCGACGAGGCCACGCAAAAGCAGCTGACCCATGGTGCTCGCATGACCGAGCTCCTGAAGCAGCCGCGTTACAAGCCGTTTGAGGTTGGCGAGCAGATCGTTACGCTGTTCGCTGGCAACGAGGGCTTCCTGGATGACCTGGAGATCGCCGACGTGCTGCCTTTCCGTGCCGAGCTCATCGAGTACATGGACAATGGCTTTGGCTCGCTGCTCGACAAGGTTCGCGCCAAGAAGATCGATGATGACACCAAGGCTGAGCTCTTGCGCGTCATCGGCGACTTCAAGCAGCAGTTCATGGCCAAGCACCATTCGGATGTTTCTGGATCAGAGGAGAACTAAGCCCCATGGCCAACCTTCGCGACATTAAGAAGCGAATCTCCTCGGTTACCACGACCAAGCAGATCACGCGCACGATGGAGATGGTCTCTACGGCCAAGATCCGTCGTGCCCTCGATCGCTCCAAGCAGGCCGAGCCCTATAAGGAGGCGCTGACCGACGTCATGTTGACGGTCGCCGGCGACGCCTCCTGTTCGGGCACCGATCCCATGCTGCAGAAGCATGAGAGCGTCAAGCATGGCCTGATTGTCGTTATTGCCTCGGACCGCGGCCTTGCCGGCGGTTTCAATACGACGGTGGAGCGCACGGCCGAAAAGCTCGCCGCTTCTTGGGCGAACGACGGCATCGAGTGCGAGATCATCGCGTGCGGGCGTAAGCCGGCCACGTATTTCCGTGACCGCGCAAACGTTGTCATGCACTTTGAGGGCAACTCCTCTGAGCCCGATTTCAATCAGGCCCGCATGATCTCCTCTCATATCTGCGATGCGTATCGTGCCGGTGAGCTTGACCGTGTCGAGCTTGTCTACCACCACGCCAAGAACCGCGTGGATCAGGAGCTTCGCGTCGAGCATCTGTTGCCGCTCGACCCCGAGATGATCGCTATGGCCCACGGTCCGCGTAAGAACGAGACCGACGCCCCTAAGCGCATCTCGTCCACGTTCGAGTTCGTGCCCTCTCCCGAGCATGTTCTCGGCAAGCTTGTGCCGTCTTATATCCTGACGGTCATCTACCAGGCCCTGATCGATTCGGCGGCTGCCGAGCAGGGTGCACGCCGCAAGGCCATGCACTCCGCGACGGAAAACGCCACCGCGATCATCTCGACCCTTACCCGCACGTATAGTCGCGTGCGCCAGGCTTCGATCACGACCGAGATTAACGAGATCGTCGGCGGAGCCTCAGCATTGGAGGAACAGTAATGGCTAATAACACCGTAAAGCTTGCGGTCGAGGAAGCCACCAAGAAGACGACTGCCGGTGATGGTCGCATCGTGCGAATCATCGGCCCTGTCGTCGACGTCAAGTTTGACGGCGCGGTGCCCCCGATCTACAACGCGCTCACGGTCGAGGCCGAGACCCCGATCGGTCATCTGAGCACGATCCTCGAGGTCGAGAGCCAGCTTCCGGGCGGCGTCGTCCGCACGGTCGCCATGTCCTCGACCGACGGCCTGCAGCGCGGCCTCATCGCCACCGATACCGGTGAGCCCATGAAGATGCCCGTTGGTCCCAAGACGCTCGGTCGCATTTGGAACGTCATGGGCAAGCCCGTCGACGGCAAGCCCATGCCCGAGGTGGAGGAGTTCTACCCCATCCACCATGCAGCGCCCCGCTTTGACGAGCTCACCACCAAGACCGAGATCTTCGAGACCGGCATCAAGGCCGTCGACCTGCTCGAGCCCTACATCCGTGGCGGCAAGACCGGCCTGTTCGGCGGCGCCGGCGTCGGCAAGACCGTTCTGATTCAGGAGCTCATCAACAACCTCGCCCAGGAGCACGGCGGCACCTCGGTGTTCACCGGCGTCGGCGAGCGTACCCGCGAGGGCACCGACCTGTTCCTCGAGATGAGCGAGTCTGGCGTTATCGACAAGACCTGCTTGGTCTATGGTCAGATGAACGAGCCGCCCGGAGCGCGTCTGCGCATCGGTCTGGCCGGCCTTACCACCGCTGAGTACTTCCGCGATCGCGGCCAGGACGTTCTGCTGTTCATCGACAACATCTTCCGCTTCTCCCAGGCAGGTTCCGAGGTTTCCGCACTGCTGGGCCGTATGCCGTCCGCCGTTGGTTACCAGCCCACGCTGGCAACCGAGATGGGCGACCTCCAGGAGCGCATTACCTCGACCAAGACGGGCTCCATTACCTCCGTCCAGGCTGTCTACGTCCCCGCAGACGACCTGACCGACCCGGCGCCTGCCACGACGTTTACGCACCTCGACGCCACCACGGTTCTTTCGCGTAGCATTTCGTCGCTTGGCCTGTTCCCGGCTATCGACCCGCTCGCATCTTCCTCCGACGCTCTCGATCCCTCGATCGTCGGCGAGGAGCACTACCGTGTCGCCGTCAAGGTCCAGGAGCTCCTGCAGGAGTACTCCGACCTTCAGGACATCATCGCCATTCTGGGTATGGACGAGCTGTCCGAGGAGCAGCGCCTTACGGTCAACCGTGCCCGTAAGATTCAGCAGTTCCTCTCGCAGTCCTTCCACGTCGCCGAGAAGTTCACCGGCAACCCCGGTGTCTACGTCCGCGTCGAGGATACCGTCCGCTCTTTCGCCGAGATTGTCGACGGCAAGGCCGATGACCTGCCCGAGCAGGCTTTCCGCTATGCTTCCACGATTGAGGACGTGCGCGAGCGCGCCCGCAAGATGGGGGAGAAGTAGGTTATGCGTATCCGCATCGTGTGCCCCGTGAGCTGCGCCTATGAGGGCGACGCTGCGTTTGTGTCGATTCCGTCCACGGATGGCGAGTTTGGCGTCCTGCCTGCTCACTCCAGCGAGATCTGCACGATCGACCGCGGTTACGTTCGCGTTTCCGATAAGGCCATGGGCACTGTCGACCACACGTTTGCCGTGGCCGGCGGCTATGCCCAGGTTGCGGACGATGTCGTGACCGTTCTCGCCGAGCGCGCTTGCGATTTGGCGACCGTCGATGCCGACAAGCTTAAAGCTGATATTCAAGGTTTTGAAGAGAAGCTGGGTAATTTGTCGGAGGATGATGCACGCCGCGCCTACCTCTATAATGAAATCGCATGGTGTAAGCTCAAGCTTGCCCAATAGTCAAACGATTTAGCGTTCGACCATTTGCGAACACATCATGCCCGGGATGGCCCAGCCACCCCGGGCATGCTTTTTGAAAGGGTAGACCTTGGATATTATCCGCGTTGAGGGTGGCCACGCCATCGGAGGCTCCGTGCCCGTCTCGGGCGCCAAGAACTCCGCGCTCAAACTCATGGCGGCAACGCTTCTGGCGCCGGGCAAGACGACGCTGCAGAACGTGCCCGATATTTCCGATGTCCACGTGATGGGCAAGGTGCTCAAGGGCATGGGCGCTACGATCGATGTTCTCGACGAGCACACGCTCGAGATTGATACCTCTCAGGTCGATTCATGGGAGGCCCCCTACGAGCTCGTTGCCAAGATGCGCGCTTCCACCGCCGTCATGGGACCCCTGCTGGGCCGCTTCCATCGCGCCAAAATTGCCATGCCGGGCGGCTGCAACCTGGGTGCTCGCAAGATCGATATGCACATTCTTGGTCTTGAGGCCCTGGGCGTTGAGTTCGATACCGCCCACGGTTACATCAACGCTAATGCGCCCCAAGGTCTGCGCGGTACCACCGTCACGCTCGAGTTCGCCAGCGTCGGTGCGACCGAGAACCTCATCATGGCCTCTGTGCGCGCACAGGGCACCACGGTTATCGACAATGCCGCCCGCGAGCCCGAGATCGTCGATCTCGCTAACATGCTCAACGAGATGGGCGCCAAGATTGTTGGCGCCGGTACGCCCGTCGTGACGATCGAAGGCGTGGAAGAGCTCCATCCCGTTACCCATCGCGTGGTGGGCGACCGCATCGAGGCCGGTACCTTTATCGTTGCCGGTGCGTTGATGGCCGACGATCGCGGTGTCGATGTCACGGGCTTTTGCCCCATTCACTTGGGCATGGTGCTCAAGAAGATGGAGCTTATGGGTATCGACTGCGAGCGCGTCGAGGATGGCGTCCATGTGAACCGTGCCGAGCGTATCAAGCCGGTCGACATCCAGACGCTTCCGTTCCCCGGTTTCCCGACCGACATGCAGGCGCAGATTATGGTGCTCTCCGCCCTTGCCGACGGCAGTTCCGTTATTACCGAAAACATCTTCGAGAATCGCTTTATGTTTGCCTCTGAGCTGGTGCGCATGGGTGCCGACATTCGTATTGAGAGCCATCATGCCATGATTCATGGCGTCAAGGGCTTCTCGGGTGCACAGGTTACCTCGCCCGATTTGCGCGGCGGAGCGGCCCTCGTCGTAGCGGGCTTGATCGCCGACGGGACGACCGAGGTTTCGGCTATCCATCACATCAAGCGCGGCTACGAGCAGTTTGTCGAAAAGCTGCAGGCGCTTGGCGCGCATGTCGAGCATGCTACCGTCCCCGATCCCGTCATCTACTAATACAGGTTGCCTATGTTTAATAAAAAGCCCCTCGCGGATACCACCACCCGAAGACCCTCAACTGGTGCGCAGGCCAAGATCTACAGTCGCGATAACGTGGCTCGCTATTCCGAGCGCGCTCGTCAACGCCGCCGTAGCCACACGATTCGTCACGTCGCGCTCATTGTCGTGCTTGGCGTGCTGCTGAGTGCCACTACCGCTGCCGGCCTGTGGTTTGCCACCATTATGGGCAAGCTCGGCGATTCTAATGTCATTACTGACAATCTGCGTCGGGTTCTGGTTGACACCGATGAGGCAAAGGATCCGTTCTACGTGCTGCTTCTTGGCACCGACGGCCGTCCGGGCGAGGATACGTATCGTGCCGACTCGATTATCCTGGCACGCATCGACCCCACGCAAAAGCAGGCGACGCTCATCTCCGTTCCGCGCGACACCAAGGTCGAGTACAAGGGCGAGACCATGAAGATCAACGCCTGCCATACCGTTGGCGGCGCCGAGGCCATGGTCGAGGCGGTCAACGAGCTGTGCGGTGTTCAGATCTCCCACTATGCCGAGGTCAGCTTCGACGGTATGCAGGCGCTGATTGATTCGGTTGGCGGTATCGACATTAACGCAACCGATGATGTTGACGACCCCGAGCACCTGGATATTAAGATTACCGCTGGCCAGCAGCATATGGACGGTGCCACCGCCCTTACCTATGCCCGCTGCCGCTACACCTATGCCGACGGCGATTACACGCGCATGCGCCACCAGCGTCAGGTGCTTGGCGCCCTTGCCAACCAGATTCTCAATAACTTCGATGCCACGAAGATCTTTGGCCTGGTTAATTCGCTGTCCGATATGCTCGTAACCGATATGAGCGTTCAGGATATCGTGGCTACGGTCAATGCCATGCGCGGTATGGATGTCGACGGTATCTACTCGGCCAACCTGCCCTCGTACGCCGACGACAGCACCATGATCGACGGCGTGAGCTATGTCTTTGTCTACGAGGACGAGCTCAAGGAAATGATGGAGCGCGTCGATGCCGGCAAGGATCCCAAGGGTCCCAACACCATGGGTCTTTCCGACGGTTCCAGCTCTACGATCGGCGACCTGAACAACAACACGTCTGACGACTACGCAAACGGTACCGCAACCTCATCGGTCAGCTCTGACGATTCCGATGACTCAAGCGATTCGAGCGATTCGGACTACTACGAAGAGCCCACCGGCGACGGCAACGGCTACGAAGCCAACTACTAAGTTACGCGGTTTTACCAAACCGCGTAACCGCTTGACGCTGCGCGGGCCGCATTTGGACAATCTGACGTTCAACTTCAAGGGCGCGACCAGAAGGTCAGCGCCCTTTCGTTTCACGTCACCTTGTCTCAAATGGTCAAAGGGGACACTCTTGATGCACTTGGCACTTGGGGACGTTCCTTTTGTGCCGGCAGTTTGGGACACTCCTTGCGTTAAGAGGCTGGCGTGCGTCAACCTGTTCTCATTACAGCAAAAAAATCGCCCCGTTCTTGGTTGAGGACGGGGCGATTCGTCTTTTGGACTTGTGCAGCCAGGCTTATGCAAAGCGGGCGACGAGCTCCTGGAGCACGTCGGTCATCTTGACGAGCGAACTGACCGGGACGAACTCGTTGACGCCGTGGTAGCAATAGCCGCCGGTGGAAAGGTTGGGGCAGGGCAGACCGCGGAACGACAGCTGCGCGCCGTCGGTGCCGCCGCGAATCGGCAGCACTTGGGGCTCAACGCCGCAGGCAAGGTAGGCTTCCTTGGCAACATCAATAAGCTCGGGATAGTCACGAACGATCTCGGCCATATTTCGATACTGCTGCTTAATCTCGACTGTCACGCGCTCCTCACCCAGACGCTGGTTGAGCATCGAGGCGGCGGCATCAATAAGGTTGAGTTTCTGCTGGAACTTGGCGGCGTCATGGTCGCGGACGATGTAGCGCGCCGTGGCGTGATCGACGGTTGCAGATACGCCCTCAAGGTGATAAAAGCCCTCGTAGCCTTCCGTATACTCCGGGCGCTGCACGTAGGGGAGCAACGCGTTGAAGTCGCAGAACAGATTGCCTGCGTTGACCATACGGCCCTTGGCGTCGCCCGGGTGGATGGACTGGCCCTCAAAGCGGACGGTCGCCTCGGCGGCGTTAAAGCACTCCCACTCCAGCTCGCCGATGGGGCCGCCGTCGACCGTGTAGGCGTACTTGCAGCCAAAGGTATCGATATCCAACAGCTCGGCTCCGTGGCCGATCTCCTCGTCAGGGCAGAAGCAAATGCCGAGTGCGGGATGGGGCAGAGAAGGGTCCTGAACGATACGCGCGACAAGCGACATAATCTCGGCGACGCCTGCCTTGTCGTCCGCGCCCAGCAGCGTGGTGCCATCGCTGCAGACCAGGTCCTCACCCGCGAGGTCGTTCAGGGCGGGAAGCTTGGCGGTGCTCATGGCAACGGGCTTACCGTCAACCGTGCCGCAGACCAGGTCGCCGCCTTCGTAGTGTACGATGTGCGGCTTCACGCCGGCGCCCGGTGCAACTTCGGTGGTGTCGAGATGGGCGATCAGGCCCAGGGCGGGCTTGTCCTCAGCGCCCGCACTTGCGGGGATATGCGCGCAGACATAGGCATGCTCGGTCACGTGGGCATCTTCTGCCCCAAGCTCGCGCAGCTCTTCAGCCAGCACGTTGGCAAGGTCAAACTGAACGGCGCTCGAAGGTACCTGGTCGCAGTTTGCATCCTCGGACTGCGTGTTGATCTGGACGTAGCGCAAAAAGCGCTCGAGGACATCGGGGTTCGTGGTGGTGTTTTCCATAAAGACCGCTCCAATCTTGGTCGTCGTGTGCAACAAGAACTCTAGCACGGTATGCCACGGCATACTGCGACGCTTGGATGGGGTAGAATCAGCCATTGAATGCAGAAGGGACGGAAGATCATGGATACGACAAATAGCTCGCGCGAACTACATCTGACGGTGGCGAACGAAGACTACTTGGAGTGCATGGTTCGCATTGAAAGCGAAGAGGGGGAAACCAACGGCGTGCGATCGGTCGACATCGCGCAGCGCCTTGGCGTCTCCAAGGCATCGGTCAATAAAGCGGTTTCGGCGCTCAAGGCATCCGAGCTTGTCGAGCAATCGCACTACGGCAAGGTAATCCTGACCGATCGCGGCCGCGAGGTTGGCACGGCTATCTGGTACCGTCATCGCCTCATCCGCACGTTTTTGGTTCAGGAGCTCGGTGTCGAATTTGAGCGAGCCGATTCCGAGGCCTGCATGATGGAGCATGCGCTATCCGAGGACACGATGAGCCGCTGGCTCGCCTATCTCGAAAAACAGGGAATCAGCGTCGAGGAATAGCGGGATATATATGGATACGAGTTATTACAACCGCTTTGGTGCCGAGGAACTTACGCGCCGCTTGTCGAGCGAGACCTTGTTGGCGCAGGGCCCCATGGGCAGTGTTCTGTTGAGTGAGTACGACGCCGCTGACATTCCACCGGCGTTTTGGAATCTGGCGGAGCCGCAGACCGTTTCTCGTATCCATCGCTTGTATGTCGCCGCCGGTGCGCAGGTGCTCATTACCAACACCTTTCAGGCATCAAGCTATGCCCTCAAGCACGACCAGATTGTGCCGTCCGTGGCGGAGGTCAATCGTGGGGCCGTCGACGATGCCCGCCAGGCGCATCCTCAGCTGCTGCTGGGCTCGATGGGCCCGATCGGTATTGAGTGGTTTGCCGAGGATTCTGCCGAGTATCGTGAAATCCGAGGCATTGCGCGCGAACAGGCGCACGCCTTGCTCAATGCTGGTGTTGACGGTCTGCTGATCGAGACGGTGACGTCTATCCGTAATTTGCAGCCCATGCTTGCCGGCGCTCGAGATGCCGCCGACGGCATGCCTGTCCTGGTGAGTTTTGTCGTTGACGATAAAGGCGACCTGTTGGGCGATGGCCTCAACATCGAGGCAGCCGTTTTGTACGCCGAAAAACACGGCGCAAACTCGGTTGGTGTTAATTGCTGTTCGCTTGCGGCCGCGAACGCGGCGGTGCCCAGGATGGTCGCATCGGCGACTACTCCCGTCACGGTGCGTCCCAACGTGGGCGATCCGGTCCAGACTCAGGATGGCCCCGTATGGCACGAGAACCCCGAAGCTTTCGCGCGCGCATGCATCGAATGGAGACATGCCGGTGCCGCAATGGTGGGCAGTTGCTGTGGAACCACGGCAATCACTACGGCAGCGATGGCCGAGGCGCTCGATATATAAAGGGTAAAACCGCTCCATACGGGGCGGTTTTTTGATTGCCTGCATGTCTTCGGCAGCATTTGCCCAAATGGTGAATGCTGGTGCCGGCAGGTTGCCGAGTGTGTATCGCGGGTATACCTCATGCGTACCATGATCCAAACACTGTGAGGTGTCTGCGCGTGTGCGCGATAATTCATTTTGGAACTGACGGTTGGCGCGCTCGCGTCGATGAGGACTTCACTGCCGATAACGTTGCCCGTATCGCCGATGCCGTCGGCGAGTTGTGGCAAAAGACCAATCCGGGCAAAACGGTATATATAGGGTTCGACACTCGGCCCCTGGCGCGCGAGTTCGCTGAGCTTGCGGCGGGTGTGCTAGCAGCGCACGGGCTAGACGCCGTGCTCGCTTCGCGACCTGTTCCGACCCCTGCCCTTACGTGGGCGGCGGCTTATGACGGTGAGGCGTGCGGCGCGCTCATGGTGACGGGGTCCCATCATCCGCAGGGTTATCTGTGTCTCAAGATTCGCATGGGTGACGGCTCGACCGCCAACCAGGATGTCATCGAAGAGCTCGAAGAGACCATGGCTCCCGAGCCAATGGGGATCGAGGGGCAATATCGCACCGCGGATATCATTCCTGACTATATGCAAGCGGTGGCATCGTTTGTCGATGCCGAAGCCATCCGCGCCGCGCACCTGCGAGTGGTTGTTGACCCCATGGGCGGCGCAGCCCAGGGCTATCTAGCCGACTTGCTGCGCGAGCTTGGCGTTGAGGTGCACGAGATTCACGCCGGGCAGGCGCCTGACCAAGAAGATATCTGCCCCGACCCCGTTGAGCCGTGGGTGGACGCTTGCGAGCATACGGTTATCGAGGACGGAGCTTGCGCTGGCCTGGTGACCGACGGCGACGCCGACCGTATCGGCGCGGTTGACGAGCGCGGCAGATATATACATCCGCATCAGATCATGGCGCTCGTTTTGGGCGACTTGGTTCAATTTCGTAATTTGGAGGGGCGCGTCGTCGTCAATCTTTCGTGCTCGACGCTCGTGCGTCGCATTGCCGAGTCGCTTGGCTGCCGCGTGACCGTCAAACCAGTCGGTTTCAAATATATAGCGGCAGAGATGAAGAAGGGTGGCGTCCTCATAGGCGGCGAAGAAGCCGGTGGTATCGGCATCGCCGCGCATATGCCCGAGCGCGATGGAATCCTCGCCTGTCTGATTCTGTGTGAGCTTATGGCAAAGACGGACGCGCCTTTGGGCGTTCTGGTCGACCAACTCGAGGACAGTTTTGGTAAGACGAGTTACGGTCGACGCGATTTGCGCCTTGAGGCCGAAGATGCCGAAACGTTACGAACCCTGCTGCCGGGCGTAAACCCCAAGTCGATTTGTGGCAAGGTGCCGCAAAACGTTAGTCATATGGATGGCTTGCGTTTAGCATTCGAGGATGACACGTGGCTGCTGGTCCGTCCTAGCGGGACCGAACCAGTGGTGCGCGTCTACGCCGAGGGGTTCTCAGTGGAAGAGCGTGATGAGTTGCTCGATGCTGGCTGTGCTTTAGCTAGGGGAACGTATCCGCTTTAACCATGAGACTGCCTTATATAAAGAGATGCTCGGCGAGCGGTAGTTAACGGCTGGCAAACGTTAGTCGGATCCCAAATTATGTAGGAAATGTGTACGCCCAGATTCCCGCCCCCGGCGCCCCTCCGGTCTGGCAATATATCTCCTTGCCGCGCGGCCCGGTCGGACCGGATCAGCCGCC
>JAGZEK010000015.1 GCA_018368345.1 Collinsella sp.
GGGCCGGCCGATCCGGCCCTCAGGGTATCGGGTTCCCATATTCATCCGTACATGTACGGATGAATATGGGAGGTGTTCGGATGAAGTTGATATTCAAGGAATAATGTTCAACCTGTGGTTCCGCTTTTCGGCCACGCCTGCGTGCCTGTCGTGCAGGGTAGGCTAGATGCAAGCGTAATACGTTAGAGCGCGGCACCGCCACTTGGGCGGGCCGTGCTTTTTTAAGACGGGAGCTTTCCCGTGAAAGGAGCCGCCCATGGCAGCACCCGAGCAGCTGTTTAACGTTCGTGAGCGCAAGCGTTTTGAGCGCCATGACATTTGGGAGCGCATCACCGAGAACGGCACGATTTCCGCCGCCGTCATGGTCTTCGCCGCCATCGCCGCCGTCATTTGCGCCAACACCGATGCCTACGAGGCCATCCATCACTTTTTGGAGACCCCGCTGTATGTGGGTCTGGGCAACCTTACGGCCGGTCTCACCGTTGAGCTTTTCGTCAACGACTTCCTCATGGCGATTTTCTTTTTGCTGGTGGGCATTGAGCTCAAATATGAAATGACGGTCGGCGAGCTCAAAAACCCGCGCCAGGCTATGCTTCCCATGCTGGCGGCCGTGGGCGGCGTCGTCGTTCCCGCCTGCATCTATCTGATCTTTAACCATGCCGGCGCGCACAACGGCTGGGCCATTCCCATGGCAACCGATATTGCCTTTGCGCTGGGCGTGCTGTCGCTTTTGGGCAATCGCGTGCCCAACGGCGTGCGTGTGTTCTTCTCGACGCTCGCCATCGCCGACGACCTCATCTCCATCGCCGCCATCGCCATCTTCTACGGTCAGAGCCCCAATCCGTTTTGGTTGGGCGCCGCCGCGCTTGTGACCTGCGCGCTCGTGTGGCTCAACAGGACGCAGCATTACCGCCTTGCCCCGTACTCGGTGCTGGGCCTGCTGCTGTGGTTCTGCATGTTCAAGAGCGGCGTGCACGCTACGCTTGCCGGCGTCATCCTGGCCTTCACCATCCCGGCCAAGTGCGGCGTCAAGCTCGATAGCCTCACCGATTGGTTGGGCGAGTGCCTGCCGCTGCTCGATGACCGCTACGACGACGAGGCACACATCCTGGGCCAGCATGACTTTACCGTCTCGACCACCAAGGTCGAGCGCGTCATGCACCGCGTGACCCCGCCGCTCATCCGCATGGAGCGTCTGATCTCCACACCGGTCAACTTTGTGATCCTGCCGATCTTTGCGTTCGTCAACGCACAGGTTCGCCTAGTGGGCGTGGACATGAGCACACTGCTCACCGACCCGGTGACGCTCGGCGTGTACTTTGGCATGCTGTTGGGCAAGCCGATCGGCATCTTTGGCATGACGTTCGCCCTGGTTAAGTTTAGGGTCTGCGAGCTGCCGCGCAATGTCAACTGGCACATGATTGCCGGTGTGGGCATTCTGGGCGGCATCGGCTTTACCATGTCGATTCTCATCAGCGGCCTCGCCTTCCCGACGGCCCAGTTTGAGGTTCTGGCTGCCAAGGCCGCTATTCTCGCCGGCTCTGTCACCGCGGCCGTACTTGGCATGATCTACATGAGTGTGATCTGCAAGCACCCCGCGCCCAAGAACGAGTAGGCGCGTAGAAACAGACGCCAGAGCCTGCTCGAGCGCGTGTAAAACGCGGTTTTGAGTGGTACTTGCCACCTGCCGGACAACCCAGTGGCCAAAAAACGCCGTTTGTGAGTACTGTCACAAACGGCGTTTCATTTTAGGCGCGAAAAATAATGTACAAATCTATTCTGTCTGTGCATTAACGATTGCGTGGCTGGACGAAAAATGCCGATGCATCCTTCCAAAACCGGACACAAAAGGCCAAGACTGGCCTTTTTAATTCAAAATCGCTGTTACTAAAAAAGTAACAGTACTCATATTTGCTATTTTTTGACCACAGGCCCCAATGACTAGGTTTATTCCACGGTGCCGTAGATGGCGCCCCAGCCGTGGGCGGCCAAGGCGGAGTTGAGCTGGTCGCAAAGTGACTGGCGGTCGTAATAGCCGGGCGGTAGCAGGTTGACGATTTCCATGAGATCGGGCGCGAGGTCCAAGATCTCGGCCTGCACGATGAGATCCAGGCGGTCGATGGTGTGGCGGTCGTAAAACAGTCCGTCGACCAGGCGCTGCAGGTCGCCGAATTCCTCGGCCTGGAACGATCCGTACTCCATAGTGCCTCCTTGGGCGCTTCACGCCGGCATGCGCGGCGATTCGTAATTTATTGCGATGGACTTAATCTATCACGGCTTCATAACGTTGTGACGGTGGCGGTCTATACTTAGAAGAATTGCAACGTACCGCTTCGTGAAAGGTCGCACCCATGCAGACGATCTACCAGAAGATGGAAACCACCGAACTCGATGCCGCCATCGAGGCGCTCAAAGCCGAGGTCGCCGAGGTCAAGGCCAAGGGCCTGGCGCTCGACATGGCCCGCGGCAAGCCGTCGCCCTCCCAGGTGGACATCTCTCGACCCATGCTCGATATCCTCAATGCCGATGCCGACCTGCACGACGGCAACGTCGACTGTTCCAACTACGGCTGCTTTGAGGGCATTCCCTCGGCACGCAAGCTGGCGGGGGAGTTCCTGGGCTGCCCCGCCGAGCAGACGCTCGTGCTGGGTTCGTCGAGCCTGCTGATCGAGCACGACATCGCCGGTATGTTCTGGCGCTGCGGCTCGTGCGGCAGCGAGCCCTGGGATGCCTACGAGGCTGCCCACGACGGCAAGAAGGTCAAGTTCCTGTGCCCTGTTCCCGGCTACGACCGCCACTTTGGCATCACCGCCGATCTGGGTATCGAGAACGTCCCCGTCGCGATGACCGACAACGGCCCCGACATGGACGAGGTCGAGCGCCTCGTCGCCGCCGACGATTCCATCAAGGGCATCTGGTGCGTGCCCAAGTATTCCAACCCCACGGGCATCACCTTTAGCGAGGACACTGTGCGCCGCCTGGTTGAGATGCCCACGGCCGCACCCGATTTCCGCATCTTCTGGGACAACGCCTACTGCGTGCACGACCTGTACGACGAGACCGACGAGCTCGCAAACATCTTTGACCTCGCTCGCGCGGCGGGCACCGAGGACCGCGTGGTGGCATTTGCCTCGACGTCCAAGATCACCTTCCCGGGCGCCGGTATCGGCTTTATCGGTGCGAGCCCCGCGGTCATCGCCGAGTTTTCCAAGCGCCTGAAGGCCGGCCTCATCAGCGCCGACAAGCTCAACCAGCTGCGTCACGTGCGTTTCCTTCCCACCATCGAGGCGGTCAAGGAGCACATGAAAAAGCATGCCGAGTTTCTGCGCCCGCGCTTTGAGGCCGTTGAGCGCAAGCTCACCGAGGGCCTGGGCGAGACGGGCTGCGCCACCTGGACGCACCCCCGCGGCGGCTACTTTGTAAGCTTCGATGGTCCCGAGGGTTCAGCCCAGAAGGTCGCCGCGCTCTGCGCCGACCTGGGCGTCAAGCTCACGCCGGCTGGTGCCACCTGGCCTTATGGCAAGGACCCGCGCGACACCAACATCCGCATCGCGCCGAGCTATCCCACGGTCGAGGACCTGGAGGCCGCGCTCGATGTGCTGGTGCTGGCCGTCAAGCTTGTCGCTGCCGAGCTTGCGCGTGCCGAGCGCGCCTAACGCGCGGCTTCCCGTACTATCCGCACTTTCGATACGTAAAGGAGCGTATACATGGATTTGGGTATTACCACCAACCCCACGCCGGAGATCTACACCATTAAGGTAACCGGCGAGATCGATATCTCTAACGCCGATAGCCTGCGCAATGCTATCGACCTGGCGCTCGAGCAGCCCACTGAGGCCGTTGAGCTCGATTTTGCCCAGGTGAGCTACATCGATTCGACGGGCATTGGCGTGCTCGTGGGCGCCGCGCACCACGCGGTCGACCACGGTAAGCGCTTTAGCTGCACTAATGTGCAGCCCCAGGTGATGCGCGTGGTTCAGCTGCTGGGCGTCGACCAGGAGATTTCGATCACGGCGGCATAATCTTTGCCCCCAAAGGGGCATGCCGTTTGGCATATGTTTGTGATGCGCTCGGACGTTTTGGCGTCCGGGCGCTATACTTGACCGAATGAATAGACGAGTTCCGGCCGAATGGCGCGGTGCGGGCTCGACTCACATCGAGCCTTGGAGGTATGTGTGTTTGGTATTGGAGAGGGTGAGCTCGCGATCATCGTGGTCTTCGGCTTTTTGCTGTTTGGCCCGGATAAGCTCCCACAGATGGGCCGCACGATCGGCCGTGCCATCCGTCAGTTCCGCGAGACGCAGGAAAAGATGACGGCCGTTGTTCAGTCCGAGATAATCGATCCGGTGAGCGAGGCCGCGTCGGCCCCGGTCAAGCCCAAGAAGGCTGCCGTCGATGACGATTCCGATGCAGACGACGATGCCGTCGAGACGGCTGCGCCCGCAAAGAAGAAGACCTTTGCCGAGCGCCGTGCCCGCCTTGCCGCCGAGAAGGCCGCGAGCGAGGCTGCCGCCGAGGGCGAGGGTGCTGCTGAGGAGTCCGAGGCCGAGAGCGCCGAGCCTGCCGCTGCCGCCGAGCCTGTCGTCGAGCCCGAGCCTGCTGCAGAGCCGGAGTCCGAGCCCGAGCCGGCAGAGCCCACGACGGCTGACCTCTACGCCCGTCGTCCCCGCAAGCGCAAGGCCGTCGTCGACCAGCTCGCTCGCGAGCTCGAGGCCGAGGACGACGCTGCTGCCGCCGATGCCCCGAAGGGAGGCGATGAGTAATGCCTATCGGACCTGCGCGCATGCCGCTCTTCGATCACTTGGGAGAGCTCCGTCGCCGCCTGACTATCGTGGTCGTGTCGGTGTTTGCCGCCGCCATCGTGCTGTATTTCGCCACGCCCGTGGTGCTCGACATCTTGGAAGACCCCATCCGCTCCTTTGTGCCGGACGGTAAGTTCTACATCACTACTACGCTCGGCGGCTTTGGCTTGCGCTTCTCGCTGGCCATCAAGATGGCCGTGGTCATGTGCACGCCCATGATCATCTGGCAGATTCTGGCATTTTTCCTGCCGGCACTGCGTCCCAACGAGCGCAAATGGGTCGTGCCCACGGTGCTCGCCTCGACGGTGCTGTTCTTCCTGGGCGCTATCTTCTGCTACTTCATCATCATCCCGGCAGGCTTTGAGTGGCTCATCGGCGAGACCTCTGCCGTCGCAACCGCGCTGCCCGACCTGGAGAACTACGTCAACATGGAGCTGCTCTTTATGATCGGCTTTGGTGTGGCGTTTGAGCTGCCGCTCATCATCTTCTACCTGTCCGTCTTCCACATCGTGTCCTACGCGGCCTTCCGCGGCGCCTGGCGCTACGTGTACGTGGGCCTGCTTGTGGGCTCGGCTGTGATTACGCCCGACGGCTCGCCCGTTACGCTGGGCCTCATGTATGGTGCCCTGCTCTCGCTCTACGAGATTTCGCTCGCCATTGCCCGCGTGGTCATTACCGCGCGCGAGGGCAAGGAGGGCTTGTTTGTGAGCCGTCTGGACCTGTTCTCGGACGATGAGGACGACGAGGAGTAAATCGGTATGCACGAGGTTGGCATTGTCAACGGCATACTCGATACAGTGATTCGCGCGGCGCGTGGGGCGGGGGCCTCGCGCGCCGTTTTGGTAACGCTGCGTATCGGGGATATGACCGAAGTTGTGCGCGAGGCGCTCGACTTTGCGTGGGAGACATTTCGCGATGAGGACCCGCTCACGCGAGGCTGCGAGCTTGCCGTGGAGGAAGTCCATCCACAAAGCGAGTGTCTGGACTGCGGGGAGGTCTTTGAGCACGATCGCTTCCATTGCCGCTGTCCCCAATGTGGCGGCGCCAACGTGCGTCTGCTGCACGGCCGCGAGCTCGACATCGCAAGTATCGAAATCGAAACCCCCGACGATTAGCCCGCTAGCCATCTGGTGATGGGGTATAAAGGGGCCAAAGTAAGGAGTGCCGAGTATGGCTGAGAAAACGATTGATATCGCGTCGCCGATTCTGTCGCGCAACGAGCGCCTGGCAGATCAGCTGCGACAGCGATTTAAAGAGACAAACACCTATGTGATCAATGTGCTGTCGAGCCCCGGTTCGGGCAAGACCACCACGATCCTGGGCACCAACGAGCGCCTGCGCGACAAGGCTGGCCTGCGCTGCGCCGTTATCGAGGGCGATATTGCCTCGGATGTCGACGCCATCACCATGAAGGAAGCCGGCATGCCCGCCATCCAGATCAACACGGGTGGCCTGTGCCACCTCGAGGGCAACATGATCATGGAGGCCGTTGACGCGTTCGACCAGGCGGTGGGTCTTCAAAATATCGACGTCATCTTTATCGAAAACGTGGGCAACCTGGTCTGCCCGGTCGACTTTGACCTGGGCGAGAACCTGTCCATCATGATTCTCTCGGTGCCCGAGGGCGACGACAAGCCCATCAAGTACCCGGGCATCTTCCAGCACGCCGGCGCGCAGCTGCTCAATAAGGTCGACGTGGCCCCGGCTTTCGATTTTGACATGGATAGGTATACTAGGACACTCGATGACCTCAATCCGCAGGCGCCGCGGTTTGCCGTGAGCGCGCGCAAGGGCGAGGGCATGGATGCCTGGTGCGATTGGCTCATCGGGCAGATCGAGCAAGCAAGGGCGTAAATCGGCCGCCATACGGGCGGGCGTAGCCGCAGAGACACGAGATAGGAGCCTCTTTTGAAGCTCATCATCGCAGAGAAAAACGACGCCGCGCGTCAGATTGCCGAGCGTCTGTCCACGGGCAAACCCAAAAAGGACAAGGTGTACAACACCGCAATCTACCGTTTTGAGTGGAAGGGCGAGGAGTGCGTGACCATCGGCCTGGCCGGTCACATCCTTGCGCCCGATTTTTGCGACAGCGTGCTGTTCGATAAAAAGCTGGGCTGGTATTCGGTTACCGAGGACGGCGAGATGCTACCGGCCGACATGCCCGATGGCCTGGCACGCCCGCCCTACGACACCAAGCGTAAGCCGTTCCTTGCCGATGGCATCTCCATCAAGGGCTGGAAGCTCGAGAGTCTGCCCTATCTCACCTGGGCACCCGTCATTAAGCTGCCGGCCGAGAAAGAGCTCATTCGCTCGCTCAAGAACCTTGCCAAGAAGTCCGACAGCGTCATCATCGCTACGGACTTCGATCGCGAGGGCGAGCTGATCGGTTCGGACGCCCTCAACAAGGTGCGCGAGGTGGCGCCGGACTTGCCGGTTGCCCGCGCCCAGTATTCTTCGTTTACCAAGGCCGAGATCACGCAGGCCTTCGATAATCTCGTCTCGCTCGACCAGAACCTGGCCGACGCAGGCGAGAGCCGTCAGCACATCGACCTCATTTGGGGTGCGGTGCTGACGCGCTACCTGACGCTCGCCAAGTTTGGCGGCTTTGGTAACGTGCGCTCCGCCGGCCGCGTGCAGACGCCGACGCTTGCCCTGGTGGTCGAGCGCGAGCGCGAGCGCATGGCGTTTGTGCCCGAGGACTATTGGCAGATTCGCGGCATGGGTGCCGCGCAGGGCGCTGCCGAGGACGATCGCTTTAAGATCGCGCACAAGACGGCGCGCTTTACCGACAAGGATGCTGCTGAGACGGCGTACGGCCATGTTGACGGCGTCGCGACGGCAACCGTCGCCGCGGTGACCAAGCGCTCGCGCAAGCAGCAGCCGCCCACGCCGTTTGCGACCACCTCGCTGCAGGCTGCCGCCGCGGCCGAGGGCATCTCGCCTGCGCGTACCATGCGCATCGCTGAGTCCCTCTACATGGCCGGTCTCATCAGCTACCCGCGTGTCGACAATACCGTGTACCCCGCGACGCTCGATCTGGGCGCCGTGGTGAGCGACCTGGCAAAGATCAACCCGGCGCTGGCGCCCGTATGCAAAAAGGTGCTTGCCGGCCCCATGAAGCCTACGCGCGGCAAAGTCGAGACCACCGACCACCCGCCTATCTATCCCACGGGCGAGGGCGATCCGTCCACGCTCGACGGCGGCCAGCGCAAGCTCTACGACCTCATCGCCCGCCGCTTCCTGGCGACGCTCATGGGTCCCGCGACCATCGAGAACACCAAGCTCGAGCTCGATGTGAACGGTGAGCCGTTCGTGGCTTCGGGCGATGTGCTCGTGACCCCGGGTTTCCGCGAGGCCTACCCGTATGGCCTTAAACGCGACGAGCAGATGCCGCCGCTTGAGCAGGGCGATACGGTCGACGTATTCGACATTAAGCTCGAGGCCAAGCAGACCGAGCCGCCCGCGCGCTACAGCCAGGGCAAGCTCGTGCAGGAGATGGAGAAGCGCGGCCTAGGCACCAAGTCCACGCGCGCGAGCATCATCGAGCGCCTGTACGCCGTGCGCTATCTCAAAAATGATCCCGTTGAGCCGAGCCAGCTGGGTATCGCCATCATCGATGCGCTGTCGCAGTTTGCCCCGCGCATCACGAGCCCCGATATGACCAGCGAGCTCGACGGCGACATGACCCGTGTGGAGCGCGGCGAGGATACCGAAGAGCATGTCGTGATGCACTCGCGCGCGCTGCTGGCTGGCGTGCTCGACGAGCTGCTCAAGCACACGCAGGAGCTGGGCGACGCCATCAGCGACGCCGTCACGGCCGATGCGCGCGTGGGAGCTTGCCCCAAGTGCGGCAAGGACCTGGTTATGAAGACGAGCGCCAAGACCCGTGGCAGCTTCATTGGCTGCATGGGCTGGCCCGACTGCGATGTGACCTATCCGGTGCCGAGCGGCGTCAAGGTGAGTCCGCTCGAGGGCGAGGCGGCCGTGTGCCCCGAGTGCGGCGCGCCGCGCATTAAATGCCAGCCGTTCCGTCAGAAGGCTTTCGAGATCTGCGTGAACCCCACGTGCCCCACCAACTACGAGCCCGACCTTAAGGTGGGCGAGTGCAAGGTGTGTGCCGAGGCCGGACGTCATGGCGACCTGATCGCGCACAAGAGTGAGAAGAGCGGCAAGCGCTTTATCCGCTGCACCAACTACGATGACTGCGGCGTGAGCTATCCTCTGCCGGCGCGCGGTAAGCTCGAGGCGACGGGTGAGACCTGCCCCGAGTGCGGCGCCCCCATCGTGGTGGTCAACACGGCGCGCGGCCCGTGGCGCATCTGCGTGAACATGGACTGCCCGACCAAGGAGAAGAAGCCCGCCCGCGGCCGCAAGACTACGACCAAGGCGAGCACGGCGAAGAAGACGACGGCGGCAAAGAAGACTGCTGCCAAGAAGACGACCGCCAAAAAGACGACGGCCAAGAAGTCGACTACCAAAAAGACCGCTGCCGACAAGTAGCCGCACGGTCGAGACATCACCTAAAACAAAAACGAGCGAGGACCTCAAAATCCTCGCTCGTTTTTTTATCTGGCAGTTAGGGACGTTCCTTTTCTGCCGGCAGTTTAGGAACGTCCCTAACTGCCGGCTCGGGAACGACAAAGCGCTAGTTCACTTCGACGGGTTTGGCGCCGGGGTAGCGCTCCTCAAAGTCTAGGCGGTACTTATTGTCATTGGTGCCCGCCACGTTGTCGCGCGACAGCGGCGCCACGATCTCATTCTTGTGATTCGCAGGCTTGGTGTATTTCAGGCTGATCTCCCAGGCATCACAGATTGCGTCAATGCGGTGATCCAGGTCGTCATACAGGGCAACGATGTCTTTCCAGGAACTGTAGTTCTTAGAGCTCGTCGGGACGTCCAGGTCCTCGACGATGTTGTAATACTGCTCGATGGTGTCCTCTGTGCGCTCGGCGACGTCGGCGAGATTTTGACGGGTGGTGCGATCTTCTTCCAGATAGCTGCCGTTGAAGTTCTGCGCGCAGCCACGGACGTAGTTGTCGAGGTCTTCGAGCAAGTCGTAGTATTCGCTCAGTCGGCGGTAGAGATTCTGCTCGGAGAGCGTTGCTTCGCCGCCATCCTCGTCGTCATCGTCATCATCGTCGTACAGGCTGTTGGGATCGCCGAGAGGCTTTAGGTCATCGTCGTCGACGTCATGGTGCAGCTTAGCTACCTCGGCAGTCGTCTGCGTGGCGGCGTTGTCGAAAGGCTTGATCACAAAGAAAACGACCAGGGCGATGATGATCGCCACCAGCACAACAATAACGGCAATAAGCGGCCCGGTGCCGCTCTTTTTGGGAGCGGGGGTCTGTGGCGAAGCGGGCGTGTATGCGGGAGCCGGCTCCTGTTGGGGCGAGCCGCTCGCGACGGGTATGCGCTGCGTGGTCTCGACGGCCGCAGGGCTTGCGGCGGGGTCGGGGCGATAGGCGAGGGGGTCGTCCGCCTTGGCTTGCGGCGTATCAAGGGAGCCGGTCTGCTCAAAAGCGGGCTGGCTATCGCTCGCGGTTGTTTGCTCAACGGGTGCACCGCACGAGGTGCAGAACTTGGCATTATCTGCAAGAAGCTTGCCGCACGAGGCGCAATACCGAGACATTGCCACTCCTTTCGCCACATTTCAATGCAATACGACGATTATACCCAGCGTCCAAAATTCCCCATCATAAGTTGCGGTGAAATAGGGACTGTTTGGCGGTCTCAGAGCTTCAATCAGTCCCTATTTCACCGCAACTTTGGAAAGGCACCTTTAGCCATTGGGGACGCACCGAGCACTGGGGTATCATGGCTTGGTTGATATATATCTGCATTTACGCGCCTTGTAGGAAGGGGCTGCGCCCATGGCTTTTGAGCCCGCTCAACATAGCTTCATTACGCTCGAGGGTGTCGATGGCGCCGGTAAATCTACGCAGGCGCGCCTGCTTGCCCGTGCGCTCGAGCTCGCTGGCTACCAGGTTGTGAGCCTGCGCGAGCCGGGCGGTACCGCCATCAGCGAAAAGATCCGTGCTCTGCTGCTCGACCCTGCCAATACGGCGATGGGCGACACCTGCGAGTTGCTGCTCTACGAGGCGGCACGCGCTCAGTTGGTGCACGAGGTCATCGCGCCCGCCCTTGCTGCCGGCAAGGTGGTCCTGTGCGATCGCTTCTACGATTCCACGACCTGCTACCAGGCGTTTGCCGATGGCCTCGATCGTCAGATGGTGCGCGATGCCAACAACCTGGCCGTCGCGGGTACGCACCCGGCGCTCACGCTCGTCTATCACATCACGCCCGAGCAGGCGGCGCTGCGCATGGCAGCCCGTGGCGCGGCAGATCGCATGGAGGCTAAGGGCATGGCCTTCCAAGAGCGTGTCTACCAGGGTTTTTGCGCAATTGCCGCCGAGGAGCCAAACCGCGTAAAGCTCATCGACGCGACCGCGTCCATCGAGGACGTATTCGCACAGACGGTCGAGCAGGTTCGCGCCTACGGCCTCGACATTTCCCAGGATGCCGTCACCGCCGCGCTTGCCCAGGAGGCCGAGTAACATGGCCCCCGCTCAGGCAAGCCTGCTGGCCAAGCTTGACACCCAACAGCGCGTGCGCGACTTTTTGACCAATGCCGTCGCCAGCGGTCGCGCATCGCACGCCTACCTGTTTTTGGGCGCGCCCGGCGCGGGCAAGCTCGACGCCGCGTGGGCGCTCGCCCAAGCCTTCCTGTGCGAGCAGGATGGCTGCGGCTCATGCGATAGCTGCGTGCGCGTCGCCCGCCATACGCACCCCGACGTGCACTATTACACGCCCGAGAGCGCCACGGGCTACCTTATCGCCCAGACACGCGAGCTGCTCGACGACGTGCCCCTGGCGCCCATCCGTGCCAAGGCCAAGGTCTACATCATTGACCGTGCCGAGCAGCTGCGCGCCAACACCGCCAACGCATTGCTCAAAACTCTCGAGGAGCCGCCCGAGGGCGTTATGTTCATCCTGCTGGGCACCTCGGCAGACGTGATGCTGCCCACTATCGTGAGTCGTTGCCAGTGCGTGCCGTTTCGGCTGGTATCGCCCGCCGTCGCCGCGCAGGCCGTGAGCCGCGCCACCGGTCAGGACCCTGCGCGTTGCCGCATGGCCGTCGCCGTGGCGGGGAGTCCCACGCGTGGCATCGAGTTCCTCAAGAGCGCCGAGCGCCAGGACGCCCGCCGTCAGATGGTTCGCGCCATTGACTCGCTCATCGCCGCCGACGAGGCCGATGTGCTCAGTCGCGCCAAGTCGCTCATCGTCGCCGTTAAGGCGCCGCTCGCCGAGGTCAAGTCCACGCAGGAAAAGGTGCTTGAGCAAAACGCCGACTACCTGTCACGTGGAGCATTGAAGCAGCTTGAGGACCGCAACAAGCGCGAACTCAACGCGCGCGAGCGTTCGGGTATTATGGAAGCGCTGGCGAGCGCGCGGACGCTCATGCGCGACGTGCTGCTGACGCTTCAGGACGAGGCGGCAGACGTTGTGAACGAGGACGTGCGCGACACGATCGGGCGGCTTGCCGCCGCGACGAATGTTGCGGGTGCCACGCGGGCGCTCGAGGCGGTCGCGACCGCCGAGCGCAACATCGCCAGAAACGTTACTCCCCAGCTGGCCATCGAGGTCATGCTGTTCGATATCAGGAAGGCACTGAAATGCCGTTAGTCGTACCCGTTAAGTTTACCTACGCCTCGCGCGACCTGTGGTTCGATCCGCAGGATCTGGATATCCTCGAGGCCGATTATGCCATTTGCTCCACCGAGCGCGGAACCGAGATTGGCCTGGTCACGGCCGATCCCTTTGAGGTGCCGCAAGACGAGATCGGTCAGCCGCTCAAGCCCGTGCTGCGCGTGGCGAGCGACATCGACCTCCAGCTTGCCGACGACCTGGCCATCCAGGGCGACGAGGCCATGGTCGACTTCCGCCGCCTGGTCAAGGAGCTCGACCTCGAGATGAAGCCGGTGGGCGTCGAGTACCTGTTTGGCGGCGAGAAGGCCGTGTTCTACTTTGCGGCCGAGGAGCGCGTCGATTTTCGCCAGCTCGTCAAGGATCTGTCCTCGACGCTGCACATTCGCGTCGACATGCGCCAGATCGGTGTGCGCGACGAGACCCGTCTGGTGGGCGGCTATGCCCAATGCGGACAGGAGCTCTGCTGCACGCGCTTTGGCGGACAGTTTGAGCCCGTTTCGATTCGCATGGCAAAAGAGCAGGACCTGCCGCTCAACTCGTCCAAGATCAGCGGCGTGTGCGGCCGCCTGATGTGCTGCCTGCGTTATGAGTTCGAGGCGTACAAGGACTTTAAGAGCCGTGCGCCCAAAAAGAAGACGCTCATCGATACGCCGCTTGGCAAGGCGCGTATTCAGGAATATGACACGCCGCGTGAGCAGCTGGTGCTGCGCCTGGAGAACGGCAAAGTCTTTAAGGTCAACCTGGCCGATATGACCTGCTCGGAGGGCTGCAAGAAGAAGGCTGCCGAGCAGGGCTGCAATTGCCGCCCCGATTGTGTGACGCGCGATGTGCTCGAGCGCATCGAGTCGCCCGAGATGCGTCTGGCGCTCATGGAGCTCGATCGCGAAAACGGCGTCGATGTGGGCGATGGCCTGTCGAGTGCCGACCGTCTGGCCGGCACGTCGATGCCCAAGCGCCGTCGTCGCGATGCTGAATCCGATGCTCGCGCCGGTCAGGGTCAGGGCGAGGGCCGTGGCCGCGGAAAGGGCCGCGGTAAGGCCGAGACACCCGAGGCCGAGGGGGCGGTCGATGGCCGTCGCCGTCGTAAGCGCGCGGGCTCGGGCGATGCTACCGATGTTGCAGCCGCGGGCAAGAACGCCTCTCGCGAGCGCGAGGTTCAGCAGCCCCAGCAGCAGAATCGCGGCGGCGGCATGAACCCCACACGTCGCCGCCGCCGTCATCTGTCGAGCGAGGAGCGCGAGGACGCCTTCCGCGCCGCAGCTGCTCGCGAGGCCGGTGCCGCTTCCAAGGGCGCCTCGGCCTCCGATGCGCCTGTCGACAAGGGCGGCAAGTCACGTGGCGAGGAGGAGCGCGCGCCGCGTCCGCGCCGTCGCCATTCCTCGGGCGCGCAGCAGAAGCCTTCAGTGCCCTCCGTGGCCGATCAGGTCTCGGATGGCGAGGTCAAGGTCACGCGCCGTCGTCCCGGAGATGGCGGGGGAGCGGCTGCCAAGGCTTCGCATGGCGCCGCTCGCGACGAACGCGAGCCGCGCGGTGGCGAGGGCTCGGCCGACCAGGGTCAAAAGCGCCGTCGCCGTCGCCGTTCCCGCAAGCCGCGCCAGGATGGTGGCGAGGGCTCGACCCCGTCTTCGTCCGCACCACAACCGCCTGCCGGCGAATAACGCCCGCGAGCGGATTTAGCCCGCCTGACCCCAGCACCTTTGGGTATCATGGCTCTACACCGACAACCCTCCCTTCGCCTTCGCGTAGGGAGGGTTGTGTCATGAAGAGACATCTGAACGTATTGACTCGCTTGCAGGGGGCAGGCGTCCTACCGTTTGCGGACGAATTGCTACCGTTTGCCGAGCGCGCGACGTACGAGGCGCTCGAGGCGTTGTCGCCCACGCGATGCGCTGGCTGCGAGCGTTCCGGTGCGTTGATCTGCCAGGATTGTCTGGCATCGCTCGCGCTCATCGATCCGTGCCATAGCTGCATCCGATGTGGCGCCCCGTTTGGGGATTTGCTGTGCACCGAGTGTTCGGTCGAGGGCACGTCTTCGGCAATGGCCGAGGCGCTCGATCGCTGCCTGGCGTGTGCCGTCTACGCACATCCGCTGCCGCGCATCATCAGGGCGTACAAGGATGCGGGCGAGCGCCGCCTGGCACCGTATCTGGCGGAGCTACTCTACGACACTGCCTTGCATGCCCAGGCGGCAGCCCCCGATCGCTTAGGCGGTGTGCTGTCCGGCGCCGACGCGGTGGTATTTGTGCCCGCGACTGCGGCGGCGTTTCGGCGGCGTGGGTTCGACCATATGGAAGCAATCGCGCGTTCGTTTTGCGATCTTTCGGGCGTGCCGCTGCTCGACGCCCTCGTTAAGTACGGCCATGGTGACCAGCGCGAGCTCGGTCGCGATGAGCGCCGGGAACACGCTCGGGGTATGTACGAGACGGTCGAGGATGTGCGCGGCCGCCGCCTGCTGCTCGTCGACGATGTCATTACCACGGGCGCGACCATGGCAGCGGCCTCGGCGGAGCTCAAGCGTGCCGGCGCCGCGGCAGTCGATGGTCTCGCTATCGCACGCGTTTGGTAGGGGTGGTTTTGTGGCAGTGAAGATTGAGCGGCGCAACGAGCCGACAAGCGAACAGCTAGCGGCTTCCGTAATCCTAACAGGCGCCTCGGCGCTACGCATGATGCGCTCCGAGCGCCGGCAGATGGGCTACATAAGCTGGAGGGACCTTGATCCCGATGAAGAGCGCCATGTGCTGCGCACGTCGTCGCCCTCGACCGAGGACATCTATCTTCCCGACTTGGTGCGGATTGGGGCCGCAAGCGGCGAGGTGCAAGAAGATCTTTGCTTGCTGGTGGGATCTGCGGCGCAGCGCCGCCGCATGCCTAGCGTGGGCTGGTCCGTATGCTCCGGGTTGCCCGTCGGCTCGATTCTAGAGGTGGAACCGGGGGTGTACAGCCTATCTCCCGAGGCCCTTTGTGTTGCCGTTGCGCGCGAGGTCGGCTGCATCCAGGCATTTGCCCTGGCTCAGGAGCTGTGCTCTAAGATTTCGCTGAGTGACCGCGGGAAGTATCTGCCTCCCTACACCTCGCCTGTTGCGAATAAACTTGCAAAGGACAAGGACCAGCCAGCAGACGTTGGCTACTTTGAAGTCGAGCCGGTGCTGACGCCCGATCGCCTGGCAGATTACCTTGCGGCATGCAAGGGGAATGTGGCCAAACAGCTGCTGCGTCTGTGTCCCTATCTTTCGGAAAACCTGCTCTCGCCCATGGAGTGCATCATGCTCGCCCTGTTTTCGCTTCCGTTTTCCTATGGCGGGTTTGCCTGCGGACCTTTTAAGACCGACTACAAGGTCGAGTTCGATGACCGTGCGCAGGCAATCTCGGGGATGCCCCATGCAGTTTGCGATGCGTATCAAGAGGCAGCCCGGTTTGACCTGGAATACAACGGTGAGCTGGGCCATTCCTCCCGGAGGGGACGTATCCATGATGAAAAACGCAACACGGGCTTGATTACTATGGGAATCGAGGTCGCGACGGTCAACAACGAAATGCTCTGCGACATGGAAGCGATGGAAGCGCTCGCATGGCGCATCCACCAGCGTATGCGAAAGCGGTACCGGAATCGTGTCGATGCCCGCAGGAAGAAGCAAGAGGCGTTGCTTAACACGCTGCGGGCGTGTTTTGGGCTTAAGCCGGTCTAATTCACGTCGAAAATAGGGGGTTAATCATATGCCCTGGCCAAAAAATGGCAAATATGAGTACTGTCACTAAATCAGTAACAGCAAAATCAAGGAATTTAGGACTCGGAGGCGGCATAAAGTAAGAAGATAATAAACAAATGTGGAATAACTAAGCATCAGGTTAGCGACATTGAGCGCAAAATCTGTCCGAGAGGCCAAAATTGCCTGTTACTAAATTGGTGACAGTACTCATATTTGCCATTTTTTGGCCACAGCACCCTAGGAAGGGTGCCCCGGAGCTCCCCATAGGGGGAGCTCCGGGCTTCACAGGGGCACGAATAGCCCACTCCGACCTGCGAAATCTGTACTCGCGATGCGAATGACGCCCCTAACCTTAAACTATAGCTTGAACTTAGCTATAATGCGCTACGTTCCTACCAGGCTGTGGTTGCGGACGGACGAAATGCCCGTCCTAGTCCAAGACAGACGCGGTCAAAGGGATCCACGTAAGCGACCGCGTGCGCGCGGCGCGATCATGGCGCGTCCTAGATGTAAGCCGCACCGTCCGTTCTACTTTCTTTGGGGCAATACCGCCTCGCGGGCGAGCGGGCCAGTCGTGAAGGTGGCTGCGGCCTCCCGAGCAAACACCCCGGTGCGCAAGTGTGGGGTCAAATACCAGGTCAGCTGGTGGGAACAATCTGATATTCCGTGCAACGCACGGATCGTATACGACACAGAAGGCAGGGTAGTGGACATGGTGAGGGGCAGCTTGATGCACGCGGCTCGGTTAGGTGCTGGGACCGCAGCGGTCATCGCCGTTTTGGGCCTGAGCGGATGCGCGTTCAACCCGCTGTCTACGTTCACGACTCCCACGATCGACCAGATCGAGTACGAGACCGTCACGCCCACGGTGTCGGATGATGCCCTGGTCACTCCCGGTACCCTGACGGTTGCCCTCGATACCTCCGATGCGCCGCAGGCCATGCAGGGCGCTGACGGCGAGCTCACGGGGTATGCAGTCGACGCTGCCCGCGCCCTCGCAAGCCGCATGGGCCTTAAGGTCGCCTTTGTCGATGCGTCCTCGGCGGGTTCCGCGCTCGGCGACAAAAAGGCTGATATCTTTATCGGCGAGATCAACTCCACGGATGGGGACGTTAGCTCGCTCGGCACCTGCCTGTACGATGCCGCTTCCGTGTTCGGTAAAACCAGCGATGGTGGGTCGCTAAGCGTTTCCACCGATACCCTTAACACGTCTACTCTGGGTATCCAGATGTCCTCGGCCTCGCAGGAGGCGCTTGCTAAACAGAGCATCACCGCCAACCAAAAGACCTACTCCAACATCAACGAGTGCTTTGAGGCGCTCGAGTCCGGCGAGGTCGACTATGTGATCTGCGACTCCACGGCCGGCGGCTACCTTGCACGCCTGATGAGCGAGATCTCCTATGTCGGTGCGCTCGAGGCACCCTCGACGCTTGGTGTTGCGGGCCTCTCGTCCAATGACGAACTGTGTCGTGCCGTGAGCGATGCCCTCGACGGTATTACGGCCGACGGCACGCTCGAGGCGGTCCACTGCGTCTGGTACGGCACGATGCCCTACGACCTCACCACTAAGACGGTTTCGGGCGCTAACGTGCAGCCGGGCGACTCTGAGTCCAGTGAGACCGCATCCTCCGGCAGCGAGTCCTCCGATTCCAACAATGAGACCGCATCCTCCGAGGACAAATCGTCCAGCCAGGAAGGCACCATCACCGACGACGACATTAACAAACTTAATAGCTAGTTATTGCTAGGGGTGGTGTCTCCTATACGTTGGAAAGGACGCCTCTTCACGGTTTCAACACGCACTGCCGGGCTTCCCCAATAGGGGAGCCCGGCTATTTCATCCCTATAAAACCAGCAGGTCAAAGCCAATTTTCGGGACCAAATACAAAGCCGTCGGCTCCCTTCTATAGCGCACTTTGCCACAGAAAAGTGCGAGACTTCGGTATGCGGTATCAAGCAATCGTTATTCGGGTCTTTGGGAATCCGCGTGATTAAATGCACGGCAATGGGTACATAGCCAGTACAGTAAGTCCCCGAGGCAGATTGGAGCCACGTATGGATATCAAGGTTTCTGGACGCAAGACGACGGTAACCGATGCTCTGCGTGCGCATGTGGATGAGAAGATCGGCGAGGCGCTCAAGGTTTTCGATATCGAGCCCATGACGGTCGACGTTGTACTTCGCTATGAGAAGAACCCCTCGAACCCCAACCCGGCAATCGTCGAGGTTACGGTTCGTGCCCGCGGTTCGGTGATTCGCGTTGCCGAGCACGGTGCAGATATGTACGCCGCCATCGACCTCTCCGCCGATAAGGTCACCCGCCAGCTGCGTAAGTTCAAGACTAAGGTCGTGGACAACCGCCAGGGCGGTGCCAGCGCGGCGGATGTCGCACCGGTCGAGCGCGTCGAGGATCTGGCCGACCTGCTGCTGCCCGAGGAGGAGGACGACCTGCTCGTCCGCGAGAAGGTCATCGATGTCACCCCGATGACCGAGGAGCAGGCGCTGGTGCAGACCGATCTGCTCGGCCACGACTTCTACGTGTTCGAGAACGCGACGACTGGCCTCATCAATGTGGTGTATCACCGTAAGAATGGTGGATATGGCATCATCAAGCCCCGTATCGAAACACTTGACGAGTAAAATACGTTAACTTGCATGAGTTAACGGTTGGCGGCCATCCCATGCGGGTGGCCGCCTTTTTACGTAAGGAGTCGCTTTGATGGACAAGGCCGCATCCGCCGGTCATTCGGACCGTTGCCGCATCGTCGTCGATACCTGCTGCGACTTTAGCCCCGAGGTCGCCGCGAACCTCGATGTCGATATCCTGGGTTTCCCCTTCATTATCGATGGCGAGGAGCGCACGGATGACATCTGGTCGAGCATGAGCCCTAAGGAGTTCTACGACCGCATGCGCGCAGGCGCTCGCGTGTCTACCTCCGCCGTGTCGCTCGGTCGCTATATCGAGTTCTTTACCGAGTGCGCCAAAGAGGGCACGCCCACGGTCTACCTGTGCTTTACCTCGGCGCTGTCGTCGAGCTACAACTCCGCGTGCCAGGCGGCGGACGCCGTGCGTGCCGAGTATCCCGATTTTGAGCTGTACGTGGTCGACAACGCTCTACCCTGTGCGACCGGCGCGCTCTTGGCGCTCGAGGCCGTGCGCCAGCGTTCGGCGGGACTGACCGCCAAGCAGCTGGTCGATTGGGCAAACGAGGCAAAGACCTACGTCCACGGCTACTTTACGCTCGAGAGCTTCGACGCACTGGCTGCCGGCGGCCGCATTCCGCCCGCGGCGGCGCAGCTCACGGCAAAGCTCGATGTCAAGCCCGAGCTCTCCTACGACCTTGCCGGCTCGCTGTCGCTGATCGGCGTCAACCGCGGCCGCAAGAAGGCGCTCAAGTCCATCCTCAAGTCGTTCCGCGAGAACTACGTGCCCGACCGCACCATGCCCATCGCCATCATGACGGCCGATGCCGAAAAGGACGGCGACTGGCTCGAAGCCGCCATCCGCAAGGAGGAGGGCTGCGCGGACGTCACGATCATTCGCAGCTCCGTGGGTCCCACCATTGGCTCGCACGTGGGCCCCGGCATGGTGGCCTGCGCGTTTTGGGGTAAGAACCGCGCCGACAAGGCGTCGCTTTCCGACCGCATCGCCCGCCGCGTGCGCGGTCAGTAGGCAAGTAACGCGGCCGTAATCGATCCCAGCTCACTGCCCAAACGCTGGCATCGAGTATTCAACCTGGTAACAACACCCAACCCAAAAGGAAAGGTTTCATGGCAAACAAGCTCTCCGTCGCATTCATCGGCACCGGAATCATGGGTGCCCCCATCGCCGGTCACATCCTGGATGCCGGCTATCCCGTCACGGTCAACAACCGCACCAAGTCCAAGGCTGCCGCGCTTATCGAGCGCGGTGCCGTTTGGGCCGATACGCCGGCAGATGCCGCGGCGAACGCCGATGTCGTCTTTACCATGGTGGGTTATCCCTCCGAGGTCGAGGAGCTCTACCTGGCGGGCGACGGTCTGCTCGCGTGCACTAAGCCCGGCGCGGTCCTGATCGACCTCACCACGAGCTCGCCCGAGCTGGCGCGTGACATTGCCGAGGCCGCCCAGGTTTCTGGTCGTATGGCATTTGACTGCCCCGTCACCGGTGGCGAGTCGGGCGCTATCGCCGGTACGCTCACGGCTATCGTGGGCGCTACCGAGAACGACATCGCGCCGGTCCGCGATATCCTTTCCACCTTTGCGGCAACCATCTGCTGCTTCGACGGCGCCGGCAAGGGCCAGGCTGCCAAGCTCGCCAACCAGGTGTCGCTGGGCGCCTGTATGGTCGGCATGGCAGACGCCATGGCGTTTGCCGAGCTGAGCGGCCTCGATCTGGAGAAGACCCGTCAGATGATCCTGGGCGGCACCGGTAAGTCCGGCGCCATGGAGAGCCTGGCGCCCAAGGCGCTCGACGGCGACTACAAGCCCGGCTTTATGGTCGAGCACTTCATTAAGGACCTGCGCCTGGCGCTCGCTTACGCCGACGATCGCGAGCTCGCGCTGCCCGGTGCCGACGTGGCCTTTACGCTCTACGACATGCTCGACGCCATCGGTGGTGCCAAGCTGGGCACCCAGGCCATCACGGTCCTCTACAAGGAGGAGGCCGACGCCATCGCCGCCGGTCTGGACTGGTCGCAGTATCGTCCCGAAGAGCATGGCGCTCACGAGGACGGCTGCGGTTGCGGCGAGCACGGCGACGATCATGATTGCGGTTGCGGCCACCACCATGGCGAGGACCACGAGTGCTGCGGCGGCCACGGCCATGACGACGGCCATGAGTGCTGCTGCGGCCACCATCACGGGGAGTAGCGCCCATGAGCTGGACGTTCGTGGTACTAGCGCTGGTGCTCTTTCTCTTTGCGATCTACATTGGCTTTTTGTGCGGCCAGTGGGCCTGCGAAAAGCGCGTGATCACCAAGCGCGACTACTGGATTGCCAACTTTGCAGGAGCGGCGGCAGTCGTCCTGCTGACCTGGGTGTTCTCGCTGTTCCCGCTGGTGCAGTTTGCGCCAATCGGCTGGCTCGGCGGCTTTATCGCCGGTCTTAAGATGAGCTTTGGCGAGTCCGTCGGTCCGTGGCGCAAGCACGACGAGGTCTTTAACGTCAACAAGGCACACCGCGCCGCCGCCGACGCGGGCGATGCCGAGGAGCGTCGCCGCGCACGCCGCAATGGCGCGGCCGACCGACAGCTCATCTCGGTCACCGATGACAGCAAGGGTGCTGGCAAGCACGCTAAGAAATAGTAAGAAGAGGTAACTATGGCAGAAAACAAGGAAGAACAGCTCACCGACGAGGAGCTGGCACAGCTTCAGCTGGCAGAGGAGAACGAGAACGCCGTCGACCGTCTGGTCAAGGAGCTCGGCTGCCCCACGCGCCGCATCCGTCAGTTTGCCGCCCGCGTGCTGCACCTGCTTGCCGAGCGCGATCCGCAGCGCGTCGTGCCCTGCGTGCCCGCGCTGATCGAGGCACTCGACCGCCCCGAGGCTCAGACCCGCTGGGAGGCCCTCGATGCCCTGGCGGCGCTTGCCACCACCTGCCCCGAGCAACTGGGCGATGCCTTTGAGGGCGCCGAGACCGCACTGTTCGACGAGATTTCCTCCACGCTGCGCTATGCCGCCTTCCGCCTGCTGTGCGTGTGGGGCGCCACGAGCGTCGAGCGTTCGCGCGAGGCTTGGCCCATTCTGGACGAGGCCATCCAGTGCTACCACGGCGACCTCGAGTATCGCGACATGCTCGGTTGCCTGTACGAGTTTGGCCAGGGCGAGATCGACGCCGAGGTCGCCGAGAAGCTTGCGCTGCGCCTTAAGTTCGATGCCGAGAACGGCAAGGGCAGCTATCTCAAGGCCCGTTCGAGCGAGATTTGCGAAATGCTTGTTAAACGTTTTGGCCTGGATCTCTCCAAAAAGAAGAAGCGTGCTAGCGTTAAAAAATCTGAGGCCGCCGAAGACGAGGAGTAACAGATTATGGCGCACGATGTAGTCCTGATTCCCGGTGACGGTATCGGTCCCGAGATTACGCAGGCCATGCGCCGCGTGGTCGAGGCCACCGGTGTCCAGATCAATTGGAACATCCAAGAGGCCGGTGCCGGCGTCATGGACGAGTTTGGCACGCCACTGCCTCAGCACGTGCTCGACGCGGTCGCCGAGACCAAGGTTGCTATCAAGGGCCCCATCACCACGCCGGTCGGTACGGGTTTCCGCAGCGTCAATGTGGCCCTGCGAAAGCACTTCGACCTGTATGCCTGCGTGCGCCCTTGCCTGTCGCAGCCGGGCGACGGCTCGCGCTTCCGCGACGTCGACCTGGTCATCGTGCGCGAGAACACCGAGGACCTCTACGCCGGCATCGAGTTCGATGAGGGCGCTGCCGAGGTCGAGGAGCTCTCGCAGCTCGTCGAGCGCTCGGGTCAGAAGACCTTCGCCGCGGATTCCGCCATCTCAATTAAGCCGATTTCCATCGCCAAGAGCCGCCGTATTGTGGAGTACGCCTTTGAGTACGCCCGCCGCTGCGGCCGCAAAAAGGTGACGGCCGTGCATAAGGCCAACATCATGAAGGCGACCGATGGTCTGTTCCTGCGCGTTGCGCGCGAGGTGGCCGCCAACTATCCCGATATCGAGTTCAACGACAAGATCGTCGACGCCACCTGCATGGGCCTGGTCCAGAACCCCAACGACTTCGATGTCCTGGTGCTGCCCAACCTGTACGGCGACATCGTGAGCGACCTGTGCGCCGGCCTCGTGGGCGGTTTAGGGATGGCCCCCGGCTCCAACATCGGTGCCGACTGCGCCATCTTCGAGGCTACGCACGGCTCCGCGCCCGATATCGCTGGCCAGGATATCGCCAACCCCACGGCCGAGATCCTCTCTGCGGCTATGATGCTCGATCACCTGGGCGAGAACGACGCTGCCAATCGCATTCGCGCCGCCGTTTCTGCCACGCTCGACGAGGGTGAGCAGGTTACCGGCGACGTTCGTCGTGCCCAGACCGGCTCCGTTGAGGGCGCTGTGGGCACGCAGGCCTTTGCCGATGCCGTTATCGCGCACCTGGCCTAAGGCATGCAGACTGCAAACGCCTAAATAGTACTTAAGTGTTTGCGTATAACCTGAGAATCAATACGCCCGGCGCTCTGTCGGGCGTATTCTATTGCGGACTATGTTTCCTAACAAGGAGTAACTGATATGGGTCTGATTCAAAAGAAGGACGAGAAGGACGAGATCGACGGCATCCAGATCATCGAGCGCGGCGAAGGCCCCGACGGTGATGAGGAGGAGAAGATCGATCTGGTCGCCGGTACGTCTGCCGAGCACATTGCTGCCGGTACGACGGCCGAGGAGGAGGACGCTCGCCTGGAGGCAAAGATCGCCGCGGACGCCGCCGACGAAAACCTCATGCCCGAGGAACAGGACGAGGACGACGACTCCGACGCGGACGACCATGCATCAAAGCACAAGAAGACGATGATTGCCGCCTTTGTGGTCGCAGTCGTGATCGCTGCCGTGGTCGGCTTCTTTATCGGCAATGGCGGCTTTGGCGGGAAGGGCGTCGGCTCGGCGACCCTCACTGAGGACCAGCTCGATTCGACCGTGGCAAGCTACAGCTACAACGGCAAGAAGAGCGACATCACCGCGCGCGAGGCCATCGAGAGCCAGTACAGCCTCGACACCGTCAAGGATGGCGATGGCAACTACACCGCTCCCTCTGCCGACGTCATCCTGTCCTACGTGCGCAACAAGATTCTGCTCGATGCTGCCGAGGACGAGGGCATCACCGTCTCTTCCAAGGAGATGAAGAAGTACGCCGAGGATTCCATCGGCACCTCCGACTACAAGACCATGGCCACGCAGTACGGCGTGTCCAAGGACCAGGCCAAGCAGATCGTCCGTCAGTCCGCGACGCTGCAGAAGCTCTACAAGAAGAAGGTGGGCGATAGCTCCGCAAGCATGCCGACCGCCCCGACCGAGCCTGCTGACGGCAACGAGGAGACCGCAAGCAAGGACTACGCCGATTACATCATCAAACTTGCAGGCGACGAGTGGGATAGCGAGAAGGGCACCTGGAAGGACGCCGATAGCACCTACGCTAAGGCCTTCGCTGACGATGCCTTTACGGCCGATAGCGCTACCTACAAGCAGGCCATGACCGCCTATTACACTGCCTACCAGCAGTATTCCTCGCAGGCTTCGAGCGCCAGCTCCAAGTGGACCGAGTATGCTAACGGCCTCTATGCCAAGGCCAACATCAGCATCTACGGCCTGTTTGCGTAAGGTTTGCCTGCACTACTGCGCGCTAACCGATCACCTGATTAAGCCCGCTAGAACGGACAACGTTCTAGCGGGCTTTTTTTGTTACCGAAACCACTGGGGTAGGCCTCGCGCCCGCACAAGCGCTCCATCGGGTTTCCCTAATTCATCTGGGAAAACAACTGCAAACGATTGCAAGTAACCGGTGAACGGTCGAAAACTACCGTTCACCGATAATCTCAAAACTGGTTCTAACTGGTATTAAGTCAAAAAGACCAATTCACATATCTTCACAATGACCTGCAATTTTTCTTTACGCTATTTTTAGCCGCCCTGCGTTGTTTAGACACAGGAAAAGTTTCGATCTTTTGCCAAAGCATTTCGAAACGGTTTCAAAACCGCAGGTAGAAGTGTTAACGAGCGGTAAACGGTCGATTTATCACCGTGAGCGGTGCAAAAACGTTTTACCGTATGAATCAACGAAAGCGACCTCTTCTGTGGTGATATAGTGGCAACAACACGTCACGTGGTTACTACCAGTTGAGAAACCACTGGTCTTTAAAGAACGCTTTCCAAGAAGCTTTAAGGGCGATTGCCCGCTGGCTTCCGAAAATCATCGGACTCAGATCGTACACACCTTCGGAAGGGAAATTTGAATGGTTGGCTTTATTCTTACCGGTCATGGACAGTTCGCACCCGGCCTCGCAAGCGCTATCGCTATGGTTGCCGGCGACCAGCCCGCTTTTACCGTCGTTCCTTTTGAGGGCGACCAGGCTGCTTCCTACGGTGAGGATCTCCGCGCCGCTATTACCGCTATGCGCGAGGAGTGCGATGGCGTGCTCGTCTTTACCGACCTGCTTGGCGGTACCCCGTTCAACCAGTCGATGATGATTGCCCAGGATGTCGACAACGTCGAGGTTCTGACCGGTACTAACCTTCCCATGGTTATTGAGCTTCTGTTCCTCCGCGGTAACGCCACGCTCGCCGAGCTTGGCGAGCAGGCCGTGACCGTTGGCCAGACGGGCATCACCGCCCAGACGGTCGCATCCGTTGCCGGCTCCGAGGAAGAGGATATCTTCGGCGACGAGGACGGCATCTAATGGCCGATTTCGGAGCCAACGTTCTGAGCTCCTCGGTCGCCCTTTTAGGCTTGCTTGTCATCATGGGCTTGATTTACACCATCTGGTCGCAAATCAACATGAAGAAGAAGCAGAAGTACTTCAAGGAGCTGCACACGGAGCTCAAGCCGGGTCAGGAGGTTCTTTTCGCCGGCGGTATCTACGGAACCGTCAAGGGCATCGAAGGCGAAAAGGTCCAGATCAAAGTCCGATCCGGAGCCGTCGTAGATGTTTCGCGTTACGCGATTCAGGAGATCAAGTAACTGTCGTCAGCAAATAACGAAAGGAAGCTGATCAACATGGCAGAACCCAACATTCTTCTTACCCGCATCGATAACCGACTGGTTCATGGTCAGGTTGCCACCCAGTGGAACTCCACTCTGGGCTCCAACCTCATCCTCGTCGCCAACGACGACGTGTCGACCAACACCATGCGCCAGAACCTCATGAAGATGGCCGCTCCCACCGGCGTCGCTACGCGTTTCTTCTCCCTGCAGAAGACCATCGACGTCATCGGCAAGGCGAGCCCGCGCCAGAAGATCTTCATCGTGGCCGAAACACCGGAAGACGTGCTTACGCTCGTCAAGGGCGGTGTGCCTATAAAGAAGGTAAACATCGGCAACATGCACATGTCGGAAGGAAAGCGCCAAGTCGCCACCTCCGTCGCAGTTAACGACGAGGATGTCGCTGCGTTTAAAGAGCTGCAGGAATTGGGGGTGGAGTTGGAGATCAGGCGCGTTCCGAGCACGCCTGTTGAGGACACGAGCAAGCTCTTCTCGTAATCCTCATGATCCACGTTGTCAGGAATGAAAACCTGACATTCTGTACGTGAAATCCAAAGTGCGTACATACATTTTGAAAGGAGGAGCAAGATGGAATACTCGATCATCCAGGTCGCTCTGGTCTTCATCGTCACGTTCGTCGCGGCAATCGACCAGTTCAACTTCCTCGAGTCTCTCTATCAGCCCATCGTCACCGGCGCCGTCATCGGTCTTATCCTTGGCGACCTCAACACCGGTCTTCTCGTGGGTGGTACTTATCAGCTCATGACGATCGGCAACATGCCGATCGGAGGCGCTCAGCCGCCTAACGCCGTCATCGGCGGCATCATGGCAGCCATTCTCGCTATCGCTACGGGCCTCGAGCCCAACGCGGCAGTCGGCCTTGCCATTCCGTTCGCTCTGCTTGGTCAGCTCGGCGTTACCCTGGTCTTCACGCTTATGTCGCCGCTCATGTCCTCCGCGGACAACATGGCTCACAACGCTGACACCAAGGGTATCGAGCGTCTGAACTACTTCGCCATGGCTCTGCTCGGCCTGATCTTCGCTGTCGTCGTCACCCTGTTCTTCATCGCTGGCGCTACCATCGGTCAGACCATCGCTTCCGCCATCCCGACTTGGCTGCAGACCGGTCTCTCCGCTGCAGGCGGCATGATGCGCTTCGTCGGCTTCGCCGTCCTGCTCAAGGTAATGATGAACCGCGATATGTGGGGCTTCTTCCTCATGGGCTTTGGCCTCGCGCTCATCACCGTTGCCAACGATTCGCTGGCAACCCCTGCTCTGCTCATCCTCGCTCTCATCGGCTTCGGTATCGCTTTCTGGGACTTCCAGCAGCAGACCGAGCTGAAGGGTGCAGCTGTTTCTGACGGAGGTGACTTCGAAGATGGCATCTAATGAGTATGTGATCCCGGAGCACTACGAGGATCTCACTCCTGCTCCGCAGCTCGACCAGAAGACCCTCAACAAGATGGCTTGGCGCTCCTGCTTCCTGCAGGCCTCGTTCAACTACGAGCGTATGCAGGCCGCCGGCTGGCTCTACTCTATCATCCCCGGTCTGGAGAAGATCCACACCAACAAGAACGACCTCGCGGCTTCCATGAGCCACAACCTGGAGTTCTTCAACACTCACCCGTTCCTCGTCACCTTTGTTATGGGCATCGTGCTTTCGCTCGAGCAGAACAAGGTTGACATCCCCACGATCCGCGCCGTCCGCGTCGCCGCAATGGGCCCGCTCGGTGGTATCGGTGACGCCCTGTTCTGGCTGACGCTCGTGCCTATCACGGCCGGCATCACCTCCAACATGGCCATCAACGGCAACGCCGCTGCACCGATCATCTTCCTAGTGATCTTCAACGTCGTCCAGTTCGCTCTGCGCTTCTGGCTCATGAACTGGTCCTACAAGCTTGGCACCAGCGCTATTGACGCTCTGACTGCCAACATGCAGGCCTTCACGCGTGCCGCTTCCATCATGGGCGTCTTCGTCGTCGGTTGCCTGGTCGTCACCATGGGTGGCACCCAGATCAACCTCCAGATCCCCAACGGCACCACCCGTGGCCTCTCCGCTACTACCGTGATCGTCTCCGAGAAGGAGGCCGAGAACTTCACCGGTATGGAGGGCATCGATACCGAGACCGCTGAGGCCGGTACCATCGCCATGACCGATGAGGACGGCAACGCCCTCACCGCTTCCGATGCCGACGGCAACGCTGTCGAGTGCGGCGTCACCGATCTGGGCAACGGCATGGAGTCCGTTACCTACGGCACCGTCACCGAGGATCCGGTCAACTTCTCTGTTGCCGACACCCTCAACACCATCGTCCCGAAGCTCGTCCCGCTTATGCTTACGCTGCTGCTTTACTACATGTTCGCTAAGCACAGCTGGACCCCGACCAAGGGCATTCTCCTGCTCTTCGTCCTTGGCATCCTGGGCGCTGGCCCGCTTGGTCTCTGGCCGAGCATCTGGTAAGGCTCTAGCTTGAGGGGTGTGTCCCTACGCGGCTCACACCCCGACCCCTTAAGCCATGTGTATGTTAAAAGCCGCGTGCTCGAAAGAGCGCGCGGCTTTTGTTTTCTTGATGATCCGGGTGTGGCAGACAGATAATGCTAAACACCCTAGGTAGTTAGCCGAATTCGAGCAAAAGGGAGGATAGGATGGCGATCGGAGCGCGTAAGCAACCGCTGTACGATCAGCTGGTCGATATTCTGACCGAAAAGATCGACCATGAATATCGCGCCGGTGACATGATTCCTTCCGAGCGCGAACTATCGGAGCGCTATGGTCTCTCGCGCACTACGGTACGCCTGGCTCTGCAGGAACTGGAGCGTTTAGGATTGGTGGTTCGGCAGCACGGTCGCGGTACCTTTGTGACCGACCGTTCGGCAAAGGCAACCAATCTTATGCAGTCCTACAGCTTTACCGAGCAGATGCGCGCGATGGGTCGCGACCCCGAGACCACGATTCTCGAGTTTTGCGAGATGGAGGCCGATAAGAATCTGGCCGAGCATATGGGATTGCGTATCGGTGATCGCATTTTTAAGCTCAAGCGCCTTCGTTCTGCCGACAACATGCCCATGATGGTCGAACGCAGCTATCTACCGGTTCGTCAATTTCTGTCCCTAAAGCGACCGCTACTGGAGCGTAAGCCGCTTTACGATGTGATTGAGCAAGACTTTCAGCAAAAGATACGCGTGGCCGAGGAGGAGTTCTATGCGAGCATAGCCCGTCCCACCGACGCCAACCTTTTGGGAATTGTCGAGGGCTCGCCTGTGCTCGATTTGGTCAGGACTACGTATAACGAGTCAAACGAGGTTGTGGAGTATACACTCTCGGTTGCTCGTGCCGATCAGTTTAAATACAAGGTTTACCACCAGCGTAGCGACTAGTGTTCGCATCGTATCCATATGATGATTCTTTGCATTTAACTGGTTACTACCAGATAACCAACTGAAGTGTATAATTGCACGTCAGAGGATTACTTCTAGAGAGAGGTATTAGAAATGTTCGAGAAGAGTGTCGAGGAGCTCACCGAGCTCGGCGCCCAGATCACCACGGCCGAGATTGCTCAGCAGCCCGAGCTTTGGCGTGATACGCTCAACATCTATCGCGAGAACAAGGAGGCCATCGAGGCCTTCCTGGCCGAGGCTCGCGCTATGGGCGAGGGTCGTCTGTCCGTTGTCTTCACCGGTGCCGGTACGTCCGACTACGTTGGCGATACCTGCGCTCCGTACCTGCGTCACGCTGGCAACACTGATCTCTACGACTTTAAGCCCATCGCCACGACCGACATCGTGAGCGCCCCGCGCGACTTCCTGCGCGCCGAGGATCCCACGCTCGTGGTTTCCTTCGCCCGCTCTGGCAACAGCCCCGAGAGCCTTGCCGCCGTTGCCGTTGCCAAGGAGCTCGTCCACAACGTCAAGTTCCTCAACATCACCTGCGCTCCCGAGGGCAAGCTCGCCGTCGAGTCTGCCGATGATCCCAACGCGCTGACGCTGCTCATTCCGCGCGCCAACGACAAGGGCTTCGCCATGACCGGTTCTTATTCCTGCATGACCCTGCTCTCCACCCTTATTTTCGACACTGCCTCTGACGAGCAGAAGGCCGAGTGGGTCGAGACCATCGCCAAGATGGGCGAGGAGGTCATCTCCCGTGAGCCCGAGATCGCCGATTACCTGGCTGGCGACTTCAACCGCGTGACCTACTTGGGTTCTGGCTCCTTCGGTGGCCTTGCCCAGGAGAGCCAGCTCAAGATCCTTGAGCTCGCTCACGGTCTGGTCGCTACTTCCTACGACACCTCCATGGGCTATCGTCACGGACCTAAGTCCTTCGTCGACGATAAGACGCTCGTCTTCGTGTTCGTCAATAACGACGCCTACACCCGTCAGTACGACATCGACATCCTCAACGAGATCGGTGGCGACGAGATCGCTCAGCACACCATCGCCGTTCAGCAGGAAGGTGCCACCGTCTATGAGGGTGAGTCCTTCACCTTTAAGGGCTACGAGGCACTTCCCGAGGGCTACCTTGCTCTGCCGTTCGTGATGTTTGCCCAGGCTATCAGCCTGCTCAACTCCGTGCGCGTGGGCAACACGCCCGATACGCCGAGCCCCACCGGCACGGTCAACCGCGTGGTTAAGGGAGTGACGATTCACCCCTTCACCGCTTAATCGCGTCCCCCTGTAAGGGCGCCCGTCCGCTCATAACGGCGGGCGGGCGCTTTTTGTTTTACGTGAGCTGGGTATAAGCATCACTACAGTCAACTGCTTTAGAAGCAAGGAGTGCATATGAGCACGTACGCAATTAAGGCTGACAAGTTCTTCTTGCCGGCAGGCCCGCAACTGGGCGGCTATCTTATGGTCGAGGATGGCGTCTTTGGCGCCTGGCAGGCCGACGAGCCCTCTTGCGAGATTAAGGACTACACGGGATCGTGGATCGCACCGGGTATGGTCGATACTCACATCCATGGCTTCTACAACCACTCAACAACCGATAACGATCCCGAGGGCATCGATATCAGCTCGACCGAGCTCGCCCGTCGCGGCACCACCAGCTGGCTGCCCACGACGTTCACCGATGGCGTCGAGCAGATCAAGGACGCCTGCGCCGCCATCGCTCAGGCGGACGAGGGTCGCGGCCCCGACTTCTGCGGTGCTCGCATTCAGGGCATCTACCTGGAGGGCCCCTTCTTTACCATGAAGCACGTGGGCGCGCAGAACCCCGCTTACCTGATCGATCCCTCCGAGGAGGTCTTCGATCAGTGGCAGGAGGCTGCGGGTGGTCGCATCGTTAAGAGTGCCATGGCGGCCGAGCGCGACGGTGCCGCTGCTTATGCGGCTGCTCTGAATGCCAAGGGTGTGGTGACCAGCATCGGTCACTCCGACGCCACCTACGATGAGTGCATCGCCGCTATCAACGCCGGTGCCAGCTGCTTTACGCATACCTATAACGGTCAGCGCGGGCTGCATCACCGTGAGCCCGGTGTCGTGGGCGCTGCCATGTCCACGCCCGAGACCTACGCCGAGATCATCTGTGACGGCAAGCACGTTAACCCTGCCGCCATCAAGGCGCTGCTGCAGGCAAAGGGCTGGCAACACACGGTGCTCATCACTGACTGCCTGGGCTGCGGCGGCATGCCCGAGGGCAGCTACACCAGTGGTGGTATGGACGTCATCATGAAGGACAACCTGTGCTGGCTCGCCGACGGCAAGAGCATTGCCGGCTCGGTGCTCACGCTTGCCCAGGGCGTCAAGAACATCGTTGACTGGGGCATCGCCAGCGCCGATATCGCCATTCGCATGGCAACCGAGGTGCCGGCACGCTCCGCGCACATCGAGGATAAGTGCGGCAGCATCATGCCGGGTCGCGACGCCGACTTTGTCGTGTTCGACCATGAGCTTACCCTCGTCGAGACGTATGTTGGCGGCCAGAGCGTCGGCAACGCCTTTACCGAGTAACGATAGAAAAAGACGGCGGGCCCGAATCTGCTCGGACCCGCCGTATGGGTTAAACGCTCAAAAGCACCTTCACAGTTACAGCTTGTTAGCGATCTTCTTTGCCGTGCGCTTGACGCCGGCCACCAGGCCTCCTGCGGGATGCTCCTTCTCGTATGCTAGACGCTTCTCGCGCTTGGCGTACTCTTCGACGATGATGTCGCCATATTCATCTTCGATCTTGTCGAAGAAGTCGACGGCGCCCTTAATTTCCTCAGCGGTCGGGTGTCCCTTTTGGACACCGCCGGCGAGTTTGAACGGCCCCCACGTATCAAAGCCGGGGCAGCCGTAGACACCCATAAAGATGGCCTGCCTCATGCGGCAGATGCCATCGATATCCTTGCCGTACCACTTGTTTTTGCCACCGTAGGTCATAAGGCCAAACACCTTGTCCTGCGGCTGCAGCACGTTCGTGAGCACGCGTGCCATGTCCTTGTCGATCTCGGAGTAATAGATGCCCGTGGCGACACCGATCAGATGATATTCGTGCAGGTCGGGATACTCGTTTTTGCCGAGCGCCTTGACGTCGAGGGTATCGATCTCGGGGTGCGCCTCGACGATGGCGTCCACGAGCTTTTTCGTATTGCCGTGATGGCGCGAGGCGTAGAGGATGATGGTTCGCATAAGAAGGCCTTTCAGCTGTAATTGCATCAATGTCTGTATGGTACCCCGTTGCATGGCTGGGATACCGGACGCATCGATGAACGTGCGGGTTTGTCCTTTGGTCAGGGCCGAGACGGGTTCTTGCGAGCAAAAAAAGCAGTTGTTCGAAAGGATGGGCAATGGAATACGCTCTCTCCAACGATTCGATTTCTATTAAGGTGTCTACGGCCGGTGGCTCGTTTACCTCGATTGAGGCCGACGGTCGCGAGTATTTGTGGCAGGGTGATCCCGCAGTGTGGTCCGGCCAGGCGCCGATCTGCTTCCCGATTTGCGGAGGCCTGCGCGATGGCAACGCCATGACGTTTGCCGGGCATCATGTAAAGCTCGCTCGCCACGGGTTTGCGCGCAAACAGGAGTGGAAGCTGCTGAGCCAAGGCGAGAACGAGCTGGCGATGTGCCTGGCTTCCGAGGATAACGCCGCGCTGCTGAGCGATTATCCGTACCCGTTTAAGCTTGTCGCTCGTTATACGCTTGAGGGGGATGCCGTGCGCGTCTCCTATGAGGTGACCAACGAGGGAACCGAGGACATGCCGTTCTTTATTGGCGGTCATCCCGGCTTTAGGTGCCCGCTCGATGAGGGCGAGGCCTATACGGACTACGAGCTGCGCTTTGAGAAGGACGAAGCTGCTGATCTTTGCACTGCCGTCCCCTCGACTGGCTTGATTGACGTGACCAACCGCTCCAAGAACCCCATGGTGGGAAAGACGCTGCCCCTGTCGCATGAGCTCTTCGATTTTGCGGAGACCATCTTTGACGTGCTCGAGAGTCGTCAGGTCACGCTTTCCAAAAAGGGCGAGGACAAGGGCGTCCGCCTGAGCTTTGAGGGCTTCCCATATCTCATTGTGTGGAGCAAGCCCGAGGGCGATTTTGTGGCAGTTGAACCTTGGGGCGGCCTTTCGACCTGCTCCGATGAGGACGACGTACTTGAGCATAAGCGCGGCTGCCTTGTCGCCAAGCCCAAGGAGACCATCGTTCGCTCGTTCACGATTGAGATTCTGTAATTCCGTTTTGTCGACTCGTATCGCGAGGCACAAGGAGCCTGCGAGATAAGGAGCTAAAAATGATCCTCACCGTTACGATGAACCCGTCTGTCGATACGCGCTATCAGCTCGATGAGCTCGTTATCGACGACGTCAACCGCGTGACGCCCGAAAAGACCGCCGGCGGCAAGGGCCTTAACGTTGCCCGCGTCCTGGGCCAGCTGGGCGACGACGTTGTGGCAACCGGCCTGCTTGGTGGCCATATGGGCGCCTACATGGCTGAGCTCATGGACGCCAACGGTATTAACAACGACTTTGTGCCCATCAAGGGCGAGACTCGCATTTGCCTCAACATCCTTCATGCCGGCAACCAGACCGAGCTGCTCGAGAGCGGCCCGACAATTGCCCCCGAGGAGCTCGATGCCTTTACCGCCAAGTTTACCGAGCTTGCGAGTAAGGCCGACGTCGTCACCATCTCGGGTTCGCTGCCCCGCGGTGTCGAGGCAGACTACTATGCCAAGATCACGGGCATTGCCGAGAACGCCGGTGCCAAGGTGCTGCTCGATACCTCGGGTGCTTCGCTCGAGGCTGCCCTTAAGTCCGAAATTAAGCCCGAGCTGGTCAAGCCTAACCTGACCGAGATCAACGGCCTTCTGGGTACGAGCTTTACCACCGACGATGTGGACGAGCTCCGCGCCGCGCTCGCCTCTGATGCCCGCTTCTCCGATATCCCCTGGGTCGTCGTGTCCATGGGTGCCGCCGGCTCCGTGGGCTTCCATAACGGCCGTGCGTTCCGCGCCAAGACGCCCGATATCCCTGCCGTTAACGCCACGGGCTCTGGTGACTCCACTATCGCAGGCTTCGCACATGCCATCGCTGCTGGCGCAGACGACGAGACGGTACTGCGTACCGCCAACACCTGCGGCAAGCTCAACGCCATGGATCCCATGACTGGCCACTTGGTCATGGATCGTTGGGACGAGGTTTATAACGGCGTTGTCGTGACCGAGCTGTAAGAGCTTGGGCGTCGGCCCCGGCATTGCTTGCTAGCTCATGTCGACGATAAGTGCAGTAGCATTATGCCGGGGCGCGACGCCGACTTTGTCGTGTTCAGTCCCGACCTTACCCTGGTCGAGACGTATGTGGGCGGCAACAGCTTTGGTAATGCGTTTGCCGAGTAGCCGCCAAAGAAACGATCCGAGAGGGGATTTAGATGATTTACGGTGCACTGGGCGATATCGAGGAATACCGCGGAATGCTCAAGGGTCTCGACGTGCTGATCGACTGGCTCGAGGAGAACGACCCGGCGAAGCTCGAGGTCGGCAGCCATCCGATTCTGGGCGACAAGGTCTTTGCGAACGTCATGGCTCCTACGACGCGTCCCGAGGCCGAGGCTCACTATGAGACGCATCAGCGCTATCACGATCTGCAGATCGATATCGAGGGTCGCGAGGCCTTTAAGGTAGCCACGGGCAGCCTGACGCTGGTCCAGGAGTTTGACGAGAAGGACGACTACGATCTGGTCGATTCCGACGCCTCGATCGCCGGCGATCTTGCTGACGACAAGTTTGCGCTGTTTGTTGCCGGCGAGCCTCACATGCCCACGCTCGAGTTTCCGGGCGATGGCGCGCAGCCGGTCAAGAAGATCTGCTTTAAGCTGCTTGCAGATGCTTACTGGGAGGAGTAGCGCGCTGCTCGGCTGAGCTGCTCGTCTGATGGCGTGATTCCCCTAGGGAAATCACGCTAGGACCCCGCCAAGCATGTTTTCCCTAGGGGAATCACGTTTGGCGGGGCTTTCTGTTTTTGAATAGGGAAGCTGTTTATTTGCGAAGAACATCGGCTAGCCGCAGGATTGAAATCATCGACCGATAAGTGAGTTCCACCTTTTCGCCCGCAAGCAGTCGTTTCGATTGAATCTCATCCAGCCCCACAAGCCGAGAAAACAGCGGGCCGCTCATCGTGCCATCGTCAATTGATTCCCTTATGGTCTTCAAAACGTCCGTATCATGAAGCGATGCCGAGCTGTAGGGGGCAACACGAGCGGAACTCTCAATTAACGACGAGACAAAAGGATGGAGATGCTTTGGACATAGTCCATCAAACACCACATCCCCATTGTCGTTCGAGCCGACCAGGCGCCAAGTATAATGATCGACCCAGTCATCTCCGTCATATATGACGTCCATGAGCAACTTCCCGTCTAGAGAGAGAAACCTATTTGGACATCGGGACGCAAGACCGCAATCCATATCGGGCCTGCAGCAGCTCCAACCCAACGCACCACATAGGTTCCCTTTCGTACATGTGTATCAATCTGCCCCGAAATGCCGGTGAATGCAATTCCAGACCCGTTTGTCGGATAGCAATCGACGTATTTTTGTTTTCCGCTCACAACCTTGTATAGATATATCGTTCCAGCAAAAGAGAAGGGATCGTTCGCAATTTTGTCCGGAAGAACTTGCCACCTCAAAATCCCGCTACCAATATGGTCAAGCTTGACCGTTCCGCCGTCCCCCTCAAAAGTGGCAAGGGGATTTACCCCAGACTGAGAGTCGGCATCGCCCTCCTTAGCAGTTATCAGCAGGCTGCCCGTATAAGACTGCTGAGGCTCACCTTCAGGACAGGCAGCCTCGGCCCAAGAAGGGCTGCTCAGGCAGAACAGTCCGAGCAGCATCATTACCAACAAAAGAAAACCCTTAGTTCTTTTCATCTATATCCCCAACGTCTCTCGACATTTGTATATCGTGACTATTTTAGATCTATATGGCCAATTCGAGCCCTCACCATGGCAATTGTTGCAGCTGGGTTTCTTTTCATTAAAATTTCGCTTTGGTAAATCCCCGCCCCTAAGCATTAAACCCGAAGTCCACCGAGTGAGCGAATTCCGGCGGATGTGCGCCAGAAATCGGCAACAAAAAAGCCGCCCGAAGGCGGCTATCTTGTGCAATGGAGCCAGCGACCGGGCTCGAACCGGTGACCCCCGCTTTACGAGAGCGGTGCTCTACCAACTGAGCTACGCTGGCGGCCATGTGGTGACGCAACTGAGGCGTCAACGGCTGTCTATGATACGAGACATCGCAAATCCGCGCAAGTGTTCTGACGGCTTTTCTCACTTTAAATGCACTAATATTGGAGACGTGATGTCTTGCTCTTACGGGTCTCAAGCAGAATGGGACGGCGATGGCTCAACCAAGGATCCTTCTTACGCGCATCGATGACCGCTTTATCTATGGGCAGGATGTTGAGCTGTGGAACGAGGCTGTGGGCTCCAACCTCGTCCTGATCGTCAACGTCGAGATTGCGGCGGATTCGCGCAAGTGGGCGCCCATGAGAGTGGCGGCGCCCGATGGTGTCTGGACACGGTTTTTCTCGGTGCAAAGGACCATCGACATCATTCATACCGCAACGCCGCGCCAATGGATCCTCATCATGGTGGCGTCGCCCGCGGATGCATTGGCGCTGGTGAAGGGTGGTGTGCCCATCACCAAAATCAGCATCGGTCACATGCAGGCAGGGGAGGGCAGGCGCTCCGTAACACCCGCAGTCGCCGTAGACGATACGGATATCGCTGCCTTCAAAGAGCTGCAAGAACTCGGCATAGAGCTAGAAATCCGCTACCTCCCCGACTCCGACCCCGACCCCATTCAACTAGTCGTTGGGGACACCCATGGCACTTAGGGACGTTCCTTTTCTGCCGGCCTTTTAGGAACGTCCCCAAGTGCCGGCAGATTGGGACAGTCCTTGTTGATCAGCGCCAAAGACTGTCCCCAATGGCTAGTCATTTAAGAACGTCCCCAATGACTAGGTAGCAAAGCGCCCGTCGGCGGTGGTGCTGGCGGGCGCTGTTGTGCGATATGTCGCGTTGTGGGCTTAGTGCCTCATAAAATGGTATTCGATCACATTGCTGTAGGGGTGACCCGGGCCCACAATGCCCTGCGGGAACAGCGGCTGGTGCGGCGTGTCGGGGTACATCTCTGCCTCGAGGGCAAAGCCGGCGCCCCAGCCATAGTTGGCATCGTCCTTGGCGTGCTCGTCGCCCAGCCAGTTGCCGGTGTAGAGCTGCACGCCCGGGGCGGTGGTGTAGTAGTCCAGCTCACGACCGGTCCACATCTCTTCGACGTGCATCGCGCGGCGCAGGTTGCGGCCGTACTGATAGCCATCGATGCACAGGCAGTGGTCGTAGCCACGTGCCTGCTTAATCTGCGGGTCGTCGGCTTCCATGCCGGGAGCGACGGGGCGCAGCTCACGGAAGTCAAACGGCGTGCCCTCGACCGGAGCAATCTCGCCGGTGGGAATGTTCTGCTCGTTGATGGGCAGGTAGTGGGCGGCGTTGGCGACAAAGAAATGTTCGCAGTCCATGCCGGCGTTATGGCCGGCAAGGTTAAAGTATGTGTGGTTGGTCATGGACACGTAGGTGGCGCGGTCGCTCTCGCAGCCATACTCGATACGAAAGACGCCGGTGCGCGTCACGGTAAACACGGCTGTAAAGGTGCGGTTGCCGGGAAGATCCAGCTCGCCATCCTCAAGCGAGGTGGTCATGCGCACGGCGTTGTGAGTCTCGTCGAGCTCAACGTCCCACACGCGTTTATGCAGACCGTGCTCAAGATCGCTGTGCAGGTTGTTGACGCCCTCGTTGGCCGGCATATGCCAGTCCGTGCCGTCGATGGTGATCGTGGCGCCCGCGGTGCGGTTTGCCACGGGGCCGATGGTCGCGCCAAAGCAGGCGGGGTTGTCAAAGTAATCCTCGAGCTTATCGAAGCCCAGCACCACATCGCGCACATTGCCGGGAATGTCGGGCACATCGATGCCAAGCACGGTGGCGCCATAGTCCATAATGCGAACGCAGATCTCGGGCCCGTTGAGGGTGTAACGATGAACGGGGGTGCCGCACGGCGCGGTGCCGAAAAGCTCGGAAGTGATCATTTGGTTCCTAACATCGAGGTATTTCGGACAAACTGTAGCGCGAACAGGCAAGATTATCACTACACCCCACTAAAGCAGGGGGTATTTTTCTCAAAAAAAGTAATGAAGGCGCAGTTGAAGGCTCATTTTTGGTCCGCGCAAGTCTGATATAATTTGTTCATTATTGTTTGAATTGACGTATGCGCGGAACAGCGAGGACTCATCGTGATTAAGGCAGAGCGACAGGATAAGGTTCGCCAGCTGCTCGAGGAGCAGGGAACGGTCTCGGTTAAAGAGATCTCGGACGCCCTGGGCGTCTCGGACATGACGATCCGCCGCGATCTGGAGGAACTCGCGAGCCTGGGCGAGATCGAGCGCGTTCACGGCGGCGCTCGCAGCGCGCAGAGCCGTCCCCATGCCATGCTGCGTCACGAGTACTCTCATAGCGAAAAGCGCACCAAGCACGCCGAGGAAAAGCTGCAGATCGCGCGCCGTGCCGTGGAGCTTATTGAGGAGGGCTCGACTATCTTTTTGGGTACGGGCACCACGGTTGAGCAGATGGCCTCGATGCTGCCGGCGTGCCGCCTGCGCATCGTGACTAATTCCCTTTCGGTTTTTAGCCTGCTCGAGGCGCGCGAGGATTGCGAGCTGTGCCTAGTGGGCGGCATGTATCGCCGCCGCACTGCCGCTTTTGTGGGACCAACAGCCGAGGATACCCTGCGTGCACTGGGCATCGATGCGGCGTTTATCGGCGCCAACGGCATTCTGGATGGCGACGTGTCCACGTCCAACATGGATGAAGGCCGCATCCAGCAGCTCGCCTTTAGCAAGGCCGACTCGCGCTATCTGATCGCCGACTCCAGCAAGATCGGCAAGCGCGACTTCTACACCTTCTGTCGTCTGGACAATTTGGACGCAGTGGTGTGCGAGCCAGGTATCGCCGCCGAGGATCGCGCCGCCATCGAGGAGCACACGCAGGTCATTTGCTAGCTAGCGAGGCAGGAGACATTTCTGCCCTCTGCCGGCGCGGGGATTATCGCCTCACAATGACGCGGAAAATGACACGTAAATGTAAAAATGTCATTTGCGCGTCAAAAATATGACACGTAAAAATTTGCGCGTCATTTTACGCGTCAACGTGACGTGAAATGATGCGCAAATAGTTTTGGACAACAAGGGTGAGGCCATTCTGAGATATGGCTAGACTTCGTATTTCGCTTTGATATTCCTTGAGAATGAACCGTAATCTTCGTAGAGTTCGTCTCTGCTTTCATCTTCGGCGCGGTTCATGCGTTCAAGGAGTTTGTCCTTTGGGGACTCTTTTGTAATTTCTGACCTGCTGTCGGGTATTGCGGGTTGCAAGAATAATTCCAGGGCGTGGACGTCTTTGAGAACGTAACCCGTCGAACGACCCGCTCCTGTTTTCTCGATTGCGCTGCAACCAACAAGCTGACTGAGGGTTCGCTTAATGGTTACCTCGCTGATATCGGGGCAGTTGGACTGGATGTCGGATTTCTTGATGACGCCGGGTCTCTGCTGAAATAGAGCAGCTATACGTGCTTGCTTCGGCATGGGGTGAGTGCCAGATTCGATCTGGGTGTGCTGCTCGAGCTGTCGGTAGGCCGCCAGGATAGTTCCGAGCATAAAACGAATAAAGGGCACTTCGGTGTTTTGATTTTCATTCCATCCAGTGGAGCTTGCAGCGAGAGCGTTGTAGTAAAGCGCTTTGTTGTCTTCAATAAGTCGTTCGATGCTGATGTAACGCGCAACGTCGTATCCAGTCTTTTCGAGCAGCAGCGTTGTAAGGAGCCGGCTCATCCTGCCATTGCCATCGTTGAAGGGATGAATGCTAACAAAATCGAAGATAAAGCGGAGCGATATAAGGAGGGGATCGCAAACTTGGCGAGATAAGGCGTCGTTGAGGGACCGACAGGCTTCTTCGATAAGTCCCGGGGTTGCTAGAGCTGAAGGGGGCCTAAAGCGCACAATCGATTACCTTGATCGTCAATGGAGACGATTTCGTTATCGCTATCCTTCCAATGGCCTCCATACGAGATTGCCGTGTGCGCCATGAGGTCACGATGCAACTGCAGAATGACCGATGGCGTTACGGGAATGGAATCGTGCTGTTCGTGAATAAGCGACAGCACATCTCGGTATCCAGCGATTTCTTCCTCTGCGCGGGAGCTTGGCTTGGCGGAATACGCCATGATTGCTTTGAGTCTTTTTTGGGTGGTAACAATTCCTTCAAGTCCGTTGGAGGATTGGGTGCTTTGGATCTTAGCTTCCTCCATAAGGGACGATAGGAGTTCGGGTTTGACTTGACTCAGAACAAGCTGTCGGCCTTTATGCTCGCGTATCGAGAGGAGGAGGTTGGTGATTGGAGTTGCTTCGAGTTCCGCTGGGACTGTGGCGTAATCGAACTGGCGCATGTGGCTCCTTTCGGTATCACGAACATACTTTCGATATCATAATACCATTAAATGATACCGAAAGTATGTTCGTGATACCGAAAACAAGATAAGAGGCGCGCTTCACAGCTGCTTGGAAAGCGCGGATTTGACTATCCAATTGTCTCAATCAGTAACGGTTGGGATCGAAAAACTCGGCTAGATGTTACAGATTGAGATTAAAGGGATTGACCTGTGGCGTTTGTCTCGATCTGTAACAGTTAGACGGTTAAAAGTGGGCTACGTGTTACAGATTGAGATCTTTCAGCCCTGGTCGCCCGTTCGTCTAAATCTGTAACAGTTAGGATTGAAAATCCCTGCTAGATGTTACAGATCGAGACAAACGGCCTGCTCGAGCTCACCAAAAACAAAAAGGCCGCATGCGAACCCGCGGAGGGATTCGCATGCGGCCGACAGGGGGTATGCGGCGGAAACTAGGCCATGAGCAGGCCAGTCTCTGCGACGTTCTTGTACCAGTAGGCGCTCGCCTTGGGGTAGCGCTTCTGGGTCTCAAAGTCGATGTAGAACAGGCCGTAACGTTTGTTATAGCCGTTGGTCCAGGAGAACTGGTCCTGCAGCGACCACACAAAGTAGCCGTCGACGTTTACGCCGCCGTCGATTGCCTTGAGGATCCACGCGAGATGCTGGCGCATATAGTCGATGCGAGGGGCGTCGTCGATAAAGCCGTCCTCGAAGTCGTCCTTATAGCCCATGCCGTTCTCGGTGATGTAGATCTTCTTGTAGTTGGGGTAATCGTTCTTAATGCGGAGCAGCAGGTCGTAGAGGCCCTCGGGATAGATGATCCAGTCCCAATCGGTGGTGGGAACGCCTTCGCGCACGCATGCCTCGCCAACGCCCTTGAGGAACCAGCGCGAGGAGCCCTTGTCGCCAGTGCCATTGTGGTTGATGTCGTTTTCGCCCTCGGCGGCACGCAGGAACTGGCACTTGTAGGTGTTGACGCCCAGGCAATCGTTATAGGGGAGCGCGGCGGTCAGCGCGGCGATGTCCTCGTCGCGGACGTCGAGCTCGCCGCCGGCGATATGGGCCAGCTTGGTCGCAGCCTCCATGGTGTCGGCTGCATAGTGGCCGCGGAAGGTGGCGTCGAGTACCCAGCGGTTGTTGATGACGTCGGCCATGCGAGCTGCCTCGCAGTCGGCGGCATTGTTGGGGTCGAGGGGATACTTGGGCTCCAGGTTCTGGACAATGCCGATCTCGCCCTCAAAGCCGCCCTCATGGAAGGCGACGACGGCCTTGGCGTGGGCCACCATCATGTTGTGCATGAGCTGGAAGGCCTTGTCCAGGCGATACTTCTCGCCGTGCGGCCAGTTGCCGACGATAAAGCTGCCCTCGGCGGTTGCGGGAATCTCGTTAAAGGTAAACCAGTGCTTGACCTCGGTGAATTCGGCAAAGCAGAACTTGGCGTACTCGACGAAGGCATCGATGGTCGTGCGCGTCAGGAAGCCCTCGCCGCCGTCCTGATAAAAGGCCTCGGGCGTATCGAAGTGATCGAGCGTGACATAGGGGATAACGCCGGCCTTGTTGCAGGTGGCAAAGAGCTCGTGATAGAAGGCAACACCCTCGGGATTAACCTCGCCGGTGCCGTTGGGGAAGATGCGGCTCCAGGCGATAGAGACACGGATACCGTTGATGCCAAAGTGCTGGCACAGGTCGATATCGACTGGGTACTTGTTGTAGAAATCGCTTGCGGGGTCGGGAGAGAAGCGACCCTGTGCTGCCAGGAAATCGTCCCAGGGCACTTTGCCCTTGCCGTGCGTACGGGTTTCGCCCTCAACCTGGTAAGCAGCGGTGGCGCCGCCAAACACAAAGCCGTCGGGGAACTGCATGGGGTTGGTCATGAGTCATTCTTTCTGTGAGATGCGAATAGGGAGAGGTGCCCGAACGGGGATTCAGGCACCAACAGAGGGAGGAAACTAGTCGAGGTTCTCGCGGAGCCACTTGATGGCGCCGGCGGGGTCGCGGGTAAGGTCGATGTATTCCTTGCCACGCGGGGCGAGCAGCTTAATACCCAGACGGTCGGTGTCGGCCTTCATGTCGTTGTAGTAGCTACGGACCTGCGGGGCAAGCACGATGACGTCGTACTGGTCCATGATGGCGGTGTGCTGACCATAAGCACCTGCAGAGGAGGCGATGTTCTCGCCGGTCTGTGCGGCGCCTTCCTTAATGGCGTTGGCGAGCATGGCGGAGGTGCCGGCGCCAGCGCACAGGACGAGGACCTTCAGACCGTCGACATCCTTCTTAGCGGATGCGTCGGCGGCGGGCTCGGGCTGATCGGCGACAGGCTTGCTGTCGGCGGCGGCAACGGTCGTCTCGACGGAAGCGGTAGCCTGCTCGACAGCGGACGCAGGGGCGTTGGCGGCGATGGCAGCGACACTATCGGACTCGAGACCCAGCTCGGCGGCGCGCTCGGCCTCCTGGTCGCAGAGCAGCTTATCGTATGCCTTCAAGAACGGCAGGTAGATGATGGCGTCCAGCAAGATGATGATCGCGACAAATACTAGGGCAATAAGCTGGAAGTTCGTGGTGATGAAGATGCCGATGGGGGCAGGGGTAGCCCAAGGCACCACGAAGGAGAAGCCGTTCATGCCCACGTTGTCGATAAAGAACTTGGCAACACTCACGTTGACGCAGCCGGCGGCAACAAAGGGGATGAGCATGTAGGGGTTAAGGATCATCGGCGCGCCAAAGAGCAGCGGCTCGTTGACAGCAAAGGCAACAGGAACAATCGAGGCCTTACCGACGGCCTTGAGCTGCTTGGACTTCATAAAGAGAATCAGCAGAAGCGGCACGATGAACGTGGCGCCGGTGCCGCCGAACTCACCCACGAGCGACATGTTAAAGGTGAGGGAATGGGCGGGGTGGCCGCCTGCCAGCAGAACCTGCAGGTTCTCGGCCTGGTTGGCAAGACGGATGGGGTCGATGCCCGGCTGGACGATCGAGGGGCCGTGGACGCCGATGAACCAGAAGAACGCGGTGGCCGCCTGGATAAGGATAAGGCCAGGATAGGTTTCTGCAGCGGTAAAGAGCGGGGAGAGCAGTTTGATAAGCAGCTCGGAGAACGGAACGCCCATGAGGTTGCGCACGACGACATCGATGATGCCGCAGATGATGACGGCGCCGCCGAAGGGGATGATGTCGCGGAAGTTCTGAGCGATGGCGCCCGGGACCTCCTTGGGCAGCTTAATGGTCAGATCGCGCGAGACGCAGAATTTGTAGACCCACACGGTAATGAACGCGGCGATATAGGCCGAGAACAGGCCGCGCGTGCCCATGCTGGTGCAATCGAAGACCGAAAGTTCGGAGCCGTTGAACTTGGTGGTGAACTGCGTGACTGCGAGCAGCAGCATGCTGCACTGGGCGGCCACCATGGTGGAACCGTCGTTGAGCACTTTGCCGGCGGGCATACGACGGTTCATGGATGCCGTGAAGTTCTTGGCAGTGGTGCCGGCAACCATGATGCCCATGACGCCCATGGTGAAGTTGTAGAGCTTGTTGCACCAGTCGATGAGCGGCTGGGGCAGCGTGATGCCGACTACGCCGGGAAGGGTGGCAATGAGCAGAAAGATCGAAGAGGTGAGGACAATGGGCATGCACCCAAGGAATCCGTCCTTGATGGCCTGGAGGTATATGTTCCTCGAGATCTTCTCAAAGAACGGCTGATGCTTTTCGAGCATTTTTACGATGGCGTCCATAGAGCTCCTTTACTACTTGATGCGCGATGCATGTGGATGGAACTGGTCGTCGATGGATGGTCAGGACTGCCCGGAAGCCTACCTGCTTAAGGAAGGCATTGCGAAATGACAACGTTGTCATTTCGTTAATGACAACGTAAGACATTTTTGGAAGAGCAACAAGGATATACGGGTGAGTGGTCGATATTGTCCGGTAAACGGTTGATTTATCAGTCAGGCAGGTAGTGTATGCTAGAACGCAAAAAGCAAGCGATGCAAAACCGACTGGAGAAGCAGTGGCAACGATGGACAAGAAAAATGTCTCGATGAACGATGTGGCGATTGCCGCGGGCGTTTCTCTCAAGACGGTGTCGCGCGTGATCAACGAGCCCGATAGCGTGCGAGAGTCGACACGCGATAAGGTCCATGCGGCCATGGAGGCGCTCGGGTTCCGGGCGAACTTTGCCGCGCGTTCGCTCAAGTTGGGCCGTTACGGGTGCATCGGCGTGGTGATGTTCCACTTGTCGGGCGGTGCCGTGGACATGATTGACGGTATCGCCGATGCCGCCGAAGAGCGAGGCTTTGCTCTCACGATGATCAAAAAGCGGGCGAGGGAGAAGATGACCCTTGCCGAAGCGGCGCGTAGGATGTCGCAGCTTCCCGTCGACGGCATGATTTTCAACCTGCGCCAGATGGTCGATGACTTTGATACCTTTGAGGCGCCGAAAGACCTCAAGACGGTGATTATCACACCGATGGAGCATCCTACCTGCTCCACCGTCAGTGACGACCAAGAGGGCGGCGCGCGCATGGCGTGCGAGTACTTCTTGGATCATGGTCACAAGAACGTGTATTTCGTTTCGGGTAAGAAAGAGTCGCTGTCGAGCCAGTGCCGTATGAAAGGTTGGCGTGCGGCACTCGAGGCACGTGGCATTGAGCCGCCCGAGCCTCTGCAAGGCGATTGGAATGCGGATAGTGGCTACGCCGCGGGCCTTGTGCTTGCCGATAAAGCCGATTGCACGGCGGTCCTCGCTGCTAACGACTGCATGGCAAACGGCGTGATGATGGCTCTACGTGACAAAGGGCTCAATGTGCCCGACGACGTGTCCGTGATCGGCTTCGACGATGAGCTCTACAAGACGATTCCCAACTCGATTCTGACGTCGGTGAAGTTTCGCCACCGCGAACTGGGCATCCGCGCACTCAACGAGGTTGTTGCGGGCTTGGAAGCCCCGAGTTCCAGAAGCCGTACGCTCGTCTCGGGTGTGTTGGTCGAGCGTTCCAGCGTAAAGGACCTGCGGGCGTAGACGTGCTCGGCTCGTTCATCTTAATCTGTAACAGCTAGGACCGAAAATCCCTGCTAGATGTTACAGATCGAGATTTTTCGGCTCGGCCTATTCCGTTTGTCTCGATCTGTAACAGTTAAGGGTGAAATAACCAGCTAGATGTTACAGATTGAGACAAACGTGCGGCACGGTCCGCCCAAAAAAGGCCGGGGGCGGCGCGCCGTGTGACGTGCCGCCCCCGGCTGAGAAATGGGGACAGGTTGTGTGAGCGGGCAACCCCGCCAGCCACTAGTCCAGACGACGGGTCTGCGCCACGTGCTTGTACCAGTAGGCGCTTGCCTTGGGCGTGCGCTTCTGGGTTTCAAAGTCAACGTAGAAGAAGCCGTAACGCTTGTTGTAGCCATTGGTCCAGGAGAACTGATCCTGCAGGCTCCACAGGAAGTAGCCGCCCACGTTGACGCCCACCTCCATGGCTTTGAGCAACCAGCGCAGGTGCTGCTCGATGTAGCCGATGCGCGGCTGGTCGTCCACAAAACCGTCCTTGTAGGGGTCCTTGTAGCCCATGCCGTTTTCGGTGATGAAGATCTGCTTGTAGTTGGGGTAGCGCTGCTTAATGTAGACGAGCAGATCGAACAGGCCCTCGGGATAGATGATCCAGTCCCAGTCGGTGGTGGGGACGCCGGGCTTGTTCACATGCTCGCCAATGCCCTTAACGCGCCAGCGGCCGGTGCCTTTCTCGCCCGTACCGTTGTGGTGCAGGTCGTTCTCGCCGTCGTAGGCCTTCAAGAAGCGGCACTGATAGTTGTTAACGCCCAGGTAGTCGTTGTAGAGCGCTGCCTCGCGCATGATTTCCAGATCCTCGTCTAGGATCTGGATGGTGCCGCCCGAGACGGCAGCCAGGCGGTTGGCGCACTCGAGGGTGTCGGGCGCGTAGTCGCCGCGGAAGGTGGCGTCGAGCAAAAACTGGTTTTGCAGCACGTGCTCGTTGTTGGCGGCTTTGATGTCGGCGGGGTCGTTTTCGTTGAGCGGGTACTTGAACTCCAACGACTGAATGACGCCGATTTTGCCCTTAAAGCCGCCGTTGTGGAAGGCCAGCACTGCCTTGGCGTGGGCGAGCATCATGTTGTGCTCGCACTGGAAGGCCTCGGCAAGATGCGCCTTGACGCCACCGGGGAAGGTGCCCTCGATGTAGGTGTTGGAGGCATCGGCCCAGATCTCGTTAAAGGTGAACCAGTAGGTCACCTGGTCGGCGTACTCCTTAAAGCAGAAGGTGGCAAAGTCCACAAAGGCATCGATGGTCTCGCGGTTGAGGAAGTCGCCCTTCTCAAAGAGGGGAAGCGGCGTATCGAAGTGGTGCAGCGTGACAAACGGCTCAACGTGGTGCTTATGGCACTCGGCGAAGAGGTCGTGGTAGAACTGGACACCCTCGGGGTTGATTTCGCCGGTGCCGTTGGGGAAGATGCGGCTCCAGGCAATGGAGAGGCGAATGCCGTTGATACCGAACTCCTCGCACAGCTCCAAGTCGACGGGGTACTGGTTATAGAAGTCCGAAGCGGGATCGGGGGAAAAGCGCCCCTGGGCCTCCAGGAAGTCGTCCCAGGCAACCTTGCCCTTACCGTGGGTGCGGGTCTCGCCCTCTACCTGGTAGGCAGCAGTGGCGCCGCCAAAGACAAAGTTCTCGGGAAACTGCGCGGGCGGGTTGGTGACGCTGGCAGGGTTAACGGACATGATGAAATATCCAATCGTCTAAATCGAAGGGCCAGCCGGCTGTTGATGGTCGACTGGCCCTGGGTGTTACTTACTTCGAAAGTTGTTCGGCGACGAAGGCGAGAGACTTGTCGCCGTTCTGGGAGAGCTCGATGTACTGCTTGCCACGGCAGGCGACGCACTTGTTGCCCACGCGCTCGCAGTCCTTCTGCAGGTCGGCCAGGTAGCTGGCGGCCTGCGGGGCCAGGACGACCAGGTCAAAGTCGGGGAGCATGTCGACGTGGTTGCCATAGGCCTCGGCAGCGGTTTCAAGATTGATGCCGCGCTCCTGGGCGGCCTTGGCCAGTGCGTTGGCGAGCAGGCCCGAGGTACCGCCGCCCTGGCAGAGCACGAGCACGCGCTTGCCGTTGAGGTCGCTGGCGGTCGTTGCCTCGGCAGCGGGTGCTGCAGAAGCGGCGGGGGAGTCGGCCTTCACGGCCTCGGCGGCAGCGCCGGCGGCAACGCTCTTGGCGTGAGCCTTGCCCTGGAAGGCATCGTTGAGCTTGGCGGCCTTCTCGGCGTTCTTGGCGGCGAGCTCCTCCTGGGAGATCTCGGCCTCCTCGGCGCACTTCTGGGCGTCATAGGCACGGAAGAACGGGTAGTACAGAACGAAGTCGACGACCAGGATAAGGGCGAGCATCACAAAGGCGAGCGGCTGGAAGCCCAGGCCCATGATGGTACCGATGGGGCCGGGGACGGTCCAAGGCAGGGTGTACATAAAGCCGTTCATGCCCAAGAAGTCGATAAAGATCTTGAGGATCCAGATGTTGGCGATCGGGGCAAAGACAAACGGGACAAAGAAGACGGGGTTGAGCACGATAGGCGCGGCGAACAGCAGCGGCTCGTTGACGGCAAAGCAGACCGGGACGATGGCGGCCTTACCGACGGCGCGCATCTCCTGAGACTTGGCCAGGAAGCAGAACATAAAGACCAGAACGAGCGTGGCGCCGGTGCCGCCCATGCAGACGACGAAGTACTGGGCACCCTGGGTCAGGACAGCGGAAGCGTGCTGGCCAGCCTGGAACGCAGCCAGGTTGTCGGTCATGTTGGCAACGAGGGCGGCGGCGATGGCGGGCTCGACGATCGAGGGGCCGTGGACGCCGACGAACCAGAACAGGCTCATGGCGCCGTAGATCACAGCGAGGCCGATGTAGCCGTCGGCAGCGGTGAACAGGGGCTGGAACACCTGGATGACGCCCTGGGCAAAGCAGAAGCCAAAAGCAGCGCGGAAGGCGATGTCAAAGACCCAAAAGACGGTGATGCAGACGGAGAAGGGGATGATGTCCTTAAAGGTCTGCGAGATGTTGGGCGGAACCTGCTCGGGCATCTTGACGGTGATGTTGCGCTTAATGAAGAACTTGTAGATGATGCCGGTCACAAACGCAGCGATAAAGGCGGTCAGCAGGCCTTTGGAACCAAGGTAGGTGGTGTTGAAGCCGCTGGCAGCGTCCGTGGCGATCGTGTCGCTCGAAAGGAGCAAGAAGCCGATGATGGCCGCGCACATGCACGAGATGAAGTTGATCTGGTTGTTCTTGGGCAGATCGCGGTTCTGAGCGTCGGCGAAGTGCTTGGCCGTGGTGGCAGCGCAGGCGATGGCCAGGATACCCATGGAGTAGTTGTAGCATTTCCACAGGGCGTTGTTGATGTCATCGGGCCAGTAGAAACCCCAGATGTTGGGGACCGAGGCTACCAGGCAGAAGATGGACGAGAAGATGATGATGGGGATGACGGAGATAAAGCCGTCGCGGATCGCCTTGAGGTACTTGTTGCGGGCGATCGCGTTGAAAAAGGGCTGGCCCTTTTCGATGATGGCGATGAGTTGCTCCATGCAATGCTCCTAAGAGTCGGTGGGTTAGCAACGATGGTAGCTTTTGGCGTTCAGTTGCCAAAATGTTGACGTTGCCATTTTGCGACACAAAAAAAGACGCGAACCGGTGGTTCCTGTGCCTGCGAACCGTCGATTCCTTATGCGTAAACGTTTGAGCCGCCCGGTGGCTCTGTGTTTGCGCAATGGCAACGTTAACATTTGGGCGCCAAAAGCCGTTCGTGGAAGCGGGATTGTCGGTGAACGGTAGGTTTTGGGTGGTGAGCGTATGGCGGAGGAGACGTTAGATATACTTGAAAGTGTTCAAAATAACTGCGTGGGATGCCATCAATGGCATCGTTGACATAGAAAGATCGACCTATGGCCGCTGTTAAAAAATCGGTTTCCGTTAAGGACGTGGCGCGTCTCGCGGGCGTCTCGGAGCAGACGGTCTCGCGCACCGTGCACGATTCGCCCAGCGTGCGTCCCGAGACCAAGGAGCGCGTGCGTGCCGCCATGCGCGAGCTGGGGTATCGTCCAAACTTTGCCGGCCGTTCGCTGCGTCGCGGCAAGTTCAAGACCGCCGGCGTCGCCATGTTCAACATTACCGGTACCGGCAATCTCGACCGCATGGAGGGCTTTGCCGCCGCCGCCGACAAGCACGGCTATGCCATCACCCTTACTAAAGTAGATGGACATCCCTATACCCTCGAGAGCGCATCGTCGCGCATGAGCGCACTGCCGGTGGACGGCATGGTCGTGATCATGAACCGCATGCCGGCGGACTTTGGCTCCTTCGAGCCACTGCCCGGTATGCAGACGGTGCTCGTTACTATGCTGGAGCACCCGCTGTGCTCGACGGTTGATAACGATCAGTTCGATTGCTCGCGCCAGGTTGTCGAGTACTTGCTGGGGCAGGGGCACAAGACCGTGCACTTTATCTCATGTCCCGAGCGCTCGCTTTCGGGCATGCAGCGCGAGGAGGGCTGGCGCGAGACATTGCGTGCGCATGGTATTGAGCCGCCGCGACTCGTCCGTGGCGATTGGACGGCACAGAGCGGATATGCCGCCGGTCAGGCTCTGGCGGACGATCCGACCTGTACGGCCATTTATGCTTCCAACGACGCCATGGCCTACGGCTGCATTCGCGGGCTCGAATCGCGCGGAAAGCGCGTGCCCGAGGACGTGAGCGTGGCGGGTGTTGATGACAGCCTGGGCGACATCGTGCCCGACCGTCGCCTGACCACGGTGCGCTTTGACAACAAGCGCGTCGGCATGTGGGCTGTCGACAAGATTGCCGGCGCCGAGGGGGTTGCGTCTGGCGTGGAGCACATGCTGATCCCCGGCATGCTCGTAGAGGGTGATACGGTGCGCGATGTACGCTAGGGTGTGGACCTGTTTGGGTTGCCACTAATTGTGTTCGATATTGTTCGCATTGGTTTAAAAACCGTTCACGGGCGAAAATCGACCGTTCATAGCTCGAAATTGCGTTTTGCATTGTTCTGTTTTGTTTGAATGTTAATGTTTCTGTCATACACAACGCAGCGCGTATGCCCGGACGCGATGCTCTCCATTGGTTCATATGTGAAAGGAACGCAATATGGCAACCAAAGAAGAAATCTCGATGGTTGGATTCGAGATCGTCGCATACGCGGGTGACGCCCAGACTGATCTGCTTGCAGCGCTCGATGCTGCTCGCGAGGGTGATTTTGAGAAGGCCGAACAGCTGCACAAGGATGCGAGCGATGCACTCATTGGCGCCCACGACACGCAGACCAAGCTGCTTTCGCAGGAGGCCGGCGGCGGCGAGATGGAGATGACCTTCATCATGGCCCACGCTCAGGACACCCTCATGACCACCATGATCTTGGAGAAGCAGACCCGCTTTACCATCGATGCCTACAAGCGCATCGCCGAGCTCGAGGCCAAGCTCGCCTAACGAACCCTCACAACCTCGTCCCCTTCCAAAAACCCTGCCGCTATCCGCGGCAGGGTTTTTCTGTATCCCACCTATCTAGGTTGCGGCGAAATAGGGGCCGATAGCCCCAAATGACCCGCTTTTCCCGTCCCCGGAGGATCGGTTGGCAGCGCTCGCCACGAAACTGGCTCATCTACTACGTTTAACCCGACACCCCCAAACACAACCGCGTTTTATGAAAAACCGTAGGCTTTCTACCTGCACTGATAATTGTCCTCGGGGGAAGCGGGCGCTGCGGGGGCGCGGCAACGGCGCGCGATTTCCGCGTCGCAGCGCTACCCTGATGCTGAATGCCGGGACGATGACCCACTGAC
>JAGZEK010000029.1 GCA_018368345.1 Collinsella sp.
GGTAGAAGGCTTGTGCATTTAGTTAAATGCAGGGCATGGACGGCCGGTCTGGGCTGAGCCCCGTAATCCGGCATGGTTTTGAAATGGCACCGGTTCGCTAACATGCAAATATGCTCGTTTAAATGCCTTGTCGCAGCTAATTTCCGATTTCTAACCAGTTGCACAAAACATTTGCTCGCAGTCGCGTCTCGGCGGACTTCATTGCTTCAGTTTTGGCTTTATAGCGAATCCCTAAACGGTCGCAGACGCTTCTGACTATGGTGTCTAGCTGCTTTGAATCGTTGAGCATCTCGTGAGTCACCAAGAATACATCGAATCCCATGCTCTGCAACGCAGTCATGCGCTCCGCATCGTGGTCAAGTATTGCACCCGAGCCATGAATGACTTCACCTTGGATTTCGATAATTGCACCTTTCATAAGAATCGGATTTACGATCACGATATCGTCGTAGCAGACCTTTTGACCTGCAATGCTTTGCGCCGAAATGGAAAGTGGGGTCAAGTCGTTGGCATAAACGTTCGTGAAGCCCGCGCCGCCAAGACGCCGCGGACGGTTTAGAAGCAAGATTCCTGCAACCTCGAGCGGAGACGCGGCAATGCCGATAACCTGCTGAGCGGCATCATAGAACTGCTTTCCCCACATTTGACTTTTGACCTTGTCGGCGAATTGATGCAAGTCGCTTAATTCGATGAGTGGCTTTCTCATCCAGAGAGAGGTTCCTTTAAGCTTCGTAACCTTTCTACTATCCTCATGCCGGTCCGTTTGCCCTTCGTTTTCCGAGGCCTTTACGGTTACACGGGCATAAACCCGTTTCCAAGGTGCCTCGTCTTCGCCTTCATCAAGTTCGAGTAGATCTTGCGTACTGCTCTGGTGAATCTCTTTTGCCGCCATTTTTAACTGTATTTCGGCAGCAGGGGTCGGATCGAAAACAGAAAACCAGCCGCAAAGTTCGTACATAGCTAGTACGAGATCTATTTGGGACACAAAGCGTGTCATGGTAAATAACGTGTTAAGTGGATTGGTGACGCTAAAACCTACATGAGTATCGATCGTGGTGCCAACATCCGATTCCCCTTCCCAGCGAATAGTGGAGCGTAGACCCGAGTGGTGATTGCAACAACCTGGTGAGGCAACGGCGATGATGGGAGTCTTAAGAACATCGGTTACGAAGGGTGAATGTGCTAGAGCTCGCCAGCCGTCTTCTGGGCTTGGCAATCGCGGGTAGAGATCGCGCACCTGGGGCGGGCAGCGCCAATAGCGGAACGCGGTGTTTGCACAGATGATCTCGTCCATGTTGGTCTCCCCTAGTGTCGGGCGTGAGCCATGCGGCTTGCGAGTCCGATTATCTAGGTGCACATCATGCGGGTAAGTACCGGAAGCTGACCAAATACTGACCAAAAGCTTGACGGGTTTTGCTAAATAGTTGAAGCGCGTAGTAAAACCGCAGGTGCTTGCTCAAAGCTTGAGGATCCCTGCCTCCATAATTGCTCGCTAATTGAGTGAATAATTCAACGAATGAACGTAATCATTTTGGGGAAAACGTTCGATGACGTCAGCAAGGTGGATATGCATTGAAAACTTGACGACGCCAACAGATGGCCAAGGATTGGCCGCGAATTTAAAAACGAAGGCAAAAAGTTCTTGGAAAACCGGGCGCGGCTATGTTAGTATCTCTTTTGCCGAAAGGCGACGGGCGATTGGCTCAGGGGTAGAGCATATCCTTCACACGGATGGGGTCACAAGTTCGAATCTTGTATCGCCCACCATCTAAAGATCAGGTCAGAGGTTTAGAGCCTTTGACCTTTTTTATTTTTGAATCCAAGAGTGATTCTAAAAATTAATTGGGGCTAACAGAATCGCTATTCTTGGCAAGAGTATACGCAAGGTTGCCAGACGAGGTCTTCGATGCTGCAGTGTAAGGTTTTTGCGAGTACCAATGCCGAGGATACCGAGTTCTCATAGCGTCCAGTTCATCACTCCGCCCGCTGTCCTAGATAAACTCCCCAGTCTTTAGGTCAACGAAGTCCGCATGCTTTATCTTTCCGGAGAAGCCACTCCCCTTGTACTTTCCTGCATAGGTCTCAGAGTCGAACTTGAACGAAATGTTATACAGCTTGCCGCTCTTTGTCTTCCTGATCAGCCCGTTTTCCAGCATGTAGCTCAGTACCCTCTTATGGACTTCTCTATCGTTACCGTTTAGGTAAAAGCAGCAGACACCATGTTTCGAGCCCGCCGCGATGAGCGTTTCGGGATTCGAGTATTTGGCCTCTACGACGACGCCATCAAGAACTGCGGTTCCGACAATGTCGTCCATGAGGGCGGTTTTGAATGGAGAGAAGAAGAACATCCATTTTCCGCATTGGACGGGATCTATGTCGTGGATTCGCTCCTTGTTGATAAACCAAATCCATGAGAACGATTTGACCCTGGCAATCGAGCCGGATTCGTTAAGAAGCGCCTCGACAATCGGATGCTAAGGGCTTATTCCGAATACCCGATCGTTTGGCGTCACGTATATTGATTTCTTTTAAATTCGCTCACCATTCCAGCGCAGATCTTCTCAATACTGTCGGGAAAGAGCGTGGATTCGGTTACGCCAAGATTGCCCAATTCGATAAGCAGGGATTTTTTCCTTTCAGATGGCACTATGCAACGGCCGGCTATTACGGGACTGTCTTTGGGCAGCGGACTTATGAATTCCTCAAACGATAAATAAGGGTCTTCACCACGAATGTCATTTGGGAAAAGGATATATTGCCCCGACTGGGCGGCTTGCCTTTCGAGATATCTAGTTCCGTAGACAAATAATGTGTCTTCGCAGCACTCCTTAAACCATTTTGCCTGATCGGTTGGTTCAGGGCAATTTGAAAGCACTAGATCACGTTGATAGTCAAAGTATGGTCTAGATATTGCAAGTGAAGCAAAGTCTGATAACACTTTAGAGTTCATAAACAGATGCCACGAGTCCGCGATTGCCTGACAGATGGGATATTCCTGCTTATCCCCTCCCGGTCGCCTAAAGATAAATACTTCGCCCACGTCATCCAGATTTCCGCAGGCGAAATAGAGGGCGGCAAGCGCGTTTGAAGTGACATCTAATAGTCTGGTGGGGACTCCGTAGTGCTGGAGACAGGCTAAAAGATCAATTGGAAGCAAATCTCGTTTAAAAACATTTGGCAATATGCGGCAGGCAGTTTCAATAATATCCGCCTCGTGCTTAAGGGTGCCTATGATAGGAGAAATGGCGTCACATCCCGGTTTACGCCAAAGACTATCTCTTCCGATTGACGGAACTATATCAAACTTAGTCGATCCTTGTCCACGAAACACAAATGTAGACTCAATTGTTCTGGCGTCACCATCTATTGTTGGTGAAAGCTCGTTGATGTATTTGATATACGAGGCTACATCATCAACCTCAACTTTAGTTTCATTAGACATATATCAATCCTTTAGTGGAACAAGAAGCTTTATAAATGGCAACATTTGGATTGCAATTATCTTATCGCTCTGGCAGATGGGGTGTAAGGCCAACATCGGCAACAGATCGAGAGGCAGTCGAGCTAAACAAAATAGCGCCGTCTCAGCGATAGCTGATACGGCGCTATTTTCTAGGAAATTGATTTAGTAGAAGGCTAAAGGCTTCTACAATAGTTGCCTTCGCCTCTCTCCTGGTCTCGCTTAAACGGGGCCCTAGCAGCGATATGCGACGGCTAGAAACACTGTCCCCAGCAGGAAAAGCACCATGGAGGCGACGACACAGTTGCTGTCGCCGGTTTTGGGGAGTGCCGCAGTGGTCGCGGTGGCGGGTTTGGACTTGGACGGCGTGGACACCGTGGTCTTGGTTACTGTCGTTGTTGTCTTGGTTGTTGTGGCCGCGGGTCTCATCGAGGGATTTGCCGTGGGCACTGTGGTGGGCTCTCCAGCGGCGGGGTTTGCATCGGCGGGGGGCTTGTCCGCGCTATCGCCAGGCACGTCGCTCCCGTCCGTCTCCCCCGCCGGTGGCGTGGCGACATCGGGCTCAACCACCAAATGCGGTTCCATCGCACCGGAGGCATTCACCACGCCACCAGCACCAAAGGCCCCACCGGCAGGCGTCACAAACCGCGCGAACACAAGCGACCCGCCCGTGCATGCAACGCCGTCGTCGTCACCGGTCGCATCGAGCCATGAGGCGTCGACGGAAAGCCGACAGCCGGCCGCGCCAGCGCCAAGGCCCGCATCCTGCAGATACACGCCGTAGGCGCGCACGCCCGCTCCGGACCCGGCGCCCGCCGCAACGACGCGTCCGCCGCCGCGCACGGCCATGTCGCCTGCGATCACGCCGGCAACCGCCTCGTCAGTAATATCGGCTCCATCCGCCCGGGCATCGACGGTGCAGCCGTCCACCACGAGCGCCTGCGACACGTGGATCCCGCACTGCGAGCCCGTCGCCGTCAGGGTCCCGGTACCGCGAAGCGTCAGGCTGCCCCACACCTCCATGCCGCACAGCGTGATGTCCGCA
>JAGZEK010000016.1 GCA_018368345.1 Collinsella sp.
CTCGCTCGCTGACTCTGCCATAACATCGGCGTTTCTTTGGCTGTCAATGTAGTCATTGGGGACGTTCTTGTTCGACTAGTCGTTTAAGAACGTCCCCAATGACTACCTAGAACGTCCCCAATGACTACCTTGCATCAATCAAATAAGTTTCGGTGAGATAGTTCTTGAATTGGCCTTTTTGGGGCTAAACAGGAACTATCTCACCGCAACTGCGTTGAGCGTTTTTTGGCGGCTGGTTTACTTGCTTGCGAACAGCCAGATCAGGATGATCACCAGGATTGCGGCGATGATGCAGACGATGGCGCCGGTGAATTTGATGCGTGAGTCGCGGGTGCGCTCGCGCACGTCGTCCTCGGCGGCTTCAAGCTTGGCGACTTCGCGCTCGGTTTCGGCGTGCTCGGCTTTATCGCGGGCCAACGAGCCCGCGAGCGATTCGGTGATCTCGGGGTGGTCGTGTACCTCGGTCGCCTGTTCGATAATCGACTGCGCATGCGCGGCATCTGCTTGGGCGTTGGCGATGCTCTGCTCTTGCTCGCGGCGTGCCTTGTCCTCGGCAGCGATCTTCTCGCGCAGTTCGCGCTGGCGCGTCGCGGCGGCGGTCTTCGCCGTCTGCAGCTCGTCGCGCGCGGCATCGGCCTCGGTCGTCACGGCTTGGTGCGCGCGTTTTGCGTCGGCGATGGGGGCTTGCGCCTGCTCGACGGCCTGCTCGGCTGCGGCAAGCGAGTGCTCAAGGTCGGCGGTGATGCGCGGGACATCTTCTTCGGCTTTACGCAGGGCATCTGCCGTGTCGGAGATCTGCATCGAGAGCTCGCTGGTGCGCACCGTATAGTTGGCGGGATTTGCCGAGGGATTGCGTTGCAGCTCGGCATACTCATGACGCAGCGTCTCGAGCTGGGCGCGCGTGGCGTCGACGGTTTGTTGTGCGGCGGCAATGCCGGCGTCTCGCTCTGCCTTCACCTTGTCGCGGATGCGCTTGGAATCCTCAAGACGTCGAACGAGGCGGTTGCCGGTCTCGCGTGAGCTCGCCTCGCGGGCCTCCACGGCATCGAGCGCGGCCTTCAGACGGAGCTCAGTCGCGTCATCCTCTGTCTTTATTTGTTCGAGTTGACCCTTGAGCTCTGTCGCTTTGGCGGCGTGGGCATCACGGTCAATCTCGGCTGCCGCAGCGGTCTTTTGCGCTGTGGCGATCGCCTGGCGCTGGTCGGCGACGATCTGGTCGTAGCGGCCTGCGATATCCTGGCGCGTCTCGAGTTCCTCGGCCTGATCGGCAATGCGCTGCTCAAGTTCGGCCAGGTGGGCGCGGGCATCGGCAAGTGCCTTTTTCGCGGCGTTCATCTCGCGCATGGCCGAGGCGCCCTGGGCGATAAAGGTGCCCACGGCGTTCGCAGTGTTCGAGACAGCGGTCCCCAGATCGCGGTTCGCGGCGGGGGAGTGCGGGGCGGTCGGGCGAGCGGTGTCGGCAGAGTCCGCATCGGCAGCCTGCGGTGCGGCGATATTGCCGGTACCGCCCTCGACCACAGAAAAGCCTGCTGCGTGCGGATCGACCGCATCGGCGCCAATCGTGGGGTGCTCGAGCTGCAGAAACGAGGGCATGGTGCTGCCCTGGTCGGCAACCGGAGTCTCGCCGGGCACAAAGGTCGAGGCCGCCTCGGCGGCCTCCTCTTCTTCGGCATCAATATCGGCATCGGCGACGGCGTTTTTCATCGCTTTGACAGCATCCATCATGGAGTCCATGACGGCATCGAGCTCTTCTTCCGAAGACACCTCGATGGGGCCCGCTGCTTGCGGGGCGGCGTCCTGTACAGGGGCGTCGTCCTGAGCGGGCGCATCGTCGTTTTGCTCGTCGGCGCTTTCCGCGGCAGGGGTTTCCGCCGTAGCGCTTTCGTCTAAGATGGGGTCGTCGATGTCGATACCATCGCAGGTCACAGCGTCGGTATCTGCGATGACGTCTGCGGAATCATCAATATGCTGTTGAGTCTGGGGGTCCAGCTCGTCTGTCATAGGCATGTGCTCCTCATCGTTGTTTGTCACCCTATGATAAAGTCTCACGCCGACATCCCGCGCGCCGCAGCAAAGTTTCAAAACGTGTTCGATGGCTCGTTTGGCTGACAAAAACTCGGCCACTTTATCCAGTTTGTACTTGACAATCCCTTCGCCGAAAGACGTTATGCCGTTCGCCTGCCGAGGCCTTTTCTTTTCACTTGAACCCGTTAAAGTTGCATTTCAGCTTTTGTCGCGTTTATTTGGATGCGCGCAGTCGGCGGGTGCGCCCGTCGCGATTTGAAAGGACTTTATATGGGACTTTTCACTGGTAAGACCGTGATCGTCACCGGCGGCGGCAAGGCCACGCTCAAGGACGGCTCCGCTGGCTCCATCGGCTACGGTATCGATATCGCTTTTGCCAAGGAGGGCGCAAACCTCGTCATTACCGGCCGCAACGTTGCCAAGCTCGAGGCTGCCAAGGAATCCCTCGAGGCCGAGTACGGCGTCAAGGTTCTGCCTGTTCAGGCCGATGTCTCGGCTGGTCAGGACAACGAGGCCGTCGTCCAGAACGTCATCGACAAGGCCATTGAGGAGTTCGGCCGCATCGACGCCGTCGTCAACAACGCTCAGGCCAGCGCCTCGGGCGTGACCATTGCCGATCACACCATGGATCAGTTTAACCTGGCCATTTACTCTGGCCTGTATGCCACCTACCTGTACATGCAGAAGGCCTATCCGCACCTGAAGGAGACCAAGGGCTCCGTGGTCAACTTTGCTTCGGGCGCCGGCCTGTTTGGCAACTATGGCCAGTGCAGCTACGCCGCTGCCAAGGAGGGCATCCGCGGTCTGACCCGCGTCGCTGCCAACGAGTGGGGCAAGGACGGCATCAACGTCAATATCGTTTGCCCGCTTGCTTGGACCGCTGCGCTCGAGAACTTCCAGGATGCCTATCCCGAGGCGTTCAAGGCCAACGTCCACATGCCGCCGGCTGGCCACTACGGCGACGTCGAGAAGGAAATCGGCCGCGTTGTCGTTCAGCTCTGCGGTCCCGACTTTAAGTATATGAACGGCGAGACCGTCACCCTCGAGGGTGGCATGGGCCAGCGGCCCTAAGAGTTACGCGGTTTTACCAAACCGCGTAACGGCTCGACGCTGCGCGGTCACCAGAGCGACAACTTGTCATTCAAAGAGGGCGGCATGACCAGAAGGTCTATGCCGCCCTCTTTTCATGCCAATTTGTTCGCTCTGGCGACCGCTCGCTGACGTTGCTAGAACATCGGCGTTGCCTTGGCTGTTGGAGATGATCCCAGATATAGTCGTTGGGGACGTTCTTAAATGATTAGTCGAAAGGGACACTCTTGTCGACACTTGGGGACAGTCCCAATGATCCGTTGGGAGCGGAGGAAAACGGATCATTTTTAGCCTGGTGCATTGGGACAAGGGGTCAGGTTTCCTTTGCGCTAGTTTCTGTCGAGTCGGTGCTTCTTGCGGGTTGCCCGTATAATGGTTTGCGTATGAACCGCAACCAAGGAGTTCCAGTTTATGGACCAGAACCTTTTTAAATTCGACCTGATTGCCGAGGATCCGACGACGCACGCGCGCGCCGGCGTGCTGCACACCCCGCACGGCGACATCGAGACGCCGATCTTTATGCCCGTGGGCACCAAGGCAAACGTCAAGGGCATTCCTACCGAGACTGTCAAGAAGCTCGGCGCCCAGATCGTGCTCGCCAATACCTATCATCTGTCCATGCGTCCCGGCGAGGATACCATCGCCGAGCTGGGCGGCCTGCACAAGTTCATGAACTGGCACGGCCCCATCCTCACCGACTCGGGCGGTTTCCAGGTCTTCAGCCACAACGATGCCGTCAAGCTCACCGATGAGGGCGTGCGCTTTATCGTCAACGATTACGACGGCCGCCACGTGTTTTGGACGCCCGAGGACAACATGGAAATCGCCATGAAACTCGGCTCCGATATCTGCATGCAGCTCGACCAGTGCCCGGGCTATCCCGCCACGCGCGCCTACGTTGAGCGCGCCGTTGAGCTGTCGAGCATGTGGGCCGAGCGCTGCTATAAGGCGCATACCCGCGATGACCAGGCGCTCTTTGGCATCGTTCAGGGCGGCATGCACCTGGATCTGCGCCTGCGTTCGCTGCGCCATCTGGAGGAGTGCGGCGACTTCCCGGGCTATGGTATCGGTGGCTATTCGGTGGGCGAGGATCACGAGACCATGTTCGAGACCCTGGCGCCGCTCGTGAGCGAGTACATGCCCAAGCATAAGCCGCGCTACCTGATGGGTGTCGGCAACCCGACCACGCTCGTGCGCGGCGTTGGCGTGGGCATCGACATGTTTGACTGCGTGCTGCCGACGCGCACCGGCCGTATGGGCACGGCATTCTCCAGCGAGGGTCGCCTCAACTTCCGCAACGCTCGCTTTGCGCACGACGACGGTCCCATCGATCCCACCTGCACCTGCCCGGTGTGCACGGGCGGCTACAGCCGCGCGCTCATCCGTCACATGGTCACGCAGAAGGAGATGCTCGGCGGCATTTTGCTGTCGATGCACAACATCTACTACCTGCTCAACCTTATGCAGCGTGCCCGCCAGGCTATTATCGAGGGCCGTTACGGTGCGTTCGTGAACGACTGGATGAACAGCCCTGCGGCGGTGGATTACTAAGAGCTACGGGAGCGCTTGCGGGGCGTGGGCAACGGCAAAGGGCGAGCGGCGATCGGTCGTCGCGTTCGCTAACACGGTCTGCTCGACCGCTGACCGATAGCTTGCAAGCACGTGATGCATCGTGGGTACCATACCGAATAGTTGATGTTCGGGCGGGTGTTTGGCGCATGGCGTCGACCTCGCCCGTTTCTTTTTTCGATAGGAGTACCCATGATTAAGAACGAGAACGTCGAGGGCGAGCCCGCCTACGGCGAGACGTACCGCCGCGGCCCCGTGGTCATGCGCGGACCCATGATCCCTAAGGACAACACCTACGCCAATCTGCTGGCGCCCGAGGATTCGACCGACTGGCTGCATGCCGATCCGTGGCGCGTGTTGCGTATTCAGGCAGAATTCGTCGATGGCTTTGGCGCGCTTGCCGAGCTTGGACCCGCGGTGACCATCTTCGGCAGTGCCCGTACGCCCAAGACCGACCCGCTCTACAAGGCGGCGCGCACGGTCGGCCGCAAGATCGCCCAGCGCGGCGTGGCGGTTATCACCGGCGGTGGCCCCGGCATCATGGAGGCGGCCAATAGGGGAGCGGCGAGCGTTAACGGCAAGTCGGTCGGTTTGGGCATTGAGCTACCGCACGAGCAGGGGCTTAACAAATACGTGAACCTCGGCATGGACTTCCGTTACTTCTTTGTGCGCAAGACCATGTTCGTCAAATACAGCTCGGGCGCCATCGTGTTTCCTGGCGGCTTCGGTACGCTCGACGAGATGTTCGAGGTGCTCACGCTGGTGCAGACGCACAAGGTCAAGCGCATGCCGCTCGTGCTGGTGGGCAGCGAGTACTGGCAGGGCCTATTCGACTGGCTTAACGGTCCGGTGATGAGCGCCGGTATGATCAGCCCGCTCGATCCCGAGCTCGTGCACATCGCCGACGACCTCAACGAAGCCGTCGACATTGCGCTCAGCGGGTTGATGTAGATCAATCGTGCCCACGCGACATGAATGCGCATGGCAATCTGATGTTATCTAACATCAGATTGCCATTTATATTGGGTATACTGGTGTAAAAGACGAGGGCGAGGAGGTCGCAAATGTCTACAGCAACAGTTAAGCCTACGACGGTTCGCATCGAAGAGGGGCTCAAGGAGCAGGCGACTGAGTTCTTGGATTCGGTCGGCCTCAGCCTCAATTCCTATCTCAATCTTGCCGTTCGGCAGCTGGTGAATCAGCGAAAGATTCCTTTTGAGATTGTAGGAAGGGCGGAGGTTCCCAACGAGGCGACGAGACGCGCCATGGTGATCGCCGAGGCTCATGAGTTGGGGATTTTGCCGGACGACAGCCCGTCATTCAATAACGCTGATGAGCTCATGTCATTCCTCGATGAGGAATAGCGATGTTCGAGATTAAAGTCGAGGCTCAATTTAAGGCGGACTACAAACGAACGATGCGCATGCATCCGCAGCTAAAAAGTGAGTTTAAAGCGGCGGTTGCAGAGCTTGTGGCTCATGGGTCGCTTCCGGCGGAGTATGGCGCCCACGAGCTCTCAAATCCGGGCGGAAACTACAACGGCCACATCGATTTCCACCTATCCGATGGCTTGGTCGATGTGGTCGTTCTTTATCTTCCCCATAAGACTAACCCAGTGATTAGACTGGTGAGAATGGGCACTCATCAGGAGCTGTTTCAGGGTCCGCTGGGCTGATCGCCGATTTCCAAGTTGTGGTGGAATAGGGATTGATTGGCGGCTAATAAGCCAAAAACAGTCCCTATTCCACCGCAACTGATGTGGGCGTCCCTAGTGAGTTGGCTGGTAGCGGGGGCAGTAGCTGATGGCGATGGCATCGACGCCTACGTGGGTGGCGATGGTGCAGCCGATGGGGCCGGTGCCGGCGTCAACGTAGTCCTGGCCCGCGAGCGCTTGGCTGACGAGCTCCTGCTCCTCGGCGGCGCCGGTCGTGAGCACGCGCACGCTTGAGCCCGGGTGCTCTTCCAAAAATGCGAGGCAATCGGCCATGGTGTTGGCAACGATGCGCTTGGCGCCGCGGCCCTTCTTGATGGCCTTGATCTCGCCCGATTTCCACTCCGGCGAAACGGCCAGGCGAATGTTGAGCATCTGCGTGAGCTGGCCGGCGAGCTTGGGCGCGCGGCCGTTCTTAACGAGATTCTCGAGCGTGCGGGGAATCAGCAGCAGGTGGGCGTCGGGCAGCGTCGCGCGGATCTGCGCCTCGGTCTCGTCCAGGCTGCGGCCATCTTCGCGCATGGCCCGCGCGTACTCCACCAGCAGGCCCTCGGCGCCCGAGCCAGTGCGCGAATCGATGCAGCGCACGTCGAGCTCGTGGGTCTCGGCGACCAGGCATGCGTTGGAATAGCAGGCGGACCATTCGCTGCACAGCGAGATAAAGATCGCGCTGTCGTGGCCGTCAGCACGCACGCGGTCAAAGAGTGCCTTGAACTCGCCGGCACTCGGCTGCGAGGTGTGCGGCAGCTGCTCGGAGCCGGCCATGCGCGCGACGTACTCCTGGGCGGTAATCTGTACCTGGTCGAGCAGGTCCTCGCCCTCGATAATCACATGCAGCGGAATCACGTAAATGCCGAGCTCTTGAGCGCGGGCGGGGGAGATGTCCGACGTGGAGTCGGTTATGATGGCAAAAGACATAATTGCACCTTTCGTTGGGGCGCTTGCGCGCCGCCTTCTGAGAGCAAAGTGCGACAAGTATAGTGGAGTTGCTCTACATTGCTAGGTTCAATTGTTGAATAGTCAACAGTTTGAAGTGACGGTGTGGAAATCATCAACTGGGGAAGAGGGATGCCGATGGCGGCATTACAGCTATGCGAGCGGCCGATTGTGTTGTTCGATTTTGACGGCACGGTGGCCGATACGGGTCGGGCGGTGATGACCTCGACGCGCAAGACGTTGGCCGCGCGCGGGTTTTCGGAGGCGCAGATGGGTGACCTGCGCCGCATGATCGGGCCTCCGCTGTGGAAGAGCTTCCACGACTTTTACGGCTTTACGCGCGAGGAGTCGCTTGTGGTGGCCGACGAGTACCGTGCCTTTTTTGATGAGCTGGGACCGGAGGAGTATCCCGTGTTCGACGGGATCCCCGAGCTGCTGGATGGGTTGGTCGCCCAGGGCAAGCGCTTGGCCGTGGCGACGTCGCGCATGGAGGCGAAGTGTATCGACATGGTGGGAGAGCTGGGACTTTCTCAGTTTGAGGCGGTGGTTGGCATGAATCCGCCGCAGGGGCGCGAGACCAAGGCCGATTCGGTCCGCGATGCCCTGGCAGCGCTCGGTGCGACGGCCGACGATGCCGTGATGATCGGCGATCGCTTTAACGATGTGGAGGGCGCGCACGCAATGGGCGTACCGTGCATCGGCATCTATTCGGGTGCGGCGGCGCCGGGCGAGCACGAGGCGGCGGGTGCCGATGCGGTGGTGCACTCGGTGGCCGAGCTTGCTAAACTTTTCGCTATCTAATAGACGTAATGTGAGGGGCGGGCGTACCCGTCGCTCATTGGTAAGGAGGTCGTCCATGAATCAGGTGGAGCAGAGCGTTACCGAGTATGTCGACGAGGTCTGGGAAGATGTCGTTGCCGATATCGAACAGCTGGTGAGCTATCCGTCTGTGGCCGTTGCTGCCAATGCGGAGCCCGGTGCGCCGTTTGGCCGCCCGGTCCGTGATGCGCTCGATTGCGCGCTCGGCATTGCGCAAAAGCTCGGCTACCAGACGAGCGACGACGAGGGCTTTGTGGGCATCGCCGATATCCCGGGTCGCGGCGACAAGCAGCTCGCGACCATCTGCCACGTGGACGTGGTGCCCGCCGGCCCCGGCTGGAACACCGACCCGTTTGCGATGGAGCGTCGCGAGGGCTGGCTGCTCGGCCGCGGCGTGATCGACGACAAGGGTCCGGCCGTGCTGTCGCTCTACGCCGGCGCCTACCTGCTCAAGCACGGCATTGTGCCGCGCTATACCTTCCGCGCGCTGCTGGGCTGCGATGAGGAAGTGGGCATGTCCGACGTTCACCATTATCTGGAGAACTACGCGAATCCCGACTTCTTGTTTACGCCCGATGCCGAGTTCCCGGTCTGCAATGCCGAGAAGGGCCAGTTTGGGGCGACGTTTGTGAGCCCCAAGATCGACGGCGGGCGCATTGTGTCCTGGAGCGGTGCCGAGGCGAGCAACGCCATTCCGTCGCAGTCCATCTGCGAGCTCGCGATTGCCGCCGATGAGCTGCCGGCGCCGGTCGACAACGCCGACCGCCTGGAGATCACGACGCTCGATAACGGGCATGCGCAGATTTTTGCCCACGGCATTGGCGGTCATGCCTCGATGCCCGAGGGAACGATCAATGCCGTCGGCCTCATTGTGGCGTATCTGCGCGAGGCCGAGGACGCGTTTGGTGCACGCGACGAGCGCCTGCTGACGCCTGCCGAGCACGAGTTCGTCAAGTTCCTGGCCTTTGTGCATGCGGATGCCTATGGCCGCGGCCTGGGTATCGATGCGACGAGTCCGGCGTTTGGCCCGCTTACCTGCAACGCTGGCGTCATCCGCGTGGCGGATGGCCATATTGAGCAGGTCATCGACGTGCGCTTCCCCGACAGTACGAGTGCCGATACCATCCGCGAGCAGCTCGACCCGCTCGTGGGCCGTTTTGGCGTGACGTGCCAGCTGGGTCGCGCTAAGGTGCCGTTCTCGGTGTCTGCCGACGATCCGGCCGTGAGGGCGCTCATCGATACCTATAACGAGTTCACCGGTAAACATGCTGAGCCCTTCGCCATGGGCGGCGGCACGTACGCGCGCAACTTTGCCCGCGCCGTCTCGTTTGGCCCCGAGGAGACCGGCCTGGAGCTGCCCGCATGGGGTGGCCAGATGCACGGCCCCAACGAGTGCGCCAACGAGGAGCAGCTCAAGCAAGCACTCAAGATCTATATTGTTGCGATCCTCCGTTTGAATGAATTAGAGCTTTAAGGTTTCGCGGTTTCCCAATCTAAGTTGCGGTGGAATAGTTCCTAGAATGGGCCATTTGATAGCCAAGCAGGAACTATTTCACCGCAACTTTGTTTTTATTGGTGTAAAAGGTGCGCCATGTTCGGCGCTGGATTGTTATCCGTTTGTAAAGGCTGGGCAGAGCTTGCGGTAAGGGTCTATCAATAGCCCGTAAGAAACCGCAGATAACGCGGTTGTCGACTGATCGGGGCCGTATCTTTCCAAACAGCAAAGCGGGCAGGGTGCCCGCGAGTCGCATGTATGAAAGGAAGATCATGCTCGATCAGGCTTATTCTCGTCGTCAGTTCCTCGGCCTCGCTGGTGGTCTTGCCAGTATCGTCGGTCTCGGTCTCGTTGGTTGCGGTGGCTCCAACACTTCCGACGCCGCCGACAAGGGTAGCGCCGCTGCCGCTGCCGAGTCCGTCTCCGGCGAGGTGACCTACGACGGCGCCTCCTCGTTCCAGGCCCTCGTCGAGGCTGCTGCCGAGAAGTTCATGGACGCCAACCCCGACGTCTCCATCTCCGGTTCGGGCAACGGTTCGGGCAAGGGCCTGACCGCTGTGGCCGCCGGCACCGTCACCATCGGTAACTCCGACGTCTTCGCCGAGACCAAGCTCGAGGCCGACCAGGTCAAGAACCTCGTCGACCACGAGGTCGCCGTCGTGGGCATGGGTCCCGTCGTCTCCAAGAACGTCAAGGTCGACGACCTGTCCCTCGAGCAGCTCAAGGGCATCTTCTCCGGCCAGATCACCAACTGGAAGGAGGTCGGCGGCGACGATGCCACCATCGTCGTCCTCAACCGCAAGGCTGGCTCCGGTACCCGCGCCACCTTCGAGGCTGCCGTCTTTGGCGACGAGGCTGTCGACTTTAAGGGCGACGCCGAGCTCGACAAGTCCGGCGACGTCCAGACTCAGATCGCCAGCACCGACAACGCCATCTCCTACCTCGACTTCTCGCACTTCGATGATTCCAAGTTCAACGCCATCAAGGTCGAGGGCGTGGAGCCCAAGAGCGAGAACGTCACCGACGACTCCTTCAAGATCTGGGCTACCGAGCACATGTACTGCTCCAAGGATGCCGACGACGCCACCAAGGCTTTCCTGGACTTCATGCTTTCCGACGATGTCCAGGGCAAGCTCGTCGAGGAGCAGGGCTTCATCCCCGTCTCTGCCATGAAGGTCGTCAAGGACGCCAGCGGCAAGGTCTCCGCTAAATAGGTAATCGCCCCCGGAAAGGTTTGCAATGGCAAAACAGCTGCCAAAGCGCGACCTTGAGAACGTGGGCCTGGGCGTCACGGGCGCGTGCGTAGCGCTCGTGACGCTTGTTGTTGCCGCGCTCATCTTTATGGTCGCCCAAAAGGGCCTCTCGGCTTTTGTCAAGGACGGCGTCTCGGTCGTCGAGTTTTTCACCGGTACCAAGTGGGACCTGGCCAACACAGCCGAAAACGGTCTGCCCTATACCGGCGCTCTGCCCCTGATCGTCACCTCGTTTGCGGTCATGGTGCTCTCCACGCTCATTGCGCTGCCGGTCGCCATCGGCTCTGCCATTTTTGCGGTCGAAATCCAGCCTAAGTTTGGCTCCAAGATCTTCCAGCCGCTCATTGAGCTTTTGACCGGCATCCCCTCGGTCGTCTTTGGCCTGATCGGTTTTCATGTGGTCGTCGGCCTCATGAAGAGCGTCTTCCACGTGAGCACGGGTCTGGGCATCCTGCCTGGCGCCATCGTGCTGGCCGTCATGATACTGCCGACCATGACCACGCTTTCGGTCGACGGCCTGCGCGCCGTTCCCGATAGCTACCGTCAGGGTTCGCTCGCACTGGGCTACACCCGCTGGCAGACCATCTGGCACGTGGTGCTCAAGTCCGCCATGCCGTCGCTCATGACCGCGGTCATCCTTGGCATGACCCGCGCCTTTGGCGAGACGCTTGCCGTACGCATGGTTATCGGCGGTATCGAGGCCATGCCGACGTCGCTGTTGTCGCCGGCTTCGACCATTACCACCACGCTTACCACGTCCATGGCGGTCTATGCCGAGGGCTCGGCCCAGGACGACGTCCTGTGGGCACTCGGTCTGCTGCTGATGGGCATGAGCCTCATCTTCATCCTGATCATCCATCTCATTGGCCGCAAGGGGGCGAAGGCTCGTGGCTAGCACGCGCATCCATATCGACGAGGCGAGACTCGGGCGTGTCCAAAAACAGGACCGCATCGCCACGGGCGTGTTGACGGCAATCGTCGCCATCGTCATGCTCATCGTCGTTTCCATGGTGGCCTACATCCTGTTCGAGGGCATCTCGACGCTGTTCCAGCCGGGCTTCCTCACGGAGCCGTCGCGCGCCAACGGCACCCAGGGCGGCGTGCTCTACCAGCTGTTCGACTCGTTCTACCTGCTGCTGATTACCCTGGCTATCTCGGTGCCCATCAGCCTGGGCGGCGCGGTCTTCTTGGTCGAGTACGCACCCGACGGCCCCGTCCGCGACATCGCCTCCACCGCCATCGAGACGCTGTCCTCGCTGCCTTCTATCGTCGTCGGCATGTTCGGCTTCCTGGTGTTCTCGGTGCAGCTGGGCTGGAAGTACTCCATCATCTCCGGCGCCGTCGCACTCACCATGTTCAACATCCCCATCCTGGTGCGCGTGATTCAGCAGGCGCTCGAGGACGTGCCGCAGGCCCAGCGCGATGCGTGCCTGGCCATGGGTCTCACCCGCTGGGAGGCCACGCTGCACATCCTGATTCCCGAGGCTATGCCCGCCATCGTGACCGGCATCGTGCTTTCGGCCGGCCGCGTGTTTGGCGAGGCTGCAGCGCTGCTCTTCACCTCGGGCATGAGCTCGCCGGTCCGCCTCAACTTCTTGAGCTTTAACCTGTCGAGCCCCACTTGCGCGTGGAACGTGTTCCGTCCCGGCGAGTCGCTCGCCGTGCATATCTACAAGATTTACGGCGAAGGCAGCCCCGAGGCCCAGCAGATCGTTTGGGGCACCGCGGCACTGCTGATGATCTGCGTGCTGCTGTTTAACGTAATCGCCCGTATCGTGGGCAAGCAACTGGCAAGGAAGATGACGGCCGAATGAGCGAGATGAATGCAACGCCCGCGACTGAAGCGGCCACGTCCGAGACCCAGGACTTTCTGTCGAGTGTGGGGGAGAGCGAGAAACATGCTCGCATAAGCGGCAAGGCCGTGAGCGACGAGGTCGTGCTCTCCACCAAGGACGTCAACGTGTACTATGGCGATCACCACGCGCTGCACGACACGTCGCTCGACTTTCACAAGGGCGAGATCACGGCGCTCATCGGGCCTTCGGGCTGCGGTAAGTCGACCTTCTTGCGCAGCCTCAACCTGATGAATCGCGAGATTCGCGGCTGCCGCGTGGAGGGCGAGATCAACTACCGCGGGCGCAACGTGAACACCAGGACCGAGAACACGTACGAGCTGCGTCGTTCCATTGGCATGGTGTTCCAGCAGCCCAACCCGTTCCGCAAGTCCATCCGTGACAACATTACGTTTGCGCCCAAGCGCCACGGTATCACCGACCGCGACGAGCTTGACCGCATGGTCGAGGAGAGCCTGCGCGGCGCGGCGCTGTGGGACGAGGTCAAGGACAAGCTCGACAAGAGCGCCTATGCGCTTTCGGGCGGTCAGCAGCAGCGCCTGTGCATCGCACGCACGCTGGCGCTCAACCCCGACGTGATCTTGTTCGACGAACCCTGCTCGGCGCTCGACCCCATCTCGACGCTGGCGATCGAGGACCTTATGTCGTCGATTGTCGCCGATCGCGCCATCGTCATCGTGACGCACAACATGGAGCAGGCGTCGCGCGTGTCCAACCGCACGGCGTTTTTTTACATGGGCGATATGGTCGAGTACGACGAGACCGACGAGATTTTCCAACGGCCCAAGGATAAGCGGCTGAATGATTACCTCACCGGCATGTTCTCCTAGTCCGGGACATGCTTGAGGCCCGCGGCGGCCATGGTCGCCACGGGACTGATTGGAGAGGCGGGTCATCTCTTTTGGGAGATGGCCCGCCTTTTTGTGCTTGTTGACTGCACTCGCCTAAAACCACCACAAAGGTGCCTGTCCCCTTTGTGGTGGTTTTCGCTATCATGGACAACGTTGAATTTCTACGAAGGAGCAGGGCATATGGCGATTCTTTTGGGATGCGATTCCGTCAGCCTAGAGTTTCCCACCAAGCATATTTTCGATAGCGTGACGCTCGGCGTGGGCGAGGGCGACCGTATTGGTATCGTCGGCAAAAACGGCGACGGCAAGTCGACGCTGCTGAGCGTGCTTGCCGGTACGCTGGAGCCCGACGACGGTCGCGTGACGCACCGCCGCGGCACGACGATCGGTCTGCTCGGCCAAAAGGACCAGCTTGCCGATACCGATACCGTGCATCATGCCGTCGTGGGCGACACGCCCGAATACGAGTGGGCCTCGAGCCCGCGTACGCGCCAGATTCTGGCCGGCCTCATCAGCGATGTGCCCTGGGAGGGCACGGTGGGCGAGCTTTCGGGCGGCCAGCGCCGTCGCGTGGACCTTGCACGCCTGCTGATCGGCGACTACGACGTGCTCATGCTTGACGAGCCCACCAACCACCTGGACATGCGCACCATCAACTGGCTTGCGCGTCACTTAAAGGCCCGCTGGCAGCGCGGTCAGGGCGCCATGCTCGTGGTCACGCACGACCGCTGGTTCTTGGACGAGGTCTGCACCAGTATGTGGGAGGTCCACGACGGCCAGGTCGATCCCTTCGAGGGCGGTTACTCCGCATATATCCTGCAGCGCGTGGAGCGCGACCGCATGGCCGCCGTTACCGAGGAGCGCCGTCGCAACATGGCGCGCAAGGAGCTCGCGTGGCTGAGCCGCGGTGCCCAGGCTCGTTCTACCAAGCCCAAGTTTCGCGTGGATGCCGCTCGCGAGCTGATCGCCGACGTGCCGCCCGTGCGTGACGAGCTGGAGCTCAAGCGCCTGGCCGTGAGCCGCTTGGGCAAGCAGGTTATCGATGTGGTCGACGTGGATGCCGGCTATGCCGATACCGACGGCGCGCCCAAGCAGGTGCTCACCGACGTGACCTGGCTTATCGGCGCGGGCGACCGCTATGGCCTGCTGGGCGAGAACGGCGCCGGCAAGTCCACGCTGCTCGACGTGATTCAGGGCAAGATCGCACCCCTGCGCGGCCGCGTGAAGATTGGCCAGACGGTGCGCTTTGGCGTGCTGTCACAGCAGCTCGAGGAGCTCGAGCCCTTTATGGGCGACACGATCCGCGAGGTGCTGAGCAACTACAAAAAGTACTACGTCATCGACGGCAAGGAGACCTCGCCCGAGAAGCTCTGCGAGCGCCTGGGCTTTACGACGCAGCAGCTCTGGAGTCGCATCGGTGACCTTTCGGGCGGCCAGCGCCGTCGCCTGTCGCTGCTGCTGACGATCCTGGACGAGCCCAACGTGCTTATCCTGGACGAGCCCGGCAACGACCTCGATACCGATATGCTGGCGATTGTCGAGGACCTGCTCGACGGCTGGCCCGGCACGCTGATCCTGGTTACGCACGACCGTTTCCTCATGGAACGCGTGACCGACCAGCAGTGGGCGCTGCTTGACGGCCATCTGACGCATATGCCCGGCGGCGTCGACCAGTACCTGCGTCTGTGTAACGCTACCGCCGAGGGCGAGCCCGTGGGCGCACCGAGCGCCAAGACCGGCACGTTCGACACCGGTGCTGCGGCGGCTGCGGCCGAAAAACCCAAGTCGAGCGGCCAGCCCAATGGCCTTTCCAACGCCGAGCGCCAGAAGCTCCGCCGCGAGGTGAGCTCGCTCGAGCGCAAGATGGAGACGCAGCGCGCCCGCGTGGAGGAGGCCGAGGCCGCGATGGCCCAGGTCGACCCCACCAACTACACGGCGCTGGGCGAGCAGCAGGCAAAGATTGACGAGGCTCACGCCGCCATGGACGAGCTGGAGATGGCGTGGCTCGAGGCGAGCGAAAAGCTCGAGGGCGAGGAGTAGGCGAGAATGATCAAAGCCGCGTTTTTCGATATCGACGGCACGCTGCTGAGCTTTAAGACCCACCGGATTCCGGCGTCGGCGCAGCAGGTGCTCGACAGCTTTCACGAGAAGGGGATTGCGTGCGTGATCGCCACGGGCCGTCCGACCTACCAGATGCCGGACTGGCTGTTCGACCTGGGCTGGGATGCGTACATTACGCTTTCGGGCCAGCACTGCTTTGATGCCGAGGGGGTTTACCGCAGCTGCCCGATCGATTCGGACGACGTCGCGGTGATTGTGGACCAGGTGGCGCAGGGGCGCTACGACTCGCTGTGCATGCAGGGCGAGGACTCGTTTGTGAACCGCCTGTCCGAGCGCGTGGTGACGGCTGGCAGCAACGCGGGAATCGTCTACCACGAGGAGCCGTTTGAGCACGCCTTTGATGCACCGGTCTACCAGTTTTGCGCCTTCGTTGATCCGGCCGACGAGCATATCGTGACCGATGCCGTGTCGCATTCGCTCACCACGCGCTGGTGCGATCTGTTCTGCGACATTATTCCGGCCAACGGCGGCAAGGACCTGGGCGTGGCGGCGACGCTGGAGCGCCTGGGCATCGACGCGAGCGAGGCGATTGCCTTTGGCGACGGCGAGAACGACCTGTCGATGTTCTCGGCCGTGGGCACAAGTGTGGCCATGGGCAACGCGCAGGACACGGTGAAAGCTGCGGCGACCTATGTGACGACAGCCGTGGACGACGATGGCATCTGCAACGCCGCGAAGCACTTTGGATTGATGTAACTGCGGGGCGGCACCCGGCGCCTGGGGACACTCCTTGCGGGGCGTCCCCATTTTGTTTTCGTCCCGCACGTTTTGTGAAACACGGCTAACTTTTAGACAAAGTAGTAAGACATGGGCAACTTTTGCGGTAAAGTTAGCCGTGGAAAGTATCCAAAGGCTAACTAGCAATCATCGCGAAAGGCGGCCCATGGCCCTACGTGAATCCGGAGAAGACTATCTCGAATCAATCTACGTTCTGTCGGAACGTCAGGTCATCGTGCGCTCGATCGACGTTGCGGAGTACCTCGGCGTAACCAAGGCGAGCGTTTCCAAGGCCATGGCGACGCTGGAAAGCAACGGCTATGTCGAAATGGGCAAACGAGATGTTCATCTGACAGAGCGCGGTCTGGAGGTCGCGCGCCAAATGTGGGAGCGCCACTGCTTTTTCGTGGGGCTTTTGGAGGATGCAGGCGTATCGGCCGAGGTGGCGTCGCAAGAGGGCTGCCACATGGAGCACTGCCTGAGCGAGGAGAGCTTTGAGAAGCTACGGGCGATGCTGGGACGGGACGGTGCTTCGGCGCCAATAATGACCGACTAGCACTCCCGCAGCGGCGCGCCTCCCGCGCCGGAACGGTGCGGGACAGCGACCGAGACGAGTGGTCCCACCAACTAAGTCCAACTCAGACAAGGAACCCCGCCAGCAAGCGATGCCCAAGAACCGCCAGCAACGTCATCGCAGGCCGGGACCGGGCTTGGTTTTGAAAACACTTCGCAGCGCGAGGCCCGCCTTTCCGTTGCTCCGCAGGAGCAGGAAAGACGGGCCTCATGCGCGAGGACGTTTTCAAAACCAAGCCCGGCCCCGGCCGGACAGCCACGTATGCTACAAGTTCTTGACACCCATCGCGCGCATGGCGTTCAGGATGGCGATGATCGCCACACCCACATCGCCGAACACAGCAAGCCACATGTTGGCGATGCCGAGCGCTGCCAGCACCAAAATCAGCAGCTTAATGCCCAGCGCAAAGATGATGTTCTGCCAAACAATCGACATGGTCTTGCGCGCCACGCGGATCGCGCGGGAGATGTTGGACGGCTTGTCATCCATGAGCACGACGTCCGCCGCCTCAATTGCGGCGTCCGAGCCCATAGCGCCCATGGCGATGCCAACGTCTGCGCGGGTAAGCACGGGTGCGTCGTTGATACCGTCGCCGACAAAAGCGAGCTTGCCCTTGCCGCTTTCGCCCGCGAGCAATGCCTCGACGCGCTCGACCTTGTCGCCCGGCAGTAGCTGCGCGTGGAACTCGTCGAGCCCCAGCCGCTTAGCCACAGACGCCGCAACCTCCTCGCGGTCGCCCGTGAGCATGACGGTGCGCTTGACGCCGGCGGCGTGCAGGTCGCGAATCGTCTGCTCGGCATCGGCCTTTATGGTGTCGGCAATTACAATGTGGCCGGCATAGATGCCATCGACTAGCACGTGGAGGATGGTGCCGACGACCTCGCAATCGGGCGCTTCGACTCCGGCCGCGGCGAGCATCTTTGCGTTGCCAACGACGACGTGCTTGCCGTCGATGGTTGCCGTCACGCCGTGGCCCGCGTCGTTGGCGGAGTCGCTAACGCGCTTGGGGTCGACCTCGCCCTGGTAGGCGACACGCACGGACTGCGCGATGGGATGGTCGGAGAACGACTCGGCAAGGGCGGCGACCTCGAGCAACGACTGCTCGGTATAGCCGGCTTCGGGGTGTACCGCCACGACCGAAAACGTGCCGTTGGTGAGCGTGCCGGTCTTGTCAAAGACGACGGTGTCCACATCGGCGAGCGTCTCGAGGTAGTTGGAGCCCTTGATGAGGACGCCCAGCTTGGATGCGCCGCCAATGCCGCCAAAGAAGCTGAGCGGGACGCTAATCACGAGCGCGCACGGGCAGCTGACGACCAGGAAGGTCAGGCCGCGCAGGATCCAGTCGGACCAGGCGCCGGTGACCAAGCCGCCGCCGAGCGCGAGCACCGCGGCAGCGCCGGTGACGGCGGGCGTGTAGATGCGGGCAAAGCGCGTGATGAAGTTCTCGGTGCGCGCCTTCTTTTCGCTGGCGTTTTCTACGAGCTCCAGGACGCGCGCGACGGTGGATTCGCCAAATGGCTTGGTGGTGCGCACGTGGATGAGCCCCGTCATGTTGATGCAGCCGCTGATGATATCGTCTCCGGTTTTGGCCGGGCGGGGGACCGACTCACCGGTAAGGGCGGCGGTGTCGAGCTGGGTTTCGCCCTCGACGATGACGCCGTCGATAGGCACGCGCTCGCCGGGCTTGACCACGATCACGGTGCCGACCGCGATGTCATCGGGGAAGACCTGTTCGAGTGAGCCGTCGGGTTGCTCGACGTTGGCGTAGTCGGGTGCGATGTCCATCATGGCGCTGATCGATTTACGGCTCTTGCCCACGGCGTATGCCTGGAACAGCTCGCCGACCTGGTAGAACAGCATGACGGCGGCGCCTTCGGCCATGTGCGGGTCGGTATCGGGGAAGAGCACCATGGCAAACGCGCCGATGGTCGCGACGGCCATGAGGAAGCTCTCGTCGAAGGCCTTGCCGCGGCGGATGTTATTGAATGCCTTTTGCAGTACGTCGTAGCCGGCAATCAAAAACGGCACGAGGAACAGCACAAAGCTGGCGTAGATGTCGCCCGGGGTGCCGAATGCGGCAGTGAGGGTGCCGAGCTCATCGAGGGCGTACACCACGGCAAAAATGCCCAGCGCTACCAGGATGCGGTTGCGCTTATGCTCGAGTGATTCTTTTTTCTTGCGCTTCTTCTTTTTCTTTTTGGGGTCGGCGGTGGCCATGACTCGTATCCTCCCATTTGAATGAATGAACACTCGCTCATATAATTTCGCGAGCAAAGGCCGCGGCAAGCGCGGCCTTGCAGGTTGGCGTAAACCTGGGCTAGAGAATGATCTCGCAGTCCGGCTCGGCGTCGGCCGTAAACTCAACAACGCGGTTGAGCACCTCGTCGAACTCAGCATCATCGGCCTCGAGCGTCAGCTTCTGGGTCATAAAGTTGACGGACACGGATTTGACGCCCTCGAGCTTGGCCAGCTCGTCCTGAAGCTCGCGCGCACAGTTGGCGCAATCGATCTCATCGAGCTTGTACTGCTTTTTCATGGTGGGTTCCTTTCCCGTTTTTGCGGCTTGGGTGCAGGCCGCGCTGGTACCGTGGTTGGTTGCTATTCGCAGATATGGCTCATGCCCTGGTTGAGCATGGTGTAGACGTGGTCGTCGGCGAGCGAGTAGAGGATATTGCGCCCGTCGCGCCGGAATTTAACCAGGTGCGACTGCTTGAGTGTGCGCAGCTGGTGCGACACCGCGGACTGCGAGGTTTCGGTCGCTTCGGCGATGTCTGCCACGCAGAGCTCGCGGCCCATGAGGGCGTAAAGGATCTTGATACGCGTGGTGTCGCTGAAGACCTTGAACAGGTCGGCGAGGTCGTAGAGAAGCTCCTCGTCGGGAAGGTCCTCGGGCGAGCAGGTGGTGGGGATCACTGGCTCGGTGGCCTCGGTGTCGGGTTTCGTTTCATCAACGCGGATGCTCATTGCAATATCCTTTCATATGAACATGCGCTCATATAATTTACTTTCGATTATATGAGCGCATGTTCATATGTCAATACAATTTGCGATAATTTCGATGACTGCTTGCCGCCTCGGCGATTTTCTGCGGGTTGGGAGACATCGACGCAATGCTCGCCAACATATTTCGAGATGTTCGGCCAGCATGCTAAGAAAGCCACCTTGAGAAGCATTGGAACTGTTCATATTTGTACTTTATCGTGTTAAATACCGCGAGAATCAGTTCTTCCTCTACGGGAGTTCCTGCAGAATCAGTTTTATCTAAAGTTATATTGAGCATTGCTGCAGCCAATCTGGCACATCGGTGGCCGAATAAGTCGAAAAATGTAGGTGGACATCCGCAGAGATCGCCTTTAGAAGAGCGAATTCTCAATTAGATCAATAATCGTGTCGTCTTCCGTGCGGTTTTCATCGATTTTTGCGAAAATGTCGCTTTCCCAAGGCCCATTGATTTCCTCAGCAAGGGCCCCGACGTGTTGCATGTCGTCGGGTTCTGGCACATCGTTGATGTTCGGGTCATCAGCTTGCGGATATTGGCTTGCAATTTCGCGCTTGGCGGCCTCTTCTTCTTTGAGTGTCTCCAGGACGCGGCGGCCGTATTCGAAGTAGCGCCGCAAGACAAATTGACGAAGAGTTTCTTGCAGGATGGCGAAGTTATCCGGGAGTCGACCGGGCCATATCTTCTCGCGAATGCGAATCGCTTCCATGACCCGTCTAAAAGCGGACTGCTTGAAAAACGAATGACGACTAACTGTGATAACGGCATATCCCATGTTTCGCAGCGTGTTTCGGCGTTCCTCGTCAATTGATTGCTGTTCGGGCTCGTCGTGGTAAAAGCCGTTGTATTCGATATCGGTCATCGAATTTTCGAGCAGCGCGTCGAGGTAGAAAACCGTCCGTCGCGTTAGGGCGGCGTATCTTTTGGGGACTGGGATCGGATAGTCCGTTTTGATAGCGCGTATGGCTAAGCCACCCATTGACTTGGGCATTGTCAGCATCATGACAAACGCCGTTTCGAGTGGGGAGCGACAGCCTTCGCGTACATAAGAAAGTGCCTTAAGTGCTTTATTAGATCCACGATACCCCGATGCCTCTGAAAAGAAGGCTCTGAGCTCTTCAACGCTGGTTAGGGCTGGGCGCTCGCGATATTGAGTTTCGTCGGACGTTCCAAGCGCGTAGGAGCCGCAGATTTCAAAGTAATACTCAACGAGCTCCGAAAGGTTGAGGTCGGCTGCTGCTTCTAACGCGCACAGCTTGATATCGACGATGTAGACGTTCGGCTCGAGTTCTAGGTAGCTTTCTGCATCAAACGTATAGCGCGTGCAGTGGCAGATGCAGCCCTTGCGGTGCCTTTTGGCATTATTGGAAAACGTCAGCACATGGATGCTTTCAGAATCGACATTCTTTCTGTTGAGCCATGCTCGCGCCGCTTCCAGGTTGGACGTGGTCGGCGCAGACACCTTGATCTTTTCCATAGGTATGGGATCGGTCGCGTAGCTTGCGAGCGAGTTGACTGTTTGGTATACAGCGCGTGCCGTGGTATGTGACAGAACGATTCCCATACGCGCATGATGGCATAGCGGACGCCATATACGCCCGAAACTTCGGGCAACGGTATTGGGGCGCGGCTTATCTTCTGCGAACGGTGGGTTTTGAGCTGTCGTATTGAGGGGGGCAGCTTCGGTTGGGGAGGTTTCTGTCGGCCGCCCCATTTTGGTGAACTTTAGTTGCGGATTCGTAGCTTCTAAGCGTTTTTGCCGACCGCTCAGATGCCTCACCAACATAATTTGAGTTATTCGGCCTTATCCTATACGAATGGTGCGATCGCAACGTCCTATTCGAATTGATTCAGGTAGATTTATAGGGCTTGGTTGCGAAATTGGGGCGACTATAGCGCTCGATTGCGGTTCAAGGGGCCTCGACTAGTGGTTCAGCTGGCCGAACAACTCGAAAAAAGTAGGTGGGCCAACCTGCCGACTATGTGAAGCATGCGTATTTGCTCGTTTTGATTAAAACTAGGGTGCAGCCATAAGACTGCGCCCTAGTTTACTGCGTGCCGGTGCGTCCAGACGGATTGCACTGTGCCTGGCAGGCGCTCCCGCAGATGGATCGGTTATTTCGCGAATAGGTTCTTGAGGTTGAACTCGGCCTGTACCGTGCGGAGCATGAGGTCGGTGTCGTCCAGACCCAGATGCTGCTCGTTGGCGTCGGGCGCGAGGGTGCCGCGACGGCGTGCCCAGTTCTCGAGCGCGGCGGGGGCGGACTCGCGGGGGAGCGAGCGCACGTCGGCATCCAGACTGCGGCAGATCTGGCGCGAGTCGATGACGATAATCTTGCCGGCGCGGCGTGCCTCGGCGTAACCGTCCAGATGAATTTTGAACCAGCTGTCCTCGAACGCGGCGTTATGCGCCATGTACGGGTACTTCTTCATAAGCTTGAGCAGCTGCTTCTGCAATTCCTTGTTCTCGCGGAAGGGCGTTTTGCCGTCGATGTCGTCCCAGGTGATGTGGTGGATATTCGACAGCGGCACATCCTCGCCGCGGTAGATATCGGGCAGGCCGCAGTAGTGTGCCTCGGCGTCATGCGGCACGGCGTCGCTGGTGAGGTCCATGATTTCCCAGCCCACGTTGATGATATAGCCGCGCTCGGGTGCACGGCCGGTGGTCTCGATGTCGATACCGAGCACGGTGCCCTGGATGGGCTTGCGGGCGTAGGCCACGCCGAGCGCGTCGCGGTCGCCGCGGATCTCGCGCATGACCGACGCGGCGGTGCGCTTTTGCATCTTACCGATGGCGGCGCAGGTGTCGGCATCGGACAGGCCGCGCGAAAGCGTCGCGGGCGTCACGTTGCGCAGGCGCGCCTCGCCAATCTGGTCGCACAGGTCGCGGTTGCGGTCAGCCAGGTCGCGCACGGTGGCAAAGTCGAAGCTGGGGTCGCCCTCGGCGGTAAAGTACTCGGTTTCGAGCACCTTAAGGGCCTCCTCGCCCTTCTGGCGCTCGGACTCCATGGCGCCGTGATCGCCATAGATAAACATGGGGATAAACGGCTGACGCTCGTATTCGAGTGCTTGTGAAACGTTCATATAACTGCTCCTTGGACGGGCCGCACCGCGCGGCTCGGGTTCATTGAGATGTGGCGAGATGATAGTTTACCATGGGCAACTATTGGCATCGCGCCTAGGACAACTACAATACCCTAGTTGACCGCTAGGACTTTTACAATGCTGCCGAAAGACATGAAAGGTTCCATCCGTCATGGATTTGCTGATTGATATTCTGCTCGACGCCGGCAAGGACACGCTCTCGCTGGCGCCGTTTTTGTTGGTGACGTATCTTGCTCTCGAGACACTTGAGCACGTTGCGGGCGACCGCGTCAACGGCGCTATCAAGCGCGCCGGCGCTGCGGGTCCTGTGGCTGGCTCGCTGCTGGGCATTGTGCCGCAGTGCGGATTTTCGGCCATGGCAGCAACGCTGTACGCCGGCCGTGTCGTGACGCTGGGCACGCTGGTCGCCGTGTTCCTCTCGACCTCCGATGAGATGCTGCCGCTGTTGCTCGCCGAACAGGTGCCCGTGCAGACCATGGCGATGCTTTTGGCTTCGAAGGCACTGATCGCGCTGGTCACGGGCTTTATCGTGGACGCCGCCATTCGCGGCCTGCGTCGTAACGCTCGCGCGCATGCGGCGATTCGCCGCACCGTGCTGGGAACCGCGGCCAACTCGGCCCACGTGAATTGCGCGCACGACGACCACACTGGCGGTGACATCATCGACGAGGTGGCCGAGGCGGGCGTGAGCGCCGACCACATCCACGAGCTGTGCGAGCGCGACCATTGCGGTTGTGATGAAGACGAGGACGAGCACGAACACGGACATGGCCACGATCACGGTCATGAGGGCGAATATGAACACCATGATGGTCACGGTCACTCCCATTCCCACGAAGGGACGCCTGTCCTGTCGATTATCCGCAGCGCCATCTCCCACACCGTGCAGGTATCGGTATTCATTTTCCTGGTGACGCTGATTCTGGTTGCCGTGCTCGAGACGTTCGGCGAGTCCGCAATCGAGCAGTTCCTGCGCGGCAACGAGACGCTTGCGGTCCTGGGCTCGGCACTCGTCGGCCTGATCCCCAACTGCTCGGCCAGCGTCGTCATCACGCAACTGTACCTGGAAGGCGCGCTGCAGCTGGCCCCGATGCTCGCCGGCACGCTCATTTCCGCCGGCGTGGGTTATCTGGTGCTGTTCCGCACCAACCGCAGCGCCCGCGAAAATGCCGTGTTCCTGATCATGATGTACGTCATCGGCGCTGGCTGGGGCCTCATCCTCTCCGCCTTTGGCCTCTAAGTAGATGTTTGGGATAGGCCGTAAAAACTGGGGTATACCGTAAAATCTACCGCCATGACTTGGGCGTTGGATGCGCGTCAATCGCCAAAACAAAAAGGTAGATTTTCGGACATGTCCCAAAAATCTACCTTGGTTAGCGCAGCAGCTCGGTGAGGTTGCGTTTAAAGCGGGCGCGGTCTTCGCTGGTAAATGCCGCCGGCCCGCGAGTGCGTCCGCCGGCGCGGCGCACCTTCTTTTCCTCGTGGCGAATAAACAGCTGCATGTCGATGGTTGCTTTGTCGTAGACGCGCCCGCGCACACCGATAGCGGCGGCATCGCGCCCGAGCACCATGCTCGCCAAGCCAATGTCCTGCGTCACGACCACGTCGCCCGCCTGCAGGCGTTCGACAATGGCAAAGTCGGCGCTGTCGGCGCCCACGCTCACGTCGAGCGTCGTGACCCAAAAGCCGCGTCGCGCGTGCTCGGCATCGCGCGGGTCGTCGCGGCGAATGTGCCGTTCCAGGTTTTGCGTGCTGTTGCCGGCGATAACAACGGCGACGCCCGCCCGCCGCGCGCAGTCAATCGACTCGCGCGTGACCGGGCAGGCGTCTGCATCAATAAAGAGCGTTCGTGGCATCTAGCGCACCAGTTTGCCAAATTGAATAGCGCGAACAATGAGCGTTACGCCAAACACCAGCAGCGCGGCGCCGCTAAAGATGACGAGCATCTTGGCCGACCACAGCGGATAGATAAACACGAACATGCCGGCGATGATGGAAAGTGCGCCGCTCAGGATGGCGAGGGCGCGGTTGGACGAAAGCTCGGACTCCAGAATGGACATGACACCTTCGACAATCCAGCCAAAGCCGGCCACGATAACCACCATCGTGGTGAGCGTCGCGGTCGAGAAGGCCTGGTTGCGCAGGATTATGACGCCGCCCAAGATAATGAGTAGGTTGGAGATGATGCTCGTCACGCGCCAGCCGGTGGGCAGCAGCGGCTCAAAAATGGCAGTGAACAGTCTGATGGCAGCAGTGATTACAAAGTAAAAACCCAGGACGGTCGTCAAAAAGACGAGGGACTTGGCGGGTGCAAAAAGCAGCGCGATACCAGCAATGAGTGCTAAGACGCCCGTGATGGCGTAGATCCAGCGTACGGCCTTGACGGCTTTGCCCGCCATGCTTTTCTCGTCAAATCCAAACTGGCTCGATTTTTGGTCATCGTTCTTAAAGATGCCCATAATGTCTCCTTTCCGTGCGGCGTAAGCCTTGATCGTTACAACCAGTATCGCTTAAAGGCGCTGGCGTATGGGTCGGGGAGGGCGAAACGTAGCCCAAAGGTCCCGAATTGTTTCCGTTGTTCCCCACGTCGCGATTTTCTATTCAACAGGTGTAGAACATTGCAGCCCTGTTCGTTATTGCCTACGTTTTAGGTTAGATTTTCCTAAAGACAATTGGCTTGAATTGGGGGTCCCTATGAACGAAGCAGTTCCCGCAGCGCCGGTAAGCGCAGAATCGATGGCAAAGCAGGGCTGCGAAAAGCTCGGTCTGGAAGCGTTTGATGCGCTGGTCCGTCGTGCCCGTACGTGCCGTCGCTTTGACGAGTCCATGCGCGTGCCGCGCGAGTTTTTGCTCGAGCTGGCGGAACTGGCGCACCTGGCTCCCTGCGGTGCCAATGCTCAGCGTCTGCGTTTTCATGTGGTAAGCGGTGCAGAGGACTGCGCGCGTGTATTTGACGAGCTCGCATGGGCCGGCGCACTTGAGGACTGGCCGGGTCCTGCCGAGGGTGAGCGCCCGACCGGCTACATCGCGATTCTTGCCGAGCGCGCCGTTCCGGGCAAGCCCGCCGCTCCCATTACCGAGGTCGACACGGGCATTGCCGCGCAGACGATGATGCTCGCCGCCCGCAGCGCCACGCCCGAGGTGGCAGCCTGCATGTTCAAGGCCTTTACGCTCCACGCGATCGATGCCATGGGGCTCGATAACGACAAGTATGAGCTCAAGCTGATCATGGCGTTTGGCATTCCGGCCGAGACACAGGTGATCGATGCGATCGATTCCAACCCCGACGGCTCCATCAATTATTGGCGCGACGAGGCGCGGGTGCACCACGTACCCAAGCGTCCGCTTGCCGACGTGCTGCTGTAGTTGTGCGTCGTTGCGGTGCAATCCGGCGGCAAAATCACCACAAAGGCTCCTGTCCCCTTTGTGGTGGTACGAGGGGAGGGTGTGTGGCAGATCTGTATTTGGTGCGGCATGGGCAGACTGAGCTCAATGTGCAGAGCATTTTGCAGGGCTGGCACGATTCGCCGCTTACGGCGCGCGGGCGCGAGCAGGCGCTGACGGCGCGTACGGCGTTTGCGGCGCGTGGCGTGGCCTTTGATCATGTGTATTCCTCGCCGTTGGGCCGGGCGCGGCATACGGCCGAGCTTATCGTTGGCGAGGGCCGTTCCATTGAGCTGGTCGATGACCTGCGTGAGTGGCATTTTGGCTCGCTGGAGGGCACATCAAATCGCGAGATGCCGCCGCAGCCCTGGGGCGATTATCCGGTGGCCTTTGGCGGCGAGTCGGAAGTGCGGCTTCAGTCGCGCATGGTCGCGGCGCTGTCCCGCATCATGGCCAGGCCGCAGCACGACTGCGTGCTGGCGGTTTCCCACGGCTCAGCCTGCCAGGAGTTTCTTGAGTATGTGACTGGCGGGGGAGAGCTACCCGACAACGGTGCCGTGCTTCATTTTGGCTATTGCGACGGGGCGTTTTCGCTCTTGGGTTGGTAACGAACGAAAGGACCCCTATGAATAAAGATCTGTATCTGGTCCGTCATGGACAGACGATATTCAACCTTAAGCGTATCATTCAGGGGTGGAGTGACTCGCCGCTTACGCAGTTGGGTTGCGACCAGGCGGCGCGCGCCGGCATGTTTTTACGTGCGCGCGGCATTGAGCCCGATCATGCCTACACCTCTACGCTTCATCGCACCGAGCAGACTATCGCCAACTTGTGGCCAGGCTTGGCGTACGAGCGCCTGGACGGCCTGCGTGAGTGGTTCTTTGGCGACTTTGAGGCCGAGCGCGTGATGCTTATGCCCGAGCGCCCGTGGCGCGACTTCTATCGGCAGTTTGGCGGCGAGGGCCAGATCCAGGTGCGCACGCGCATGGTGGCGACGCTGACCGATCTTATGCAGCGTCCGGACCATACGTGCGTGCTCGCGGTAAGTCATGGCTCAGCTATCAAGGAGTTTTTGGACCACGTGCGGGGCGCGGCGGCCGACGAGCGCGAACGCGTGCCGGGCAACTGCTCAGTGCTGCATTTTGCGTTTGACGATGCGGCCGATACGTTTGAACTGGTCGAAGTCTTTACGCAGGAAGACTACGCGCGCGAGCTGGGGCTAGAGCCGCTCGTGGCGGCGGCAGGTCCGCAGCGTGGATAACGCTGACGTTGCGGCCCGGTTTACCGGCGTAATTGTTTGATGCGAAAAGGGCGGAGGTGCATGCGTTTGCTGCATCTCCGCCCCTTGTTTGTTTGGATGCTGGGTTTTCCAGCTTAGCGTTTGAGTTCGCTAGAACCGTGAGACCTGGTGAGTGAGCAGACCCGTCGGAACCTGCGGCGCGCTGCCGCTGACCTGCGCGGCGGGGAACAGCACGGCTACAGCAAAGTTGAACGGCTCTTTGCCAGAGTAGGCGTCGGCAGTGCGGGCCTCGTCGGCCAGAATCTGCGATGCCCCAGCCAGCGCGGCAGCGTAGGTGGGGTCGTCTGCCGGCGTCGGCTTCGGTGCCTGGTCGAGCATGGCTCGGATGGCGGCAACAGCGTCCTCGCGCTTGACTTCCCATACGCGATGCGTAATGCCGGTGGGGTCGGTGACGGCATAAAGCGACGCTCCTTCTTTGGCGGCGCCAAGGATGATATCCATGACGGGCGAGGCTTCGTAGGCGAGCGTTACAGGGCGGGGCTGCACCTTAAGCTCGGCGATCGTGCGCGCGGCGGCGAGTGCGTCGACGCTCTCGGCGGCAGCCTCGTCGCTACCCGTCAGTACGTTAACCGGGCAGATCGCCACGACACCCGTCACGCGTCCCGGCTCGCCCGAGCATTCGTACACGTAATACGCCGCACCCGGGTCCTTGAGCATCAGGCCATCGGCAAGGGCTCCGCGCAGAGCATCGTTGCCGCTCAGGATGCTGCCCATTGCAGGCAGCGCCTCGAGTACGCGGTCCTGAGCCGGGCGGATGCAGGGAAACGGAAGTGCTTTCATGGGCGGTCCTAACGCACGAGTCGGTTTGTTCGCGGCTTATTATGCCCCAACTTGGCCGCTCGCGTCCCAGAGCACGTTATCGGCGAGCGCGATTAGCACCTGCTGACAACGAACGATATCGGCATGGGGCACATATTCGTTGGGCTTGTGTGCGAGCGCGAGCGACCCGGGACCGTAGCTCATGCAATTGCGGTTGCCTGTCTTGCCGGCAATGACGGCGGTGTCGGTGTAGCCGGTAAAGAAGCCGACGGTCGTGTCCGCGTCCGTCACGTCATCGGCGGCACGCTTGAGCGCTGCTAGAAGGGGAGAGTTCGGGTCGCGCTCGATGGCGGGGCGGTCGCCCGTCACGGTGTAGCTGCCATGGCAACCGGGAACGGCGGCTTCGGCGACGGCGATGGCCTGCTCTACCATGCGCGTCGCGGCGGCCGTATCGGTCGGCGGGGTCAGACGCATGTCGACCCAGACTTTGGCGCGGTCGGGCACGACATAGGGGCGATATCCGCCCTCGATTTGGCCAAACGTGATGGTCGAAGACCCCAGCTCATCGTGCGCGGGCAGCGCCACAAACACGCGACGGAGCGAACACACGACCTCGGCCATGGCGGCGACGGCATCCGCGCCCTTCCACGGCTGGCTCGCATGCGCCGTTACGCCAGCCATTTCAATCTCGAACCACGTGCGCCCCTTGTGCGCCACCTGAATCTGTTCGTCGGTGGGTTCGGTGTCCAGCACCCATTCACGCGAGCCGACCCAGCCGGCATCGATCGCGGCCTCTGAGCCGCGCATAAAGTCTTCCTCGTCGACCGAGCAGATGAGCGAAAAGCCGCGGCGTGGCAGCGCGCCATCCGCCGCCACGCGCTCGAGCGTATGGACCAGTGCGGCAATGGCGCAGGCCAGGCCACCCTTCATATCGCAGGCACCGCGGCCATAGAGTTTATCGTCGCGCACAACCGCCCCAAGCGGTGCGATGTCTGCGTCCCAGCCATCGCCCAAGGTGACGGTATCCATGTGGCAGATATAGATCAGCCGCGGCTCGTCGCTTTGGCCCGGCACGGTGACTTTAAGGTTGCGGCGCCCGGGCAGCACCTCGAGTTCCTCAACCTGCACGGCATGGAGCACCGGATGACTCAACCGCTCCAGCTGAGCCTCAACCAGCGCTTTGATATACCGCTCAATTTCATCCTCATACGCGCCCGGGTCTGAGCTGTCGATCCGCACGAGCTCCTGCGCAAGCCGCCAGGCAAAATCCTCATCAACCATATGCAACCTCACAATCAGTTTGCTTTCCAAACCGATTGTAAGCCTCCTGAGAGATCCGCGACGTGGGCGTGGCAGTATTTACCGTTCGCAGGCCGAGCCAGCGCGTTTGCCGTCCGAGCGGGTTCACAAGCGACGCAGCGGGTACGTACCCTTCATGGACGACATGCTGTGCGACATATCTGCCTTTCGGTATCACCGGATACCTCCACAGGTCTTGGCAATAATGCCGGACCTGCCCGATTCTGCGGACGATCCGCGCAGGGAGCACCTATGTGAGCATCCGCTCGTCACGCATTTCCTGGGCACCCCGTTACACGTGTTGGCGCAGGGCAGCTGCGGACGTAAGGGCGATCGCATTGTCAGGCATGTTTGGAACGGGGAGAGGCCGTTTGATTCCATGCGACAGACAGAGTTTGGCCTCGATGTCGCGTCCCCGCTCTTTACCCTGCTGACCCTGGCTTCCTCGGTCTCAAACGAGCGTTTAATCATGTGCATGTATGAGATGTGCGGCACCTTTGCCGTGTGCAAGATTGCGCCTCAGGTAAAGTCGGCACTTGTGCAGGCATATGGGGACCGGTGGGGTGACGCACGGTTGGGTTGGGAAAATGTAAAGGATGCCTCGGGGAATCCAACGGACCTGTGGAAACGACCGCCCTTGATCGAGTTCTCTGAACTTACAGAGTACGTCGATAAGATCCCGGGGCTCCGCGGTGCTAAATCGTTCACACGTGCCGCGAAATGCATTACGGGGGTGGCGGCATCGCCGCTTGAGGTCCAGGCTTCGATGCTGTTTGGCCTTACGAGGTTGCGCGGCGGCGAAGGCCTGCGCCTTACCAATAACGTCGAGATTCGTATGACGCGCAGCGCCCGCCTGATTTCGGGGCTTGATAGGCGCTATGCCGATATCCTGCTGGCAAATAAGGACGGCAGTCGAGAGTGTCTGGTTGAATGCCAAGGTAAAGCCATTCACGGATCCATTGAATCCAAGATCTCGGACTCCGATCGAACGACGGCCTTGCAAGCCATGGGATATCCCGTCGTTCTGATGACCTATGGTCAGCTGGCCGACTTCGATGCCTTCCGCGTGGTGATGGAGCTCATCATGTCCTATCTCGATGTGCCGCTGAAAGACAAGACGCCGCGACAGCAGGAGCTCGAACGGCGGCTTCGTGAGGAGATTTTTATCGATTGGGCAGGAATGTAGCCGCGCGGGTGGAAAACGGTCGCGCGGACTAGAGTTTTGGTCACAAAAAGACTTATATTTCGCCTTGGAGGGGCCTTAAAAATGCTATCTAGAATAAGTTGTTTCGGAAAATGGACAGTCAACTTACATTCGGCACATAGAGATCGATTTTTACCTACTAAAGTCCCTGATAAAGCTGTTTATCAAAGCGGGTGTGCTTAGCGACTTGAGCCTCACTATCGATTATCTGAAAAAACTTGTTCTGGGTATCATTTTAAAGTCGTCCGGAGCAACAAAATCGGCCCCCGTTTCGTGAAAACGGGGGCCGAATGGGCTTCGTGGTCTGTCTGGCAGGATTGGCGCCGGCGCTATTTAATCACGCGCACACGATACATCGACGGAATTTGCTTAAGTGCCTCGATCGTGCTGCCGTCCAGGTGCTCATCGGTGTCGAACATGGTGTAGGCGTTCTCGCCAGCGGACTCGTTGGTCATGCGCTGCACGTTGGCGTTGTCCTTGGCGAGAATGGCCGTGATCTGGCCGATCATGTTGGGCACGTTGGCATGCAGGCAGGCAATGCGGCTTGCGGCGCGCGCCTTGCCCATGCTGCAGGCGGGGTAGTTGACGCTGTGCGCGATGTTGCCGTTTTCCAGGTAATCCTTGAGCTCGCTGATGGCCATGTCGGCGCAGTTGGCCTCGGCCTCGCCGGTGCCGGCGCCCGAATGCGTGGTGATAAACGTGTTGGGCATCTTGACGGTCTTGGGCGTGGCAAAGTCGCAGCTAAACCAGCTGAGCTTGCCCTCGCGCAGGGCAGCGTCGACGGCGTCCTCGTCAATGATGGTCTCGCGCGCGTAGTTGATGAGCACGGCGTCCGGGGCCAGCAGGTCAATCTGCTCGGTGCTGATCATGCCGATGGTATCGGCCTTGCTGGGCACGTGCACGGTGAGGTAGTCGCAGCCGCGGCAGAGGTCCTCGAGCGTGCCCACGCGCTGCACCTCGCGACTCAGCACCCATGCGTGCTCGACGGAAATGAACGGGTCGTAGCCGTAGACATCCATGCCCAGGTCGACGCAGGCGTTGGCGACCTTGGAGCCCACGTTGCCCAGGCCGATGACGCCGATGCGCTTGCCCTTGAGCTCGCGGCCCACAAAGGCCTTCTTGGCCTTCTCGGCATCGACCTGAATCTCGGGATCGTCGGCGTTGTCGCGCACCCAGTTCATCGACTGCACCACGCCGCGGCTCGAGAGCACCAGCATGCCCAGGACGAGTTCCTTGACGGCGTTGCTGTTGGCACCGGGGGAGTTAAAGACGACGACGCCTTTCTTGGCGTACTCCTCGACGGGGATGTTGTTGACGCCGGCGCCGCAGCGGGCGATGGCGCGGATGCCCTCGGGCAGCTCGTAGCCGTGCAGGTCGGTGGAGCGCATCAGGATAGCGTCGGCCTCCTCGGCGGTGCCCACAAACTCGTAGCCCTCGCCAAACTCGACTTTGCCGTCTTTAGTGATGTCGTCGATGGTCTTAATCTTACGCATGGAAAAACTCCTTAGCAGGTTTTGATCTAAGCAGGGTGGTTTGAAGTGGCTGGTCGGCCCGCGGGTTGCGGGCTAGTTAGATCGCGGACTCAAACTATGCTGCGCTTCGAAGTCCTTCATGTACGTGGCCAGTGCCTGCACGTCTTCCATGGTGACGGCGTTGTACACGCTGGCGCGCATGCCGCCGACGAGGCGATGACCCTTGACGTTTTGGATCTGGTGCTCTGCCGCGCCCGCAACGAAGGCCGCGTCGAGTTCGGCATCGCCGGTACGGAAGGTGACGTTGGCGATGGAGCGGCTATCGGCCTGCGCGGTGCCATGGAACAGCTCGCTGAGCTCGAGTAGATCATAGAGCAGGTTGGCCTTGGCCCAGTTGCGCTCGGCCATGGCGGCAAGTCCGCCGGTCTCCTCGACCCAGTGGAACACCTTGCCGCACACGTAGATGCCAAAGGTGTTGGGCGTGTTGAGCATGGAGCCCTTGGCGGCTTGGGTCTTAAGGTCCATGTACTGCGGCGTCTGCGCATAGGCCGGACCTTCGGCGATAAGGTCGTCGCGCACGATGACCACGGTCACGCCCGCGGCGCCGGCGTTTTTCTGCGCGCCGGCGTAGATGAGCCCGTAGCGCTCAACGTCGAGCGGCTGCGACAGAAAGCAGCTCGAGACATCGGCGACCAGCGGCACGTCGCCGCAATTGGGCAGCTCGTGGTACATGGTGCCAAAGATGGTGTTGTTCTGGCAGATGTAGACGTAGTCGAGCCCGTCGCCCGCAGCCTCGGCGGCAATACGCGCGTTGATGTCGGCCATGTCGGGGATGCGGTCGAAGTTGGTGTCTTCGGAGCTCGCGAGCAGCACGGCCTCGCCGTACTTGGCGGCCTCCTTGTACGCCTTGTTGGCAAAGTTGCCGGTCACGACGTAGCCGGCGCGGCCGCGGCGCATGAGGTTCATGGGGATGCCCGCAAACTGCAGCGTGGCGCCGCCCTGCAAAAACAGGACGCGGTAGTTGTCGGGGATGCTCAGCAGACGGCGCAGGGTTGCCTCGGCGTCGTTGATAATCTGCTGGTACATGCTAGATCGATGGCTCATCTCGAGCACGGACATGCCGCAACCGCGGTAGTCCATCATCTCGTCGGCGATCTCGGCGAGCACGCTTGTAGGCAGCGCGGCCGGGCCAGCTGAGAAGTTGTGCACACGTGCCATCTTCTAGTTCCCCTCGTAGTCGTTTGAACGTTCGGGATACTTTAGCACAGTGGAGCGTCAGGCGCGACCGAATCACAGCAAAACCCGAGTGCGCCGCTATGATTTACAGGATGGTTACATGGGGGAGGGGTGCTTTACTCCTCGGGCAAATCCAAATCTGCGAGCGAAGGCATGAGGTTCTCTAGGCGCTTGATTTCTTCGCCGCAAATTAGCTAACCCCTGGTCACTACGACGCCAGCGTGGCGATGACGGCTTCGTCGCCGGCGTATATTAGGGTGTTGCCATCGGGAATGATCGTTTGGCCGTCGCGCTTGAGCATCACTACAATAAACGGATGCTTGCCTTGCGGCACATCGCGCAGGCGCTGACCAGCCAGGCGACCGTGGGGAGTCACGGTGACCTCGCGCAGCGTAACCTCGGCACGCTCTTCGAACGTTGGGGCGGCCATCACCAGCAGATCGCCTTCCTGGATCACGGTGTCGCCATTGGGCAGTACCGGATGCGCCCCGTCGCGCAGCACCAGGACCACGAGCATGTCCGTCGCGCTGCCAATGTCCGCGAGCGAGCGTCCGGCAAATGGATGGCCCGCGCCCACCTTGAGCTTGACAAACGACATGCCGTTCTCGTCGCGGTAATCGTTAAACGTACGGCGCACGTCGCCTTCCGCGTCGATCATGTCGAGCTTCTTTGCCACCGCCGGTAGCAGCGAGCCCTGCACCACAATGCTCGACACGGCAATCACAAAGACGAGGTCAAACAGGTCGTGCCCACCGGGAACACCGGCCACCACGGCAAAGAGGCTAAACACGACCGAAGCCGCGCCGCGCAGACCCGCCCAGCTTACGAGCGCCACCTGGCGAGGGTTCGTCTTAAAGGGCGCCAACAGCAGGCTGACGGCGATGGGGCGGCTCACAAAGAGCATAAACGCCATGAGCGCCAGGCCGGGTAGCAACATTTGCGGCAGGCGTGCGGGCGTCACGAGCAGGCCGAGTAAGAAGAAGATCGTCATCTCGGCCATCTCGGTAAGGGTATCGAAGAAGTGCGCCATCTCGACCTTGCCGGTGATGTCGCTCGCGCCCAGAACAATACCTGCCAGGTATACAGCCAAAAAGCCGTTGCCGCCCAGGTAGCTCGGCAGCGCGTAGGCAACGATCGCCACGGCGAACAAAAAGATAGTCTGCGCGCCCTCGGCCGTTGCGTGTGCGCGCTCAATCAGACGGCTGGATGTCCAGCCGATGGCAAGGCCCAGCCCCACGCCCAGGATGATCTGCTTGGTCAGCAGCACGGGAATGTCGATATTGCCGCCCGCCGCGAGGGTCGCGAGCACGGCGGTGAGCATGTAGGCGACGGGGTCGTTGGAGCCCGATTCGACCTCGAGCAGCGAGTCGGTGCCGCCCCTCAGCGAAAGGCTGTGCTCGCGCAGAACGCTAAAGACGCTGGCCGCGTCGGTGGACGCCACGACCGATCCCAGCAGCAGGCCGCCGATCCAGTCGAAGCCCAGCACAAAGTGGGCGAACACGCCGGTGATGCCTGCGGTGATGACGACGCCGAGCGTGCTCAGCAGCACCGCCGGCGCGGCGACGGGCTTGGCGCGGTCTATGTTGGTGTTAAAGCCGCCGTAGAACATGATGAACAATAGCGCCGTGCTGCAGACGGTTTCGGTGAGTGCGTAGTCGCTAAAGTCGATATGCGCCGGGCCGTTGACGCCCAACAGCATGCCGAGCGCGATAAAGATAAGCAGGGTGGGGAAGGGGAGCTTTTTGCCGACGGGTTTGATGGTCAGGCACAAAATGATGACGAGGCCGATAAAAAGAAGGATCTGGTTCATGGATGGTGTCCGCTCCTGGGTGGTTGGCGTGGCACGGTCAGTTGTCTGCGGTTATTTGTACCCAAAGATGGTGGGTTTATGGGGTTGGATTGCGGGCGTGCGCGATATCGTCATAGACGGCTGCCGTCTTTGCCTCTGCTCGGAAACCCTTTCCAGCTTTATTGCAACGGAGTACAATGGGTAACGTTTAAGTTCAACTTGAAGTTTTAGTTGCGGCGCCGGGCTTTGGCCGCAATGCAAGGAGAGGCGTACCATGGCGATCTATGTGACATCTGATGCTCACGGGCACGTGCGTGCGCTTGACGAGGCCCTGTCTAAGATTTCGCTGGCGTCCGACGACAGGCTGTACGTGCTGGGCGACATGATCGATCGCGGGCCCGATCCGGTCGGCGTTATTAAGCTCGTGCGCTCGCTGCCCAACGCCCGCGTGCTCAAGGGCAATCACGAGCAGATCATGCTCGATGCCATCATTGGCCAGGATCCGCTCGATGCCGAGACCTGGGATATCAACGGTGGCTGGACGACGCGCGAGCAGCTCAACGACATGGAATTTGACGCATACGAGGAGCTCGTGCGATGGATGGCCGCGCTGCCGCTCTACGCGGTGGCCGAGACCGAGGAGCGCCCGTATCTGCTGGTACATGCTGGAATCGAGATGAAGGCGGCGCGCGCGTTTTTGCTTGAGCATGGCGTCGATTGTGCCGATGGCGTTGGAGCGGTGGGTGCCGATCGCGAGCTGCTGCAGCAGATGCTCGCGGTGCAGTCGGCCGATGACCTGCTGTGGATTCGTCACGGCTATTGGGATGCGCCGACCGGGCTGCTTTCTGCCGAGGGCAAGGGTCCGGTCGTGGTGAGCGGTCACACGCCAACGGTGTCGCTCGGGCGTTATTGCGAGGTCGGTGGTCTTGCGGGGCTCGATGAGGAGTCGGGCCGCGGGCAGATCGTGCGCCTGGGCGGCGAGGATGCCGCCGGTGTGCCCGATCGCATCGACATCGACTGCGCTGCCGCCACCGGCTCCGAGTTCGGTCGCGTGGGCATCCTGCGGCTCGATGATGGGGCGGAGTTCTACGCGAATATTCGCCCCGGGGAATAACTTTGTTCCGCCGTTCTACCGAACGGCGGCCACGTTGATGCTGCGCAGCCCCGAAGCACCCCATCTTGTCGCTCAAACCGTCGTTCGCGTACGGAAGTACGCGTCGCTCCTCTTTCGCGCCAACCTGGGGCACTTTGAGACTGCTCGCTGTCGGTGCCAAAACATCGACGTTTCTTTTCTTCAAATTGATTCGAATTAGGCGCCGTACGGGTTGCGGTCGCGTTCTATGCGCTGGCGAATGTGGGCGTATTCGACAATCAACAGCACCAGGAGTAGGGCCATGATGGCTAGGTAGCTCACCACAGCGCCCATCAGACCCAGTAGCTTAATCAGGATCACCGGCAGCACCACGCTTACGGCGAAGCAGATCAGGTAGATCTTGGTGACGTCTCCAGCGTGGCGCAGCACCGTGATAATGGCGTAGATAAAATCGATGGCCGCGGTTACGCCGCCGGCGACGACCATCAGCAGCGCCAGCGTACGGTAGCGTTCAAAGCTGAGGCCGTACATAAAGCTCATGAGGGGAATACCGGGACCTGCCATAAATGCGGCGCACACGCCGGTGATGACCACGATCAGCGCCATAACGGCAACAATAATCAGGTCAAAGCGACGACGCTTGCGAGGATTAGCCCAAATGCTCGACAAGCGCAGGAGCTGCGGTTTATAGATAAATCCAATGCTCAGCAAAATAGCCTGCGCCGGAAAGAACAGGGCATTAAAGTACAGCTGATATTTGTATGCCAGCGTGCCTTCCATCACAAACTTGGGCATGCTCTCAATAAGGTTGAACAGGAACAGTGCACCAAAGAGCGGGGCGCACTGGACAAACAGGTGGCCGACCTCGCGCAGGCTCACGTGGCGCGATTTTTCGGTCTCGAGCAGGGCGAGCGGCGCGGTGACCAGCACGAGTGAGGCGATCGCGGCGACGCCCATGGCCATGGCGGCGATGGGCATGCTGCGCGTAAGGAACAGCGCCAAGCTAAAGACCGCGATGACGCCGACGGAGCGCAGCGTTTGGCTCATGCCGGCCAGGTAGAGCTTGTCGGCCTGCTGCAGGCGGCCTTCGTATACGTCGGCGATGCCGTCGATCACCTTATAGAGGTAGACGCCCAGGCCGATCGTGGCCATCTGCGCATCGTAGCCGCGGGCGCTGCTGTATACCAGGCCGCATGCCAGCGCGAGCGCTCCGCAGAGCCAGCGGTTGAGCTGGTAGGAGGCAAAGGAGGTTTTTTCGTCGATGTCCGAGACCTGAAAGTTGCGCACGCCGTAGTTGCACGCGATCATGATGAGCGTGCCGGTGACAAAGGCGATGGAGAACTTACCGGCTTCCTCGGCGCCCACAAGCTGCGTGGACACAATGGTGAGCAGGGGGAACGCGAAACCCCATACGGCGGTGCCTAGGGTATTCCAAAGGTAGTCGCGACGGGTGGCGTGATCTTCGTACTCGGCTTCCTGCGTGGAGAAGCCGCCGCCGTAGACAGCGCCGAGCAGGCGGTTCCACCAGGCATTGACCATGCGGTGGATGGGGCCGGGTTGGCGATCGCGCTCGCGGCGACGGCGCGTGGCCTGGCTGCTGTCGGGGCCGCCAGCGTTACGCTGGCTTAGCTCTTGGATTCGTGCGAGCTCCTCGGCGGTGTGCGATGCGGGGAACAGGCCGTTCTCGATGCGTCCGCCCTGTCCGTGCGCCCCGGCCGATATGGTGGGGTCGGTGACGCCGTTGCGGCGGGCGATGGTGCGGCGGATGCTATCGAGGGGCGTTATGCTCAAGACGATTCCTTTCTATTGCTGCGCTCTAGTATAGACGCGACGGTGTTCGTTCGTGTTTTTGAACAGGTTGTTCGATAATTTCGGCGGCGCCATTCAGTAGACGGCATTTGGGGACGTTCCTTATGTGCCGGCACTTTGGGAACGTCCCTAAGTGCCGGCATCCGGGGTCGCTCCTTGGTTGTTGCCTGTTCAAGAGTGTCCCTAACGACTAGGCCGCTTGCGTGCGATTTTTGACCGTTGGGCGGGCGCTTCGCCGTTGCCGCAAAAACGTTTTTGCATATCGGGTACAACGGGCTTTACGTGAGTAAAGTGCGCGCCTCGTCCACGTGTCGCGCTTTTAAAGGAGGCCCCATGCCAGGTGTTACCCCTGCAGAAGTTCTGTCCAACTTTGGCATTACGCTGGTCGAAGATCCTGCCGAGAACCAGCCCCGCCTGCTGGTCGACCTGCCGGCAGCCGAGCTCGTCGAGCACGCCATCCGTCGCAACGAAGGTCGTATGGCCTCCAACGGCGCGCTGGTGATCGAGACGGGGGAGCGCACTGGCCGCTCGCCTAATGACCGCTTTATCGTTGACACCCCCGATGTTCACGACAAGATTGCCTGGGGTGCCGTCAACCGCCCGCTGTCTGTCGAGAGCTACGAGGCCATCAAGGCCGGCATCGTCGACTATCTCAACGAGCGCGACGTGTTCGTCACTCGCGGTATGGCCGGTGCCGACCGCAACCATACGCGTCGTCTGCTTGTCGCCTGCGAGCGTGCCAGCCAGGCGCTCTTTATTAAGCAGATGCTCGCCCGCCCGCTTGCCCGTGAAATCGCACGCACCGGCGAGCCGGACTTCTGCGTGCTCGCCGCGCCGGGCTACCAGTGCGATCCCGCCATCAAGGGCCTCAACTCCAGCGCCGCCGTGGTCATTAACTTCCAGGAGCGCGTGATCCTGGTCGCCGGCACCGGTTACTCCGGCGAGATCAAAAAGTCCATCTTCAGCGTCATGAACTACCTGCTGCCCGTCGAGGATGACGTGCTGCCCATGCATTGCTCAGCTAGCATGGACCCCGTCACGCACGAGACCGCTGTGTTCTTTGGCCTGTCCGGCACCGGCAAGACCACGCTTTCGGCCAACCCCACGCGCCTGCTGATCGGCGACGACGAGCACGGTTGGTCCGACATGGGCATCTTCAATATCGAGGGCGGCTGCTATGCCAAGTGCGAGGGCCTGGATGCCTTCCACGAGCCCGAGATCTTCAACGCCGTCCGCTTTGGCGCCATCTGCGAAAACGTGGTGCTCGACGAGAACCGTAAGCCCAACTACGACGACGTCTCGATCACGCATAACACGCGCGTGGCCTACCCCGTGGAGCACATTCCTAACGCGTGGACCAAGGGCATGGGCACCACCCCGAGCGTCGTGCTCTTCCTGACCTGCGACGCCTTTGGTGCGCTGCCGCCCATCTCGCGCCTGACGGCCGACGCCGCCATGTACCACTTTGTGACGGGCTTTACGGCCAAGATTCCCGGCACCGAGGTCGGCGTCACCGAGCCCACGCCCACGTTCTCCTCGCTGTTCGGCGAGCCGTTTATGCCGCTCGACCCCATGGTCTACGCCAAAATGCTCGGCGAGCGCATCGCCGACGGCCGCACGCGCGTCTACCTGGTCAACACCGGCTGGATCGGCGGCGGCTACGGCGTGGGGCATCGCATTGAGCTTGCCTACACGCGCTCCCTGGTCGCGCGCGCCCTCGACGGCACCATCGAGGACAGCGAGTTCGTGCACGACGACATCTTTAACGTCGACATTCCCACCACGTGCCACGGCGTGCCCGACGGCATCCTGGTGCCGCGTCAGTACTGGCAAAGCACCGCGCGCTACGACGAGGCCGCGCACAACCTGGCTGTGATGTTCGAGGAGAACTTTGAGAAGAAGTATTCGCACCTGCCTGAGTCCGTAAAGGCCGCCGGTCCGCACGCCCAGGTGCCTGCCGAAGCCCGTCACCGCGGCCGCGGCTTGCTGGGACTTCGCCTGTAGCATTGCCGCGAGTCCAAAACCACCGCAAAGGGGACAGGCACCTTTGTGGTGGTTTGCTCGCATGGGCGACTCGGGTTACAATACGCCTGACATATCGTCCCCTTCTCCGGATGGGGACAGCGTAAGCGCTCTTGTGGCGGCACCGTAGGACTTTGAAGGTGGCCATCGTAAGGGCGCTTTTTGTTTAGGCGTCCGGGCTCGGGCGCACGCCATGAAGGGAGAGCACATGAAGAGTTTCGTTGCCGAGGATTCGTTTTGGGAGTTGTTTCCGCAAGCGGCTATCGGTGTTGTGGTCGTAAAGGGCATGAAGCCCGCGGCGCAGATTTCCCAAGAGGACGTTGACGCGATTGCGGCGTTGCTCGACCGCGCCAACATCGATGCGGAGCGCCATCTGTCGAGCGATACCATCAGCGAAAATGCGCCGGTCAAGGCATGGCGCGAGGCCTATCGCAAGTTCAAGACCAAGAAGGGTGCGCGGTGCTCCATCGAGAACCTGCTCAAGCGCGTGCTCAAAGGCAAGCCGGTCGGCCACATCACGCCGGCGGTGGACATCTACAATACAGTTTCGCTGACCTACGCGCTGCCCGTGGGCGGTGAGGATCTGCATGCTATTGAGGGTAATTTGCGCCTGACGGTGACCGACGGCGGCGACGCGTTCCTGCCGCTTGGTGAGGAGACGGACGATCCAACGCTGCCCGGCGAGCTTGCCTATATCGACGACGCGGGTGCCGTGTGCCGTTGCTGGAACTGGCGCGACGGCGTTCGCACGGCGCTGTCCGACGATTCGGCCGATGCGTTCCTGGCGATTGAGTGTGTGGAGCCCGAGCGGATGGGGGATTGCCAGGCTGCAATCGATCGCCTCGCCGAGTTGCTTGAGTGTTATCTTGGAGCAACGGTTGTCGCCAAGACCCTTGTGACGCGCGACAATCCTTGTGTGGAGCTGTAGCGACGCCCGCGGCCCACATTCGTCGAAAACCACCACAAAGGTGCCTGTCCCCTTTGTGGTGGTTTTTATGTTGATGGGTTAACAAATGAAGTATCTGGGTACGGGGGTCGCCCAGTGCCGCTAAGATGTTTACCCGTTAGCATCATGCAAGCGAAAGGCGGTCGTCTCTCATGCAGCAGAACGACGAGACACGTTTTGAGGATTTTGTCGGACTGATCAGCGGACTCTACAAGGAGATTCAGCGCATCAAGACGTCCGAGGGCGCAAGACTGGGCCTCAAGGGTTCCGACGTCATGTGCCTGTATTATCTTGAGCGCAGCAAGGATGGCCTGACCGGTGCCGACCTTGCCCGCATGGCCGGCGTGACCCGTGCCGCCGTTTCGCGTACGCTAGCTCACCTGGAGGAGGGTGGCTACGTCGAGGTCGACGATTCGGGCGATGCCGCCGTCAAGTACCGTGCCCCGGTGCGCCTGACCGCCCTGGGCGGCGAGAGCATGAGCGAGGCCGATCGCATCATTCGCGAAGTGCTCGATACCACCGGTAAAGCTATGGGTGTGGAGCAGCGCGAGCAGATGTATACGTCGCTGCGCACGATTCTCAACACCCTGCGCGAGCTGTAGAGCCGCCAAGGCTTTTGCTTCCAATTAACAACTGCATAGTCCTGTTTGAGCGCGCATACCGTGCCGGGGCCTTGCTGTCAAAATTCCCTGCGCGGGACCTGCGCAAGAAAGGATTCGCTATGTCCGTCCGCATTATTACCGATTCCGCGAGCGATATGTCGCCGGCGGAGCACCCGGCACTGGACGTTTTGCCGCTGTCCGTCACCTTTGGCACCGATGTGTACATGGATGGCGTCGATATCGATCACCAGCGCTTTTACGAGATGCTCGTGGAACGCGATGAGCTGCCCAAGACCGGCCAGGTCAACCCGTACGCGTTTTCGCAGGCGATTGCCAAGGTTCGTGAAGCCGGCGATGAGGCTGTGATAATTACCGTGGGCGCTAAGCTCTCGGGCACCAACCAGAGTGCTCGTACGGCACTTGCCGAGGCGCCGGGCGGCGACATGTTCGTCGTGGACAGCAATAACGTGACCTTGGGCGAGCGCGTGCTGGTCGAGTATGCGCTGCGCCTGGTGGACGAGGGCCAGGGCGCGGCTCAGGTTGCGGCGGCTGTCGAGGCCGTGCGCGACCGCGTGGTCGTCATCGGCCTGCTCGAGACGCTGGAGTACCTGGTGCGCGGCGGTCGCCTGTCTGCTGCGGCCGGTGCCGTGGGTACGCTGCTCAACGTAAAGCCCGTGGTGGCTGCCGAGGATGGCCTGATTGTGCAGCTGGGCAAGGCGCGCGGTTCCAAAAACGGCCGCAACCTGCTCAACCAGAAGGTCGAGAAGGCGGGCGGCGTCGACTTCTCCATGCCGCTGGCGCTCGGCTACACGGGTCTTTCGGACGCCGTGCTCAAGAAGTATATCGAGGACAGCGCGGCACTGTGGGCTGGCCACACCGAGGGCGAACTGCCCGTTCACACCATCGGCGCCACCATCGGCACCCATGTAGGCCCCGGCGCCGTAGCCGTAGCCTTCTTCCAGCCCGTTAACTAGCCCACCTGCCAAAACCACCACAAAGGGGACGGGCACCTTTGTGGTGGTTTATGCTATTCCGGGTGGAAGGGAGCGAGCAATGGCGTCTGAGGGCTTTTTTGAGCGGGTATACGAGGTGGTCGAGCAGATCCCTGAGGGGATGGTCGCCACGTACGGGCAGGTGGCGCTGCTCGCCGGTCGTCCGCGCAGCGCGCGCTACGTGGGCTATGCGCTGCACAGCAATCCGCGCCCCGGCCAGATTCCCTGCCATCGCGTGGTGTTTGCCGATGGCCGCATTTGCGAGGGCTTTGCGTTTGGCGGCCCCGATGCTCAGCGTGAGCTTCTGCTGGGGGAGGGAGTGACATTTGCCGACCCCATGCACGTCGACCTTGCTGTCTGCCGCTGGCCGGCGGGGCTTTAGCGGCTCGACCGTGGCCAAAACCACCACAAAGGTGCCTGTCCCCTTTGTGGTGGTTTTGACAGGTTTACCGTGGTTAACTTATGGAGAAGGTGTGGCGGCGTAGGTTGACGCTACAAAGTAAACCACGGTGAACTATATTGGTTTCAGCAACGGAGCAGGCAATAGGCGATGAAAAAGCCTGCCCTGTTGAGTTTGATTCGCATCCCTCCCCTCTGTGCGATTCAACGGTGTACTTCGGGAACAGGCCCGCTGGCAACTATCTGCCAGCGGGCCTGTTCCTGTTTCGGTGAGGATTCAGCCTCACCGTCTATGTTGTGCGAAGGCGCTTTGCTTAGTACACCATGCCCATGGCGTCCTGAACCTCTGCCAGGGTCTGCTCGGCGATCTCGTTAGCACGACGGTTGCCCTCGTGCAGGACGTCCTTCACATAGTCCAGATCGTTCTCGTATCGCTGGCGACGCTCGCGGATCGGTGCGAAGTACTCGTTGACGGCCTCGGTCACGTACTTCTTGAGCTGGCCGGAGCCGCCCATGCCAATCTCCTCGGCAATTTCGACCTCGGAGCGACCGGTGCAGATGGCGGCCGTCGAAAGCAAACCGGACACGCCAGGGCGGTTCTCGGGATCGAACGTGATCATGCGCTCGGAGTCGGTCTGGCTCTTCTTGATGCGTTTGGCCGTCTCCTCGGCTGTCATCGAGATGTTGATGGCGTTGCCGTAGCTCTTGCTCATCTTGCGACCGTCCAGGCCGGGCAGCAGCGGGGTCTCGGACAGCAGCGCGTCGACCTCGGGGAACACCTTGCCGTAGCGGTTGTTAAAGCGGCGGGCGATGGTGCGGGTGAGCTCGATGTGCGGCAGCTGGTCGCGACCGACGGGCACCACATTGCCCTTGCAGAACAGGATGTCGCAGGCCTGATGCACCGGGTAGGTGAGCAGAAGGCCGGTGAGCTCGTGGCCCGAGGCCTCCATCTCGGCCTTGACCGTGGGGTTGCGCGCCAGCTCGGCCTCGGAGACCAGCGACAGGAACGGCAGCATGAGCTGGTTGGCGGCGGGCACGGCGGAGTGCGCGTAGATCATGGTCTTGTCGGGGTCGATGCCGCAGGCAAGGTAGTCCATGACCATGTTGTACACGTTGTCCTGGATGTGCTCGGTCGTGTCGCGGTCAGTGATGACCTGGTAGTCGGCGATGAGCACGTTGGTCTTGGCGCCCATGTTCTGCAGCTCAACACGGCCCTTAAGGGTGCCGAAGTAGTGACCCAGATGCAGACGGCCGGTGGGGCGGTCGCCGGTGAGCATGGTGAACTTGTCGGGCGTCTTGGCCAGGCCCTCGCGAATGGCGTTGCTCTTTTGCAGCGCGACTTCGTAGCTGTTCTCGTTTGGCATTATTGCTCCTAACGTATGTTCATTGGTCAAGATGATAACGCGTTTATTGGAGGGGCGGGGCGTAAGTAGGCGAGGGGCGGGAGATCGGCGGCATGTGCGATGGGCGCGGCATGGCTGCGCGTTTGGCCGGCGGCGCCTGGGCGCTTCCTCGGCAGCTTACCCTAGAGCTTGTGGTGGCGCTCTTCCTTACGTTCCTCGGCTGCCTGCTCCTCCTGCTTAAAGGCGGGGTCGTCGGGGGTGACGAGCTCATCCTCGTGCGTGCGCTTGTTGTAATGGTGGCGCAGCACGGGCTCAAACAGATGTAGATGCTTGGCAAAGGCCGCCGAGCCAATGGCGAGCACGGTAAAGATGAGCACGCGCATGGGCACCTCGACCTGGTTGATCGCGGCGGCGCCGGCCGAAAGCATAATGCACCAGGCATAGATGAGCAGCACAGCCTGCTTTTGGTTGTAGCCCTCTTGGATCAGGCGGTGGTGGATGTGGCCCTTGTCGGCCTGCCCGATGCTAATGTGGGCGCGCTTGCGGCGCACGATGGCGCTAAACGTGTCGATGATGGGCACGCCGGCAACGATGAGCGGGATGATAAGCGAGGTGAGCGCGGCGGTGCGGCTCACGTTGAGTAGCGAGATGGAGCCCAGCGCAAAGCCCAGAAGCAGCGACCCCGAGTCGCCCAAGAAGATGCTTGCGGGGTTGAAGTTGTAGCGCAAAAAGGCCAGACAGGCGCCAAAGAGCGCAATGGAGAGCGCGGCGGCGTCGATGCGGCCCGAGAGAACGGCCATCGAAAACATGGTGAACGACGCGATGCCGCAGATGCCCGTGGCTAAGCCGTCGAGGCCGTCGATGAGGTTAATGATGTTGGTGAATGCCACCAGATAGATCACGGTGATGGGGTAGGCGAGCCATCCGAGCATGATTTCGCCGGGGGCAAACGGGTTGACGATGACGCCGATGCGCAGGCCACCCACGCAGGCGATGAGCGCAGCGAGGACCTGTCCGGCCAGCTTTTGCTTGGGCTTGAGCTGGATGACGTCGTCGATAGCGCCGGTCGCAAAGATGACGGTAAAGGAGAGCGCCAGCATGGGATAGCTAATGTGAAGGCGCGGGTGCGGCACCAGGACGGGCGGCCAGCCTAGGTGCCAGGTGCCTAGGATTTGCACAATGCAGGCAACGACCAGGCCCAAAAACACCGCCGTTCCGCCCAAACGCGGGATGGGCTTGGTGTTGATGCGGCGCTTGGAAGGATAGTCGACGGCGTCGAGCTTAATTGCCAAGCGCTTGACCAGGGGCACCGTGAGGAAGGTCGTGATAAAGGCCGCCGCTGCCACGCATAGGTACGGTATGTAGCTCGGGGATGAAGCCATGAATCTAAAAACCGCCAAGCGTCGAAGGAAAAGGTCAGAAGAACGCCATGCGCAAAGGGCATAGCCGAACCATGATACTCGACCACGGGGGGTGCATGGAATTGCATGCAGCGATAATCACGCGCTTACCAGATATTGGGATGTTGTCGATGGCTTGTCGGGATACCGGCGGGGATCCATATGGGCTGTAATGGCGATTTTCGGCAAAAGAAAACCACCCCCCACGTTACGAAAATGAACCCACCTAAAACAGGTGGGTGCCCTCATCGACTGTTCCAGCGTCCTTAACAACGAAGGATACCTGTACTAGGTACGACTGTGTGGGCTCCCTAAATAAACGCGACGGTTCACCCAGTTGCTCCGCGGGGGGCGGAATACCTACATCATAAAGCGGCACTTTGTCGATTCCAGTCTTGACATTACAAAAATCGTGTCGGACGATTACGGCGCCTTAGGGACGGAGCCGTCTACGCGGTCTGGCCCTTTACGTTTGAGCTGCTGAATCGTTGTTTTGGAGCATGTTTTTATGCCGACGTCGTTGACCGAACTTTTTTCGCCCGCCTGCCATTTGTGTCCGCGCCGTTGCGGTGCGGCGCGCGATGAGGGCGCGCGCGGCGTGTGCGGTGCTAACGACACGCTCAGGGTGGCCCGCGCAGCGCTTCATATGTGGGAGGAGCCGCCCATTTCGGGCGAGGCCGGCTCGGGTACGATCTTCTTTAGCGGCTGCTCGCTCAAATGTGTCTACTGCCAGAACCACGAGATCTCGACGGGCAATTTCGGTCTTGAGATTTCGCCCGAGCGTTTGGTCGAGATTATGCTGGAGCTGCAGGACCAGGGCGCCAATAACATCAACCTGGTGACGGCGACGCACTATGCGCACCTGTTGCCTGCCGCGATTGCCGCGGCACGGACGCGCGGGTTGGTCATCCCAATTGTCTACAACACGAGTGGTTACGAGCGCGCGAGTGCCGTGGCGGCGCTGGGCGACCTGGTCGACGTGTGGCTTACGGACTTTAAATATGCCGATGCCGGGCTTGCGCAGTCGCTTTCTCATATTAAGGACTACCCGCGCGTGGCCGTGTCGGGTCTGGCCCAGATGGCGCGCGAGATTGAGCGCCGCGGGGGAGAGCTGGTAGACGAGGACGGGCTCATGAGGCGCGGCATAATCGTGCGTCATCTGGTGCTGCCGGGGCATGCGGACGATTCGTGCCGCGTGTTGGACCTGGTGTGGCAGACGGTGGGCGACGTGCCGATCTCGGTCATGAACCAGTACACGCCCAATGCCCTCATGCGCGAACAAGGCGGCGACCTGGCGCGCGCCGTGACGCGCGAGGAGTACGAGCAGGTGCTCGACCATGCCGACGACCTGGGCTTTACGACGATGTTTTGGCAAGAAGGCGGCGCGGTAGACGAGAGCTTTACCCCGGCGTTCGACACCACCGGCGTCCTCACCAGCGCAAAGTAGCGCGTTCGCCGATGATTTTTCTGGGACGGGGATTATAAAATCATTCGGTACACAATGTTTTTTTAATCCCCGTCCCAGAAAAATCATCGAGAGGATCGCCTGCTCGAAAAGTTGTCAAAATAGCCGCGCCCCAAAAAGACTGATTATTGGGCGTTGACAGTTGGCGAGCCGTAGGTAAAATATCGACTTGTCCTGGGGACGTAGCTCAGTTGGGAGAGCGCTGCCGTCGCATGGCAGAGGCCGAGGGTTCGACTCCCTTCGTCTCCACCCTTGGATTTGATAAGCCGCTGACATTGTGTCGGCGGCTTTTTTTAAAAGAAAGGGCTGTACCATGGCCGAGCTTGAGTCCCAACCACTGTCTGCCGAGGAACGCGCCGAGTTGGAAGAGCTCCGCGCCGAGAAAGCTCGTCGCGAGGCCCAGGAAGAGGCACGCCGCGAGCGTGAGGAGTTGGCCGCCCTGCGTGCCGAGCGCGAGAAGGCCGAGGAGGCCGCTGCGAAGGGCGCATCCGAGCCCAAGCCCGCCGCCGCGAAGCCCGCGCCCACCGCACCCAAACCTCAGCCTAAAAAGGCCGCTCGTCCCAAGTCCGTCGACCCCAAGCCGAGCCGTGACGAGATGAGCTTTGCCCAGCGCATGGTTACCTCCAAGGAGCCTACGGGCGAGAACGAGATCCCTGGCATGGCGCCGGCTCAAAAAATCATCATTGTCCTTGCCCTCGTCGCGTTTGTCATCTTTATGGGCTACACGATCCTGACCAGCATGGGCCTGCTTTAGCCTGTTCGCGCTGGGCTCCATGCCCGCACGCCCGCCTCGCCAACCCTCAACCTCTGCACAACGCATCCGAAAGGTCGCCCCATGGCTTTGACCGACATCTCTCATCCCACCGACATTGCAATGCTCACCGATCTGTACGAACTCACTATGGCCCAGGGGCTGTGGGAGAGCGGCAAGGCCAATGAGCAGGGTTGTTTTACCGCGTTTTACCGCGACCATCCCTTTGGCAGCGCCTATGCCGTCATGTGCGGCACCGCCGAGCTGCCCGAGCTGGTCGAGAATCTGCACTTTACGCTCGAGGATATCGACTACCTCGCCTCGCTCCAGGCCCCGGCCGGCGGCGCGATGTTCAAGCCTGGATTCCTCGACTACCTGCGCGATTTTCGTGCGCATGTAAACATCGACGCCGTGCCCGAGGGCGAGCTCGTCTTTCCGCGCGAACCCATGGTGCGCGTCACCGGCCCCGCGCTTGAATGCCAGCTGCTCGAGACGGCGCTGCTCAACATTGTCGGCTTCCAGACGCTTGTCGCCACCAAGACGGCGCGCGTGGTGCTGGCGGCGGACGGCCGTCCCGTGGCGGAGTTTGGCCTGCGTCGCGCCCAGGGTCCCGATGGCGGCTTGGCCGTCGCGCGCGCGAGCTACGTTGCCGGCTGCTCCTCTACGTCCAATGTGCTCGCCGGCCGCCGCTACGGTATTCCCGTCTTTGGCACGCATGCGCACAGCTGGGTGATGAGCTTCGACTCCGAGCTCGAGGCCTTCCGTGCCTTTGCCAAGTCGAGCCCCAAGAACTGCACGCTGCTCATCGACACCTACGACGTACGTGAGGGTTGCGAGCATGCCATTACGGTTGCCAAGGAGATGGAGGCGGTGGGCGAGCGTCTGTCGGCTATTCGCATCGACTCCGGCGACCTCGCCAAGCTCTCTAAGTATGTTCGTGGCCGTTTTGATGCCGAGGGCCTGCCCTATGTGGGGATCTCGGTTTCCAACGATCTGGATGAGTACACGATTCAGTCGCTGATCGACCAGGGCGCGCCCATCGATAGCTTTGGCGTGGGTACCAAGCTCGCGACCTGCTACGACCAGCCGGCGCTGGGCGGCGTGTACAAGCTCGCCGCCCGCCGTGCGAGTGAGACGGACCCGTGGACGCCGGTGGTGAAGCTCTCCGAGCAGCCCTACAAGCGCACAATTCCCGGTGTTCAGCGCGTACGACGCTATTACGACGGCTTTGGCGGCCCGGTTTGCGACATGATTTATGACGAGGACCATCTGGCAGGGGAGGGCGCCGCGCGCGGCAATACCCTTGTGGCCGTGAACGATGCCGCCCTGGTGACCGACGTGTCCGAACTTGAGTATCGCGAGCTGCTGGTGCCGATCGTGCGCGATGGCAGTGCGGTGGCTCCGCGTGAGAGCATCCAGGACGCGCGCGAGCGCTGTGCTTGGGCGCTCGATCATCTGGACGCAGCTTTCAAGCGCTTCCTGTACCCGCAGACCTATGTGGTGGGCATGGAGCAGGGCCTGGCTCAGGTGCGCGACGAGCTCGTGCGCAAGAACATGGCCGCGGCTTCTGCCTTCCCCTGGGCAAAATAATCCGAAGGGGACGGAGGAACACGGATTATTTTCTCGCTCGCCCGTTCGCCCGTTAGCTGAACATTCGATTGGTTTGACGTATGACGACTTCTTATAAAACGATGGTGGTAAAGATCGGTTCGTCTACGGTGGTGGGCGCCGACGGCAAGGTCAACCGCGCCTTTATCGGCGGGCTTGCCGATCAGGCCGCAGCGCTGCGCGAGCTTGGCTGGCGCCTGGTCGTGGTGAGCTCGGGCGCTATCGCCTGTGGCTATCCCGTGCTGGGCTTCGACCACAAGCCGGTCGGCGACCTGCCGAGCCTGCAGGCGTGCGCCTCGGCTGGTCAGTGCATCATCTCGTCGGCCTACGACGAGGAGTTCCATGCACGGGATCTGCTCACCTCGCTCGTGCTACTCACGCGCCACGATACGGCCCGCCGCACGTCCTACCTGCACGCACGCGACGCCCTGCTGCGCCTGGTGGAGCTTGGCGTGGTGCCTGTTGTCAACGAGAACGATACCGTTACCGTCGACGAGATCAAGTTTGGCGACAACGACACGCTGGCGGCGCTTGTGAGCTGTCTGGTTTCCGCCGATCTGTGCGTGACGCTCTCGGACATCGATGGCCTCTACACCGCCAATCCGCACGAGGACCCCACGGCCGAGTTCGTCCCGGTTGTGCATAAGATCGATGCCAAGATTATCGCCTCGGCGGGCGATTCTTCCACATCGGTGGGCACGGGCGGCATGATCACCAAGATTCGCGCGAGCCGCATTCTGATGACGGCGGGCATTCAAAGCGTGATTTGCTCGGGCGAGGAGCCCGATGCGCTCGTGCGCCTGGCTCGCGGCGAGAGCGTGGGAACCCTGTTCGATCCGCCGGCGGAGCGCCTGGAAATCGCGCCCCGTAAGCTGTGGATTGCGCTGGGTGACAAGGCGCATGGCTCGGTGACGGTTGATGACGGCGCCGCGAAGGCGCTGGTCAGCCGCGGATCGTCGCTGCTCGCGGTGGGTATTCGCGAGGTCGATGGCCAGTTTGCCGAGGGCGATGTGCTCGACGTGTGCGACCCGAGCGGCATGGTTGTCGCCCGCGGTATCGCCGAGGCCGATTCGGACGTGCTGGAGCTTGCCGCCGGCCGCCGCCAGGACCAGATTGCCGGCAACCGTCTACTGGCAGACCTAGCCGAGAAGCCGGCGATCCATAGGGACAATTTAATCGTCTTCGCCTAACGGGTCGACGCTGCGCGCCGCCCAGAGCGACAATTTGTCATTTAAAAGGCGAGGCATGACCTTCAGGTCTATGCCTCGCCTTTTTCATGCCAACTTGTTCGCTCTGGGCGGCGCTCGCTTCTTTTGTTCGACCTACGATTTAAAGCCACTCGCTTAGGGACGTTTTCGCTTTCCGTCCTCTACCTGCGGCATTGTCGTTGACGACACTTATTCGGCACTTGGGGACGTTCCTTTTAATATGAGCAGGACATTGTCAAGAGGCAAAATCGGGCCTGGCCCCAACGATATGGGGTCAGGCCCTCTCCCTATAT